>CAWEYR010000011.1:0-216369 GCA_963813345.1 uncultured Acidobacteriota bacterium | reverse complement strand
CGGCTTGCCCAGCTTCTCGAGGTACTCTTTTGCACGGTCAACGTATTCGCTGTTCGGGACTTTCAACCAGTTCTGCGAATGCCACAGCAGCCTCCTCGGGCTGCTCCTGCTCGATGCGTGAGACGCCGAGCAGATAAAGCGCTTCTCGCGATAGGTGAAGAATGGATAGTTCTTTACGATGTCTGTCAGGCGCCCTTCGGCAGCCTTGTAGGCCTGCCGGTTCGCGATGTAGAAGCGCGCGATGTCGAGCTCGTGAAGTCCAAGTACCTGCTGAACCTGTTTCAGGTTCTGCTCGATTTCGGCCTTGACTCTGTTGTCTGGCAAGTTTGAAGTGTTGCATGAAGTTGAAACTCAGCCTGTCGCGCTTTCGAAGCATCGCGATTGAATGCGTTCATCTGACGCATGTAGGCGTGAGCGATCTTTAGTTTTACGTGGCAGTTCATCGGATGCGTAGGGAAGTATTGCGCGAAATCCTTGTAGCCCCCGATCGACTGTTCAAGAGCCGATGAACCACCTTCCTTGTAAAAGGAATCAGCTATCGCGAGCTTTGCCAGTGGCAGATACTCGCTGTCAGGATAGCTTGTGATGACTACGTTCAGCATGAGGCGCGATTCGTCGTAGCGCCCTTTGCGCAACTTCGTCATTGCGTCCTCATAGAGTTCTTTATCCCGACCCGGCCGCACGTCGTCACTTGCGACCTTATTCTTGGGGCCACAAGCTGTCAGCATTACAAGCAGAGTCATGCAGCAGATTCCAACCAAAACACGATGCATATTAGAAACTCCTATTCTCAGGCGTGCGCCATCTGATTGGCGGCTCGTCCCAGCGAGCGCACGGCTTCTGCCGGATCGGGAGTATTAAAAATTGCGGATCAGCGACAAGTATCTCCGCTCCAGCAGCTACTACCTCAGAGGCATTGTCAGGACCTATGCCTCCATCAATCTCTATCTTAGCTTGCGAACCGCGCGAACGAATCAGCGCGCTAAGTCTCCTTACCTTATCGAACGAGGAAGTGATGAATTCTTGCCCGCCGAAACCCGGGTTTACCGACATCACCAGCACGTAATCCACGTCTGCAATCACTTCTTCGACAGCCCCAAGTGGAGTTGCCGGATTGAGCACAACTCCTGCACGGCATCCGGTACTCTGTATCAACTTAACAGTACGATGGACATGATACGTTGCTTCAGGATGAATTGAGATCAGATTGGCTCCAGCCCGGGCGAACTCACCGATGAAAAGATCGGGATTCTCGATCATCAGGTGAACATCGATCGGCAACGTCGTGCACTTACGAACCCACTTGACGATAAACGGGCCAATCGTGATGTTGGGTACAAAATGTCCGTCCATGACGTCTACATGGACATACGATGCGCCGCCACGTTCGACCGAGGCAATCTGTTCGCCGAGGCGTGTGAAGTCTGCCGAGAGTATCGAAGGCGCGATATCAACCATTCCGTGCCGGTACAAATCCAACGCTAGGTTATCTTTTCCCTTGTACTGCTGCCCTGGACGCTGATGAACCGTCCCAAGGCTTAGAGTGACCCGCACCAACTGGCCAGTCTTAACGGCCGTCCCGGGTGCGGGAATTTGATCAGTCACCGATTTTTCCGGATACTTTTCACTGTGCGTCCGGGTTCTGATCTGCATCCGCAATCCAAAATCGTCAAGTATCTCTTCGGCGTCAGATGCAGTTTGTCCAACCACATCAGGTACTTCGACCGTTCGGCCGCGCAACGCAAAGTACATCACAAACGTTGCGCTAAAAGCGAAAACGACCGCCAGAACCCCTAACCTCAACAATCGCTTAAGGACGATCGCAACTTTTCCGGGGGCAAGTTCCTCTCCTTTTACGCCATCCAAATATGAAATTTTATCATCCGGGAGGGGTGTTTTCAAATGGTCGGGACTTGAAGAACTTCAGGCGGAATCTTCGATTCGATGACTCTGGGATGCAAGGTTCCGCCTGAAGGCGGTACAAAGTACCTTACTCTTCGTCGTGGATGGTTGTCAGCGTGATTACTTCGAATGACCGGGCTCCCGAGGGCGTGCTGACTTTGACTTCATCGCCTTCCTGTTTGTTCAACAGGCTTTGTCCGATGGGAGAAGAGGTCGAGATCAATCCCTGTTCGATATCCGCTTCTTCCGCCGTGACAAGGCGGTATGTTACCTCTGAGCCTCGATCGATGTCCTTGAGCACGACCGTCGAGCCATAGGAAGCGCGGTCGTGGGGAAGCCGGCTGATGTCGATGCTCGCGAGTTTGGCGAGTTGCTGCTGCAGCTGACGGACGCGGGCGCGCACAAAGTCCTGGCGCTCGCGCGCAGACTTGTACTCAGCATTCTCGGAGAGGTCGCCGTGAGAAGCCGCGATGCGCAGTGCTCGCGGCAGCTCGATATTCAACTCGTACTCCAGGGTTCGAAGGTCACTAACAATCTTGTCTTTTCCTGAAAGGTCCTTCTGGTCGCTCACTTTGATGATCCTCTATCGCGAGATATTGCCGGAATACCTGAAAAATGCAACTGCCGCAACCTGTCTTCCCGACGATTGCCAGAGAAACCAGGTTGCGGCAGCCCGATAACGGGACTTGTTGCTTATACTTTCAACACGTTGACAAGCTCCTGGACCGCTGCTGCGGATTTTTGTAAAGCGGCCCTTTCCTCTGTTGTCAGATTGATTTGAATGATCTCTTCGATGCCTGACGCTCCAAGTTTGACGGGTACACCGACAAAGAGTCCATTGATACCATACTCGCCCTCGAGATAGGCGGCGCACGGGAGAATCTTCTTCTTGTCGAGCAGTATGGCCTCGACCATCTCGACAGCTGCAGCGGATGGAGCGTAGTAGGCAGAACCAGTCTTGAGCAGACTTACGATCTCAGCCCCGCCGTTGCGCGTGCGATCGACAATCTTATCCAGTACGTCCTTCGCAAGCAGCTCGGTGATGGGAATACCCGCACAGGTCGAGTACCGCGGAAGCGGAACCATCGTGTCACCATGGCCGCCGAGGACGAATGCACTCACGTTCTCAACAGAGACATTCAATGCTTCTGCCAGAAAAGTCCGCATACGTGCCGAATCGAGAATTCCAGCCATGCCGATGACACGATTCTTTGGCAGGCCCGATTTCTTGAATGCGACCTGGCACATGGCATCGAGAGGGTTCGAGACTATGATAAGAATCGTGTTCGGAGAGTGGCGAACAATCTCGCTTGTCACGCTCGACACTATGCCGGCGTTCGTATTGAGAAGATCGTCCCGGCTCATTCCGGGCTTGCGTGCTATTCCCGAAGTAATAACAACAATGTCCGAGTTGGCGGTTTCGCGGTATCCGTTCGTCCCGATCAGCCGGCTGTCATAGCCTTCGACCGGTCCGGCTTCTGCAAGGTCCAGCGCCTTGCCCTGCGGCATTCCTTCGATGATATCGACGAGAACAACATCGCCGAGCTCTTTCGACACCAGCCAGTGTGCGGTCGTGGCGCCAACATTTCCCGCGCCCACTACCGTGATCTTCTTGCGTCCCATTTATCCTCCGAAGAATTACAAGTGCAAAGGCAGAAAATTCCGCCCGAAGGCGGTACTACGAGCCCATGTTTTCGATGATTGCGTCGGCGAACTCGCTTGTCTTAACCTTGTTCGCGCCTTCCATGAGGCGCGCGAGATCGTACGTCACTTTCTTTTGAGCAATCGTTTTGACGATACCGTCAGTGATCAACTTCCCGGCTTCGTCCCATCCGAGATGTTCGAGCATCATCACCCCGGAAAGAATGACAGACGAAGGATTAATTACGTCCTGGTTCGCATATTTGGGCGCAGTACCGTGCGTAGCTTCAAAAACCGCGGAATTGTCACCGATATTTGCCCCTGGGGCCATTCCAAGCCCGCCAACCTGCGCCGCGCAAGCGTCGGAGATGTAGTCGCCATTCAGATTCGGAGTGGCGAGCACAGAATACTCATCGGGACGCAGCAGCAATTGCTGAAACATCGAGTCCGCGATGCGGTCGTTGATCACAATCTTGCCCTCGGGAGTTGTGCCGCCATGCTCCTTCGTAACTTCAGCTTCAGTGACTATCTTGTCGCGAAACTCGGTCCTTGCAAGCTCGTATCCCCAATCCCTAAAGGCTCCCTCAGTATATTTCATGATGTTGCCCTTGTGGACGAGCGTCACGACCTTGCGATTGTGCAAGACTGCATACTTGATAGCACGACGCACCAGATTCTTGGTGGCAGTTGCTGAAATCGGTTTTACGCCAATGCCTGAATCAGAATTGATCTCATAGCCGAAATCACTCAGATACGCGATTAGTTTCTTGGCGCGATCAGATCCTTCCTGGAACTCTATGCCCGCGTAAACATCTTCAGTATTCTCGCGAAAGATGACAACATCGAGCTTCCCGGGATCTTTGACTGGCGCGGGAACGCCTTCAAAATAACGAACCGGCCTGACGCAGGCGTAAAGGTCCAACACCTGGCGCAGCGTTACGTTGAGCGAGCGAATACCGCCACCGACCGGAGTCGTCAGCGGACCTTTGATTGCCACGCCAAAATGCTGGATCGCATCGAGCGTTCCCTTGGGAAGCCATTCACTGAAGAGTTTGTAGGATTTATCACCAGCGAAAATCTCGTACCACACGATCCGGCGTTTGCCGCTGTACGCTTTCTCAACGGCTGCATCGAAAACGCGTCGCGACGCTCGCCAGATGTCGGGTCCTGTACCATCACCCTCGATGAAGGGAATGATCGGATTGTCGGGAACCTGAAGTTTCCCATCGTTGACCTTCACCGCCTGCCCCTCTCCGGGGGTCGGAGATCCATTGAATACAGGCATTAAGACAAGACTCCTTTTTTGATAAGAAACAAGAATTGGCCTTCAGTTAGGAGAGCTCCTCCTCTTCGCGTTCTTCGCGGCTTCTCGTGAGATATTGAGGTGGTCATTATGATGATCAACGTGTCGGAAGTCTCGGGAGTCTAGCAACGCCTCAATGGTCTGTCAAGAACAGCGCTGGAAGCTCTCGCGAAGCGCTTTCGAGGTAGTGTATCGTACGTTCTTCTACGATGGAGACTGTCGACAGACCTGAGCAATTTGCCGAAGACTTTCTTTCGGGATGGCGGCGCTATGGTCAATATGATCGCGACGCAATCAACAGGCTTTGCCGGTTGGCTTCGGCCCCGGACTCCGAACCTGGTGCTCAAGCCGCGTCAGCTCTGTTCACGCACCTCATCGAACCCTTGAATGACTCGTTCGATCCGCGATCCGCTCAAGCCTATGATCTGGTAATGGCGCAGGTAATAGATTTCTTCCGGCGTGATGCAAGCGGGAAAGAGATTGATGAGATGCTTTCATCGCTCGGTATCGCCACGGAGGCTTCGCTTCTGGCCCGCCGCGCCAGAGTTCGCGAGGCCTCTCCGGACGTCAATCCTGACCGCCTGCGTAAAGCAATTTTTCTTTCTCGAGTAACGATTGGCGCAGATGTGGCACTTACGAGCGTGCTTATGAAAAAGATGCGCGCGATCGCGCCTCACGCTTCACAGGTTCTGCTCGGTCCGGAACACAAGCTCAGAGATATTTTCGGCGGAGACAGGCTGCTTCGTCTGCGCGACATAGGCTATCAGCGCGGTGGAACAGTTGGTGCCCGGCTTAAGTAGCTGGCTCAATCTGATTCGAGGTGATTCAAGACGAGACGGTTGGGTCTCGATGACGCTGAGTTCGCAATCATCGATCCTGATTCTCGATTGACCCAGCTCGGTCTGCTTCCGCTCGGAGCCGACCAAAGTTACTTTCACTTCGAGACGCGAAGTTTCGGTTCGAAGGGGAACGGAAAGCCTGGGCGAGCTAGCATCGATCTGGTTCGATTCAACCTCTGCTAAAGGTAAACAGTCAGCTTGTGTTGCTTTTCCATGGGTCGCTCCGCCGACGAATAAACTCGACACCGGGCGTGCATTATCGAAACGCTCAGAGGAACTGAAAACAAGCGTGTCACTGTCGTTAGTTTTGGTGTTGGCGGTAACGAGAATAAGCGAGTGTCGAGCGATTTTGAGAAACTGCTCCTTCAGGCCATTTCGAAAGGATCGAATCTCGTGATCGATGAGGGAAGCACAATCGACGAAGCCTAGCTCGTAGCCGAGATTACTGCGAATCTTGGTGAGGGAGGTTTGGTCGTTGCGAAGGCTTCCGAAACCAGTCCTCTTGAATTCACGGATGCTGGTGTCGATGTGCTGATATGGCATGGAGGAATCGGGGGCGCTTGCAGGTCTGATTGCCGCAAGTGACCTTTATATTGGTTACGATTCAGCAGGTCAACATATTGCTGCGGCTCTTGGCGTGCCTGTTCTGACTGTCTTTGTCAATAACTCGACGCCTCGCTTCGCTCAGCGTTGGCGCCATTCGGCCCAGGCCGGACGGAGGTGCTTACGCTTATGCGGCCGAGGGAAGACTGGCCAGATGTTGCAACATTGGTTGAGCGAGGCTGTCGCACTGGAAGTGAAGCTGCGTACGGAGTTCAAGCTTTAGCTTGCCGGCGAGGCTAAAGCTTGAACTAACCGAACTCATCTTGGATATTGACCGTAGCAGTGTTGCTGACAATGGTGCCGGATGTGACTTTGATGGGAGCATCCCTTTGCCCATCGCCGAGGCAGGAATCGCCAGGTTGATCTGATCCAAACCCGTAAACTCGTCCCTGAGCTCCAGCAAAAACGGGTGTCAGAGTCTCCTCCCCAAGCATCACCGTCGTCGTGGCCCCTCCGCCCCTCCAGCCCGTTCCGAAAATAATCAGGATAGCGAGTCTGAGTCTCTGTACTGGCATTGCAGGGCTGTTCAGTAACGACAAATTGCATATCGAGAACTTCTCCGCATGATAGCGGCTGCCTGTCCCGTTGTGGCAACGAGAATTCCCGGTGCAGCAGTCACAACCTTTGCCATACCTGAAGATCGGACTCCGTTATTGATGATCTTCACGCTGGCTGTATCCGAGTTAGCTATGATTGCCGGGAGAATAAAATTGACCTGCCCCGGGCGAAACATAGAGCAGGCGTCGCAACCACTCCTGAGACAATGACTCGAACACCGTCGAGTTCAAAAGGAAGGTTTGCGGTTGGAGTCGAGGCCACCGAGTTCGAGAGCATTGTGCCAAAGGCCGACGCCATTGAATCGCGCGCAACCTGCGCCGGATCGAAGCTGGCGCCGTTCGTCGGGTTACAGCTTGAGCGTTAGTGCTCGTAACGGGAATGATCAAGAGCTGAAATATCTCACTCGCGAAAGAAGAATTCGGCGCGAGAAGCGATGAAATATAGTTAAAGCTGATTCGCTGCCCAGAGTTGTCCGCAAATGCAAAGCTCGTGTTGAAACGCTGGTCCTCGAGGAAAGTTGCAGGAGAAGTGAAAGTCAATTGCTTGAATACGGGAGTCGTTGCGGTCGAGGCGGCAATGTCGTAACGGAAAAGATCGCGACTGCCATCCGCGTTGTCGGTCGCGACCGCGCTCGGCGTCGTCGGTACAAGATTGAGTGTCGAAGCAAACGTGACAAAGGTTCCCGCCCCGTTGATGCTCGGGAGAAAACTAAAGTCGTTCTTTGTTAAATCGAACGTGGCTTGATTCGTAACCTGCCGGAAAACAGGCTGTCCGCCTGCCAGATTGGCCAGAAATATCTCCCGTGTCTTGTCTGCATTCATCCCAGCGAAATCTCCGGCCGACTCAAAAACGAGCCACGTTCCTGCGAAATCAAGAGGGCGGATGAAGGAGGCGAGGGGATTGACCGGTGCACTTGGCGGAGTAGCAGCGGTGCCTGTTGTTGCGGTCAGTTGCCGGAACGTATTCGCAGCATCCTGCACTCTGAAGACGAATATCTCACCGTTGAAATCCGCATTGTTTCCAGCGTTCGCACCCGGATAATTGAATCCTGAGAAGAAAGACAAGAATCTGGCCGTTTCCACTCAAGGATGCGAAATCATTGAACCCCTTAACCACGAAATTCTCTGTGGCGTCAACATCCCGAGACACGGTGACTTGCTTGTACTGCCTTCCGGGAATGTTATAGATGAATATTTCGCCGTTGCCATCCGGTGCCTGGTCTCGGTTTGGTCCCTCGAGTGATGCACTGAATTGCGCCGTTCCGTTTTCAAGAGCGCGAAACAGCCTTCGGGACGACGTGAAGACGATGACTGATCCGTCCGCATTTACGTTAGGTGAAAAGTTAGTGAAGATTTCTTTAACTACGTCCCCATCGAAATTCGAGGTCGTATCCGTGATTCGCACGAAGGAAGGAGTCTCCGATCCGCGCGGAAGCCGAGCAATGTATATCTCCTGGTTACCGTCATCGTTGGCTGCTGCTGTCAGCGTGGCATTGGACGAGAAAACAATAACGGTCCCGTCACCGCTGATCCTCGGAACCCTGTTCGAGACGTTGAGTGTGATTTTGGTTGCATCTGCCGGGTCCTTCAGATTCTCGGTCTTTGTTACCTGAATAAATAGCCGCGTATCAGCATCATAGACGAAGATTCTCGAAGTTCGCGTCGGCATTCTCGCCGGTGTAGTTGTTGTTGGACTCGAAAACGATCCGCCGTCCATCGTAGCTCACGCCGTGAATGGTGGCACCGTTTGAGTTGGTAAGTTCAGTCACCGGGATGAGCGCGATTTCATCGTTCTGGGCGAGCGCCGGAACTGCAGTGGCCGTGAGACAGGCCGCCGCACAAAGAAATAAGTTGCGGATTCTCTTCACTATGAAAACTCCTCGAATGCGGGTCAAGATGAACGTCGGATTATACTTGAGCCAGGCTTTCGTTGTCGAATCCGGAACCAGGGATCAGGGGTCAGAGGATCAGAGAGGATCAGAGTTTGAGATCTGAGAATTTGTCATTTGCTCAGCGGCGAATGCTACGAAAAATGACAAATCTCAAATCTGCAATTCTGCAAATGACAAATCCTCTCCTGATCCTGACCCCTGCCCTGACCCTCATGCAAATTCGGGGACGCGGTCACAAATAACCGCGTCCCCGATTAGAACGAAAAGGTGAGTTTTTCTCGCGCCCTAACTTAAGCTGCCTTAGGGCTCACATACTGATCATAGTGGCGAGCCGGCTCCCAGTCCCGCACTTCCTCGACCGTCGGTTCCGGAAAAAGAACCTCCAGGTCGACAATCTCTGCCGCTTCAAGATAGACACGATCGATATTCTCAGGCGGAAAACCGTTCTTAAGACATGCCTCGACGTGTCTGCGCACGACCGCCTCAACCTTGTTTCGCTTATCCTTAGACAAGCCCTCAAGCATCTTTATTGTATCGTTTGCCAGTTTCATCCCCAATCCCCCTAGATGTCGAAACTTAATCGATTGTTCAATCAATTAATGAACCAGGTTCAGCGTTCTTGTTCGTTACGGTTCCTGCACGTTTTCTTTGAACGTATCTTTTATACTTTCTAGCAATTCCAGAGCCAGAACCTAAAATCCGGCCCTCCAGACCTGCTTGTTTAAGCTGAATCTAAGCTTTACCCCCTCTGTAAGCCTGTCCGAGGAGGCGATGCTTGAAGTTCATGCTCTTGAACGTTCGTGTTCGAATCTCAGATGCAAAATTCTGCTCGGAGTTTTGCTCGTTTCTAATTATTTATCCCTAATTGTAGTGCGAGCTTAGGAGGGACTAATGATCAGCTGGTCACGGCGCCGACAAGCCCCGCATCAAAGAGCCGCTTGTCGAGCCGCATTCGGCGCCGGGTCTGGCCAGGTTCGAGTATCTGCTGGTGAGGGACGGTGTGGAAATAATCACCAATCAGAAAGAGATCATCTTCCGTGATCATCCAGTCGATCGGATCAAAGCGTTTGATATTGACGGCCTTTGAAAACGCTCTCAGAGTCATTTCCCCTTCAGGATTGTAATAGTGTGCAAAATAAGACATTACAAGCTCGCGAATGCTTCGATAGACGGGTTCGCGGTAGCGTAGACCCGAATAGTTGGACTTGGCTATCGCCCCCCACCGATTGTGTTGCTTGTAAGACAGCCAGGAGATGATCGTCGTCACGGACGGCGACCAGGTCAACAATCAAGGGTGGAAAACCATGAACTCGAAGCGCAGCCGCGGCAAAATATGCCCCTTCAGCGCAATGAGCAAGACGATCTCGGAGCACGCGCCGCGGTGACCGGCAGGTTTCGCCGTCGATCTCTTTGTTGTAAGCAACATCGTAATCCAGGAAATGCTGGATTTTTGCAGGGCGTGTTCAGCTTGCGCAGCACCGCCATTTCCCGACGATTGAACCCGAAATCGTGCCCGAAATCCTCCCCGAAATCCTTCATGGATAGTCACTCTAAACTGCAGCGAAGCCTCAAATCAACTCGTGTTTGACAAAGCCTGAACGCGTCGTTACTCTTGATCTTTTTAGATTCTCCGGGCACGCCCGTTGTTGGAGCAAGCTAATGACTGGAAACGAGATTCGCGCCGCCTTCCTCAATTATTTTGCGAGGCACGGCCACAAAATAGTGAAGTCTTCGCCGCTTTTGCCGGCTAATGACCCGACCTTGCTCTTCACAAATGCGGGCATGAATCAGTTCAAGGACGTATTCCTCGGAACCGAGAAGCGTGACTACAACCGCGCCACCTCGTCGCAGAAGTGTCGTTAGAGCCGGCGGTAAACACAACGACCTGGATGAGGTTGGAAAAACAGCACGGCATCACACGTTTTTCGAGATGCTCGGCAACTTCTCGTTTGGTGACTATTTCAAACGGGACGCGATCCGGTTTGCCTGGGACCTGCTTGTCAATGAGATGGGAATGGACCCGACCCGGTTGTGGTTTACCGTCTTCGAGGGCGACGAAGAGGTTGGCGCTGACACCGAAGCCGAAGCGCTTTGGCAGGAAGTTGGTGCACCGGCAGAACGGGTACTGAGGTTTGGCCGATAAGGAGAATTTCTGGCAGATGGGCGAAACCGGGCCCTGCGGTCCGTGCTCTGAAATTCACTACTACCTTGGAGAGAATCCTGAGGATCCGGCATTCAACCGCCGCGAATACGTCAACGGCACCGGTGACGAAACGGTCGAGATCTGGAATCTCGTCTTCATGCAATACAACCGCAAGCCGGCCGGCGACGGTAACTCAACCACTTATCTGCTCGAGGAACTTCCGGCGCCTTCGGTCGACACGGGAGCAGGACTCGAGCGCCTGACGGCGGTTCTCCAGGGAGTCACGTCAACGTTCGAAACTGACTTGATCAAACCGGTCATCGATTTTACCGCTGAGCTGCTGGGCAAGCATTACGTCTTCGATGAATCGGATGCGAGTGTTTCGTATCGAGTGATAGCTGATCACGCGCGGGCAACAGCTATGCTGATTGCTGACGGCATTTTTCCGGGGAATGACCGACGAGGCTATGTGCTCAGAAAGATCATACGGCGCGCGATCTGGCACGGAAGCCGCCTCGGGTTCACGGGGCTCTTTTACAATCTCGTCACAAATCGCGTGGTTGATCTGATGGGAGATGTCTATCCGGAGCTTCGCGAAGCGCGTTCAGTCATTGATCGTGTAGTGACTATTGAAGAGCAGCTCTATGCATCGACCGTAGCCGCAGGACTGAATCTTCTCGACACAGTGATGAAGAAGTCTTCATCGGCTTCAACTAAGCTCATCTCGGGCGCGGATATTTTCAAGCTTTACGATACATACGGGTTGAGGGTGGACCTGATCGAGTACGTTGCAGCACAGCGCGGCGTTGGGTTGGATCTCGACGGATTCGAGGGAGAGCTCGAGAAGCAGCGTCAACGAGCCAGGGAGAGCTGGAAGGGCGGGGCAGCGAAACAGGTAAGCCCAGTCTACCGGGTATCTCGCTGTGCGTTTGACGAGCGAATTTACCGGTTATGCTGCGACCAGCTTTCCAATGAGCCGAATCGTTGCGCTGCTCAAAAGCGATGGTCAGGTGGACGCGCTTGGCGCCGGGGAGCGGGGCGAAGTGATCCTCGATCGCACACCTTTTTATGCCGAATCCGGAGGGCAGATTGGCGATACAGGCGTTCTCGAATCGGATGGCTCGCGCGTGCTGGTGCTCGATACTCAATCACCAGTCAGTGGACTGATCGTTCATAAGGTTGAGGTTGAGCTTGGTTCAATTCGAACGGGAGAGCGAATTCACGCCCAGGTAGACGCGGCCAGGCGCGCTCGCACGATGTCAAATCATACCGCGACGCATCTGCTGCACGCGGCACTTCGCGAAGTCCTCGGCCCGCATGTCAAGCAGGCGGGATCACTGGTTGCTCCGGACCGGCTGCGTTTCGACTACACGCATTTTGCTCCACTAACCGGCAATGAGATCGAAGAGATCGAACGTCTGGTCAACGACGAGATTCTCAAGAATCAGGCTGTATCAAAGGTTGAAATGGAGCTCGATGAAGCTCTCTCAAAAGGCGCAATGGCGCTCTTTGGGGAGAAATACACCGATCGCGTGCGCGTTGTAAACGTGCCAGGATTCTCAACCGAGCTTTGTGGTGGAACTCACGTCGATGCGACCGGAGATATTGGCCTGTTGAAGATCATCTCAGACTCGTCGATCGCCTCCGGTACACGGCGGATAGAAGCAGTTACTGGAAAAGGAGCCATCGAGAGGTTCCAGAAGTCCGAACACCTGCTGGGCGAGGTGGCTTCGCGTTTGAACACGAATCCAGTACGAGTGCCGGAAGAGGTAGAGCGTCTCCAGGTTCAGGTCAAGGACCAACAGAAAGAGATCGAACGGCTCAGACTGAAACTCGCTCAGGGCGGCGGAGTCGGGTCTGAAGAAAAGATAACGACAGTCGAAGGGCTGAACGTGCTCGTGCGAAAGTCGGTCGAGCAGCTTGGACGAGATGGTCGCCGCCAGCTTGCCGATACCCTGTCGCGACGCGTCGCTCCTGGTGTGGTAGTCCTCGGAGAGTCAAACGGAGGGGCGGCGTCGGTGCTTGTAATGGTTTCACGCGAAGCCGTGGGAAAGATACAGGCAGGGCGTGTGATCAAAGAATTGACCGCAATTGGAGGCGGACGTGGAGGCGGAAAGCCAGACCTTGCAGAAGGTGGCGTTCTTCCAGAGAAGCTCGACGAAACCCTTGCGATGGCACCTCAGGTTATCGAGAGGCTTTTGAAGAATTCTTGAGTACGAGTTCAAGCTCAGCTTGCAGCAAGCTGAAGCTTGAACTCCATACCCAATCCCAATGAACAATCTCGTCGCATCAAATCTCACGCATCACCCGGGTAGAACGGTCGCGAGTGTTATCGGCGTTGCGGTGGGTGTGTTCCTGGTCGTTATGACAGTTGGGCTGGTACGAGGTGCGTTGCGTGACAAAGGACAGCGAGATGCTCAGATCGGTGTCGAGATCATGGTTACGGGTCAGGGACAGGGAATCGGAATGGGATCAGCCGACATGAATCTTTCTGCGAAGATGGCAGACGAGATCCGAGGGATCGAAGGCGTGCGGGCAGTGGCTGCAGTGGGACAGAATCTCGAGCTCAAGGGTGACAAGGGTCTCGGGCTTCGCCAAATCGATGGCATCAACTTCGACGAATTCACGGTGGCAACCAATCTTAGAGTAACGCAGGGTGATAAACTTCCTTCCGAGGGTGATTTCGCCATCATGGACATCAAGATGTCTACGGAGAAGAAGCTGAAACCTGGCGATAAGATAAGCGGCCTCGATCGCGAATTCACAATTGTCGGAATCTACGAACCGGAGAGTAGTGCGCGAATAAAAGTGCCCTTGAAAACAATGCAGGAGGCGCTCGGCGCAGAGGGCAAGTGCTCAATGATCTTTGTGAGGTGCGCAAACTCTGCGGAGCAGGAGATTGTCGCGAGACGAATAGTAGACAGATTCCCCGATGTGAAGATTCTCTTCACAAGAGACCTGCCTGAGCTCTATGCGACCGGATACAGCGGCTTCAATGTATTCCTCAATGTTGTCGCGATCCTTGCCGCGATAATCAGCGTGCTTGTCATCCTCTTAACGATGTACACGACAGTTACCGAGCGCACGCGACAGATCGGCATTCTCAAATCGCTCGGGGCGTCGAAGTCGTTTATCGCAGGAGTTTTTGTAAAGGAAGCGTTGCTGATCGCCCTCCTTGGAGTTGCATCAGGATTGGCAGCGTCATTGGCTGGCGCGATTCTTCCTGGTTCGTTTTCAGGATTGGAAGATCGATATCGAGCTGAACTATGTAGCCTACGCCGCAATTGCAGGACTCCTGAGTGGCGCGATAGGCGCTTTATACCCCGCGCTTCGCGCTGCGCGACAGGACCCGATCGACGCGTTGAGTTATGAGTAGTAAACCCCTCTCGCGTCCTCTTGTCGGGATCACTACCCGGCTCGATCTCAAGGACAACACTTTCTATCTCCGTCGCTTCTATGCAGAGGCAGTGGCCGCAGCAGGGGGTGCGCCCGTCTATCTGCCGCTTCTGAGTGATTCCGAGGTGCTTTTGCCGATTGCTGCGTCGCTAGACGCGGTCGTCCTTTCCGGAAGCGCGAGTGATCTCGATCCTGCGCTTTACGGTGAGGAGCCGCACCCCCGGCTAGGCCCGGTAACTCCTGAGCGCGATCAGACTGATCTTGCTCTCCTCGACTACATCGAAACACAGAGGCTGCCATTGCTCGCGATCTGCTTTGGTATTCAGTCACTGAATGTTTCTCGAGGGGAACGCTCTATCAGGACATCGGTTCGCAAATACCTGGTTCGCTCAAACACGAGCAGGGACCGCCCGTTGACCGTCCATCTCACCGAATAGAAATCGCTGAAGGTTCGATGCTGGCGCGGTTGGCCGGCGGAACCGAAGCTCGCGTCAACAGCACACATCACCAGGCGATCAAGGATCTGGGAAAGAACCTGAAAGTGACAGCAAAGGCCGCCGACGGTGTGATTGAAGCAGTTGAAGACGTGCGAAGCGACCGTTTTCTGCTTGGCGTCGAATGGCATCCTGAGGCCGGATGGGAACGGAACACATTCTCGCGTGCGATCTTCGAGGCTTTGGTAAGCGCTTCGAGGGAGAGGGAGCGATGAGTCACCAGCGCGCTCGCTCTACAACATTGCTGCTTTCGCTTGCGCACCTTGTAACGGATGCGTATTCGAGCTTTCTTCTGCCCTTGCTGCCGATGCTCACTCTCAGACTCAAACTGACGGCGGTGCAGGCAGGAATGCTTATTCCGACGATGATGATCGCGTCATCTTTGATGCAGCCGGTTTATGGGATGATCTCCGATCGCTACTTTAAGAGATCGATGTCTGTCTATGGTCCGCTCGTGGCCGCAGTCTGTCTTTCAATGATCGGGCTCGTCGACTCGCTCGGTGGCTTACTCGCATGCATCATACTTGGCGGCATCGGAATCGGTTCATTTCATCCTCAGAGCGCTGCAATTGTGAGCAGTGCCACCGAGCGGGCACGCGCGACGACGATGTCGATATTCTCATCGGCGGGCACGGTTGGGGTTGCGCTTGGTCCGGTGCTCATCACATCCATCGTTGCAATCTTTGGGTTCGAGAGGAGCTATATCGCAGTAGTGCCTGGCCTCGTCATGTGGGTGTTCCTGCTGAAATACTGTCCGCCGCTCGATTCGTCGGGGCACATTGACGCACAACCTCTCCATCACACATTGAAAGCGGTGTTTGCGCCACTACTGGCGCTTTACTTTGCTGTAGTCCTTCGATCTGCGGTTCACGTCAGTATCCAGACATATCTGCCATTTCTATTGAATGAGCGGGGAATGTCTCTGACGGGAATCGGCTGGGTGCTTTCCGGCTTCATATTCTTCGGTGGTATCGGTGGACTCTTCGGCGGAACACTTGCTGATCGATGGGGTTCGAGGCGAGTCAGCATGATCTCGCTCGGGCTGTCAGTACCGTTGCTTGCGGGCGCGCTTACAATGCAAGGCTCGCTCAGCTACGTGTTGCTTGCGATAGGCGGTACGTTTCTTAACGTCGGCGTTCCGGTGAATGTGGTGATGGCGCAGCGTCTCGTGCCCGGAGGAGCGAGCACAGTCTCAGCACTGATGATGGGTTTTGCATGGGGAGCTGGCGCGCTTTGTGCACCGCTCGCTGGTGTGCTCAGCACCTCTGTCGGTTTCGCGCGAGCCCTGACAGTTGTAAGCCTTCTTCCCCTCTTTGCCATTCTCTTGCTCACACGTTTTCCAAAGGATGAAAAGTACGGAGTTCAAGCATTAGGTTATGCCGCTCCTCCGGAGCTGAATTGATGATTCTTTCTGTTTCTATAAACATCTGGCTCCTCCGGAGCCGGAATCGGCCACAGTGTCGAAGTGGCACATGTCGCGGAATCAATCGACACAGTCGCGAATTGGCTCCGGAGGAGCCAGATGTTTATAGAGATATCAGAGATTGTCGATTGAGCTCCGGAGGAGCGGCATCGATCACTGATCAAAACGAGGTGTTTTTATAGATGGGATTGTTCTGGAAAAGAAAAAGTGGAAGCGATTTCATATCGCTCGGATTGAACACTCCGCTTGAGGAGACAAGTAGAAGAAACGCCGGAGGTGCAGCCGATCGAAGCGCTCCCCGCGTCTGAGCCTGAGCCTGAGCCCGAACCTGTGCAACTCAGCACCCAGCACTCAGCACCCAGCACTCAGCACTCAGCACCCGACTCCTGCAGAGCCTGAACTTCCAGACGACGAGATCTTCCTTCGCCGCTTCCGGCGCGCAATCGTTACGACGCGCGACACACTCGCATCGAGAATTGAAGACGTCGTCAAAGGCAAGAAGGAAATCGATGCGGCGACACTCGATGAGCTCGAAGAAGCCTTGATCAGCGCCGACATCGGCGTGCAGACAACGACGGAGATCATCGAGGACGTCCGCCGGCAGGTCAACCGTCAGATGCTCAAGGATGTCGATGAGTTGAAGCGAGTCATCAAACAACATCTGCTGGATATACTCGACAAGGCTGAGCACTCACGAGGTGTCGCGTCTGAATCAACAGTTCCGGATAACATCCGTCCTTACGTAATGTTGATTGTCGGCGTCAACGGGACTGGAAAGACGACAACTATCGGCAAACTGGCGCAGCGAATCAAAGCGGAAGGCAATGATGTCCTGATCTGCGCCGCCGATACGTTCCGTGCCGCGGCAACGGACCAGTTGGCTGTATGGGCAGAGCGAGCGGGAGTGCCTTTGATTCAGCAGCGGCAGGGAACTGATCCGGCGGCTGTGCTCTTCGATTCACTCAAGGCTGCGGCTGCGAGAAATTCAGACGTGCTGATCGTTGATACCGCAGGGCGGCTGCACAACAAGAAACATCTGATGGCAGAGCTCGAAAAGATGCGGCGGATTGCATCGCGCGAAGTGAAGGGAGCTCCTCACGAAACGCTGCTCGTCATCGATGCGGTGACGGGACAGAACGGACTAAGTCAGGCGCGTGAGTTCCTCAAGGCTGCTGACGTCACCGGTCTCGTACTGACGAAGCTCGACGGGACAGCAAAAGGTGGCATCGCCGTTGCAATTGCAAAGGAGCTCAATCTTCCGATTCGCTATTGCGGCATCGGCGAGAAAGCGGATGATCTGGTAGTGTTCGATCCCAGGACCTACGTCGATGGTCTCTTTGACTGATCACGAATACCTTCAGATAGCGCTTGAGCTGGCAGCTCAGGGTGCATCACTTGTCAGTCCCAATCCGCTTGTAGGCTCTATTGTAGTCAAGGATGGCGAGATTGTTGGACGCGGGTATCACCGATTCCTCGATATCAAGCACGCCGAAGTCTGGGCTCTCGAAGAAGCAGGTCCTCGAACCGAGGGAGCGACGGTCTATGTGAACCTCGAGCCGTGTTGCCATCGAGGCGATGGCAAACGCACTCCACCGTGCGTCCAGGCGTTGCTCGATGCCAGAGTTGCTCGTGTCGTCGCTTCGATCGTCGATCCGAACCCGAAGGTGAATGGGCGAGGCTTTGCAGCATTGCGCGAAGCCGGGGTCGAAGTAGTCGCCGGTGGCTTCGAACGTGAGGCGACGCGTCTCAATGAGAAGTACATCAAGCTTGTGACTTCGGGTCGCCCATTCGTTCATCTCAAACTCGCGTGTTCACTCGATGGTCGGATTGCGACGCGTACTGGCGACTCAAAGTGGATTACGGGAGAAGAAGCGCGCGCAGCATCACAGTCCTTGCGTCACGAGTATGATGCAATCGCTATCGGAGTAAATACGGTTCTTGCCGATGATCCGTTGATGACCGATCGAACAGGTCTTCCAAGACATCGGCCTCTCCTGCGCGTGATTTTCGATAGCGAACTTCGGACTCCAGCCGATTCGCAACTGGTTAGAACGGCGAATGCTGAGAATCCGGTGCTTGTCTTCAGCGAACACGCGAACCCCAGAGAACTGCCAGTACCGTCGGTTGAGATCGTGCAGATTGGCTGTTCACGATGGAAAGGTAGATCTTGAGCTTGCACTCGAAGAGCTCGGCCAACGGCGGATCACGAGCCTGATTGTCGAAGGCGGGAGCGAACTTGCGGCCGCATTCCTTGAACGCCGGCTCGTTGACAAGATCACTTTCTTCTATGCCCCCCGGATTATCGGAGGCAGGGATGCGGTTCCTGCGATTGGTGGGTGCGGTATCGATCGGATGAGCGAAGCGATTGACCTGACTGAAATTGAGATCATTCGCCGTGGAGAAGACTGGGAAGTGACGGGATATCCTGTGTACGCATCGTGAAAGCCAAGCGAAGTCTCGGGCAGAACTTTCTGGTGGACCGAAATTACCTCGACCGAATTGTCGCTGCTGCCCGGCCTGTCGCGGGTGAAACGATCATCGAGATCGGCCCAGGTCACGGAGCACTCACTGCAGATCTCCTGAAAAGTGGAGCCCGAACCGTTGCGATCGAGCTTGACCGTGAACTCACTTCATACCTGAAGGAACGCTTCGGAGATTCTGACAATTTCACGCTCATCGAAAGTGACGCACTCAAAGTCGACTTCTGTCTGAGCATAAAACCGCAATCACAGGCTCGCGTCGTTGCGAATCTTCCATATTACATTTCAACCCCCATCATCGAGCGTCTGATCAGCGCCCGCGGTTGCATCACCGAGATGGTCCTCATGCTTCAACGCGAGGTTGTCGATCGGCTGGTAGCTGAACCGGGAGGCAAGGATTACGGCTATTTCTCGGTCTTCACGCAGTTCTACTGCGAAGTCAGCCGCCTCTTTCACGTACCACCGAGCGCATTTCGCCCGTCACCGAAAGTTTACTCGAGCGTTGTTCGACTGAAAGTCAGGGAAGCGCCGGCAGTTGAGGTCACATCTGAGGACTACTTCATCACTACAGCTAAAGTCATCTTTTCGCAGCGGAGAAAGACTCTGCTCAACAATCTAAAGGCGGGTGCCGCGAGATTGGGTTTGGAGCAAATCAAGAACTTCGATGCTATCGAGAAAGAGTCAGGCATCGATCTCCGACGTCGAGGTGAGACACTCTCGATTGCGGAGATTGCAAAACTTGCTGATGCCCTGAGACGCCAGTCTTCGACCGGCGTGCTGAAGATTGGACATTTTCGCGCCGAATTTGCGAGTGCGGTGGCGTTGGCACCGACTTATGTCGTCCGATACGCCTCGTAGCTGCGACGCAGAGCTAAAGCGGCAGCCAAGCCGCCGCACTCCAAAGTTTGGCGCTCGAGCCTGGCAGCGGCAGAGCACCTCAAGGCGCAAATCGTTTGTTCAGCTTCCTTGTTATGTTGCTAGCTGATAACGGTATACTGTTCGCGGAAACAAATAATGGCATCCTTACAGATAACGCCGCTTGGTGGTCTTGGTCAGTTCGGAATGAACATGACCGTGTTTCGCTACGGCGATGAGATGATCATCGTCGATTGCGGACATGATGTTTCCCGATGAAGACCTGCTGGGTGCCGACATCGCCATTCCCGATCTGAGTTATGTCGAAGAGCATAAAGACGAGCTGCGCGCCATCGTTCTGACTCACGCTCACGAAGATCACATTGGGGCGCTGCCCTTTCTCCTTCAGATTGCAAATCCACCGATCTACGCAACTCGATTCACGTTCGCACTTGTAGAGAATCGCCTTCAGGAGTTCGGACTACTCGATCAGGTCGAGCTCAACACGATCTCTTCGCGTGAAAGTTTCACGGTCGGGTCGTTCGATATCGAGTTCATCCGTGTTTCGCATTCCCTTGTCGATTGTGTTGCTCTTGCGATCACTACTCCGGAAGGCGTTGTAATTCACACAGGTGATTTCAAAGTCGATGAGACGCCGGTTCAGGGCAAAGCGATTGATCTCGAGCGGCTTTCAGATTATGGCGATCGAGGAGTTCTCGCTCTTCTCGCCGACTCGACCAATGTCGAGCGCGAGGGAAGAACAGGCTCTGAAAGGTCTGTCATCCCGGCCTTTGAGAAGCTCTTTGAAGAGACACAAGGACGAATAATCGTTTCGTGTTTTGCTACGAGTATCCACCGTCTGCAGATCGTCTTTGATCTTGCCGCAGAGTTCGGCCGTTCTGTTGCGTTCCTCGGGCGGAGCATGATTCGGAATATCGAAACTGCTCAAAGAAACAACTTTCTTGATATCGAAGATGGCCAGGTGATTTCGCCGAATGAAGCGAAGAGGCTGCCTGCAAGTGAGGTTTGTCTGCTTGTTACCGGCAGTCAGGGTGAGCCGATGTCGGCGCTCGCGCGAATGGCAGTCGATAATCACCGCGATGCGAGCGTGCTCGAGGACGACACTGTCGTTCTTTCTGCGAGGCAGATTCCAGGCAACGAGCGAGCGATCTCACGGATGATGAACCACCTTTTCAAGAAAGGTGCTCACGTTGTCGATTCCGGCACGGCACGGATTCACGTCTCGGGTCACGGCCGTCAGGGCGATCTGAAATTGATGTATGACGCTGTTCGACCCAAGTGGCTGATTCCAATCCACGGCGAGACGCGCCAGCTCTATCGTCATGCTGAAGCTGCGCGAAGCTGGGGTGTCCCGAGAGATCGGATTGTTCTGGCCGAGAGCGGGGACGTCATCGAAGTAAGCGAGCTTTCAGCAGGCGTTACAGCAAAGGTCACCGTCGGCCGTACGCTGATCGACGACTCAGGGATGGGAAGGATCGACGATCTTGTGCTGAGGGATCGCAAACACCTGGCGTATGACGGAATCGTTCTTCCCATAGTTGCGATCAACAAGGCTTCTGGTGAGCTCGAAAGCGCTCCCGAAGTTGTGCAGCGAGGCCTGGCAATTGGCGAGGACAACGACTACTTCATGACGAAGGCACGCGCACTGGTGGGCGAGGTGGTTACGTCGGCAACTCACGAAGAACGCGTCGACTGGAGCCTTATCAAAGAGAAGATCCGGCTGGAGCTGAAGAGATATATTCAGAAGGAGACCGGGCGGCGGCCGATGATTATCCCGGTGGTGTTGGAAGTGTAGAGTTTGGAGTTCAAGCTTCAGCTTGCCACGAGCCGCGAAGCGTGCGAGCGTTCAGCGACAGAGGCACTCGTGCTCAACGACTCGCACGCTTCGCGGCTCGTGGCAAGCTGAAGCTTGAACTCCATGCCTAAAGCCTTTCGGGTCTTTGCCCGCCGACGATCAAGTAACCCAGCCTGGTTTGATGACCGGAACTTTTCGGGTTGCGCTCGCTCAAGACTTTGATTGTCAGCCGATGCTCGCCACCGCCGAGTCCTCCGGCAATGATTCTTGTTGAAAGTCTGTTTGCAGGGTCATAGGTATCGATTCGATTGAGGGGGGCAGCAGCAGGCTTACCATCAATCAAACATTCGAGTATTCCGCCTTCAGGTCCGGCGCGAAATGCGATACCGACAACTGTGCCCTCGAAAAACGTGTCGACCTGCGATCCCGGTTTGTCAGAAACGAGCAACGTCGAGGGAAGACTCCGGTCCGATACGGCTTCAGTCTTCCATGTAGCGTCGTGCTTTAGCTGCGCAAAGGGAATAAGTTCGCCGTAGGTCAACTCATCACTGAACGCGGGAGGCGCAAGCACTTTCACTGGTGGTAACGGGTTTGCGCGTTCGTCCTCAACAAAACGATCGGTGACAGCTTTGGCGATGAGGCGCGCTCCATCTTCTCCGAGTGACAATCCGTCCTTCCACATCGCCGGAGTTGTCTCGATGCGGATGGCGGGAATCCGGTAATAGGCCGCGACAAGCTCACTCGTCTCGACCGTGTTGGGGCGGCCCGGATATGGCGCGTAGACAAACATGATTTCCGGAGGTTGAGGAACTGTCAGGAGCTGTCGCACTACTCCCTCGAGTGAACGCCTCACGACGTCATCTTTTTCACCGGCATCATCGGCCGAGAATTCGACAACGACGAGATCGGGCTTGTGCGCTATGCAATCCCGCCGCACACGCATGGCGGCATAGCTCGAACCAGCACCTGCGACAGAGGCATTGATCTCGGCAACCTTTGTCTGCCCGTACCGCTGCTTCAGCCATTGCATGACCAGACTTCGATAGGAAGTCTTTCCGGGATCACTCAGCCCGTAACCAGCGGTAACTGAGCCGCCAACGAATCCGACTGTAACCGGGCTACCGCTTCGGGCCTTGGTCAGGAACCGCGCGACATTCCGGCGAGGCTCCTGATTGCGAGCTCGTACTGCTTCTAACGAAGCGCCAGTCAGCGTCGTGCTGAAGCAAACTGCCGAGGCGAGAAAAACAATTCCAGATCGAAACAGAGTGTTTGAAAACTTCACGCTGAGTTCCTTACTTCAGAATTGGTGTGACGGTGACTTTGCGATACCAGACCTTCTCGTGATCTCCCTGAAGCATGATCGGTCCGGGATCACCCTCGCGGCTGTCCAGCGCGCCGCCTGTGATTCCATCGATGACGATGTTGTCGTGCATCTTCTTGCCATTGAGGGTCACACTCAGCCTGTTGCCGACAATGATGGCTTCCATCGACTGCCATTCACCCGGAGGAAGACTTGCGTTCACGAGCGGCTTGACGCGGCTATAAAGGCCCATGCTGCCCGTCGCCGCGGTTGGTTTGCCAAAATCATCCAGAACCTGAAGCTCGTAACGTCCGCGCAGATAGACACCGCTGTTGGTGTTCTTTTCGAGCTTGTACTCGACATTGATTTTGAAGTTTTCAAAGCGATGTTTCGAAATCAGATTGTTAGCCTTCGGCTCATTTGTCATCGCACCATCAACGATGCTCCACCCCGAAGGTTTATCCTTGTGCTGTACGACCCAGGTGTCGAGTGATTTTCCATCAAACAGCTCGACTGGTGTGCCGTATTTGTGGCGTCCATTGGCATTGTATTCACCCCAGACCGGCGGGCGTACGCCAAGCCAGCGCATCTCGGTTCCCCCCTGAACGACGCTGCCAAGGAGCTTCCCATCCGATACGCGTGCTCGATGTACAACCTTTGGTGAATTCGGATTGGTTGTAGGTGAGAACACGAGCTCGTCATTCTGGATCGCAATCTCGGGAAGTTTGAGAACGCTCCCTCCACGATTCAGAAAATAGCCCGTAAGCTTTCCATCTTCCATCTTTACTTCAAGCCAGTAGACAAATTCGGTGCCCTTCGACTCAGCGGTAATGTCCCATTTGCCCATGAAGGGGTCCGCTTGCGCAAAAGCCATAATGTTCACGATAGTCATCAGGGTACTGAATACGATGAGTCTGAATGTTGCTGTCGAGATTCGCATTGATTTCTCCACCAAGAAGTCTATTCCAGTGAACCAGTCTCAGAGTTTCGGGATTATCTCACTGGTTGACTTGTCATCACAACCGGCATAGAGTGCGCACAAAATGAAACTCGTGAGAATAGCAGTCGTGATCGCACTCACCAGCTCGATTGCTTTCGGCTGGTACGCGCAGAAGATTCGATCTGGAGCCGCGATGGTTGAAGGCGCGAATCGATTTCTCGCGTCCCTCAGTCCGGAAGCTCGCGCCAAGGCAAGCTTCAGTTTTGATGATGCGGAGCGGCTCAACTGGCATTTTATTCCGCGCGCGCGCAAGGGTCTCCCGTTGAAAGAGATGACCCAGTCGGGGCGGGACCTGGCGAAAGCTTTGCTCAAAACCGGGCTGCAGCAGAAAGCGGCGCTCAAAGTTGATTCCATCATCGGGCTCGAGATGGTGTTGCGCGAGATCGAGAAGGGGAGCGGACCGGTTCGGGATCCTGAACTTTATTTTGTCTCAATATTTGGCGAGCCAACCGTTAAAGGAAGTTGGGGATGGCGCGTCGAAGGACATCATCTGGCGCTGAATTTCACCGTCGTCAACGGCACAATGATTTCCACAACGCCAACTTTCTTTGGCGCAAATCCGGCGATGGTGAAGGAAGGGCCACAGAAGGGACTACGCGTACTTGCTGCTGAAGAAGACCTGGCGAGAAGCCTGGTTGAATCACTTGACGAAAAACAGAAAGCGACAGCGATTTTCGATAAAGCGGCACCGCCCGATATCATAACTGCAAATAAGGGTAAGGCGGACCCGCTGGAACCCAAGGGAATCGCGATGGCAAGTTTGAATGGAGCACAGAAAAAGAAGCTCGAGAGCCTGATCAGCGAATACCTGGTCAGAATGCCAGCGGATGTTGCCGAAGGGCGTCTGAGCAAGCTCCGATCTGCCGGTTGGGATCAGATTCATTTTGGTTGGGCAGGTCCGGTTGGGGTTGGCGAGCCACATTATTATCGGGTGCAGGGACCGACATTTCTCATTGAATACGACAACACTCAGAATAGTGCCAACCACATCCACTCCGTCTGGCGTGATTTCGACGGAGACTTCGGCCGCGACCTACTGAAGGAGCACTACCGCGCTACTCCACATTCGCGGTAGGGAATCCGGGCATGTAGTACCGCCTTTAGGCGGAATCTTCAGAGATTAGTTAAGAGAGGTCTGAAGATTCCGCCTAAATGGCGGTACTACATGCCCGGTTTCTTGACAATTCTGAATCAATCATGAAAATATCCAGAATCGCAAATCCAGAATTTCACAAACTCGAAGTTGTCACGACAAACTCTTGCAAAGTAGGTGGGATAGCGAGAATGGGTGGGGCTTGAACTATGCCGCAGATCTTCCACCACAGCAGTAACACGATTGCCAAAGTAAGCATCTTTGGCGGCGTCTTTATTGCCGGCTTTCTGGGCTGGCTCCTTAATGAAATCAATCGTTCGCCTTACGTCACCCAGGCGTATATGGCCAAGGATCAACCGGTTCAGTTCTCGCATAAACATCACGTCGGCGATGACGGAATCGATTGCAGGTATTGCCATACGACAGTTGAGACGGGAGCTTCGGCAGGAATACCTCCGACAAAAACCTGTATGAACTGCCACTCGCAGCTCTTCGCCGATAGTCAGTATCTTGAGCCAGTTCGCGAGAGCTGGCGCACCGGCACACCGCTCCAGTGGACGCGGGTTCACGACCTGCCTGATTTCGTCTATTTCAATCACAGTATTCACGTGAACAAGGGTATCGGGTGTTCGACCTGTCACGGTCGAATCGATCAGATGCCTCAGACATGGCAGGTCTCTTCTTTGCAAATGGAGTGGTGTCTGCAGTGTCATCGCAATCCCGAGAACTTCATTCGCCCGCGTGACAAGGTTTTTGAGATGGAATGGCCGCCTGAAGGTTTCAACCAGGCGACCGAAGGTCCAAAGCTTGCCAGTCAGTACAAGTTGCAGAGCAAGGAAGTAATGACGAGCTGTTCGACCTGTCACCGGTAACCAGCCCGAAAAGAGAAAAGAACTCGATGTCAAACGGAGACCATCACCACGATCTCGCCTCGTTTCGTGAGCAACTTGAAGGTGCTCACGGGCGCGAATTCTGGCGAAGCCTCGAGGAGCTTGCGGAGACGGAAGCATTCAAGGAGTACCTCCACAGGGAGTTTCCTCCTGGAGCCGCCGAATGGAACGATCCGGCCGGCCGGCGAAGCTTTCTCAAGCTGATGAGTGCCTCGCTGGCATTTGCAGGGCTTACCGGCTGCACAGTTCAGCCGAAAGAACACATCGTTCCTTACGTCGAGAATCCTGCCGGACTTACGCCCGGCAAAGCCCAGTATTACGCGACGGCCATGACGCTCGGAGGCGCAGCCGAAGGTTTGCTCGTCGAAGCTCACGATGGCCGTCCGACAAAGATCGAAGGCAATCCGGATCATCCGGCGAGTCTTGGTGCGGCAAGCGTTCTGGCGCAGGGGTCGGTCCTGACAATGTATGACCCTGATCGCTCGCAGACTGTGACCTATATTGGCGATACCCGCGCCTGGGGCGACTTTCTGAGTGTCACGAGAGCCGCGATGGACGCGCAGCGAGGCAAACAGGGAAGCGGACTCAGAATCCTGAGCGAGAGCGTAGTATCACCGACTCTCGCGTCGCAGCTTGATCAACTCCTGACCGAGATGCCTCAGGCAAAGCTCGTTCAATACGACGCAGCCGGAGGAGATGGTTCGAGGACTGGAGCCAGGCTGGCGTTCGGCCAGTTTGCCAACACTTATTACCGGCTTGAGAATGCCGATGTCATTGTTGCACTCGACTCGGATTTCCTGACGAGCGGGCCAGGGTCATTGCGTTACGCGCGTGAATTCGTCAAGAAGCGCAGGCTCGACGAAGGACGGCAGGAGATGTCTCGCTTCTATGCAGCCGAAAGCTCGCTCACTTCTACCGGCGCCAAGGCAGACCATAGAATCGGGATACGGTCGAGTGACATCGAGTCGCTCGCCCTTCTGATCGCCGCCAAGCTCGGCGGGATCACAGGGATGCCGGGATCGGTACCGCAACTGAGTGGCGCCGAAGACAAATGGGCAACGGCTGTTGCCAATGATCTCCGAAATCATCGCGGTCGCAGCGTTATTATCCCGGGACCATATCAGACGGCGTCGGTGCACGCGCTTGCTCACGTCATCAATCACTCACTTGGGAATTCGGGTTCGACTGTAATTCACACCGATACCCTCGAGTTGAGACCGCAGGAGCAGGGAATCGCTCTCCGCGAGCTCGTCGGAGAGATGAACGCGGGTAAGGTTGAGCTCCTTGTGATTCTCGGCGGAAATCCCGTCTACAACGCTCCAGGCGATCTCAATTTCGTTGAGGCTCTTAAGAAAGTGCCTCTTCGCATTCATATGAGCAGCTTCAATGATGAGACTTCGGAATACTGCCAGTGGCACGTACCCGAGGCACACTATCTTGAGGGATGGTCGGATACGAGAGCATATGACGGAACGGTATCGATCGTGCAGCCGCTGGTCCAACCAATGTACAACGGAAGGACTTATCACGAGCTGTTGGCCGTGATGCTCAATAAGGCGGGTCAAAGTTCTCTTGACGTGGTTCGAGAATACTGGAAGACGCGAATGGGAGCGAATTTTGAGGAAGCCTGGCGAAAGGCTCTTCACGATGGAGTAGTCGCGGGTTCAGCCCTGCCTGCAAAGGAGCTCGCGCCAGGAGCCGGATGGGCGTCATCGCTCAAACCGCCAGCGAAGCGTACTGATCTTGAAGTTGTGTTTCGTCCGGACCCTACCGTTTACGATGGAAGGTTCGCGAACAACGGCTGGCTGCAGGAGCTCCCGAAGCCGATCACAAAGCTGACCTGGGACAATGTCGCGTTGATAAGTGCCGAGACAGCCGAAAAGCGGCTCAGCCTTGCGGCGGAAGGCAAGGCCCACGAAGCGAACGGCAGAGTTATCGAGATCGAGTTTCAGGGGCGAAAGGTATCCGCTCCAGTATGGATCCAACCGGGTCACGCGCACGATTCGGTTACCGTTTTTCTGGGTTATGGCCGCACGCGCGCTGGCCACACCGGCACGGGAATCGGCTACAGCGCATACCCGCTCAAGACTGTTGATCAACCGTGGATTGCTTCAGGAGTAAAAGTCACGCAGACAGCAGGGCATGAAGATCTGGCCACGACTCAACAGCATTTTGCGATTGAGGGATTAGAAGAACGGCAGATCGTGCGCATTGGTAAGCTTGAGAACTACAAGAAAGACCCGAAGTCGCTCTTTCACGGACACAAGCACGATCCCCCGGAATCGCTTTCGTTGTATCCCTATTACGAATACAAGGGCTACAAGTGGGGAATGGCGGTCGATCTCAACGCGTGCGTGGGGTGCAACGCGTGTGTCATCGCCTGTCAGGCCGAAAATAACATTGCCGTCGTCGGCAAGGATCTTGTGCGCAGAAACCGCGAGATGCACTGGCTGCGAATCGACACCTACTTCAAAGGCTCGATCAACGATCCTCAGACCGTGTTTCAGCCGATGATGTGCCAGCATTGCGAACAGGCGCCGTGCGAAGTCGTCTGTCCGGTCAATGCCACAGTCCACGATGCCGAAGGGCTGAATGTTCAGGTCTACAACCGCTGCGTTGGCACACGGTATTGTGCGAACAACTGTCCGTACAAGGTTCGACGCTTCAATTACCTGTTGTATACGGACTACGACACTCCCAGCTTCAAGTATCAGCGCAATCCCGAAGTGACAGTGCGCAGTCGTGGTGTCATGGAGAAATGCACTTACTGCGTGCAGCGGATTATGCACGCGAAGATTGAATCGGAGAAGGAGGAGCGGCAGATCAGGGACGGAGAGATCCTGACTGCCTGCCAGCAGACGTGTCCGACAGAAGCGCTTATCTTTGGCAATCTGAACGATCCCGAGAGCCGCGTGGCTAAACTCCAAAAAGAGCCGCGAAGCTATGGCGTTCTTGCTGAGGTAGGGACGAGACCGAGGACAAGCTATCTCGCTGCCGTGCGTAACCCTTCAAGCGAGCTCGAAACGACACCTGCGGGTCAGGAGAGCCATCATGGCTGAAGCCTTAAAAGAACGACCGACGAGTGAACTGCGAAGCACGCCGTTCGGACCACCGCCGGTGATTGAGCCGGGACATACGTTCTCGACGATCACTGACAAGATCAGCATGATCGTGCTCCGTAAAGGGACACCACGTGGGTGGATGGTCGGTTTTGGGATTTCGTTCCTCTTCATGCTGGCGATGCTCAATACGATTGCCTACCTCGTCCTCAAGGGCGTAGGTATCTGGGGCAATAATGTGCCGGTCGGATGGGCATTCGACATCATCAACTTTGTCTGGTGGATTGGAATCGGACATGCCGGAACGCTGATTTCCGCGATTCTTCTGTTACTGAGACAGAGTTGGCGGACTTCGATCAACAGATTTGCCGAGGCGATGACGCTCTTCGCAGTTGCGTGCGCCGGCATGTTTCCTGCTCTCCATACCGGACGACCGTGGGTCGACTACTGGCTCTTCCCGTACCCGAATACGATGGGAATGTGGCCAAATTTCAGAAGCCCGCTGATGTTCGACGTCTTCGCGGTAACGACGTATGCGACCGTCTCGGCGCTTTTCTGGTTTATTGGCCTGCTGCCGGACCTGGCAACACTCAGGGACCGCGCGCAGAAAAAGTGGGTCAAGATTGTTTACGGGGCACTGGCAATGGGTTGGCGCGGGTCGGCACGGCACTGGAGCCGTTACGAGACAGCATATCTGCTGCTAGCCGGACTTTCGACGCCGCTTGTGCTCTCGGTTCACTCGATCGTCAGTATCGACTTTGCTGTGAGCGTAATTCCGGGCTGGCACACGACGGTCTTCCCGCCATACTTCGTTGCCGGTGCGATCTATGCCGGATTTGCGATGGTGCTGACGCTTGGAATTCCGATCCGCAAGTTCTACGGACTCGAGGGATTCATTACGGACCGGCACCTGCGCAACATGGCGAAGGTAATGCTGGCGACCGGACTGATCGTCGCCTACGGTTACGCCATGGAGCTGTTTGCGGCGTGGTACAGCGCGAACACCTATGAAGGATACATGATGCACAATCGGATCTTCGGCCCGTACTGGTATATGTACTGGATCCTGATTCTGTGCAACATTGCCGTTCCTCAAGTGTTGTGGATCAAGAAATACCGCCAGAGCACGCTTGTACTCTTCATTGTGTCGATGTTCATCAACGTCGGAATGTGGCTCGAGCGATTTGTGATTATCGTGGTGAGTCTGCACCGTGACTATCTGCCATCGTCGTGGGCGATGTACAAGCCGACGATCTTCGACTTTTCGATGTTCTTCGGAACTATCGGGTTCTTCCTCACGCTCATGTTCCTCTTTATCCGATTCCTTCCGATGATTGCGATCTTCGAGATGAGGACGCTGCTTCCCGAGTCGAAGGTCAAGGAAGCTGAGCATCACCCGAAAACAACACCGGTCCTTCCGCCGACAGGTGGCCAGCAGGAGAGCCCGGCATGAAAAAAGAACCTGGACTCTACGGTCTGATGGCCGAGTTTGACGATCCGACCACGATCACCGCGGCAGCAAAGAAGGCCTATGAGCGCGGCTATCGGAAGATGGACGCGTACACCCCTTTCGCGATCGAGGAACTCTCCGAAGCCATCGGCTTTAGAAAGAACAGCGTTGCACTGTGCGTACTTGGTGGAGGAATTATCGGCTTCCTGGCAGGTACTGCTCTCCAGGTATGGACTGCTGCTATCGATTATCCGCTCAATGTCGGAGGGCGCCCAATGCTGAGCTGGCCGGTGATGGTACCGGTGACATTTGAGATGGTGGTACTACTGGCAGCTTTCGGTGCAGTGTTCGGAATGCTTGGGCTCAATGGATTGCCGATGCCCTATCATCCGGTCTTCAACACGCCCAGGTTCGAACTTGCATCAAGGACACATTTCTTCCTCTGCATCGAGGCAAAAGACCCGATGTTTGACGCTTTTGCGACAAGAAAGTTCCTCGAGAGTCTCGGGGCGAACGAGGTTTCAGATGTTGAGAATTGAAAAGACATTCTGGAAATTCCTCGCGGTCGCAACTTGCGCTCTCGTGGTTGCCGCGTGCAGACAGGATATGCACGACAACCCGAGATATGAGGCGTATGAGGCGGGCGGAATGCGCGCTCCGGTTGAAGGGACGGTGGCGAGAGGATCGCTGCTGCCGACCCCATCTCCGGCTGCCGGAACTCCTGCAGGTGCACCTGCTGCGAAGGATGCATTTCCATTTGCGATCACGGACGAGGTTCTGGCGCGCGGGCAAAACAGGTTCAACATCAACTGCGCTCCGTGCCATAGCATGCTTGGCGATGGTGACGGGATGATCGTGAGGCGCGGGCTAAAGAAGCCGCCGTCATACCACGAAGAACGCCTTCGCAATTCGCCGGCAAGTTATTTTGTTGACGTGATGTCGAATGGGTTCGGCGCCATGCCCAGTTACTCTGACAAGCTGACAGTTGAAGACCGCTGGAAGGTCGCGGCATACATCCGCGTGCTTCAACTGAGCCAGCACGCGAAGGTCGATGATGTGCCGCCCGAAGAGAGAGCAAAACTTGAGAAAGGGCCGGAGACCGCACAACCACAACCTCACGGAGGTGTGCGCCACTGATGCTGACTAATTCATACAACGCACCGCCTGAAGTGGGTCGCATCGGATCGCGCGCGCTGATTGCCGGCGTCGTGGGTCTTGCGGCGCTTGCTGTGGGTTTCTTTCTTGATCGCGACCTGTTTTTCAGGGCTTATCTTGTCGGTTTTGTTTACTGGATTGGTGCCGCTCTCGGATGTCTTGGATTCCTCATGATCCAGTATCTGACTGGTGGAACCTGGGGCGTCGTTACGCGCCGGATTTTCGAGGCTGCCTCGCGAACTGTGTTCCCGCTCGGGTTGATCCTCTTCGTGCCTGTCGTCCTTGGAATGCACAGTCTCTACCATTGGAGTCATGCCGATGCGGTTGCAGCCGACCCGATCCTGCAGCAGAAGCAGCCGTATCTGAACATTCCATTCTTCCTGATTCGCACTGGTGTCTATTTCCTGGTTTGGTGGTTCCTTTCGTCGACCTTGAGCCGGCTCTCAAAGGCGCACGATGAATCGGGAGATCATGCCAAGCGGCAAAGGATGGCTGACTGGAGCGGTCCTGGCGTCCTCGCATATGGACTGACAATGACGTTCGCGGCGTTTGACTGGATGATGTCACTCGATCCGCACTGGTACTCGACGATCTATGGACTGATGGTGATAGCGGGGCAGGGAATCACCGCGATCGGGCTCACGATCGTGGTTGCGGTCAATCTTTCACGGCGCGAGCCGATGGACCACGTCTTCCGCTCATCCCATTTCCACGATCTGGGTATGCTCCTTTTTGCGCTCGTCATGCTGTGGGCCTATTTCAGCTATTCACAGCTGGTGATCATCTGGGCTGCGAATCTTCCTGAAGAGACGCCGTGGTACTTGCGACGCTGGAGTCCTCCCTGGAGCTATCTTTCATGGACTCTGCTGATCGCGCATTTCGCTTTGCCGTTTTTGATTCTGTTATCACGCGATCTGAAAAAACATGGACGGCGCCTCATCTGGGTCGCTGGTCTGCTTCTCGTGATGCGTTTCTTTGACCTGGTATGGCTGGTAGCGCCTGAGTTCAAGGATTCACGCTTATCAGGGATATGGATGTACGTTGCGGCCACGGTGGGCGTAGGTGGAATCTGGCTGTGGTTCTTCTGCCGGTATTTGCAGAGCCGTTCGCTAGTGCCCGTACACGACCCTCAATTGGAGGCCGCGCTTACGGTGCATTCGCATTAGGTTATCGGACGTTCAACCGCTTCAGCGCATCTGTTGCAGCTGATATCCGCCTGAAGGCGAGTAAAACGTACCTTCTTACATAAAGACTAACGTATGACAGACCACGGTAGACATCATTCTGAGCCCGAAGAGACGCCCGACGTTTCGCATATTGCAAACCCTGACACGAAGCATGAGACGAGCGATGTCAGCGCTTCGATGCTTCTGAAGTACATCGGAGTTCTCGTACTGGGAACAGTCATTGTTCTCGTGGCGATGAAGTTCTTGTCGGACTTCTTTGAGGAACGCGAGCAGTCACTTGAGCTGCCACCTGCGTCGCGGGTCAATCCGCCGGGGACGCAGCGACTCCCGCCAGGACCGCGTCTTCAGGGCGCGCCCGGAAGTCAGGAACTCCCTGAGGTTGATCTGAAACTGTATCGCGAAGAACAGAACGCCAAGGTTCACAGCTACGCGTGGGTCAATCGCGAGGCCGGCATCGTGCGCATCCCGATCGACCAGGCACGGAAACTCATCCTTGAACGCGGGATTGCATCTGCCACCGGTCCTGCCGTCGTTCCAACAACGCCGGGTTCTGCACCACCTGCGGCCAAACCAGTAGTTGAGGGAGCACCTGTAACGAGGCATTAAACAATGAAGCGGTTTCTGACTGGCGCGTCGCTGGTCGTTCAATTACTGGTTCTAAGCATCGCTGCGATGGCGCAGCCGAGTTATCCGTCCGCGCCATCAGGTTCACAACCGCGATCGACGCCAGCAAGCAAGAGGCCGGCGATTCTTGATGAAGTCGGGATCGAGCAGCGACTGAATGAGCAGATCCCGCTTGATCTCAAGTTCCGGGACGAGCAAGGACAGGAGCGGCAGCTTGGCGAGTATTTTGGAAAGAAACCGGTTGTGCTATTGCCGGTTTTCTACGACTGTCCTCAGCTTTGCAATCAGATACTGAGCGGTTTTGTCATGTCGCTCAGAGCAATGTCGCTCGAGGTTGGAGACGACTTTACGGCGATCGCCTTCAGCTTCGATCCGCGCGAGGGGCCTGAGCTGGCGGCTAAGAAGAAGGACACCTACATTCGGAGTTATGGCAAGCCCAAGGCAGCCGACGGATGGCATTTTCTTACGTCTGATGAAGAGACGATAAAGGCACTGACAAAGGCGATCGGATTCCGATATGCGTGGGATGCGGAGACGAACCAGTATGCTCATGCGAGCGGAATCATGGTGGTCACGCCGGAAGGCCGCTTGTCGCGCTATTTCTACGGTGTCGAATACTCCCCGCGGTTTCTGAGGTTGGGTCTTGTCGAGGCTTCAGCGGGAAAGATTGGATCGATTGTTGATCAGGTGCTGCTGCTCTGTTATCACTACGACCCGACGACTGGACAATATGGTCTGATAATCATGAACGTGATTCGGGTGAGCGCGGTGCTCTTGCTGCTTGCCATGGGAGCGATGTTCCTGATCTATCGAGGAAAGAACAAAAGCAACGCCAGGATGGGATACATGCACAACGCGTTCGTGCCGGTTGGGCTGATTGAGCTTCCGTTGATGCCGGAGCAGGCTTCGAGTTTTGCAGCAGAAGTTGACGCGCTTTACCTGGTCCTGGTGGCAATGACGCTGGTGATCTCGCTTGGCATAGCCGCGCTCGAGTTCTGGTTTGCGATCAAATACCGCCGGCGCTCAGCTGGTGAGGTTCCGCCTGAAATTCATGAATCGAAGTTTCTCGAGATTACCTGGATTGTGATTCCGTTATTTATCACCCTCGGAATCTTCGTCTGGGCTGCGAGCATCTATTTCAAGCTTTATCGTCCGCCGAAGGAAGCGCTCGAGATATTCGTCACCGGCAAGCAATGGATGTGGCGCGCGCAGCATCCCGATGGTCAGCGCGAAATCAATGCGCTCCATGTGCCGCTCGGACGGCGAGTCAAGCTGACGATGACAAGCGAGGATGTGCTCCACGCGTACTTCATACCCGCTTTCAGAACGAAAGCGGACGTCGTGCCCGGACGCTACACGCACATCTGGTTCGAGCCAACCAAAGCGGGCGTCTATCATCTGTTTTGTGCCGAATACTGCGGTTCGTATCACTCTGGAATGATAGGCAAAGTGACTGTGCTCGATCCGGCGGCCTACCAGGCGTGGCTCAGTGGCGGCGAGACTACGGGTTCACCCGTGCAGGCAGGACAGAAACTTTTTACGAGTCTCGCGTGCAACACGTGCCACAAGGCGGATGGACAGGGGAGAGGTCCGGCACTCGAAGGTGTGTTTGGGCACGAGGTTGAACTGGCGACAGGCCAGAAAGTCACTATTGACGAGGCATACATACGCGAATCGATCCTCACCCCGCTTGCAAAGGTTGTGAAGGGTTACGAGCCGGTAATGCCGACGTTTCAGGGTCAGGTGAGTGAGGAAAGTATTTTGCAGTTGATCGCCTATATCAAGTCGATCGGGCCGCAAGGAAGACAGGCCGGGGCGTCAGGTGCGGCTGCGCCTGCTGCAGCAAGTCCGACTCCTGCACCGGCTGCACCGGCTGCGCCATCTGCTCCGCCTGCGGCACCGCGCAATCAGCCCGGCCAGGCGAGGACTCAATAACAGAGAGCAATTATGGAAGAGATTCGAGTTTCATCGGAGCCACGAGTTCATTATCTGAATAATGACTACGGCTGGAAATCGTGGCTATTAACCTTCGATCATAAACGCATCGGAATCCTTTACCTGATTTCGATCACGTTCTTCTTTTTCCTCGGCGGCGCGTACGCGGGGGCAGTTCGACTCGAATTACTGACGCCGCAGGGCGATCTACTCCAGGCGGATACATACAACAAGATGTTCACCATGCACGGCGTGTTCATGGTGTTCTTCGTCCTCCTGCCGTCGATTCCGGCGACTCTCGGCAACTTTCTTATTCCACTTATGATCGGGGCAAAGGATGTCGCCTTCCCGAGAATAAATCTTCTGAGCTGGTATCTGCTGAATATCGGCGCGATCTTCGTCTGCTATGCCGCCGTCGCTGGAGGGATTGACACGGGATGGACGTTTTATCCTCCGTATAGCTCGATCTACTCGAATGGCCAGGTCATGGCGGCTGCGCTGGGGATTTTCATTGCCGGGTTCTCGTCGATCCTGACAGGTCTCAATTTCATTGTGACGATACACACCATGCGCGCGCCCGGACTCACGTGGTTCCGGCTGCCGCTCTTTATATGGGCGCACTATTCGACTGCTATTGTTCAGATTCTTGGTACGCCCGTGATCGCGGTGACTCTGCTCGCACTCGGAGTCGAGCGAGCATTCAAGATAGGGATTTTCGATTCGAGGATGGGTGGCGACCCGGTGCTCTTCCAGCATCTCTTCTGGTTTTACTCGCACCCGGCCGTCTACATCATGATTCTTCCGTCGATGGGAGTGATCAGCGAGCTGATCGCGAACATGACACGTAAGAAGATCTACGGCTACAAGTTCATCGCGTTCTCGAGCGTCGCGATCGCCGTTTTCGGATTTCTTGTGTGGGGTCACCACCTCTTCACAACGAGCCAGTCGGTCTATGCCGGCCTGGTGTTTTCCGTTCTGAGTTACGTTGTAGGAATTCCTTCGGCAATCAAGGTATTCAACTGGACTGCGACGCTGTACAAGGGCTCGATGTCTTACGAGACCCCGATGCTCTATGCCTTCGGTTATCTCGGTCTGTTTGTGATCGGGGGAATGACGGGATTCTTCCTTGCGGCTCTCGGGCTCGACATACACCTCCACGATACATATTTCGTAGTGGCTCACTTCCATTACATCATGGTTGGGGGCGCGCTCATGGGATACCTTGGAGGTTTGCATTACTGGTGGCCAAAGATCAGCGGCCGCATGTATCCCGAGGGTTGGGGAAGACTTTCAGCTCTCTTTGTTTTTGTCGGTTTCAATCTGACATTCTTCCCGCAGTTCATCCTTGGCTATCTTGGGATGCCGCGACGTTATCACGCGTATCCTGAGGATGCCTTGTGGCAGGTGTTGAATGTCATGTCGACAGCCGGTGCAACAGTGCTCGGTGTCGGATACATTCTGCCGATGATCTACCTCACGTGGTCGATGCGATATGGCAAGAAGGCGGCGTGGAATCCGTGGCCAGCTTCGGGTCTCGAATGGATGACCGACTCGCCTCCACCCACCGAGAACTTCGAGAAGACTCCCGTGGTTACCTGGGAGCCATATGACTTTGGCAAGATCGAGGAGATCAAAGCCGCGGCCCGCGCCAGTGCAAAGGAACAACCAGCATAGGAAATGATATGGGAAGGTCCCGGGCAAGGCTCCGATCTTGACAGGAGATAACTTTGGCTGAAAGTCACGCAATAAAACATCCGCCACACGCGCCACACGAGCCGCATCACCATCCTGCGCTCAAGCACCATTTCGAGAACATGGAGCAGCAGCGTGAGGCTGGGACCATCGGGATGTGGGTCTTCCTGCTGACTGAGATCATGTTCTTCGGAGGGCTGTTTCTTGCCTACATTATTTACAGGGCAAACTACCCCGACGGATTTGCCGCGGCGAGCAATACACTTGACGTAAAGCTCGGTGGATTGAACACCGTGGTCCTGATTCTGAGCAGTCTGACAATGGCGATGGGGGTCTATTCAGCGCAGACGGGCCAGCGAAAGAAACTGATCTGGTACCTGGTGGTGACGCTGATTCTGGGATTGGTCTTCCTTGGCGTCAAGGTAATCGAGTATCAAAGCAAGTTTGACCATCACCTCTTTCCAGCCGTCGGGTTCTTCGATTGGGGGCACGAGCCTGGTCACGATCCTTCGCTTGCATCGCAGGCGCGTACTTTCCTCTGGCTCTATTTTGCGATGACCGGGCTCCATGCGTTGCACATGATTGTGGGCGCTGGAATGTTGATCGTTCTCATCTTCTTTGCGTGGAGAGGAAAGTATTCACCCGAGTACCACGCGCCGGTCGAACTGGGCGGCCTCTACTGGCACTTTGTTGATATCGTCTGGATTTTCCTTTTCCCGCTGCTATATCTGCTGGGATTTCACCTCGGAACTCATTAGCTGAGGCTGTATGTCAGAACATATCGTACCTGTACGAATCTACATCATGGTCTTCCTGGCCCTGATGGTTTTCACGGCGATCACCGTGTTTGTAGCCTATTTTGATCTCGCCAAGTACTGGGGCCCGCTGAACGCCGTGGTCGCCCTCACGATTGCAGTCATCAAGGCTACACTCGTAGTCCTTTTCTTCATGCACGTCAAGTACAGCTCAAAACTGACACAGGTAATTGTTATCGCCGGGGTCTTCTGGCTGGTGATCCTGCTTGCGTTTACGATGTCGGACTATCTGACGCGTTCTGGCTGGCCACAGCCCGGGCTGTGAAGCAGCTCCATTTGGAGTGCGGCGGCTTGGCGCCGCTTTAGTGTCGCGATCGGATCATTCAGCGGGAGACTAAAGCGGCGCAAGCCGCCGCACTCCAAATAATACTTAGTCTTACTTCGCAGCCACGACTTTGACTTTGGCGCGGTAGGAACCGGTGTTGTCCTTCAATTCGCCTTCGTTGATGCTGAGAAAGAGGACGCCATTGTGAGCCGCGGTGAACTCAGCCGAGCGGCCAATATAGATAAAGTTGTCGTTGTCGTCTCCAATGACGGCGATCAGTGAGCCGGTTGGCCGATTTGTCATCAGCTTCCGGGTATCACTCACCGGAATGCCGGCCGGCCCCGACTTTTTATCGTTTCCGAGATCGACCTCACCCTCGGCAGTTACGAATAGTCGTTGACCTTTCATGACTCTGATGTCGCTGCTTGTCCAATCGGCGGCGGCGGCGACTCGCACATCTTTCTCGGCGAGAACTGAAAGGCCGCGTCGAACTGGACGAGGCGGGCTCAGGCTCAGGATCGGGAGGGGGCGCGGCTGTTCCGCGAGGTTTCGATTCTGATACTTCCTCAGGTTTCTCAGCGGGCTTTTCTGCAGGTCGATCCACAGTCTTCTCTGCAGGTCGCTCGGGTTCGGCCGTTTCGCTCGCCGAAGACGACCGTGAGGAGGAGCCACCCGACTCCGTTGCGTCGAATTCGATACTCTCGACATCCTCAGCGGCAATAATCATTCTCGAACTCGACTTCTTGCTCGCTGAACCGAGATCAAGAATGATGGTGAACTCGCCCTGGCTGTAGCTGACAACTCGCCCTTTGATGACACTTCCGTTCTTGAGCTTGATCGTGTCGGCGAGAGCCGAACTGCCTGCTATGGCGAATCCGACGAAGACAGAGAGCACCGCTATTGCGCGTAACAGGCGACTGAAACTACGCATTCTCACAGTTACCTCCAACAGGATAATACGGATGATGCAGGTACAGTTACGCCGTATTGGCGGGGGCTACGGCAACTAGATTAGCACAACCGGCAAAAAGATTCTGCTACCTCGCGTCGGTGACGAGCACAACATCACTGGCAACCATTCCGCGCGAGACGCCGAGCGTATCGCCGGAGCGCGACCAGGTGAACCAGAAGATCTGGTCGCCCTGGAAGGTAGTAATCGGCCGAGGAGCAGAGCCATCGATCGGCTGGACCCAGATGTTCGAGATGCCCTCACGGACGTCGACGTAACAGAGCCCGCTGCCATCGGGCATCCACCGTGCCGGAATGGCAGGATTGGCTGTGGTTGGAACATCGAGAATCTTTGTCGCCTTACCACCCTCAAAAGGGATGACCGCCAATTGCCATGGCCTGGAAGGCTCGCTGCGATACCAGCAGCCAATTGATTTGCCATTCGGCGAAACATCGGGCCACTGTGAAAGCTCTGTAGTGAGCTGAACTGGCTGACCACCCTCGATTGGGACTCGCCACAAAGTGAACTTGCTTGACCCGGTATCGTTGAAAACCACCCATTTGCCGTCCGGCGAAATATCGGGAAATTCTTCGCCACTCCCTCTTGTCAGTTGAAGAAGATTCCCGCCGTCCGGGTCAATCCGGTAGAGATTCGAATTGCCGGATCGAGGAGAGACGAAAACAATCGAGCGGCCATCTGGTGACGCCACCGGATATACTTCGGCGCCTGTCTCAGGCATTGTCAGCTGCTTCTGATTTGACCCATCGGTCTTCATCGTCCAAATGTCCTGACTTCCACTTATGCGGGAGACGTAGACCAGATGGTCGGCGCTAAGCCAATCGAGACCGCGAACGCCGTTGTATTGCCCGATTCCGGAAGTGATGCGGCGTGCGCGCGAAGAGTCTCCAGCCGGCGCAAGCCAGACGTTGACCTGGGCGGCGCTTTGCACGGCGACAAGCGCTCGCGAATCATCGGTCACGCTCATGTCGCGATAGTCGTTCAAATCATTCGTGATTCGAATCGGCGCCTGTGCTGAGACTGCAGGGAAGGGAAGAAACCACACCTGCGCAAGTGTTGAACCAGGTTCCGTAGCACTTACGACCAGGCCCCCGCGCAGCAACCAGTTTACGCGCCCGACACCGGCCCAACGTTGCGGCGAAAGTGGCTTCTCCGTACCCGTTTCGACGTCTATGAGAACGACGTTCATGTAACGGCCGCCGGCATTGCTTCCCGCTGCCGTCGCGATAGTCGTCCCATCGAGAGACCAGTCAGGTCCTCCGATCCCAAAGAAGTCAGTGCCGTGTCGCGTTGTTACGCGCCTTTCGTTCGAGCCGTCGGCATCTGCGATGATCAGTGAGTCCTCGCCGGTGCCTCGAGAGCGGCGAATGAACGCCATCTGAGTACCGTCGGGTTTGAAGGTGACTGGACTGTCAACATTCGTTGTCACTCTTCGCGGCTGCCCTCCAAGCACCGGCACTTGATAGAGCACCTGAATCGGATTGTTGCCCTCCTGCACCACGTAGAAAATGTAGTTGCCATCGTGCGAGAACGTCAGCCCCCGGTAGAGGACTTCTGCCGGCGCAACGACGACCACGTTGCTTGTCACCGCTACCTGGCGCACCCACAGGCTCTGCTTGCCGAGATCGGTTTCGACATAGACCACGTATTTCCCATCGGGGGAAATCGCAGCACGGGTCGCAATTCCTGAAGTCGTAAAGGGAGCAACCCGCATGGAACGGAAAGGAACCGGCGGATCAGCCAATTTCAGGTGCAGCAGGTAGAGCAGTCCTGCCAGCACAATCAGCACTCCTGTGATCAGCACGGCGGAGGATGGGCGATCTCTGAGGCGTCTCAGGTACCCGGAGAGTTTTGATGTGGTGCGCCCGGTCAGCTCTCCAGTCAGTGCAAGCTCGCCCGTCTCACGGCCTGCGCCAAGCGCGACCGTCCCGGGACCCCTCGTTCGCGCGACTTCGCGCTCAGTTCTCAGGCGCTGTTGAAGCCTTCGAAGATCGTTCAGAAGCTCCCTTGAACTCTGATAGCGCTCATCTCGATCTTTGGTTAGCGCTTTGGTGATCGTCCATTCCAGAAGCTCGGGCACATCGGCCCGGTAGCGCGCGACCGGCGGCGGGTCGTTATAAAGCACCGCCGCGACAACTTCGCGCCGCGTCGTCCCCGTAAAGGGATGAACCCCCGTAGTCATTTCGTAAAGCACTGTTCCCAGCGAGAAGATATCCGTGCGGGCGTCAACTTTGTGGCCTCGCGCATGTTCAGGAGACATATATTGCGCAGTACCCATGACGAGGCCCGGAGTCGTATCGTGTTTGGCGGGCACGGGCGTCGTTTCGTAGACGTCAGCCGCTGAAGGCGCAGGGGCAGGCGGGGGTGGTATGTCGACCTCGTGCTCGGAGTCGGTTATCGTCTCATCTATCGTATCAACCGCTGTCGGGAACTCAGCGATCGAGCCGGTTTGGGCTGGACTGATATAGCCCGTGGAATCGGAACGCTCAGTCAGTTTGGCCAGCCCGAAGTCGAGTATTTTTACATAGCCGTCGGGCCTGACCATTATGTTTTCAGGCTTGATGTCGCGGTGCACAATCCCGGCAGAATGAGCAGCTACAAGGGCACTTGCTGTTTGAATCGCAATCTCGAGTGCTTCGTCGGTTGTCAGCCTTCGCTGAGCCAGCCGCCGTCGAAGCGTGATCCCTTCGATGTACTCAGTAGCAATGAAATGGGTATCGTCGGAGCGGCCGACTTCATAGATCGTGATGATGTTCGGGTGGTTGAGTGCGGATGCTGCCTGTGCTTCCTGGGCAAACCGCCTTAAACGCTCTGAGTCCTGCGTAAACCTGAGCGGTAGAAATTTTAGAGCGACCTTTCGGCCAAGCCGCGTATCCTGAGCCAGATACACTTCACCCATGCCGCCTGCACCGAGCAACGAGATGATCTGATAGCGGTCTAATCGGGTTCCGGGAGCAATGGAAGGCATGCTCGAATCCAAGCAGAATAATTTATCGAACTTCGGGGGACAAGCAAGAGAAGGGATCAGGGGTCGGGGGTCAGGGGTCAGGTGGAGTTCAAGCTTTAGCTTGCTCTTGGCACCTAGCTTGTCGAGAGCAAGCTAAAGCTTGAACTCCATGCCCCGACCCCTGACCCCTGACCCCTGACCCCTCTCTTCCTACGTCCGCTTCACGATCATGATCGTGATGTCGTCGTATTGGGGAAGCGGGCCGGCAAAGCGGTCGATTGATGCGAGCAGTGTAGTTACCAGAACTGCGGCTGGCTGATCTGAAATGGGCGCGAGGACGTCTCTGATGCGATCCTCTCCGAATTCGTCTTCGTTTGCGTCCTGTGCCTCGGAAACGCCGTCAGAGTAGAGCGCAACGATGTCCCGCGCATCCAGTTCGATCACGTTCTCCTGGTAGGGAAGGCCGGGCATCAGCCCGAAGGGAGTTCCAGTCGCTTCGAGCCACACGGGCTCGCCGTCAGCGCGCAAATGCAGGCAACGGGTGTGCCCGGCATTTACATACCGGCACTTTCCGGTGATGGGTTCGATCGCAAACAACACGGCTGTTACATATTTGTTTGAAGGGGTCGTAGCATAGAGCAGCTCGTTGATATGCACCGCGAGCTCAGTGAGTGTGGGGATTCTTCCGAGAAGCGCCCGTAACGTCGCCTGCATCGAGCTCATCAACAACGATGCCGGCAGTCCCTTACCCGACACATCGGCAACGCAGAGCAGAAAAGATAAATCCCCAGCCCGGTGTCGTGAATCGGCAGGACGTCATAGTAGTCGCCTCCACAATGGCGCGCGGGCCGATTCATCGCAGCAATCTGGCAGCCATGCAGTTCAGGAAGAACTGACGGAAAGAGCCCTTCCTGAATGCTTGCAGCAAGCTCGAGCTCCTGCTCCATTCGGCGGCGTTCGAGTGCTTCGCGAAAATACCAGGAATTCTCGAATGCAACAGCGGCTTGCGCTACGAGGGCGGAACCAAATTCAAGATCTGCGGGTGAATACCCGCGGTCCTGACGTCGCGCACCGAGAAGTACAAGCCCTGAAGGAGCATCACCCGAGCGCATTACGAAGACAACTTCCGCCTGCTCTCGAGCGAAACATTCTTTCAATGTCCCGTCTGCAAGGTCTCGAACCAGGGCGGCTTCGGGAAGTGATGCAATCTGCTCGCTATACTCCTTTATCGACTCGGCAGAGAGCGGTTTGATCCCCTTGTTGCGCGTAACAAGCGGGTGCGGCTCCTTCCACGCGAAAACTGCGTATCGACTGACCGCCCATCGTCCCGTGAACGTCAACGCGAGCAGTCGTGCGACGCCCTCCGGATCAAGCGATGAAGTGAATCCTCGTACCAGATCGAGAAGCGTTCGCAGGTCCTCGATTCGCTGGTCGAGATCGCGGTTCACTCGCTGTGTTTCCGCATGCGCGCTCGCGTTGGCGATGCCGCTTGCGGCAAGTCCAAGAAGTGCCGTAATGAAGCCCGTTTCGTCCGGATCAAAGCTCCGCGTCTTGTCGAGCGGCCGTCCGATGCCCAGGAAACCCACCGGATTTGTCTCGTCACCGATCGAAAAGATTTGACTGATGCCTGCATTGCGGGCTGCGGTTTCGTCATACAGCTCGCCAGTTTTCAGTTTTGGAAGCCCGCGAACCTGGGCCAGCCGCATCTCGCCGTGATCGCTGACTGAGATAAACGCGCGCGTCACGAGCAGTCTACCCATCACCGAGCGAAGAAGATGACTGAGCAAGGCATTCAGATCGAGCGATGAGTGTAGAAGCTGGGCGGATTCAAGAAGCGCCTCGAGGCGCGATACTGCAGGTGATGTCATTGAAACCCGATTGACAGGAAGGTCCGGCGGTTTAAGCTTTGCGGAGCCGCTTCTTCATTTGAAGCTCGTTCTTGCGTCCGGGCACGATCTCGTAATGAACCTCGTCCATGAGTTGTCTTATCAGTCTCATCCCAAGGCCACCTGATTTGTGTTTCGAAATAAGCTCATCCAGTTCCTCCTGAACCACCGAATCCGGATTGAACCCGCGACCGGAATCTTCAACGTTTATTGACAGCTCGTCATTGTCGAAGATTGCCCGTACTACGACTTCGTGCGAAGTATCATTTCCATAAGCATGCTCGATTACATTTGCGCAGGCTTCGTCGACGGCGAGTTCAATGTTCGCTACCTCTGACTCGTCGAGGCCGGCCTGCGCCCCTATCAAGGTGACAAATTCGCGGATCAACGCGAGATTTTCAGTCGACGAGGGCACGTGAAGCTTGAACTTCCTCTCGAACGCCGCCATTGTCACGCTCCCTCCGCAGTCTTCTTCTCGCCAAAGCGCTGAACTGCCGAAGGTACATCGTCGAGCAGGTCAAAGATGTCCTGGAAGCCGAGAATCTCGAATGTGTGCCGAACCCTCGAGACAAGGCCGCAAAGCTTAATGTCGCCGCCGTGCTCTCGCACTTCTTCGACGAAGGTCATGAACACACCGAGACCCGCAGAAGAAATGTATGTCAGCTTTGAGCAATCGACAATGAGCGCATAGTGTTCGGAATCGATCTCGGATTGGATTGCCGCCTCGAATTGCGGAGCGGTATGGGCATCAAGATAACCCTCAAGATGTATCAACGAGAATCCGTCTTTTTCAACTATGTCCAATGAAAACGGGTTAGGCACGCCAAATCCTCCAGTAAAGTCTTACGATTCTAACATAAGCAAGTTGTACCGCCTGGGCGAAGCCTCTTGTGATTCGCAGCGTCATTGGCTCGACTGTCAGAGTCCAACGACATCATGATCGATTGCATTCTCAGCGATCATTTACCATTCGGCTCGCATCCCAGGTGCACACGACAAATGACAAATCAATGGCAGATCAGCCTGGGCTCGTCATTCATTCAACACCCTCAAAACCACCAGCGTCTGATCATCTTGAGGCGGAGTACGACCAAGAAACGATCGGACATCAGCGAGAATGAGGTCCTTCACTTTCTCTGCACTCATCCCATCGGCTCGCGAAGCAACATCCTTGAGACGCGTTTCGCCGTACTCCTCGCGCGCTTCATTCATTGCTTCTGAGATTCCATCTGAATAGAGGAGCAGCAGATCGCTCGGCCGGAGAACGATCTCTTCGAGTTCGAGTGTGCGATCGAATAGCTCACCGGACGTAAGACCAAGCCCAATGCCCCGCGCGCCGAGGAGGGTTGTTTCGCGGTTGGTTTCGCTTCGCCAAACGGGAGGATTATGACCCGCGCGGACGTACGCGAACGTTCGAGACTGCGGATCGACGACTCCCAGAAGGAGGGTGACAAACATCTTTCGTTTACACGCAACATAAAGGTGCCTGTTTACCTCGCGCACGATTTCTGCCGGATCCGATGTTGTTTCGGCAATAGATGCCAGCAGACCTTTTGTCAGCGTCATATAGAGCGCCGCCGGCACGCCTTTGCCTGAGACGTCTGCCACAACGATTCCGATACGACCGTTCGGCAGTTGCAGAAAATCAAAAAGATCGCCGCCTACTTCCCGCGCCGGCTGACAGACTGCGGCAATCTCTACGCCGGGCACTATCGGAGGTTCATCGGGGAGCATCTGCTCCTGCGCTCTCCGCGCAACCTGAAACTGGGCCTTGAGCTGCGCGAGCTCTTCGCGATTTGCCAGTTGATCTTCAGAGAACCATCGCGCGCGAGCATCTTCTTCACTGAGCACCCTTCCGCGCAATGCAACTGCAGCTGAACCAGCAATCGCAAGACCAAACAGGGTCCATCCCAACCATCCATGCCATTGAAGACTCGATGAAGGTTGACTCTGCAGTGCGCAAAGCTTCATCGCGAAATCACCCGAAAGCAATGCTGTCACAGCCGCAAGGAAGCTCGCTTTAAAAACAAGCCGGTCGAGAAAAACGATAGTCGCAAGAGACGAAAACGCGGCTGCCGCGACACCCGTATGGAACTCGTCTGACCCAAGAAAGCTTAAGGCTCCGATAAAAATTGCAATGCCGTGACAAACTGCTGATCTGCGGAACCGGCGAAGAAGAAGTGGAAGCAGAAAGACAAAGACAATGAAAACGGTGTAGAGCTTTATGCCCGACGACTCCAGCGGCCGAACAAGTAACGGGAACCGGGCCGCGAAGAGATCACCATAAACCCCTTCGATTGCGAGGCGAGGGGTCTCGCCGACCTTCATCAGCTTTGCAGCGGCAAAGGCGATGAGGGGAAGCGCCCATCCGAGGGCGAGGCCGACAAGAATGCTGGAGCCAACTTTGCGAGACAGGAGCTTCCCTCTCAAGAAAAGCTCGAAACGGCTCAGCGGGTTGCGCACGAGCCTTGATGCTTCAGGATATCCTGCGCCCCAAAAGATGGGGATCGGAAAGCTGAAGGCTATCGCCACGGCTGAAACGGCAAGAATCGAGAGCAAAATTCGCAGAGATGACGCTTGCACCGAAGAACTGAATGCGATGCTTGTACGGATGTCTTCAAACATCGAACCGTTAAATAGCCAGACCGCGATGGCGGCAAAAGTGACGAGCCACGCGAGAAACGTCGAGCTATGGCGCACCTCTTTGCGAATGATATTGCGGAAATAGATGATCAGTGCGAAAAGCGTGCCCAGCAGGAGCAAAAGCACAAAGACAAAGTCCATCCAGCGCAGAATCGAACGGCCGCTGCGAATACTTTCACGGTAGTCGTTGCTCAGCTCGGGACTAATCGAAGTCCGAATAATAATGTCGTTTTGAAGTGACGCGTTCGCCACGAGCTTGACTCGGTCCTCGCCCTCGGAACTCTTCTCCCAGACAAAGGTTCTTGTAGCAGAATCGGTCATCGAGCTCTGTTTGAACCTGAAGCTTTGCCATTGGTCATTTGCGAGCTGCTTGAGCGCAGCCTCCGCCAGATTCTTCTGGTCATCGGTCGACACAGTGCGCGTCGCATCCGGAGTCCAACCCTGTCGGCTGACACCCATTATGCGACCCTTTCCGTTGATTGTGATCTCAATCCGCTTTCGAGATCGAGGATCAGGCAACGTTACGCGCGAAGAAATGACCGACATCAGACCGGCGATTTCAGGTTTCGGCTTGTCTTCAAGATAGCGCTCCGCCGACTGATCAAGTACGGCTTCAACGCCAGCCGGCCAGGTTGCGGCTTCGGGCTCAATCGATACAGCGTGCTTGCGGGCGAGAGCGACAACGCCGTTACGATCGAGATCAACCCCCAACTTTGCCACAGGCTGAATGGATGGGAATATGAATGCCAGGACAATGTAGCCGGCAACTCCGGACAGTATCAGTAGAAGTACGCGGCGTGCGCTCATTGGGATGAGTCCCTGCTCAGCCGAACAACCATTGCCGTGAGATCATCAGTTGCGACTCGAGCGTTCGCCGCTCGCTTTTCAGTCTTCTCGAGGACTTCCTCCAGATCGCGTTGCAGCTTCTCGGGCGAGTCGGTCGCATCAGCGCGGATATCTCGCCAAAGGATATCGGCAACGCCCTCGCCTGAGCGACCAGTTGCGTGAGCTATGCCATCTGTGAAGACCATTACCGTGTCACCGGGTTCGAGGTCCAACAAACCTGAGGCTACCGTGAACGATTCCGGCACCGCTCCATGTGTAGTCCCGAATTTGTTCTCATCCTCGGTTGGGCTCAACGCGCTACTTTCGCTTTGTCGCCCGACGTAAACGCGCGGATAAGCTCCTGTTCGCGCGTACCTGATCGTCTTCTCGGAGGAGTCCAATACGGCGTACACAATTCCCATTTCTGAATTGTGACTCACTGATTTCCGCAACTGGGTCTGAAGACCGCGCACAATCTCGAGCGGTGAATCATCTGAGTGCCGGGCCCCCGTAACTTTCGGCAGGATATAACCCTTGGCAAAAGCAATTGAGAGCGCAGAGGCGAGACCCTGTCCACCGCCTTCCGCCATGAATATTCCAGTCCGGTTTTCATCGAGCGCAAAGACCTCGTAGTAGTCTCCTCCTACTTCCTGTGCTGGCCGGCATTGCGCGGCAATCTCGAGGCCAGGCGGAGCATCCGCAAGCGGCGGCATGAGTCGTATCTGAGCCTCGCGTGCCGCCGAGACCTCTGCCTGCATATTCAGGCGTTGGGCGAGATGGCGAGCATACTGAGGGCCTACCTCTTCTTCGTTATAAAGCTTTCCTTTGAATGCAAAGTAGATTTCGCATATGAGAAACGCGAGGCCGATAGCGAGTGCGATGTAGCCGGAACGGTTGAGCGACGAAGATGGCTGCGCTGTGAACTGAACTATCGACGTAACAAAAGTGGGGACCGCCAGACTCACGAGCGAGGTCAGGAGATCGAACCTGAAGAAAGGGAAGAGGAGAATTCCTGCCTTTACGATGCCGAGCGCCGCCGCTCCGACCCACGGCGAGAAGTACGCAGCCGATCCTGTGCACGCCACCCAACCAAACAGGAATGCGAGAATCACAACAACATATGCTCGGCGAAAGCGCCGCCGGATGAATGGCACAGGAATCAGAATGGCGACCGTCATCGTCAGGATGACATCAATCGGAAGAATCACAAAAGGAGAAAGCCAGGAAGCCCGGCCAACAAGAAAATCGAATGTTTCGATGTTCTTTCCAGCTGTGGGAACGTTACGCCAGAAAAAGGGAACGAGCTCAAGTAGCAGAAACCCCCAACCGCCAACGGCAGCACCGATGACGACGGCACGCGCAACGTTGCGCGAAAAGAGCTTTCCTGTAAGTAGCGCGTCGAGAGAAGTGAGCTTTCCTGGGAAACCTTCGCGAATATCGCCTTCACCACTTCCATACGCGATTGCTACAAACAGTCCCATGAAAAGATATGAGATCGTGCCGACAATATAGATAGGGAGCAATGACGTGTTGCGCAGGATAGCCTGGTCGTAAGTGGCGATATCTGTGATGAGAATAACCGCCAGAAAGAGGAATGCAATGATTGACGGTCAGGATGGCGATGCGCTTGTACGACAACTCGCGCTGCCTTGCTCGCTGTATGAAACGATATATCCCCAGGATCAACACTACAGCAAACACCAGCCAGTACAGAATGATGCTGACCGCCGTTAATCCGGAAACGCGTTGTTGGTTCAACCGAAATCCGAAGCGCGCAAAAGGCTCATTCTCACGAAACAAACCTTCGGGTACCTTGCTCTCAATGGTTTCTCCAAGCACCTGCGTCTCCGCGTACCGAGACTTCGTACCGAAGATCGAGTTCGGGGTGGGACGCTGCAGGGAGACGCCAACTGTAGCTTCTCGTAACCGAGTCTGCGGCTCTCTGTTCTTTTGTTTCAGGTCCGATCAGCCGGCTCTGCTCGTCCGGTAGCAGCCACGACGAAAGTGTTGCTCGTGCGATCTCGAGCGAGCGTGCCTCTCCAGGATCATTCGGACTCGCATCAGCCGCGAGTTTTCGGCTGTAGCCCACAACTCGTCCTTCGGGTCCGACCCTTACTTCGATATGCTGATTGCGGTCAGGCGATCTAAAGAGTACGAATGTACTCAGGGGAGGCCCAAGCGCTTTGAGTCGATCGGCGTCGGCGCCGGGCTTATTTCGAAAGTATACGAGCAGCAGATTGTGTACGCGCGTATGGACGAGAGTCTCCCAGCCTGTAACGTCGAGCCCCTTTTCCTTCGCAAACCTGGCGGCGATTTCGCTGACTTCAGTGCGATCATAGGTGAAATGGGCCTGCGCGATCGAATCGTACTTTGAAACTATTTTGGCTCCGAGGATGTAGGCAATCGGAGACAATGCGACCAGTGCAATCCAGACCCAACGAGATTTTCTGCCGCGAAGTTTGTACACGAGGATCGATACGACCGGATAACTATTTCGGTTCGAGGATCACGTCCGCAGCCATCCCGAGCTATGGAGTTCAACTTCAGCGCTGGAGGAGAATTCTCATTTGAAGATCCCGAGACGAGATTGATCAGCAGAATGCTTCGTGAATGACAATTATCTCATATCTCAAATCTCAATCGCAGTGCAAAAGACTTTCCCCTGGGCTGAAACTGAACCCCTGCCGTCTACCTCCCCTGCCACTTCGCTCTCAGGTATTCGCGATTCATGAGCGCGATCGAGTCGAGGGTGATCTCCTTCGGGCAAACGGCCTCGCAGGATCCGATGTTTGTGCAGTTTCCGAATCCTTCGCGATCCATCGTATCCACCATGTTGACAACGCGGCGTTCACGCTCAACTGCACCCTGCGGCAGCAGGCTGAGATGAGAGACCTTGGCTGCAACAAAGAGCATTGCTGATGCATTCTTGCAAGCGGCTACACACGCCCCGCAACCGATGCATTGAGCCGCGTCCATTGAACGGTCGGAGATCTCTTTGCCGATAGGAATCGCATTGCCATCCGGCACACCACCGGTAGATACCGAAATGTAACCGCCCGATTGAATGATCCGGTCAAACGCGCTCCGATCGACGACGAGGTCCTTGATCACCGGAAATGCGCGCGCTCGCCACGGTTCGATTGTGATCTTCTGACCATCCGTGAAGAACCTCATGTGCAACTGGCAGGTGGTTGTCGCTTTCAGTGGACCGTGCGCAACGCCATTGATCACGAGTCCGCAACGTCCCGCAGATGCCTTCGCGGCAGTCGTGGTCGAAAGCGATCGGTTCTTCACCCTTTGCGATCAACTCCTCATTGACGATATCGAGCATCTCAAGGAACGACATGTCAGGGCTGACGTCACGCGCGGAGTAGTCGACAAATCCGCCTTCAGACATTGCATTCTTTTGACGCCAGACGCGCAGCTTCAGGTTCATCGATAGCTCCTCTGCGTCATTCTCACCTGTTCGTATACGAGTGGCTCGCGATGAAGAGCAGGGTATTGATCGGCACCTTTGTATTCCCAGCTGGCTACATAGGCAAACTTCTCGTCATTACGCAGCGCTTCACCATCGTCTGTCTGATATTCCTCGCGAAAGTGGCCTCCGCAGGATTCTTCGCGATGCAGAGCGTCAAATGCCAGTAGTTCAGCGAATTCCAAAAAGTCTGCGACTCTTCCGGCGTACTCAAGCGACTGATTGAGTTCATCACCTATGCCTGGGACGGTTAAATTCTCCCAGAACTCCTGCCGGATTTCCGGGATTCGTTTTAGAGCCTCCCTCAGTCCGGCGTCATTTCGCGCCATCCCAACTTTGTCCCACATCAGTTTTCCGAGCTCTCGATGGAAATCGGTCACAGTCCTCTTGCCGTTCATGCCGAGCAGGCGTCGCGCCCGTTCTCTCGTCTCTTCCTCCGCATGCTTGAATTCAACGTGATCGGTGGCGTACTTCTTTTGCGGCCCCCCGGCGAAATAACCTGCGATCGTGTTAGGTAATACAAAGTAGCCGTCAGCGAGCCCCTGCATCAACGCGCTCGCGCCCAGCCGATTTGCGCCGTGATCTGAAAAGTTTGCCTCACCCAGAACATACAGACCGGGGATATTGCTCATAAGGTTGTAGTCAACCCACAAGCCACCCATCGTGTAGTGAACCGCCGGGTAGATTCGCATTGGTTGCTTGTAGGCATTCTCACCGGTAATGCGCTCATACATTTCAAAGAGGTTTCCATAGCGCTCGCGGATCTTGCTTTCACCAACTCTGCTGATCGAATCCGCAAAATCGAGGTAGACGCCTCGCCCACCGGGGCCAATGCCGCGGCCTTCATCGCAGACCTCCTTCGCTGCCCTCGAAGCGATGTCCCGAGGCGCAAGATTGCCGTAGCTCGGATACTTCCTTTCGAGATAGTAGTCGCGATCAGTTTCAGGAATCTCTGACGGGTGACGAGTGTTACCGCGCGTCCTGGGCACCCAGACACGGCCGTCATTGCGCAGGGATTCGGACATCAGGGTCAGCTTTGACTGATAGTCGCCGCTTACCGGAATGCACGTCGGATGAATCTGCGTGAAACACGGATTGGCGAAAAGTGCACCCTTCTTGTAAGCGCGGAAAGTCGACGTGACATTGCAACCCTTCGCGTTCGTTGAAAGAAAAAAGACGTTGCCATAGCCACCGGTTGCAAGCACGACGGCATCTGCGGCGTGCGACGAAATCGCTCCGGAGACGAGATCTCTGACGACTATTCCTTTCGCGTGACCGTCGATGAGAACCAGGTCCAGCATCTCAGTTCGCGGATACATCTTCACCATACCAGCTTGGATCTGGCGGCTGAGTGCCTGGTACGCGCCAAGAAGAAGTTGCTGACCGGTCTGACCCCTTGCATAAAATGTGCGCGACACCTGGGCTCCTCCGAATGACCGGTTGTCAAGCATCCCGCCGTACTCGCGCGCAAAAGGGACACCCTGCGCGACACATTGATCGATAATATTGACGCTGACTTCAGCCAGTCGATAGACATTTGCTTCGCGCGCGCGAAAATCACCTCCCTTGATCGTGTCGTAAAAAAGGCGATAGACACTATCGCCGTCATTGCGATAGTTCTTGGCTGCATTGATGCCACCCTGCGCGGCAATGCTGTGAGCGCGCCGGGGACTGTCCTGAAAACAGAAGCAGGAGACGTTGTAGCCGAGCTCTCCGAGAGTCGCGGCCGCCGAGGCGCCGGCGAGTCCGCTTCCAACGACTATCACTTCGAAGCGACGCCGGTTGGCCGGGTTGACGAGCTTCATCTCCTGTTTGTAGCTGGTCCACTTCATCGGAAGTGGTCCGCCGGGAGTCCTGGAATCAAGATTGACGTTCATGATCGCGCCTTCCTCCAGCCGTCTACTTTCCCAGACCTGCGAGGATTGCCACCGGGATAGATGAATTGCCGATAAAGATGAGAGCCGCTGATATTGCTGCAACTCGCTTGAAGAAGCGCAGCGTGCTGTTGCTTCTCAACCCGAGCGATTGAAACGAGCTCGAGACACCGTGACTGAGATGAAGGCATAGAAGTCCCGTAGCTGCTATGTAGAACACCGCAACAACCGGACTTGAAAAACCGCGGATCATCATCGTGTAAACATCGTGCCGGCCAACTGCATCTCTCAGCTCGAGCAGTTGTGGATCAACGAAACCGGCAGTGAAGTGCGCAAGATGAAAAAGAATGAATGCGAAGACTATGAGTCCGGTGATCAGTATGGTTCGCGCGGCATAACTCGATGCTACGGGCTTCCCCGTATCGTAACCGCGTGGCCGCGCACGGCGGTTCTCGATCGCGAGCTGAACTGCAGATGTAATGTGAAGGACGACTACAAGCAGGAGGCCGAGGCGAAGAGCCCAGAGCAGGGCGGGAAGCCCCTTGAGGGACGCGGCATATTCGTTGATCACCTCTGGACCGAGGAATATCTGCAGATTCCCGATCATATGGGCAATCACAAAGCCAAAAAGGAGCAGTCCCGTGATTCCCATCACGTATTTCTTACCAGGCGACGATTTGAAGAGAAATCCGATGCTCACCATCTTTCAGCACCTCTCATGGCAGCACCTCTCAACGCGCACTCTCATCATTCGAGACTATCAGGATTGAGCTATTTAAGACAAATTCAAAATACTTAACTTTTAAATTAGCTGTGCTAATATAGCCTTCGGTGCATCTCGAAACACTGAAGACCTTTTGTGATCTGGCAGAGACCGGCAGTTTCTCAAAGGCCGCGGCCCTCAACCGCGTTTCGCAGTCAGCAGTCAGCCAACAGGTGCGAATGCTCGAAAGCCGGTTCAGTCAGCCTTTGATTGAACGAGGCAACCGCAAGGGTGTTGTCCTGACGGCGGCCGGCCGGCGTCTCCATTCAGTGTCGAAGCAGATGGTCGAGAGCTTTCTGGCGCTTGAAAACGAGCTCAGCTCAGGCATAGACCACCTGGCTGGAACGCTGCGCATCGCGACCGTTTACAGCGTCGGACTTCACCACCTGCCGCCCTATGTAAAACAGTTTATCGAAGCGAACCCGAAGGTGAATGTCAGGCTTGAGTATAGCCGGACGGACAAGGTCTATGAAGCCTGTTTGAATAATACGATCGATTTCGGGATCGTTGCCCTCCCACTTCGTAAGCCGCGTCTGCAGGTGATTTCGTTTCGCCGCGAAAAGCTGGTCCTGGTATGTCGTCCTGATCATTCGCTGGCACGGCATCGTCGTGTCAGTCTCGTTCGTCTGAATGGGGAGCCCTTTGTGGGTTTCGAGCGCGACATTCCGACGAGGAAGGCGATTGACCGGCTTCTTGGCGATCACCGGGTTCGCGTGAGCTATTCGATGGAATTCGACAACATCGAAACGATAAAGCGGTGTGTAGAGGCTGGAATTGGCGTAACGATTCTGCCGAAGAACTCAGTGGTCAACGAAGTCCGCAGTGGAACGCTTGTTTCCGTGGGATTCGTCGAGGGCACATTCACGCGTGAGATTGGGATCATTCACCGTAAAGGGAAAGTCTTCACACTTGCCGCGCGCGCGTTCATCGATCTCTTGATGAAAGCTCGCAACCAACAAAGCTAAGCTTAACTCAAACTCAGTTGGGTTCGAGTTCAAACTTTAGTTTGTGGTACCTTGAAAATCATGGCTCGCAAGTGTTAGTCTCGCGAGCGTTTTGTCTTCAGGGGGCACTAAAAAAATATGGAGATCCTGGACCACGATATTCTGCTGGTTGGCGGCGGTGGCGCCGGACTGCGTGCGGCCATCGCGATTGCCGAAGTTGATCCTCGCCTCAGCGTAGCAGTTGTTTCAAAAGTCTATCCGATGCGCAGCCATACGGTTTCTGCCGAGGGCGGTGCGGCCGCAGTTATCAAACCCGATGATAGTCTCGATGAGCACGCCTACGACACCATTTCCGGTGGCGACTGGCTTCCCGATCAGGATGCGGTTGAGCTTTTTGTGAACGAAGCTCCGCGTGAGATGCTCCAGCTGGAACACTGGGGATGCCCGTGGAACCGCGAACCCGACGGCCACGTTGCGGTGCGGGCGTTCGGAGGAATGAAGAAGAGGCGCACGTGGTTTGCCGCTGACAAGACCGGCTTTCACATGCTTCACACGCTCTTTCAGACATCGCTCAAATACCAGCACATCAAAAGGTATGACGAGTGGTTTGTGACGTCGCTCCTGGTTGAAGACGGACGCGTTCAGGGCGTGGTCGCGATCGAGCTCATGACCGGCCGAATACAGGCGATTCTCGCAAAAGCGGTCATTCTGTGCACTGGAGGCTGTGGACGCCTTTTCCCATTTACGACAAACGCAAACATCAAGAATGGCGATGGGATGGCGATTGCTTTCCGTGCGGGCGTGCCCCTCAAGGATATGGAATTCGTCCAGTACCATCCGACTGGGCTTCCATTCACCGGGATCCTGATCACGGAGGCCGCGCGGGCTGAAGGCGGCTACATGATTAATAAGGATGGCTACCGCTATCTTCAGGACTATGACCTTGGGACGCCGCAGGCCAAGCCTGTGCTGCGATCGATGGAACTGGGACCTCGTGACCGCCTGTCGCAGGCATTCGTCAAGGAGCATGAGAAGGGCCGAACTATTGAGGGGCCTTATGGGCCGGTTGTTCATCTCGACATTCGGCATCTCGGCGAGAAGGTCATCAACGGGCGGTTGCCGTTTGTCAGGGAGCTCTGTCTAAAGTATCAGAACATCGACCCCATCAAGGAGTTGATCCCCGTCCGTCCGGTTGTTCATTACATGATGGGGGGAGTACACACGAACATTCACGGAGCGACCCCGCTTAGCGGCCTTTTTGCCGCAGGAGAAGTCGCGTGCGTCAGTATTAATGGTGCCAACCGCCTTGGCTCGAATTCACTGACGGAGTTGCTCGTCTTTGGTGCGCGCGCCGGCAGAAATGCCGCCAGGTTTGCGCTCGATCAGCCGCAGCCTTCGAGCTCTGTTGTCGCTCAGGCTCTTGATGAGCAGCGGCGGCTTCAGAAGGGCTTTCTTGAGAAGTCCGGTGGAAAGGAGCGCATTTCGACGATCAGGGACGAAATGCAGAAGGCAGTCGAGAACGGAGCTGGAATCTATCGGACGAAAGCGTCGCTGGAAGCAGCGAGCGCAAAGTTACGAGAGCTCAAGGAGCGATTCGAGGACGTGACCATTGATGATCGCAGCCATACATTCAACACAGAGCTCACGGCGGCACTCGAGCTCGGGTACATGCTTGACGTAGCACAGACGATAGTCGATGCCGCATCCAGCCGGCAGGAGTCACGCGGTGCACACCAGCGCACAGACTATCCAGAACGGGACGATGAACACTACCTCGCTCACTCGCTTGTCTATCGGCAGAAGGATGGTTCATCAAAAGTCGAGTATCTGCCCGTAACCATTACCCGGTGGCCTCCGGGTAAGCGGGTCTACGGAAATTGAGAACAACCGGAAACAGCCAGGAAAAGAAAGCCAGGAAAGAAGAAAGGATGATATGGCGGAAACCGTATTACTCGAAGTCGCGCGCTATCGGCCTGAGTTTGAGACCGAGCCGACATTTGATTCCTACGAAGTACCTTTGCGTGACGATTGGGTTGTTCTCGACGCGCTCAACTATATAAAGGATAGGCTCGATGGATCATTGTCGTTCCGGTGGAGTTGCCGGATGGGAGTGTGTGGAAGTTGCGGCATGATGGTCAATGGTGAACCCAAGTTGACTTGCGCGACCTTCCTTACTCATTACACTCCGGGGGTGATCCGCGTCGAGCCACTGAGGTACTTCCCGGTAATTCGCGATCTGGTGGTTGAGATCACCGATTTTCTGTCGAAGCTTGAAAGCGTCAAGCCCTGGATCATTCGCAAGGAGGAATCGCCTCCGGAAAAGGGCGAATACCTGCAGACACCCGATGAGCTTGATCGTTTCAAACAGTTCAGCATGTGCATCAACTGTCTGTTATGTTACTCCGCTTGTCCGGTCTTTGGTCTCGATACACATTTTATAGGTCCGGCGGCTATCGCACTTGCCCAGCGGTACAACCATGATTCCCGTGACGAGGGATCGCACGAAAGACTTGAGATACTTGTCGCAACACGAAGGCATATGGGGATGCACATTTGTGGGTGAATGTTCGAAGGCTTGTCCCAAAGGCGTTGATCCTGCGGGCGCGATTCAACAATACAAGCTGAGTGCAGTTCAGGATTGGTTCAAGTCGCTTCTTCTTCCCTGGGGAAGCAAGTAAGGAGGGAAGCCTGCAATGACGGGACGATCCTCGTACAGGCTCTATCACCCGAAGTGGTATCGCACAAAAGTCTCGACCTATTGGTGGACCAAGCAGTGGAGTCATTTCCGCTTCATATTGCGGGAATTGACCAGTCTTGGCGTGGCATACATCGTCATCCTCATACTATGGTTTGTTTATTCGCTCAGTGAGGGTGTGGTGGCGCTGGCACATTTTGAGGAGTTTCAGCGATCGCCAATTGGTTTGATTCTGAGTTTGATTGCTCTCTTCCTGGTGGTCTTTCATGCGATCACGTGGTTCAATCTTGCGCCCAGAGCGATGCCGGTGCGGTTTGGCGGCAAGCGGCTCCCGGACTGGGCCGTCGCCGCTCCAAACTATATCGCCTGGCTGGGTGTTTCACTTTTGATCGCCTATCTGCTGGTGGGGAGGAGCTGAATCATGCATAAGAGATCAATAGAGCCGTTGCTCTGGACGCTCTTCAGTTCGGGCGGTGTTGTTGCGGCATTGTTTCTGCCGGCATTTCTCGTGCTCATCGGCTTTGCCATCCCGCTGGGCTGGGTAAATATGCCGAGCCATGCCTATCTTTCGGAACTGGTGAGTTCTCCACTGGTGCGTCTGGCGCTTTTTGTGATCTGTTCACTCCCGCTCTTTCACTGGGCACATCGATTTCGCTTCACGCTCTATGATGGGTTGCAGATAAAACATCTCAATGAAGTGATCTCGATCCTCTGCTACGGAACTGCCGTCGTGGGCACGATTGTGGCCGGATATCTTCTCTGGAACTTTGACTGACAGGAGGTGAACCTTGTTCACTCTCAAGCCGCTTTCACTCGAAGGAATTCCGCAAGCGCTCGAGAAAGCACACCATTACAGGCTCCTCAATGAGCCGGCAGAAGCGGAGAGCATCTGTCTGGATGTTCTTCAGATCGATCCAGACAATCAGCAGGCCCTGGTGTCGCTGCTGCTCGCGCTCTCGGACAGGCTTACGCGCGGTTACGCCATCGGAGCGACAAAGGCGCGCGAAGTCGTTGACAAGCTGACGGACGATTACCAGCGCGCTTATTACGCAGGCATCGTTGCTGAGCGCCAGGCCAAGGCGAGATTGAGTCAGGGAGGGCCCGGAGCTGGCTACGACGCGTACGAATGGCTCCGCGAAGCGATGCACCACTTCGAGCGGGCGGAAGCTCTCCGGCCGGCAGGGAACGATGATCCGATTCTGCGCTGGAATGCATGTGCCCGGATGATCATGCGCAATTCACTCTCCTCCCGTCCCGTGGAAGGCTTCGAGCCGCAATTGGAATAGGGTCATGGCCAGTGGTCAAGACAGTGTTCAGGCTTCAGCTCTTCGCTGAAGGTGCGAGAAAGAACTCAAGACCACGCAAGCTGAACAGCTTGACACTCCACTACACCGACCACTGACCACTAAAAAGGGGCTCGATGCCGAAGCATCGAGCCCCTTGAGTTTTAGGAGTACTCCCGAGTCCTAGCAGGACGGCGGGAGTACTGGAATGGTGTAACCGGCAGCGGTCAGTGTCAGCTTGTGCATTGTGCGGCCGCCATTATAGCCATCCGCATTAGCATTAGCGTTAAAGACCACGCCAGCGATTCCGGTGGCGCTTGTCGACCAGAACTTCATCCATCCGGTTCTCGTGCTCGGAATCTTGACTGTGAACCTTGGCACGATCCTCGGAGTGTCGTCGCTGAGTATGATCCGCCACTGGCAACCGGCCGATGCCGGGAAGCTCGCCGCATCTTCAGCGTCATCAAAGAGGAGACCAAAGATGTTCCCGATACTGCTTGGCCCGCTCACCAGACTTCCGTTGTAAGCTCGCCACGAGCATCCATGTGAAGTTGCCGTCAACCCGGCTCAGGATGCTAGAGACAGCCAGCACGAAAGGTGCGAGATCATAGTCGACCCCGTTAAAGATTATCGGTGCGACCTGGGCAGTCAAACTCGGAGTTTGCTCCCGGAGAGCAGTGAATCCTTCAGCACCGTAACTTCCAAAGAAGCTACTGCCCTGGATTACTGTCTTGACATACGCGTCACCGATAAGGTGATTGAAGGCCCGCGGCCACCCGTTCTGATCCGTCGCGACAGCCACAAGGTATCCCGTAGTGTCAGGATCCATATCCGACGCCAGGAATGATGTGGTCTGTTGTGCTGTCAGACAGATATAACGGTCAGACACTGTGCAGTTCGCGCCATTCACAAAGAACAAATGGACGAACGCAGCTGACGACGTGCTCGTGTTCGTCAAACTGATCGAGGTATTCGATCTGTTTGGCGCGGTTGAGCTCGAGGTATAGATCGGATAGACCAGAACCGATGCTGGCTTCTGGTCGCTCGGACCGCTATTCCCAAGTAGCGGGAACTTGTCGCCAGGTCCAACGGTGCTCGGGCACAGAGGACCGATGCAGGGTGTTACTGGCGGGCAATTGGTCCGGATGCACGGACGTGATGAATCGGACGTGTCGTTGGAGCCATTGCCGTCTGAATCGTAATTGACCTTGGTATCGATACAGATATTCGTACCTTCGGTCACATTGTTCCGGACTCTGACACGAAACTCGATCGTTACGATCTGATTCGCTGCAAGCGAACCATCCCACTCAACCTGGTTCCCGACAATTGCACAATTGCCAGAGGTGGCCGAGCAGGAATTGAGTACCGGATCGACTTGCGCGGGCAAATCAGCGAGGTATTCAGGTCCCGGGTTATCTTGCTGTATTCCAGGCCCGTTGTTGGTTACCTGCGACCGGACCGTAATAATCCTTCCACCGCCGACACAGACATCGCTTGAAAGGATTCGCGAGTTGACTCGCGCTGTAACTCCTCTCGGGCAGGGGTACGGGAAGCTTACAACTCCACCCGTAGCACCAGTAGCGCCCTTTGTCGCGCCGTTGGGAGGAAATTCGGTAAGCGTTGAGGCAAACGTGACACCGTTGTTGCCGCCCGCAACACTCGTTGTAAGCGGACCGTCAGACGTTGCCACAAATCCACCGCCGCCGCCGCCGCCAGGGCCGTGACCTTCATTGGTGAACCTGCCGATGGGCCGCATATGATTGCCGCCATTGCCGCCATTGGCTGCGAGTGCAACGCCAGTCAGGTTGGTCCCGATGACAACAATCGAACCACCGGCGCCGCCGCCGCCACCGCCATCACGATGCTCGTCGGCACTGTCCTGGCCATTGGAACCGTTTGATCGAATCGTGCCGGTACCGGTGACGTCGCCGCTACCCACCAGGAAGACGATTCCGCCGCCGTTTCCGCCGGCTCCACCGTCAAGATTGTTCTGATGAGCTGCGCCGCCTCCGCCACCGAGGTTGACGCGGGTTGATGCGTCATTGGCAACTGGATGGCCACCGCGGCCACCCACTGGCCTGCGAAGATCGCCCAGCCAGAGCGGATTGCCAGGACCGGTTGCGACTGCATTGATGTCAGTCGCGGGATCGGAATAACCATATCCGCCGCGGCCGCCGCCGCCGGAATTTGTTAAGCGAGTTGGCGTTTGCTATGAACTCAGGATCAAGCGACCAGGCAGCAGCGCCGAGGGCCGCGCCGTCCATCACTCCAGCGCCCGTATATGCCTGACCATTGTTGCCATTCGCGCCGCCACCGCCACCGGTATTGTGTGAGGTGCCGCCGCCGCCGCCATTGGCTGCAGCGCCACGTCCGAACCGGCCGCCAAGCGTGTCATAGTCGGATGCCGAACCAGCGATGCCTTCGCCCTTGACGGCTCCGAACTCAGTGCTTGCCGTGCGATAGACTACCGAGTTAAAGCCAAGTCCGTTGTCGCTGAGCGCACCGCCGCGGAAGCCTTGTCCGCTGACATCAATCGCTCCGTTGATGGTCGTTTGTCCCTGCACGAAGGTTGCAACGACACCACCGAACGTGCCATTCCAGGCAGGCGCAGTGATCGAACCGCCCGGATCGACGGTCAAACTGGAATACTGCGGCACCTTGATGACCTGCACCTTGCCAGAAGCCGTGTAGCTGTTCTTGAGCGCACAGCCGACGGTGATCGTGTTACCGGCCACACTGGTAACCGCAGTGAACTCGAAGAGTCCCGCACTTCCAGGGCTGGTCACTGTTCCATACGCAGCGGTGTCGGTCGTGTCAATCGTCGCCCCTTGCATTTGAATAACAAGCAGCACGTCGTTGGCAACGAGAGTCGACGGGTCGAGGCCATTGGCCCCGCCTGCGTTGGCGACTACCAGCGTCGTTCCGCCGGCGGCCGCATTCGCGGTGAGAACAGAGTACCGGTTAACGACAGTGTTGGCTGCCGTAACCGTAACAGCTCCGTCCTTACCAGGGGTCTGAGCATTCGTGGTTGAGCTCTCGTTCAACCACGTAGAAAGGGGCGTGTTTAGGGCAAGCGCACTGAGCAACAGCGAGGTGCAAATCAGGGCGAACTTTCTCATCGGTTTCTCCTTGGACAATCCCTTGTTCCGGGGGACCACCCATATCGTTTTAGACAAAGCTTTAGCGGCACACGTGAGGGCCGCCGATCAGTTCGAAATAAAAAGCCACAAATAAATGGCCCTTCGTTCCACAGGTTATTTAGTCAGCGCTCTTTCGTTACCCTTACCGGGTCATTCGTCAAAGCCGCGCTATTCTAGCAGTTTCAGCAAAAACCACCAAGCAAGATTGGAAGCCGTTAACTGATCATGTCCGCTTAGATCAGTGATTTCTCCTCGGGGCGTTCAAAGGGCTTAACTACAGCAATTCTTGCCTGAGCCCGCTTCGGCTTTGCGAGCCGCCACGATTCAGCCGGTTGGAACAGCAAGGGTGATGAGGCCCTCTGTAAACGCTGCACCGGAAGTACCGCGACGAGCACGGCTCAGACAGCAATGAAGTATACTCAAGCGACTTGCGGGTGTCTACTCCAAATTCTCATTTCGAAAGCTTTTCCGAATTTTTCGACCTCGCGCCGAGACCTCTTTTGACGATCAAAATTTGCACGCAGTTTTATTGTCGGGTAAAATTATGGTGGAGCATATTAACCGTTTCAGCCGCCCGGCGAATTTAGCCGCCCGGCGAATGAGCCGGCTCAATTGATCCAGCCGATTGAAATGAGCGTTTTCCGACATCAAAAAGGATTCCACTGGAGCGCGGTCGCGCTTCTTCTCTTTTTTGCGGGTTCGTTCCTGCCAGGAATCGCCCGGCCGCTCGGAAAACCAACCCCCCCGACCATGTCCCAGGACCCACCTCCCACGCAGGGCCAGCAACGTCAACCGGGGCAACAAGGCAACAACAGGGTCAACAACAGGGACAAGAGAATCAACAGGGTCTTATCAAGGTTGATACTTCGCTGGTCAATGTACCGGTGATCGTCTCAGATCGGTCCGGTCAATTCGTTACGGGTCTCGGTCGACAGAACTTCCGGATCTTTGAAGACGATGTGCTCCAGGAGATAAGCTCCTTTTCTTCCACCGAGGCACCCTTCAACGTGGCGCTTCTCATCGATACCAGCCACAGCACGCAGAGAAAGCTCGGAGCCATTCGCAAGGCTGCTCTCGCGTTTGTCAAGCAACTCCAGCCAAGGGATCGCGTTGCAATTGTAACGTTCGATGATGAGGTGAGGTTTATCGGCGACTTTACGAGTGATCGAAAGGTGCTCGAAGGCGCGATCGCGTCGGTGAAAAGCAACTACCGGACGAGCCTCTATGATGCAATCGCGCGCACAGTCAATGAGAAGCTCTCGACAGTCTCAGGGCGGAAAGCGATTGTTGTTCTTTCAGATGGGGTTGATACGGCAAGCAAGCTGGCAAGTTTTGAAGAGGCTCTGGAACTTGTCGCCACGGCAAGTGTCATCGCGTACTCGATTCAATATGAAACGCGGAACGATGGCGGACCGATAATGAAGCCTATGCAGCTTCCAGGCGTCAGGTTCGTGTCGTCTTTTGTGCCGGCCTCTCAGACGATGCGGTCAGGATCAAACCAAACCGTCAAGCGAGACAAATACCTGGTGGCGGCAGATTTCCTGAAGTTTCTCGCGATGGGTTCGGGCGGCCGTTATCTCAGGGCTGAGAGTATCGAGAGCACGTCATACGCCTTTGCGCTGATAGCCGAAGAGCTTCGAAACCAATATACGCTCGCCTACTATTCCACCAACGACAAGCGCGATGGAAAATTCCGCGCAATCAACGTAAGGCTCAATTCTGCTGACATGTACGTGCGCGCGCGCAGCGGTTATCGCGCTCCCCTGGTTCAGGAGACTAACTCCGAGAAAAAGAACTCAGGCCGACCCTGAGTCTTTTTCGACTCTTTTTCGATTCTTTTGCGCTGCAAAAATTCCCACGGTACGGGAATCCCATACCGTGGGAATCAAGCAGGAGAAGGAGGGAGGTAACCTGTACAAACTCAACGAAACTTGCGATTCAAGCGTTGCCACGGACAAAACAGCACGACAACAGCATCATTTGAAAAGCCGCCAACCGTCGCGCAAACAACCGCGTAAGATGCCCGATAATGAACGCTACCAGATAGAATCGAAGTCGGAGTATAGTCAGACATTCCTAATCAGTCAAGCAACTCTTTCGATTCGTCAACACAAAATTGATGAAAAAATGAAGCCTGCTTGACCTGCCGGCGTCATTCGCGCGTTGATCGAACCCGGAACCGAGCCCTCCACAGGCTCTTTGCTTGCGCGTCAAATTCTTCGTAGTGTATGATGATGAGGAAGATCTCGGGGGAAGGAGTTAACAGATTTGATGTCGATTAGAACCAAGTTGACGCTGGTTACGCTCTCTGCCTTTATTGCAATCTATTCTATTGTTGGGGGCCTCCTTTCCAACTCAAACAGTTCCTGGGTAAAAGCCATCGCTGATCCTGGTCCCTATCCACAGCTTCGAATCTTCGAAGAAGTCGTGCGGCACATTGTCAATGATTATGTTGAGAAACCCAACCTCGACAAAGTCAGAATTGGCGCGCTCCGCGGACTGACCGAGGCGCTTGATCCTTACAGCGCATATCTTCTTCCGCAACAGGTAAAGGAATATCAACAGACAAAGGACCAGCCGGATCAGACCGGAATGGTTGTTGGTCAGTATTCTGACTTCGCCTATGTGATCGCCGTCGTACCAGGCGCCCCAGCCGACAAGGCAGGAGTTCGCGTGGGCGACATAATCGAGTATATCGACGGACACGCCACGCGTGACTTGGATCTCTACGATGTCAGGATCCCTGTTGAGAGGTGCTTCCGGTTCCGTTACCGAGATTACGCTCATCAATCGGCGTAGTGACAAGATAAAGATCACGCGCGGTTCGGTGCCAGCGGTCGCCCCGGAGATACGTGCGCTCGAGCAGCAGATTGGTTATGTCAAAGTTCCGATCCTCGTCAAGGGACAGGCGGAAGCGGTAAAGAAGGGCGTCACCGAATCGATTAAGAAAGGCGCTCAGCGAATAATTCTCGACCTGCGTGGATCCGCGGGTGGTGAGCTGAAGGAAGGTATCGATGTCGCCAATCTGTTCCTCAAATCGGGAACGATTGCCAAAGTCATCGGACGCAAGGACAAGGTATTGGCTCAACACGACGCTAAGCCTGAATCGGCAATCACTGATCTTCCACTTGTTGTGATCGTCGATCGGACAACCGCCGGCGCATCGGAGGTCGTTGCCGCCGCGATTCTTGAGAATCAGCGTGGGGAGATTGTCGGAGAACGCACGTTATTTGGCATGGGCGGTGAACAAGAGCTGTTCCCTCTCGATGATGGATCTGCGCTTCTCCTGACGACGGCGCGGTATGCGTCACCTTCCGGCAAGATTCTTATGGCAGAGGGCGTCACCCCGACCGTTGAAGTCAAACGCATCGACATTCCTGAGCTTCAGGCGACGGATGACAACGAACCCGAACCAAATCAGCCGCGCACACCCGCGACCGATCAACCACGAGAGACACCACCTCCTATCGTTGTGGCGCCAAAGCCTACTGAAGACCTGACGCTGAAGAAGGCCATCGAGGTCATTTTGTCGGGTAATAAGGCAAAGAAGCGAGCAGCCTAGAGTCCTGGGAGAAGTTAAGAAGGTACGTTGTACCGGCGTTTAGCCGGAATCGTCACATTCGAACTACTTTGAATGGAACGATTCCGGCTAAACGCCGGTACAACGTACCTTCTTTCATTTCAAAGTGGAATATTTCCGTGTTTGCGTGGAGGGTTGGTGTCGCGTTTGTTCTCAAGAAGCTTTAGCGCACGGGCAAGTTTGAACCGAGTCTTGCTCGGCTCGATCACTTCATCGATATATCCGCGCTCCGCCGCGACATAAGGCGACGCGAACTTATCCTGGTATTCCTCGATCTTTGCCCGGCGCACGGACTCTGAGTCTCCCGAATTGCCGATTTCTCTTCGGTAGAGTATCCCCACGGCGCCTTCCGCACCCATAACAGCGATCTCAGCAGTCGGATAAGCGAAGTTGATGTCGGTCCGGATGTGTTTCGACCCCATGACGCAGTAGGCTCCGCCGTATGCCTTGCGCGTGACCACGGTGATCTTGGGGACTGTCGCCTCGGCGAAAGCGTACAGGAGCTTGGCCCCATGTCTTATGATTCCACCATACTCCTGGTTGACACCGGGCAGAAAGCCGGGAACATCTTCAAACGTGATGATAGGGATGTTGAAACAGTCACAGAAGCGCACAAAGCGAGCTCCCTTGACGCTCGCATCTATATCCAGCACGCCCGCAAGGTAAGCGGGCTGATTCGCCACTATCCCGACAGTTTGTCCGCCGAGTCTCCCAAAACCAATCACCAGATTGCGGGCAAAGTGTTCCTGAATCTCAAAAAAGTAGTCTTCATCGACGACCCGCGTAATGATACGACGAATATCGTATGGAACGTTCGATTCAGCCGGGACGATTGCGTCTATCTGCTCGTCGATACGGTCCACTGGATCATCGGTTGCGACTAATGGCGGGTCTTCGAGATTGTTGAGTGGCAGAAACGAAAGCAGTTCGCGCACAAGCCTCAGACAGTCGGCTTCATTCTCTGCGGCGAAATGGGCTACCCCGCTCGTCTGATTGTGTGTCATCGCCCCGCCGAGCGCTTCCTTGCTCACCTCTTCGTGCGTCACTGTTCTGATCACGTCTGGTCCGGTGATGAACATATAACTTGTGTTCTTTACCATCAGCGTGAAGTCAGTGATCGCGGGTGAATAGACTGCGCCTCCTGCGCAGGGGCCCATGATTGCTGAGATCTGCGGAACGACTCCGGATGCGAGCGTATTCCGAAGGAAGATATCCGCGTATCCCGCGAGACTGGCGACACCTTCCTGAATGCGCGCGCCTCCTGAATCATTGAGCCCGATGATAGGTGCACCGACCTTCATCGCGAGGTCCATGATCTTGCAGACCTTCTGCGCATTCGTTTCGGAAAGCGAGCCGCCAAAAACGGTAAAGTCCTGCGCAAAGATGAACACCTGACGGCCGTCGATAAGCCCGTGCCCGGTTACGAATCCATCGCCCGGATAGCGGAGGGACGCCATCCCGAAGTCATCACAGCGATGAGTTTTGAGTTTATCGAACTCTTCAAAACTTCCTTCATCGAGAACAAACTCGATTCGCTGCCGGGCCGTCATCTTGCCTTCGGCGTTCTGTTTCGATGTGCGTTCAGGCCCGCCGCCGGCCTCGGCAGACGCATTCTTTCTTCTAAGCAGGTCGAGTTTGTTTTCGATCATTTGATTGCTCGTATGGAGTTCAAGCTTCAGCTTGCGGGCAAGCTAAAGCTTGAACTCCATACTTCTATTTTGGCTCCCTGTTCCACCAGTATTGATCCTGGAGTTTTTTCTTTGCCGGTGAAACTTGTTCGAGAGTATCGCCGTCAAAGAGCTCGCCGTTCTTCATCACCAATCTTATGGTATTTGAGTTGCGGATGTCGGTCAGTGGATTCTGATCGAGTATCACGAGGTCGGCAAACTTGCCGGATACGATCGACCCGACATCCTGGTCGAGTCCAATCGCCTCGGCGCCAAAGATCGTTGCGACGCGCAAAGCATCATGAGTAGACATTCCGCCGGACTGCAGCGCCCACAGCTCCCAGTGGCAGCCGATCCCCTGCATCTGACCGTGACCGCCGAGACCCACGCGCCCTCCGGCAGCGACAACTGCGGCCGCTCCTTTTGCAATACCAACGTGCCCGTACTCCTCAGGAAGAAACCACTGGCCGCGGCGCCTCACCATCGAATCCAGAAGCTGCCATGGAATGAAGCGTCGAAGTTTTTCGTTCTTTGCAACTCCTGTATTCTGAAAGTAGTAGTTCTCCGTCCACGGCGCGCCATACGCCACGAGGATTGTGGGTGTGTAGAAGGTCTTGGATTGCGCTACAAATTGAGCAATATCCTTATACAGCGGTTGAATCGGGAGCGAATGCTCGTTGCCTGAATAACCATCGATCATCTGTGAGAGATCGAGCTTCATATCGAGCGCGCCTTCGGTCGTCGGCGTAATCCCGAACTCTTCGCACGCTAGCGCCACCCACTGACGGACGATCCGGTCGCCAACAACATATTGTTTGAGCGTCATCGTCTTGTAGGCTTCCTGGTAGCGCTTGATGTATTCCCGCGACGCTTCCTTACTGTCAACGCCTGATCCCGAAAAGACTCCCGGCCCGGTGGTGAATACACGTGGACCAATGATTTCTCCGGTGTCTACAAGATCTGCGTAGGCATAAACATCGGTAGTTGCACTTTGTGGATCGCGCGTAGTGGTGACGCCGTAAGCGAGATTGGCGAGATACTGCCAGACTTGCGTCTGGTGGACGTCCCGCGGCGGCCACATGTGAGCATGCACATCTACGATTCCCGGCATGATGGTTTTGCCTGAAACATCGATACGGTTCGCGCCGGATGGAATTGCTACTTTCCCGGTTGCACCCACTGCAACAATTCGACTGTCGGTGACCACGATGTCGCCTCGTTCGATCACCTCGTCACCATTCATCGTGATAATGCGAGCACCGCTGAGCACGGTAGTCCCGCGTGGCTGCGCACGCGGAGCAGTTACTTTGATGTCAAAAGACTCGGGCTTGTCAGCCGTCACATCCTGTCTGTAGAACTTCGTCCCGAGCGACCAGCTAACAGACCTTCCATCACGAGACCATTCAAGGAAGTCTCCACCATCGACTGACATCTTCTTCACAGGCACGGATGACGGCCCTGAAGAGATGGCAACATTTACTGTTTCTTTGCCTGCTTTCGGTACGGAGACGAGATAGTGTTTGCCCTGAAGCTCTACAAAGGCTCGGTCGCCGTCGGGCGATAGTTTGATCGAGCTTGCGGTCGAGGGATTTGGCGGAGCACCGCTTCCGGTAACTCTTGTATGTGTTCGCCGATCAAGTCCATCGAGCCGAACTGACGCAAGACCTTGAGAAGTCGTGAAGTAGACTCGCGACGCGTCCTTTGTGAAGTGCGGAAACCTTGCACCCTGGGCCGCGGCAATCAAAGTGACATTTCCTCCTGCCGCGGGAATGTACTTGAGATCGAGACCCGAAGATGAGCCGACGCCGGAAATCTCACTCGGATCCTTTCCGTGAAGGATCGCTTCCTCCGGTGACGAGTATTCATGCTTCTCATTGAGATCGGCGAGGAGTTGATCATCGACCGCGCCTGAGGTGAATACAATCTTCGAATTGTCCGGAGAAAAGACAGGATAGGCATAGAACGCGGCATTGCGCGTCAGCTGTAAAGGCTCTCCACCTTCGGCAGCGACGCGATAGATATGACCACCTTCGCGCGTCCAGGTACTGAATGCGATATTTCTGCCATCGGGAGACCACGCTGGCATGAACTCTCCCGCTGCAAGCTGCGTCAGTCGCCGCGGGGAGCATGCGGGCAGATCACATACATAAAGCTTGTTGAACGCGGTAAAGGCGAGGCGCTTTCCATCAGGGGAGAGGGAAGGATATCGGATGAGGCGCGCACTGACAGTAGCCCCATCATCGATACGATACTTCTTGTAGAGACGAGGAGCGATATCCATATCGACACGTGCTGTAAACGGAATCACGGCGGATTTTCCCGATTGAAAATCTACGCGGTGAATCTTTCCGCCCACCGGCACTATCAGAGCTTTTCCATCGGGCAGAAATGCATAGCCCGGAAATGTGTCTCGCGTTGCGCGCGATTCCTGATCGTCCCTGTTACGTTATCGATCAGCCAGCGTTCGTTTCCGGTCTCCAGATCGCGAACTCTGAGCGCCGTCCGCGTCTGAAAACGAGTCGCATAGACCAGATGCTTTCCGTCGGGTGAAAGTACGGGGCGCATTGCACTGCCGCGTGCATTCGTGATCGTCGATGTCTCACTTGTGTCGCGGTCAAATCTGACGATCTGCCATATCGGGAAACTTGCGTTGTAGTTGAATGCGCCCGTTCTTTGCGAGTAGTAGACGAATCGGCCGTCAGGCGAAGCAACGGCTCCCATCTTGTTTAGCGGCGGAGCAGGCGGCGGACCTTGCTGTCCTGGCGCCGGTGGAGGTGGCGGTGGAGTCCCAAGACTTACTCCATTCCCTCCGTCGCGGTGGTACAAGTAGACGTGATAGGCACTGATCGAGCGATCCGATTTTGAAGCCATGATGTAGTTGCCGTCACTCGTCCACGAAGGTGAGAGAAACAATTGCATTGCCGGCCCGCGTCCCTTCGTAATCGGCTTCAGGCCCGTCCCATCAGGAGATGCTACCCACAGATTCTCGGCACCGCTTCGATCACTGATGAAAACGATCTGCTTCCCATCCGGAGAGAACTTCGGCTGGCTCTCAAACGACATATCGCCGACGATTCGTTTTGCCTCGCCTCCTGCGGCAGGCATCGTATAGATGTCACCCAGGAGATCGAACACAATCAATTGTCCGTCGGGCGATATATCAAGTGACATCCAGGTTCCTTCATCCGTCGTGAAGGTTACCTTGCCCGCCGGCTTTAGAATCAGCCCCTCGTCTTTCTTTGTTTCCTCTGGCTTCTTGTCCGTCTGGTTCTCCTGGCCCCGCGAACGTGGGGTGACGGCTGTCAATGCAAGTACGCATAGACTGAGCAGAATCAAGAGGTGGCGGCGAACTGCGATGGAAAGGAGGCTTTGAATCGTTGACATAACTTTCTCCTGTTTTGAACGAATAAAAGGGACATCCTAATCGTGCAAGAATACTTACAGGCGGATATGCTGGAGTCGAGGATGTGAAGCGATTTCTCGCCGTCGCCATGGCGCCGGCGAAGCTAAAGCTTGAACTCAAGCTCATTTGAGTTTGAGTTCAGCTTCAGCTTGCCGCTGCCGCGTAGCGGCAACGAGGAAACGAAGCGAGCTAGGTAGCTCGACCACGCTGCGAGGCGGTCAAGACTCGTGCGGAACGGTTTCAATCCTATCCATAGAAGTAACGCCGCCACAATGTGTGCAACCAGCGTTACTATGAAAAGCGAATAGCGCACGGCGTTGTCGTAACCAAAGACATAGTCCGTAGTCATAGCGACTGCGGTTGGTCCAAGGCCGAGTCCGATCAGGTTGACGACAAATAGATAGATCGCAGAAGCCTGGCCGCGCATCGCGTTGGGCATCATCTGCTGGATGGCAGCCGGTGCGACACCAAAGGGAGCGCTGGTCAGAAAAAGCGCCGGCACCAATAGTATCGCTGCCCACTTTCCACTGGGCACCAGCGAATAGATACTCGTCGGAATCCACGCGAGCGTGACGAAAAGCCCCACTCGCATCGCTGAATCACGATATCCACGCTGTGTCATCGCATCAGCCAGTCTTCCTCCCGCGACAATCCCAAGCGTTCCGAATATGGCGATACTGGCTCCATAGACATAGCCAGCCTCAGCTGCAGTCCACCCATGATTTCGAACGAAGAATGTGGGTACCCAGGCGCTTGCGCCATAATTTGAGAACGAAATGAGAGCGAAGCCAACGTTGTGACAAAGGAATGTTGTGCGATTTGACCACAGATATTTCACAACATCCCGGAAGGGAATTTGCGCCGCACCCGCGGGCCTACCGCGTCGCACCGGTTCGCGCACAGTATAAAGAAGCAGCGCGAGAACTATTCCAGGGAGCCCGACGATGAAAAAAATCACCTGCCACGGACGTGTTGCCCCAACAAGAGGCAGGTTCCAGGTCTCCTGAGCGCTCGCTATTCTGGCTACTACCGCGCCAAGTATCAGTGCGAGGCCCGAACCGATATAGATGCCCATCGAGTAGACACTGATGGCTGTTGCGAGCTTCTTTTTCGGAAAATAGTCCGTGATGAGCGAGTAGGCGGCCGGCGAGAGCGCTGCCTCGCCAACTCCGACTCCCATTCTCAGCAGGAGCATCTGCGTAAAGTTTCGCGCGAGACCGCAGGCAGCCGTGAAAATACTCCAGGCAGCAAATCCAACGGCGATAATTGTGCGCCGGCTGCGCGAATCTGCGAGACGTCCGAGCGGGATTCCAAAGAAAGTGTAGAAAACGGCGAAGCTGAAACCCATGAGCAGACTCATCTGCGTGTCAGATATTCCCAGGTCTCGCCGGATCGGCATAACCAGCAGATTCAGAATCTGGCGGTCAATGAAAGAGAATATGTAGACAAAGGTCAGAACGCCGACTACATACCAGGAGTATCCCGGTGAGGGGAACGGTTCTTCTGTTTTTTCGGGCACTTTGGATTTGTTGGGAACTATTGGGAAGCTGTACTGCGTTCGAGCTGGAAGAACGAGCGCGCAAAGACTCGATCAATCATTGGCTCGAAGAACTCAAACGGAAGGGTGTCGTACTCGGGATCGAATGAAGTCTGATCCCACTCGTCAGTAAACCTTGATGCCAGCTCAAACCATGGCTCATTCTCGTGCTGTCGTCGGGCTTCGGCATCCTTTCCCAGGAGCGCGTAGTAATGCCGGCCCTGAAAGTCCTGATGCGTGCGAATGATTTCGTAGGTTTCGGCTGATACATAAGGTTTGAGAATCTCGGCGCCGATAGCGGGATGATTCTCGATCGAGATCACCTTCCCGATATCGTGACAGAGTGCCGCAACAATCAGCTCTTCGCTTGCCCCATCACGGTAAGCTCTGGTTGCCGTCTGCAGCCCGTGCTGCAGCTGATCGATCGCAAAGCCATCAACCTGCTCTGCGAGCATCTTGAGCATCGATTTGATTTTCTCCGGCATTCTCGACTGCCGCACGGCAACTTCCGCCGGCGATCGCCATCCATTCCTCGAGCTTACCTTCATCCATTCTCGTAAAAGACACGTTCGTCGAACCTCCTACTTTGCGGGGTAACCCGGGCTCGCCTTGACCTCGGCGATCTGCAGATTGTGCCGAATGTTGTGCAACGGCGCGTAGATCAGCCATTGATAGGCATTCAAGGTCCCAAAGACTGGCATTGGATGATCCAGCGTATGTTCCTTCAAAGGGAGCTGCGTTGTCTCCGCAAACGTCAAGGTCTTTGCTCGAGCTTCCTTGAATTTCGCGATGACCTCGTCGCGCGAGAGCTTACCTGAAGGCACGATCGCTTCCGGAGCCTGCGCCCTGCCCTGGCGGCCTGCCAGGACTTTCTCGAGGAATTCGTTCTTGCCCTTGGTCTTCGCTTCCCAGTCAGGATTCGGAGGAGTTGCCAGAGCGCCCTGCATAGCGCCGAAGAGCCTGCCTTCAGCAAGGTAGATGTGCTCGGCGACTTCACCGACAGACCACTTGTCAGGCGCGGCTTTCCACTTCCACTGAGCTTCACTCACGTTCGAGATCTCGGCAAGAAGCTTATCTCTCGACTCAGTCAGATACTGGATCGCCTTCGCGCGTTCCTCGGCGGTCATCTTTCCGTCAAAAGAGCCGGAAGTAGACATAGAGGCCAGAAGCAACAGCGGCACAAGAATTAGAGTTTTCATGCGATCATTCTATACAATAAAAAAAGGGAGAGGAAATGTGTCAGCTTGGCATTGGCTGACTGAGCGAACTCCAATTTCGATATGGTTGTTGAGGAAGTGACAACCACCAGAAGCGAAAGAAGAATCAGATTTTTCATATTCGTATTCTAATACGAACTGAAAAACTGAGAAATGGATTCGCCGCCTGATTCTGCCTGGAGAAGCTACTTGTTCTTCTCACTCATGGCTTTCCTGATCTTTTCAACCATCTCTCGCGTCTGGGGAGCATGTGCGCCTTTGGGCTCGAGTTTCAGATACTGCTCGAACATTTGAAGTGCGCTGGTCGCATTGCGCGATCGCAGGAAGAGGTTGCCGGCGAGCAAATAAGCCTCCGCGAAATCCGGCTTGAGTTGAAGCGCCTGACCGATCTTCTGGACCAGCCTTGGTCAAATCGCCTCTTGCGAAGTAGACCCGGCCAAGCCCCAAATGACCATGAGGAGATTTGGGATCGAGCTTGAGACCGTCCTGAAACGCTCGTTCTGCTTCGGCGTATTTCTGCTGCCTTTGATAGGCCTCGCCCAGCGTAAAGAGCGCTTCAGATGCTTTGGGATCGATCTCGATCGCACGCCGAAGCGCGCCTTCAGCCTTTTCCCACTGTTTTCTCTCCATCCGCGCCGCTCCCATCAGGATGTAGGCCGCGACGAACTTCGGATAGAGAGCGATGGCCTTTTCCAGATGGGCGATTCCGGCATCAACTTCGCTTATCATCAAGCAGCTTTTTGCGGCCGAGCTCGAACTCTTTAAGCGCTTCGGACGGCACAGCCGCGTTGAGAGTAGCAAGAGGAAAGGTCTCCGATCCAGAGGCAACATCTGCGATCAGCTGAATCTGCAGGTGAGAGCGCGTCATCGTCGATAGGTCGACCTGCTGTTGATACTCTTTGAATCCCGGCGCCTTGACCGAGACGTTGTATATAGCGGGCGTGAGACCGTTTACCTGAAACTTACCTGTATAGTCGGTCATTACCTGACCCGACACTCCGCCGCTCACTGGCTCGACGCGCACGAGCGCCTTGTCGATCGGTGCGCCTCCATCGACTCGCCTGACCTGACCGTTGATCTCAACACCCATCGGAAGGTGTCGCTCGCGTTGCCTGGCAGTCGTTGGCGAAACAACACGCAATGAACGCGACCAGCAACACTAAAGATACGCAAAACTGACCGATGCAAAGACATCCTCCAGGAGTGTGCTGTAGGCGACAATTAATACCGGTGGAAGCTACCGGAATGGACGAGAATCACATTCCGAGCGCTGAAAGCAGTCGCATCGAACTGTTTCGGAGTGCAGCGGCTCTGGGAGCCGCTCTTAGCTGCTTCCCGATCGGCATTAGCTCAGCCGGGATGACTAAAGCTTGGCGCCAAGCCGGTACGACTCATACGCGGTTGCCGTTTGAAGTCGACTTAGAACTCGAGCTTCACGCCGAGCCGCATGTTGAACGGCAGCCGGTACAACAGTGGCTTCAGGTAATCGACATTTGGCGCAGGACCAGTTCGTTCCCGGTTCTGATCCGGCAACCGAATGTCACGGTTGTTGGTCACATTAAAGAAATCCGCCACGAACCTGAACGCGAGGCGCTCGCTGATCTTGAACGGATAGTCGGCGTGCAGATCGAGTCGCGTGAAGAAATCAGTCCGTCCCAACTTGCCGCGGCCGCCAACCGGTATTTCACCGGCATTCAGGTAGACCGGGTGAGCGAGGAATTCACTGATCGGTACACCTGACTCCATGTGGAGTCCGCCGCCCAGATTGAGTCCACGGACCATATTGCCGACCCCGCTGCCACCGAAGGCATAGCTCCCATAGATGTTGGCGATGTGTCGACGATCGGTGTTGATTGGACCGACTGCGAATTGATCGCCGAGAAGACCGCAGGTCACCAGCCGTGAAATCGAAGAGCGAGCTGATCGCCGGGTCGGTCTGGCCGTTGTCATTGCGGAAGTGGCCCTCGAAGTTGCCATCGAGTTTAGCAATCCGCCAGTTGGCCAACAGTTGCCAGTTGTTCGAGAACCGTTTGTTCAGCTCGATCTCGACAGCGCGGTAGTTGTGAACCGGATCAGGAAAGCCATCCGGAACGCCATCCGCGCCAGAATTGCCAGCGGGCTGCCCATTCGCTCCGAGGGGCTGGAAACAGATACCGAGATCCGAGTTCACGAAATCACCGCTTGTCGGATCAGTGGCAACTGAACGGCACCGAACCGGCACATTGTTTACGTTGCCCCCAGAATCAAAGGTCGGTGTGAATTTCACGCCGATCGGATTTACTGCCGCATCCAGACTCGCATTGACGTTGCCTATGAAATAGGTCTGGCCAAAGAAGTCTGCCCCCTCGGGCGGCACCACAGCCGCGTCCTCGACGATCCGCTTCAAGCGACGATCGATATAGCGAATGGAAACTACCATGTTCCCTGGCAACTGGTGTTCGAAACCGAAGAGGTGTTCCTGCGCATATCCGAGCTTGGTACCCGGGAGAATCGGATTGTGCGGGTCTTGCAGCGAAATCGTGATCCCGGTGTTTGGAAAGCCTCCAGTTGCGCGGCTGAGAAGGTTCGCAGAACTGACAACCGGATTGACCGTGCCATACTGGTTGATCAATGCGCGTCGAACGCCACCAACCAACACGTATTCCGGTGCGTAACGGGCGCCGATAAAACTCGATTCTGCCGAAAGCGAACGCTCTGCCAGATCGAGTGGGATGAATTCGTGGAAGCGACCGAAGTTGTAATAGATCTTAGTCTTGCCCTTGCCAAATGGATCAACCGTCGCTCCCAGACGCGGCGACCAGTTACCCGTGAAGGTGTAATTGAGCCGATCCCCCGTACGCTCCGGGGCTGCCAACCAGCCGCTCCTGCTCCCAGCGCCATCCGATTAAGGCGGTGACATAGCGATTAATCTTCCAGTTGTCCTGAACGTAAGCTGCGTGATACTTCGACTCGGTCTCGAACGCAGGGACTCCGTACTCCCCACGGAACTGCTGGAGGTAGACCGGTGTATCAACTCCATTGACACGCAACAGCGGGCAGAGCGTGCATGAGGCATCCGTAGTGCGCAGACGGAACTGCGCATTCACCGGCTGGCCGGCTGCAAACGCTGGAATCGGATAGGTGTTGGTCGCGTTGTTCGAGGGGATGGTAAATCTCGGACCGCTGCGCTCTCTTAGACCAGTGTACTCAGCGACCTGATACTGGTAACCGGCCGCGAGTGTGTGGCTTCCCCATAGGTTGACCTGTCTGGACGTGTCAATAGTCCAGCGATAGGTCGTGCTGTCAGTCGGTTCATAGAATCCGAGTCCTACAGCAACGAACTCGCCCCGTTGTCCCGCCCCGAGCTGAGTCTGATCCACGATCTGAGCAATCGGGTCAAAGCCGATCTCATCAAACCTATTTCGCCCCTGGCTGAAAGACGAGCTCACCGTCCAGCTTTGACTTAAAGTCCCGTTATAGCGGACAGCGGTGTTACGCGTGCCGAAATCAAGAGTACTGACAGCAGTCGTGTTGTCTATATTCAGAGTGTTATGAGGTGCTCTGTTGCTCTCGGTGGGATCGCCGAAGATCGAGAAGTTGACCTGATGATTCGACGTCACATTGTAATCGAGCTTAAAGGCATAATTCTGCGTCAGGAATCGCCGATGCGTCTGATCGCCATAAATCTGCCTCAGCCCTGAACCTTCGGCGCCGCGAACGATCTCGCGCCGGATCGACGGGTTATATGCTCCGAAGAAGAAGAGTTTGTCTTTCAGCCCCGGGACCGGTCCACCAAAATCCACTCCATAATCGTAAAACTCTTCAGCCAGCATTTTGCCGACCTTGTTAGTTCTCAGATCATCACGCTGAAGCCTTGTGCTCTCAAATGCATTCGGCCGAAAGAAGCGCGTATGCGCTGCCGTGATATTCGTTGGTTCCGGATTTGGTGATGATGTTGACTATGCCGCCTTGAGATTGTCCATATTGCGGTTCGAATCCGCCGGTTTTAACTTGCACCTCCTTGATGTAGGAAGTGTTTATTCCCACGCCCAATGTTCCGTAGACACGCGAGAATACGCCCAGGCCACCAAACGAAGCGTCAGTAATGTTGACGCCGTCAGCGACGTAAAGGTTATCGAGCGCCGAGCCGCCTGAGATTGAGGGATTGGCCGACCCGCCTCCAAGACTGTCAGTCACGCCTGGAGTCAGATAGAAAAGGCTGGTTACAGTCCGCTGAAGCGGCAGGTTCGCATAAAGCTGATCGTTCAAGTTCGACCCGATCGCCGTACTTGCGGTATCGATCCCGGCAACGCCTGCGGTCACTTCGACAACGTCGGACACGCTGCCTGTCTCGAGGGTTATTCTAAGAGCAACTGTCTTGCCGACGAAGACCTCTACATCCGGTATCGTCGTAATCTTGAAGCCCGTCTGTTCCGCCTTCACCCTGTAAGTTCCTCTCCCTTCAGAATGTAAAGTCTAATGCTTCTAAGTGAGATTAGAAGGTGAACCGCAGTGCCATCTGAATCACTCTCGGATTGCTCGAGAAGACTTCATCTGGCTTGTTGAACGATGCACGTGCCAACCGTGTTCACATCGGAGACGCCCGTCGTCGCGATCGGAACCACGGCATTAGGCGAACCCGGAATGTACTGTGGGTGGTTGAATGCATTGAAGAAATCAACACGGAACTGCATCTTCGTCGATTCAGTGATCGCGAAGTTCTTGTAGATCGTCAGGTCCAGATTGTTGATTCCCGGCAATTGAAGCGTGTTTCGTCCGGTTGCGAGTGAAGACACCACGTCCCGCCTGAATGAACTGAGCATTCGGATTGTTTGCAAGGTAGCCAACCACCTGGCCGGCCGTGTTTGTCAGAGCCGTAACGGCACTGCTCGTACCCTCAACGCCACTGAGGTTGAGAAGCACGCGATCAGCAGCCGCATCGCCATTGAGGTTCGAATCGATTCCGCTCAGCACGGTCGCCTTCTGCCCCGACTCAAATGTCAGAGTTCCAGCGAGGTTGAATCCTCCAAGAAGCGCTTCCGTCCATCCGCCTGCACCGCGAAACCACGGGAGTTCGTAGGTACCGGACAATGCGAACCGATGCCGGCGATCAAGAGCCGAATCAGCCTTTTCAGCTGTCAGGTTCTGGAAGTCCTCAACACGGCGCGGTGAGAGCACCGTCGAGAAGACCTCGGCAGTCGTGTCGTCGATCAGATGGCTCCAGGTGTAAGCACCAGTCAACTGGAATCCGTTCGCAAAACGGCGGTTGAGCTGCGCCGAGAAACCGTGTAGCTCGAGTTTCCGTTCGACAGGAAGCCGATTACGGGAGCTCTGAAGCCTGCTGCAAAGTATTGCGGCAGGACATTCGAAGCCGCATCGATCTGATTCAGCGTCAACGGCAGCGCATCAAGCTGGGCTTGCGTCGGCCGCGACGAGAAGGTTGGGAGCGACCTTTGCTCCGTTACCTTCTTCTGGATGTTCATGCGGTTCTGCGTAAGCAGATGAACTCCGCGTGTTCCGAGGTACCGGAGCTCGAGCGACCAGTCTCGAAGGAACTGACGCTGGAAGCTCAAAGTGTAAGTCAGTCGAATAAGGAACTTCCTGATCAGGTATGTAAGCACCAGTAACCGCACGAGCAACCGCGGGATCTGTGATTCCTGTAACTCGCCGGTTTGGAATTCCGCCATTTGCAAGGAAGTTAGGCGTGAACGCGTTCACGTCCGTGTCTACTGGTCTGATTGAACTGGGGCGGAAGTGCCAGGATGTATAGGTTGTCGAAGATGTAGTCATAACCCATCGAGAACCCGGCTCGGATCGAACTCTGTCCACCCGTACCGAAGATCCGCGACATAGTGTTTGAACTGAAATTTGGCGACCAGGCAAGACCAATCTTCGGAGCGAAGTTGCCCTTCTGGGCCTCTGGCTCGTTGAACTCGATCAGTCCGGGAACTGATGAGATCGAGTTGAGGGCCTGAGCTCTTCGCTCCCTCGGGACACCCTGATACGAATAGCTCAACCCCAGGTTGAGGGTCAAATCTGGACGAATTCGCCAGTCGTCCTGAATGTAAGGGAAGAACAGTTGCTGGTTTCCGTAATAGGTAGAACCGCCCACCGTGCGCTCGCCCAGGAAATCGGGACTCAGATCGCGCAGGTAGAAATCAGTCGAAGTATACTGATAGTCACCACGCTCGCGCTGAACGAACCTCTGAGGCGAGATGATATTGCGGAAATCCACGCCAAACTTCAGCGAGTGATTTCCGGCCAGCCAGGTCGTGTTGTTGACGATCTGGTAGTTGTTCTCGATTCCGGACTGAGGGAAGTTTCCGTTGGGCCCGATGTCGAAGCCAAGATCGGCAGCCCGATATTCGGAAATGCGTCGAGACCGGGGTAGCTGATATCCTCAGGCACCGGGAAGCTCTGAACACTTCGACGGTAGGCAAGTCGTGTCTCGTTGGTAATCCTCTCGTTGAATGTGTGCAGCAGCGTGTACGAGAAGAGTTTGTTCTCAACCGGGGTCAGGACAAAGAACTCCGGAAGAAATGCCCCGATATCGATGGCAGCAATAATCGTTATTGATATAGCGGCCGCGATGCTGCGTTTTGTCCGACTGGTTATAGTCGATGTTGATGACCCAGTTCGTGTTGTTCGTATAGTTCGGCGCAGAAAAGTTGATGTTGCCGACCGGAATGCTGGCGAAATTGTTATTCGGACAAACACCGCCAACAGGTACAACCCGGCACATGGTGATCGTTCCCGCATCGTTCGACGGCGCCACAGGAACATACTGTTTGAATATGTTGAAGTTCGTCGCCGAAATGCCCGGAAGCGCTCCAATCGCCGTCAGACCCGCAGCAGTCGGCGCGGTCAATCCACCTGCCGAAGCCGCATCGCCCGACTGGATTCGCTCGTACGAACCAAAGAAGAAGAGCTTGTCCTTGAGAATTGGTCCGCCGACGTTTCCGCCATAACGTGCGAAATCTGAACGCGGCATGAAATCGTCTTCACGGCCCGCGACCCGCTCGCGGATAACTCCCGCCCGCTTTTGCAGAGTATCCAGCGCATTCAAATAGCGGTTCTGGAAGAACGCATACGCGGTTCCGTGGTATTCGTTCGAACCACTCTTCGTAACCGTGATGAACTGGCCGCCATTTGACCGGCCAAACTCCGCTGAAAACTGGTTCGCAAGAAGCGAGAACTCCGACACCGTTTCGGGAGAAATGTAGATCTGAGGTCCGGTTACCGACTTGTCGTTGTTATCGACTCCATCAACGACGAAGTTGTTGTTGCGTGGACGCTGGCCACCGACTGATCCTCCGGTTCCAACGCCGACCCCGCCCGAGCTCGAAACGTTCGGTGCCAGCAAAGCAAGATTGTTGACGCCTCCGCCAAATGCGCCGCCAATACCCGTCTGCGCCAGGTCGACCGCCTGCTTTTCGTTGAATCCCTTCGAAAGGTTGGTCGTCGTCGTGTCGACTAGCTCAAGACCACCTGCCGAAACCTGAACGATTTCTGCTGCGCCACCAACCTCAAGCTGAGTGGAAAGATCGGTTGTCTGATTGAGCTCAACACGAACATCATTCAAGCTGACTGACTTGAAATTCGTGGCCTCAAACTTGATCGAGTATTCACCGGGAATCAGGTCATTGAACTGGTATTCCCCTGACCCCGTCGTGACTACCGTAGCAGTCGCATTAGTCTTTTTGTTTTCAATTGTGACCTTGGCTCCCGGGACAACCGCCCCGGTTGGGTCTTGCACAATGCCGCGCACCTTTCCGGTCGTGACCTGGGCCTGCGCTGACACGAAAACGGCCAGCATCACCAGAGCCAAACCGGCGACTTGCACTAGTCTGCGCGAAGCTGTTCTTAGCATTTCTGATTCCTTTCCTGTTTTTTTCATCCTTTTCCTTGTCATTGGTGTCCCGATTTCGCCTTCAAGCTGACGCTTGCAATCGACTCCCACAAGCGGGGGCATTCTTTCCAAGAATTAGGAAATCCTGACGATTGGATGTATTTCCAAGTCCCTCCTACAGTTGCAAGCCGTGTTCCAATGAGATGTAGAAAAATCTCATCTGTCTAAAGGAAAGAAGTGGACAAAGTTAGAGTTCCATTCGGCCAGACGACACTTCCAGAAAACCGAGAATTCGGTGAATCAGGTTCAGGAATTTGTATGAGATTACTCTTTTGATGAGCGCGAAGGTACGTTGTACCGCCTTCAGGCGGAATCTTGCAGAGGCAAGATTCCTGCCTGAAGGCGGTACAACGTACCAAAACCGCTCTCATTCCAGCGCGTCTGGCGCCTTCGAAATCTTCCTCAAGGCTGTCACCAATGTGCCAGCATTGATGGGCGGGAAGGTTGGCTGCTCGGATCGCGTGTTTGAAAATCTCAATGTTTGGTTTGGCGGCTCCTACCCGAGAGGAAATGTGGACGGAGGAAAAGTAGCGGGCGAGATCGAGCTCGCGTAAGACATCGTCAATCCGTGAATCAAAATTGGAAATAATACCGAGCCTGAAACCAGCCTGAGAGAGGTCTTCAAGTACGTTCACTGTATTTTCGCATAGCTCCCAGGCGTTGGCGTACTTGAAGTAATCGAACAGTTCATTGAAGTATTCATCGAATCGTGGAAACGTTCCGTACTGCCCAAGAACCTGCCTCACAAGTGATCGCCACCATGCCTGCTCGAACTTTCTGCGTTCCGATTCGTTCAAATCTGGATTGAAAGCCAGCGGAGGCTGGTCGGGAAAAGATATCGCAAATGCGTCATCGATTTGTTCTGGTGTCACATCCACGCCGTACTTCTTTAGACGACTGGCATAGACGTGGCCTACCCCTCCACGTACCTTGAAAAGTGTCCCAACCACATCGAAGAAGATCGCCTTCTCTTTCACGATCACGAGAGCATGGCGCCCCTGAATCTCTTGAGTCAACTCCAGGGATCGTATAGATTAGCGCTCTCAATTCAATCGTAATGTTACGTTGGCGGATGTGAATTCCTGCTCTGCCATCCCTTCAACATTACCCGGCGAATGATTCTCTACAGGAGTCGAGATTTGGCCATGAAGAAATCGCCCTTGCTGACAGGTCTGTCAGCAGTTGTTCTGGCGTGCGCCTCCACTGTCCTCACTTTTGATGGCGAAGCAGTAGCAATTCGAGGAGGAACCGTCGTTACAGTTTCCGGAGCTACCATTCAGAAAGGGACAGTAGTAATTCGCGGTGGTCTGATAACTGCTGTCGGCGCTGATGTCGCTATCCCCGCCGACGCGCGGATAGTGGATGCAACCGGCATGACCGTCTACCCGGGCCTCTTCGATTCTTATACTGCCGTTGGAATTTCAGCTCCCACGCAAGCTGCCGGTGGTACGCAACGGCCTGGCGGCACTCCGGGCACTCCAGCGGTCGCAGCTCCTCCGGCGGCTCCCCAGGCAGCACCAGCGACCCAATCCTCGCCCTCGGGTCAAAGCCCTGAACTGATGGCAGCCGATCAACTGAGAATAGCAGCCGACACATTCGACGCGCAGCGAAGCGCAGGAATCACAACCGCTTTGACGGCTTCGCGCGATGGAATCTTTCAGGGTCAGAGTGCGCTCATCAATCTCGGCAGCGGCGAACCTGAGAAGCTGATCATCAAATCTCCAGTTGGACTTAACGTTCAACTCTCGAGCGGTCGCGGAGGAGGCGGCGGCGGTGGGGGTTACCCGGGTTCATTGATGGGTGTCTTTTCGTTTGTGCGGCAATCGCTGCTGGATGCGCAGCACTACCGAGACTCCTGGGCGCGTTATGAGCAGAACAAGCGCGGAGTTGAGAGACCTCAGACAGACAAATCGCTGGCAGCGTTGCAGCCGGTAATTGCCGGTCAATTGCCTGTCGTATTACAGGCGAACACTGCGCGTGAAATACGGCGAGTCATTGGTCTGGCCGAAGAGTTCAAGCTCTCATACCTGATCGCGGGAGGCCAGGAGAGTTACGAAGTTGCAGACCTGCTCAAGCAGAAGAACGCGAAGGTTCTCTTAAGCCTGAACTATCCTCAACGTCCTACGAATGTCGAAGACCCCGAATCCGAGTCTCTTCGCACACTAAAGGAACGCGCCGAAGCTCCCAAAGCAGCGCTTGCACTGCACAAGGCCGGTGTCAAATTCGCCTTCCAATCGGGCTATATGCCGCGACCTCAGGATCTGCTTCTAAACGCTGCCAAAGCGATCGAAGCGGGATTGCCAAAAGACGAAGCGCTCAAGGCGTTGACACTTTATCCGGCTCAAATCTTTGGAGTTGCCGAACAGCTCGGAACAATCGAAACCGGGTAAGATCGCCAACATCACAATAACAAGTGGAGATATTTTCGACCGACGCACTCAGGTCAAACATGTGTTCATTGATGGGAAACAGTTCGAAGTCAAGCCACCTGCGGCAGCGACTGGTCCCGGTGGAGGAGCTGGGCGCTTTGGTGGTCGTGGCGCGTCTGGTGGGGCACCGCCGTCGAACGCGGTATCGGCAGCAGGTGTCTGGACGATCTCCGTCAATTCTCCGCAGGGAGCGATCACGGTCACTCTCAATCTTCGGCAGGAGGGCAATGTCGTTACCGGAGACGCCACCTCACCGTTCGGAACAGCTCAAGTGACTGAGGGACAGGTGACCGGGAACGAATTGCGATTCGGATACACGGTCACAATTCAGGGTCAGCAGGTACCGGTTTCCGCGCGCGGAGTTATTGAGGGGAATTCGATCAGAGGAACGATGTCGGTTACCGGTCAAGACGTCGAATTCACAGGCACGCGGGCGCCGCAGAGATAGGTATGGAAAAGTGGTCAGTGGTCAGTGGCCAGTGGTCAGTGTACGGAGTTCAAGCTTTAGCTTGCCGTTTGAAACCAAAGTGCCAAGAGCAAGCTAAAGCTTGAACTCCGTACACTGACCACTGGCCACTGACCACTGGCCACTATCAAAGGAGACTCTCACATGAAGCGATTTCGGTTCACCTTTTGCCTCACGATAGTGATGATTGCGAGCGTTGGAGTATTCGCCCAGGAGCAGGGCGAGATCCTAATCAAGAACGCCACGATCATGACGGCTTCGCACGGAACGATCGAGAATGGTTCAATTCTCATTCGAAACGGCAAAATCGCGGCCGTGGGAAAGGATGTCACTGGTGGCTCCGGCGCGAAAGTGATCGATGCCACCGGAATGTACGTTACTCCCGGGTTAATCGATGCGCATTCACATACCGCAGCCGATGGTGGGGTTAACGAAGGCAGCCTGTCAGTTTCCGCCATGGTCAGGATGCGTGATGTGATTAACGATCGCGATCCAAACATCTACCGTCAACTTGCTGGTGGTACGACAACGATCCACCTCATGCACGGTAGTGCGAATTCAATCGGCGGGCAGAATGTTGTTCTGAAACTTCGATGGGGAAAGACAGCCGATGAGCTCGTTTTTACAGAGGCGCCACGCACAATCAAGTTTGCACTTGGCGAGAATCCAAAACGCGCGGGGAATCCTCAGAATCCCTTTGGTGCGGTTGGTGGCCGACCTCCGCGATACCCGGCGACACGCATGGGAGTTGCAGAAACGATTCGCGATGCCTTCACTCAGGGCCGTGAATACGTTCAGAAGTGGGATGCATATGAAGCGGCAGTCAAGAAAGGTGAAAAGCCGCTTCCTCCGGCGCGAGATCTCAAGCTTGACGCCATTGCTGACATACTTCGCGGCAAGCTGCTCATCCATTCTCACTGCTATCGCGCGGACGAGATCCTGATGCTCATGGAAGTTGCGCGTGAGTTCGGCTTCAAGATTCAGACGTTCCAGCATGTTCTTGAAGGCTACAAAGTCGCCAAGGAGATCGCGGCTCACGGAGCTGGCGGTTCGACCTTCTCTGATTGGTGGGCCTATAAGATGGAAGCCTATGACGCGATTCCGGGCAATGCGGCGATCATGAGTCACAAGGGCGTTGTAGTCTCGATAAATTCAGACAGTGCTGACCTGGCCCGGAGGCTCTACCAGGAAGCTGCCAAGACAATCAAATATGGGAATGTTGCTGAAGAGGAAGCTCTGCGATTTGTAACATTGAATCCAGCCAAACAACTGAAGATCGATCATCGAGTCGGCAGCATCGATGTCGGCAAGGATGCAGACATCGCGATTTTCAACGGGCATCCGTTCAGTATCTACTCGCGCGTTGAAATGACTTTGATCGAGGGGACCGTCTACTTCGATCGCAAGGTCGATGTTGCGCGGCGCGAGCAGGTTGCCAGAGAGAAAAAGGCGCTGATAGAAGCAGAGCGCCGATCTGCTGGTCAGCCTCAGGCGACTCCGGCGACACCTGCTCCTCCTCCGACACCCAACGTCGAGGAAGAGGAACATCCCCATCCGAACAGATAATGAAAAGGCTCTTAGAGGAGATCTGGAGACAATGAAGACGTTGAAACTCACGAGCGCGCTCGCGACGGTGTTCGCGCTGCTTTCGGTCGCCGCAACTGTAGTGCGTGCTCAGGGAAACGAGTTTGCAATCCGGGATGCGAAGATCGTGACAGTCACCGGCGCCACGATCGCGCGCGGAACGGTGCACATCAAGGATGGAAAGATCGTAGCGGTCGGAGAGCGTGTCACTTTGCCGGCAACCGCCAAGGTGATCGAGGGACGAGGCCTCTCAGTCTATCCCGGGTTGATCGACAGCGGCACGTTTCTGGGACTGACTGAAGTCGGATCCGTTCAAGAGACACGGGATACGACGGAGCTTGGCGACTTCAGTGCAAATGCAAAAGCGATTGTCGCGGTCAACCCGCATAGTGAACTGATCCCCGTGACCAGAGCCAACGGAATCACGAGTGTGATCACAAGTCCGCGAGGACGTCTGGTTGCCGGGCAGGCTGCGCTGATCAATCTTGATGGCTGGACATGGGAAGAGATGGCCGTCAAGCAGACCGTAGCCATGGCTATGGAGTATCCGCGGTCGAGCTTTGGCGGGCAGGGCGGCGGCGGCGGATTCAGACAGCTTCAGGGCGGCGACAATCAGCGCCAGCTTTCTCAACAACAGGTCGAAGCACTCAAGAAGAAACTTGATGATGCGCTCGCGTATTCGAGGGCGAAAGATGCACGCGCGAAGGATTCCAGTCTTCCTGCTCGGACGACGGATCTCGTGCTTGAGGCATTGATCCCCGTAGTCAAAGGCGTCGTGCCTGTGATCATGCAGGCGAACACCGAAGCTGAGATCAAGGGAGCGATCGAGCTTGCTGACAAGTACAAGTTGAAGCTGATCATCGGCGGCGCTGACCAGGCACTCAAAGTGGCTCCCCAGCTCAAGGCCAAAAACATTCCAGTTATCATCGGTCCGGTTACGGAAGTTCCAAATCGCGAAGACGAAGGCTACGACCGCAACTACGCATTTGCAGGCGAACTGTTCAAGGCCGGAGTTCGCTTTGCGTTTCAGACGAACGATGCTGCCTATGTGCGCAATCTGCCGTATGAAGCCGGGACAGCAGCAGCATTTGGATTGCCAAAGGAAGAGGCTCTCAAGGCCGTTACCATCTACCCTGCTCAGATCTGGGGTGTTGAAAGCCATGCTTGGAAGTGTTGAGGTAGGCAAGATGGCGAATCTGATCGTGACGGATGGAGATCCGCTCGAGTTTCGCACGAACATCAAACACATGTTCATCAATGGCAAACCGGTAGACTTGTCTACGCGTCATACAAAGCTGTACGAAAAGTTCAACAACCGGCCGTAGGTACGTTACGTGACCGCCTTTAGGCGGAATGCTGGCGTCCGCAACGTCTTCGCGCACCGCAGATTCCGCCTGAAGGCGGTACAACATACACTTGGAGTTGATGCTGCGTTTTCTTGATTTCGATTTTGATCCGAGGATTGAATGGAGCAGCACCCTTCCGTCGGAGCTTTACTTCAAGCCTGAAGTTCTCGATGCGGAGCGTCGAAGGATATTCTTCCGCAGCTGGCAACTGGTAGGCCGACTGGATCAAGTCAATAGCCCCGGAACCTACTTTACGTCTGACGTTGCGGGCGAACCTTTGCTCGTAGTCAGAGATAAGTCCGGGACGCTGCGCGCGTTTCATAATGTTTGCCGGCATAGGGCTGGGCAGGTGGCAATCGGCGAGGGCCAATGTCGCGTCTTTCAGTGTTCATATCACGGTTGGACATATGGTCTTGACGGAGCGCTTCTCGGAATGCCGGACTGGGAGGGCGTTCAGGGGTTTGCAAGGGAAGCGATGGGGCTCAAGCCCGTTGAGATTGCTGTCTGGAGTCAGTTTATCTTCGCGCGCGTTGTGAACAGGTCTGAGACTCTCGACGAATGTCTCGACGATATTACGAAGCGTCTTGCCGGTGTCGGGGTATCAGAAATGCAACACGCCGCGCGACGCGATTATGTCATCGAATGCAATTGGAAGGTCTACGTCGACAATTACCTCGAGGGGTATCACATCCCGATTGTTCACCCTTCGTTGATGCGCGAGCTCGACTTCGAACACTACCGCACAATTACGAGCCGCTATTCGTCGCTGCAGGACGCGCCAATCAGGACCGGGGAAGATGGCGAGCGCCGCTACAATCCGAGCGAGTCGCAGCGTGAGGCTCTCTTTTTCTGGGTGTTTCCCAACCTCATGTTGAATGTCTATCCTGACAACATATCTACAAATCTGATCATTCCGCTCGGACCGGAACGAACGCTGACGGTTTTTGAATGGTATTTTGAGTCTGTTCAAAAACTGGATGAGACTCTCAAATTGAGCGATGAGATTCAGCAGGAAGATATCGCAATCTGCGAAGCCGTTCACCGTGGACTCAGATCCGTTTCCTACGATCGAGGGCGCTACTCGGTCAAGCGCGAAAACGGAGTTCACCATTTTCACTCTCTATGGCGCGAGTTTATGCTTGAAGCAGACTCTCACCAGGCTTGACAGGAGGATTCTATGATTTCCAGGAAGCGACCTTTCAATTCGATTTACCCGGCTCTGCTCCCTGTATTCTTGGTATTTTTGGCTCTTCAAGCGATTGCTCAGACCGGATATCAAAAAGCGCCAAAGGCGATTGCAGACATTCTGAATGCACCGCCGACACCGAGTGTCTCACTGAGCCCTGCGCGCGATCGGATGTTGCTTCTGGAATCGAGTGGTTATCCATCGATCTCAGAGCTGGCGGAGCCGATGCTGCGACTCGGAGGCCTGCGGATCAACCCCAACACTAACGGGCCACACCGCGGAGCGCGTCTTGTTGGCTTGAGAATCAAGACCCTCGCCGACGGCAAAGAGATCAAAGTTCAGCTCCCGGCTGGCGCCGCGATTAACTTTCCAAGCTGGTCACCCGACGGCAAGCAGTTCGCTTTCTCGAACACACTTGAAAATGGCATCGAGCTATGGATCGGCAATTCTTTGACCGGAGCGGTGCGTCGCATTCCCGGAATCAGGTTGAATGCCACTTTTGGAGATGAGATTCAATGGCTGCCTGACAGCCGAACTCTGCTTGTTCAGACGATTCCAGCGGGGCGAGGCGCCGCACCAGTTCCGGCGAAAGCACCGATCGGACCGACGGTGCAGGAGAACTACGGGAAGGCCACACCCGCCGCGACGTTTCAGGATCTTCTCCGCAACCGGCACGACGAAGATCTCTTTGATTATTACGTGACGTCACAACTTCAAATGCTGGACACAGCGTCCGGGAAGGCGACACCAGTGAGCAAACCCGCGATCTTTCTGAACGCGGATCCGTCGCCAGACGGCAAACATATACTCGTTGTACGGGTGCATCGGCCGTACTCCTACCTGCACACGGCTGGAGCGTTTCCAAAGGACGTAGAAATCTGGGATCACACCGGAAAGGTTGAACACACGATCGCGAAGCTTCCGCTGCAGGATCAGATTCCTATCGAAGGCGTACCAACAGGGCCGCGCAGCTATCAGTGGCGGCCGACCACTGCGGCGACGGTCGTCTGGGTCGAGGCACTCGACGGAGGGGACACGAGAAAGAAAGCGCCATTGCGCGACAGGGTATTGATGCTCAAGGCCCCGTTTCAGGGCGCGCCTGAAGAGCTTGCAAAGACTGAGCATCGATTTGCTGGAGTGAGTTGGGGAGAAAAGGACGGACTTGCGATTCTGCGTGACGCCGATCGCAGCCGGAGATGGGGAAGAGCGTTTGTGCTCAATGCAGACAACCCGAGCGCTCCTTCGAAGAAGATACTGGGATCGGTCGATGCAGGACCGATATAACGATCCGGGAGTGCCAATGATGCGCCAGTTGCCAAGCGGAAGGCGTGCGATATTGCAGAATGGCAACTACATATACCTGACAGGGGCAGGAGCATCACCGGAAGGTGACCGGCCGTTCCTGGACCGGTTGGACCTGACGACGCTCAAGTCCGAGCGGCTTTTCCGCTGCGACGAAAAGAGCTACGAGACGGTGGTTGCTCTTCTTGACGATCAGGGATCGAAGTTTATTACGCGGTACGAAAGTTCAACGGAACCCCCGAATTACTTTGCGCGGACTGCAGGACAAAGCGAAAAGAAGGCCCTCACGAATTTCGCTGATCCGATGCCTCAGTTAAGGTCGATAAAGAAGGAACTCATCAAGTACAAGCGCGCCGATGGTGTTGATCTCTCGTTCACGCTTTATCTACCTCCGGATTACAAAGCCGGGACCCGGCTTCCGGCTCTCGTTTGGGCATATCCGCTCGAATACACCGATGCATTCACAGCCGGTCAGGTGAGTGGATCGACAAATCGTTTCACTACAATTGGCGGGCCGTCGCATCTCTTCCTTCTCCTTGCAGGCTACGCGATCCTGAATGACGCGACGATGCCTGTCATCGGTGATCCTGAGACGATGAACAATACCTACGTTGAACAGATTGTCGCGAGCGCCAAGGCTGCGATCGACAAGGCTGATGAGCTTGGATACATTGATCGGAATCGCGTGGGTGTCGGCGGCCATTCGTATGGTGCATTTATGACTGCGAACCTGCTGGCTCACTCTGATCTTTTCAAGGCAGGAATTGCACGAAGCGGAGCCTACAATCGCACTCTGACTCCATTTGGATTCCAAAGCGAGCGCCGCACTTTCTGGGAAGCCCCGGAGATGTACTTCAAGGTTTCGCCTTTCATGTGGGCAGACAAGATCAAGGAACCAATACTGCTGATTCATGGAGAGGCTGACAACAATGCGGGTACACACCCGATTCAAAGCGATCGATTTTATCAGGCGCTGAAAGGCAATGGCGGTAATGTGCGTTACGTTACTCTTCCGCTTGAATCTCACGGGTATCAGGGTCGGGAATCGACCGAGCACGTGATCTGGGAGACGATCACGTGGATGGATAAGTATGTGAAGCAGGCGCCGGCGACGGTGTCGGCGCGGTAGCGTTTTCACCGCAGAGAACGCAGAGAGCGCAGAGAAGACGCAGAGGTACTAGCCATCAGGACAATTGCTCTGTGCTTGTCTCTGCGTCCTCTCTGCGCTCTCTGCGTTCTCTGCGGTGAAAGCGGTAAATGAACGCTAAATCGCATGCGAAGTTTTGCCAGCGACAACAACTCGGGCGTCCACCCGCGAATTCTCGAGGCGATCGAGGATGCGAACAGCGGGCATGCACGCAGCTACGGTGATGATGACTGGACCGGTCGCGCGGTCAGTCGCTTCGAGGTTGAGTTCGGTTCCGGCATAGAAGTTCTCTTTGTGTGGAATGGTACGGGAGCCAACGTTGTCGGGCTCTCGACGGCACTCCGGCCATATGAAGCGGTAATCTGCGCCGATGCTTCGCACATCAACACTGATGAGTGCGGCGCCTGTGAGCGGTTCCTGGGGTGCAAGCTTATTGATTTGCCGAAAGACGATGGGAAGCTCACGCCGGAGGATATTGAAGCCAACATTCACGGCCTCGGAAATATTCATCACGTCCAGCCCCGCGTAGTTTCCATTACGCAGTCAAATGAGCTTGGGCTCGTCTACAAGCGCGAAGAGGTTACGGCGCTTGCAGAAACGGCACACCGGTACGGATTATTCCTTCACGTTGATGGAGCGAGGATCGCCAATGCAGCGGCGAGTATTGATTGTGGTCTCCGGGAGATTACACGCGACTGCGGCGTCGACCTTCTGAGCTTTGGCGGAACCAAGAACGGGATGATGTTCGGCGAGGCAGTCGTTATCTTCAATCGTGAGCTTCACGGGCGAGCAGCATTTCTGCGAAAACAGGCAACGCAGCTGGCCTCCAAGATGCGGTTTATCTCATCACAGTTTGCCGCGCTTTTGACTGACGATCTGTGGCTCATCAACGCGCGCCACGCGAATGCGATGGCGTCCCGTCTCGAAGCGAAACTACGTCAGTTGCCGGGTGTCGAGATCGCTCGCCCGGTTGAGGCAAACGGAGTGTTCGCCCGGTTCGAGCGCCGCGCGATCAACAGATTGCTCGAGGATTACTTCTTTTACATCTGGAACGAAGAGAAGAACGAAGTGAGATGGATTACCTCATTCGATACCAGCGAAGCCGACGTAGATAAACTTGCTGCCAGCGTTGCCGAAGCAGTTCATCCGGAAAGGGCGGAGAGGATGTCTGATGGAAATCGTTGAAGGTCGTGAAGGTAGTGCCTGCACTATCCAGCTGAGGGTAAATCAAGGAGAGCGGGCGCAGTTTGAGGGCTTTCAGCAGCTCGTCAGGGACCGCCTGGAATCGGGACAACGCGACTTCGTGGTGAATCTCAACGCGTGCAATTGGATCGACAGTACGGGATTGGGAGAGCTGGTCAAATCGCTGGTAGCAGTGATGAGACATGGTGGAAACATGAGGCTTGCCGAGGTACCACCAAGATTGCTGGGCGTCCTCAACATGACCAATCTGACATCGGTCTTCGAAGTTTTTCCTACACAGGCTGAGGCGGTCGCGAGCTTTGAAGGCCCTCGTCCATGACAGACGGAGAATTTGCGCCCGGATTGACGACGCGAGTGTCAACGATCGAAGGTCGGGGCTGCTTTGCCACACGAGACTTCAAGAAAGGCAGACGGATTGCTGAGTATGCGGGAGAAAGAATCCCGCGGCCCGAGATATTGCGGCGAGTGCGCGGTAAAAAGCGCATCTACGTCTGCGGCGTCAATTCGTACTGGGCGATCGATGGAAGCAGAGGCGGGAACGGAACCCAATACATCAATCACTCATGCCAACCGAATGCTTATACGCGTGTGGTCTACGAACACATAATCTTTTTCGCGTTGCGCGATATTCGTGCGGGCGAGGAGATTACACTCGATTACGTTGACTCGTACCATTCAGATGAAAAACGCTGTCGATGCGGCGCACCGAAATGCCGGAGCAAAATCAACAGGAAGGCAAAATGAATGAGCTCTCCTGTAACGCCTAGAGATGCGGCGGCGGTTGTCCTTCTCAAAGACGAGCACGACCCTCAGGTTTTCTGGGTGAAGCGGGGTCCGGGTCTGCGATTCATGGCCGGATACCACGCATTTCCCGGCGGTCAGATAGATGAAGACGACGCTTCAATCAAGGTTCTCAATTGTGAGGATCCTTCGATCGCGCGGGTTGTGGCGTGCGCGGCTCGCGAGATTCTTGAGGAAACCGGCGTTCTGATTGCGGCCGGTAGCGAGGTTCTGTCGCCCGAATATCTCAGACGCTTACGAGAAGAACTGGCATCGGGCACGACACCGTTTTCGCGTTTGCTCGAACGCGAAGGGTTGACGCTCGATGCGGAGCGTTTCATCTTTGCGCCACGATGGATCACCCCGCCCCACATGCCACGGCGCTTTGACACGAGATTTCTCGCGGCCTGGCTCCCGGAAGGCCAGGCAACTGACGTGCTACCTGGCGAGCTCGAGTCGGGTGAGTGGCTGCGCCCGCGCGAAGCTCTCGCACGATGGCGAGCGGGAGAGTCTCTCATCGCGACGCCAATTCTCGATATCCTTCGGGCACTTTCAAAAAATGTTGACGATTTCGCTGAACGTCTGAACACCGTACCTCAGGATGAGCGTGATGAGCATCAACGAGTGGAGTTATGTGAAGGCTTTCTGATCTGCTCGCTTCGCACACCGACAATCCCTCCCGCCACTCATACGAACTGTTATCTAGTCGGTGGAGAAGAGCTGGTGATCATCGATCCTGGATCGCCTTACCCCGAAGAGCAGGCTCGGCTGGATGCGCTCTTGAGAGTCTTGTTGGGCGAAGGAAAGAAGCTACGCGAGATTCTGATCACTCACCTGCATCACGACCACACTGGTGGCGTCAACCACTTAAGAAACGTGTTTGGCATTCCTGTAGCTGCGCATCGACTCACAGCCGAAGCTATCAGCGCCAGCGTGAAGGTCGACAGGATGATAGAAGACGGCGAAATGATCGTACTGGGAGGTGAGCCTTACTGGCGGCTGCGCGCCCTGTGGACTCCCGGGCATGCAAGGGGTCATCTCAGCTTCTATGAAGAGAGAACCGGAACCGTGTTAACGGGAGACCTTGTTGTAGGTTTCGGAACAGTGGTGATAGCACCGCCAGAAGGGAACCTGACCGACTACCTCAAATCACTGGCGAGGCTGCTTGAACTTCCACGCCTGACATCGTTGATGCCGGGTCACGGTCCTGTGCTTGCCGATGCCAGGGCAAAGATTGAAGAGTACGTCTCTCACCGGCTCGATCGCGAGAGGCAGATTCTGTCACTTCTCGATTCAAGGCCGCGGACGATATCTGAAATGGTTGAAGCGATCTACACTGAGCTATCACCGGAACTCCATCATCTCGCCGCGGCCACTATTGAGGCGCACCTCGAAAAGCTCGCTTCTGAGGGAAGTGTCATTGTGCGGAATGGCGTCACGAGCAGGCTGTAATATTTGTTTGAGTTCAAGCTTTAGCTTGGGGTTTGAACTGCAACCCCAAGCTAAAGCTTGAACTCGAACTCGACTACGACGAATATGAAAAGAGTTACAAGACTCGGCGTAATTGCGCTCTGCACTGGTCTGGCCGCTCATCGCTCCGGCACGCTTTTCAGCACAGGAAGCGTATTCACCGTCCAAAGAAAATCTGGCGGCGCGGGAGTGGTTTCAGAACGCGAAGTTCGGATTGTTCATCCATTGGGGAGTCTACAGTACATTGAGCAAGGGCGAATGGGTGATGGAACAGAGCAAGATGCGGGCTTCAGACTACGAAAAGATCGCGCAGCTGTTTAATCCGACCGCGTTCAATGCGGCCGAGTGGGTATTGATGGCGCGCTCCGCGGGAATGAAGTACATAACCATTACGGCCAAACATCACGACGGCTTTGCGATGTTCGATTCCAAGCTGACGGAGTGGGACATCATCGATCGTTCCTCCTACAAAAAGGATGTATTGAGGATGCTCGCCGACGAATGCCGCGCGCAGGGGATAAAGCTTTTCTTCTATTATTCTCAGCTCGACTGGCACAATCCAGACTACTTTCCACGAGGTCGGACGGGGCAGACCGCAGCCAGACCGCAGCGTGGCGAATGGTTGCGTTACCTCGATTTCATGGACGGCCAATTGAAGGAACTTCTGACTCGATATGGCGACGTTGGCGGGATATGGTTTGATGGCTATTGGGACAAACCCGATGCGGACTGGCGGCTCGAGAGGACCTACCGGCTGATTCACGATCTACAACCTCAGGCGCTGGTTGGAGCGAACCACCATCTGAAACCATTCCCGGGTGAAGACTTTCAGATGTTTGAGAAGGATCTGCCGGGTCAGAACCAGGCTGGTTATAGCGAAAAGTCAGAGGTGGGTTCACTGCCGCTTGAGACGTGTGACACGATCAATGGTGCCTGGGGTTACAACGCGACCGACAAGCGTTTCAAGAGCGTCAAAACGCTGATCCATTACCTTGTCCGAGCGGCAGGGCACAACGCAAATTTCCTTCTCAATGTTGGACCGATGCCAAGTGGGAGGATTCAACCCGAGTTTGTTGAAAGGCTGGGAAAAATAGGAAAGTGGTTGGAGAAGCACGGTGAAAGTATTTACGATACGCGCGGCGGCCCCATCACGCCGCGTCCGTGGGGTGCGACGACGCGGAGAGGTAACACGGTATACGTACACGTGCTTGACTGGCCCGACCCGGTTCTGGCGTTGCCGTCACTGGAAGGGAAGATTGTTTCGGCGAAATTTCTGAAGGATGGATCGCCAGCCGAGGTGACTCAGACCAGCGATGCCTGTCTGCTGAGAATTCCACGAAGCGCTGTTGACGAATTTGACACCGTCGTCGCGATTGAGCTGGAAGGGAAGTAGGGGTCAGGGGTCAGGGGTCAGGGGTCGGGGTATGGAGTTCAAGCTTTAGCTTGCTCTCGGCAAGTTCGCTCCCCGAGAGCAAGCTAAAGCTTGAACTCCATACCCCTGACCCCCGACCCCTGACCCCTGACCCCTTCTTTACTTTGATTTGAGAAACGCTGCTATTTCCTGGTATCCGCGCTTTTCCGCGAGCTCGAGTGCTGTCTCGCCAAAGCGATTCTCCTGTTTCACATTTGCACCGCGCTCAACAAGCAGTTTGACGACGTCGTAATGCCCTCCGGCCGCAGCGAGGCCGAGGGCAGTCCACTCATCTCGGGCGACAGTGTTTACATTTGCGCCTTTGTCCACAAGCAATCGTGCTGCATTCAGGTATCCTCCTTCTGCAGCAAAGAGCAGAGGAGTCCACCCTTCATTGGTTGCGAGATCGACTTGTGCGCCGCGTGCAAGCAGGACACCAACAATCTCTGAATTGCCCCGCGACGATGCGCGCGTCAGTGCTGTCTCACCAGAACGGCTGCGCGCGTTCAGATCGGCTCCAGCCGCTGTGAGTTCCCTCACCGTGTCAAGATAGCCACTTGATGCCGCTACAATGAGGGCAGTTCGCGACTCGTCATCGCGCGCGTTCGGGTCGGCGCCTTTGCCAATCAGTGCTCGCACGGAATTCGCATAGCCCCCCGAAGCCGCCCAGAGCAATGCCGTCAAACCATTCACGCTTCGAGCATTGGCATCGGCACCACGTTCGAGCAATAGATTGACTACGTCGGTGTGCCCGCGCGACGCTGCGCGCGTCAGCGGCACCTCACCGTTGCGTGTCTCCGCCTTGACGTCGGCGCCCGCGTCAAGGAGAGTCCTGACCGCATCGACACGCCCGTTGGTTGCGGCGAAGAGGAGAGCGGTGCGTCCCTCATCATTGCGACCGTTGACTTCGGCCTTCTTTGCGATGAGTAGCCGGATGACCTCAGTGTGTCCGTTTTCCGCAGCTCGTATCAACAACGTGTTCCCGATCAGGTCGCGCTCGTTCGCGCTGCCGCCCCGATCGATCATTAATCCGAGTTCGGCTGGACGTCCCCGGACTGCCGCCCACACGAGAGCAGTATCACCTCCGTCGTCTCGCAAACGGAGGTCGGCACCTGCGTCGACGAGCGCGCGCACGATCTCGAGATGACCATTTTGCACCGCCTGAATCAGCGGCGTTCGGCCGGAGCTGTCCCGCGCATTGACATTTGCGCCCTTCGAGAGAAGCACTCGGACGACGTCTGTATGTCCATTTGAGATCGCAACCATCAACGGATAACGCCCATTGGCGTCCCGCGCATTGGGATCAGAGCCACGCTCGAGCAGCAGGCTTGCAGTGGCGGTGTTCCTGTTGGCGACGGCATGAAATAGCGGAGTCCACCCCTCGTTGCTCCTTGCTCTTATATCGGCGCCCTTATCGAGCAGTGCTGTTGCCGCTGCTGTCCGTCCGTTCGCTGCAGCGAGAGAAAGAGCCGTGCGATCGTCAAGGTCTTTGTGATTGGGATCCGCACCCGCATCAAGCAGAGCCCGGACGACGTCGGTGTAGCCGTTCGATGCGGCCAGTATGAGCGCGGTCTGGCCGCGAGAATCGGCCGCGCGCACATTTGCGCCGCGGGCCAGAAGCTTTCGCGTTACCTGCAGATGCCCGCTCAGTGCCGCGCGGTTGAGTGGCGTCCATTCATTGCGGTTTCGCACTTCGAGCGAGGCGCCCCTGCTCAGAAGAAGTTCCACGGCATCCGTGAATCCGCGAGCGGAAGCAAGCCAGAGCGCCGTTGCGCCGGAATTGTTGGCGCGATTTACATCGGCTCCAGCATCAAGCAAAACCTTCATGATCTCGACGTGACCGTTCGAAGATGCACCCATCAATGGCGTGTAGTCGTCGTTATCGAAGCCATCGAGATCCAATCCAGCGCCAATGAAGAATCTGATCGATTCGACGTTCCCGCGTTCTGCCTGACGCACAAATGAATTCTGCGTCACCTCAAGGCGCCGTTTTGCGAGCTCTTCAATGGCACCCGGTCGCGGCTGAGCCACTTGTTGCTTGCCCGAGGCAGGCGGAGTATTCGATTGCTTCGCTTCGACAATGTGAGCAATTGACAGCGCTGCGCTAAGCGCAAGCACCACCAGGCGCAGGGCACGGTTTGATCCACATGGGAGGTTCACCAGCATCAGTGCATTTGGGCTGGCAATTGCGATCCGCGCCGGTCTGACGCTACACCGTACCCGTCCTCTATCCCGCCGATAATCCCATGAAAGAGAATCTCTTCCCCGGCGAGTATCAGCAGAACGTCCCCGGGCGTAACCTGAGGATTATCAATACGAAACTTTACTAGTGTTGCAAACCCGTTTTCCTTCTCAACCGTCGAATAAGTAAAATCGTCTGCGTTGATCACAAGTGTCTGAGCATTGGTTGTAATGTTTTCAGGCATGTTCCTCACTCGCGGCCAGGCGGCGCGCGTAAAATCCAGATCGCCAGCTCCTCGGCGGTTGCGGGTTTCTCGACGACCTCAAGATCCGCAGACTTTCCGAAATCACGGTAGATCGTTTTCATTTCCTGTGTGCGAAAACTCGTACCTGCATTGTGAATCATAAGTGGTGCAAGCGGCGCCATTGCAACTGACGTTACCAGGTCTCCTGCCCGCCGAATACCGGGAACTGCAAGACGCTCTACGAACTGGGCGTCGTTCGTGTTGTCGAACCCGCTCACATTGACGGCCATTCGTTCAATTCGAGGCGCAAGTCCTCTGGCCAGCAGCGCCCACAGGCCTGCTTCCTCCATTCCAATCATCTTGATTGGAGCATCAGGGAATTGACTGCGCATGTAAGATAACGCAGTCAGAATGTCCTGCACACGGTTTGCAACGGCGGTGCGATTGTAGGTCGTGAAGAATCTCGTTGCGCTGGGAGGCTTATCAAAGTTGTCAAAACATGTCACTAGTGCTGCCGCGTGATTTGACCCAAGCAGCTTTCCGAGAAGTGTACGGACGTAATCCTTGCCAGCGGCACTTGTCTGAAACGGCATTGCAACCAGCACGACACCCGATATGCGTGACGAAGCGCTCGGCTTCCAGATCGATATTTCAACCCGATCTCCAGCACCTGTCCGCGACAGCGTTCTGGATTCATGCGTAGTTTTTGGAAAGCTGATGCCAGACGTGCTTTCGATTGCCCGTGATGCCACCTGACCTGGTTCCGGGTACTCGGCCAGCAGCGCAAGTTTGAAGGATTGACCGTAATCGCTTCGATAGGTTTCAAACGAAGCCTTGTCGCGCGGAAACGCCTCGACAAGTTTTCGCTTAGCGGCCTCAACGAGATTGGCGGCTAAAGTCGTCTCATCGATTTCGCCCTCAGGTCGACTGCGCCCGTAAAAGACCATGAGGTCAGAGAGCGGCGCGACAGTGAATGATTCTTCGGTGATCGGCGCCTTGTCGCGCTTTCCAAGAAAATAGTGTGCAAACCATCCATAGACTGCTTCACGGCTGGCGCGGTTGTAGTTGTGAGGCGCATCCATTCTCACTGCGTGCAAGTGATCTTCAGCATCGAGCAGCCCGTAGATTGTCTTGATTGCCGGATACTCGACGGTCAACGTGTTTGCGGTCCAATCTCCTGTTGCCGACACCATGAGCATCGGCCTCGGCGCGATGAGCGCACCGAGCTCCATATTGTTCGTGTCGATGCGCAAATTTGGCGCGTTTTCGCAAAGGCTGCCACCCTGCATATGTGCTGAGATCATGTTGACCGGAGCAGCTACCTTTACCCGTTCGTCAACGGCAGCAAGGAGAAAGGTCTGTGTTCCGCCGCCGCTCTCGCCGGTGCAGCCAATGCGCTCGGTATCAACCTCGGGAAGGCTTTGAACAAAATCGAGAGCTCGAATGCTATTCCACAATTGCAGCCCGAGCAGATTCACGCTCCATAGCGTATTAGCGTCAAAGCCCTCGCGATGGCCTTCGGCAAAACGGTGACTGACACGCGTGTTGTCACCGTAACCCACCATATCGTACGTAAATACGACCATCCCCATGCGTGCGAGTCCTGCGGCGCGAGCCGGGATCGAGGAGACAGGAGTGTTCTCAAAGCGTCCGTAAGACCAATGACCATGCGGACTGAGTATCGCCGGAACTTTCCCTTGTGGATTTTTCGGGCGATAGAGATTGCCAGTCACGTAAAAGCCGGGAAGACTTTCGAAGTAGACCTTTTCGATCGTGTAGGCACCGCGATCAATCCGACCACTGATATTCGCACGAACTGGCTGTCGCTTCTCGAGGGGCCACAGCCCGGCACTAACCAGAATCTGCCGTCTCAGAGTCGCGGCGCGGTTGATCCATTCGGTCTTAGTCTTGTAGGGAGAAAAGGAATATCGAAGGTCGAGATGTCGGATCGTACTGCGTCTCTGATCGGTCGAAGGAATCTCTTGAGCTGAGGTAACGACTGCGCTAAGGAAAACCAGCAGTAGCACAAGGCATGTAGTACCGCCTTTAGGCGGAATGCTTGTCACCGATAACGCAATACGTGAACTCTCACTGCCCATCGTTATCTTGATCGGTCTTGCGAAGGTCTTCGCCCAGTCGATCGCGCAGGAACTTTATGGAATTCTCATAAGCATCATCAATCTTGTGACGCCGGTAGTCCTCAAAACACACCCAGGTGTCTTCAACGAGGATCTCAAGAACTCCAGTTTCGGGATTTTCACGTGTTTGGAATGGCATGAACCGGGCTCTGCGCTTTCGCGCACTCTCAAGCGACATCTTTATCTTTGAGCCGGATTAGAGACGGTCGACGTAGTCCGTCATCTTCAACCCGCTTCCAGTGCCTCATGCAGACGCGGCACCGGTAATAACTCACTCCCTTCTCCTCGTTCTTGTCCGTGCGAACCAGGAAATCGCTAGTGTAGGCGCTTACCGCCGCGCCTTCCAGTCGTTCGAACCTGCTGCAGTTACATTCGGAATCCATGTTTTTGAGGGTATGTTGTACCGGCTTTTAGCCGGAATCGTTACATTGGAGCTATTCGAATGGAACGATTCCGGCTAAAAGCCGGTACAACGTACCTTACTCCGTAAACTCTGCGATCACCGGAGCGTGATCCGACGGGCGCTCTTTTGCACGCACTTGACGATCGATCTCAACGCCCACGCATCGCGCTGCCATTGGCGCCGTTGCCAGGACGTGATCAATCCGCAACCCCTGGTTGCGGCGGAAAGCTCCGGCGCGGTAATCCCACCACGAGTATAACCCGGATTCACTGTGGTGCTCGCGAAAGAGGTCTACCAATCCCCAGCTTACAAGACTGTGTAAGGCTTCGCGCTCGGGTTTGCTGAATAGAATCCGGCCTTCCCACACAAGCGGATCGTATACATCGCGCTCGTCGGGCGCGACATTGAAGTCACCACAGAGGATCAATGGCTCATCGGGCCGGCAATTAGTGTCGAGATACTGGCGAAGGCGGCCGTACCATGCGAGCTTGAATGCATACTTGTCAGAACCTACCTGCTGCCCATTAGGCGCATACACATTGATGATTCTCACGCCGTGTGTGTTTACATCCAGCAGTCGCCGCTGTGCATCGTCGGAATCGTCAGGAAGCCCTCGACGGAGCACTTCGATCGGTCCTCGTGAAAGTACTGCTACGCCATTGTACGTAGCCTGACCAAACAGGACGCTTCCGTACCCCTGTTGCTCGAACACTACACCTGGAAAGCGATCGTCAACGCACTTGGTTTCCTGGAAGCAGGCTACATCCGGCCGCGCTGCGTCGAGCCAGGAAACCGCTTGATCCGTGCGCGCAATTACCGAATTGACGTTCCACGTAGCAATCTTCATTGCTTGCTCTCAGGAAGCAATTTGCCGATCAATAGATCGTAGGCATACGCTCCAAGCACTCCTCCCACGATTGGACCAATGATTGGAACCCAGAACCAGTAATTGCCAGCTTTGAAGACATCAGGTCCCCATCCGGCAACAGCCGTAAAGAGTCGGGGTCCAAGGTCGCGTGCCGGGTTGATCGCATAGCCGGCATTGAATCCAAATGACATCCCGATAACGGTTACGAGCATTCCGACGAGTACAGGCGCCAGATTGCCTGTCGGTGCCAGATTCCGGTTGTCACCGATCGCCAGAATTACGAGCATCAGCAGCGCTGTGCCAACGATCTGATCGACCAGTCCACCTGAGGAACTCAGAAACGATTGCGGGTAGGTTGCGAAAATGCCGGCAGTAGCTTTCTCGCCAAGTATCTGTCGCGTACCACCGTCAAAGGCGTCGAATGCTTCGCGGTAGGTAACAAAGACCACGAGCGAAGCGATAAACGCTCCAAAGGTCTGCGCCAGCGAGTAGGGCACAACCTTGCTCCACGGAAACCCGCGACGCGCAGCCAATGCAACCGTGACCGCAGGATTGAGATGCGCACCGGTGACTCCGCCGGCTACATAGATCGCCAAAGTTACCGCCATGCCCCAGGCAAGGTTGATCGAGATATACGTACCGTTCTTCTCGTTGCTGAGTACTACCTGCGCAACCACGCCGGCGCCGAAAGCAATCAGGACGAATGTTCCGAGGAACTCCGCGAAGAGCTCCCGCTTAAGGTTCTTGTCGATCATTTCTCGTTCGTCTTTTTCGAATTGTCTTTGAATTTGAGGTTCAGGTTTCGAGCTTGGTATCGTGGCATAGATCGCCCGATTGTGCCACACTTCGCGCTCAGAATCGGTGGTCAGTGATGGCAGTGGTCAGTGGTCAGTGGCCAGATTGCTTGAGCTGAGGAGAGATGAGCTTGAAGCTGATATTAGTCATTGCGATTGTGGTTGCCTCGTTGCACTTTTCCAGGGTTGATTTCGATGTTGTCATTACCGGTGGACGGATCGTCGATGGAACAGGTAATCCGTGGTTCTCGGGCGACCTCGCGATAAAGGACGGCAGAGTCGCTGAAATCGGCCGAATTGATCCGTCGCGTGCGACGCGCGCAATCGATGCCTCGGGTCTGATTGTGGCTCCGGGATTCATCGACGTGCATACTCACATCGAGGGAGGAATAGCGAGCTTTCCAGCCGCCGAGAACTTTCTGCGGATGGGTGTAACGTCAGTCGTAACGGGAAATTGCGGAGGTTCTATCCTTCGTCTCGGCGAATGGTTTTCCGGCCTTGAGAGCTCTGGCATCTCAATCAACGTCGCATCACTTGTCGGGCATAACGCTGTCAGGCGATCGGGAATGAATGGCGAGTTCGATCGCGCACCTACGCCTGAGGAGCTCGTAGCGATGCAGGAATTGGTTGCCAGGGCTATGAAGGAAGGAGCGGTCGGGCTCTCGACCGGACTTGAATACATTCCCGGAACCTTTGCAAAGACGGATGAGATAGTGGCGCTTGCAAAAGTGGCCGCTCAATACGGTGGCGTCTACGCATCGCACATGCGAAACGAAGGGCTGGCAGTCGAAGAATCGATCCGCGAGGCGCTCGAAGTCGGAGCTCAGTCGGGATGTCCCGTTGAGATATCGCATTTCAAGATATCGAGCAAGAAGCGTTGGGGCGCGAGCACGGTTTCAATAAAGCTTGTCGCCGATGCGCGTGCACGCGGACAGCAGGTCACTGTCGATCAGTATCTCTACCCGGCAGCGAGCACCGGGATCGGGATACTTTTTCCCTCGTGGTTGTTCGAAGGAGGAAATGACAAGGCAAAGGAGCGGATAGCGACTCCGGAGACGCGGGCCAGGGTCGTTCGCGAGGTGCTCGCAAAGGCAAAAGCGGAAGGTTTCAGTGATCTCTCTTTTGCCTATATCGCCAGCCACCGTGCAAACCCTGCATTCAACGGAAAGAACATTCCAGAAATTGCACGGACGGTTCGCGGCAAGGATCGGCCGGAGGATCAGGCAGAGCAGGCGATCGACATTCTGCTTGCAGGAGGAGCGCAGCTTGTACTTCAGAAGATGTCAGAATCTGATGTCGAGCGGATTATCCGCCAACCATTTACGATGGTTGCGTCAGATGCCGGGGTTGTTGACATGGCGGGCGACGGAGTTCCGCATCCACGAGGCTTTGGAAACAATGCGCGCCTCTTATCGATCTACGTCAGAGAGAAGAAACTTATCGGCCTCGAAGAGGCTGTACGAAAGATGAGCTCGCTTCCGGCGCAGACATTCAAGCTGTGGGATCGCGGAATCCTGCGGCCCGGACTGGCGGCGGACATCGTAATCTTCGATGAGAAAACGATTGCAGATCGCGCTACATTTCAACAGCCAAAGCAGTTTCCCGCCGGCATCGATTACGTCATCGTCAACGGACAGGTGGTAATCGAAAAAGGATCGCACACGGGCGCGAAACCTGGACGAGCATTGCGTGGGCGACAAGGTATGTAGAGTACCAGCCTTAAGAGGATACTCACGCGAAGCCGCGAAGACGCGAAAAAGAGATAAGACATGTTTTTCATTTAAGACCGTGCATTTCTTTGTTCTTTTTCGCGTCTTCGCGGCTTCAGCGTGAAGATACCGTCTTCCTCACGTGAGTCCTGCAAGTCGCTCGAGCACCGTCGCCATAGCCTGCGTGCCGTCATCGCCGCGGCCTTCTGCTTCGAGCGATGCGAAGAGTTGACGAGCGAGGGATGCTCCCGGAAGCGGAGTGTGATTCTCATCGGCGGCATCCAATACCAGCCGCAGATCCTTCTGCTGCAACCTCACCATGAATGCAGGTTTGAAATCCCGGTCAATTATCTTTTTGCCAAGCACTTCAAGAGCCCAGGAGTTGGCTGCGCCGCCTGTCAGCGCCTGATGCAGCGTTGCTGGATCAAGCCCTGCCTTGCGGCCAAAAACAAAGGCTTCGCTGACAGCAAGAAGGTTGACGGCGGTCATGATCTGGTTGCACAGCTTGGCTGACTGTCCGCTCCCGGACTCACCGAAGTAAGTGATTCTTTTGCCCATTGCCTCGAGTACGGGCTTGACACGGTTCAACACATCCTGGTCTCCGCCGACCATGATTGTGAGTGTACCCTCGATGGCACCTTTCTCTCCGCCTGAGACTGGCGCGTCGAGCCATTCGATTCCGAGGGAACGAGCCTCTTCTGCCAGCTCGCGAGTCACTTTGGGCGAGATTGTGCTCATATCGATGATTACACTGCCCGCGCTTTGCGCCTGCGAAAAGTCCTGATGCTCCTCGCGCTACCGCGGCGACATCGGGGGAATCGGTTACCATCACAACCACGACGTCGCTGACACTCGCAACGTCGGCTGCGCTCTCAACAGCGCGCACAGTCCCGAGCGCAGCTTCCTTCGCGGCGAATTCGGCAGCCTTTCCCATTGTTCGAGTAGTAACAGTCACCGTAAAGCCAGCACGCAACAGATTGCGTGCCATTGGTGCTCCCATGATGCCGAGTCCCACAAGCCCAATATTCATCTGATGGTTCCTTTGGTTTTTACGTTTGAGCCCACTACTTGACGAGCATTGGCTCGAGTACGCGCCAGACGTTCTCGACGATAATATCGACACCGCGGGCGCTCGGGTGAATTCCATCCGGCTGATTCAGGTCTGCAATGCCACCGACTCCAGCGAGAAAAAACGGGAGAAGAACAACATCATACTCGCGAGCCAGATCGCGATAAACCTGGCGAAATTCGCGGGTATATTCCGTCCCCGAGATTCGGAGGCGCTTCCATGCCAGCCAGAATGACCTTCGCTTTGCCTGCAATCGCGCGCTCGAGAATCGTCGCGAGGTTCTTCTTCATCGCGGACGGCGGCTGACCTCTGAGAGCATCGTTTCCGCCAAGCTCGACTATCACGATCTGAGGATTCTGTTGCATGGCCCAGTCGATTCGGCGTGCTCCACCGGCAGACGTATCTCCAGAAATGCCGCCGTTGATGACGCGATACTTGTACCCGCTGGCGTCGAGTTTTGCCTGCAGTTTCGCTGGAAAGGATTCATCATCCGCGCGAAGACCATAGCCGGCGGTCAAGCTGTCTCCGAACGCCATGATCACGGGCCGGTCATTTCCTGGAATCGGTGAAGCCGGAGTTGGCGTATGGGATGCCGGAGAAGGCGTTTGTGGCGACGTGCTCGCCGTATCACTCGAGCATCCCGCCAACGCAAGCACAATCAGGAAAAAGACTGATTTGAAAAAAGATTTAGCAACAGGCATATTCATTTATATGTTGTACGTGTCTAAGAGAGCAGAATAGCATGATTCGACTTGTGGATGTTTCGAAGGTTGTTTCAAGCGGCACAGAGCGATTGACCATCGTTGATGAAGTGACACTTGAGATCCCGCGCGGTGAATTCGTTTCTGTTATCGGACCTTCCGGAAGCGGAAAATCGACTCTACTGAGCCTGATTGCCGGACTTGACTCACCCACTTCGGGTGAGATCTTTCTCGATGATCGCGATATCACAAAAATGAGTGAGGACGACCTTGCCGAGCTGCGAGGTCGAGAAAATCGGATTCATCTTTCAGTCCTTTCACCTGATTCCATCGCTGACTGCTTTCGAGAATATTCTGGTTCCGATGGAGATTATGGGATTGGAGAACCCGCGAAACCGGGCGTCGAAGCTGCTTGACGAGATAGGTCTGCACGATCGGGGACACCACTATCCGTCGCAGCTTTCTGGCGGCGAGCAACAGCGCGTTGCAATTGCGCGCGCTTTTGCCAACGATCCACCGCTCCTCCTTGCTGATGAGCCCACGGGGAATCTTGATGCGCGCAACGGGGCGCTTGTTTTTGACCTGCTTCTCGATCTCAATCGAGATCGGAATACGACACTTCTGCTGGTAACCCACGATCACACGCTCGCAGCGAGAGGCGACCGACGGATTGCTCTGAGTGGCGGCCGGATTGTGGAAGACCAGATCATTTCAAGAGTTGAAGCGAGGGTCTAAAGCGTGAAGTTTATTGCGAGGATGGCTTTCCGCGAGATTCGCGCATCGTGGCACAGGCTCCTGTTTTTCTTCATCTGCATCGCGATCGGGGTTGGTGCGATCATCACGTTGAGATCGCTCGTCCAGAACCTGAGCGCAAGAGTCAGCCGCGAGGCTCGGTCGCTGCTCACAGCTGATGTGCAGGTCTCTTCCAATTCTGCCTGGAGCGAGGAAGACCGAACCAAGCTCGAGCGGAATTTCAAGTCTCCTCTCGTCGAGTCGCATACAGAGATGGTCGACGTTGCGACGATGGTGCGGCCCGTGGCGGAGCCCGCCGGCGCATCGGGATCGGGAGGCGCTCCAAAGCTTGCGGAAGCAAAGGCTGTTCAGCCGGGGTTTCCTTTTTATGGCGAGCTTGTTCTGGGTGAAGGGGCGCGCTACGACTTTGGAATGCTTCGCGATCGCGGAGTGCTCGTCAAGCCGGTACTTCTATCAGCGCTCAATGCGAAGATTGGTGATCGAGTGAGAATTGGAACACTCGAGTTCACCATTCGCGGAACGATCGAACAGGAACCGGGTAACACGCTCAGCGCTTTCAGTTTTGGTCCGCGGGTGATCATTCGCCTTCGAAGATGCTCGTGCGGCAGGCCTGCTCAGCTTTGGAAGCCGCGCACGGTATCGCGTCTTGTTCAAGACGCATGCAAACAGCGACGGCGAACTCCTTCGTTTGCTGCGTGAGGATTTCAAATCGCGGCCGCTCGTCAACGTCCGTTCGTTTCGGTTTTCGCAGGATCGGATGGGCGAGTCACTGACTCGCGTCGAAGATTACTTAAGTCTTGTGGGGTTGATCATTCTCGTGCTTGGAGGAATCGGTATCTCGAGCGTGACGCGCGTCTTTGTGGATCAGAAGATCAAGACGATAGCGATTCTCAAGTGCCTTGGAGGCCGGAATTCCCGAGTCATTGGAACTTACATGGCTCAGGTGCTTTTCCTTGGAATTGCCGGGAGTCTTCTGGGCCTGCTCCTGGCGCGTGTAACTGTCGCCTTCATACCGCTCTACTTCGCAGGCCGCCTTCCTTTTGGACTCGAGTTCGGTCTGACGCTTCCGGCGATCCTCCAGGGTTTGGGACTTGGACTGATGATCGCGATGCTCTTTTCGTTGTTGCCGCTTCTCGAGATCCGCAACATCAAGCCTGTTCTTGTGCTTCGTCACGATCTGACGATGCGCCGAGGTCGTTTGGATTGGTTACGTATTGGCGCAGGTGTGGTGGTGCTTGCAGGTCTTGTCGCGTTATCGACGTGGCAGGCAGGTTCATTTCGTATCGGCATGATCTTTCTGGCTGGTTTTGCCGCGGTTGCACTGATTCTTAATCTTGCAGCCGCATTACTCATGCGTGCCCTGCGCAGTCTGAGGTCTCTTCCATCGTTTGTCCTTCGTCAGGGTGTCTCGAGTCTCTACCGTCCGGGCAATCAGACAAGGACAATCCTGCTGGCTGTTGGTCTAGGCGTCTTCTTTATTCTCTCGATTCGCATGCTGCAGGCAAATCTCCTTGGTGAGTTCGATCTCGACATGGATGATGCACGCGCCGACCTTTACCTCATTGATATTCAAAAGGATCAACGTGAAGGGGTGATAAAGCTTGTGACCGAGGCGACCGGAAGCGCTCCAACACTGATACCGACGGTGAGAGGCCGGATTCTTCGCTTAAAGGATCAACCGGTCGCCGGGGCTGACGCTCCGGCACGTGAGGGAAGCGGGCTGCTGAGACGTGAATACGTCCTTACATATCGGCCGACACTGGAACGCAGCGAAGCGATACTCGATGGTGCGTTCTGGAAACCGACTCCTTCGGCCGAGCCGGAGATCTCGATCGAAGAAGCAATCAGCCGCGAGTTGAAGGTTGGTGTCGGCGACACGATCACTTTTGATGTGGTCGGAACGCCAATCACGGCTAAAATCACCAGCGTCCGGAGGGTCGACTGGCGAAACGCGCGAACGGCCTTTCTTGTAGTCTTTCGGCCGGGAGCACTTGATAACGCTCCGCAGATGTTGCTGGGTGCGATCAATGGCCCAGCGCCAGGTCCGGCACGGGCGCAGTTTCAGCGCAATCTTGTAGACAAGTATCCAAATATATCGGTCATCGATGTCTTCGACATTATCGAGGTTGCGCGTTCAATCGTGGGGAATGTCTCACTTGCCGTTTCGTTTGTCGGCGGCTTTGTTTTACTAAGCGGGCTGCTGATTCTGATCGGATCAATTGCGATGACCAAGTATCATCGTCTTTATGAATCAGCGATTCTCAAGACTTTGGGCGCCAAGCGAAAGCTGATTATCTCGACAAATGTTGTAGAGTATGGGGTACTGGGAGCGTTGGCAGGTCTGATTGGTTCTGTAGCGGCGCTCGGCCTTTCGTGGGCAGTGGCCGAATACGGTTTGAAAATCACCTGGCGCTTTCTTCCTGGCTTAAGCTTGACCGGCGTCGTTGTGACTCTCGCTCTGGTGATCGTCGTCGGAGTTCTCTCGAGCTGGGACGTCATGATCAAGAAGCCTCTTGGTATTCTTAGTGCAGAGTAAGAAGTCGCGACTCAGGCACGCAACGGTATGAGAATAGTTCGCATTGCGATTCTGATTTGTTTCGCGCTCGCTGCCATGCAAATCGCGCCTCAAGTCGAGGCTCACTTGCTGAAGAGACTCCGACCCTGCCTTCGCTCCGCGAGCAGGCGATGATTCAACAGGAGTGGCTGAAGCTGAGACTCGACCGGGTGTTGCCCGCGCTTATGCGCAAGCACGGTGTCCACATGTGGCTCGTTGTGTGCCGCGAATACAACGAGGATCCCGTCTTTCGCTCACTCGTTTCGCCAACCGTGTTTGCAGCTCGCCGCCGAACGATTCTCGTCTTTCACGATCCTGGTCCGGGAAAAGAAATCGAACGGCTGGCGCTCGGCGGTGGATCCAATGGCGGGCTGTATCGTGTCTACCGAGATCCGAAGATTGAGAATCGCGAGCTTTGGGGTGAAGGTCAATGGGCCCTTTTGAAGAAGCTTATCGAGGATCGAGATCCAAAGAGCGTTGCTGTCAACATATCGTCGACGCACGCCTTTTCTGACGGGCTTTCAGCGGGCGAGTGGGAGCAGGTGCAGAAGACTCTCGGACCTAAGTATCTCGAGCGTGTCGTCAGGGCTGAGCTTCTGCCGCTCGAGTTCATATCAGTAAGAGTTCCCGAGATGCTTCCACAGTATCGCAAGATGATGGAGGTCGTTCACTCTCTTATTCAACGGGCTTTTTCGAGCGAGGTGATCAAGCCGGGAAAGACGACCAACCTGGATGTTGTCTGGTGGCTTCGACAACAGGTAGGGGATCGCGCGCTTGGAACATGGTTTCAGCCGACAGTACGCGTCCAGCGCAAAGGTCTTGAAGCTGGCAGCAATCTTGCCGAGGATGCGCCCGTTGTAATCGTGCGTGGCGATGTACTTCACGTCGACTTCGGACTAACGGCAATGGGTCTTGCCACCGATACACAGCACATGGGCTACGTACTCAAAGAAGGTGAGACCGATGTTCCTGCCGGCATTCAGCGCGCGCTTGATGCGACGAACCGCATGCAGGACCAGCTCCTTGAAAGAATGAAACCCGGGCGAACCGGCAATGAGGTGCTGGCGGACACTCTGACCGCGATGAGAAGCGCGAAAATCAACGGGACAATCTATACGCACCCAATCGGAGATCACGGTCACGGCGCGGGACCTCTGGTGGGACTGTGGGATCGTCAGGAAGGTGTGCCAGGTCGCGGTGACGTGAAGCTACTGCCCAACACGTGGTTTTCGATCGAACTCGGCGCTCGCACTCCAGTACCCGAGTGGGACAATCAGGAGCTGTTTGTAGGGCAGGAAGAAGATGCTGCGATCGATGCCGAAGGCAAAATCTCCTGGGTGCTCAAGAGACAGACCCGGTATCATTTAGTCAGGTAGCGGTACAACTCGAGCCGCATTTGGAGTGCGGCGGCTTGGCGCCGCTTTAGTCTCGTGCAGGACAATTCAGTGCAGGAGACTAAAGCGGCGCCAAGCCGCCGCACTCCAAATTAAGCGCCGCTGCAGCGGCGCTCTTAGGATTTGCACACACAAAAACATCGGAGGAAGCCATGACAAAGAAGACGCTGTTTCTGGTGCTTGTTGCGATAACCACCCTGTTAGCCTTCAGATCCCCACTTGTAGCGCAATCCAGATCCAACCTGCTCGACAAGGATACGTTCTTGGATATGGAGAGTATCGGCGGTGTGAATATCTCTCCCGATGGGAAACAGATCGTCTTCTCGCGGAGCTGGGTAGACAAACTCAAAGATCAGTATCGCAGCACGCTATGGATTGTAGATGTCGATGGTGGAAGAGTGCGCGAGCTGACAACTGGCAATCGAAGTGACAGTTCGCCGGTGTGGTCACCTGATGGCAAACGAATCGCATTTCTTTCCGATCGTGACGGGACAAACCAGTTGCATGTCATGTGGATTGATACGCGCGAGATTGCGCAGTTGACGCGGCTCGAGTATGCGCCGGGCAATATTCGCTGGTCCCCGGACGGCAAATGGATTGCCTATACGGCCTTTATTCCAGACAACGATCCGATCCTGAACGTCAAGCTTCCTGAAAGGCCGCGAGGTGCCGAGTGGGCGCGACCGGCGGTCATTGTAGATCGACTTCAGTGGGGCGCCGACGGGCGGGTCCCTTACCACGCGGATTTACTCACGCATTTGTGATTGATGCGATCCTCGGGGGCACTGCCCGGCAGATCACGACCGGCAAGTTCAATCACAACTCGCCTGAGTGGTCGAGCGATGGCAAGACAATCTATGTTGCCGGTTTGCGCAAGCCGGACGCGGAATACCTTCGAAACGACAGTGAAATCTATGCGATCGATTTAGCGACACTCGGGGTCAAAGCCTTGACCGACCGCAGCGGACCTGACGGAAATCCGACAGTTTCCCCAAAAGGTGACTGGATCGCCTACTCGGGATACGACGACAAGAAGTTCACCAATCACGTTTCGAGTATCTATCTGATGGACAAATCCGGTGGTGCAAAGCGCCTTTGGGTTGGTGGGTTGATGAGCTCGCCTCAGATTGTGAATTGGGCACTCGATGGTTCAGGACTTTACTATTCCGTCGAAGAGAAGGGTTCGTCGCACGTCTATTTCGCTCCCGTGAGCGGCGCGCCTAAGAAGGTAACTGACGGCGTTCACATGTTGAATGGTCTATCGTTCTCGGATACAGGACAGGCTGCGGCAGTACGCACTACTTTCACGCGGCCGGGGACACTTGTGACCTTCAATCTGCGCAATCCGGCTGCGATAAAAGAGCTGGTCGACATCAACCAGGATGTTCTTAACGGGCGGAAATTGGGCGAAGCCGAGGAACTTTGGTACACGTCAAAGGATGGGCTCAAGGTGCAGGGTTGGCTTATCAAGCCTGCGAACTACGAGTCCGGGCGAAAGTATCCGATGGTGCTCTGGATTCACGGCGGACCCTGGTCAATGTATTCCGTCGCATTCAACTGGGCATTTCAGAATTTCGCGGCCAATGGTTACGCGGTGCTTTATACGAATCCGAGAGGAAGCACCGGATATGGCCAGGAGTTCGTCAACGGCATTCAGTACTCCTATCCGGGCAAGGACTACGATGACCTCATGGCTGGCGTAGATGCAGCACTCGCAAAAGGATTCATCGACGAAAGAAATCTTTTTGTTTGCGGTGGAAGTGGCGGCGGAGTGTTGACAGCGTGGATTGTCGGGCATACAGACCGCTTTGCTGCGGCAGTTTCGATGCGCCCCGTTATCAACTGGCATTCCTTCGTTGGAACCACAGATGGAGCGAGCTGGTACAATCAGTTTCAGAAATATCCCTGGGAAGACCCAATGGAATTTGCAGTCCGATCCCCGCTTCACTATGTCGCAAACGTGAAGACGCCTACTATGGTCATGACGGGAGAGGCCGATCTGCGGACACCGATGACTCAAAGCGAAGAGTACTACCGCGCGTTGAAGATGCTCAAGAAAGAAACGCTTCTGGTGCGAATGCCGGATGAATTCCATGGTTGGCGCCGACCATCACACCAGCTTCTTCAGCAACTCTACCTGCAAGCCTGGTTCGACAAACACGCGCGGAAGGACAAAGCCGAGCCGGTGAAGGCAGCATCGGCCAATTAATGAATTCTTCTGCTGTGGTACCGCCTTCAATGATAATCTCACGCTTCGCGTGAGATCCTCTTTGAAGGCGGTACCACATGCCCGTTGCTAACTGTTTTGCGAGGACCAATGAAACAACGAAGACTTATCACGATTTTTCTGACTACAATCTCAGCATTTATTCTTGCTTGTTCAAGCAATCCGCCTGCGAATCCGCAGCCAGGCGTGTCACCAACGCCGGCAGCATCAACGGCTTCAGGATCTCCTGGAACGGCGGCAGCAACTTCAACTCCGGCTCCCGAGCAGGTCGCGTCGCAGGTCCCGCCACCTCCGGGACCACCTGCGGCTCCAACTCCGCTACCGCCACCACCGCCGCCACCGCGCACTTTCACAATAAAACCGGGAACCACCCTTTCAATTACAACCGACAGCGAGCTCTCGACCAAGACGAGCAAGACAGGCGATACATTTGCAGGCAGTCTCAACAACGCTATCGTCGACGGCGACTGGGTAATCGTTCGCCGTGGGGCTCTCGTCAAGGGTGTGGTATCCAACTCTGATCCCGGAGGCAAGGTAAAGGGAGTGGCAAGCATTTCCCTTGCATTGAGAGAGCTTCAGCTCGCTGATGGCCGCACGGTATCTATCGGGTCTTCGACATATGCCAAAGAGGCCAAAAGCACAAAGAAGAAAGATGCGGCAAAGATCGGTATCGCAGCAGGCGTCGGCACGGCGATAGGCGCGATTGCTGGAGGCGGTAAAGGCGCCGCGATTGGAGCGGGTGTTGGCGGGGGCGCTGGCACCGGAGCGGTTCTGCTTACACGCGGAGATCCTGCCGTAATCCCTCCGGAGTCTACGGTCTCGTTCAAGCTGACGACGCCGGTCAAAGTAGTCAAGCATTAGTCTGGCAGCTGGACGCCAATGCCAAATGAATCGAAGCGCGACGGCGCTGCATCTGACATAGTGGGGAAAGATCTGTCCGAGGACACGCACACCGGACTCAGCCCATCAACTATTGCCCGCGCAATCATAGACAAGCTCTATTACACGCAGGGAAAACTTCCGGAAACAGCCACAGCCAATGACTGGTATCTTGCGCTGGCGAAGACGGTGCGCGATCGCCTGATCGAGCGCTGGATTCGCTCGTTTCGAACTCAGATTGCGGAGAATGCAAAGATAGTCAGCTATCTTTCGGCTGAATTTCTGATGGGTCCGCAACTGGGCAACAATCTTCTGAATCTCGGAATTGTGAACGAGGTACGCCAGGCGGCGGAGATGGTGGGCCTCAACCTTGATCAGATTGTCGATCAGGAGGAGGAGCCTGGCCTGGGCAATGGTGGCCTTGGCAGGCTGGCTGCTTGTTACCTCGATTCACTTGCAACCCTCGAGGTTCCAGCGATTGGGTATGGGATTCGGTACGAGTTCGGAATTTTCGATCAGGAGATCAATGACGGCTGGCAGACCGAGGTCGCCGACAAATGGTTGAGATACGGAAACCCCTGGGAGATCGAGCGCGCTGAAATCTCGTTTGATGTTCCGTTTGGAGGACACACGGAGCCCTGGAAGGATGGTAAAGGGCAGTATCGCGTTCGATGGGTACCGGAGCGCACCGTGCGCGGCGTGGCGCATGACATCCCGATTCTCGGTTACGGCGTCAACACTGCGAACATGCTGCGGCTCTGGAAAGCGGAAGCTGGCACCTTCTTTGATTTGACATCGTTCAATCTTGGCGATTATTTCGGCGCGGTCAGCGAAAAGGTGCGAAGTGAGAATCTTTCCAAGGTGCTCTACCCGAACGATGTGCCGATTCAGGGCAAGAGACTCCGGCTTGAGCAGCAATTGTTCTTTGTGTCCTGCTCACTTCAGGACATGCTCCGCATGCATCTCAGTGCCGGAAGTTCATTGCAGTCGTTTCCTGATTTTTTCGCGGTTCAGCTCAACGATACGCATCCGGCGATCGCCGTTCCCGAATTGATGCGGTTGCTGGTTGATGTGCACCAGATGTACTGGGACGATGCCTGGAAGGTCACAGTCGCCTGCCTCGGTTACACCAATCATACGCTGCTGCCGGAAGCCCTCGAGAGATGGCCGCTTTCGCTTTTTGGGAGTATCGCTCCGAGACATCTCGAGATAGTCCAGGAGATCAACCGTCGATTCCTGAGCGAAGTACGTGCGAGATTGGGCGAGCACGATGAACGCGTATCGCGCGTGGCATTGATCGACGAAGCCGGTGAAAAGGCAGTGCGGATGGCGCACGTTGCATTCATCGGGTCTCACGCAACGAATGGAGTCGCAGAGCTTCATTCGAGCCTCATGAAGCGTGAAGTCTTTCGCGACTTCTTCGAATTGTTCCCGGACCGGTTTTTCAATGTTACCAACGGCGTGACACCCCGCCGCTGGATCGCGCTCAGCAATCCACGACTGACAGACCTGATTACGTCGGTAATCGGTAACGATTGGCTGAAGAACACCGAGACTGAGCTTTTGCGCCTGGAACCCTTCGCGGAAGACTCAGGCTTTCGTGAAGAATGGAGCCGCGTCAAGAATCGCAATAAACGAGAGCTCGCCGATATCATTCAACGGGTGACCGGCGAGGTTGTTGATTCTGACTCGCTTTTTGATATTCAGGTCAAGCGCATCCACGAATACAAACGGCAGCTTCTGAATGTCTTTCATGTCATCTCTCTTTACCTTCGCTTGAAGCAGGGCGGTGAGAACGGGACAAGGCCGCGAACAGTAATCTTCGGAGGAAAGGCTGCTCCCGGTTACACGATGGCGAAGCTGATCATCAAGCTGATCCATTCGGTTGCCGAAGTGGTTAACTCTGACAGGAAAACCCGTGATCGCCTGAAATGCATCTTTTACCCTGATTTCAGCGTCAAAAACGGGCAACACATCTATCCCGCGGCGGACCTCGCGGAACAAATCTCGACCGCTGGCAAAGAAGCTTCAGGCACCGGCAACATGAAATTCGCAATGAATGGATCACTGACAATTGGAACGCTCGATGGAGCAAATATCGAGATTCGCGAGCGGGTCGGGGCGGACAACTTCTTCCTTTTTGGCCTCACATCTGATGAGGTTCGCGATCTCAAGTCGCGCGGCTACGATCCAGGCGAATTCTATCGCGCAAGCAGGGAACTCAAAGAAATTATCGGTCTTCTCTCGAGCGGTTTGTTCTCGCGCGGCGATCGCGCGATGTTTCAGCCAATTATCGATTCGCTTCTGACACACGATGAATACATGATCTTTGCAGACTATGAGTCCTATATCTCCTGTCAGCAGAGAGTGAGCCAGGCGTTTGTCGATCGCGCCACCTGGACTCGCAAGTCGGTTCTCAATGTGGCGCGCACTGGGTACTTTACATCTGACCGCTCGATTCGTGAGTATTGCGAGAAAATCTGGTCAGCAGGCCCCGTCAAAGTCACAATGTAACGAGAGTCGACAAGATGTGAAAAGAGAAAGGCTGAAGCTAAGAGAATGTCCTCGTCAGGTAAACTCGCGGTGCTGGTCGGAGGGGGTCCGGCGCCGGGCATCAATTCAGTGATTTCTGCGGCGACGATCAAGGCGATCAACTCGGGGTTCGACGTTGTTGGCGTGCAGGACGGATTCAAGTGGCTCGTGAGACGAGATGCGAGCTGCTTTCGCCCTCTTGCCATTCAGGATGTGTCACGGATTCATCTCAAGGGCGGATCGATGCTTGGCACAGCTAGAGAGAATCCGACAAAGTCCGAAGCCTCGATGCGAGCAGTCATCGAATTATTTGAAGCTCAGGGGGTGACGCACCTGGTCACGATTGGCGGCGACGACACGGCGCTCTCGTCGAGTGCTGTCGCCACCGCAACCGGCGGCAGAATTCATACCGTACATGTGCCCAAGACCATTGATAACGACCTGCCGCTTCCACCTCACGTTCCTACGTTTGGATTTCAGACTGCGCGGCATGTAGGTGTCGAGCTGGTCCAGAGTCTCATGGAGGATGCTCGCTCAACGCGTCGATGGTATGTGATCGTGGCAATGGGTCGACAGGCCGGTCATCTTGCGCTTGGAATTGGAAAGGCAGCCGGCGCCACTCTGACATTGATTCGCGAGGAGTTTGAGGTTCCGACAATTCGATTCTCTCATCTTTGCGACATCGTTGAGGGATCGATTATCAAGCGACGCGCACAGGGTCGCCACTTCGGTGTCGCGGTCCTCGCGGAAGGCTTGATCGACAAGCTTGACCCTGCCGAGCTTGCCGAGCTCGAAGACGTGGAACGCGACGATCATGGACATATCCGCTTTGCCGAAGTGGATCTCGCGAGAAAGGTAAAGGTGGAGCTTCAGGGAAGGCTGAAACAGCGTGGGATTAACGTCACGGTTACAAACAAGAATATCGGTTACGAGCTGCGTTGTGCTGATCCGATTCCGTTCGATGCCAACTACTGCCGTAACCTCGGAAATGCAGCGGTTCGCTTTCTTCTCGACGGTGGCAGCAGTGCGATGGTTAGCATCCAGGATGGGCATTTGGTGCCGCTTTCATTCTCAAGCATGCGCGACCCGCAGACAGGCAAGACACGAGTGCGCAATGTTGATCCACACGGACCAGGGTTTATGGTCGCACGTAATTTCATGATTCGGCTGGACCGGAGTGATCTTGAGAATCGCCCAGGTCTCGGCAACCTGGCTAAAGCTGCGAATCTGACAGTCGACGAATTTGTCGGGAGGTTTGGACACCTTATGACGTAAGTGCTGAGTGCTGAGTGCTGAGTGCTGAGTGCTGGGTGCTGAGTGCTGAGTGCTGAGTGCTGAGTGCTGCGCGAGTACTAGGATTTGAGTTCAAGCTTAGCTTGCTCGTCTCATTTCGACTATGCAAGTACAAATGCAAATCTCGAATCTCAAATCTCAGCATAGACTCCCTGCGTACTCCGCGGTGAGCACTCAGCACCCAGCACTCAGCACTCAGCACCATTCTTGAAACATGGAAATTCGAAAGTTAGGCATTCTTGTTGGCGGAGGTCCTGCGCCTGGAGCAAACGGCGTCATTGGTGCCGTCGCAATTGAAGCAATCAACCAGGGTATTGTGCCGATTGGCTTTCATCATGGTTTTGAATGGTTGGCGCAACGTTATACGGATGAACAGCACGAGCTGACAATTGAGGAAGTTTCCAGAATTCACCTCGATGGTGGTGTGCTGCTCGGTTCGTCCCGAAACGATGTGACACGTGATTCTGAGAGTCTTTCAAATACTCTCGCGGCTCTCGGCAAGCTTGGGATCGAAGCGCTTGTCACCGTTGGTGGCGACGATCTGATAGCAAGCTCACTGGCCATCGAGCAAGGCTCGGCCGGGTCGATCCGCGTCGTTCAGGTTCCCAAGAGCATCGATAACGACCTGTGGATGCCCGAGCCCGTTGAGACACTCGGGTTTGAGACCGCACGCCATTACGGCGTCAAGCTCGTCGAGAACCTGATGGAGGATGCAAAGACTACCGGTCGCTGGTATATCGCAGTAACAATGGGGCGCCCCACCGGTCACCTGACGCTCGGAATCGGTCATGCCGCATCGGCAACCTGCTCGATAATTCCCGAGGAGTTCAGCGAAGGTACTTTCTCGCTGACTGACATTGCGAGAATTGTAGAGGGTTCGATTATCAAGCGCCGTGCGATGGGACGCGACTACGGTGTAGCGATCCTCTCAGAGGCACTTTCAGAGCATTTCAGCGCAAGTGAAGTGACTGATCTCGAGGATGTCGATCGGGATGCACAGGGAAACATCCGGGTCGCAGAGATCGATCTTGGGCGAAGGGTCAAAACGGCGGTTCAGGCGCGGCTTGATGCTCGCGGGGTAAAGCTTACGCTCGTCGACAAGACGATTGGCTATGAGCTGCGCTGCAAGCCCCCGATTCCAATAGATGCGGAATATGCCCGGGACCTCGGTTATTCCGCAGTCAGCTTTCTGCGCGTCGGAGGTTCCGGCGCTATGATCACAATCCAGGGTGGGGAGTTCACGCCAATTCCTCTACATGAGTTTATCGATCCTGCTACGGGCCGAGGCCGACAGCGGATGGTTGATGTGGATAGTGATTTCTATCGTGTTGCGCGCGATTATATGGTGCGTCTGGGTCCCGAAGATTTTCGCGATGAAGAATGGGTTGAAGCACTGTCGAAAGCTGCAGAAATGAGTCCCGCCGCTTTTCGTAAAGACTTTGCAAGATTTGCAGAATGACAGAATGACAGAACGATAGCAGCGTATGACCGACCGAATCGTCGCGCTTGAAATGCGCGGAATCGATAAATCATTCGCAGGGAATCGCGTGCTTAGTCAGGTGAGCTTTGCCGCAGAGTCGGGCGAGGTGCATGCGCTCGTTGGGGAGAACGGCGCCGGAAAGTCGACTCTGATGAAGATACTTTCTGGAGTGCATCACCCCGATTCTGGTGCCGTTCTGATCGATGGGCGTGAGGTTCGTTTCGGTCGGCCGGCTGATGCACTCGCATGCGGCGTGGCGATGATCTACCAGGAGCTGTCGCTGGCTCCACATCTCACTGTAGCTGAGAACATCTTTCTGGGACGCGAACCGATGAGGTTTCGTGGAATCGCCGGCACCGGGATGATAGATCATCAGGCAATGAACGTGCGCGCTGCCTCGCTGCTTGCGGACTATGGTTTCAAACTAAATCCCAAAAGCCGCGTAGGTCAGCTGAGCGCTGCTGACCGTCAGTTGGTGGAAATCACTCGCGCTATTGTCGAAGCCAGACGGGTTATCGTCATGGACGAGCCAACGTCGTCACTGACGAATCAGGAGGTCAACGAGCTCTTCCGCCTGATTCGCGATCTCAAGTCGCGCGGTCTGGCAATTGTCTATATTTCACACCGCCTCGAAGAGCTTGACGAGATTGCGGATCGTCTGACGATCCTGCGTGACGGCAACGTCGTCTACAGCGGTAAATGGGGAGAGATCTCGACTGATGAGATGATCCGTCATATGGCAGGCCGCGAGCTCAAAGAGATTTTTCCATCGCGAAAGGCGACGATCGGTGGCGTGAAGCTCAAGGTTTCGGGTCTGACGCGTGATGACGTCTTTGTCGATGCCAGTTTTGTCGCCGCGTGCCGGCGAAGTTGTAGGCATCGCAGGATTGGCCGGCGCAGGGCGGACAGAACTGGTTGAGGCAGTCTTCGGCGCGCACCCTGCTGATCGCGGAGAGATTCACATCGACGGTGAGCGCCTTCTACCGGCGCGTCCCAGCAAGTCGGTAGTGGAAGGGCTGAGCCTTCTGACGGAAGACCGGAAACGAACGGGCCTTTGTCTCAACCAGCCAATGACGACCAACGTTACACTTGCGAATGTGAAATCCGTTGTGCGAGGTTTCAGACTCGACCGGCGAAAAGAACTCGACACGACCAATAATTACATTCGCGATCTGCACATACAGCCACCGCAACCTCACAAGATAGTCGGAAGGCTAAGTGGCGGCAACCAACAGAAAGTCGTGCTCGCCCGCTGGCTGCACGCGCGAACGAAGGTGTTTCTTCTCGACGAGCCGACGAGAGGTGTTGATGTGGCTGCACGTTCCGAGATATATCGCGCGATCAATGAACTTGCCGAACGTGGTGCGGCCATCGTTATGGTGTCGTCTGATCTGCCTGAGTTACTGGGAATGGCCGACCGGATTCTGGTGATGCGCCGCGGACGTCTGGTTGCGGAACTGGATGCGCATTCAACATCACAGGAAGAGATACTAAAGTTTGCTGCTGTAGAATAAGTACGTTGTACCGCCTTCAGGCGGAACCTTCAAAAGGAGCCCCCATCAATGAAACAAAACGCCGTCCTTTTCTTTCTCGCAACAATCATCATCGCAGCCATCTCGTGCGACACGCACACCGGTCAGGGACCTTCGTCACCAACCCCTGCGCCGGCTGCAACGCCCGTAGTGACCGAGAATGTTGATGCCGCCATACGACAGCTCGTAAAAGATCGTGACACGGCAATCCGCACCGCCGATACCGCTGCTATGGAGCGAATCTACAGCGACACCTATGTCTCGACCAGTCCATCCGGTCTTGTCAGGTCAAAGGCAGAAGTCATCGCTGATTTCAAAGCGGGTACGCTCAAGATTGAATCAATTGATTCTGAGGACTTGACGGTGCACCCATATGGAGACACTGTGGTTGTTACAGGCCTTACGCGGATCAAAGGCACCGACAAGGGCAGATCACTGACTGGCGACCAGCGATTTACACAGGTGTATGCCAAAAAGGGCGGTCGCTGGCAGATCGTCGCGTTCCATCTTTCGAGTATCCCGAAATAACAAAGCATAGACTACAGCCTTCAGGCGGAAGCGTTAGAAAGCCACGGTTCCGCCTGAAGGCGGTACAACATACCCAAAGGAGAATTGAGATGAAGCTTTTTCTCATCACGTTGATGCTTCTGTGGGGAGGCGCTTTCGCACAGACGCAAACGCCTGCGATCGATGTTGCCGGCGAGTGGACGGGAGTATGGTCATCCTATAATCCGGCGCAGGGCCAGACACCTCCAAAAGAACAATGCAAAAAACTGGACTCCAAGGTTGTAAACAACAATGGCGTCTGGGAGGCAATTTTCGAGGGGGACTGCGGACGACCTTATAAGTATACGATCAAGATGGAAGGCCGGCAGGTCGGCAAGGTTGTGATGTTCAAGGGGACAGTTGATCTTGGTGCGAAAGACGGCGGCATCTACGACTGGATTGGCCGCGCGACCGAAAAGGAGTTCGTCGGTTTCTATACGAGTGCCTATTACACAGGAGTCTTCAGTCTTGAAAGGTAAGAAATAACCCGCATTGTAGATACCGTCTTCAGGCGGAACTACAGCAAACCAATCATGTCGGACTGGATAAAACGGTTTCTCCCGTTCCTCAGTCTGGTTGCCCTCGTGCTGGTGATCTCGATTCTCGAACCGCGATTCCTGTCGGGAGGCAATCTTGCAAGCGTGGCGCGTCAGACGGCTGTCATCACGATCATGGCTATGGGAATGACAATGGTCATGGTCCTCGGGCGGCATCGACCTGTCAGTCGGTTCGATGATGGCCCTGTGCGGCGTTGCCGGTGCACTGGCGATGGTTGCAGGCAGCGGTGTTCTTGTTGGTATCGCAGTTTCGATACTTGCAGGTGCGGCCCTGGGCCTGGTCAACGGAGCCGCAGTTGCATCGCTCGGAATTCCTGCATTCATTGTCACTCTGGGAGCTATGGGGATCTATCGAGGAGCTGTTCTACTGTTGACGGACGGCAACGCAGTCGTTGGTCTCCCGCAGAACTTTGGATACCTGGCTGAGGGCAGCGTCTTCGGGTTACTTCCCGTGCCGCTTTGGCTTGTAGTAATCGTTGCCGTGGCAGTCCATTTCATTCTGAGTCAGACGCGCCTCGGGAGGTATTGCTATGCTATCGGAAGCAACGTTGAAGCCGCCCGATATGCCGGTGTACGCGTGGCACGCAACCAGATCCTTTTCTATGTGATACTCGGTGCGCTGACCGGCTTGGCGGGAGCGATTGAATCTGCGCGTCTTGTTACCGGCCAACCGACAGCGGGCGAAGGGTACGAGCTCAGGGTAATAGCAGCGGTGGTGATTGGCGGCGGGAGCTTGAGTGGCGGCCAGGGTTCGGTAATGGGCACCATCATTGGCTCTCTGATTATGGGCGTTCTCGCAAACGGCGCGAATCTATTGGGCATTTCGTCATTTACACAACAGATCGTTATCGGTGCGGTGATCGTTCTTGCGGTAACTTTTGATGAATTTCAACGAAGGCGTCTCGAGAGCTCTCAAAGCTGAACTATTCTATTTTCCAGAGGTAAATCATGAAGCTTGCACAATTCAAAACCGCATCGTCCGACGATTTGCGCGTTGGTATTCTTCGCGGTGAAACACTGGTTGATGTCACTGATGTAGCGCACGACATGGCAACTCTCATTCGAGGTGGTCGTAGGCGCACTCCAGGGTCTCGAGACTCAGACCGCGCGTACTGCCTACGCGATCGATGCCGTCGAGTACCTGCCACCAGTGTACCCATCAAAAATCATGGCGATAGGCCGCAACTACTATGATCACGCAGCCGAAGGGGGCAGCGAGCCTCCTCCGGCCCCGCTTCTTTTCGCCAAACTCGGGAATTCTCTGACAGCGCACAATGCGCCGATCGAGCTGCCTGAGATAAGTTCTCAGGTTGACTTCGAAGCCGAGCTCGCAGTCGTGATAGGCCGCAGGGCACAAAGAGTTTCTGAAGCCAATGCGCTCGATCACGTATTCGGATATTCGATGATTCACGATGTGAGCGCTCGCGACCTGCAGTTCGCTGATGGGCAATGGGTGAGAGGAAAGAGTCTCGACACCTTTGCGCCTCTGGGACCATTCATCACTACCAGAGATGAGATAGATGATGTTCACGCGTTGAAGATTGAAGGCATTCTCAACGGAGAGGTAATGCAGTCATCCAACACCGGCAAAATGATTTTCAAAGTGCCTTATCTGATTCACTACCTTTCGCAGGCGATCACGCTCGAGCCGGGTGATGTGATTGCCACGGGAACGCCGGAGGGCGTGGGCATTTTCCGCAAGCCGCCGGTTCTGCTCAAGCCAGGGGATGTTTTCGAGGTTGTGATCGAAAAGCTTGGAACTCTTCGAAATCCAGTGGTAGCTGCGGGCCGCCAAGGTTGAAGCAGCCTGGAGCGCCAGGCGTCTCAGCCTGGCGCGTCACGGCTAGACCGGACCTGGATGTCAAGCTGCAGGCGCCAGGCTCCAGCTAGCGCTCCCAGAGCGTACACCATGAGCGAATACTTCCTCGGCATCGACAGTGGAACGCAAAGCACCAAGACAATTCTGTTTGACGCGGATTCCGGTTCGGTTGTCGCATCAGCTTCCGCCGCCTACGATCTGATCGAAGGTCTCCCGCCAGGACATAAAGAGCAGCATCCACACACCTGGTTTGATGCAGTCAACGAAACGGTCCTCAAGGTTCTCGCGGACTCTGGTGTTGATCGGTCTCGCGTCAAGGGAATCGGCGTTTCGGGGCAACAGCACGGATTCGTGCCCCTCGATGAAAACGACGAAGTAATCAGACCTGCCAAGCTCTGGTGCGATACGAGCACAGCGGAAGAATGCGAAGAGATCATTTCTTCACTCGGAGGGTTCTCGAGAACAATAGAAGAAGTAGGAAACGCTGTTCCTGCAGGCTTCACGGCCTCAAAGATTCTATGGCTCAAACGACGCGAGCCTGAGAACTTTGCGCGGTTGCGCTGGGTGCTGTTGCCTCACGACTACATCAACTTCAGGCTCACCGGAACGAGGACGATGGAGTTTGGCGATGCTTCCGGGACGGCGCTCTTCGATGTTACGCGGCGGACCTGGTCAGAACGCGCGGTGCGAGCTATCGATCCTCGCGTAATGACGATGCTCCCTCCGCTCGTTGCCGCAGGAGCCATTGCGGGTCGTCTTTCTCCAGACCTGGCCCGTAGATGGGGTCTTTCGAGCGACGTCATCGTGAGCACCGGAGGGGGCGACAACATGATGGGCGCGATCGGAACAGGAAACGTCAGAGATGGCGTTGTAACAGTCAGTCTTGGCACTTCAGGCACAATTTACGCATGTTCAGAGAAGCCCGTAGTCGATCCGGAAGGTACCATCGCTGCTTTCTGCGATTCGACAGGGCAGTGGCTTCCGCTTGTCTGCACGATGAACGTGACCGTTGCCACCGAGATGGTACGGGAGCGCTTCAATTTGTCTCACGACGATCTTGCAAGGGCCGCTGCCGCAATTCCGCCTGGGTCTGATGGACTCCTCCTGATTCCATTCTTTGAAGGTGAGCGAACGCCGAATGTTCCTGACGGGACTGGCGTTTTCTTTGGGGTTCGTGACCAGACGTTCGATGCAGCTCATTTTGCGCGAGCCGCAATGGAGGGTACGACGCTCGGTCTGAACTATGGATTGAATCGAATGAGACAGCTTGGAATCGAGCCGCGCGAAATCCGTGCAACGGGAGGTGGAGCTCGTTCAAATGTCTGGAGACAGATTCTTGCCGATGTCTTTGATGTCGAAGTCGTCTCGGTAAAAAACGAGGAAGGTGCGGCGTTTGGCGCCGCACTTCAGGCAGTCTGGGCGTATGGTGGTTCCGCTGAGACGGGCGAAGGCAGAAAAGACATCAAAGAACTTTGCACGCAGTACGTTGCGTTAGATGAGACTACGCGGGTGAAGCCCGACCGGGGGAGAGTTGAGACATATCGGAAGCTCCAGGAGTTGATGGATAGGCTGGTAAAAGATCTGGATGGAGCATTTCGAGATCACCGCCGCTTGATCACACACTAAAGAGAGGACGAAAGAGTCGAGGAACTCCGAGGATATGAGGAAACTGGCTTACATACTGTTTAGCATGACCGTGGCGCTCTCCGGATTCGCCGCAAACTTTATCGGAAGTCACGATCGTGCACAGGCACAGGAAAAGAAGAAAGAAGCTCCGAAGAAAGCTGCTATCCGCGCGGGCCGGTTTCTGGATGTGAAGTCTGGAACGTTTAAGAACGATGTCGTAATCCTCATCGAAGGGGAACGCATTACGCAGGTTGGCAGTGGAATCAGCATTCCGCAAGGTGTTGAGACGATCGACCTCAGCAATGCGACGGTATTGCCGGGATTGATCGATTGCCATACCCACATCACAACTCAGCCGGGGAACTATTACGAAGACATCTTCAGACGAAGCCCGATTGATGTAGCCGTGACGGCACACGTCTACGCACGCAGAACGCTTGAGGCAGGGTTCACCACTATACGAGACGTCGGTGCCGGAGAGTTCATCGATGTCGCACTTCGCAAAGCAATCGATGCGGGTACAGTCGCGGGACCACGAATGCAGGTCGCGACTTTGACTGTTGGCGCGACTGGAGGCCACGGCGACACGACCGGGTTCTCGCCTTATCTTAAATTTGGAAGTTTCTCTGGACTTGCCGATGGGGCGAACGAAATCCGAAAGCTGATCCGCTTTGAGGTGAAGTACGGAGCTGATCTCATCAAGTTGATAGCCACGGCAGGCGTTCTCTCGGAGGAGGAATCGGTAGGTGCGCCGCAGTTCTCGCAGGAAGAAATGAATGTCGTAGTCGAAGAGGCAACAATGTGGGGCCGCAAGGTGGCCGCGCATGCTCACGGAACTGAAGGAATCAAGCGCGCAGTGCGTGCCGGTGTAGCTTCAATTGAGCATGGGAGTTTTATTGATGAAGAAGGCATCCGCCTGATGAAGGAGCGTGGAACGTATCTTGTAGCGGACATCTACAATGACGACTACATCCTCGCCGAGTTTTCGCGGCTGGGTTATCCGGACAAGATCATCGAAAAGGAACGCCTGGTAGGACGAACGCAGCGCGAGAATTTTCAGAAGGCGGCCAAAGCAGGGGTAAAGATTGCATATGGCACTGATGCTGGAGTCTATCCTCACGGAGGGAACGCAAAGCAGTTCGCTCACATGGTCAAGTGGGGACTTTCGCCGATAGATGCGATCCGCGCGGCAACTGTGAATGCTGCCGACTTGCTTGGCTGGACTGATCGTATCGGCGAGATTGCCGCTGGCCGCTTCGCCGACATCATCGCCGTTGCAGGAGATCCGCTCAAAGATGTAACCGAGCTCGAAAAAGTGATCTTTGTAATGAAGGCCGGGACGGTTTACAAGGCGATCGTAAGATCAAACTAGCTTGCACACCTGGGAGCGCTACTTTCCAAACGTCAATCTCAGGCCACCTCGTACAAGCCTTGGCGCTCCGATCGTCTCAAGCGGAGTCCTTCCGACCGTATAGACTTCATCCAGCAGATTCTGAACGGCAAAGAACGCCTCGACCGGTCCTGCGATCTTTCTTGATGCGAAGAAATCGATCACAGCGAAGCTTCCTAGTGGAAGCCGGTTCTGATCGTCATCAAACTGGTTGCCAGTTGCACGAAACTGAATACCCACAGTCGCGTACTTTGGATTGGAATAGGATGTCTGCAGGGTGAACTGGTGCCGCGGAATCTGCGGAATCCACAGTCCCACCAGCGAAGGATCCTGAGGAGCCTCAGTCACCGTGCTATCCGAGAAAATGTATCCGCCGCTGATCTGCCAGCCCTCGCCTACCACAAGATTCATTTCAGCCTCTAGCCCGCGCGATCGTGTCCTGCCGAGGTTTCTTCGCTGACGCGTAATCAGCGCCGGCGTCGCGGTCACAGTGAAGTTCGCAATGGGATCTGCTGTCTCTGTCCAGAATCCAGTCAGTCTTGTAGCCAGCCGATTCCACGGACTCCACGTAATTCCGGTTTCACCTCCCGTCAGTCGTTCGGCACTAAGTTGCTCGTTGGCCTGGGTCAGAGTGTCACCCACGCGGAAAGATCGGTAAAGCTCGTTCAGCGTCGGTGCTCGAAATGCCTTGTAGAATGCCGCTCGAAGGCGAATCGATTCAGATGCCTGATAGAGCAACGCAACCCGCGGACTAAAGGCGTCGTCGTCGCGGTCCGGAAAGAACGTTGCCCGGACGATGCCGGTTGCGAGGTTTCGGTCAATCGAATACGCAGATGAGTTGGTCCATGTGTCGTACCGCGCAACCAGCGTCAACTGAAGTCGCGCGGTAATCGACATCAGATTCTTGAAAATAGAAACCGCTTCGAAGCTGCCTGCCGCCGGCGCTCACCGTGCTCGTTGGCCTGCCGGCAACATAAACCAGTTCGTCGCTCGACCCTCGCACACCGCGAACATCAGCGCCAGCCAGCAGCAGGTGACGGCTCCACGAGAGACGCGACCAGTTAAGAAATGCTCCCGCGTCGCTTGAAGGCACAGTCTGATCCCGTGCCGGTGTTTCTGACTGACGGTTGGCTGAGACGGTGGTCGATGTCGCGAAGAAGCGTTGCTGGTTTCCGTAAATTGCACCCTGCCAGTTGCTGCCATCGCCACTCTGGAGTCGAAACCCTGCGGCCAGTGATTCTGTCGCAGTGTCGTTTCGCTGGAGTTTGGTTCCATTCTTGCGATCTTCATCGAAGAGAGAACCCCTAAGATAAACAGATTGGGGTGCGCGTACGGCGCTGCCTCCACCCCAGCCATATCCGACCTTGAGCTGGAGCAGCCTGTGATCAGAGGCCGCAGGTTCATCTGCAGCGCCCGCAATCTCGGGACGTACAATGTAGTATCCATCTGTTGAAAGCAGTTCACCTGAAACGGTAGAAAACCACCCGCCCCACGAGAACCCAGTGAAAAACGAAAGATCAAACGTGTTGCGATTGCCGTAGGCTATATCAGCTGTTGCCACAGCCAGCTTTGGCTCCCGACTGACAAGGTTGATCACTCCGCTCAACGCGTCGGAACCGTAAAGATCAGAGCTTCCGCCGCGGACTACCTCAGCCTGTTCTATGGATGCGCGCGCGACGCGATCCCAGTAGACCCAGCCGCCGAAAGCATCATTGAGCGGAAGTCCGTCAGATAGCACCAGCGTTCGGCTCGCACCGCTTGCGCCAACCCCGCGCAACGAAACTCCCTGTGTAGTCGGATTCGCTACGAGACTGCTCGATCGTCTGAAGTTGCTGAAGCCGGGAACCTGGCGCAGAACGTCATCGATCGTCTGCGCCGCAACCTGATTTACGCTCTCAGAATCGAGAACGACCACGCTCGAGGCAACTTCATCGAGGCGTCTTTCAACTCGTGTTGGAGTGACGGTCATCACCTCCGGGAGCGCTTCAACCTCGAGCGTCCAGTTGATTATGACTTCCGGTGAAGTGGAACCGGGCGTCGATATCGATTCGTTGCGTTTGAGACTTGAAGCCGGACGCCGACGCGGTTACGGAATAAGTGCCAGACGGTGCAGGCAAGTCGACGCGGTATCGTCCCGTGTCGTCGGTTGTGGTTGTCAGGGCTCGTCCGTCCGGACTCTTGGCAGTGACCTCCGCCCCTTTGATTGCATCCCCACGTGAATCCTGAACACTTCCAACGAGTCGCGGTGGGTCCTGGGCATACGAAAGTGAAGAACTGATGAAGAGAAACGCAAGTAAAGTAAGAGAACGCATTTATGTTGTACCACCACCTGGGAGCGCCAGGCTGCAGCCTGGCGCGTCGCGCTTCTGGCCATTACGCGGAGCTGCAGACTAGCCGGAGGAGTCTTGAAACCTCTGATATCCGTTGACAATCGGCATCCCGAAGGGATGCGAGAATGTCGACAGTTGCACCAGATCGTTTCTGCATCCCTCCGGGATGCACTCACTCTCACATGTAACCAGGGGTTTCGAAGACTCAACCCCTGGCTACGATATTTGACGCCTCCGGCGTCAGCCGATTCACCTGCTAAATCGGCAAACTCCATGCGCCAGGCTTCAGCCTGGCGCTCCCAGCGTGGAAAAACGCTTCGTGATTGCCTGGGCATATTCTTTAGCAGACGGCTCGTCCTTCTTCTCTCCGAGCAAGGCATTCGAGACGGCAGAATAGAGCCAGTGTAGCTCGCGTTCGAGATCGCTTGTTGGCGCGAGACGACAGTTCATCTGTACCTTGCTCAAATCGAGTGCAACACCAAGCCGACGACTGTCGAGCGGTGAGAGTTGCAGGTAAATCACTCCTGCGAAGCCTCTCGTGTCGGTGAATTCGGTTGTGGGGAGCGCGGATTGAGCGTGACTGACGGTCATATGGGTGGCGTATTCACCAGGTGGCAACACCTGACCGCTGGTAGCCCCTTGAAGGGCAGATAGAGTAGCGCGCACATTCGATTCATTTCTAAATCTCCGGTCGCGCCCTGTCAGAGTCAGCGATCCTGTCAGCACAAATCGACCATCGCGTACTTCAGCGTTCACCGGCTTATATCGGCATTCAAACGTCCCGCTACTCGTTTCAAGTTTCCCGACAAATGCGTTTCCGCTCATCAGGACCGGCAACGAATAGAGCTTTGAGTTGATCATAGCGCACCCCGCTTTAGCTCATTTGTAAGATACTCTGAAGCTCGTATCGTAAGCGCCAGAATTGTGAGCGTCGGGTTCTGATTTGCGGAGCCGACAAATGCGGCTCCATCTGTAACGAAGACGTTAGTACAGTCCCACACCTGATTGTACTTATTGAGCACAGACTTCTTCGGATCGCTCCCCATGCGTGCAGTTCCCAGCTCGTGAATGATTCGTCCCGGTACGGTCAGCTGCCCGCCTACGGTTGTATTTTCAGCTTTTGCGGCGCTAAGTATCTCCGCGCACGTCTGGGCGGCATCTTTTGCCATCTCGCGTTCATTCTCAGAATGCCGGATGTGAACTTTCAAAACAGGCACTCCCCACGCATCGACGACTCCTCCGGGATCGATCTCGACGAAGTTCTCGAATCGTGAAAGCATCGCCGCTCTGACGGTCATAAAAACAGGCGTGAGGTACTGTTTTCGGACCTGAGTCTTGTAGCTCTCACCGAATCCGGGGACCATACGTGCAGCTGAAGGAAACATTCTCTGACCGGCGCTGCATTCGAACCCGTATCCACGCATGAAACTTCTGACTCTGTTTATTCTTCTCGAGGTTGCGAAACCGCGGAATAAAAAGCCCGGCTGCTTTTCCATCCTCATTCACCGACTCGCGATTGGCGAGCGTGGGGAAGAATCCCATTCCACCGATCCCGCCAAAATGATCGACCAGGTAATGACCGAGCATCCCTGACGAGTTTCCAATGCCGGCCGGATGCTGTTGTGACTTCGAATTCAAGAGCAGGCGAGTCGATTCAAGCGTCGATGCGGCGACAATGATCGTCTTTCCAAACGCTTCGTATTCGTTACGGGTTACGCGATCGACATAAGCGACTCCTTTCGCCTTTGCGGTGTTCTTGTCAACGATGATGTGGCGCACTACAGAATTGGGCCGCAGTGTCATCCTTCCAGTCGCTTGAGCTACGGGAAGAGTCGAGGCGACTGAGTTGAACATGGCTCCGACATCGCAACCATGTCCGCAGTGTCCGCAATAGTGACACGGAGCGCGGCCATACTTGCGGTGGTGATCGCGTGCCTCTGTGAGCATCGCAACTCGTGATGTAATCCCGGGCCACCCGAGTTTTTCAGAGCCACGCCTTAGAAGTTGCTCTCCGCAGGTGAGCTTCATCGGAGGCAGAAACTTGCCGTTCGGCTGATACCAGAGATTGTCGTTGTTTCCACTTACGCCGATGAATTCTTCGGCGAGGTCGTAGTAGGGTTCGATTTCCTTGAAGTCAATCGGCCAGTCGACATCGAATCCATCGAAACTCGCGGCCTTGAAGTCCAGATCTGAAAACCTCCACGAAAGTCTTCCCCAGTGCAGTGTCTTTCCGCCGACGATGCGCGCGCGAACCCATGTGAACGGCTTGCCGGGATCGGTTGTAAAAGGATGCTCGGTATCGTTTACGTAGAAATGGCGGCTGAAAGCGCCGGCCGTGTCCTGCATCCACTGTCCCTGCTGTTTCCAGCCTGGCGGCCCCATTCCACGATACATGTCTTCATATGGCCACCGGTGATTCGCGAAATCTCGCGCGGGGTTGACCGGTGGTCCTGCCTCGAGCACGAGAACTTCAAGGCCGCGTCCGGTAAGTTCCTTGGCAGCCATCCCGCCGGAAGCCCCTGATCCGATAATAATCGTGTCGTATATCTTCTGGTTCTGCATAACTCTCCTGATGAAGAAGTCGCGCGCGCGGAAGTCACCGCGAAACCTAGCACAGGCAGCGACATCAGCAAAAGCCCTGCCGTTGCACCGTGGGCTTTTGCGGTCGTATTATCGGTCGAGCAGGCATCGAGTCATGGCGCAGGAAGAGATCAGGATCGAAGTTATCTCCCGCAACGAGTTTTGGCGCAATGCGTTTGACGTTGAGTGGAACTATCAGTTTCCAGAAAGGTTGTTGACTAAGGACCGCGGACGGCTACCTGCGCGTCCAGCGGGAATGGTTCACGGATCTGGAACGCGTTGCGAAGCAATGCTTTTCCACCGTTCGATGTCCGCCTTCTCAACCAGACCGCCGGCGATTGTTTCGCCGTCTGTTTCCGGTTGAGGATTGACACGGTGTAACTGCGCGAAATATGCTCATTTGCATCGGGAGCTTGTCAAATCGATCAGATTCGGAGGAGCGTATGTCAAAGAAGAAGACCGACGATAGTGTGACCCGTCGCGATGCACTTAAAGGAATTGCTGTTGGCGTCGGTGCTGCAGGCAGCCTGCCGGTCCTCAATACGAACGTTCTCGGCCAGCAGGGCCATGCGCATCGAGGGTCATGGTCAGACACCCAAACCGGCCGCGAAGACCGCACCAAAGGCGACGGCGCCGAAGTTCTTCAATGCTCCTCAAATGGCGCTTATTGCTACCGTGTCAGAATTGATAATTCCTACTGACGATCATTCGAAGGGCGCAATTGCGGCCGAAGTTCCTGCATTTATCGATTTGATGGTTAGCGAGTCGCCCGCAGAAACCAAGAAGCTGTGGACCGACGGTCTTGTTGCGCTTGATCAGATGTCGAAGACAAAGTTCCAGTCCGATTTCAACAAGGCTACAAAGGAACAGCAGACGCAGATGCTGACCGAGATCAGCCAGAACGAAAGAAGCCCGAAGACAACCGAAGAACGATTCTTTCGTGCGATCAAGAATATGACGATTGACGGATACTACACATCAAAGATCGGCATCCACGACGAGCTTCAGTACAAGGGCAACACCTACCTCAAAGAATTCAAGGGATGCACACACCCGGAACATATCAACGGGTGAGGTGATGAGCAGTGAGTCAAGCTTGAGCTTCGCACAGTGGCAGCAAGCTGAAGCTTGAACTCCAAACCACTGGCCTGACCAAGGACGGAGTCAATTCACCTCCTGAATTCCAGAAGACATTTCCTGAGGACCAGTGCAGGAACCGGCGCCTGGTTGGGACTGGGCGACTTGGCGTTCCTTTCGCATCTGCCTACGGTCTCGCTCACTGAAGCACGGCTAAACCCGCAGTCAGTCCGATTCCAGCCCGAAATCGAACCACTCGTTAGACTGCTCGAGGACACTCCGCGGGAACGATTGCTCGAGGTTGTAGCTCAGCGAATCAAACAGGGATTGAAGTACCGGGATTTGCTGGCTGCGCTTCTATTGGCCGGAGTACGAAACATTCAGCCGCGGCCTGTCGGTTTTAAGTTCCATGCGGTGCTCGTAGTCAATTCCGCACACCTTGCCAGTCTCGCTTCACCTGATACTGACCGTTGGCTTCCGATCTTCTGGGCCCTGGACCATTTCAAAGAGTCCCAGGCTCGGGACGTTCGCGAAGGCGACTGGACTATGGCACCGGCACTCGAGTCTGCCGTACCGCCGCCCGGGAAAGCCCGGCAGGCATTTGTTGAGTGCATGAACAGTTGGGATGAAGCAGGCGCGGATGCAGCGGCTGCAGGATTGGCGCGCAGTGCAAGCCCTCAAGAGATATTCGAGATTCTCTGTCCATACGGCGCCCGCGATTTCCGGGACATTGGGCACAAGGCCATTTATGTTGCCAATGCGTGGCGCACACTCGAACACATAGGGTGGCAGCATGCAGAGCCGGTTCTGCGATCGCTGGCGTATGCATTGCTCTATCACGACGGCGGGAATCCTGCGAAACGCGACGCTCCAGCGGATCGTCCCTGGCGGCGTAACCAGGAGCTCGCAACGAAGATTCGTAAGGACTGGAGGCAGGGCAAGCCGAGCAGCGAAGCTACGACCGCATTGTTGGCCTCCCTGCGTGATGGCTCGAGTGACGAGGTGTGCGGCAAAGTAGTTTCACAACTGAACGGCGGCATCGATCCACAATCCATTTGGGACGCTTTCTTTCTTGGTGCCGGAGAGTTGCTGATGCGACAGCCAGGCCTCGTCGCCCTGCACGCAGTCACTTCGACCAATGCACTCCGCTTTGCGTGGCAGACGAGTGCGAGCGATGAGACGCGGAAGCTTTTGCTGCTGCAGACAGCGGCTTTTCTGACGTTGTTCCGCGAAGATCGGGCGGGTGACAAATCAGTCAGGATTGATGAGTTCGAGCCAGTACCGCTCAAATCCACCGGCAAACTTGCCATTGAAGAAATTTTCGCGGAAGTCAGCAATGATCGGATGACTGCAGCGCGAAAGATGGCTGCTTATCTGAAACAGAACCCTCAGTCCGACAAATCGTCCAGTGGACTAATGGATGCGGCGCGCCGGTTGATATTCCTCAAAGGGACGAACTCGCACGATTACAAGTTCAGCTCGGCTGTTCTGGAAGATTATTTTCAGGTCTCACCGATGTGGCGCGACCGCTACCTTGCAGCCAGCGCATTCAATCTGCGCGGTTCAGGCGGTCCCGACAATGAACTGGTCAAGAGGACGCGTGCCGCGCTTCAAGCATAAGGTATGTTGTACCGGCTTTAGCCGGAATCGTTCCAGTCGAACTACTCGAATGTGACGATTCCGGCTAAAGCCGGTACAACGTGCCTATACTTTGTTCTTCCGGATCAGAAAGAAAGTGTAGATTTCGGCGACGACTGCGAGTGCGGCGCGGACTATCATCAGTATTGGCAGTCCAACCTTCTGGTAAATGAGTCCTGCGATCTGAGGGAAGATCAGGTCTGATGCATCGACGCCGCCTTCCAAAATCCCCATCGTGCGTCCTCGCGTTAGCAAGGTTGTAGCTCGAAACTTTTGCGGAAACTAGCGCCCCATGTAGGCTTGAACGCTGCCTTGCCGATTTCATCGAGGCCCCTCGCCGAACCAAGCAGAAAAGCCAAACCATGTACTTCCCGACAAGCTGGCGGCTACCCAGAAAATCACCGAGGTCACGATATTCGAGATTGATCTGAAGGCGATGACCTTGCCAGCACCGATACGGTCAGCGACCCAGCCAAAGAACGGGCCGAAGAACAATGGAACAAACATCTCAGAGACGATCTTGATGCATGGCCAGGGCTTTGGCTGTTACTCCAAGCTTTACGGCCAGAATCACAAAAAACTCGCCGGAAATCATGTAGGCAGGCGCAGTGACCAGCGTTCCCATGAGTGCAAATGCCCATACGTTCGGCGCGCGAACACCTCGTTCTCCTGCCTGTCACGAACTCTTCGACTTGTCGCTCAGGCTTCCTTTGCCTTTTTCTTCGACTTGTCCTTCTTCTTCTCCTTGATGAAGACTGCGATCAGAATGACGGACAGCGCTGAGAGAATCGACGAGAGAATGAAGATGATTGCCAGAGTACGCTTGAGCGCCGATTTATCGACAATTTTGGGCAGGTCTTCGAGTGGCACATCATAGAGCCGCATCGAGCGCTCTTCGACGCGAATGGGCTGAATGCTTCCAAGCTCGCTTACATCTCTGATGATCTGCTCTTGTGTCGCGCCTGGCCGCGTTTCATGTGGGAATCACTGCGACTCGGCCGTTACCATCTGACTGGCGATAAAGATCGCCAGGAGAGACGGAATCAAGCCATACAGCCAGTGTTTCGCCGATGCTGCCTGAGGTCGATTTCGTAGTCGTGTACCAGGAATACGCTCGAGCCAGGTGCCGTTCATCCGTATGATCAGCAATCATTGCGGACGCTGATGGCCCCTTAGCCGAATCCGCAATTCCTCGCACCACACTCGCAAAGAAGAATATCGGAAGACTCTGACGAGATAGATCAATCCGACTATTGTTCGAACTACCAGCGAGATCAGAAATACTTTTTTCTTGCCGTATCGATCCGCCATCGATCCGAAGAACGGCCGCAACAGCAAGGGTCACGATGTTCTGAACCAGTACGAGCGACAGGATGGTCGTGATATGCTGAGGCCAAAGACGAGAAGTGTGTATAATGGTACCGCCATCTTGAGGAGCCCGCCGGCGACTCTCGAGAAGAAAGGCCTCAGCCATGAGCGCGACGACAACCGCATTGAATGCGCTGCGCCCTCTGTCCTTCGCCTCTGCCAGCACCGGAGGGACGACCAGCTCACCGGCCGGAACCGGAGCTGGCGATGCGAGCAACGATTACAGGTTTGACCGCAAGGATTCCTGTCGCCTTCTGGAAGATGTTGCCGAGAAATCCCCCTTTGACTCCGGCGACCGCTTCGAACTCGGCTGCAAGATGGATCGCTGTTGGCGGGCGACGGTTAGGATCTTTCTCCAGTGCGCGTGCGACTACCACATTGACGCTCTCATCGAGATCCGACCGGCCTCGATCAGCAAGCTCCGGCACCTGTGCCTTCAAGTGAAGCTCGGCGATCTCCTGCCTTGTCTCGGCATTGAAGGGAACTGCGCCCGTAAGCATCTCGAAAAGGATCACGCCGAGCGAGTAGACATCGGCTCTCGAATCGAGCTGTTTGGCCTGCCATTGCTCGGGAGACATGTACTGGCCCGCGCCTATGACATTCGCTATGCCCGCCATGGTCATGCCCGCGGCGTGGTCAATTTTCGCGAGGCCGGTACCGCTTATCTTGGCAATTTCCTGTCCGTCGGGAGTTGTTTCGAGATGGATGTTGCCTGGTCTCAGATCGCGGAGAACCATTCCGTTCAGGTGCGCCGCGTGAACCGCTCCGCAAATCTGATTGAAGATACTGACGGTTCGCGCGAGTGTCAGGCCTCGCTCCGTGTCAATTACATCGCGAAGAGTTTTGCCTAAGAGAAGCTCCTCGACGATGTAAACACTTCCCTCGGGTGATTGGACGAAATCAAAAATCTGAACGGCGCTGGGATGATGAATTCGCGCTGCTACCAGCGGCCTGACGTCTGAAGCGTTCAAGAGCGATCTCGTTATTGACAAGCGACGGCTTGAGAACCCGGACGCCAACCGTGTCTCCGAGAGCCAGCCTGTGGGCACGATACAGATGTGCCGAGTGCATCCTGCGAGATGACCTCTCCAAGCTCGTATCGGCCATCAAGCACTCTGGGTGATTCTGGCTTTGGCGCAATCTTCGGGTCAGGCTTTCGGCCTTGGCGCCTCTGGAGGTTTGACTGGCGGGGTTATGGGCGCAACCGGTGCAACCGGTGCCTCCGTCACTATCTTGAATGTGACCTTGGTTCGTCCAATCAGAATCTCATCGCCGGAACGAAGTGGGAACTCCTCGGCTCCGATCCGTATGCCATTAACATAGACTCCATTTGTACTTCGATTGTCGACGACGAACCATTCAGCATCTCGTGAAACGACACGAGCGTGATGTCGACTTACGGAACTGTCACTCAGGACGAGAGTATTATCGAGAGAAGCTCCGATCGAAATCGTGCCTTTCTCAAGAACGAGATTCTTTGTTTTGCCGTCCGAAGCGAGCAGGGACAGCTCGACGCGTTTTTCGGAAGGAACTGCATCGATGAGACGAGCGCCATCCTTCCTGCAGAACTTTTCGGTATCAGGATACTGCTGTTTGCACGTTGGACAGACCTTCAATCAAGTGACTCCGATCAGTCAGGCTAAGTATGAACCGAGCTATTAGAAGGGAAGTGAAGTGCGGTGTAAAGTCATGTACGTTGTACCGACTTCACGGAAGCGCTGCGAAGCAGCGCAAAATTTGGAGTGCGGCGGCTTGGCGCCGCTTTAGTGTCCCGATCGGATCACTCAGCGGGAGACTAAAGCGGCGCCAAGCCGCCGCACTCCAAATTGGGCGGCGGTACACGTACCAATACCTTCGCTCAGCGGTCTGTGCGTGATGCCGCAGTAGGGAGAATTCTCTCAAGCGGCACAAGCTTGAAGTTCTGGTTGCCCTTGTCGTTGTATCCATCCTGCGCGACAAAGAGCCCATGCGGAAACTGAGGACCAAGATTTCCAACGAAGACGTCGATTCCGTCTGTCTCCTCGCTGCCGTCCACACCGTCTCCCGGGGAAACCCGGAAGGTCTTGACGTAGCCGTTGTCGCCCTCACGTTTGTAGACAACAAACGTATGGTTTCCCTGGCTTGAGACGATCAAATAGCCTGTACCATTTGGACCGTAGGCAATCGTCACGCCCTCGACATCAGCCACCAGATTACCTCCGGCAACCTTGTCGACCTGCTTGCGAGTCGTATCGGCATCAGGCTCCGCGTTGTATTTCCAAAGACCAACTGCTTCTTCGCTTATATATAGATGTCCAAGCTCATCATCTGCGACGCAGCCTTCGACCACGCCACCCACCTTGAATCCACGCACCTTTTTCGCATCGACCTTGCCACTGCCATTGTCAAAGAGTTCCCACTGCTCAACATTGCCAGTCTTGCTGGTGGCGACATAGTACATTTTGCCCGACTTCGGGCTGCGATACATGCACGTTCCATAGACTTGAAAAGTGGTCACTGACCGAGCTATCACGTCCTCAAGGTGGCGTGTCTTTGGGTTGACCTTATAGGCAACGATAGTATTCTTGGCGCGATCACCGCCTGTCACCAGTGATACCTCATCGCTACCGAGCTTGAATCCGCGCCGGATGTCAACGTTGTTGATCTGTCCGGCTTTGACGAACTGAAGTTCCTTACCCGAGAGGTCATAGACCGCGATCCCAGCCTGTTTGTTCGTTCCGATGATCGTGCTGCCTGCCGGATTCTCCGGATTGATCCAGATCGCCGGATCGTCGGCAGCGTCTCCAGTTGAGACAACCGGCTGAGTCTCAACGGTGGCGTAGACCGGCTCGACCGCTTTTCCGGACGGACCTGTCACGGTAGCCTCAAGCTTAACCGTCGGAGCGCCGCTTGCCTTCGGCCTTGTCCTGCAGCACAGCCGAGAGTGCAGATGGCGAAAAAAAGATGATTGCGCCGACAGCAGCCAGCGACAGTCCCAAAAGGCCGTTGAATATACCTAACCTATTCTCCCACAGCAAATTACGCACCGCGAACATAACTCAGACTTCCTTTCGTTCAGGTCCTCATCCACTAGCGATGATCGCGGGATCAACCGCAAGGGAAACCATTTCTGCAACTCCCAGTTGGCTCTTTCGATGAGTGACTGTATAGCAGATGTTGCCTTAGTTAAAGAAAAGTTTATTAATTTCCGGCTCTCTCGAGAATGTAATCAGCAATCCTTTTTCCACCCTCGGGCACCCCTTTGAAGCCTGGAAAACAATTAACCTCAATCACTGAATATCCCTTAGGGGTTTTCACAAGGTCCACTCCGTAAAGCTCGAGACCGAAAAGCTTTCCGCATCGACGCACGATCTCGGCAAGCTCTGGATCCTCCTCGACGGGTGTGCCTTCCTTCTCCTCCTTTGTGGTAGCTGGAAAGACCCGCCTGATCGCATGAACATAATCTCCGACCGCGTACGCCTTGTAATCGAAAGGCTCTTTTTCCTCGAATTCCTGGGCAAAGATCAGTCGCTCACCGAGAGCGCCCCCGTCTTCGCCTCCCTCGTCTTCCGCCTCGCCATTCGAAAGACCACGGTCGGCAACCAGTCGATCGAAGTCGGCTTCGGTCATGCACACCTCGATGCCCTGACCGCGCCGTCCCTTGTAGGGCTTGACGACTATCGGCGTCTCTCGAACTATTGCTCTCAGGTTCTCTATGTTGTCAGTCACAAATGTTCGCGGTGTCGGTATCCCGGCCTGAAGAAGCATAGTGCAGGTAAGAACCTTGTCGCGTACCTTCATCGTTGCAGGGTAGTCGTTGAGTAAACGACAGTCGCGATAGTGAGCGGCAGCGGCCAGCGACTCCGCCAATGGCGAATGGGATTTGAATAAATAGAAATCGTAGTCGAATCTGAACCGCTCAAGATCGATCAAGCCTGACCTCTCGGTGACTATCTCGACATCTGCACCGCCATCCTTGAGTCCTTCAACGATTTTGTAAGTGACTGAATTGGGACTCCTCGGGGGCTCCATCAGAAAACATATGCGCATTTTTATCTCCTATTATTCCTGTCTTGGTTTGGGCCGCTAGAAGTTGGTCTGATAACTTTTTCATCCGTCCGGTCAGGCTTAGGGCATAGATTTCAGCTCCTATAGCGAGTGCAAGTCTTGTCCCGAGCAGTACTGGTAATCCCCAGAAGTGCCAGAGAAGCCCGCCCATGAGTGGTCCGAGCGTTTCGCCCAAACCCTCGCCAACGCTTAGATAACTCATGGTTCGCGCGCGGCGGCGCCGATCGAGACCCGCGACCGCAGCCATCAGCGCACCCCATGCGGGCCGGAAAGCAGCCTTACCAAGACTGTCAACGATAGTTCCAATAGTAAATCCCGTCATTCCAGGTGCAAACCAATAGAGCAAAGTGGAAAGTGAATTGGCAACACCTCGCACCATCAACACCCCGTGCCGGCTGACGTTATCTGATAACCATCCAAAGACCGGCCCCAAACAGAGCACGAAACCGGACAAAGCATAGATAAGTGCAGTTTGTGAGACTGTCAACCCGCCATATTCAACAGCCATGATCGGAAACAGACTTTGGATCAAGTGCGCTGTTGAACAGACCAGAAAACCGAGCATCGCAATCGGTGCAATCGTGCGCAACTGTACAGCAGGTATTTCGGCGGGCGCTGAGTCGCCTTCAGACGGAATGCTGGCTGACACGAATCTCTTGCGTGGCTCGCGAACATATCGTGTAACTACAAAGAGCGGAAGCAGCGAGAGCGTGAAGGCTATGAAGAAAGGTCGTCGAATAAGCCTCGCTTGACCAGGCAAGAAGGAAACCACCCAACGCTTTGCCAGCCGAGCCTGCGACCGTCTTTGCAGTTGAATACCACGAGAATGCGGATGCTACTCGGCCCTGCGTGCTGTATTCAGCGATCAATGCGTTGACGGCGGGATCACGCATCGATTCTGAAAAGCCGTGAAGGAATCTGATGGCAAAGACCTGCCACGGTGCTACTGCAAAAACAAGAAGCAGAGCAACGACGCTTCTCAACCCGATCGATAAGGTAAAGGTGGGCCGCAAGCCCCAGCGGTCTGCCGCCCAACCCATGACCGGTTTGAACGCCTGCTCAGCAATCAGATTCAACGAGAACAGGAATCCGGCTTCACTCAGGCTCAATCCCAGCTTACGGTACGCAAATAGTGGCAGCGCGAAACTGATGATTCCAAAGCTGAGACGTGAAAGGAATCCTTCGAAGAGGACTGCGATCAGTGCCGGATGAATCTGACGGCCGGAATGCATTGTGACTTGCGCTAGTCCGCTACAGCTTCAGCCATCGCGCTCGACGGACCCGGCGAATCGAGTGTGATGCGGCCCTGTGCATATGCATCAATATAGTCCGCTATCATTGCAGCAGCATTCGGCACACCTTTGTAACCAGGAAAGTAGTTGACATCAACGACAAAGGGACCACGTTCACCTTCAATGATATCGAGACCGTACAGGCCAAGCCCGCAAGCTTTCCCAACCTTGCGTGAAAGCTCTACAACCTCGTCGGTCAAAGGAACAGGCCGGCCGGGCACGCTGAAGCTCGTCTCAGAAAAAGGCTTCTGCACACCGTAGACCTGATCACCAACGACGTAGACCTTAAGGTCCTCGCCCGATCCTGGAATGTATTCCTGAACAATGACCGGATAGTCGAACGTACCAAGCGCGTCGAGGTCTTTCGGCGAATTGACCTTCACGATGCCGGCGCCTCGATGTCCCATATAGGGCTTGATGATCAACTGAGTGCTGGCTGCCAGGTCTCGAAGAAGTGAAAAATCAGCGGTCACCCACGATCGCGGAGCCGGAACTCCGGCCTCGCTCAAAAGACGCGACACCACAATCTTGTTCTGAGTCAAAGCACAGGAAGGATATGGATTGAGAAGCCGCGCGCCGCGTGTGTAAAGAACGCCGGCGAGGCTCAGCGAAAGTTCGGTATGCGATTTGAGAATGTAGAGATCTTCGGTCAGGTTGATCTCATCGCATCTTGTAAGGACTTCTTCGGCGATGCTTTCACCGACCTCGTAGCCCTTGCCTCGCAGACGCTCGTACGCTTCAACAAGAATCGGACTTGGAACTGGCGGAACTCGCCGCACGATCATGAAAAAAAGCTTCATTGTTTCTCCATAAACTCTGTGATGTATTCTGCAAGATGACGTCCGGCATCAGGAATGCCCTTGAAGCCGGGAAAGGAATTGATATCGACGACGTACGAACGTCCGCCTGATGTAATGATATCAAGGCCGTAAAGATCAATACCGAAGGCATCGCCGCTTCGCATTGTAATATCGATCATTTCTCTGGACGGTTCGAACGCCTCTCCAAGCTTGTCTTCCAGTGTGCGCGCAGGCCAGACACGACGCACGCCAAAGACTCTGGACCCAATCCGGTAGAGTTTGTAGTCCTTACCATCCGGCTGATGATACGACTGAACAAAAAAGGCTCCGTCATCCGTTTGAGGGAGCTCGCTTAGAGAGCTTACGATCTCGACGCCTCGACCGCGAGACCCGCCAAAAAGAGGCTTGATGATAATTGGACCGCGCGAAAGCAAAGTCGCGAGACTGGCGGCGTCGTTTGCCACAAATGCGTCAGGCACCGGTATTTTGCAGTCGGAGAGCAGCCGGCTTGATAGTATCTTGCTCTTTATCTTTACGACCGCGCTGTACGGATTGAGTATCCGCGCGCCGGCGGCATCAAGTATGGCAGCCAGTGCCATTGCCGAAGTAGTTCCTGCCTTCAAGATATAAAGATCATATTCCGGCGACGATGACGATATGTTCAGTAGAGTTTCGTCCGGGTAAATCGTGTCGAGCGTGTGACCGCGAGACGCAAGTCTCGCTGTGACGTCGCCCATCACTGAGCCCTCACCCTGGCCTTTCTTTCTCGAGGTGATCAGACCGATCTTCATTTCGGGCTCGTTTCCAACCGGTGTACGACATACCGCGCGAGGCGTGTGTCTGCTTCCTCAACGGACGTGTAGTTCGGGAAGTCGTTGATTTCAATCACAAGAGGCCCCTCTACAGTTTCGATGCAGTCAACCCCAAAGAGATCAAGCCCGAAGAGCTCGCCGCAGCTTCTTCCCAGCTGTTCGAGCGCGGGCGTGAGCGCTACCTGACCTGATGTATCCGCCGCACCCTCTGTTCGCTTGTTGAAAGGAGACGGCTTTCTCACGGCGAAAATCTCGCTTCCAATGCCATAGAGTTTGAGGTCATAGCCATCGGTCTTGTGATAGGACTGCGCAAGCGCAACGGGTTCCGGCCAGTCGCGGATCATGTCCTTTGCAGTCTGGATAACTTCAAGCCCGCGACAGTTGTCGCCAAAGATTGGTTTCAGAATGAGAGGATAGTGCCGAGCGTCGACAGCCTCGGTCATGACCTCGGTCGAGCCAAGAAAGGTGAGTGGCGTCGGCAGGCCCGATGCGGCCAGAGCGACGGCCATATCGGCCTTGTTGTGGACGGCAGAGATTGCATCACGCCTGTTGATTGTGGGTACTCCACGGACTTCAGCCCACTTCAAAAGACATAGAAGACCCCAACTCCGCCCACGAGCAACGATCAGGTCGAGTCCATCAAGCCACCTGTCATCGCCGAGTGTTAACTCGATAACTTCCGGATCGATCAGTCTGACATCGTATCCGAGTGTTTTCAGGGCATTCACGAGTCCCTGGGGCTGACTCTGCGCGAGATACCGCTTTTCGGAAAGAACACCAATAGACATAAGAATCAGAGATTATACAACGATGTATGTGGAGGAAATCCTGGACACTTACTCGCAGATATATATTCAAGTCGTGTTGCGGTAGAGTAACGGGCACGGCTGTTCAACCGGAACACAAGGAAGAACTCTACAAATACATAACCGGAATCGTAGGAATCAGGGCCATAAGATGCTTGCCATAGGCGGCGTCAGCGATCACATTCATCTGCTTATAGGATTCAGACCTCTCTGGCTTTTCAGATCTTGTCAGGGATATCAAAGCGAATTCATCGAGATTCATTAATGAGAAGAGATGGGTGCGCGGTAAATTCCGGTGGCAGGCAGGATTTGGCGCATTTCTACGGACATTCGCAGTTGGATCGAGTGATTGAGTACATCAGGAATCAGGAGCAACACCATCGCAAAACGTCTTTTCGTAATGAGTATGTGACGTTGTTGCGGAAGTTCGATATTGCTTTTGAAGAGAAGTATCTTTTCAAGTTCAATGACGACTTATCGGATCTGATGCCGCTCCTCCGGAGCTCGCAGCGATGTGCTATAAACATTGGCTCCTCCGGAGCCGGGACGCCTTCAACTGCAAAAAGGCGCCTTAACGGTCGAACCCCAATGTCTCGGCTCCGGAGGAGCCTAATGTTTATGGAAACAGGTACAATGAATGAGCTCCGGTAGGAGCGGCATCACTTCTCCTATTGATCCGTGTCCTTCCTGCGTTATACTTCGACCTCGGATGGGTTTGCGAGTTGAGCTTCACGAACTAAATGGGGGCACTGGTCGTGTCTGTCTTCTTGATCAGCCGAGATTTACTTTAGGGCGGACCAAGGAGAATTCATTGACGGTCTCGAATCCGTCCGTTTCCCGCCACCACGCCGTCTTTATCCGTCTTGGAAATGAAGTGCTTGTCCAGGACCTCGGTTCGACAAACGGGGTCTTCGTCAATGGCAATCGCGTCTCCGAACAACTTCTCAACGACGGGGATATTGTGCGGCTTGGTCCAGCCGGACCTGAATTCAGTGTCGTTCTATCGCTTGCAGACGGGTCATCCGGGCACATTCACGAGCCAGGCGGCGGGACCAAGGAGCTGATTGAATCGCTTGGCAATCAGGTTCATTCGCAGCCTGGCAATCTCTGCGAAGACGCGAGCCTCCGGTGTGTCCTCGCCGAAGCCTACCTTACAAAGGGTGATCACGAGCAGGCATTGAAGCTCCTTGAGGTATTCACTGACGCGGATCGACTTCTCCAGCTTCCGCACGGATATCGTGCCAGCGTTCTGCTCTGGAAGGGACGCGCGCACATCGAAGCCAAGGAGTCACGAACCGCTCTCGAAGTGCTCGAACGAAGTCTCAATCTGGCCTCTCACGAAAAAGATGACAATGCGATCGCTGACGCGCGCGTCTCCATTGGCCGCGCATTTATCTCGACGCGGCGATCAGCTTGGAGCACGGGACTGTCTGAACAGGGCAATGCTCTCTGCTCGGCGAGTAGGAAATACGCGTATCCTGGCTGAAGTGCATCTCTCTCTCGGCAAAGTTGACTGGAAAGATGGAGACTTTGACGGCGCGCGTTACAACTGGATGCGTTCAGCTCGTCTTGCGGAGGGGCTCAACGCGCCTCTGCTTGAGGCCCGAGTTGAGCTGCAGCAAGCCTTTGTTTTGTATTCTGAAGGTAAACTCAAGGAAGCCGCCGAGCGCTACGAGCTGGTCATTGAGCGTATCAAAGGAATTGGCAACGAACGATTGCTTTTGAAGGCTTATGGCTATCTTTCACGAGTGCTGGTTCGGCTGGGCTCCTGGGGCCATGCGAGGCGTTTGCTTGACGAGCGTTTGTCACTCGCTCGCCAGCGCTCGATCCGAAAAGCGGAAGCAGTGGCGCTGACTGACAAGGCTGACCTTGAATTGCTTGAAGGGAACGTAAAGGCGGCATCCGAAACGATTGAGGAAGCGCTCAGACTTCACGGAACCAGCATCTACGCGAGAACACAGAGAATCCTGGGACGAGTACTCGTAATTCGGGGTCACGCCTGCAGAAAGCGTTAAAGCTCTCGAAAAGGGTCTGCAGGCGGCGAGAGAATTCGGTGCGCTGGAAGAAAACATTCTCATCGGCATCGAGCTGGCTCTTGTCCACATTGAAATAGGTGACTTCCAGACTGCGCAAATCTGTCTTGATGATGCGCTCGCTATCACGCCTCTCGATCCTGCACTCACAATGATGGGCCGCGCGCTGTTTGCCCGCGGTCGTCTTCACGTGGCACGCGGCGAATATGCAGAAGCGAATCGCGCCTTTGCGCAGTGTCTGACCATTTCTCAGACGACCGGAGACCCTTACCGCAGCGGATTATGCCAGGCAGCGATTGGCGATCTGCGAGCTCGCGATGGCAGAGACGACTCGGCCCTGGCTCATATGGAAGAAGCGAAGGCGCTTTTTGCCAAGTTAGGAGCGGTTCTTGACCTCAAGCGCGTCGAGGCACTGTTGACTTCTACGAAGTTCAAGAATGTTGCGCCGGCGCTGACGGCGTCGACCAGCAGGCTTTCAAAGACCGCCCGTTTATCGCTTCAGCACTTGACCACAAGCGTTACCACCGGAGGCCTCACTGGGACGGAGCCCCCAAGAATTCTTGTCGCTGTGGGGAATGATGAGCTGGCGCTGCTCCTCGAGAAAGGTCTCGAAGTCGAGAATTATCTGGTATCGCGAGTTCAGGATGGAAGGACTGCCTATGAGAGTGCAATCAACTCTGACCCGGTCTTCGAGCTGTTGATTCTGGATGCGCTGCTCGAGCACCAGTCAGGTTTTGACGTGTGCCGTGAGTTGCGGAAGCACAAGCTGGAAACACCTGTGATACTTTTGGGCTCGCGTCAGGGCGTTGAAGACAAGATCGAAGCGCTTCAATCGGGTGCAGATGACTTCATAAGCAAGCGCGCTCTGGTTTTTGAGGAACTGCTTGCAAAGGTCGATGCGCTCCTGAGGTAATTGGTCCGATCGGGAATACAAATGCGATGCAGATTGTGATCATCGGTGCAGGCCGTGTCGGATGTGGAGCGCTGGGCGTAGCGCTGGCACTTCAGGGCCATGAGCTGACGTTTGCGGTTCGACGCCGCGAGCTCGCCGAATCGATCAATCGGTTTGGTTATGATGTGCAGACCAAGGGCACAATCGAAGCAACGATGTCTGTGCGCGGTGTCCGTGCGGTAGGAACGTCAGGAGAAGAGTTCGCTGTTGCGGTTGCGAATGCTGATCAGGTATTCACCTCTGTTCGTCCGGACAATCTTCCTGGAATTGCCCCGGCGCTGGCGGAGGCTCTTGTCTTTCGAGCCAAGTCACAGATATTACGGCCCCTCGACATTTTTTGCTGCGAGAATCTGAAAAATGCGGGCTCACAACTCGAAAGACTTGTATTCACTCACATTCCTTTCGCCTATGCACAGCAGATGCAGGAGTGGGTCTCGTTCAGTGCGGCTATCTCTGATCGAATTGTTTCGGGCCAGGATAAGGATGAAGAGGGAAGGCTTGTCTTTACTGCCGACGCCACTGGAGATGTTCTCTTCGACACGCTCCAGATCAAGAATACGTTTGATGTTCTTCCGCCCTTCAAGGGACTGGACAACTTTCCGGCCTGCATCGAAGAGAAGCTTTACGTACTCAATTGCGGGCACGCAGTGTGCGCATATCTCGGGCACCGTCGTGGATACAGCTACGTCCACGAAGCGATGGAGGACGAATCGATCAATCGCTCAGTTGTCGGGGCGATGCTCGAAGCGCAGCGCGCATTGCAATGCAAATACGGGAGAACTTTTCACTATGCCGGGTTCATCAATGAGATCCTGGCAAGCTTCTCGAATGCCGCACTCATGGACACGGTCGCGCGTGTGGGTCGTGATCCGATTCGAAAACTTCAGCCCGACGACAGGTTGATTGGCCCACTCAAGCTCGCGTACAGATACGGTATCGAACCCGTGAATCTGATCCGTGGAACTGCTGCTGCGCTTACGTTCAGCAATCACGACGATTCCCAGGCGGTCGAGCTACAGACTGCCGCGACCGAGACCGGAATCGAGAGAACACTTGATACAGTGGCCCAGTTGAAACCCTGGAACCCGATTTCGAAACTGATTCAACAGGAACTGCGGGCTTCCGCCTGATTCGGGTGACGGAGCCGAGCCTTGATGTTCCAGCATTAGGAGGCAAGATGCGCCCACACAAATCTCACTTCTGGCTGTCACTTTCGATACTCGTTGCGGTGACCGCGATTGCCTACGCGAGCTTTCACAGCTCAATTGCGGCGCCAACGATCTACGAGGCGGAGCTTCGTCGCACGGCTCATGGTATTCCGCACATTACGGCGAAGGACTACGGCAGTCTCGGGTTTGGTGAGGGGTACGCCTTCGCGCAGGACCATTTTTGTTCGCTCGCCGATCAGGTGATCAGAGTGCGTGGCGAGCGCGCCAAATTTTTCGGAGCGGGCGAGAGAAAGCGTCATTTGAACAGTGACATCACGATGCGCGCGCTAGGCATCTACGATCAATCGAAAGAGATCTATCGAACGCTGGCAAAAGAGAGGCGTGACATGATTGACGGCTATGCCGCCGGGTTCAATACCTACCTGCGCGAGACGGCAAAGGGCGCGATGCCTGGCTGGTGCGCCGGAAAGGACTGGGTCGGTGAAATCACACCCATAGACGTCATTGCGTATGGTCAGTCAGTTGTGATCACTACCAGCAATTTCACTGACGGAATAGCAACAGCAGTGCCCCCGAAGGCAGAGGTCGCGCGAGTAGCGGGATTTGAAATGCCCGAGTTCGGGCAGGCGAGCAACGGGTGGGCAATCGGATCCGAGCGCGCCGAAAACGGGAAAGGAATGCTTGTAGCGAATCCGCACTACCCGTGGGTTGGCTCAAATCGCTTCTGGGAAAAACATCTGACGATCCCAGGGGAGATCAATGTTTATGGTGTGGGTCTCCTCGGAAGTCCGGGCGTTGCAATCGGATTCAACAACGCGGTGGCGTGGACTCATACCGTATCAGCAGGCAAGAGGTTCACGATCTATACGCTGGACCTCGTGCCTGGGAAGCCCGACACGTTACTACTACGATGGCAAAGAGCGGGAAATGACGAGCAAGGTAGTAACGGTGGATGTGCGGCAAGAGGATGGTTCCCTCAAGAAGGTCGAACATCGAGTCTTCTTCAGCCACTACGGCCCGATTGTCAATCAGGCAGGACTTGAGTGGACCGCGAAGCGTGCGGCAAGCATTCGAGATGCGAATGCCGGGAACATTGGCTTCGGCGAGCAGCACCTGGCGATGAGCAAGGCGAAGAGTCTTGAAGAATTCCAACAGGCGCACGCCAAATTCAATGCGATGCCCTGGGTGAATACGATCGCATCGAGCGCAGATGGCCGCGCCTGGTATGCAGATACGTCAGCGACACCGTATCTCAGCAAGGAAGCGATCGCGGCGTGGCTCAAACGCGCCGAAGCTGACCTCGTGACTCGAGAGGCCTCGCGCCGGGGCGTGGTGCTGCTTGATGGCAGCAACTCACTCTATGAATGGAAGAGCGATCCTTCGACCCGGCCGGGAGTCTTGCCGTATTCGATGATGCCTCACCTTGAACGAAAGGATTACGTTTTCAACGCCAATGACAGCTACTGGCTTTCGCATCCACGCCAGCTTCTGACTGGCTTCTCGCCATTGCAGGGCGGAGAAGCCACGCCGAGATCGCTGCGAACGCGAATGAACGTAGTCCAGCTTGACGATAAGGGGCCGGAGGGTCTCTCGGGCAAGGACGGCAAGTTCTCTCTGGATGAACTTGCTGCTGCCGTTTTCGTCAATCGGAGCATGCCTGCTGAGTTGCTACGCGATCAGGTCGTCTCAAGATGTAAGACCGCCGGATCAGTAAGCATCGATGGAGAGGCGATCGATCTTCGTCCTGCGTGCGGAATACTCGAGCGGTGGGATGGTCGCTATGAACTGGACAGCGTCGGAGCGGTATTATGGCGTGAATTCATCACGCTCTACGATGGGCAATCGCTTCTCAGAGCGGGAGCGCTCTTCAAGAATGACTTCAATCCGGCAGAAGCTGTGAATACACCGAACGGTCTCGCCGATGCGAAAGCCGGCACCGATACGGCGCTTATCAATCTGGGCCGTGCTGTCCGCCTTCTCGCGAGTCAGCGAATCGCTCTTGATACCCCACTGGGTAAATTGCAGTACAGTGACAAGCGCAAAGGTCGTATCCCGATTCACGGCGGTGATGGAACATACGAGGGGATAACGAACTTTGTTAACTACGCTCCGAATACGACCACTCTTGAGCCTTTCGCAAATCCTGAAAAGGTGAGTGGAAGCAGATTGCTCACGCGGGAGGGCTATCTTGTCAATCGTGGAAGCAGCTTTGTCATGGCGCTCGAGTTCACCGACAACGGGCCGCGTGCGTTAGCTATTCTGACCTATTCGCAGTCTGGTGATCCGACATCACCCCAGTACTATGATCAAACAGAGCTCTTCGCGATGAAGAGATGGCGACGGGTGTTGTTTACGGAGAAAGACATCACTGCCGACCGGGCACTCAAAGTAACGAAGATATCTGGGAAGCGATCTTAAGGTTTAAGTTCAAGCTTTAGCTTGCAGCGCTGAAGGCGCGCAATCACCGCGGAGCGGTGCGAACGTAGCCAGGGGTTGAGTCTTCGAAACCCCTGGATCGATTCCAATGACGAATTGCATCCTGGAGGGATGCGAGAAAGACGACAGGTTTCACCAGATCGTTTCTCGCATCCCTCCGAGATGCGCTCTTCTCTCTCAATGCAACCAGGGGTTTCGAAGACTCAACCCCTGGCTACGATCTTAGACGCCTCCGGCGTCATTCGCCTAGTCCTTCGCCGCTACGGCCACCATCTCAAACCTTGCTCCGCGAAGCAGCGGCCCTGATCCAATAAAGGCGCGCGCTGGAAAGTTCTGATTGAAATAGGTTCGATAAGCGGCATTGAATTTGTCGTAAAGCGTCAGGTCCGGACAGAAGATCTGAACTGAAACGAGATTGTTCATCGTCATTCCTGCTTCGGCCAGTACTGCCTTGAAGCCATCCAGCATGAAACGAATCTCGTCATCGACATTTGGTGGTATCTGTCCCGTTTTCGGATCGGTTCCGAGACGACCTGCGAGATAGAGGGTGTTACCCACCAGAACCCCATCGCTGAATGGCAATGGCGTCGCCCGTCCGGGCAGATTGATGTATCTGCGGGAAGACTGGGCGGCAGTGTAGACCGCAAAGAAATTATTCTCGAGGAAGTCGGCTTTCTCAGTGCGCGTGTATCCTCCGGCATTCATCCATTCTTCGAGATCAGAGAACTTGTATTTCATCGTCTCGTGACCTTCGGGCCACGACTCGCTGAAATCGATAATGGCAATTCGCCCGCCAGGTTTCAGATAGCGCTTCAAGCTGGAAAGGTACGGACCTCGATTGTTTATGTGATGGAGAGTATCGATGATCACGATCAGGTCAACGGGCTCAGGGATCTTTGGATCATTCTCTGCTGCAAGCACTGTGCGCACATTGGAAAGACCTTTCTCGCGAGAGGTCTTCTCGACATGCTTGAGCAGCTCTGTGTCGATATCGATTGCGTAGACGATCCCTCCGCTGCCGACCGCCTGCGCAAGTGGGCGCGTAAACAGACCTGATCCCGCGCCGAGGTCCGCGATTCGCTGGCCCGGCTGAACCTTTAGTGTCTGGACTACGCGACCGATCTGCAAACCAGCAACGCGTCGCTCTGCTTCGAGCCGGGCGATGTAGTCTGGAGCAGGCAGTCGCTGTGGTGCCTGCTGGACGAGAAGAAGCAAAGCTGCTAACAACGATGACAAAATTGACATTGCGATCATCGAATGCCTCCTTTCTATTCGCGGCGAGACCCATTCATTGCAATCCAGCCTCGCCTGCGACCAAAGAAATATATGAGTGCGCCGGCAAGAATCGTTGCCAGCGCCGCCCCCGTCGCTCCCGGTCGCTCACGCAGCCCCTCGATCCATGCTACTCCCACAATCAAAATAAAGATTGTCGGCGTGATCGGGTAGCCTGGAACGCGAAAGAACTCTGTCGAGGTCCCTTGCTTTGATCTCCGTACCGCGTAGAGGCTGGCGACGGCAAGACCAGCAAACAGTAACAGTGCGGAACCCGCGTAAGTCAGAAGGGCGTCAAATGCGCCCGTGAGGGCGAGCATCGCGGCGACTATAGCTTGAACAAACAGCGCCACAATCGGCGCTCCATTGATCTTCCCCAGTTTTCCAAAGACCTTTGGTGCAACAGCGTCACGTGCCATTGCATAGTAGACTCGCGGGCCGGCCGCCGTCATCGAACTTACTGAGCCCAGGATCATCAGGGTAATGATAGAACTGACAACGATTGAGCCCCGCTCACCGAAAAGATGTTCGGAAGCGGTCTTTCCAACTGCAATCTGATCTGACCATTCACCCGCCGGAATAGCGTAAAGAAAAAGCAGATTGAGCAGAAAGTAAAGCACTCCGACAATAAGTGTGCCGCCAACGAGAGCGCGAGGCAGCGTTCTCCGCGATTGTCCCTCGCTTGTATCGAACAGCGTAAAGGCTGGCGACGGAAAGACCTGCAAAGAGCAACAGCGCAGAACCCGCGTAAGTCAAAAGGGTGTCAAATGCACCCGTGAGCGCGAGCATTGCGGCAACAATGGCTTGAACAAGCAGCGCCACAACTGGAGCCCCATTCATCTTTCCCAGTTTTCCAAAGACCTTTGGTGCAACAGCGTCACGTGCCATTGCATAGTAGACTCGTGGGCCCGCAGCCGTCATCGAGCTTACTGATCCCGTGATCATGAGGGTGATGATAGAACTCACAACGATTGATCCCCGCTCACCGAAAAGATGTTCGGCAGCGGTCTTTCCAACCGCAATCTGATCTGACCATTCACCCGCCGGAATTGCGTAAAGAAAAAGCAGATTGAGCAGAAAGTAAAGTACCCCGACAATAAGTGTGCCGCCAACGAGAGCGCGAGGCAGTGTTCTTCGCGGATCCACGGTCTCTCCTGCCAGATAGGCAGCCGCATTCCACCCGCTGTACGCGAAGTTCACCTGCAAGAGCGCGACCCACCAAAGACCACTTGCGGGCGCGCCCTCGCTGATTCTTGACCAATCACCGCTTCCCGTCGAGATGCCCGCGCCGAAGAAAACCAGAATCGCACCGACCACCAGCAACGCAATAATCGTCTGAAGACGGCCGCTCGGCCTCACTCCGGTTGTATGAAAGAGCGACAATATCAGGATCAGTGCAGCGGCAGCCGCACTGCCACTCGTGATCGGCAATCCGTTTATGAGAGGCTGCGAGGCGTCCCACTGAGAAAGGAGTGTGTCGGCATATGCAACGGCGCCAAGCGCTGCGGCAGCGATTGCCGCAGAGAATCCGACGAAGAACGAAATCCATCCACTGAGAAATCCCCAAAGGTTTCCAAAGATGCGAGAGAGGTAATGATATTCGCCGCCGGCCTCAGGCATTCTCGTTGCCAGCTCTGCATAACAGAGCGCGCCACACAGCGCGAGCAGAGCGCCGGCAACCCAGACTCCAAGTGCGCAAGGCCGTTTCCGGTTGCGCCCTTGACGAAGGCGGGTACGATAAAAATACCGGTACCCACCATGTTCGTAACTACAAAGGCCGTTGCGCCCCACAATCCAAGTGCACGGCGCAGAGTTTGGGCTCGAGCCCGTTCTTCTCCAATCAATTCCTTCTCCTCAGAGGTTCTTTATTCATCTATCAGCTTGTGGAATCGTCCCATCCAGTAAGGAAGCAGGAAGTATGCTCCATCATCTTCGCTTCTTCCTCCGTCCCCTCCATCCATACGATATGGATTTCCGTTCCACTTCATAATTGGCAGCTCATCATAGGGTAACACCACCAAAGCCTGAGCGCGGTCAAATCGATCGGCGGCGGGATCTCGCGCGATGTCTTCACGATGTGAGTTGGTCATCGTCCAGGAGACAAGATCCATTGGAATCTCGCGCAACGTTCGGATTGATTCGCTACGGTCGTATGCTTTTTCTCCTGTCCCCGCCGCATAGATGAAATTCCATAAGGGATTTCGCTCGTTTCTCTCCACTTGCCAGCTCCGGCTAAGGCTTTCGCGATAAACCTCGATGAGCGCCGGGTCTTTTTCATAAACCAGCAGCGGATAATACGAAAGGAACGCCAGCTCGTCATCAGAGTGGTTCACCTTGCCCGGAACAAGAATCTTCTGGTTCCGCATCAGAAGATGATAACGATGCGTTCCGATAAGGTCTCGATAGATGCGTTCAAACTTCTGGTCGCGCGTAATGTAGCTGGCGACTCGAAGATGCGAAAGCAGATGAAGGGCACGCAAACCGGTCTCATCTGCATCTTTCCATATCTCATCCGGACCCCACCATCCCCATCGCGTGCGCTTTCCATCCAGATCAATCAACTGGAACTTGTTGTCGACTATGTGTGATGTAATCCGCTCGACCACGCCCTTGATCCGGTTCTTCTCATCATCTGTCGCAACAAGGTCATAGTAGATCGGATAGACGAAGTAATGACCCACAATCTCGTCTGAGCTGGTGTCGCCCTTCCAGCTCCATTTCCCGTCCGGCGTCAGGTGCCATTCGCCATCTTTTGGTTGCTCGTCTTCGCCGACCTTTATGAAGGATCGCGCCGGAAAACCGCGAATTCCGGTAATCTCTTCGAGTCTGAGAATGGCTTCCATGCCCTGACGCGCATTTGCCCTTGCCTCTGCCGACTTCGTTACGGCGTATCTGAAACATTCAGCCGCGACGTACATTGCAGTCCAAAGGCCATCATTGTCGCTCGATACAGTTCGATTCGAAGTGAGATCGCCGGCTCGAGTTAGATGAGAAGTCGCAGTCAACCCGTGGCGAACGTGGCGGGTCCGAATTCGTTCTTCAAAGCGGCGCGCCTTTTCTTCAAAGGTCATCGGCTCAAAAAGAATCCGGCTCAGGCCGCGTGAGGTCTCTATCCAGACAGCCGTCGAACCGCCGCGAATCTCAAAGCCGATACCTGACACATCGTCCGCTGGCAACCATCGTTGACCTGCGAAGTACTCGACACGGTTTGCACTCTCATCGAATCGGATCGCTCCCCGGGTTGTGCCGATCCAGAGCGTTCCCTGAGGATCGCTCGTGATCACAGTTACTTCGCGCGTCGGCAGAAGCCCTTTTGCGGGAAACGGTGCAAAGTTGCCATCGGGGAGCTGACGGACGATGCCGTTCTTGCTTCCAATAAGCCGCTCACCATTTCGTTCAAGACGGGACGATCGTGAAAGGGAGACTCGGCCTGAGGTCAGTTCCTGAAACTGGGCCGTGGTGTGAAAGCTTGCGCTCTTTTGTATGAATGTAGTTTGGGCATGCGACGTCAGATGAAGAAGCAAAAGTAGCGGAAGAAGTGTCAGTCGCATCGGGCCCCCGGAGGCAGCGCCAGGCAATGCAGCCTGGCGACTTCAAGCCTGAAGCACCGGAGCCGAATTCCTGGAGTGCAGGCATGGCTCGGTCGGAACCGTTCTTCTTACGTCCCGCTGAGTGCATCCGCTATCGAATTTGACTCAAGCGGCGTCAAGCCGATCCGCAACTTCCAAATCGTGCGCCAGGCTGGAGCCTGGCGCTCCCAGGTACTAGAGCATAAAGAGTCCGCCGTTGGGATTGAGTGTCTGGCCGGTAAAGTAAGACGATTCATCTGACGCCAGGAAAAGGGCAGTGGCCGCCACCTCCTCAGGTCTGCCGATGCGCCCCATCGGCGTCATGGGTACTGCCATCGCGCGCACCTCATCCGAAAGTTTTTCGAGGATTGGTGTTTCGATGAATCCCGGTGCAATGCAGTTTACTCGAATGCCCAGCGTTGCGTATTCGAGAGCTACCCCTCTTGTGAAGGCAAGGATCCCACCCTTCGCGGCCGTATACGAACTGGCGCCCTGGAGCCCGCGCTGCCCCGCTGCAGAACCAATATTAACGATCGAGCCGCTGCCCCTCGGAAGCATTCGACGGATCGCTTCCCGCGTGCAATAGAACGTGCCGTTGAGGTGAACGTTGACGATGTTCGACCACTGCTCATCCGTCATCAGGTGGACAGGAATCAATTGATCGGCATTGCCCGCGTTGTTGACGAGTATGTCGACGGGCCAGCCTCGATCGTCGAGAGACTTAAAGAGGTTCGCGACCGAACCGGAATCCCCGACATCCGTGCAGACTGAGAACGCCTCCACGCCCTTGCGCATGAACGAGTTTCAGTGTCTCCTGCGCCGTCGCTTCGTTGATCTCAGCGACCACAATCCTGGAACCTTCCTGAGCGAAGCGAAGCGCAATCGCCTTGCCCAGTCCTGAACCCGCACCTGTTACGACCGATACCTTGTCTTTCAGTTTCATGTCTCTTCCTATGTACGAACTCAAACCTCACTCAACCCTGAACTCGAAGTTGTTTTCTGACAGTTTTGCGTTATTCGAGTCTTTGATTTCGGCCCACAGAACATACCTGCCGCTTCCGGGAATCTCAAGATGTATCTCTCCGACTTGCTGCGATGAATCGGAAGCGAGAGACAGACCTTCGGAAACCTTTCCCGTCTTCATAGTCATCCCGCTCTCATTTACAAGTCTCCACTCGATCGATGCCGTTGGTATCTCGCGGTGATGATCGTTGATTGCCCAGAGCGGAAGACTGATCTTCTCGCCTCGCTTGAAAGTGTCGCGATCGTATTCAATCGATGGCAAGACCATCTGAAACGACCGTTGCACCGTATAGAAGGCCTTCGTTGGCTGCCGGTAAAAGTCGATCGCAGCCATCGTCACCGAGGGCCAGAGGTCAACTGCGTGAAAATGAAGAATGCCTCCTGCCGGCCGATACTTCAGCCGTCGCATCCGCTCTATTGCCAGCTGAAAAAGCCGCGCGACATAGTCTTGCGTTTGCGGAATGTATTCCTTCAGGCTCTTGTCGCCAGGCTCGCCCCAGGCTCTCATTGCCTCCTTGATCTGAAGCTTGCGAAAGACCCACTCGTCTTCGTGCTCGGAAATCGGCCAGGCGTTGGGTATGAACTTCATCAGGCTATCGTGATTCGGAAGCGCAGTTGCACCGAGCTCGGAGACAAACTTCTCGGTCATCTTCGCATATGCCCAGATCGTGCCTGTGTACCAGCCTTCATAAACGTGTGCGTCGCCATAGCGTCCCGTCGATCTCTGGACCGGCCGCCGCTGCGGATCATTCACGAAGAGCCTCGGTTCGAGATGCTTTGTCAGATCGCGATAGTTCTCGAGTGACTCTTCGTCGCTGGTCGCCCAGATCGCTACCGAAGGGTGATTTCGCACGTACCGAATGTGAGGATCGTAAAGGCTCGCGGCTTTAAGCGAGAACGCGCGATCTTCAGGATACCAGGCTTCGAGATAGTCCTGCCAGACGAGCATTCCCAGCTCATCTGCGAGATCATAAAACTCGGGATTGCTGAAATTGCAGTGCAATCGCACCATGTTTACGTTCATCGACCTCACGAGTCCGAGGTCTCGTTCGTAATCAGCTCTTCGTACTTCGGATTGAAAAAGATGGTAGTAGTAGTTAGTCCCTCGAATGAATATTCGCTTTCCATTGAGGTAGAACTTCCAGTCAATATGCTCGATCTCTCGGATACCTATTGCGAGACTCTTGCTGTCTGAAACCCGGCCACCTGATTCGACCGTGATGTGGAGCGAATAAAGATTGGGCTTCCCGTGGTCCCATGTCCACCACAGCTCTGGCTTGTTGACTCTGATTACAAACCGTCTCCGTTCCGCCCCGGCTCTGATTGCTCCAGTGCTGGTAAGCAAATACGCGTCTGTCGGAGGAAAAATTCCGGGGTGAAAGTCCAATACGGACTCTTGCGCCCGCGATCGCACGCGACGCATCAAGTTCGAGGTCAACAACAACATCGGCGCGCGCCGTCTTCACGCAACTGTGTGTCGACGGCAACGTCAGTGATCCTCAGAGAATCAAGAACACGGAGCTCGACAGGTCTTGTTATTCCAAGCGGAGTGATGTTGTCAGGCTTCTGGTCGACGGCACCGTACGATCCTTTGACCGTGTATGGCCGATGGCGCCAGTAATAGCTCACAGGAGTCCAAACACGAACTGCGAGCTGGTTGGCTGCGCCGGCAATCAGCTTGCCGGTCACCTCGATGTCATAGGGATCGATATACCCTTCGTGACGTGCAAGGAGCTCACCATTGAGATAGATGTCGGCGAAGTAATCCGTCGCGTTGAAGGTGAGAAACAGCCGCTGTCCCGGGGTAACGCGAGGTGACTGAAAAGCGCGGCGATACCACCACTCTTTCGCACTTATCCAGTCTGCCTCGCGCGTGAAGAACTTTGGAGACTCGAGAATCTGGGTATGCACCGTTCCGGGCACCTTGACGAGTCTCCAGTCGCGATCATCGAATGCAGCCTGGTGGAAGCCTTTCGCTTCGCCCTCTGACTTTTCAGCCCAGTTAAGCTTCCATTCTCCGTTTAGAGATTGTGAACTCGTACTCTGGGCAAATATGCGATTGATTTCTGCAGTACTGACGAGAACGGTTTTGACCTCAGACTGCCCGCTCGAGGCGATCGGTCGTGGGCGATTCCTGACCTTATCCTGAGTGACTACAGAGAGGATCGGCTGAGTGAAGATGCGGTATTCTTTCCGCGCCTCAAGGACGGTTTCTGTTCCTTTCCATCGTGGAAACGAGAGCGCGATCGATGTCGATTGAAGAGCCGTGCCTGTCGCGGGCTTCTTCGACGCATAGAATTGCCGCCCTCCAATCCCTTGCCATTCGAGTGACGCATCCAATTCAAAGAAACCGAGAGCGCCGTAGTTCTGTTCCCGCTGGTAATAGACCAGATGCCGCCCGGGAATGTCCTTGTAATTCGTCGGCTTGATCGCATGATCAGGCGGATTGTCGGTTTCCCATCCGTCAGGGAATTTCAACTCGACTCCTTCTATCCACTTGTCAAATGGAAGGTACGGTGACGCGGAAATTGAGCTGAAGTAGTAACCGAACGCGTTTTCGCCGGTCGCGTTCTCAAGATTCGCAGTCCACTTGAGTACGGGACTTCCGGCATACCACACAAAGTCCCAGCTCTCTTTCTGATTTCCCAGCTGCGATCCCGATAAGCGTACCCTGGCGCGCAGTGGACCCGACTCGAGGATCTCGACGCGATCAAATGCACCGCGACGCTCATTGGCCGACGAGAAAGTTCCAAAGCCCGCGCTCTTCTTCCCAAATTCGAGCGATTCCGGTGAATCAGGAGATGTCTCTATCAGATTCAGCATGCGAAGATCGCCAGCACTCTTGTTGTAGGCCGCGACCAGCGCCGGCTCGGTGCCTTCGAGACCGAGATTGAGCATTACTCCGAATCGATCGTTAGCCATCTCGACGCGGCCTCGCCCTATACGTCGTGCCACGACTGAACTATCTGTCGGGATTTCGGGCATTCTCAGTGACGCATCATTGATCACTCTGAATTGCGGACGCTCACCAGGAATGATCGTTGCACGGAAGAGAAGTTCGGCAGTCTTCACCGAGCCATCGCCATATGTCTCGAGCGCGATCGTCTGACTTGCCACAACACGATTCTCCGCGTTGACGACTCGGAGCCCGTCTACCCTGGCTTCACCTGCTTCGAACGATATGCGTGTTGTGACGACTTCGAGATCGCGCCGGTAAATTCCGGTGGGCTCCTCCAGCGTGATCAGCCGATTGGCCGACGGCACAGACGGCGCGCCGGAATGACCGGAAGGAAGCTCAAGACAGGAAAGGACTGTCAGAAGTGAAAGAATCGCTGGAATGAAATGACTCAGCTCAAGGCCTCCATGTGCCCCTGGCTACCATTGGCACAAAGTCTTCAAGTGAAGCTGGCTCGAATGCGATTGTTCGCTCTTCCTCTGCGCTCTTGTAAGCAGCCATCAATAACTGGGTCACCTCAAGACCATCATAGAAATCCTCTTCGGGCTGTTTACCATCCAGAAAGCAATCGACGAAATAGCGGTTCTCCCATTCGTATCCATAATCTGCCGTCTCGTTTGCAACGACAGGCATCAGACCCTGCTCGGCGTTCTGTTTTTCAACCAGGTCTTCACCCGCTTCACCGTGCACGCGCCGGCTGAAGAAAAGCCGCAAGCCGCTGTCGAGAGTGTTGATCGACATCGAATACTCGGGGCCCAGAATCTCGGTGCTCAGCCGCAGTCCGGCGCCAACGTAGCTCCATGAGGTTGTGACTTCGGCTATCAATGGAAGCCCATCCTCATCGACAAAATTGATAGTTGCGCGAGCGAAATCCTCCGAAGGTTTCTTCGAATAGTCGACGTCCTTTCCCATCATCTCCTGCAGCAGGCGTGCGTACTCCGGCCGCGACCATTTGAGTGATGCTATCTGCGCAGAAATCTTTGTTGGACGGATGCTCGATCGCGGAGCTCCAGGCTTGGTAAGACCGAACCGTGCGACCTCTACACTGTGACACATCATGTCATTCAGCACTCCACCACCCTGCAGATCACCCTGCCAAAACCATGGCATATGTGGGCCACTGTGCTCCTCTGCTGATCTCGCGAGGTAAGGCCGGCCCGCGATCGAAGCTCCACGCGCCCAGACAATCTCTCTTCCGCGGACGACGGCAGGCTCGAAGACCTGATCTTCAAGATAACCGTGCAGAACGCCGGACTCTTCGATCAGTTCGACCATGCGTTTAGCCTCTTTGACGTTTCGTGCCAGGGGCTTTTCGCACGTGATCCCGATGAGGCTCCCTTTCCCCGCTTTCAGCGTCTTCACGATGCGTTCGAGATTGTCGATTCGCGAATGGTTGGGACCACATATCCAGATGCAGTCGATTTCGGGCGAAGCCACCATCTCCTCGATCGAAGCAAAGGCTTGCGCCTCACCGACACGGAGCGAGCGAGCCAGCGCGGCTGCTTCCTCGGCGTGCTTCTGGTTCGGGCTCCATATTCCTCTGACATCGCCATTGCGCACCGCAAGAAAAGACTTGATATGAAAACGCGTGATGAACCCGCTGCCGATAAACCCAATTCCCAGTCGTTTCATTGTGTAAGCCTCTCGGTAAATAAGTGAGTGCTGAGTGCTGGGTGCTGAGTGCTGAGTATGGGAGTTCAAGCTTCAGCTTGCTGCGATCCGATACCGAAGATTCAAAGCAGCAAGCTAAAGCTTGAACTCAACCCATACTCAGCACTCAGCACTCAGCACTCAGCACCCAGCACTCAGCACCCAGCACTCAGCACTCCTCACCTAGTACGGAGCTTCCGATTCAAGCAGCGCGCGCTCGGCTCGCGATAAGCCCTGAACGCGGACTGCTTCGTTTTCAAAATCCACAAGTTCGTCTGCATGCTCACGGATCTTCTCTATTGCTGCAACGATATCGGCGATATCGCGGTCGTTGCCAAGAAAGAGATAGTGCGGAAGCCACACCGATTCTTCATATCCCGCACGTTCAGCAACGGGACAATAGTAGTCTCGATTCGCACCGCGCAATTGGGGAAATCGCGTTGCCGAGGCGGAAAACAGAGGCGAGCGATAGACTGCTTCGTAGAAACGCCCGTCGCATGGCATGCCTTCTGCCGCGAGGGCTGCCACGAATGCGTCCCTGCGGACTCCAGCGAACTGTTCGCTGTGAAATCTGAATACGAAGTGATAACTCGCCTGCGTCGTGATGCGCTCATCACGCGTAAGCAGAGATAATCCTTCGATATTTGAGATGCCCTTTTCAAGTAGTCTGGTCTTGTCTTCTCGCAGTTCTGTTTGTTCGTGAAGGCGATCAAGCTGCGCCAGCAGTACGGCTGCCTGGAACTCGGTCATCCGGTAATTGTGTCCGAGTGCTGGATTCTCTTTGGATTCTCGCCTTGGTGGCCTTCCACAGTTCGCCAGGCGAATCACCTGATCGGCGAGATCGATATCGCTGGTGATCACGATTCCACCCTCGCCCGCAGTCATAAGCTTGCTCGTCTGAAATGAAAAGCTCCCGGCGTGTCCCATCGAGCCCGCGCCACTATTTCGCCATCGCCCTCCATGCGCATGCGCGCAGTCCTCGAGCACGAACAGACCATGTTGCCTCAGCAATCTGTCCGAGCGCATCCATATCGGCAAATCTAAATCCCAGATGGACTGGAATGATGGCTTTCGTGCGTTCGGTAATCGCGTTTTCAACCTGACGCGGATCGAGACAGTATGTGTCCGGGTCAACGTCGGCGAAGACGGGAATTGCGCCGGCGAAAAGAACCGCAGCGGCGGTGCCTTCCCAGGTGTAGGCCGGAACAATGACTTCATCACCGGCAGCGATGTTAGCGGCTTCGAGCGCGAGCTCGAGCGACACGGTTCCGTTCGCGACGGCCACACCGTAGCTCGCTCCGTGATATTCGGCGAAGCGGTTGGCAAACTCTCGCGCAAGTTGGTTTGGACACGGGTACCCGCCCCAGTTGCGGCTCGTGAGAACACGTTCCAGGGCGATCCGTTCCCGGTCATCAAAAACGGGCCACGCAGGGAACGGCTTCGTACGAACTGGCGTTCCGCCGCGGAGAGCGAGGTGAAAGCTCATTTGGGAAAAGAAGACTCCGCCTGAAGGCGGTACAACGTGCCCACTAACGTGATAACCACATCTTGATTGAACGGCTGACGAGGTCCGATGCGTCCTGCTGAACGAAATGCCCGGCTCCGGGAATCGTTACGAGTGTCAGATCCTTTTCGATGTAGTCCCAGTTGTTGTTGAGCGCAGGCGCAAGCAGCGCGGTGTCAGCGAGTCCGTGGATCATAAGAACCGACATCTTCACCTTAACTACAGGTGATGGGTCCTCGCGGTAGGGCTCTCTAGGATAGTTGCGCTTGTAGTAATTGAGCATCGCCTCAAAGTCCGAGCGCTTGAATGCCTCGACATACTTCTTTTTGGCTTCGGGATCTTTGACCCAGAAGGTGAGACCTTCGGCGGTCAGCTGCTTTTCGGCGCCCTCCTTCTGAAAATTGCGGGCGTACTGGCTGTTCTCCTGCTGTTTGGGATTGTTGGCCAGTTCGCGACTAAGACCGCGCGGATGCGGAAGATTTAGAATGATCAGCTTCTCGACCACGTCCGGCCGCACCGTTGCGAGCGTCCATGCGACCGCTCCGCCCCAATCGTGACCTACGACGATAGCTTTGTCGCGCCCAACGGCCTTGATCACGGCGACTACGTCGCTTACGAGGAGCGCCATATCATAGTTCTCGACACCTTTCGGCTTGTCACTGAGGTTGTAGCCGCGCTGGTCAATCGCGACCACCTGATGAGTGCTCGAAAGTGCCTCCATCTGATCGCGCCACGAGTACCAGAAGTCAGGGAAGCCGTGAATCATGACAATCAACGGGCCTTTCCCAAGACTTGCATAATGAATCTTCACGCCATTGTTATTGGCGTAGCCATGTTCCACGCGCGCCTCGATGTCCGAGGCGATGACAGGAACTGCACACAAACAGAACATGCAAAGGGCAATGAAAAGTCTGGAAAATCGCAGGGTCGACAATTGTGGCGTCATTTGATATCTCCCTCAAACATCAACAACTAAAGATTCCGGAGTCTCTACTTCATCCAGCTTCGGAAGTACGGTCTCCGCAACAATGCGCGGAACGACCCCACGCGAAGCATCCGTTACATCGCGAAGCCGATTTGTCGGAACAATCACTTTCATCCTCTCGCGAATTCGACTCATCCGCGGTGTACGGAGTTCGCGACGGTCCAATCGCAGGTCGCCTTTGTATTCGACGATATCTCCATGGCTCCGTAACCGATCGCGGTCGATCAGCTGCAGCGTGCAATCGCGCAGATTGGCTTGAAGAATGTCGCCTGTTTTCAGGTAGAGAATGCCGCCGTCACAGGCTGCTTCCGGAGTAACGTGACCGATCGCCGCCCCATAAGAGACACCGGAGTAGCGTCCGTCAGTGATTATCATGGCGAGCTTTTTGAGGCGCCGGTTGGCATTGATATGCTGCATCGGCGTAAACATCTCGGGCATACCAAAGGCTTCGGGACCTTGTCCGCTGATTACGATCGAGAGCTTGAGAATGCTTTCGTTGAGAAGGTGAGCGAAAAGCTCGTCGCGGGACATCTTCGAGGACGCGCTTGCATCTCGATTTCTCGAGTTGAACTCCAATATCCCTTCGAGCTCGGCTCGTGAAAGATCGACCCTTGCCGGCAGCGACTCGATGAGATGGGGATCGAGCAATTCAGTGTTCGCATCGTGTTCATTCTCGTAATAGAGAACGAGCGATAGCTTTCGATCAAACTCATCGAGCTGAGCATCCTGCATCCCGCTGATCTTGACCACCGCCGACTCAAAGAAATTGCCCGTCAGGACGTCGACTCCACTGATCGCGCGCCGCGGACGCGAAAGAATAATAGGATTGTCCTTTACTCCGTCCGCCGAAAGATTGGTCGTGTCTGAAAGACGATCGCCCCATGTGGCTCCCGCGGCGGTCGGAGAATCAAGCGCCATCGGAACGCCATTGCGCACCAGTTCGTACGTAACTGTCTCCATCCCTCGAATGCTTCCGGAGCAGCATTGTGAAGCGAGCTCGAAGATTGTTCGACCTGCAGTCAGGCTGTAATCGAACAGATCGGGAATCGGAGTAGCCTTGCGGATTCGGTCATACTCCCAGATCGAGAAATCAACTCCGGCGTGAATCGCTCCCGCGATCAAATGCATCATCAGGTTCGTCGATCCGCCGGTAGTCGAATGGATGCGAACTGCATTCTCGATGTTCCGCCGAACCATGCTCGAAACCGAATACTCTTCCAGGTTGCAATACGAGAAAAGCGCATCCACCGCCGCATTTACGCGCTCCTGGTCCGGAGGCTCGGTGAGCAGCTCGAGTGATGGGTGGACGAGACCCAGCGCCGCGACAACATGACGGGAAGAATTTCCGGTCCCGTTGAACGCGCAGATTCCGCCTTTCGAATCACATGTATTTACGCCAAGTTGTTTTTCAAGCTGTTTGTGATGCTCGTGGGTAATCAGATTGGTTGCAACCGCACGCGAAAGAACACCCTGAAACGCCTGATTCGATGAACATTGGAGAACGTACGCAAGTGCATCGCGCAAATCATCTGCGATATCAGCATGACCCTGACGCTCGGCAAGCGGTCGCCACTTCCTCGATCCCGAGCCGGAGATGAGGAGGTATGGTGCCACCCTTCAAGACGTGGGCGGGGGCAAACGTTGCAAAGACCGGCGCATCGCCGCGCGCCTTCCGTGTGACATCAAGAGCTGCGAGAGCCGCGACGGCGGCCAGGGGCTGCTTGTCGCAACCCTGGATCACAAATGCCCCGTGATAGCACTGCGCCTCCATCTGATTGACGATCATCTGGGTCATCGCATTGCGCGACTCGAGTGAGTAGCACATTCCGGTCGTCGATTGGGCAGTTCCGTCGCAGAGGACAGGTGTCGCGAACGAAAAAGGGACGCCACCGTCCTCCCAGATCCTGATTGCAGCACGGGCGGTCGTCTGGAAATCGAAGATGTGAGCGGGATGATCCGGGTGATCCGCCGATTATGGCGACCCGCGGAGCGTTCTCTTCGAGCCGGTCCCAGATTTCTTCGAGCGAATAGTCGAGGTGTCGAACCGAGAGCAGCGAGCGTGCCCGGTCGAGCAGAGCGGCAACGGTTATGGGTTCGTTTGCCTTGCCCTGAACTTCTTTCTGGTAAGGATTGTCTCCACGAGTGATGCGAATCCGGCCAGCCATGCTTTACCTCACCTTTTGCCCGTAAACTTAAGATAACCGTGGTCTAGAGTCAAACGAAGGTAGGAAATGGAGCCTGGGAGCGCCGCCTGGGAGCGCCGGTCTCCGACCGGCCACGAGCCGCGAAGCGTGCGAGTCTTGAGCAAGGCCTCTCCACGCTCGCGCGCTTCGCGGCTCGTGGCCGGTCGGAGACCGGCGCTCCCAGGCGGCGCTCCCAGGGCACGCAAAAATTTCTATTTGAAGGACTTTTTCTGAAACCGGACTGCCGCCAGGTTCGTCTCCTTTTCAGAGCGGCATTTGATCCGAAAGTCGTTCACGATAAAGCATTAACGACATAAAGAGAAGAAGATGGTGATAGGTGTTATGAAAGAATATAGACAGGCGCTACTCAGTCTGGCCGTTGATCCTCATGCTGGCACTCCCTGTTCTCGCGCAAAGTGGGAGCGCGCTCAAGGGACAGGTGGTCGACGAATTGAATGCGGTTATTCCGGGTGCAACGGTTACGTTGACCGCTGGGACGGGTGGAAATCCGCGGACCGCAGTGAGCAATGCCAACGGTGAGTTCACTTTTCAGAATGTTGTTCCCGGCACCTACACAGTTTCTGTACAGTTCAAAGGCTTCCAATCGTTTCTGGATACGAACGTGACTGTTCCCGTTCAGTCAGGATCGCTCAAAGTTCAAATGATAGTCGAAGCGATGAACATCGAGACTGACGTCAAGTCTGAAGACAACATCGTCACGGTCGAGCCAGATCAGAATGCGAGCGCCACGGTCCTTGGTGAAGAGTTCATCAAGAATCTTCCCGACAATGAAGACGACCTCCGGGACTATCTTCAGGCCCTTGCAGGACCTGGAGCAGGCGGAGCAGCGGGCGGCCAGGGCGGCGCTCAGATTTACGTCAACGGATTCAACGCCAGCCGGCTTCCTCCGCGCGAAGCGATCATGCAGATTCGGGTAAATCAGAATCCGTTTGCTGCCGAGTACTCAAGACCGGGTGCAGGTCGAATCGACATCGTTACCAAGCCTGGCAACGACAGCCTTAGAGGGTCAGCGAGCTTCAACTACCGGAATTCAGCGCTTGACGCGCGAAATGCTTTTGCCGTCACCAAGCCGGAGCTCGACCAGCGACGGTACAGCTTCAACATGAGCGGCCCGATCATCAAGAAGAGGATGTCCTATTTTGTCAACGCCGAACGTCGCGATCTGGATGGCGAATCACCCGTCGTTGCAACGACGCTTGATGGCGTGTTTACGGCAAACGTGCCCGCTCCGGCAGACAACACGAACTTTGGTGTTCGCGTCGACTACCTTCTCAATCAAAAGAACACGATTGGCGTCAACTATTCTTTCTTTGACGGCAGAAACTATAACCGCGAATTTTCGGTCAGCTTCGGAGGCCTTCGCTTCTTTGGCGGTGGTGGTGGAGGCGGATTCGGCGGCGGGGGCGGAGGCGGCGGTGGTGGAAGCGCCAACTACACGTTGCCTGAGCGCGGTTCGGATGGTTTCAATCGGGATCACAATCTCCAGATTTCAGAGACGTGGATTGTCAATCCACGTTTGATCCACGAGTTTCGCATACAGTTCGAGCGTGCATCGAACCGAGTGGAACCGCGGACGCTGGGGCAAGCGATCAACGTGCTTGACGCGTTCAATGGCGGTGGCTCACCGTGCTGTCCCAATACTTCAACTCAGGATCAGATCGAGCTTCAGGACTACGCGACGTTTACTTTCAAGAAACACGTGATCAAGGGCGGATTCCAACTGGAATACCAGCGAAGTTCGGATTACCAGGCAAACAATTTCAATGGGACTTATACCTTCGGGTCGCTTCAGGTTTACCAACTGGCGCTCGCCGGTGTTCCCATACCACCGGAGATCGCTGGAAGGACGCAGTTCACGATAAACCGCGGAAATCCATTGCTTAGATACAGTCAGAGCGAGATGTCGTGGTTTGTTCAGGACGATTTTCGGATAACACCGACCTTTACCTTGTCGTATGGTTTGCGACATGAGTTCCAGACCAATCTTTCCGACAAGAACAACTTCGCTCCTCGCTTCGGAATCGCGTGGCTTCCGTTCAAGGATCGGAAGACAACCATCAGAGCTGGCGGAGGAATCTTCTACAGCCGATATTCGGACAATCTCTACTCGAATATCTTGCGTTACGAAGAGAATCAGTATGTGAGTCTTGTGATCAACAATCCGCGTTACCCGGACCCATTTGCTGGTGACCCGAATCTGACAATTCAGAACACAATTAAGCGAGTTGAAGATTCGGATCTCGTGGCGCCATATATCATGAATTTCAACACCAGCTTTGAGCGCCAGCTTCCGAAGGGATTGATCGGCATCCGTTACCTACAACTTTACTCGCGGAGTACATCAGTTCCGATCGCGCAATATCAACACGCCAGATCCGGCAACCGGGCTCAGACCGGATCCGACTCAGGGAAACCTCTTCCTGCTCGAGTCGACGGCCACGTCGGAGCACAACGGCTTGCTCTTCCGTCTTGACCGAAGGTTTGGACAGAGATTCCAGGTGTTTGGCAACTACAGTATTTCGTGGACACGGAATGATTCGGATGGCGCGTTTTCGGCACCTGCAAACAACTATGACCTCGCATCTGAATGGGGCCGCGCTTCAGGTGACAGACGCCACTTCGTGTTTGTCGGTGGAATGGTCTCGCTGCCGTGGGGCTTCAGGCTATCGCCGATGATTCAGGCGGGCTCGGGAGCACCGTTCAATATTACAACGGGTATCGACGACAACCGCGACACCACTTTCAACGATCGGCCAGCGGGGATTGCAAGAAACTCGGATCTTCCGGCATCGCTCTATCCACTCGTAGCCAACAGGTGTATTTCAAACTGTCTTGCCGGACAGGGCGGCGCGGTGCTTTTGCGCGACTATCTCTATCAGAATTTTCCGAACGGTGTTATTGCAGAGAGCCCAGGAATGTTTAACGTCAATCTCGGCGTCAGCAAGACCTGGGGATTTGGCAAGCGTCCTCAGAATGATCAGGCTGCTGGCGGCGGCGGAGGTCGTGGAGGCCGTGGCGGCGGCGGATTTGGTGGAGGTGGCGGCGGTCGCGGTCCGGCGGCGGTGGATTCGGCGGCGGCGGCCCAATGATGATTCCGATGGGTGGCGGCGGCGGTGGCTCCGAGTCGGCGCGCTACAACATCACCTTCAATGCTCAGATCACGAATCTGTTCAACCGGGTCAATTTCGGTCCATACGGCGGTGTACTCGGGTCACCTTACTTCTCAAGATCGAATGGCGCCGGCAGTGCACGGATGTTCGAATTTGGCGTAAGATTTGGTTTCGAGTCATCGTTCGCAAACAGGAAGGTACAGTAGAAGCTTGAACTCTGACATATTGATCAGGGTTCAAGCTTTTGACGTTATTGGAGAGCTATGAACTTTGGACTCGAGGGTAAGGTCGCAATGGTTGCTGCAGCGAGCAAAGGGATCGGGCGTGCATCCGCTCTATCGCTTTCAGCTGAAGGGTGCACTGTCTCGGTCTGTTCACGCAACGAAAAGCCACTAGAGGATGCGGTCGCAGAACTAACGCAGCATTCTCCAACGCTGGGTGTTGTAGCCGACGTCGGGGTTTCAACTGACCTTGAACGATGGTACGCCTCTACTATCGAGCGGTTCGGACGAGTGGATGTGCTGGTTACAAATACCGGAGGCCCTCCAATCGCGCGTTTCTCGAAACTGAGCGATGAGCTATGGATGAAGGGCATAGAGTCGACGCTCATGAATGTAGTCCGGCTGACAAGACTGGTACTGCCCGGAATGCAGGAACGAAGTGGGGACGAATTATCCATCTGACGTCACTTGTAGCGAAAGAACCAATAGATGATCTGACGATATCAAGCACCCTCCGCGCGGGACTCTCGGCACTGACGAAGACTATGGCGAATCAGTTCGGACCAGACGGGATCACTGTAAACGCTGTGCTCATGGGGCACATATTGACCGATCGTCAATTGCAGGTGGCGCAGGCGCAATCAAAGGAGCGGGGAATAACTCCTGAGGAACATATGAGCGAAACCGCTCAGCGAATACCGCTGCGGCGCATCGGAGATCCACACGAGGTTGGAGATGTCGTCGCCTTTCTCGCCTCCGAGCGTGCAGGTTATGTGACAGGAGTCTCGCTCGCCGTGGATGGCGGAGCGATTCGTGGAGTGTAAATTTGGAGTGCGGGGACTTTCAAGCGGACCGCGGAGTACGCGGAAAGGAACACGGAAGTGACGTCAAAAGCAATCGATTTCATTGTGATTTGTGTCCTTCCGGGTTCTTTTCCGCGTATTTCGCGGTCCCCTTGACAAAGTCCCCCGCACTCGTCCAACTGTCGGTACTACTTGCCAAGCCGCTCAATGATCTGATCTGCGATCGATTCTGCAGACTCGGATCCATCCAGCTCAATGCGCAGTTTGGACTGAGCGTAGAGGTCCCGCCTTTCATTCCATCGTGTCATCGCAGCTTCCTGAGTCGGAGCGAGCGGACGAACGGTTCGATCTCGCTTGATCCGCCTCCAGCATTCATCAAAGGGTAAATCCAGCCAGATCGTAGGCCCGGAACGGTCCATCAAAGCTCGATTCTCGACCCGCATCACCACACCGCCACCCGTCGCAATGACGGCATTTGTTCGACCAGCAGCAGCGTTTAACTCGGCACTTTCCATGATTCTGAATGCCTCCTCGCCTTCGAGGCGAATGATTTCATGGACGCGTCGGCCTGCACGCCGCTCGATCTTGTGGTCGAGATCGATCAGATGGCGCTTAAGATTGTGAGCAAGGCGGCGGCCAACAGCCGTCTTTCCGCACGCCATAAATCCGATGAGGAAAATTGGACGAGTCATCCGTTTACTAAGAGATGGTTATTGATGCTCCACAACTTGAAAGCAGATCAAAGAATTCTGGTAAGAGAAACAGAAGCCGCTTCGGCGCCTTCGATAATGGTCTCGCCCTCGGCGATAAGGCCCGCAACGGCAAAAGCCATTGCGATGCGGTGATCGTTAAATGACTGAACGACGGCGCCTCGCAACTGCTGGCGGCCATCGATCTGAAAGCCATCAGGGAACTCTTCGATCTCGATTCCCATCTTTCTGAGATTCGTAACGATCGCGTGGATGCGATCACACTCCTTTACGCGGAGCTCTTTCGCATCCTGGACGCGAAGACCGCCATCAATCCGGGTCGCCAATACTGCAAGAACAGGAATCTCATCGATAAGATTGGCAATCGTGCTTCCAGCAAGGTCGATTCTTCCTTCGAGGCTCGAGTGACGGGCGATGATGTCGGAAACCGGTTCACCGTGAAGCGTGCGGCTATTTTCGATGATGATCTTGCCCCCGGCTTTCTGAAGAACGTCGACTAAAGCAATTCTTGAAGGATTGGCACCGACGGCTCTGAGCACAATCTCGGAGTTCGGCACAAGCAGAGCGCTTGCGATAAAAAACGCAGCCGACGACAGAATCTCCTGCAACCTTGTAGTCACCGAGTGGTGCAAGTGCGCTCGTGCCGTCAATTGATATTCGCGATCCTTTGAGATTCGTCGTCACAGACAGATGAGCGCCGCATTGCTCGAGCATGATCTCCGTGTGATTCCGAGTCGGAACTGACTCTGTGACAGTTGTGATTCCCTCAGCAAACAGACCCGCAAGCAGAACGCATGACTTGACCTGAGCACTCGCGACTGGCGGCTGATAGTCGATTGCGCGGAGGTTGCCGCCGGAGATTCGCAGCGGAGCGAAACCATCGTCTCGAGAGTTGATAGTGGCGCCCATTCTTTCGAGTGGTTCGATCACGCGGCGCATAGGCGCGCCGGGAAAGGCTTTCGTCACCGCCGATTTCGGTCGTAAACGGAAGACCGGCGAGGATGCCGGAAAGCAAGCGCATGGTTGTTCCTGAATTGCCTGCGTCGAGCATTGCCGTTGGTGGCTTGAACGAATCAGGGCCGCCGCCATGCACGGTCCACGATCCGGTTTCACTACTATTTTGCTCGATCGACGACGCCGAGCCTGACAAGGCAATCGAGAGTGTTCTGACAATCCACTGCACTTGAATAGTTTTCAATTCTTGTGATGCCGTTACCAAGAGCTGAAATCATCGCAGCTCGATGGGAAATCGATTTATCTCCCGGCAATTTGAGATCGCCGCGCAACGATGTCGAGCGCGTGATCCTGGCAGTAGAGTCACTTTTCAGGTCTGAGGAATGATCTGTCATCGCAATTGTTGGACACGGAAGTGTGAGGTGATGATATCGAAGATCGTAAGTAATCTGAACCTTTTCAATGAAGCGCACGTAATGCAAGAGGATACGGCCGACCATTATCTTGACAGCTTGTAAATTGTTGTGTTACACAAAGATCGGCCTGACTGCATTCGCTGAGCTTGACTCGCGAGAATCGTAGCATACTCTGTAAAGGAACCGCCCGGCGTATGATGTTAGCCGAGAACGTGGTCGAACTGACCATCGCCAGCCAGCTCGAATTCATCGATCTCGTCACCGCCCTCACAGACAATATCACACAGATGGTGGGATTCGACGATGAGGCCAGCTACTGGATCAACATGGCAGTCCGCGAGTCGGTAGCGAATTCGATTGAGCACGGAAATAAATACGACCCTCAAAAACCAGTCGAGGTCCGGTTCACCGTCGGAGTTGATGCGCTTCGAGTGACGGTCCGGGATTATGGCGAAGGCTTTGATCCCTCCAGTCTTCCTGATCCTCTCGATCCCAACAATCTGCTCAATCCGGCCGGCCGAGGTATCCTCTATATGAGGACTTTTATGGATAGCGTAGACTACGCGCGCCACCCCGAAGCCGGCATGGTCGTGACAATGACCAAGCGTCGGATGCCAAAGCAGACCGACGAAGGAGACCAGAGGCAAGATGCAGTTAGAAATTAAGGAACGGAATTTGGGAGACGTGGTCGTGCTTGACCTTCAGGGCCGAATTACAATCGGGGAGGGAAGTGTACAACTGCGCGATGCCGTCGGCCGCCTGCTTGCGGCGGGCCGGCAGCGAATAGTTCTCAATCTTGAAGGTGTTACCTACGTTGACAGTTCCGGGATCGGAGAGCTCGTTTCGCGATATACCACCACCAAGAATCAGGGAGGGCAGCTCAAGCTCCTGAAGCTCACAAAGAAGATCAAAGACCTGCTGATGATAACGAAACTCCTGACCGTCTTCGAAATCTACGAAGACGAAGAAGCCGCACTTTCGAGCTTCAAGTAAGTCGGCTTCCTCCTGTTGAAGTTGCTCAAGGAAAGATTCCCAGCTCAGCATAAGACCTGGCGATCTTTTCAAGGGCGTTCAGAAACGCTGCCGTTCTCAAATCTGGAATCTGTTTCATTCGACGCAATTCAAGAATCTCGTTGTACGCCACCGCCATCGTCTCTTCAAGACCTGAATTGACCAGGTCCAGCTCGTCTGCTCCATGAACGAATGACGTCCGCTGCATCTCAGTAAACTTATGACCCGTCGCGAGCTCAATTGCCTGGAGCAGTCGGCGGTCTTCAGACTCCTCGTATCGCTTGCCCATGCGGCCAAAGCGGACGTGCGAGAGATTCTTTAGCCACTCGAAGTACGAGACAGTGACGCCACCCGCATTTGCATAGACGTCCGGGATGACAAGGATGTTTTTCTTCAAAAGGATCGCTTCTGCTTCCGGCGTTGTCGGTCCGTTTGCGCCCTCGAGAAGGATCCTTGTCCTGATTCTCGCTGCATTCTCTTCGGTAATTTGATTCTCAAGCGCCGCTGGTATCAGCACATCGCATTCCAGCTCAAGCGCGTCTTCAGGTTTCGTGATGTTCGTCGCTCCATGAAAATTGAGGATTGATCCCGTTTCCTTTCGAAAACGAAATACGTCCTCCTCGATCAGACCGCCAGGATTGTGAATGGCTCCTTCACGCTCGGCGATCGCGACTATCGTCGCCCCTCCTTCGCGGCAGAACTTGGCGGCATGAAAGCCAACGTTGCCGAGTCCCTGCACGACCACACGTTTGCCCTCGACTCCCTTTGAAAGCCCGATCCTTTTCATATCATCTTCATGAGAGCAGGCTTCGCGGAGAGCGTAAAAGAGTCCGCGCCCGGTCGCTTCGCGGCGACCGCTGATCCCGCCCTGTGCTACGGGCTTTCCGGTAACGCATGCCGCGGCATCAAGCTGTCCGGGATTGAGTGCGATATAAGTATCGACAATCCACGCCATCTCGCGCTCGCTTGTCCCATAATCGGGAGCCGGAACATCCAGCCCGGGACCGATGAAATTCTTTTTGGCAAGCTCGTGGGTGTAGCGCCTCGTCAAACGCTCCAGCTGATCGGCTGAATACTTTCGTGGATCGACGCGAACGCCACCCTTCGCTCCTCCGAAAGGCACATTCACAATCGCGCATTTGTACGTCATCAGTGCCGCCAGAGCCATTACCTCGTCCTCATTCACATCGGGGCTGTAGCGGATTCCACCTTTTACCGGAAGCTTGTGATGGCTGTGCTCAACGCGCCACGCGGAGATGACTTCCACGCTTCCGTCAGACTGTCGCAGCGGAAACTCGAACTGGTAAATACTGTTGCATCGCTTGATCTGTTCAAGAAGTCCGACCGGATGCTTAGTGTAGGCTGCCGCCCTGTCCACATGCCGAAGCACGTCTCCAAAGAAGCTGTGGTTCTGTGAGCTCATTTAGCGGGTCCTTTCGTTGATGGAAGAAGAAGGGGTCGGGGGTCAGGGGTCAGGGATCGGGGTATGGAGTTCAAGCTTTAGCTTGCTGGTTGCATTCGATTGTTGAGAGCAAGCTAAAGCTTGAACTCCATACCCCGATCCCCGACCCCTGACCCCTGACCCCTTTCCCCTCATGGATTCACTGTCTCACTTATCGTAGTCGAGCGCGGGCTCTCGTTGCCGGAAGTATCTACTGCGGTGAGCTGATAGTAATACTTCTTCCCCACCTGTACTTTGTCATCGCGAAACGTCGTTGGCGTGTGAAGTCTCGGAGTCAGCTTCAGCCATTGTTCCGGCGCAACGCCCTCGTCCTCTGCCCGGTAAATGTTGTATCCGGCAAGATCGGTCTCGGAGTTCGACGGCCAGAATAGACTCACGATAGCATTGATCGAAGCCACCTTGATCGAGTCAGGACGGGCCGGAGCGAAAGTGTCTTTTGGCGTGACGGTGATCACCTGACTGTCATTGCTTTCGATGGCGTCACTTGGATTCGAGCTTCCCTGTGGCAACGATAAAGCTCGAACGAAGTACTCGTACGTTGTCACCAAACTGAAAATTTCTATCGGAGTATTTAGGTACCGTGATCGATCCGGGGTTCAGCTTTGCAACTGCGTCGCCCGCCTTTCTGTACACATTGTACCCGGCAACGTTCGCCGGCGAGGATCCCGATTCATTGGATTGTGGCTGCTCCCAGTTGATTTCGATATCGAATTGAGTCACGCGCGCCGTGAGCTTCTCAGGCGGCCGCGCCAGTTCTGAGAGAGGAACCATGATTGCATAATTTGAAAAATCACCGGAGCGCCCGTTTCGATCCACGACGCGAACAGCGTAACGGTAACGCGAACGTGGCTCTTTCGGTTTGATCTCAACCGGGTCATCAAAGGTCACGACAGCCTGTGATTCGGGTATTTCAGAACCCGGAATTGAGGCAATCAGGGTCGAACGTGCAGCGTAGTCGGCTGGTGTCACACCCTGAGGAGCATCTGTGGGCTCAATCAGACGGTAGATGTCAACGCGTTCAGGTTGAATCGAATTCCGGGTACGCACGAGTGGAAACGATAGACGCAGATGTGTGCCCTGTTGCGTTGCCGTCAATTCTTTGACCGTCAGAGGAGCGCGCGGAATCGGAGGCACCGGGTCGCCGATCTTGCCGCAGGACAGGCTCAGAAAGGCGAAAACGAGCAGGCAGGTGACCAATCGAAACGTTCGTTTCACATCGCCCTAGAGCATGTACCGGGTCAGATCGTCGTTCTTCACAATATCAACCAGCGTCTTCTGCACGTAGGCAGCGTCAATCAACTGGTGCTTGGGCTCGAGGTCGGGGCCTTCGAACGAGATCTCCTCGAGAACCTTTTCGAGAATTGTCTGAAGGCGTCTCGCGCCGATGTCCTCTGTCGATTCGTTGACGCGAAATGCAAAGTTTGCCATCTCGTCAATCGAATCCGGTGTGAACTCGAGTGTAATCCCTTCGGTTGCCATGAGTGCGGTGTACTGCTTGAGCAACGCATTCTTGGGTTCCGTCAGGATTCTCTTGAAGTCGTCGATGGTCAGCGGCTGCAGCTCGACACGGATCGGGAACCGGCCCTGCAATTCGGGAATCAGGTCAGATGGCTTGGCGACGTGAAACGCTCCGGCCGCGATGAACAGGATGTGGTCGGTGCGCACCATCCCGTACTTTGTGTTTACGGTCGTGCCCTCGACTATTGGGAGAATGTCACGCTGCACGCCCTCGCGCGAAACATCGGGACCGTGCCCGGTTTCGCGTCCGGCAATCTTGTCGATCTCATCCAGGAATATGATCCCTGAGGACTCGACTCGGCTGAGAGCGATGCGAGCCACCTGGTCCATGTCAATCAGCTTCTGCTCTTCCTCCTGGATCAGATACTCGATAGCTTCGTCGACGCGCATCTTTCGCTGCTTGGTCCGGCCGCCAAAGAGACCAGGCATCATGTCCTTGAGATTGATGTCCATCTCCTCGATGCCCTGATTCGTGTAGATCTCGAAAGAAGGGAAGTTTTTCTCGCGTACCTCCAGCTCTACGATGCGCGCATCGAGCCGCCCTTCGCGGAGCTGCTTTCTCAACTTTTCACGCGTGCGCTGATACGTATCCTGAGCCGCCGCGTCTGTGGCTTCGAGCTGGTCAATTCCGGTTGAGACAAGCTGCTTGTTCGCAGGAATGAGTAGATCGAGAATGCGCTCTTCGACGTTCTGCTCTGCTTTTTCGGCGATCTCCTCGGCCTTTTCGGCTCGAACCATGTCGACTGCGATCTCTGCGAGATCACGAATCATCGATTCGACGTCTCGTCCGACGTATCCGACTTCGGTGAACTTTGAGGCCTCTACTTTCAGGAAAGGCGAGGATGAGAGGCGTGCGAGGCGGCGCGCAATCTCGGTCTTTCCGATTCCTGTAGAGCCGATCATGATGATGTTCTTTGGCAGCACATCCTGCGCCAGGTCAGGCGGAAGTTTCTGCCTTCGGATACGGTTTCTCAGTGCGACGGCGACTGATCGCTTTGCGTTGTTCTGACCGACGACATGCTTATCAAGCTCGGCGACGATTTGACGTGGCGTCAGTTCATCGAGGCTCGCGGTCTCTTCAATTTCTCCTGAAAGGTAAATCACCATAGACTTTGTATGTCGTACCGCCTTCACGCGGAATCTTGCATCTTCTCCTGACGTTCAAATCTCTTCGAATACAAGGTTGAGATTGCTGTAAATACAGATCTCACCCGCGATCTTCATTGCCTCCTCAGCTATCTGACGCGCCGAGAGGCTGGAATTGCGTGCAAGGGCGCGCGCCGCGGCTAAAGCGTATGGTCCTCCCGAGCCAATTGCAACTATCCCGTCGTCGGGCTCAATCACGTCTCCGTTACCCGAAATGAGCAGAGTCGCCTGCTGATCCGCAACAACGAGCAGCGCTTCAAGACTACGCATCATCTTGTCCGTGCGCCAGTCTTTGGCAAGCTCAATGGCTGCACGATTGAGTTGGCCGTGGAACTGCTCGAGCTTTCCTTCGAATCGCTGAAAGAGCGCGAACGCGTCACCGGTTGCGCCGGCGAAACCTGCTATCACACGCTCATTATACAGGCGTCGAACCTTTCGCGCCGTGGATTTCATGACAGTGTCGCCCATGGTGACCTGTCCGTCACCGGCAATGACGACACTGCTGTTCTGACGTACGGATAGAATCGTCGTGCTCCGCACGGCTTGCGTATGAGCGCGATTTATCAATGGATAGGGCATGCATGGACTATAATGGCCGGTCCTGAAATCTGTCAAGAAAGTGGCATGTGACGCCTTCTTGACAGCATTTGTCTGGCTGCGATACCGTCTGTCTTTTTAGGGAACCAGGAGGAGGAAAGCAATCATGGCAGTCAAGGTAGGAATCAACGGTTTTGGAAGGATCGGCAGGAACGTCCTCAGAACAGCGCTCGGTGACAAGGATATCGATTTCGTCGGCGTCAACGACCTGACCGATACCGCAACGCTCGCTCATCTGCTCAAATACGATTCAATACTCGGGAATCTTGAGGCCGAAATCTCACATACCGACAAAAGCATTCGTGTAGCTGGAGATGAGTTTCGTGTCTTTTCTGAGAAGGACCCGGCGAAGATCCCGTGGGAGGAACTCGGCGCCGAGATCGTGATCGAGTCTACAGGTCGATTTAATGATGGTGCTAAGGCATCGGCCCATCTTAGAGGACCGGTAAAGAAAGTTATCATTACGGCGCCCGCAAAGGGCGAGGACATCACTATAGTAGTCGGAGTCAATGAGGGATCGTACGATCCGAAGATTCATCACGTTGTTTCCAACGCATCGTGCACCACGAATTGTCTGGCTCCGGTGGCGAAGGTTCTCCACAAGCACTTCAAGATACTGAAAGCGCAGATGACCACCATTCATTCCTACACAAATGATCAGGTGATTCTCGATTTTCCGCACAAGGACCTTCGACGCGCGCGTGCAGCCGCACTCTCGATGATTCCGACATCGACCGGAGCTGCGAAGGCGGTCGCCCTGGTGCTTCCCGAACTCAAGGGCAAATTTGATGGGATTGCCGTCCGAGTACCCACTCCGAACGTGTCGCTCGTGGATGTCGTCTGCGAAGTTGAGAAGACCGTGACAGTCGAGGATGTAAACAACGCGCTCAAGAATGCTGCAAATGAAGAACTGAAGGGAATCCTGGCATTTGAAGAAGCGCCACTTGTTTCTACAGATTTTCGCGGCAACTCGAATTCATCGATCGTCGATGCCGACTACACAAAGGTCATCGGCGGCAATATGGTGAAAGTCCTCTCGTGGTATGACAATGAGTGGGGCTATTCGTGCCGCGTCCGCGACCTCGTAAAGTACATTGCAAGCAGAGGCCTGTAGGGAATCGAGCGCATGGAGTTCAAGCTTTGCAGCTTAGTCTCTTACAATGTTCGAATGTAAGAGCAAGCTGAAGCTCGAACTCCATGTTACGCCATCCTACAGATACGCCTTCAGAAGACGAGCTGCATTCTCTCCCATAACCTTGCGGATATCGGCTTCGGAGAGCCCTTCTTTAAGCAGGGCGTCCGTAACGCGAACAAGGGCCGCGGTATCAAATGGAGTCTCAACGGCACCATCAAAGTCCGATCCGAGACCTACGTGATCCGCACCCGCAACTGTCACCGCATGTTTGATTGCTCTTGCGATTGCCATCGCGTCAGTACCACAGACCGCAGCGTCCCAGTAGCCTATTCCTATAAGACCTCCGGTGGCAGCAATCGCCTTTAGCTGATCATCACCGAGGTTTCTTGTGTTGTTGCAAGTGCCCTTGACGCCTGTGTGAGAGACAACAACCGGTCGACTAGCCATTCCGAGCACGTCCTGAATGACTCGCGGAGACGCGTGTGCAAGATCGACGAAAACCCTCTTTGCCTCCATTCGTCTGACGAGCTCACGACCAAAATCGGTGAGACCGCCTTTCTCGACGCCATGTGCCGAACCACCTGCTTCGTTGTCGAAGAAGTGAGTGATGCCAATCATTCGCACACCGGCATCGTAAAGCCGATCAAGATTCTCAATCTTTCCTTCAAGTGCGTGCGATCCTTCGATTCCAAGAAAACCGGCAGTCGCACCGCGAGTTCGATTCTCGAGATACCTCTCGACATCGGCAGACGACCTTAGCAGGATAAGCTTTCCCTCCGAGCGTTCTGCGGTTTCCTGAAGTCTTCGCGCTTGATAAAGAGCACGTTCCGTAAGACTCGTCCACGCGGACATTGGCCAGCGCTCAACCACTGCGAGCAGAGATATGTTGTCGGTAGATGCGTCATTGCTCTCGATATTCATCGACCGCGGAGTCTTGGTAACGATCGTGAACGCCTGGATCGCTACGTTTCCCTCTTTCAGCCGCGGAACATCGACGTGTCCCCACGAACCGCGCTCGAGAAGATCGCGATTCCACAAAAGTGAATCGGCGTGCAGGTCGACGATAAGAAGTGATGAATGAAGTGCGCGAGCCGCGTCAGAGACTTCGATATTCTGAGGGCCAACAACGCCATTCATTGAACGGCCGACGGCTCCAGGTACGATCAAGAAGACAATAAGCCCGCCGATCAAGACAAGTATGAGAAGGGCGATAATGAATTTGCGCATGGTCCGCGCAAGATAACATTTGTGATTTCGAGAGCCAATTGCGCCCGGGAATCGCGTCCTTCGAGTTCGCAGAGTATGATGATGATTCTGGACCGTCACATGACATATCGAACCATTCGAGAAAGGGAATCAGTGCGATGAGACCATCAACCGGACTTGTGGGGCTGATAGCTGCGTGCCTCGTCCTGAGCGTGATCGTCATAAATGATACTGGAGATTTGAAGGCTGCGGTCAGAGCACAGCCGGTGCGCGCCTTTGTAGGCGCCTCTGTTTATGCCGAAACCGGCAAGCCTGTCGTCAAGAATGCTGTCATTATCGTCAAAGATGGACGTGTGGCCGCAATTGGTCCGGCGACTTCGGTTCGCGTGCCATCCGGCGCCGAGACGGTCACCGTCAGCGGCAAGTACATCATTCCGGGTTTGATTTCAGCGCACGTCCACGTATCAGATGTACAGGGGATTCGGCCTCCGTCATATACCGAAGCGAATACGCTTCGTCAGCTCGCTGTATTCGCCCGCTACGGTGTCACCACAGTCTTCAGCCTCGGAGGCGAGCGTGACGCCGCGTTCAAGATTCGCAGCCTGCGGGACCTGCCGACTCTCGATCATGCGCGAATGTTTCTTTCAGGCGACGTGATCACAGGGAGGAACCAGGAAGAGGCACGTCAGGCCGTAGCGAGAGTGGCGGCACTGAAACCGGACATCATAAAAATAAGAATAGATGACAACCTGGGAACAACTACAAAACTCGCGCCCGAAGTCTACCGCGCGATTATTGATGAATCGCATCGCCGAGGTCTCCGCGTCGCCGCGCATATTTTCTATTTGAATGACGCCAAAGAGGTCTTGAAGGCAGGCGCAGACATGATTGCTCACAGCGTCCGCGATCAGGAGATCGATGACGAATTCATTTCACTGATGAAGCAGCGCCGAGTTCCTTACTGCCCGACACTGACGCGAGAAGTATCCGCATTTGCATACGAACGAACGCCTTCATTCTTCGCAGACCCATTCTTTCTTCGCGACGCAGATCCTGAAGTTGTCGCTCAACTTCAGGAACCCTCACGTCAGGAAGCGATCCAAAAATCTGCCAGTGCTCAGCGATACAAGGTAGCTCTTGAGGTCGCGAAACGAAATCTTAAGCGTGCGTCTGATGCCGGCCTGTTGGTCGTAATGGGCACTGACTCAGGCGCATTTGCTAACCGCTTTCAAGGCTTCTTTGAGCATCTTGAGATGCAGATGATGGCGGAGTCAGGACTGACAACTCAGCAAATACTGCGCTCTGCTACAAGTGACGCCGCCATTGCTACAGGGGCTGACTCGATCGGATCAATCCGATCCGGATTCTGGGCAGACTTTGTCGTACTCGATCGTGATCCGATGGTCGACATTCGGAATACGCGACAGATTGCGTCGGTATGGATCGCCGGCAATCAGGTGCCGCCAAAGTAAGGCACAACGTACCTCACGAATTTCTAACGTTAAAATCCTCCAGTGAAACACCCGTTCAGGAGCGGTGTGGCGCGGGAAGTGCAAGTATCACCCTGAAAGGAGGAGAGGATTATGCCCAGAAAGAGCTTGATAAGTATTGGCATCCTTTGTCTCTTGAGTTTGGGAGTTCTCGCAGATGACCACAAGGACAATATACTCAAAGAAGAGTTTGAATTTAGTCGCGACGTCACTGTAGGCGAACACACTTGTCAAAAAAGGTCGCTACCTCGTCGAATTCAACACCGATACGGGAACGGTTATGTTTGTGGATGCAGACCACCATTCGAAGATCGTTGCCAAAGCGAAAGCTGAAGTTGTGATGAGCGATAAGACCTTTGATCAGGATGAGATTCTGATAAAGACTGAGGGCAACATGGTAATGCTTACCGGCCTGAGATTTGGAGGGCAAAAAGAAGAGATAACTATTGTAGGCTCTGCGGCCTAAATCAAGAGGCATGTCCTGGGAGCGCCGGTCTCCGACCGGCCACGAGCCGCGAAGCGTGCGAGTCGTGGAGAGTCCTTGTGCTGAAGACTCGCACGCTTCGCGGCTCGTGGCCGGTCGGGAGACCGGCGCTCCCAGGCATGCCGTCGCTTATTCAGCTCTGAGAGTCTTCATTGGATCGATGCCTGCGGCTCTGCGCGCAGGCAGAAATGTCGCGAGCAACCCGATCGCGAGCCGTATTTGGAGACCCGTATGCTGAATGTCGAGCCATGCGTCGGGGTCTGGTAGTGTAAGACTATCAGGTTAGAAGAAGGAGTGAATAATGGCTAGAGACATTCAGCAAAGAATCAGGCCACGCGAGTTTTCAGTTTTTGCGGGCTCGACGTGGACAAGAAGCGAATAGCGGCCACATTCAGCGATCATGAAGGCGTTTTGGCATCGGTTCAGATGGCTTATAGTTCTCGTCAGTTGGTGAATTATCTTCGTAAGCATTGTGGCAATGACAGAGTCGCATTGGCTTATGAAGTGGGACCTACAGGCTTTGGCTTGTATGACGATTTGGAAGCGGCAGGTTATCGGTGCCTGGTGGTAGCTCCGTCGATGGTTCCGAGGGCTCCTGGGAAGCGGGTCAAGACAAATCGGCTCGACAGCAAGAAGCTTTCCCTAGCATTGCGCGGAGGACAGTTGCAGTCGGTTTAGTTCCAGCTGGTATCTACCGGGAGTTGCGTCATTTGGTCCAACTGCGAGACAGCCACGTTCAGCAAATGACTGCGTCCAAGTTCAGGATCAAGGCGCTGCTTCTCTATGAAGGCATCGAATTTCCTGAAATTCCTGGCAATGGGCAGTCGACGCGACCAGTACTAAAGAGGATAGCCACGTTGCCGTGCAAGGATTCAGTTCGATTTAAGCTCGACAGTCTGCTTGCAACTTTAGCGTTTCACAAGGATGAGACCTTGGCAGCGCTAAAGCAAATAAGGAAGTTCTGCGAACAAGAGGAAGAGCTCAGGCAATCGATCAATTATCTGTTCGGTTCCCGGAATCGGTTGGATTACTGCAAGCCACTTGGTAGCGCGGATCGGAGACTGGCGGCTTTTGCACCGTCCAGACCAGATTGCGGGATTCCTTGGACTGGTCTCCTGCGAACACTCTACCGGGGATACAGTGGAACGTGGGTCGATCACTCGGAGTGGTGACAGCCGATCGCGAAACAAGCTGATCCAGGCAGCTTGGACAGCTATTCGCAAAGACGAGGAACTCCACGAGTTCTATCGGCGAATCTATAACCGACATCCGCGCCAGATTGCCGCTCGAAGGCGATAGTCGCTGTTGCGCGCAAACTGACAACGAGGATTTACGCAGTTTTGAAAGAGCAACGGGCGTTCAAGCCAAGGCCCTTGCGTAATTGAGCTCCTTTGACTAAGGAGGCGGTCGGCTCCAGGGTGCGCCTCGACGCCGCACAGAACGAAGAGGACGACTTAGCCCTCATCCTACGATTCGTTTTTGGAGACAGAGGACCCGGGGCCAACCTGCTTGCCCTTGACAGTGGGCCGCATATCAAGTGAGTGAGACGGTCTGAGCCGTGCCACGAATAGCAGTCAGTCGCAACAGGTCAGAGGAACCGAGCCCGATTGAACACCGTTCGCAAGTGGGTTAGGCCGCGATTCGGTGCTTCATCAACTGGTATGGCGAGGGTGTGACGTCGCCCTTAGAGGATAGGAATTCACGCCCCCCCTCCCGTCCCCCCCAAGGGGGGAAGCACGAGATCCCCTCCTGATAGGGGAGGGGGTGCGGTTGTGGATGCTGATGTGTCTTTGAAGTGTGAAGAGAAACAAGCGCAACTCTACTTGACATTCACATAGCAGTGCGGCGGCTTGGCGCCGCTTTAGTCTCCCGCCGAGTAATCCGATCGGGAGACTAAAGCGGCGCCAAGTCGCCGCACTCCAAATTCTGCTCTGAAATTTGAACTCAAACCCAAAGAACGGGTTGTCTTATGAAGAAGTTGCGGATTACTTCTTCGACGCCTGAATCGGCCTTAAGAGTCTTCCACAACGCGATGTAATCTCGATTGCCAAATGCAACTCCCGCAAACAACAGACTTGGCTGACGCATCGGCCATTCGGCGTCGTACATAACGTCCGGCTTGAGTGGCCAGGTCTTCCTGTTGCGGATGAACGGGACCATGTATGACACGCTCCGGCGAATGCCACGCCCGTCGGCAAGCTCAAAAGACCACAAGTCGTCTTCGGGAGAGGAGAGAAGCTGACAGATGGTTGTCATTGCGTCCAGGTTGAAGAGCGAGTAGCCATAAGGTTTTGTTCGTCGCAATTCTTGCGGGAAAACTGCCATCAGGAGCCATCTGATTCGGCACAAGAACTGTCTTGAATCGCTCTCGGCAGTATCGCATTAGCTCCTGATTGCGCGTCAATCGAGCAAACATTGCGACCTGCATCACCCAGCACGTGCCGTGATTGTTTTTTGCCTCGCGTTCTTCAATGCCGTAAGGATGCGTCGTCATCCACTTCAAATAATCTGCGAACCACTGCTTGACGCGATGAAGCTCATCTGTCGAGAGTGCCTTCGATCCTTCGAGCACTTCGATCGCGCGCGCGACTTCTACGAGATGAATCGTGTCAATAATGCCGATCCCTCGCCCGGTTACCCGCCCCTTGATGGCCTGTGCGAATTGCAGGTTCGGGTTCATCCGCGTCTCTTCTGCCACGAACCACGCGCGCAAATGGCGCGCCGCGTGCACCGCGTAGCGTTGATCTCCGGTTAGCTTCCACGCTGCTACAAGTGCCGGCACCTGGACGCTCAGTCGCATCAGGTAACGGCGGTGATCCGTGAAATTGTCGGGGTTCGTCATGCCATCGCGCTGTATGAAAGGTCCTTCGGGATTCTGGGATCTGGCCACCAGTAATCGCCTTCGGAGAAGAAGTCGTGGCGGCCCCCGGCGCTGCGTGGACTGCTTGATGCAGTTACCGTAGTTGGCGCTTCGGAGAGATACTGCCCGGCTGCCTTTAACACGCGTGCCCGGTCAAACCTTGCAACTTCGAACTCCTGAGCTTGTGAGGAAGCAAGGCCGCTCGACGACAGAATCGCCAGACCGGCGATTACGACGCGAAGCATACGGTTGCTTATCGTTACCATTGGTACGCTCGTTTCAGCATTCGTTTTCAATCTTAACTCCTGGGAGCGCTGGTCTGTGGACCGGCGCGTGTAGTGAAGTTCTCATTCTTCCTTACGCGCCGGTCAGAGACCAGCGCTCCCAGGCACACCCCAGAGAACAATAGCCACGAAACTGGAAAGCGGGCAAGCTGAAGCGTGAACTCCATACAAATGCAACTAAAAGGTTGCGAGTCTTTACCGAGAGCAGTAATATGCAACCTGGAGGTTGCGTAAGAATATTGAAAACTATGTCGCGCAAAAACCGTAGCAAGCTGACCGCGAGACGACGGGCTTATGCGCCGGTCTTTGCCGCGCTCGGCGACGAGACGCGGCTCATGCTGATTGTGAAGCTTGGCGGTGGCGGGCCGCGTTCGATCTCTCACCTGACGAAGGGCTCGAACCTTACCCGCCAGGCCATCACCAAGCATCTTCGCGTCCTGGAACGGGCAAAGCTCGTGCACAGCACTCGTAAAGGTCGCGAGAGCGTTTTTGAGCTCGATTCGGAGCCGATCGATGAGATCAGGAAATACCTTGATCGCGTATCCGAGCAGTGGGATCAGGCACTTTCCAGACTGAAGGCCTTCGTCGAGCGCTAGGCGTCTTGGACGGTGGGCAAGTCGAGGAGGATTGAGCGGCCGGAGCCGGTCCTTCGTTGGCACGTTGTAAGAAACGCGACGATTGAAGAAGTTTCGGGTCCAGCTTAGAATCCGCTTTGAGAAATCCCTTTGACGGCCCTCACGATGCACGGCTATGGCACCTCCGTGTCAGGTGTGAGCTTGGCCGCGTGTCCGCTCGGATTGATGTGCCTGCCCTTAGACAGAACGACTATGAAACGCACATTCCTCCCCTGGTTTATCCATTCCTCCGCTGTCTTGCTCATCACATTGCTCGTCGCGTGCAGTTCCGGCAACCCGCCTGCCCCGGTCGCGCAACCGCAAGAGCAGAAAGCGCCTGGTGAGCCGAAGCCTTCTCAACCCGCAGTCGCTCCAACACAGGAAGCTTCACCAACCTCGAGTCTTTCCATCGAAGAAGAACGTCTGATCCACCAGAAGTGGAAGGGTGATCTGGATGGCATCGCGAAACGGAGAATCCTCCGTGTGCTCGCAGTGCCGGGGAAGCTCGGCGTCTACTTCGACGGGAGTCAGATAGAGGGTGCGATCTATGAATTTGTCCGTGAATTCGAACGCTTTCTTAATAAGAAGCTCAATACCGGCAATCTCAGGATCAACGTTGCCTTCATTCCTGTCGCAAGAGAGAGGCTGTTGCCGATGCTTCAGGACGGCCGAGGAGACTTGGTGGCAACGCTCATGGCGGTGAGTGAGCAACGCGAAAGCCTCGTGGATTTTTCCGATCCCATCTACGATAAAGCAAAAGGCATTATCGTCAGCGGCCCCGCGGCTCCGCCGCTATCCCAGCTGAGGATCTGGCCGGTAAAGAGGTCTACTATTACAAAAATACTGTCCCATACCAGAGACTGAGCCAACTCAGTGACAAGTTCACAAAGGAGGGTAAGGCGCCGATAAAGCTCACGGCTGCCGACGAGAATTTGCTCGACGATGATCTGATGGAGATGGTCAACGCCGGACTCGTTCCGATGACGGTTGCTGAGGACAAGCTGGCGGAATTCTGGGTGAAGCTGCTGCCGGGCCTCAAGCTGCATCAGGATATTATTTTCGCCGAAGGATCACTGGCGTGGGCGATGCCAAAGAATACGCCTCAGCTCAAGGCAGTGGTCAATGAATTCGTTAGAGATCATCGGGTGGGCACAGCCTTTGGCAATACGATTGGGCGCAAGTACCTGCGTGATATCAAATGGGTCAAGAACGCGACCGGCGAGAGGATCTTGCCCGCTTCCAGCAGTTGGTAAAGTTCTTCAAAGCGTACGGTGATAAGTACAACCTGCCGTATCTGTTATTGGCAGCGCAAGGTTATCAGGAATCCCGGCTCGATCAGAACGTCATAAGCAGTGCCGGGGCAGTTGGAGTCATGCAAATCAAGCCCAGCACGGCGGCCGGAGAACCGATTGGAATCCCGGACGTGCATTTGACGGACCGCAATATTGAGGCCGGATCCAAATATCTTCGCTACATGGTGAACCAATATTACAAAAACGAGCCAATGGATCGTGTGACGAAGGGTCTGTTTGCTCTTGCTTCTTACAATGCGGGTCCTAGCAGGATTCAAAAACTGCGCAAGGAGGCGACGGCTCAGGGATACGACGCGAATCGCTGGTTCAATAATGTCGAGGTCATAGCGTCCAGGGAAATCGGCCGTGAGACGGTGACGTACGTGAGCAACATTTACAAATACTATCTTTCCTACACGATGATCACGGAGAGGGATGCGCAGCGCCAAGCGAGCCGCGAGAAGGCTTCCAAGGCTGGCTCTAAATGAACACGCGTTTCACCCCTCGCGTAGTGCGACGATCGGATCGACTCTCGATGCGCGCCTTGCAGGCAGGTACGTTGCGTTCAGCGCGAACCAATAGCCGAAATCCGGTCGCGAATACCAGCGTAAGGGGATCTCCGGAGCAATGGCGTAAGCCGGTAATTGATCAGCTAGAACGTAAGCCAGATTCGTGGAGTCATTTAGGAGGCAATGCCGAAAAAGTCCTGACGAGTGCCTGTTTGCTCAGGATCAATACACTCTTCATTTCTAAGTAAAGCACTTGCCTGGTGCAATCACCGCGGCAATTCTATCGGGGCGCGCAATTCCTTGAGCCCGCAGGATCGCATCGATCTGTGGCGCCAATTCTTTCTCCGTGTCGCCGCCAATCAACAGACACTGTACCCATCTTGCGATCGCACTATGGAGTCGCATTCCTGACGAATCGGACAACTGCTCTGCTCTTCGGAATGTGGCAATCGCTATATCGTTATGACCGAGGAATGACTCGACTCCTCCTTGAATCATCTCCGCGAGCGCGATTCCCCAGACCGCTCCGTGCTTCCTGATTGCCCGGGCTTCACGTTCGGCTATCCTTAGCAAAGACCTTCGGGCAGACTCGTTTTTCTCAACCAAAGCGCTTGCAATGGCGGCCCTTCCAAGAAGGGAACGCATTTGAATGTTTACAGTTTGAACCTGCAATAAATACGAACGGCGCAGAGCCGGCCAGCTGCTGACTATCGCGTCGAAAGCTTCCTTTCCATTTCCGAGATAGATCGAAGTCTCCACCAAAGTATGGACCTTGGGACCTATCACGAAGGCGAGTTGTGATTCCTGAGTGCTCACCGCAGAGCGTGATTGAGAATCCCCGCTTGACCAGCGATCCAGCACCTTGAGGCCGTCTTGAGCCCGCTCTGGAGCGTCACTGGCCAGTTCGCAGCTTATTCCATATTCCGCCTGAAGCATTGACTCAGCATATAGGTCGCCACGCGATCTTGCGTCTTCGATGAGCCCGGAACAGTCGTTTTCATCTCTACCCATCTGCCGAGCCATCGCATTGCAACCACCTTAAGGATCGCCGCGGTATCTCGCTCCCAGGTAAGTCGTTCATGATAGTCGCGCATAATCTCGAGAGCCTGGGAGGCATGTTCGTAACCATCCTGCCATCGGCCCATACAGTAGTCACACACGGTCGTCATGGCACCCGTCAGTGCGATTGCGCGCGCGTCTCCGGTACGCTCAGACAACTCCCTTGCCTGTTCAAGCAGTTGTTTGACCGCGCTCTCTTCCTTCACTCCTGCGCATGCGCGATATGCCGCTTCTATAGGGAGGGCTCGTGCAACACGGCACGGTTCACCTGCTCGAAGCGCCAGTAAGAGCCGGGTTGATTGAATTGCTGCGCCACGCGTGCCGCCGACGAGTGCCAGGCCCGTAGCCGCAGATGCGCAAATGTCGATCCTGGCGAGCTCATTTCTTGGTACTTCGCTGGCGTCGCGTTCCAGCCAGTGCATTCCGCGAATCTTCAACCTCAGCCTTCGTAAAAGCAGGTCAACGGGCAGAAAGGCTCCCGCGCCCGGGATTTTCAGACCAAACTGCTGCAGAAGGGTCAAGAGCATCGCCATCCCGCGATCGAAATGGCCGCTATGGAGCAATTCCTCAGCAGCTCTCAACTTCCACTCGAGCTGTTCGTCCGGTGTCGCATCTTGACACGCGGCAATGTAGTGCTCTGCAGCCTGCGAGCCCCGACCCGCATTCGCGAGCGCATCGGCGCACTCACGATGAGCGATTCGTTGCGTGCCAGGATCAAGCACTCGAGTTGAGAGTGCCATTTCAAAGAAGCGCGCCGCCTCGTTGAAGGCCAATACTTCGGACGCGCGCCCGCCGGCCACGAGCGCGTATTTCGCGCATAGCGTGAGATCGTGAGACTGATAGTAATGCGCTGCGATACGCTCTGGATCGTGCCCGCCTGTAGCTTGAAGAGCACGCGCGAGTTCACGATGACGCAGCTCGCAGACTTCCGGGGCCGATGCCTGACACAATCGTTGCGCGCAGCCGGTCATGATCAGATCTCGACCTCTTCACGTCCGTGCACGGTTCGAGAACGGAGCAGACGATTGGACGCCAGCTCATCGCGCGTGAAAAGCAGATCACGTGTTCCTCCAGCAAGCTGCAGAGTCGGCAATTCAGTCGGCTGGCCTGCAACGGCAACCAGCTCGAGGAAATGGCGGGCTTCGGGACTCAGCTGACCCATTCGCGAACGGACAACATCGGTGAGGCTGAAGCGCTCGGCAACAATACTGTCTCCGTCGCGCTCACTCATCCAGCGTACGATCTCGTGGATCAGAAAAGGATTGCCCTCCGACTGTTCGAATATGCGTTCGAGAATTTGTGTGCTCAATTGCCTTGCGAGCATCGACTCGGCAAGATGCCTGCACTCATCAATGTCAAATCGATCGAGATCGATCAACGTTGTGACCCGGCTGGATGGTCGCGCCGGCGCGGAGCGCAGGACATTGAGCGAAGGACTCGAGGCAATATCTTCGGAGCGGTACGCGAGGACGCCGGTGATGGCAGGTGAATCCGGGGCCGAAAAGAGTTCATTGAGAGCCGCGCATCCGTCCACATCACCCCATTGCAGATCATCGATGGCCAGGACAATTCGGTGACGCTCACGAAGCCGGCCAAACAACTCCCGCAGCGCGCTAAGTGCACGAGTTCGCAATTCCACCGAGCTAAGCGGCGCTGCCGGCCTGATATCACTGGAAAGGAAAGGAGCAAGTACTGGAAACATTCTGACGAGCAGTGCGAAGTTGCGTGGCAGCAGTCGCTCAACATGATCGTGCGGGAGACGGCGAAAGTACTGACTGATGTGATCGATCAGGTCGTCGAGCGCCTGATACGGTATAGACTCACCCTCATAACAGCGCCCGGCAAAAACGAGAACGCTAGTATCTTGTCTAAGACGCGTGATGAATTCCCGAAGCAACGCCGTCTTGCCAATTCCTGAAGGACCGCAAAGATGAATGATGGCAGGCCGATCCTCCGATGCTGAGACAGCGTCAGTCAGTCGAGCGAGCGACTCGGTGCGGCCCACGATACCCGGCGCTCGAGGCTCGCGAGCTTGAAAATAGGTGCCCGGCCCGACCAATCGTATGACGTCCTCATATGAGCCGCGTTTGGAAGGATCGCGGTCGAGCAGCCGGAGACAGAGCTCGTTGAGTTCTGAGGGGACGTCTGGAACCAGCTCGGCAGGCTGAACGGGGCTGTCAAACTGCTTGCTGTGGAGCACCTCGACGAAGCTACCCTTGAAGGGGAGCTGTCCTGTCAGGCTCTGATACAACATGACGCCAACTGCATACCAGTCACTTGCTTCGGTGACTGCTGCGCCCGCGGCCTGTTCAGGAGCCATATAGTCAGGAGTGCCGGCGAGCGTTACGAGCGAGTGGAAGCCTTCTTCGAATGAACGCACGAGACCAAAATCGAGAATGACCAGGCGACCCTCAGGAGTTACCAGAACGTTGGACGGCTTCACATCCCGGTGCAGGAGCTTTCGCCCGTGAAGGGTCTCGAGCCCCTCTGCCAGCTGAAGCAGGCACGAGCGTAGCTTAGCATCGCGCTCTTCGCCGGTCTGTGAGGCGAGATAGCGGAGAAAGCCGAGGCCATTGACAACCTCCATTGTGAACAGTAACTGATGCTCGTAGTCGTGGAGTGAATAGACGCGAACGATATTGTTATGACGGATATCGGCCAGGCTGCGACGCTCGCGCTTGAAATACTGGATTGCAACCGGATCGGACGATCGAAGTATCTTCAGGGCGAGCTCACGTCCACCATCCATCTCGTCCGAGACGCGATAAACGTCACCAAAGGAACCGCCGCCCAATCGCGTGATTACCCGATAGCGGCCTGCAATGATGTTGGGGACTTCTCTGGTCGATTCAACAGTAGATGTCGATGAGGTGCTCGCGCTCAGGAGGCGGAAGTGTTCGGCGATAATCGGCCGGACGTCCGAGAGTAGTTCCTCGTCACCTTCGCACACTTCAAGCAGTACATCGTCGCTCGCCTCTGGTCCGAGTGTAATTGCCTGAGTAAAAACATCCTTAATGCGTGCCCATCGGGTAGCATCCATAGGAACGGGTCACTCTCGCACTGGTGTCTTGTTCCATCGGCTTGTATCACTTTGGTCAGTGTCTTTCAAGCAGTTAACGCGCAACAAGGCCGATTGGTGGAATCCAGACGCGACATCACCACGAAGTGCCCAGGTTAGATGAGTTTATATTCACAACGAAGAAGATATTTGCCAGGAGCAAAGATTGCCGCGATGCGTTCTGGATGCCTGATGCCCTCAGCGAATAATGTGGTATCTGCTTCCCGTACCATGTCGCTTCCAGTGTTGCCACCCATTAACATGCCCCGTGACCGCCGCGCAATTGCGCAATGTAGTTGCATGTCTGACAAGACAAGCAACTGTTCAGCACGGACGAACGCGGCAATAGCTTCATCGCGACTCTTGGTTAATGAAGCGACTCCAGCTTGAAGCATTTCTGCCAGGGCGATGCCCCAGCGCGCGTCCTCACGTTTGATCGCACGGACTTCGCGCTCGACAAGTTTCAGCAGAGGCGTCCGGGTCGCGATGGACTCCTCTTGACAAGCCTTCGCAAGGGCTGCTCTCGCAAGAAGTGACCGCATCCTGATGTTCAGCGTTTGTACCCTCAACAAAAACGATTTGTTCAAAGCGGGCCACCGACTAACCACTGTCTCAAATGCTTCCTTTGCGTTTCCAAGATAAAGTGAAATCTCAACCTGATTGTAGGTCTCCATCAGGTGCTCAAGATGAAACCCCGTGTTTGACCACCGGTCCAGCAACTTGAGGCCATCTCGGGCTCGGTCGGGAGTGTCCCTGGCAAGCTCACAACTCGTCCCGCACTGCATTTGTAGAACCGACTCAGCGTAGAGGTCGCCGCGAGCGCGGGCATCCTCGATAAGGCCTGGAAGAAGTGCCTGCATTTCAGCCCATCGGCCCATCCACCGGAGCGAGGAGCCTTTGAAGAGTGCCGCGGTGTCACGTTCCCACGTCAGGCGATCGTAATGATCCCGCAGTATGTCTTCAGCAATGCAGGCGCGTTCGTAGCACTCGCTCCATCTTCCCATATTCCATGACCACGTTGACGCCATGACGCTAGTCAGCCCAATCGCTCGCGGACTCCGGTTTGCTCAGACAGCTCTCTTGCCTGTTCGAGCAGTTGTCCGCTGCTTTTCTCTTCCTTCGCTCCCGCGATGAACGGTATCCCGCCTCCATAGCGAGGGCCCGTGCAATGCGGCACGGTTCGCCAGCCTGCAGGGCCAGCAACAATCGCGTTGATTGGAGGACGGCTCCGCTCAGCACATCCACAAATCCCAGTCCCGTAGCCGCGGAAGCGCAAGTATCGATTCGGACAAGCACTTTTTGGGCGACCTCGCGTGCTTTGCGCTCGCGCCAGCGCAATCCTCGAATCTTCAATCTCAGCCGAAGTAGCACCAGTTCCAATGGCAGCAGCGCGCCGGGCCGCGGTAATTTCAGGCCTACATGTTCCAATACGGTTCCGAGGACACCCAGCCCCCGATCAATGTGCCCGCTAAAGAGCAATTCCTGAGCAGCTCTCAACTTCCACTCGAGCTGTTCGTCCGGTGTCGCATCCTGACACGCGGCAATGTAGTGCTCAGCAGCCTGCGAGCCCCGACCCGCATTCGCGAGCGCATCGGCGCACTCACGATGAGCGATTCGTCGCGCACCAGGGTCAAGCACTCGAGTTGAGAGCGCCATTTCAAAAAAGCGGGCCGCCTCGTTGAAGGCCAATGCTTCGGAGGCGCGCCTGCCGGCCACTAGCGCGTATTTCGCACATAGCGAGAGACCGTGGGATTGATGGTAGTGCGCTGCGATACGCTCTGGACGCCCCCGCCCGTAGCTTCAAGAGCACGCGCAAGTTCACGATGACGCAGCTCGCAGACTTTATGGCTCATGCCTGACACAATCGTTGCGCGCAGCCGGCGACTACAGAATACCTCGACCTCTTCACGTCCGTGCACGGTTCGAGAACGGAGCAGACGATTGGATGCCAGCTCATTGCGCGTGAAAAGCAGATCACGTGTTCCGCCAGCAAGCTGCAGAGTCGGCAGTTCAGTTGGCTGGCCGGCGACGGCGACCAGCTCGAGGAAATGTGGGTTCGCGACTCAGCTGACTCATTCGTGAACGGACAACATCGGTGAGGCTGAAGCGCTGGAGCAATACCGCCTCCGTCGCGCTCAACCCTCCAGCGTACGATCTCGTGGATCAGAAAGAAGGATTGCCCTCCGACTGTTCGAATATGCGTTCGAGAATCTGTGTGCTCAATTGCCTTGCGAGCATCGACTCGGCAAGATGCCTGCACTCATCAATGTTAAATTGATCGAGATCGACGAAAGGTCGTGTCCCGGGCTGGATGGTTGCGCCGGCGCGGAGCGCAGAACATTGAGCGAAGGACTCGAGGCAATATCTTCGGAGCGGTATGCGAGGACGCCGGTGATGGCAGGTGAATCCGGGGCCGAAAAGAGTTCGATCCAGCGCCGCGCATCCGTCGACATCACCCCATTGAAGGTCGTCAATAATCAGGACAATTCTTTCGGCGTTCGTTCAGCCGGCCAAACAGCTCGCGTAGAGCGCTAAATGCGCGCGTTCGCAGTTCCACCGAACTGATTGGCGTCGTAGCAGCTCATCTCGCTGGAAAGGAAAGGAGCAAGTACTGGAAACATTCTGACGAGAAGTGCGAAGTTGCGCGGCAGCAGTCGCTCAACATGATCAGTGCGGGAGACGGCGAAGGTACTGACTGATGTGATCGATCAGGTCGTCCAGCGCCTGATACGGGTATAGACTCACCCTCATAACAGCGCCCGGCAAAAACGAGAACGGAAGTATCTTGTCTAAGAAGTCTGATGAATTCGCGAAGCAACGCCGTCTTGCCAATTCCTGAAGGACCGCAAAGATGAATGATGGCAGGCCGATCCTCCGATGCTGAGAAAGCGTCAGTCAGTCGAGCGAGCGGCTCGATGCGGCCAACGATGGACCCGCCGCTCGAGGCTCGCAAACTTGAAGATAGGCGCCCGGCCCGACCAATCGTATGACATCCTCATATGAGCCGCGTTTGGCAGGATCGCGGTCAAGCAGGCGGAGACAGAGTCCTCGTTGAGTTCTGAAGGCACGTCTGGAACCAGCTTCGGCAGGCTGAACGGGGCTGTCAAACTGCTTGCTGTGGAGCACCTCGACGATGTTCCCCCTGAACGGCAGCTGTCCTGTCAGGCTTTGATACAACATAACGCCAACTGCGTACCAGTCGCTGGCTGCACTAGCAGCGCTCACCCGCTGACCTGTTCAGGAGCTAGATAGTCAGGAGTGCCAGCCAGCATGAGAAGTGAATGGAAGCCCTCGTCGAATGAACGTACGAGACCAAAATCAAGAATGACCAGGCGACTTTCAGGAGTTACCGAGAACATTCGATGGCTTCAAGTCGCGATGCAGGAGCTTTCGCCTGTGGAGCGTCTCAGAGCCCCTCTGCCAGTTGCAGCAGGCACGAGCGCAGTTTTGTATCACGCTCTTCGGCGGATTGTGAGGCAAGATACCGGAGAAAACCGAGGCCATGGACCAGACCTCCCATTGTGAATAGCCAACGGTTGTCTGAGGCTATCAGTTCGTAGAGACGCGCAATGTTTGGATGATAGACATCAGCGAGACACCGGAATTCGCGCTTAAAATACCGAAGTGCAACAGGATCAGCTGATCGAAGTACTTTCAGAGCGAATTCCCGCCCGCCATCACTCGAGCCGAACTCGTCCGAAACGCGATAGACATCTCCAAACGAACCGCCACCCAAACGGGCGATGACTCGATACCGGCCAGCAATAATGCGGGGGCCTTCGATATCCGATTCACAATCGGAGTGGGGCGCCGTCTCCGCGCTCAGATTTCGGGAGTGGTCGGAGAGAGTCGGCAGAACGTTGGAGGGCAATTTCTCGTCGCTATGGCTTGCGTGAACCTGGGTCCTGTACGTTAAGTCCATAAGGCCGTTACTCTCGAGTAGTCGCATCGTCGCTGCTGCTCAGCACTGTAGCTAACCAGGCTCGCGCCAGGGTCCAGTCTCGCTTAACAGTGCGTTCTGCAACTCCGAGAGCATTTGCAGTCTCTTCGATCGACAGACCGGCAAAAAAACGCAGTTCAACAACCTGTGCCTGACGCGCATCCCACGATGCCAGCCGTGTGAGCGCCTCATCGATAATCAGGATTTCGGTCGTGTGATCCTCGGAGTAGAGCACAACATCATCGACTTGCACTCTCTTCGCGCGTGCGGGACGTCGCTGCGCATTCAGGACACGCGCGTGATCAACCAGGATGCGGCGAATAGTCTGTGCTGCAATCGCATAAAAGTGGCCCCGGCTCTGCCAGTCGATGGAAGTGTCACGGATCAGTCGGAGATACAATTCGCTCACTAGTGCTGTCGGCTGCAGACTGTTGCCAGGGCGTTCTGACTTGAACTGCTTTTGGGCAAGGCCGTGCAAATGCTTATACACAATGGGCATAAGCTCCGATTCCGCATCACGGTCTCCGTTACGCAGCCTTTGCAGCAACAGCGTGATCTGGTCTTCGATCTTCCATATCAACTCCAGAGAGCGATTCAAGCCGATTGTTACACGAGAGGCACACCCTCATATGTTCATTAGCGGTATTCCACCCAAAACAGGGCCGCGTCGGCTCAACTCACGTTGTCACAAAAGCATGCTTTGTACGGAAGGTCGAACTCGGCCAGGCGAACGAGATCATCTCCTCCAGGTTCCAGCCGCACCGACATTTCACCCGACGAGCCCTCCAGTACGATAAGCACCGGCCGTGATCCGTAGTTCTTGACCCGATAGGCAGATTCTGAGTCGTCCCAGTAGATGTCGACCACGCTGCAGGCGGGGCCTTCGCATTTCATCCCATTTTCTCCAGCTAAGAAGATTGGACTGCACCTACAGGTAAGAGCGCAGGCGCGGAGAGAAAAAGGGCAACGCAAAAAGCGGAAGAATGCTCTTCGTTCGTCGTCAGGCTCAGCGAGCGGTTCGCCGAGGCGATCAAATCGCCGCTCCCAGATCGAACGGTGCTCTCCGATCCACGCTATTGATTACTCGGGGAGATCGAAGCGCTACTGGGTGCCCGTTCCTGTATCGTTCACATCTTCAACCGGCTCGCGACGACTGCACAGAAGATTGATCGAATATAGGAGCTAAGCCCGCCTAATCCCTGATTCGGAGACTCGCATAATCAACCACCATCGTTCCGTAAGACAGGTCCAGTCCTTCCACTTCTCGCCTGGCAAGGGGTAGGAACGCACTGCTGGCGAATTGATCGCCGTGGGTTTCGGCAGCAGGGGATTCGTTCCCGAAAATGAAAGCTGCTTACGCAGCCAACCAGCTAGTGGCATGAAGATAAAGAAATGCGTGAACAAAAGCCTCCCGGCGGATGAAGGCTTTTTCGGTGGTCATGGAAGGGAGTGTACTCAGAAGATCGACCGGACAAAAGTAAATTGTGTCCGGCCATTTCTGGAAGCAAAGAGAATCACCCGATCAATCACCGAACAGTCAGAGTGGCATTCTTCTGAGAATTACCGCTCCGCACTGTGAAAGTAACCACTGTGGGATCGTCAGTCACGCGCTTGGTTTTAATGAGAATTGGGACAGATCGAGCACCTTCGTCAAACTTGAAGGAAGTTAGTGCGATTAGCGCCTCGCCCGACGCCGTCCTGAGCGTGTCCGATAAGCCTGTAGTGGTCACACTATCAATGAGCACCACGAGGCCACCCCGTGGAGCCGCTCTGTCTAGCTCAATCACGAGTCGAACATCATCGCCCGCAGTGACGGAGTTAGACGGAGCGACGAAACGCACTCCAGCAATCGCAGAGAGCGCCGGATTTGGAGATGACGATGTTGTAGCTGCATGCCCGTGGTTAGGGGCACGATGTAGAGATGCGCATACTTGCAAGCAACCTCGGGAGTTGTTCGGAGGTCCCACTTGACATTCTTCACAATTGCTCCTCCACCGGTCGAAATGAGAGGTCTCGCATTCACGCACGTTTTTGGATCGGAGTAGAACTCGGCAATTGACTTGTTGTTGATGTCGCCTAACCGGATGCGGACACCTCCGCAAAACGCTTCCTTCGTAAAAGTCGTTCTCATATTTCAGATTAGTCTCTATTCGACCGTCGTCGAACATTCTGAAGGTGACCTTGATGGAGTGTGAAATACCATTCCCCTTGCCGTCACCATTGAATGGAACTGTGTAATTATTGACCGTGCCATGCTCGCCTGGTACCGTCTTCGGGCTGCAATCTTGCTGGGCTGCGACATACTCGCTCACGGTTGCAGGAACGGCGCGCTCGCACCGGCTGCGCCGGAGCCGCTCCCGGTAATAGGCTTTGCCTCGAAATTAAACGGATGATCCCACATCTTGGCCAAATTTGGGAGAAGCATCTTGTTGGATACCATCAACACCGGGCAGATGCGCCTATGCAAAACCGGGCCGCACAGCAGGCTGTTGGCGCCTTCAAGCTCCTTCTTAACGTCACACTTACTTTGTCTTTGTGCGTGCGCCACTGGTGCATTCTCCACTGCGGTCAATACCAACACGGTGGTAACAACTAAACCAAACACTCTGTTTCTCATATCGAAGCTCCTTTCTGCTGTTTTCATCTTAGAAGGTGGTACCGGGTCACCTATGTACGTCTTTCGTGTGATTGCACGTGCCACCCGCTGCGTTTCTGCTGAGTACATGAATTGCCCGGGGGAAGTCTGGGCCGCCTGGAGAAGCGGAAAAGGCTTGGCATCCGCAGCCCTCGACCGAGCAGGGTCCAGTTCTGGCTTTTTCAGCATTTTCAGTGGTCGCTACTGTGTTTTCAGTGTTCATCTCTGTTCTTAGTTTAGGAATGTGTTAATTGAACTGATCTCCCAGCGGCCCGAGATTCCACGCGATAACATACATACTGATGTTCTCATCAACCGTGATTTTCCAACCCGTCACAGGGAACTGTTGAGTTGGAAACACGAAGTACACATCAATATCCAGTCGATCCAGTGTGTTGGATCGACGGCTGGATCAGTCTCGGCAACTCGGCTGGCGGCGACTAATGCTCCGTCGCTCAACAAAAAACTGTCTAACGCTTCATAGTCTCTTCCTCCTAGTCATGAAACTGCTCAGGTATATATGTCCATTCTCCATTAGCGTATAAGCGCGCGTAACGGTGCCACAGAACCGACATGCCGTTTCCGAATCGTCTGGATTGTAGGTTTGCCCCTGATGAGCGCGCTTGATGTGCGAAAGAAGTTCGCGCTAGAACTATCCGCGCTTGCGGGCCTCATCAGGCTTAAAAACTTAACGGCGTTCGCTCGCGCCAATATTCTTACCTCATATGGCACGGAGCGTGCACGAGATTCAGCCAAAGATATCCATTAGTTGTTGGGTGAATTCGTCTCGTCGTCGAGATCCACGAAGTCTGAGTAGTGTGGGGGGGCGGTGTAACTTTCAGGGTCCTGGCCTGACTGAGGAAACGCGGGGAGCACGAAAGCATAGACCTCCTGTGAGTCCGATAACAAAGCTTACGTCATATTCATTATGACCATTTGCGCTGATCAAGCGTTCCTAAAAAACTTTCCCGACTCATGTTTCATCAGCTGCTAGTCGGATGACTCCCTGCAAGCATCTCCAACAATTAACCATGAAAACGCGAAGAGTTTCGGAATCGTCTGAAGAGATGCTTCTTCCGTGATAAAAAAAAGACGAATTGCATATGCCTTTTTCAGATTGTCGGCGACGCTCTTTCGTGACTCTGCCTCATTCTCCGCAAAAAGAATGCCATTCGTTCGCCCCAAGTCAACTTTCGAAACACGGACGGTTCAGGGGAATGGCGGGAAGGTTTTCAGGATTTGATTTTGGAGTACGGCGACTTGTCGCCGCACTGTGCGCCTGAAAGCGCGTTTGGTCGGAGAGGTGAGAGTCCTCTTCAGGCAGACGCTCTCCGGCCTGTAACCGAATGTAACTGCGTCGCCGTGAGGCGGGGTGGGGAGCAACAGGAGGTGAACGATCAGTCCGAGGATGACGAACTCGATTCGGCCGGCTGTCGGCGGCGAGCCTGCTGTGCAATGGCGAAGCCCGACCGGGAATACCGGAAGCCGTCGCGCTGAGGGGTAGCGTGAGAAAGCGACGACAGGGCCCATGAGGTGGTTGGGGACGGAATGATCGGGAAGGCCACGCGTGAATCAGGGAGACCTGCGTGGTAACGAAGCGGTGTTCATGTGCCGAGCGCATCGAAGAGCCGCCCACAGGAGGAGTCAGAGTGTCCATAGTAGCGACGAAGCCCCGTAACCGGGCGTGGAGCGAAGGGACACAGGAAGATGGAGACGTGATCGAACAGACCGACGGAAAACAAACCGTCGACAGTGCCCGAGGGGCTCAACAAGACGGAGAGGCCGACGCCGAACGTAAAGTATCGGGCTTGGGTAGAACCGGCGGTCTGGACGATCGCATGTTGACCGCTCTTGAAAAGGGGTGAAAGGAGGCATATGGTTCAGCCTGATTGACAAGGTCTATTCGGAGCGCGAACCTGAGCGGCCTTGCGCAAGTGTAGGCAAACAAAGGAGCAGCCGGCAGTGGATCACCAGACGATAGAGACGTACGAGGAAGTCCTGGAAGCGAATCTGCAACGCTGGCCGCGCAACCTGCGGAGGAGAAGTACGAGCCCGCAGGCGGTAAGACGGTGTGGATTCCCAAACCGGGACGAAAGAGAAGCGGCCGCTGGGGATTCCGACGGTGCGCGACCGCGTGGTGCAAGCGGCACTGCGCAACGTGCTCGAGCCGATCTTCGAGCGGGACTTCGCGGAGCACAGCTACGGGTTCCGCCCCGGCGAGGCTGCAAGGACGCCCTGCGGCGGGTCGAGAAACTGCTCAAGCCGGGTAACACTAGGTGGTGGACGCCGACCTGAAAAGCTACTTCGACACCATCCCGCACGGACAGCTGATGGACGGTGGAAGAGAAGATCGCCGACGGTCGTGTGCTGGAGCTGATCCAAGCCTTCCTGAAACAGGGAGTGATGGAGGAAGGCGAAATGGCCGCCCGGAAGCAGGCACGCCGCAAGGCGCGGTGTCAGTCCCGCTGTTGGCCAATATCTACCTCGACCCGCTGGACCATCTGATGGCCGAGCCGGGTATCGAGATGGTGCGGTACGCCGACGACTTCGTGATCCTCTGCCAGAGCGAAGCCGAAGCGCGGCAGGCGCTGGAACTGGTGCGAGCAATGGACGGCGCAAGCACGGACTGACGCTGCATCCGGACAAGACGCGAGTCGTGGACGCCACGCAGCCGGGCGGCTTTGACTTCTGGCTACCACTTCGAGCGAGGCAAAATGGCCGCGCCGGAAGAGCCTGAAGAAGCTCAAAGACGCGGTGCGGGCGAAACGAAGCGGACTAACGGACACAGCCTGCACGCATCATCGCGGAGCTCAACCGACACTTCGCGGCTGGTTCGAGTACTTCAAGCACAGCTCACCGGTACGACTTTCACCGGCTGGACCAGTGGATTCGCATGCGGCTGCGCAGCATCCTGCGCGACGACGGAACGGAAAGCGCGGCCGCGGACGAGGCGGAGATCATCAACGCTGGCCCAATGCCTACTTTGCGGCGCATGGGCTGTTCACGTGGCCAGCGCCCATGCGCGAAGCGCGTCAATCCTCTCGAAGGTAAAACCATCGACCGGAGAGCCGGATGCGGGAAATCCGCCCGTCCGGTTCGGAGGGAGGGGGAGCCGAAACCAATCGGCTCTCCCTACCCCTATCCAAATCAGGTTACCGGAAGTTCTCCAGTAACATGATGTCGTTGTCGTCTTGATCCACCTGCCGATAAAGAATCCACCGTCCATCGGCAGAAACTGCGAAACCAGGCGACCGCCAAAAGCTCTGGCATGTTCCATTCTGCCAAACGCCTTCATCTGGGACGTCGCGACGTTGAAGAACTCGAGCGTCGACTGTGACGGTCCGCGATTGAGCAAGCAGATCCCATCCGCAAACAGCGTCCAGTAGCCCCACGTCCCCTGGTCGAAACTCGTGTCTCGTCTCCTCCGCCGGGGATATCCTTCCAGATGCCCGGCTCACGTTTGGCATAGTAAAGAGCTTTGCCGTCTGCTGCCTCGAAAGCTTCATAGCCACCGTTTCTGGTTACTTGCTCTAGTTGTTCGTTCTCAACGTTCATCCGCCAAATCTGCCAGTCCCCACTTCGACGCGAGCCGAAATAGATCCAGCTCCCATCTCGAGACCAACTCGGCAGCACATCTTCGGACTTGCCATCAGTAAGAAGGCGCGGAGATGCCTCCAGACGCGTTGATCACGTAAATGCTGCTCAGTCCGGAAGGTCGCGAGTCGAAGGCAATCTGACGGCCATCAGGCGACCAGCGAGGTGAGCCGACATGGCTGCCACCGAATTTCGTAAGTTGTACCTGATTACCGCCGTCACTGTCGCACACCCAGATTTCACGGCTTCCGCTCCGATCCGAGACAAAAACGATTCGATTCTCCATCAGGAGAGAACTGCGGGCTATATTCCTCGCGGGTCGAAGCAACGACCTGGGCTGGCGCGCTTGCCGGCGAAGTCGAGAGTGGGCCTGGCGCACGCCAAATATTGGTGTCTGTCTTCCGATTGACATAGCCAGCCGGTTTCCAGTCCGAGCGATGGTGGGCTGATGGGCGTACTCGCCACTCCCGATAACACGACGCAACCGGCCACCCGTAGCATGAACTCGCCACAGCGTAGGCAAGCCGCCGTGCGTTGAGGAGAAGACGATCTCCCGCCCGTCGGACGTCCACGCCGGGCCGCCACTGAGAAACAAATTATTGAATGTGAGCCGCTCAGGTTCCCCTCCTGCTATTGGGATTACATAAACGTCGCTTACCTGTGTGCCGGGGTGTCGAATAAACGCCAGCCGTCTGCCCGTCCGGGGAAAAGGACGGAGACGTATCCCCAACAGCACCGGGAGGAGGGCTGGTTAGTTGGTGCACCCGCCCCTGTTCCAAGCGTAAGTAGGATGATGCCTGGAAGGACTTTGCGCTGAATTGCGGCTCGCAATAGCCAATGTCTTTTGATCGGGTGACCACGCAAACGGCCCGCGTCCGTTCAGTGAGTCTGCGCTCCGTACCACCTGTCGCGGGCACGGTGAAAATCCCTCCATCATCGCCTGCCCGCGCAAAAGCGATGGAACGTCCATCCGGAGACCACGTGACCTGGAAGCCGGGGTTCGATGCGACACGTAATGGCGAGCCTTCTCCGATCACCTTTACGTAAACCCCGCGTTCAGCATCTCTCTTCGGCGTCCCATATGAAGGCGATCTGGTTTCCATCTGGCGAGAACACAGGGCTCGACTTTTGCCCAGGCAAACTCGTGAACGGCACAACCCTTGGTGAAAGCGGCGGACGCCTGAAATAACTCACCGAAAGACCGACGGTGACAATCATGAACACAGCGGCCATTGCCCAGCCCCTCCAACCAAGCCAGTTCATGCGGCCAACAGTGGATCTGAATTTCAGTGTTGGCGTGCTGTGATTCTCTGTTGCTGGATCAGAACTCGACGTCCTGCGAAGCTACCGAAGGGTTCAGCAACGGCAGGGTCATAGCTTCCAATGCAAAGCCGAGGTCGCTCGCGGATTGAAAGCGCCGTTCCACCTGTTTCTCCAGACAGCGATGAATCAAACGCTGGAGGCCAGGCGCCTGAGCATGAGTGGCGTTGGCAGCTCAGGTGCTTCCAGCGTAAGAATCGCGCTCATCGTCTCGGCTGCCGAAACACCTCGGAACGGCCGCTCTCCTGTGAGCATTTCATAGAGACATCACGCCGAAGGCAAAGATGTCAGCACGACCGTCTACTGTTTCACCGCGTAAGCTGTTCGGGCGACATGTAACCCACGGTACCCATTGACATGCCCGGATTCGTCGCGATGTTGGCTGAAAGGGGTTCATTTTCGTTGATGCCGTTTGAACGGTTCTGCGTGAGCTTTGGCCAGCCCGAAATCAAGGATCTTGACGCGCCCGTCCCGATTGATGAAAAGGTTCTCCGGCTTCAGGTCTCGATGCACCAGCCCCTGCTCGTGCGCGGCCGCAGAGAGCCCACGTGTGATCTGTAAGGCGATGTCTGCTGCCCTGGCGAACGGCAACACGCCGTTCCTGAGCCGTGCGCGCAGCGTTTCGCCTTCGAGCAATTCTGACACCAGGTACGGTGCATCCTTCATAGTTACCGACATCGTGAATCGTGAGAATATTCGGATGGTTGAGCATTCCCACCGCGCGCACTTCCTGCTCGAAGCGGCGCAACCGGTCGGTATCTCGTCGCAAGATCGGCGGGCAGCAATTTGACTGCGACCTTTCGCCCTATCCTTGTGTCTCTGGCGGCATAGACTTCGCCCATCCCTCCCGCGCCGAACAAAAGAAAGCAACTCATAATGGCCGAGTTGTTTGCCAATGAGAGTTCCCTGGCGCCTCACCGGTCACGAGAGCGGCCGCATCTTTCAGCGCCGGCGCACCCATGAAATCGCCCATCTGCGTTTTCCTCGGCGAGCAACGACTCAACCTCACGACGCATTTCCTCATCGCCGGCGCAGGCCTGCGCGAGATATACCGTGCGGGCTTCAGGCGCAAGCTCAGCGGCCTCGCTGTACAGCTGGCTGATGCGCGCGAACCGATCAGGCGTCATTTGCTCCCTTCCCGGTCAATTCGCGATGAAGCCAGACGCGCGCGAAATTCCAGTCGCGCCGAACCGTGCGCACTGAAACCTTGAGCGCTTCTGCCGTCTCGTCCTCGCTCAGCCCGCCGAAATAGCGCAGCTCGACCACTCGCGCCTGCCGCTCGTTGAGCGCCTCGAGCCGTGTCAATGCTTCGTCGAGCGGCCAGCACGTCTGCGCCACGTTCTGGCGTAACTATCATTGCTTCATCGAGTGAAACTGCCTTCGCTCCGCCACCTCGCTTCTTGATAGTTCCGACTTCGGGCGAAATCCACCAGGATGCGCCGCATCAAGTGCGCCGCGACCGCAAAAAAATGCGCACGGTTCTGCCACTTGACCTGGCTTGCATCAATCAAACGTAGATAAGCCTCATTGACGAGCGCCGTGGTCTGCAGGGTGTGTCCCGTCGCGCTGACCGCGCATGTGACGAGCCGCCACTTTACGCAGCTGGTCGTAAACCAGCGGCATGAGTGACTGGAGAGCTGCTTCATCACCCTGGCCCCAGGCCAGAAGGAGATTTGTGATTTGTTGCGCGCCGGATGTTGCCATCTATTTCGTAAAGACGCCGCTTTCGTCCTCAAGGTAACAGCTTAACAGTCAGCGTCGATAGGAGGGCGAGGAGTTTTTTCGTTTCCACGTCCGTGGCCTGTTTTGTCTCTCAATTCCCGTCTTATGGATTGAACGCAAAATTTAATTGTTGAACGTTATCCAGGAATACAAGGAGAAGATGCAAATGAGAAAGCACTTATTACATATCGCCGCCACTCTGACGATACTCGTCGCCGTGGGAATCACTGCCTCAGCGCAGATTACCCGAAAGATGACCGTAACGGTCCCATTCGATTTTCACATCGGGAAAACAGCGCTTCCAGCAGGCACTTATACGGTCTACGACACAAGCACGCAGTCAGGCGACGGCTTTCTGATGGCCGACAATGACGGCGGCCCGAGAGTCTTCTTCATGGCTGCAGCCCGTTAAAACAGGGAAGACGCAATCGGTTGCACGCCTTGATTTCCGGCGTTACAACGGTAAGTACTTCCTTGCCAGAGTCTGGTCGGCAGGAAGCAACATTGGTCGAGAGTTGCAGCAGTCGGGTCTTGAGCGGGAGGTGGCTAATACCGGCGAGCGAAATGTTGCCCGAAAGGCGAGCAAACCAGAGATCGTAACCATCACGAGCGAGTGAGGGCAGAGACTACTACCGAAAAAAAAGGGGACGAATGGTCGTCCCCTTTTTGTCGGGCACAAAGCCGCCGACTTCAAATTGCTTATTTCTTTTTTTCTAACGCACACGTGAAATTTGCTGCGTCATCCGTGCTTCCGGTTCCTTTGTAGCGGGCAACTTTGGGGTAAGGACAAAGAGGGCGCGTGCGAAGTGCCGGGGATGCCGGATTGGGACCCTGCCGCTTAGCAGCAATCACGTGTTCAGGCGCCACACCATCTTCCACCCAACGTTCGAGAGCCAGCGTCAAATCCTGTTGCGGGTCGGACTGTGCGCGCGTGACCATCTGTCCAAAACTGTCCGGACCAGGGCCACTCGCGCAATGCTGCAGACCCAGGCGCCATGTAGAGCCGCATAAAACTCTCCGCCTGCCGCTGACCGAGTTTTGCCGACCACGCTGTTAACGTAATTAATTGTGTTCACCGGAGGCAACGCCGCGTCATTCCAGCCGTGATAAAGGATGAGCTTTCCGCCTCGCGAGCTGAACGCTTTGAGGTCCGGATTGGTGGCATTCAAAGAGGCCAAGCTTCTCGTCGGCCAGCTTGCCATCACGCTCCAGATCAAATGACTTGAGGTCCCAGTTAGGATCAGCGTAGACCATGTACTTGAAAGCCTGCGTAGCGAAGAAGTATTGTGCCGATGCTGCGGGCGCCGCACCTGTGATCCATCCTGTCCATCCACCAGGACCCGTTTCTCCGCCTGGAGTAAAGCCTGGAATGATCTGCTGTCCTCTGGCATTGCGTGGCCCTGCATAAATCTTTTTAAGCGCGGCAATTTGTTTTTCAGTAAGGCACTCGTCGGTCTCAGGTCCTTTGCACAGGAGAACCGCCGGATCAAAACCACATTTTGTTGGATCATCCAATACACCGTCACTCACCCCATCGCGAGCATCGCAGGCTGCGAGCACGGCCGCCTCAATGGCTTTCAGCTTTTTTGAGGGGAAGTAAGCTCGCCGGGTCACTTAGCATCTGCATATTCCAGGCAAAGCCCGTGAGGATCTGCGTGAAGGCATTTGCCGGCGCACCGCGCGATGATGCCGTCGTAATCGGCAGGATATCGTTGCGCCTCCATCAAGGCTTGCCGCCCGCCATTCGAGCAACTGGCAAAATACGAGCGCTTGGGACCTTCCCATAGAACGCCTTTACGACCAGCTTGGCCTTCTCAGTCATTTCATGGAATCGCGCGGTAGCCGTAATCTGCCAGCTTTTCAGGATGTCCGAGAGCCCAGCTTGCATCCCTTCCGCCATGACCCGTGTCGGTCGAAGCGCTGGCGTACCCTCGCGCGAGTGCGCCGGCCAGCCCCGTCGATAAGAAATAGAGCCCGCAAAGCCGCCGTTGCCGATACCATGGAATTTCCCGTTCCAGTTCGCAGCCGGCATCCACACTTCAAACTTTATCTCTGAATCTGTCGTCGGACTGATCACTCCAGCTATACGACAAAACGCGGGCAGGTCTTTGTACGGCGCAGCTGAACCACTTGGTGGCGTAAACGCGCCCGCCGCCACTGATTGCGCCGTAACAATCGTCGTATTGGGTAGTTTCAGTGTGGCTAGTTCTTCGCACGTTGCGCCAAAAGCAGTACCGACAAACACAAGAATATCGAAAGAACGGCGAAGAAGTGCCATTGAAACTTCCGTCGTAATCCTTGCTTTTGCATAGGTGCCTCCTGGCTTAACGTTCCGCGAATCTGGGTCGACAGCGTAGCTTTGTTCGATCCTGCGCTCAAGCAACGGCGAGCGATTTCAGTCATCTCGCTCGCTATCAGCTAATCCCTGATTCGCAGACTCGCATAATCAACCACTGTCGTTCCATAAGACAGGTCCAGTCCTTCGACTTCCGGCCTGGCAAAGCGGTAGGCTTGCTCGTGAAAAAGCGGGAGCATCAGAGCGTCGCGCGCGATTATCTCCTCGATTTGACGATAGAGAGAGTGGCGCACCGAAGGAGATGGTTCCGCTCGTCCTCTTTCGATGAGGCGGTCAATTTCGGGAGAGCCGCAGAATCGTCCGATAAAGCCTTCCTGGGTGTGTAGAAGATGGACGAAAGTGTGGGCGTCTGGGTAGTCTGCGCTCCAGCGTCCTACGGCCACGTCCGCAGTGCCTTGTTGGCAGCGTCCAACCACTCGGCCATCGTCTTGTTGATCGGCCGAATATTGACCTTCTGCTCACGAAAGGCGTCGGCCGAGTCCACGGGCGAGCGCCGCATATTCGCCGAAAAATACGGGGTTGAGCACAGCGGTCAATTCGATCTCTGTCGATAGCTGTTCGGCTGGCGGCGAGGACGCAGAAACTGCCCGCGAGCCATGAATCGGGTCGTGGCCGAGAAGGCCGGGAGGGATCAGTCCGTGCGCCGGCACGGCGAGCCGCCCCAGCGTCTGGCGGACGAGTGTCGCGACGTCGACTGCCTGGACGAGGCTCTGACGCAGCCGCTTGTCGCTGAGCGGCCCCCGATGCGTGTTGAAGACGGCGTAGTAGGTGATGAGGCGAGGTGTCTCACGGTATCCAGACGCGAAGTCAGGCTCGCGACGCAAAGCCTCAACATCTGCAGGCAATAGATCTGACGCCAGCGATAACCTTCCGGCACGGAACTCCGAAAGAATCTCTGACGGAGAAACTCCAAAACTGAAGATCAGCCCCTCGTTCCGTGGATAGCCCTTGCGCCAATAAGTCCGGTTGCGTTCAAGTTCGAGCCGGCGGCCCGGATCGAACTTGGTAACGCGATAAGGCCCCGTTCCCACTGAGCCGTCCTGGTAGCTCGAGCCGAACCGGTCGTTGCCCTCTGGAATGATTGAAGCCCCGCTGTATGACAGGAGGGCCGGGAAGAGAGAGACTGGCTCATCGAGCTCAATGGTGAATTCGCTGGCCGAGTGTATGCGAAAGCCGCTCAGGTCGCCCGCTTCATTGTTGAGGAGCGCCTTCGCCCCACGGATCGCGGAATACAACCACCGGCATGAGCTGTCCGGCTTCTGCAAGAGCCGCTCAAGGGAATAACGGACGTCACGCGCAGTCAGTCTTCGACCATCGTGGAATCGGACATCATCGCGGAGACGAAAGCGGTATCTCTTACCACCATCTTCCGCGCCGAACTCGGCTGCGAGCCACGGCACAATTCTCCCTTTTACGTCGTTGGTCAAAGTCTCGAAGACGTTGGGAAGCGCTTCGGCTATGTTCTACAGTTGATGACAATGACGGGTCGAGACTGTTGAGCAGTCCGGCAATCGCGACCTGAATGATTCCACTAACCGCCCGAGAGGTCTCCACCGCTCCGGTGGCCGATTCGATCTTGCCCAACTCCGAATAGTTGACGTATGGAGCACTGCTCCGCAACTTCAGCCCGCGAACTTTCGGGCTTGCGAGACGGTGATCGATGTCATGAAAGAGCGGGAGGACAATGCCGGATTCCCAAAGTAGATTCTCGTACTTCCGGTAAAGTGCCGCCCGAGCGCTTGGCCGGCTCTCGACGCGCGCCTCTTCGAGGATTTGGTCGCCTTCAGTCGAGGAGACATAACTGCGGTAGAGACCCACCCTGGAATGAAAAAGACTGTGCGTGAAGTTGTCCGGATCGGCATAGTCGGCATTCCATCGTCCGAGGCGCACATCAAGCCCTTCATTGTGCTGGTCGGCTTCAAGAAAGGACGACATAGTCGTTGTGGCAATCTCGACTTCTACACCGAGCTCCGACCAGATCGAAAACAGAGTCGTAAGTAACGATCCATAGCGGTCCTGAAGGAGTGGATGGACCGCCGCCCTGAGACGGATTGGCTGAGCGACCCCAGCCGCATGCAGCATTTCGAGCGCCTCCTCGCGGGTTAGCGTCGCGCGGCGTCTACCGGGATCGTGCCCGAGCATCCCGGGCGGAATCAAGCAGACAGCAGGCTGCGCGAACCGTCCAACCGTTTGCCAAACGAGATCGTGGGTTCGCACGATCCCGGAGAGAGCGCGTCGCACCATCAGATTCTTCCCAACGGGACCGGTATCATTGAAGAGCGCAAAATAGGTGTTCTTACGCGGCGCCTCGACGAGTCCACCACGGAAACGCGGATCGCGGAGGAGCTCTTCCAGGACTTGCGGCGACAAGTCGCGCCCGAGATCAACCTCGCCTGAACGCAGGCCAGTAGCGATCGCTGAGGCGCTAAGACCGGGCCGGAACTCGATGGTATCAAGCACAGCGTGAGTGCCCTTCCAATACTCCTGATTTCGCTCGAGAACGATGCGGTCCTCCTGGTACGAGGCGATGCGCAAGGGCCCCGTGCCTAGCGGAGGTGCAGCTGGTGTCTCCATCTTCACCCGCCGAACGCGTGATGCCGGTCTTGTAATCGGTCAGCAGCGCTGGATAGAGCGAAAGGGGTTCGCTGAGATGAATCTCCAATCTGTTGCCGGAGTGAATCACAATGCCGGCGAGGTCATTGGCTTGTTGCTCAGTGAATTCTCGAGCGCCCTGGATCGCAGCCAGTGCCGCAGGCATGTCTCGCGAAGCGTGCCGAATTGCTCGTTCGAATGATTGCTTGACATCTTTCGCCGTGAGGACATGACCATCCTGAAAGCGAACGTTGTCGCGAAGCGTTAGCAGAAACGACTTACCCGCGTCACTGATTTCCCACTTCTCGCAGATAGCCGGGACGACATTGCCTTCCTGATCCGTGGCCAGCAGAGTCTCGAAGACGTTGGCCAGGATCTCCTCCTCCTCGAGCAGCTCGATGTTGACCGGCTCTCGGGCTTTCACTGGATTGGCAAGTGCCACGACGATCCTGCCGCCCGGCGGTATCTCTTCCTGCGCCTCGGCTTCTTTTGCCCCTGGGGCAAGTCTCGCCACCTCTTCCAGATACTGATTCGCCTTCTCGTATTCACCACGGAGATTGGCAAGCATCGCAGCCAACGAGAGCAGATGCCTGAGGCTCTCGGTCTCTCCGGCTGCGCGAGCTGCCTCCATCCCACGGCTCAGCCAGCGGGTCGTTTCCTCATTTCTCCGGACTTGCCAGGCCGTTTCGGCCGCGAGTCTCAGTGCGTGCACGGCACGAGATGGCTGATTCTCCCGTTCGAAAATCTTGATCGCCAACTCAGCCTCTCGGAGTGCTCCGTCAACGTCTCCAGCCATCCGGCACGCCTCGGCCAACAGCATCCTCGCTTCACCTTCCAGTGACCTTTCACCTTCCCATTCCTCATCAAGAAATTCGAGAGCCGTCTTCGTTGAACGCGTAGCCTCTTCCGCACTGAAAGCGTCAAGCGCAGCCCTGGCCAGTCGGAGGCCATACTCGACTGACTTGTCGGGAACGTCCCCTTGCGAGAAGTGATAGACCAGTTGCGGGTAGACACGCTCGAGCCGTCCACCGTGCCGCTTCTCCATCTGCTCGGCATACTTCCGGTGCAGTGATCTTCGTTTTCGGCGCGAGATCCCAGCGTAGAGAACATCGCGGACAACCCCGCTCGAGAAAGCCAGACGATCTCCGCGCGACTCTCGCTCCTCTTCAATCAGCCCGTCTTGTACCAGCCGATCGATGGCGTCCTCGACACTTTCCTTCCCTTCGGCCAGGACCTCCAGGTCACGAAAATCAAAACTTTTGCCGATGACCGCCGCGATTGAAAGAATCTCGCGGAGATCTTCCGGCAGCCGCTCGATCCGCTTCTCGACCGCTTGCTGAATGGTCGCGGGCAGCGCCTCGCTCGAGAGACCCGTCTCGGCAGAAAGCGTCCAGGCTCCCGTGTCATCCTTGGCGATACCACCCGAATCGAGGAGGGAGCGAACGAGCTCCTTGGTAAAGAATGGATTTCCCTCGGTTCCCTCGTAGAGTTTTGACACCAGGTTGGTACCCAGCTCAGGGCCGCCAATCAGCGTTTCCAGAAACAGACGGTGTTCCGATCGCGAGAATGGCTCAAGCGCGATCGATGCAAAACGCCGGTCACCGCGGAAACTCTCAAGCATCCGAGACAGTGGATGCCGGCCGTCTACCTCCGTCGAACGGTAAGTTCCGATAATCAGAGTCGGTGTCGGCCCCAGGCGCCGAACTATATATTGGAGCGCCTCGATCGAGACTTCCGCTGCGTGGAGGTCCTCGAGGAGAAGGATCAGCGGCTTTCCTCCAGCGATGCGGGTGAGAGTGCGTGCCAGTAGCTCGAAGATGTGAGTGCGATTCTCCGGCCCAGGCGCACCCACGATATGAGCGAGCTTTGATTCGCCTGTAGCGGCTGAGCGAATGTCACTGATCTCGGTGAGCATCGGAAAGAGCGAGAGGAGATCAGCGGCTAAATCTGAAAGGTCGACACTACCCGCCGACGAAGAGCTTGTGTCTTTTAGGCGGAAGTACTCCTGAATCGCCTCGCAGAACCCTTGATAAGGGAAAGCCCCGTCTTGTTCGATCGTTCGCCCGTGGAGCACCAGAAGCTTGCGTGCCTTCGCCAGGTTCTCTATCTCATCAAGCAGCCGCGTCTTGCCGGCACCTGGCTCACCGGCAACCACCGCAAACTGGCACTCGCCGCCGATGACTGCATTGAGCCGCTGCTGTAGCTCGGCCAGTTCTTTCCCTCGTCCGATAAACGGAGAGAGCGCTGTACGCGGCATCACCAGTTGCCGGGTGAGCACAACCGACTTTGTCAGGTCGCTTTCGTGCAGTTGCGTCTGATACCGCTTTAGCTCCGAAGCGATTTCGCCGGCTCGCTGTGGACGCTTTCCCGGCTCCTTCGCCAGGCACGTCATGATCAGCCCTTCCAGGTCGCGATCGATGGCCGTACCGAAGGGGCGCAGGGGTTGCGGAATCTCGTGGACGATCCGATAAAGAATCGACTGTAGTTCTCCGGAGAAGGGAGGCTCCCCCGTCATGCATTCGTAGAGCACCGTGCCAAGGGAATAGATGTCCGAACGATGATCAACCGCGCTGGCTGATACCTGTTCGGGGCTGAGATAGGCAAGTGTGCCGACGATCGTTCCAGTCTTGGTAATCCGGTTCTCGGTGGTGGCCCTGGCGAGTCCGAAGTCCATGATCCGCACGCGGACTCGTTCCCCATCCTCTCGTGCGACCATAATGTTTTCGGGCTTGATGTCGCGGTGAAAGACGCCACGTGAATGGCTGTAATCAAGCGCATCCGCAACCTGAATCCCGATGTCGAGAATGTCGCGCAGTACGAGTGATTGATCACGCAAAGACCAGCGCAGGTTTGCTCCCTGAACGACTGGCATAACGAAGAAAAGCGCTCCTTCGTGCTGTCCGAAGTCATAGATCGGGACAATCGCGGGGTGGTCCATCTGGGCGACGAGCTGGGCCTCGCGCTGGAAGCGCTGCTCGGTCTCGGGGCTGAGAAGCGAAGGCGGAATGAGCTTGATAGCGACTTCGCGGTTGAGCATTGGGTCGTGAGCACGATAGACGACGCCCATACCTCCGCGGCCCAGTTCGGCGATGATCTCGTACCGATTGAAAAGCTTCTCTCCTATCATTCTTCCCTGAGCAACAAAATGCTGCCGTGCCTCCTTCGTTTAGACAAAACTAGAGATCAATCCTGAAACCCGTTGGCTGAAAAGCTAAATAGGTTGGGGATTACAGACGTGTTCGCCTAATCACTCTTGGTTTTAATGAGTAGTGTTGAGTTCGCGAACTCGTGGAACTTACGCCTATTGAGGGAGAATTTCAACCACGGGCGATTCGCATCCTCGCTTTCCAGATTGCTTCTCGAGCGCCAGGTCCTCGTTATCTTGTGGTCTTCTCATCGAAGTTCGATAATCGCGTCCGATATTCGACTCCTTGGCGTCGCGCTGAACCGAACAGGATAACGTGGAAGGCTATCGCAGATAGGTCGCTAAGGGTTTGACGTCAGGAATAACGATCGAAAGGATGACCTATGGCTGAGACCGTCCTGGTAAGTGGCGGGACCGGATACGTTGCCGGTTGGTGCATCGTAGTGCTCCTGAAGCGGGGCTATAGCGTACGCACGACCATCCGGAGCCTTTCCAGGGAGCGGTTCGGTAAGAACGGCGGTCTCCTCATCAATTAATCCCGGCGATCGCGGCGACGCACTCACGTTTTTTGCTGCCGATCTCACCTCGGACTCCGGCTGGTATGAGGCGATCGGCGGATGTATCTACGTGCTGCATGATGCGCCTCGTCTATGACCGAGGATCGGGGCCAGGATTCCAGTGCGATGATTGATGCCGCGAAGGAAGGCACACTGCGCGTCTTACGCGCAGCCAATCGCGCGTCGGTTAAGCGCACTGTTCTTCAGATCCTCGTGCGCTGCTGCGAGCCATATTCTATCAAGCGGCACCGCTTCGAGCGATGAAACTGTGTGCACAGATACACCGAAGACCGGAGTCTCAACGCTTACCGGCGGTCAAAGACGCTTGCGAGCAGGCTGCCTGGCGCTTGATGCAGGATTCTCAGGGGACGGCTGCGCTGACTACAATTACTGCCTGGGCGCTGGCTTTGGTCCGGTGCTAACACCAGATAGCCAGGGATCGGTTCAGGTAATCGGGCGACTGGTTCAGGGCCGCGTTCCCGGCATCCCCCGTCTGGGATTCGACGTGGTAGATGTGCGCGTCCTGGTAACCTGCACATACGTGCGATGTGACCGCGCCCGAAGCGGCGGGTGAGCGTTCATAGCGACTGGTGACTTCATGTGGATGAAGGAGATCGCCAGTGTCCTGCGCGCAGAGCTCAAGGAAGAGGCCAGGAAGGTACCTACGCGGTCGCTTCCGGACTTCGTTCTGCGCCTGCTCTCGTTGTTTGATCCGACGCTTCGTAATGTAACGCCAACTCTCGGGCGAAAACATCGCCATAGTCGGAAAAAGCGCAGCGTTTGCTTGGCTGGCAACCGCGTACCTGGCGCTGCTACAGTAGTCGACTTCGCAAGAAGCCTGTTGGCACACGGTCTCAACTAAAGCGTGGACTCAAACATAATCAGTTTGAGTTCACGCTTTAGCTTGTGGTTGCATTGGACCCTGTTACCAGCACTCATTCGTAGCGCAAGGCGCGCAGGGGATCGATGCGGCTGGCGCGGCGCGCCGGAATCAAGCCGGCGAGCGAGGCTACGGCGACAAGTAGAATGATTGCGACTCCTCCAACCCAGGGGTCCCGTGCTTGAATGCCATAGAGCTGGGTTGAAACGAAGCGCCCCAGCCCGATCGCGGCGGGGACTCCCACTGCAAGGCCAATTCCTACAAGCAGCAGAACTTCCTTCATGACAAGCCAGACTACCGAGCCGGGCCGTGCGCCCAGCGCCATGCGGACACCGATCTCCTTCGTTCGGCGCGCAACTACAAATGCCATGACGCCGTAGAGTCCGATCGAGGCTAGCAGTGTAGCAAGCGCCCCGAAGCCCGCAGAAAGCATGGCAATCAGACGTTCGGTGAGCAACGTATCGTCGAGCTGTTGCTCGAGCGTCTGCATCTGAAACACCGGCATCGATGCGTCCAGCTTTTTCACCTCGCCGCGCAAAGCGGCATGGCAGCGAGTCAGGCGATCCTGATGCTCGAACGTAGAAGGCTGCGGTGCCCATGCCGTAATAGGGCATGAAGACCTGACGGCGGATGCCGCCCCTCGGTCCTTCATACAGTGAGTTCTCCACCATTCCAATAATTTCGATGTCGAGCTTCGTGCCGGGACCGCCGCCCCAGCCGAGACGCCTGCCAATGGGGCTCTTGTCTTTGAAGAAATGCTCAGCGAACTTGCGATTTACGACGGCGACTTTGGAGTCTCTTTTGATGTCACGGCGATCGAAATCACGGCCTTCAAGCAGCGGAATTCCCATCGAGTCGAAATAACCCGGCGACAGCCAGTTCATGTAAGCCTGCATATCTTCGCCATCCTTTGCCTGATGGCCTTCGACCGACATGGTGCTGTCAGATGTGCCCCCTGCCAGAAGTTGATTCGAAGTGTAGCTCGCCGCCTTGACTCCTGGCAGAGTGCGGATGTTCGCCAGAAGATCGGTGTAAAACTGTACCGCGCGCTCTCCCTGGTAGCCGTTGAGAGCAGGCGAGACTCGGAACTTTACGATGGAGTCAATCTCTCGAAAACCGGTATCCGTACCTTTCAAATTCTGAAGACTGCGAACAAAAAGCCCGGCGCCGAATAACAGCAGGAAGCTAAGTGCCACCTGGACGGAAACGAGACCCTTTCGCAAGAGGACCGATCCTCCCGAGCCGCTAATCGTACCGACCGCATCCTTCAGAGTGGTCCACAGGTCGGGACGGCTCGCTTTCAGCGCCGGAACGAGGCCGAAAATGAGACTGGTAACAAATGTCAGGCCGAGCGTGAACAGCAGAATGCGGAGATCCGGCGCCGACTTCAGGAGAAGTGGGTTCCCTTCGGCAGGAATCAACGAAATCAGCAGGCGGGTTATCCAGATAGCGAGAATAACACCGCATACAGCGCCCATGATTGAGAGGACGAGGCTCTCGACCAGAAGCTGCCGTACGAGCTGGCCTCGCGAGGCACCGACCGAAAGGCGCACGGCAATCTCTTTTTGGCGCGCGACGGCCCGAGCGATCAGAAGGTTCGCTACATTCGCGCAGGCGATCAGCAGAACCAGCCCAACCATGCACATCAGCACAATCAGCGCAGTGGAGAAGTTATTCCTTAGTTGCGAATAACCTCCGGCCGCGCGTTCCACTTGTATCGTTCCCTTTATGAACTGGTCGCGCATGTATACGTGACCAGTCTTTTGCCGCAGGAAGCGTCATCTCGTAATTGCGAATCTGCGTGTACATAACCTGCAGCGCGGCCTGAGCGGACTCGCGTGTGTACCCGGGCTTCAGGCGTGCAAAGACCTGCACCCAGCGCGCGCGGCGATTGTCCATTTGTATCCATTCCTGCGAGCGGCATGATGATGGGCTTCATCAGAATAGGAACGCGAATCTGCGGTGAGCGCGCAGGATCCAATGCCAGTAAACCCCGCACCGGATACGCCGACAATGGTCATCGGATAGTTGTTGACCAGGATCTTCTGTCCGATAACCTTTGGATCGCCTGCGAATCGCGAGGCCCAGTACTCGTGGCTGAGAACCACCACGGGATGGCCGCTGTAGACCTGGTCGTCCTCGGCAGAGTTGAACAGCCGCCCGATGGCCGGCTTCACTCCCAGGGCTGTAAAATAGTTACCAGAGACGAGCTCTGCGTCTACGCGCTCCGTCTGATTGTCGACGCTGAGGGATGCCTCCACACCGCGGCGGCAAATGACATCTGCAAGAGGTTCTGCCTTCTGCTGGAAGTCCTGATAAAGGGGATAGGAGTGCATGCGCGGGCCGCTGTTGCTCCCCATGTGCGGGCCCTCCTGGTAGAGCATCACCAGGGTGCCGGGATCCCTGATTGGCAGGACGCGCAGCAGAAGCTGATCCATGAGGGTGAAGATCGCAGTGTTCGCACCAATCCCGAGAGCGAGCGAGAGGATCGCGATCGAAGTAAACAGCGGACTGCGGCGGAGCGTTCGCAGCGCGAATTTCAAGTCGGCCAGAAGATTTCCCATTTGGGTATTATACGAATGAAGGAGACGATGGTTCCAGGTATGGAGTTCAAGCAGCACTGCTGTTGCGTAGCTGCAGATTCATCGCTAAGTATCCCACGTGGACACGTGTCAGTAGCCCGACCGTAAGGGAGGGCTTGCGTATGCTTGATCGTAGCGAGTGTAAGATGACCCTCACTGATGTACATAGAACCCATAAGCGAATCAGCACCGCATCGCGTATCTCACCCGGTCACGCGCCAGACGTGGCGCGACCTCACGTTCCTCCATTGGCGTGCCGAGCCTTCGATCGTAAGAGAACTCGTGCCCAAAGATCTCGAGTTGGACCTCTATGATGGGACGGCCTGGATTGGACTCGTGCCCTTTGTTTTGACGAACCTGAGTCTTCCGAATGCACCGCCGTTGCCCTGGGTGTCAACGTTCCCTGAAACCAACGTCCGAACGTACGTCGTCGATCGGCACGGTCTGCGAGGCGTCTGGTTCTTCTCGCTCGATGCCGCGCGCCTTTTGGCTGTAGTCGGTGCGCGAACCGCATACGCGCTTCCATACTTCTGGGCAAGCATGAGCGCCGTTCGCGACGGCGACGTGGCTCGATACCGTAGTGCCCGTCATCTCGGTATAAAAGGAAAAAGCGAAATCGAAGTACGTATCGGCGAGGCTATCGATACGCCTAATGAGCTTGAGATATTCCTTACAGCCCGCTTTCGCCTTTACGCCATCCGCGGCGGGCGGCTGCTCAAAGCGGACGTGGAACATCGCCCCTGGTCACTGCGAAAGGCCGCGGTCGTCCACCTGAATGAAACCCTTACTGAAGCAGCGGGATTGCCGGCCGCTGGAACAGAACCGTTGACTCATTTCGGAGGAGAAGTCGATGTCAGAGTAGGCTTGCTACGGCGAGTGACCGCTTAGGAATACAGCATTCCGTTGAATTGCATCACTTTTGTCTCCAAAGCGCGTTGCCCGGTGCGTGCCCGTAGCTGATACCCGTTGGGGCGGTGTCCGGGATGCCCTGCTCCCGAAAGTCGCGGTGTTCGATAGTTATACCAAACCTGCGAATCTTTATCC
>CAWEYR010000010.1:0-177265 GCA_963813345.1 uncultured Acidobacteriota bacterium | reverse complement strand
GAATGCGGCGCTGCGCTTCAGACCGCAGGGTCAGGGTGAAGGGCAGTTCGGTGGACGCCGGCCTCAAGGGAGCCCGTCCGCAGGTGGGGGCAGCGACAGCAAGCCCTGGAGCAAGTCCTGCTGCCGGTCCGAGTGCGTCACCTGGAACTCCTGGTGAAGGTGGTCGTGAAGGTGGTCGTGAAGGTGGTCGTGAAGGCCGGTCGTCGCGCAGAGGCGGGGGCATAACACCATCATCAGCCGCGGTGCTCGAGGGTCAAACCAGGATTGTCTTCTTGATGGGAGCTGACGGGAAGCCACAACCGAAGCGAATCAAGGTCGGGATTACGGACGGATCGAACACCGAGGTGGCGGAAGGTGAGCTCAACGAAGGCGACACCGTGATAGTGGGTCAAAGCGTTTCGACCGGTGCCTCTACTTCAGGTACGCAACGTCCGCCAGGGTTTGGCGGACAACCGAGAGGTCCCGGAGGCTTCGGCGGACCTGGCGGTGGTGGTGGCGGCGGCGGGCCGAGGCGGTAGAATCGGATTTGGGCATGTCGTACCGCCTTCAGGCGGAATCTTCAGACGTTAAGTAATGCAACCGCTGAAGATTCCGCCTAAAGGCGGTACAACGTACTTGGGGATAATTGGACGTGACAAGAGAGGCGGAACAGATAGTCAGAGAAACTGAGCATCGGCACGTAGTCCCGCAACGCGAAAGGTCGTGGGCTGATCGAGCTTGATCACATACACAAGACTTATACGATGGGTGAGATGCATGTGCATGCCCTTCGAGGAGTCAGCTTCCGCGTCTACTGGGGTGAGTTGATAGTGATCAGACACTGGCCGATCAGGTTCGGGAAAATCGACAATGATGAATATTGTCGGTTGCCTCGATAGACCTTCGAAGGGGACGTACACCCTTGACGGCATCGATGTTTCGAAGCTTTCCAAGGATGAGCGTGCCGACATTCGAAATCGCAAAGTTGGCTTTGTCTTTCAGGGGTTCAATCTGCTCTTCTTCGAACTTCGGCACTCGAAAACGTCGAGCTTCCGATGCTTTACGAACGTCAACAGCGAGGATCGCCATCGAATCGCGAGAGGTGCACTTCAGGCAGTCGGTCTTGCGGGGCGCGAGCTGAATCATCCGAATCAGCTTTCAGGCGGGCAGCAGCAGCGCGTCGCCATCGCAAGGGCACTTGTCAATCAGCCGGTCTTGATTCTTGCAGATGAACCCACTGGCAACCTCGATTCGCGCACGTCCGTCGAAGTCATTGAGATATTTCAAAAGCTCAATACCGAGCAGGGAATTACTGTAGTTCTCGTGACTCACGAGCACGACATTTCGGAATATGCGAAGCGCGTAGTCATATTCAAGGATGGCAGGATCAATAAAGACTATCCGGTCTTGACGCGACGAAATGCCACCGAAGAGCTCAAGAACCTTCCAGACCTTGGAGATGACGACGAGGACGAGGATGAGGCGTAGGAGACGGCCGATATGAACCTGGTCAACATTATTCGAGTAGCGTTTCGCGCTTTGGCGCGCAACAAGATGAGGTCCGCGCTGACCATGCTTGGCGTGATCATCGGTGTTGCAGCAGTGATTGCTATGGTGAGCATCGGTCAGGGTGCGCAGGCATCGGTGGCGGAACAGATTGCGAGCGTTGGGACCAATATTCTGTTTATTCGGGCCGGATCGCAAAATCTTGGAGGTGTGCGAACTGGTGCGGATGACAGCGCTCAGTGATGCTTCGACTGTGGAAGACCTGGATGCCATCCGCACTGAGCTTCCAACGGTAGCGATGGTGAGTCCGGGTGTGCAGAGCCGCGCACAGATTGTTTTTGGCAATCAGAATTGGAACACGCGCATTGAGGGGGATGGCTCGATATCCGGAGATCAGGAAATGGCTCGTTCAGACGGGGTCTTTCTTTACGGATTCAGAAGTACGTAGTGCAGCGCGCGTTGTCGTGATTGGTCAGACGATAGCCGACATTCTGTTTCCCGGGAAGACCCGATCGGCCAGACGATTCGTGTCCGGGAGTTGCCTTTTCGCGTGATAGGAGTTATGGCAAAACGCGGTCAGGATCAGATGGGGCGTGATCAGGACGATGTTCTCTTCGCGCCGTTCTCGACAGTTCAGAAGAAGCTTCTCGCAATTCAACACGTCCAGTCGGCTAATGTCTCGGCTATTTCACCGGAGGCAACTTGTACCGCCGAAGAGCAGATTTCCGAGCTGCTGCGAGCTCGTCATAAGCTTGCACCGAATCAGGAAAATGATTTCAGTGTAAGAAACATGACTGATGTTGCAGAGGCGGCGGATGAACCAACCGTATCATTACGATACTTCTCGCGAGCATTGCCAGCGTCTCGTTGCTCGTCGGCGGAATCGGGATCATGAACATCATGCTCGTCTCCGTTACCGAGCGTACGCGAGAGATCGGTATCCGCATGGCGATTGGCGCACGTTCTTCTGCGGTGCGTACTCAGTTTCTGATTGAGGCGATCGTGCTCAGTCTGACGGGCGGGCTCATCGAATCATTCTCGGGCTGGGCGTATCGGTTCTGATACCGCGAATGCTCGGTTGGCCGACGCTGGTTTCTGTTGCGTCTGTGGTTGGATCAGTCGTCTTTTCAGCCGCAGTCGGATCTTCTTCGGCTTCTATCCGGCCAGAAAAGCTGCCGCACTCGACCCATCGATGCGTTGAGATACGAGTAAGCAAGAGAAAGAGGTGCTGAGTGCTGAGTGCTGAGTAGCCTGAGTTCTCGCACTAGCTCAGCACTAGATCAGCACTCAAAAGAGATTCAGAATAGACGACATTTTCTTTAGCTTCCGCTCAGACTTCGCCTGAGACTCAGCACTCAGCACTCAGCACTCAGCACTCAGTTCCTTCTTCCAAGTCTTGTTTCGTCGCCGTCAGCGAGGATTTTCACGAGCTCCTCATCGAAGTAATCGAACTCGTTGGTGATCTTTGGATCAACGTGGCGATTGTATACATCTCGTCGTACTTCGATCTCATCCTTGAGTCGATCGTAAGGTCCAGCCTGCGCGTGCCCTCGATAACTCTGGAAGAGTTGTAGACCTTTATCTCAGTGATTAGAAATCGCGCAAACCGCCTTGCGTTGGAATGCGCTGCTGCCTTCTCTTCATCAGTCATCTCTCGTTGAGACGCAGCTTCAAAAAGCGGCATCGGAAGTGGAGATGTATCTGTTGGCGGGACGTCGTACGAATAGCTTTGCGGATAAGCCGCAGCGAAAGACTGAGATTGCCGTCAGATGCGGCTTCGATTTCGCGACGCATTGCAAGGCGCTCAATAGCCATTCCAGTTACGCGCATCAATACTTCGAGTGGGCGCGCTTCGATCTTTCCTGACGGCTCATTGTCGGCAAAGAGCACGGCAACGGCCTTATCGCGGACAAGGAGCGGAATCGCTAGATTTTCCTTTCCGTCTTCTGTCGTAGTCGTGGCTGGTTCTTGCGAGCGGACTACGTCGTGGAGCGCGGCAGTAGCCTGACCGGGATCATCAAAACCTCGCGACTTCCAGTTCGTGAGCTCGTCCTTACGGAGTACAAAGATTTCTGCCCGGCTCGCGAATCTGGCCGTATTCTCAAGCAGGGCTGTCAGAATATCTGCCTGTGTCTGTTGCCGTTCGATGTCTGCGATGGCTTCATTGATCGCGGTAATATCTGCGGTGCGGGCAGTAGTTTGCGCGAGAAGTTCATATTGCGCGCTGAGCTGAGAATCGCGCGCTGCGATCTGCTCGCGAAGCTCATTCGCAGCTGTCTGATGAGAAGCGTCGGCATCGGCGAGACTTTGTTTAACCTGATTCGCAACTTCGTCGATTTCGTCGTCGACTGGAGACCGTGCTTGCATCACCAGACGCTCACAAATGTCGTTGAGAGTTGATTGGAGTGTTGTCAGCTCCGATGCCAGCGGTTCAGCGCGATTAGAGAACATCCTCTTGAGCCGTTCGCGCAATTGTTCTTCGTCATTTGCAGGTGCGGTTCGTTCAGTCAGGCACGTGGAATTTCTCCTGTCGTTAATGATAGTTAAGAACGTGTTTGACGCCAAGTCTTGCCAAATCTACTGGCCAATCGCACAATCCCTGAACAACACCCTTGCGCAAAGGTCCTTTCGGAGGAATTGATGAGTAGCTATTCTGAGAAACCATGGCTCAAGAACTATGACTTCTGGGTGAGTGCAGAAACCACCTACCCTAAGCAACCGCTTTACCGCATTCTGCAGCTGCAACCGGACTCTACGGCGATCGGCCGGCGACGGCGTTTCTCGGAGCTCAGCTGACTTTTCGCGAACTGAAAGATCAGGTCGATCGATTCGCGACTGCGCTTTCGCGCCTGGGAAATGTCAAAGGCGATCGAGTCGGAATCATGCTTCCGAACTCGCCGCAATATGTCATCAGCTTTTTTGCCATCGTAAAGTTGGGCGCGATCGTTACCAACATAAACCCTACATACACGCTTCGTGAAGTCGATCGGTCGCTCAGGACGCTGGTCTCAAGGTAATCATCACTCTCGATGTGCTTGCGCCGCTCGCGCTCGGCGTGAAGCCCAATTCAAGTATCGAGAATGTCATTACTACAAGCATCGCCGAGTATTCAGCACAATCGGCCAACCCTGTTGCGGCCCGCCCGAGAGCACGCTTTCGTTCTCAGCTCTGCTCAGATCGGTCGAGCAGGCGGAGCACACAAGAGTAGAAATCGACCGGAGAATGATATCGCTGTCCTTCAGTACACTGGCGGGACAACCGGCGTTCCCAAGGGAGCGATGCTCACCCATTACAACCTTTTCTCGAATGCAATTCAGACAGCTGTCTGGGCCGAAGGCGTGACAGACCGCGGCAACGAAGATATCTGCTCGTGATTCCTTACTTCCACATCTACGGGCAGACGGGGGATGCTGGTTGGGGCGTGGAACGGCGCGCTTCAAATAATGATTCCGAAGTTCGACGTCGACATGCTGCTCGGCGCGATCAAGCATTATCAGCCGACGTTCTTTCCCGGCGTGCCGACACTCTACATTTCGATGCTCAATCATCCTGAAGCCAAAGCAAGCGGTCTTGATCGCGTGCGCAGGTATAACAGCGGCTCTGCTCCGCTTCCGGTCGATATTCTCGAGAAGTTTGAATCGATGACGGGAACGATGCTTTACGAAGGATACGGCCTGACCGAGGCTTCTCCTGTGACTCATTCGAAACCGACACTATCAAAACGCAAACCCGGAAGCATCGGCCTGCCGATACCGGGCACAGAGTGCAAGATTGTAGACCTCGAAACCGGTTTCATGACGTGCCACCTGGCGAGGACGGTGAGTTGTGCATACGCGGACCACAGGTAATGAAGGGTTACTGGAACAAGCCGCTCGAAACTGAGATTGCGCTGCGGGAAGGCTGGCTCTACACCGGCGACGTGGCCCGAATGGACGAGGACGGGTTCTTCTATATCGTTCAACGCAAGAAAGATATGATCATAGTCAGCGGGTTCACGTTTACCCGAACGAAGTTGAGGATGTCCTTTTCACCCATCCGGCTGTCGTTGAAGCGGCGGTGATCGGAGTTCCTGACGCCTATCGAGGAGAAGCAGTCAAGGCTTTTGTAGTTCTGAAATCGGGAGAAGAGCGCGAGCACTCGGAAGCGATTGTTGACTTCTGTCGCGAGCGAATGGCGAAGTACAAAGTTCCGAGCCACGTCGACATTGTCGAAGGTCTGCCAAAGAGCGCAGTCGGCAAGGTACTGCGTCGCGAGCTCCGCGAAATGGAGGAGAAAAGAACAAAGGAGTAAAAAAGGAGGAAGTTCCGTGAGTGAAGAATTTGATGACCGGCCATGGGGAAGCTTTACGGGTTCTTGATGAAGGCGCGGGGTTCAAGGTAAAGCGACTTGAAGTGAAGCCCGGCAAACCGTCTGAGCTATCAGAAACACGCGCAGCGCGCCGAGCACTGGTACGTGGTTACAGGACAGGCTCGCGTAACACTTGATGGACGAGAAATCGACTTGATCGCGGGCGGAGGCGATCGATATCCCGATCGGTGCCGCTCATCGCGTTCAAAACCCGGGCGAGCAGCCGCTCGTGTTTGTAGAGGTGCAGCGAGGATACTAAACTCCGGAGAAGACGACATAGTTCGCCTCGAGGACGACTTTGGCCGAGGCTAGAACACTTTAACGATGTCGCCGAAGGCGACAAATTCAATAGCCGGTGGCAACGCCACCGGAATCGAAAGGAACACCATTCCGACCCTGAAAGGGGAGCGCCGGTAAAAATCGGCAATATGTTGGCGGTGAAAGTCCGCTACAGATAAGGTCTAGCCAGCCAGTCTGGCTCCGAGTCATGGGATGGTGGGAGCGATCCCACAGACCAAGCGTTGACAGGAGAACGCATAGGTTGGGTATTGAGCCGCGAAAAGGGTACAAACCGGAGCGCCGAGAGGCTCCCTTTACGTCGAAGGCAACACTGCTGAGCGCGATAGAAGGCGAGTGCACAGCAGGCTCCGCGCGGTCAGAGACCCCAAGCATGTGCGGAAACATATTGCGCGAGAACCGGGAGAGCCCGTCATTGCCCGTAGCCAAAGATGGAACTGCGGGCCGCATCGGGAAGTCAGGAGACGAACGCCGATGATGAACGATGACGGGCAGTCGGACAGCGGCATAGTACCGACGAAGTCTGCGAACAAAGTCACGCCGGAGGTGACGGCGGAGCGGATGGAGGGAAGGCTGCTGGTCAAGGGGAATGCGAATGAGCGTCCCGTGTCCCGGACACAGGGCCGGAAAGTAGGCATGCAAAAGTCGCTCAATCGCATACGGCAAGCAGTGAGACGCGAGCCGAAACAGAAGATGACCTCGCTGTACCACCACGTGTACCAAGTCGAGAATCTGCGAGCTGCGTACTTTGGACTGAAGAAGAACGCCGCAGCAGGAATCGACGGAGAAACGTGGCAGCACTACAGAGAAGAACTTGAGGGGAACCTTGAGAACCTCTCTGGAAGACTGAGACGAGGAGCATATCGAGCGATGGCAGTGAGACGGGTTTACATCCCGAAAGCAGATGGCAGGAAGAGAGGCCTGGGCATACCCGCGCTGGAAGACAAGATTGTTCAGAGCGTGGTAGCGCAGATTCTGTCGGCCATCTGGGAGCCGGAGTTCAAAGGCTTCTCGTATGGATTTCGACCGCAACGGTCGGCGCACGATGCACTGGACGCGCTTGCGGTAGGAATCCAGCAGCGCCCGATCAACTGGGTGCTCGATGCAGACATTCGTGGGTTCTTTGACACCATCTCCCACGACTGGCTGATAGAGATGATCGAGCATCGGATAGGGGACAGAAGAATGACGGCTCTGATCCAGAAATGGCTCAGAGCAGGAGTCATGGAAGAGGGCCAGTGGAAGCGGAATGAAGATGGGACGCCGCAAGGCGGACTGGTTAGTCCCGTACTTGCAAACATCTATCTTCATTACGTATTTGACCTGTGGGCGCAACAATGGCGGAAGCGAGAAGCGCGAGGAGCAATAATCATCGTGCGATACGCGGACGACTTTGTTGTGGGCTTTGAGCATCGGGCAGACGCCGAGCGATTTCAGGGTGAACTGAGCGCGAGACTGGGCAAGTTCAAACTGGAACTGCATGGGGAAAAGACTCGACTGATCGAGTTTGGGAGACATGCAGCGCAGGACCGGCGGAAGCGCGGAGAAAGAAAGCCGGAGACATTCAACTTTCTCGGGTTCACGCACATCTGCGGGGAAACGAGAGGAGGAAGGTTCACGGTCATCCGCAAGACGATGCGCAAGCGGATGCAGGCGAAGTTGAAAGAGCTGAAGCAGGAATTTCGACGACGCATGCATGCTGACCCTCGGGACCAAGGCGCATGGGTAAACGCGGTGTTGCGCGGACACTATCAGTACTATGGAGTTCCGTTCAACAGCGAGAGCATGTGGACCTTCGTCTTCCACGTAAGTGCGCTCTGGCACAAAACGCTGCGGCGACGAAGCCAGAAATCGAGGCTTACGTGGGAGCGGTTTACCCGAACGTTCAAGCGCTGGATACCAAACCCTCGAATCTGTCATCCGTATCCCCTGGATCGACTGCGTCGGAGACTTGCGGTTATGACCTGAGACAAGAGCCGGATGCGGTAACTCCGCACGTCCGGATCCGTGGAGGGGGTGACCAGCAATGAGCATTCCTACTCCGACTCGCATCGAACATGTCATTCGACCCTTTCAGGGTCGGAACTATTCTGTCTCTGCGCTCCGGTGGCGTTGCCACCGGCTATTGAATTTGTCGCCTTCGGCGACACTGCGATCGACGCTCACCCCGGAACGAGATGAGTACGAAGCCAGCGACGGCGACCGAGATCACTCCGCCTCAGGAGATACCGGCGGGGCCAATAGGTCGCATTTTTCGCGCGTTTCGGTACCGAAATTTCAGGCTTCTATGGTTTGGCGCATTTACATCGAGTTCTGGCACCTGGCTTCAACAAACAGCACAAAGCTGGCTGCTCTTTCAGTTGACGGGTCAGGCTTTTTATCTGGGCCTCGACAGCTTTCTCTCGACAGCGCCGATTATCCTTTTTTCATTGATCGGTGGAGTGATCGCAGATCGCGTTGACCGCCGGCGAATTCTTCTGACCTCTCAATGGCTTCAACTCACTTTCGCGTTCACGCTTGCTATTATTGTGGCCACAGGAGTGTCGAATAAGCTGCTGATAGTCAGCATGCTCAGCATCTCGTTTCTGACCGGCTGCGCGCAGGCGTTCGGTGGTCCCGCCTACCAGGCGCTAATACCGACGCTGGTCGACCGCCGCGACCTCGTGAATGCGATCACTCTCAATTCAATCCAGTTCAACCTCGCGCGTGTGGTTGGCCCGGCAATCGGCAGCCTGCCGTTTGCACTGATATCGAGCGTCATGCTTGCGGGGGCAGTGAGCTTTGCTATCAATGGGCTTTCGTTCGTCGCGGTGATCATCGCGCTCTCCGCGTTGCATCTTACGTCGATACCTCGATCGGAGGAGTCACGCGCGAATCACTGGCGGACCGATCTGCGCGGTGGTCTGAACTTCGTGATTCACGACGAAGCTCTGCGATCCCTGACATTGCTCTCTTTTGCGAGTGCGTTCTTCGGAACGCAGTTCCTGACATTTCTCCCCGTCTTTGCGGAGACGGTCCATCACACGGGCCCAAGCGGTTATAGCACGTTGCTGTCAACCTCGGGCGCAGGTGCCGTTCTGGGTGCTCTCATAATCGCGGGAACGGGTGATGACATTAAGCACAAAGGGCGTGCAGCACTCATCATGCAGGTCATCTTCGGGTTGATCATAATCGCGTTTGCATCTAGTTCATCGGTCTGGCTGGCTTACCCGCTGGTATTCGTAGCCCGGGGTTTCGATGATGATGCTCTTTGCGCTCATTCTATCGCTGGTTCAGATGACCGTGGCGGACGCGATGCGCGGTCGTGTCATGAGGATTTACATGGTTGCTTTCCGCGGAGGGATGCCACTCGGTGCACTCGTACAGGATGGCTGGCCGAGCATTTCTCGATTGCCCGCGTGATCGCAATGGAAGGCTCGATGCTCGTTTTGATGGCAATCGCCTACCTCGTTCTCTCATTCGAAAGTTAAGGGACATTAGGGAGGAGGGGTCAGGGATTAGGGGTCGGGGTCGGGGGGAAGATTTGTCATTTTTCATTTGAGATTTGTCATTTGTTATCGATCCGCAGAAGACCTTAAGAAATTGACCAGATTTCAAATCTCAATCTCAAATGACAAATCCTTACCCCCGACCCCCCCCCTTCTCTCACGCCCACGTGTCACCGACCTTTACGTCTACGACAACCGGAACGCGACTCAGGAATTCACGGCCAGCAGCGATCATCGCACGTTCGACCCGCTCGGCTACCTCATTCGCGAAAAGAGCCGAGCACTCGACTACTATCTCGTCATGAATGCTGTTAACGATTCTCGCATCCAGTCCCTTGAGGGCATCGAACGTGAGCGTCATCGCCCGCTTGAAGATATCCGAGCCTGTTCCCTGGATCGGAGCATTCTTGCCTACCCGCCGCAACTGACCATGCTCTTCGCGATTCAGCGGATCGAGACGGAACACCCAGAGTCGTCCTGAGGCAGAGCGTGAGCGGCTCTCTTCGACCGCTCTGTCTGCAGCATTTCGCAGCCAACGATCGACCTGTGGGTAGGCGGCAAAATAACGATCTATCAGCGTGCCAGCTTCTTCGACTGTTGATCCGATCCGCCCGGCAAGGCCCTCCGCTCCCATCCCGTAGACAATCCCATAGTTGAGACCCTTAGCACTCTCGCGGAGCTCGTTGCTGATTTGCGCAAGCGCGATTCCGTACATCTGAGACGCTGTCGTCCTATGGAGATCAGCGCCCGAGTTGAACGCTTGAATCAGGGCCGCATCACCCGAGAGTTCCGCTAGTATCCGCATCTCGATCTGCGAGAAATCAGCGACAACGAGCTTCTGTCCTTCGGGAGCGCGAAAGCATTACCGGTATTCCACTGCGTGGGGCACCTGTTGAAGACTTGGCGACGAGCAGGTGATTCGACCCGTCGGTGTGCCAATTTGACGAAAATCGGAGTGAATACGATGAGTTTCGGAATTAATGAACTCGAGCATGCCTTCCCCGAACGAAGAAAGGTTCTTGCTAAGCCCCCTGTATTCGAGCAGCCGCTTAATGACGGGATGGTCGCCTGCCAGCTTCCTGAGGTTCCACTCACTTGTGCTTTCGACTTCAATACCGATTCGGAGGAGTGCGTCACGAACCTGCTGAGGGCTTTCAAGGTTGATTCGCGTGGCATTGTCAAACAAGCTGAGTTGCGATGCCCCTCGGCCAAGCTCTTCCTGAAGTATTCTGGCAACATCATCGCACTCGCGGCGGACTCGTGCGATCTGAGCACGCCAGCGGTCCGAGTCAAGAAAAACACCGTGCAGCTCCATTTCCGAAATAGCTTCGATGCAGTCGAACTCGATCTGTGCCGCGACATTCAGATCCAGCTCGTTGAGCTGCTCGAGAAGAGCTTCGCGAAGTGGCAACATCACAAGCGCATCGTTTGCAGCGTAGTCGAGCTGATATGCTGCAAGATTGCCGCTCCAGTCGCTGAGCTGAGCCTCTTTGTCCATCGTCAGGTTCAGATGCCGCTGAGCAACTGCTTCAAGACTGTGCCGCTCGAGTTCACTTCCAGCGCTGACAAGAAGGCTCGCGAGATAAGTGTCGAAGACTCCACTTATCGAGATGTTGTAATGCTTGCTTAGGAACTTTGCGTCAAACTTGGCGTTGTGGGCGACCTTGGTGATTTCCGGTTGTTCGAGTAAGGAGAATATGGGAGCAAGTGATTCGCCCGGAACTTCGAAGAGGTCTATGAGGAAGTTGTGCTCAGCGGTAGATAGCTGCAGAAGACGCAGACGCGATGTATGCGGATCAAGCCCGGTCGTCTCAGTATCGAGACCGATTGCAGGTGCAAGTCTCAGGGCGTCGGCGACTCGAGGAATGTCGGAAGAGCTGGTGATCAGGTCATACTGGATGCCATTCATCACAAGGACTGATCGTCGTCGCGCCGGAACTCTCGAGGAGCTGTCGCCAGGCGATTTCGAAAGAGAAATACAAGAACGGCGCCGGCGATGAAACCGCCGACATGCGCCAGATACGCTACCCCACCAGTTTGCGCAGTCTCGGCAATCGAACCCAGCCCACCAAAGAACTGCAGGACAGCCCAGAATCCAATCACGACAATTGCCGGGAGATCGGTAATCTGACTGAAAAACCCGAGAGGCAGAAGAACTCTGACACGCTGGTGAGGGTAGAGTATCAGGTACGCGCCAAGAACGCCGGCGATAGCACCTGAAGCACCGAGACTGGGAATCATTGAATTCGGATTGAAGACGACATGCGTGAGACTCGCAAGAAACCCGCACAGTAGATAGAAGATAAAGAACTTTACATGGCCCATCCTGTCTTCGACGTTATCGCCGAAAATCCACAGGTAAAGCATGTTGCCGGCGATATGCATGAAGCCTCCATGCATGAACATCGCCGAGATAAAAGTAAAGTAAATCGGCACTGGGCCGGGAGATTGCGGTGCCTTGACCATCTGGCCACTCTGGTTGTAACCAGCCTCGCTGATCAGGTCCACGCCATGACTGACTTCGTACGGAACAACGCTGTAGCCATAGGTGAAACTCTCGTTCATCAACTGGTAGAGAAAGACAAGGATGTTGGTTCCGATAAGAAAGTAAGTTACGTATGGTGTGATGACCCGAGAACGATTGTCGTCACCTAGTGGGAAGAGCATAAGCGCACTGTGTCCTTTCTAGATCGTTCCCCATTTCAGCTTTGTCCGTAATACCTCAAAGTAATCGCGACTGGGTGGCCGCAACATAGAGAACACGGACGGGCTTCTGGCAATCACGATCTGATCGTCAGCCGTAAGCTCTACCGCGTGCTGGCCGTCTATTGTGAGGCATAGTTCCTCTGAGGCGCGCTTGAATGAGAGGGTGACTGTGCTTTCTCCGGATACTACAAAAGGCCTGTTTGAAAGCATGTGAGGACAGATCGGTGTCAGGATAATTGCAGAAAGACTCGGGTGAACGATCGGACCGCCTGCAGAAAGCGAGTACGCAGTGGATCCGGTAGGTGTGGCAACGATCATGCCATCTGCACGAAAGCTGTTTACAAAAGCATTGTTGATTCGGCACTCGAGCTCGATCATTCGCGACGGGGCGGCCTTGTTGATCACCGCATCGTTCAGAGCGCGAGGGAATAAGAGCTTCTCGTTGCCTCGCAGCACACTGATTTCGAGGAGCATTCTTTCATCGACTTCGAAGGTACCCTTTCGCACACTTTCGAGCGCACCGAAGAGCTCCTCGAGCGTAAAATCGGTCAGATAGCCGAGCCAGCCAAAATTTACCCCGATTACCGGAATGCGGCTGTCGCCGATAATTCGAGCTGCGGCGAGCATAGTTCCGTCACCTCCCAGAACCACGACGAGGTCTACGCTTTTCGAAAGCTCTTTCTCGTCAAGCGAAATCCGCTCGCACGCGATGTCGTGTTGGTGACACCATGACTGCAACTCGCGAACGACATCGAGGGCGTCCGTCTTTTGCGGACCTGCAATCACCCCGAGAGTTTTCAGATTAAGTGCAAGCATCGGTGCGATGATGATTCTAGCATGAAGGGGACAGTCTGAAGGTTCGCTACCAACCCCAACCTGAAGGTTGAACTCAAACCAACGTCGGTTTGAGTTCAAGCTTTAGCTTGGGGTTGGGAGCGAACCCGTTGGATTCCACGTCATTTTACCCCGGCAAGAATCTCCATCATCTCATCATGTATCAATCCATTCGACGAAAGGAGATCGGCTTCGGCGTTACGAAACGGAGTTCCGTCACTTTTTGTGACCTTGCCGCCAGCTTCCTCGATCAACAACCATCCAGCGGCGGTGTCCCAGGGATTGAGACCAAACTCCCAGAATCCGTCAAATCGGCCGCACGCGACATAACATAAATCAATCGCGGCAGCGCCCAGGCGGCGCACGCCCTGCGCGCGCGCGAGGAAAGCTTCCCACGCTGGAAGATACGCATTCATCATTTCACGCACGTCGTAAGGAAACCCCGATACGAGAAGTGCCTGCTCGACTTTCCTCACCTTTGAGACTCGAATCGGAGAGCCATTCAGGAATGAGCCGGCGCCACGCTCGGCAGAATACATCTCGTCACGCGAAGGATCGTAGATCACCCCCGCAATCATCTCACCCCGATGTTCGATGCCGATGGACACCGCATAGCACGGTATCCCGTGGGCGAAGTTCGTTGTTCCATCAAGCGGATCAATGATCCAGACATAATCGCTTTGAGCGGTGTGGATCCCGCTTTCCTCCGCAACTATCTGATGATCCGGATAGCGGTCGAGAATCAGTTTCTTGATGTGAGCTTCGCTCGCATGATCAGCCTCAGTTACGAGATTGATCCTGCCTTTGTTGGTGACTTCGAAATCACGCGCCGAGTACGCCTGAAGAATGGCGCCCGCTTCCTGCGCTGCGCGAATCGCAAGTTCTAACATCGCGGACCTGCTATTCCTCGATCTCGGGGTTGATCTCCGCCAGCTGTTCTCGAAGCTTGTCGATTGTCTGCTGGATGGAGTGAACTGCCGGTGCGAGGTCGCGGCGCTGACGGGTCAATCGCGTCAAATCATTGCTCAGCCGATGCAGTTCGCCTTCGATCTGGCCCGTGATAAGCGATGGCGACTGATAGGAAGCGACTGTCTCCTTTGCTGCCTCAACATAATCTTCATCAACCAGAACCTGCCAGGGGGTGCAGTTTCCGATCGTTGCCGCATGGCCGCCTAAAGAAACAGACGGAATACCGGCGTCATCGAGTAAACGGCGAACGAGCGTGGCGGTGGTTTCGTCAGCAAACGTCCCGAGCAGGCGAAGAGCATCCTCTCCGTGCTCATCTTCAGAGTCCTCTGAAGCATGGCGAGTAACCTCTTTCGGTTTGTCGAGGGATGATACGAGATCAACTCCACACGTATTGCAAACCGAGAATCCGGCGCGGAATTCCGCGCCACAGGAAGGACAAAATGGCATTAAAGGACCTCATTTCGTATTCAGGATCTTCCTGCTCGATCGCTAAGTCGAATCGCAGCTGCGAGCAGGGGCAGCATCAGTTCGTGATGGCCGACGATGTTATAACCGCGTCCCGCGCCCCCGGCTACAGGACGGCGCACGACGTTTGTCAGCGGGCGATACTGTTGTATGAAATCCAGATTAACCGTCGAGAAGTTCTCGAGCGGGCCACCCAGGTTTCTCACCGTTGTCACCGCTTTGAGAAATACTTCAGGCAGTGTGACTGCGGAGCCGATGTTCAGATATACGCCGCCTCTGTCGAGACCTTTCACCAGAGTGCACAGGAGTCTGAAATCCTGGTGCGAAGCCGCTCCAAGGGCACTGCCGTCGGCGTGGGGATGCAGATGAATGATATCGGCACCCAGAGTCACATGGACTGTCACCGGCACCTTAGCATCATAGGCCGCGCTTATCAGCGAAAACCGGGCATGCGGCGCATTCAGTCGGGAAATTGCGCGACCCACAGCCTCACCCAGTCCGATGCCGTCTTTTGCTCCGTCATTGATCGCCTCATTAATGAGCCGCCCGGTCTCCTCGGCCATTCCAAATGCTCCAGAACCAAGCGACTGATCGACGTCTTCTGACGTCGATCCGGCGAGCGCGATTTCGAAGTCGTGAATGACACCGCTTCCATTGAGTGCGACAGCGGTTACAAAACCCTGCTCCATCAGGTTAATCAGAATGGGAGCGAGTCCTGTTTTGAAGACGTGACCACCCAGACCCCAGATAATCGCGCGACCAGAGGCTTTGGCCGCTGAAACCTCGCGGGCAACATCGCGCAGTGTCTGAGCACCGAGGATGTTCGGCATGGAATCGAGGAGTGCTGAAACCTTGTCGATCTCGTCGTTCGTTAGCGCCCGCGCGAAGTCGCCGACCGAGACCTTGCTCGTCCTGGAGGCGAGTGGGTAGGTCGAAATATCGTTCAGATCGATTGGGTCTTGACTGTAGAGCGACATGCGTTCAAGGACAAAGCTCGTCTTCGATAAGCTGGCAGATAATGTGTCCGATTGTAATATGGACCTCCTGTATTCGAGGTGTGTCCGTGTGAGGAACTACGAGAGCTACATCTACGAGTTTCGCTGCCTTGCCTCCATCGTTGCCAAGGAGTGCTACGGTTGTTATCCCACTCGCTCCTGCCTCTTTGATTGCCTCGAGAACGTTGGGAGAATTGCCACTCGTCGAGATGGCAAGCGCGACGTCACCCTTTCGTCCGAGTGCTTGAAGCTGGCGAGCGAAGACCAGGTCAAAGGAACGATCATTGCTCACCGCGGTCAGCAACGAAGTATCCGTCGTCAGCGCCAGCGCGGGAAGCGCCCTGCGTTCCCGCCCCATGCGGAAAGCCAGCTCAGCCGCGATGTGTTGCGCGTCTGCGGCGGACCCGCCGTTGCCAAAGACCAGAAGCTTTCCTCCGTTGCGCATTGCATCCGCAATCAGCAATGAGGTTCGGGCTACGTCATCAGCCGACTGCTCGAAAAACTGGTGGAGCGCCCGTTCGGTCTCGGCTGACATCTCCATCACCTTTGAAGTCATGGAATGCAGTTCAGTATTGAGTTGATCAGTGCTACGACTCATTGTCGGGATCTTTACTGCTGAACGTGAATTGTTGCCGCCCAATCCTGATCTGATCGCCCGCTTTGAGCTCAGTCGGCTCAGAGATTCTCCAGCCATTGAGCCAGACGCCATTTCGGCTCTCCTGATCGAGGATCAGAAGACGGTTGCCTTCGCGCGCGATCTCCGCGTGATGCCGGCTGACACGCTCGTTCTGAATTACGATATCGTTATCGCGCTGCCGGCCAATTCGTGTTCGCAGACGACGCAGATTATACGAGAGGTTAGTATCGCATGCGACGAGCTGGAATCGAGGATCAGGATCGTTGTCATCGTCGAAAAGCGTGATCTCCTGATCCTGTAAGGTCTTTTCCAGATCGTTCACTAAGGCAGCTGACGCAGTTGCTACGGGCCGACCTCCGGAGAGTGTTTCTGCCGCCCTGACTTGTGATGTCGACAGGAACCCTTTCGGAAGCGCCGAAAGGATCTGCGTGTACGTTCGTTTCTCAGGCACCATCTGTTGAAACTGAGTCGAAAGTGAGAATCGCACGAGGGCACGCACGCGCTGTGTCAAATACGGCATCTCCGAAACGATCTCCATTACGCGGCCGCGCACGTTGCGAACCTCGTTGATCTGCTCAAGAAATTCGCGTATGTCCAGCTTTTCATAAAGCCGGATTCCGACGCCGAACTTGAGCATCGTGCTGACCGCGGTTGTAAGTGAACGACAGGCAAGGAAACCGGCACGATCGGCCGTGAACTCGGTGCGATTGATCCAGTCACCAAAAACAACGCTGTTGAGCAACTTACCGATGACCGGCACCTCGGTGCCGAGCGGCTTGAGAAAAGTGCGGAGCAACGTGTGACCGGCCTGTGCGTGACCGATCTCGCGGCCGATAAAAAATTGAAGGTTGTCGAGGTCCATCTGATCGACAAGTGAAGATGTCACGACAATAATCGGCTGGCGCCAGAATCCGAGGGTATAGATATTCATCTCTGAGGATCGCTTGACGTGGACAGGAACCGGTGGGCTTGAAAGAAACTCGGCGGCCATTTGGGCTCGCTCGTACAACTCCGGGAACTGACGTGGTCCGACGCGTACAAGCGATCCGAGCGCACCACGCTGCTGAACTACAATCGTGATAATGTAGACCGCGAGTCCGAGGAGGGTAATCGCTACCGCCTTGGTACTCTGTTCCCAACTTGTTGTAAAGAAAAGCGCCGCAAGGGTATAAATCGAGATCAGGATGACAAATGTCGCGAGAAGCGAACGCACTTCGCCGGGATAGCGATAGTCACGCAACCTCACAGGTCGGCTCGAAGGAAGCTGGCTTGCCATGGGAGAAGGTAAATTATAGCAGATGTGCAAGTGAGTTAGTGGTCAGTGGTCAGTGGTCAGTGGTCGGTTGTAAGGAAATCCTGGAGAGAAAAGATGATTAAACGTGTCTGCATTCTTGTGCTCGTTGTGCTCATGCTTAGAACTGGCACTGCTTCTCAAAGCAGTCAGGGGCTTGCCATTTTTTACCCCGACGTCGAAGGAGGGGCAGCTACACTTATTGTTACTCCCGCTCGTGAATCGATTCTGATTGATGCGGGTTGGCCAGGATTCGAGGGTCGCGACGCTCAGCGCATCATCAAAGCTATGAAGCAGGCAGGCATATCTTCCATCGACCATCTGATAACCACGCACTACCACACCGACCATTACGGCGGTCTGCCAGCACTGGCAGCTCTCGTGCCCATCAAGAATTTCTATGACCATGGCCCAATGACTGAGTTGGTTGAGGACAAAGACTTTGCAAACAAATTTGCGGCGTATCGCAAGGCAGCCTCGGACAAGTCGATAACTCTTCGACCGGGAAGCACGATCAACCTCAAACGAGCTTCAGGAACGCCATCAATCTCGCTCGTTTGCCTTGCAGCCAGAAAGGAAGTCATCGTTCCAAAATCCAATCTTCCGGTAAATGGCGCTTGTAAGGACGTCTCGCTCAAGGCTGATGATCCGTCAGATAATGCCCGGAGCATTGTAGTTATGATTCGGTACGGAGATTTTGATTTTCTGGACGCAGGCGATCTGACATGGAACATCGAGCATCAGCTTGTATGTCCTCACAATCTCATCGGGGCAGTTGACCTTTTCCAGGTAACTCATCATGGATTGGATACAAGCAACAATACGGCTTTGCTCGCTTCGATAAAGCCCAGCGTTGCAATCATGAATAACGGAGCTCGAAAGGGCGGCAGTCCCGGCGTGATCAAAGCACTGCGCGAACTTCCGTCCATCCGTGCTCTCTACCAGTTGCACCGGAATGTCGCGATTGAGCGCGAGGCGAATGTGCCGGACGAGTTCATTGCCAACCTCGAGGAACAGCCCGATGACGCGCACGCAATTACAGTTATGACTGACACAAAGGGAAAATCGTTTACAGTGACGAACGGGCAGAACTGGGAAGTCTGCGACGTATCAGACGCGATGACTGTCTGTTGAAGGTGAGGAACCGGAATGAAGATCAAGCTTGTGGATGTCGCACACGCGAGGTCGGGTGACAAAGGGGATACCGCCAACATAGGCCTGATTGCGCTCAAGCCGGAGTATTACCCGTTGCTTGTGCGCGAAGTCACCGCCGCTCGCGTCAAGGATCACTTTGCCGGCATATGTAAAGGTGAAGTCGAGCGGTTCGAACTCCCGAATCTCGGAGCGCTCAATTTTCTGCTTCATGAAAGTCTTGGTGGCGGAGGAACGCTGTCGTTGCGAACCGATCCTCAGGGCAAGACGCTCAGCACGGCACTTTTGAGAATGGAAATAGAGGCGGATGGCGTGGAATAGTGCTGAGTGCTGAGTATGGGGTTTGAGTTCAAGCTTTAGCTTGTGGTTGCATTTTGAAGCCCTGAAGATCTGCGGAATGCAACCACAAGCTAAAGCTTGAACTCAAACCCCATACTCAGCACCCAGCACTCAGCACTAATTTCGCCTATTCGTTATTCGCGATGGCCGGGATCGGACCGACTGCCGCTATTGCGTTCGTGCTCGACTGGAGCTCAGCGTTGTCTTCATTCGAAGTACCTTCGGAGTCCTCGTTCACAAGTGCGCCACCGGACTCCTTCGAGAAGACAAGTCTTCCGACGTCCGGCGAAAAGTCGACAATCAGGAGATCCCCATGCCTACCTGGCCTGTGGCCACCAGGTTCGAGAGAGGATAGACGAGAAAGCGCTCAATCGCTCTCTTGAGATGACGAGCCCCGTATTTGAAATCGATTCCCTCGTCGAGCAGGAACTTCTTGGCAGCATCGGTGCATTTGAAAATGAACTTTTCGCCCGACCCGCGCAGGACGCGTTCCTGGACTGCACCGAGCTCGATCTCGAGAATCTGCCGGAGATGCTCATCCCGCAGACTGCGAAACACAACCACCTTGTCGATGCGGTTCATGAACTCCGGGGAGAACTTCCGTCTCGCAGCCTCGACCGCGGTCCGGTAGATCTTCTGATCGACCTCGGCATCGACCACACCGGCCTTCGGAACAAAGCCCATGCCTCCCTGTATAAGCTCGCTCATCTCTCGGGCTCCGAGGTTTGACGTCATGATCACGATCGAATGCGAGAAATCGACGCGTCGGTTGTCGCCGAGAGTCAGAGTTGCCTTATCAAGGATTCCAAGTAACAGCTGCCAGAGTGCGTCACTAGCCTTCTCGATTTCGTCAAAGAGAACGAGAGAAAGCTTGATGCTTTCGGTATGAGAGCGGTCAAGGTTTTCCTGGGTCAGCATCGGAGAAGTCTCGCGATGCCCAAGATATCCGGGAGGCGATCCAATCAGCTTTGCGATCTCGTGGGAGTGCTGGAACTCAGCACAGTCGATTTTTGTCACCAGATTCGGATCACCAAATAGAACCTCAGCCGCCGCCTCGACCACACGCGTCTTTCCCGAACCTGTCGGGCCAAGAAAGATGAGCGTGCCAATCGGCCGGCCGGGATGCGCGAGTCCCGCAAGGTATATCTGATAGAGCCCCGTGATTCTCCGGACGGCGCGCTCCTGTCCCACGATTCGCGCCGACAGTTTATCCTCGAAGTCCTGTGCCTGCGGACTTTTCAGGTCTGGATTGAGGTACGTCGGTGTGGCCGCTACTTTTTGTCCACTCTGGTTAGCCATTGCCTCCCCTCCCCATAATCAATACGACCTGGGGGCGCACATTAGATGATAAAGCCGGGATCACAGTTGCGTCGCGTCGTTTGCTTACACTTCACCGAGTTGCCCGTGAGCGATTGAGCTTCCCGGAATCGGAGGACTGGCGACGAGTCAAAGATTTTGTGCTATCAAAAACGACGAGCGCTAGATATTGTTCTTCTTCGCCCTCATCATACATTAAGTCCGGTCCCACCGAGAAGAACTTTTTTGGCAAGTTTGCGAGATTTTGGGCTGAATTCCTATCTCACCTCCGGCCGTCCTTCGAATTTCTTTGGATCTATCGACGGATTGATCCTGAACTCCGAGATCCAAAGCTCTTCAAGAATCTCTCCATCCAGCCGCGTCGTGACCCGCCGGGGAAGACGCAGTCCACCGATTTCTTCGTGATCCAGAAATCGCCAGACCAGCTCGCGCCGACTCGGGGGTACGCGCCTCGCTTCTCGCTCCCGACGCGCGCGGAGGACAGTCTCTGAAATATAGTGCCGGCTCACACTGGCTACTTCGACGATGACCGGTATTCGCCGCGGCTCAACATACGCAATTACCCATCCGCTGGGCAGATACGTTTGTGTATCTATCAGGAGAACCGGGCGAAATCCGTTTGGCGCTTCGACAATTACAGCCTCATCCACTCGGTCTTCATCCCTGATGCGGCCAGCATAAATGAAGTCCAAAGGGAATTCTGCGGGAGGCTCCAGAAGCCAGCCAATCGTGTAAAACGCAAGGTTCTGACGGGCGTCATGCGCGTACTTGAGCTGGCTCCGCTCGACATCGTCAACATCAATTACTCGCTGGTCTCCGCGCGACGAGACGATGGGAGGTGGAGGATGGCGCCACGCAAGTTCTCCATTAACGACTTCGGAGTAGGTGTATCTGACGCCACCCAGATTTGTGTTGGTGATGCGCCGCCGGAATCGGTCAGGAAAGACGAAATCGAATTGGACCTTGCCATTCAGAATCCGCTCTTTTTGCACTACCTTGGTCGGAGACTGGACACTTACGTATTTCGCAAAACGCCGCAGTTTCCCCGATGCCGAAATGCCCGTCAATTGTTGTCGCACATTGGACGCGGCAACGGCATCACGGGACTTTCTGATAAGTTCGCGGCCCATCGCGCGTTCGCCCGCCTGTCCCTGAGGATCGTCCCTGCTGAGGGTCGCCGAGACCGGCAGCATCACCGATAGGAACAAGCCCCCTAATACAAATACAACCCGCGAAGCAATTCGATGCCTTCTAATCGTCAAATCGAGACCTTGCCCACTCTTTGAGGTTCGTGGTACCGCCTTCAGTCGGAATCTTCGCTTCCCACCATTCCGCCTGAAGGCAGTACAACGTGCCTAACATAACGCATATTTCATTTGTCGCGAAAGAAGTCGCGCCAGAGCTCGATCACCATGTCTTCGCCCGGGCGAGCCAATATGCTCACCACGTCGAATCGAAATGGCTCTTCGGTGATCCTCATGAGCCTGCGGTAGAATCGTGCAGCGCGAACGATCTGCCGTTGTTTATGCCGATCGACGGCAGCCTCGGGTGCCGCGATTTCAGAATCCGACCTGGTCTTGACTTCAACAAAAACGAGAACCGCAGGCAGCGATGATTCATCATACGCAATGATATCGATCTCAGAGCTTATCGTGCGACCGTCGGGGCGAACGCCACCTGGTGCCACAAAATTTGTAAGGACAATCCGGTAGCCCGCTCGGCGGAGGAACTTTCTGGCCGCGCGTTCACCCCATTCCCCGAGCTCACGGGACGACTGCTTTCTGGAAGAACTGATCACGTTTATACTCTCCTTTTCGTTTTTCGATTGAACCGCTTGAAAGGAGTCCCTTTGGAGCAGGTGCGAAAAGTTCTCCTCGTAATCCCTATTGTGTTTTGTGTGCTGAGCCATGCGTCTCGTGCGCAAAGTCCACATAATTCTCCGCATTCTCTTTCCGGTTACACCCCGCAGCGCGTTTACGACTCGCGAGAGAAGCGGTTTTCCGATTTTGAGTTGATGCTTGCCGCGATCGCGCGAGCTGACGTCGTCTTTGTCGGTGAACAACACGACGACCCGAATACGCACCGGTTGGAGCGTGCGCTGCTCGAAGGCATTGCGCGCCGAAGATCAGATGTCGTCGTATCGCTTGAAATGTTTGAGCGGGACGTACAGAAGCGTCTGGATGATTACCTTGCAGGCAGGGTGACGGAGGAAGATTTTCTCAAGGAGGCAAGACCGTGGCCTCGATACGCGACCGACTACCGCCCGCTCGTCGAATTCGCCAGGGCGCACAAATGGCAGGTGATTAGCGGCAACATTCCACGCCGCCACGCGTCATCGGTATCGAAAAACGGTATCGAATCGCTTGCCACTCTCTCACCACAAGAGCGAGCCTTTGTCGCGAACGATATCCAGTGCCCGATCAAGGACGATTACTACAAGCGTTTCGTGGAAGCCATGTCCTCGCATCCCGGTCAGCCTCAGTCACCAAAGGATCAGCCGAAACAGACTGAAGCGGAAACGCGAGCAATGACAGAACGCATGTACGTCTCGCAGTGCGTGAAGGATGAGACGATGGCCGAGTCAATAGCAGCGAGTTACGGCACTGAGCTCCAGCCGAGGCCGTTGACTGTGCATTTCAATGGAGCATTTCACAGTGACTTCGGACTGGGCACGGCTGCGCGGGTAAAGAGGAGACTGCCAAAGGCAGTAATCAAGATCGTATCAATAGTACCAGTCGCGAATCTTGATTCGATTCAGCCAGAGGAGTATCGCAAGCGAGGAGAATTCGTCGTGTTTACGTTGAAGAAGCCGTGAGGATCACTGATTCAGAGTGAAACAGCGAGGTTCCGAGGAACTACGTGTCAGTAGCTCCGACCGTTAGGGAGGGCTCGCAATGATGCTTGTTGGCGAAGCCCTCCACTAACGGTCGGGCTACTGACACGCGTCACGCGTCCGGACACACTAGTGATTTCGCCGGATGGCTTTGCCAGCACGCGCGCCTTCGATCAGCTTTCCATTCTTCACAACAAAGTCACCGCCTACCAGCACATGAACGAATCCTTCAGAGTACTGCGCGGGATTCTCGAATGTAGCTTTGTCGGTGACGCGGGATGCATCGAAGAGAATAATGTCGCCATCTGCCCCAACCCGGATGCGACCCTTTGCCTTCATCGAGGGTACCGTCGCTGCCAGCCGATCAGCCGGCATTAACGACATCTTCTTGATTGCTTCCATCAACGAAAGAGCTTTTCGTTCGCGCACGTAACGCCCGAGAACACGCGCGTACGTTCCAGCTCCACGCGGATGACCTTTGCCATCGGTAAGTATGCCGTCACTCGCGATAATGACGAGAGGATGGCGGACTGCAAGTTCTGTCGCCGATTCAGGAATCGAATGAATCACGACCATGCCACCCTGTTTGCGATACTTTGCAAAACTCTCGGCGGTCAGGCGCTCGCCAGTCGCAACCCATTGCAGTGAGTTGTAGCCAATCCCCATCTTCTGTTGCCAGCCATCAGCAAAGATCGCCGTTTCGATTCCCGTCATGGCCGCAGTGTATGGATACGCTTCGGTAGTTACGTCAAGTCCCTGCTTACGGGCGGTGAGAATCATCTCGTGCATCTTTGGAGTAACGCTCAGCCCGGTGCTCGTCATATGAACAATATGAAGCGATGCTCCGGTTTCCCTTGCCGCATCGAGCGCTTCATTCGTCGCATCAATTGCACCACCCGGCTCGATTGCTCCGTGAGATCTCAGGTGCACAAAGCACGTTGTCTTCTTTGTCGCCGCGACCCGGAAAACTTCCCGGATTTCCGCGCGCGTCGATGCCGGAACGTACGCTATCCCAAGCCCTACACCGAGCGCGCCCTCATCGAGACCCTTCGAGATAATACTGTTGAGTTTCTGCTGCTCGACGGGGGTCAGAACGCGCTTGACCGCCTCATCGCGCGGCAGGAATGTGCCGCTGTCACCTGTCACCTCGATTCGCGCCGGAATGTGACCTGACGAAACACCAAAGTTTATTCGCGACCGCCCCTCGCGTGCTTTGTACCACTCCGCGACTTTCGCTGTTCCTACTTCGAGCTCGAGCGCAGTCGTCACTCCGTCCATCGCCTTGTAGGCATAGTTCTCGTCATCCTGGCCGTGGGAGTGCATATCTACAAACCCTGGCGAGACCACAAGTCCCGTGGCATCGACCGTCTGGACACCCTTGAGTGGCGCGCTCGATATTTCAGCGATCTTTCCCGCGGCGATCCCAATTGATCGAATGCCATCAAGGCCGCTCTCCGGATCCATCACCCTTCCACCGGAAATGACCAGGTCGTACGTCGTTTGTGCGGCTGAGCTATGTTTCCAACTGGCCAATGCCGCAGCAAGCACGAAAACAAAAACGGCGCCAGGGAACAACCGTCTGCGGCTAAAGAATCCCGGATTCATCATCTGAATCATTTCCCTTCGTTACCATAGCGCTCTTCAACGTAGCGGTTGAGTATCTCAATAAAGTCAGGAACTATGGATGCACCCTTGAGCGTCGAATGCAGCTTGCCATCGATGAATACTGGAGCGCGCGGCTCCTCACCGGTTCCCGGCAGACTGATGCCGATATTGGCGTGCTTTGACTCGCCGGGTCCATTGACCACACAGCCCATGACGGCGACTTGCATTTCGGCAACGCCGCTGTATTGCACACGCCATTGGGGCATCTGAGACCTTAGGTACCTGCCAATATCGTCAGCCATCTCCTGGAAAAGAGTGCTCGTCGTCCGGCCGCAACCGGGACAGGCCGTTACCTGAGGCGTGAAACTCCGTATGCCCAGTGATTGGAGTATCTGCTGTGAAACTACAACCTCTTCTGTGCGATCCCCGTTGGGCAGCGGTGTCAGCGAGACCCTGATCGTATCTCCGATGCCTTCCTGAAGTAGTGGAGCGAGCGCCGCCGTGCTCGCGACAATTCCCTTGATACCCATCCCGGCTTCGGTGAGTCCCAGATGCAATGCGTACTCGCACCTGCGACCCAGACTGCGATACACGTCGATCAGATCCTGAACACCCGAAACCTTGGCACTGAGAATGATCTGATCCCGTCGCAATCCGTACTCTTCAGCACGCTCGGCTGAATCAATCGCGCTTCGAATGATTGCTTCAAAAGTCACCTCGCGCGCCGAAAGTGGCTCGGCGCGTTTCGCATTCTCATCCATCAGCCTTGTCAGCAAAGCCTGATCGAGTGAGCCCCAGTTCACTCCAATGCGAACCGGGCGTTCGTTTTCGACGGCGACCTCGATCATCCTGCGAAAGTTGGGATCGTGATGCCTGCCAGCTCCGACATTGCCCGGATTGATCCGATACTTGTCGAGCGCGCGTGCGCAGTCGGCGTACTCCGTCAGCAGAATATGACCGTTGTAATGAAAATCGCCGATGACCGGCGTCAGGTAACCTGCGTCTCGAACCCTTCCAACAATCTCGTGAACTTTGGCAGCCGCTTCGCGCGTGTTTACGGTAATCCTGACCAGTTCAGAACCAGCGCGCGCCAGATCGATAATCTGATCAGCCGTTGCCTTTGCGTCAGCAGTATCGGTATTCGTCATCGACTGAACGACGACAGCCGAGTCACCTCCGACCGCTACACCGCCAACGATTACCTGAACCGATTTCCGTCTCGCTATTTTTGACATCTTTTCGATTGACCTCGCATGGAGCTCAGTAGCTTCGAGCTTGCCATAACGATCGCTGGAAGCCAGAAAATGACAGGCTAAAGCTTCGGAACTCCACATACCAGCACCGATTCTGACATAGGTTGTCAATTGGAACTACGTGTACTTGCCCAAGCCGCGGCATTGGCCTGGTGCCAAGTCCTGCTTGAGCCGCCTCTTCGAGTCCGGCCTCAGTTTGAGTGCATTGGAATAGTCTTTACTAGCATCATCGAAGTCGCCCTTGTCCATGGAGAATTTCGCCATTTGCAAATGTCCGTTGAAGCTCTTCAGGTCAGCCAGGTGCTTCGAGAGCGTTGAATCAATCGGCTGCGGTTTGGCGTTCAAATATTCTTCGAAGAGCTTGATCGCTTCGGGATAGCGTTCCTGTTCCTCGGCCAGTCGCGCCTGCCTCAACTGTTCGTCCTCAGCAGCAGCAGCTGGCGTTGGCGTTTGAGTTGAAGTAGCAGACGCGTTCGCGTTCGTGGCGGGCGCGTTCTCGGCGGCTGCGCGCGGCCAGACAACGTAAAGTCACGACAGCTGCGATCAGAATCAATGCGGCTATTCCGGCGATCAGTACACCCGAGCGTCGCGGAGCCTCAGAACGTGGCGGTGGGGCAGGAATGGCAGCGTGCGCAGGAGCAATCACCTCGGTTGAAGCGACGTTCTGAACTGGCATGGCGGAAGTGATTACTTCCGTCGGACGATCGATTATCTCAGATGGTTGCCCATCGGTCCTCGTGCCGATGATGACTTCGGTTTTACGGTCAATTGCAGCGCCGCTCTCATAGCTCGAGATTGCCTCCAGCCATTCCGCCGCAGTCTGAAACCGGTCGGCTGGATTCTTCGCGAGCGAGCGCATGACTAACTCAGCAAGCGCCGGCGGCAAATCGGGCCTCACGGCAAGCAGCGGCGGTGGGGGTAACTCTGTATGCCCCCTCATGACTTCGTACTCGGATCCTGTATCCGATGGCGGGAAGGGAAGCCGGCCACTTAGCATTTGATAGAACGTCACACCGAGGCTGTAGAGGTCGGAGCGCGCATCAACGACTACGCCGCGGATCTGCTCAGGCGACATATACTCAACAGTGCCCGGATTGAAGCCGGTCTTTGTCATCCCTGTCTCGCCAGCAAGCTTGACGATCCCGAAATCGGTGATTTTCAAACGCCCCATTCCGTCAAGGAGCACATTTGCCGGTTTGATGTCGCGATGAATAACTCCGGTCAGCCGCCGGCCTGACTCGTCGACATAGCTGAAATTGTGCGCATACGAGAGCGCTGAGAGCGCCTGTTTGAAGAGCGGCAGCGCGTTTGCCGGATCGATCGCGCCGCGCCGCTGCAGCAGTTCGCGCAGACTCATCCCATCAACGAACTCCATGACCAGGTAATAGTTCTCTTGAGTCGTAAAGAATTCGTACACGCGCACTATGTTCGGATGATCAAGCTGTGACTGAACGTAAGCTTCGCGAACAAAGCGCGCCTTGAGGTGGTCCTGAGAGTGAGGCGGGAATGATGAAAGCAGGATCACCTTGACCACTACCTCACGCGGCAGGTTCTGGTGACGCGCGCGATACACCGCTCCCATCCCGCCTCTCGCAAGTTCGCCGGTAATCCGGTAATTGCCGATTATTGTGTCGATCATGAAAAAGACGGGTGCAACATACCTAGGACACTACACTGCAATTCTTGACGGCGGTGATCAGTGATTCGGATGCACCGAGTGTGCGGAGTTGACTGAGTGCCGCATCGCGAGGTTTGAACTTTATGCCGTGTTTGCGCAATGCGCTGACGATCCGTTCCTCGGGCGCTGAATTCTGAACCAGCGATACGACTTCGAGATAGCTCACGCCCTTCCGCGCTTTCTTCGCCGGACGGGAAGGCTTTCCGGAACCCGCCGGCCTGGCTGCCGTCGCGTTTCCGGAAGCCGGTTTGACATCTCCTCCGGTTATCTCCCTCAGGATATCGCCAGACAACAGGTCATCTGCAATTAGCCCCGCTACCTCGATCAACCGGTCTTCGCCTACGCGGTCCGCCTGAACTCCCCAATCGCCTGGTGCGGTACGTTCGACGCTTGTGGCGATGACTTCATCGCCGACAAGAAGCCGCACCGAAGCCGACGCCTCAGCATTGACGCCGCCCTCGCGCTTTGCTTCATCAGTAACTGGCGTCGCACGCGACACTATCGTCCCCTCCAGAATGACAGCAGCCTCGCGCCGGTTGGTAGTTACGCGGAAACCTCCCGCAGCCAATCGCTCGCTGAGTGTGTTGACCGCGACAGTCGAAGGTTTCTCCAGATTCGTCTCGCGCACATCCAGAAAGATGCGCACGACGCGCTTTTGTGTCTGCGCTCCAACAAGACCCGTCGCAACAACACAGAACAACACCAACAGCAAAGAGCCGTTTCTCTTGATCATTGAATTCACTACTTCACCCACCGCACGGTATCGCCCTTCTGAATTGGAGCCTTGCTCGATTCAGTCAGCTTCGCTTTGGCTGCGTTCTCACGCACTTCAAGGATCTCAATTGTTCCCTTGGCGTCGAGATCGAACTCTGCGAGGCCCTCTTCTTCGGCCGTTTCTCCGGCTGCCTGTGCGCCTTCGCGAGCGACTGCGTGGACGGTAAACCTGTCACCCGCTTTGATGCCATGACGCGAGCCCAGGTTGATAAAGATTGACCCGGCGTCTGCACGAAGCACGCGGCCACGCTTCAGAAAGAAAGCCGCGAGTTTTGCCGCCAGCCGGTCCACAGCCTTTGCGACCAGATCCTCGTAAACATTCTTTGCACCGCCGCGCGTGTCCGTTTTGTTGCGTTTCTCGCTAATCGTCACTTTGTCGCTGAATAGAATCGCGCGTGTAACGGGATCAACTGCCGCTGCTCCCATCTCGACCGTATATGTGATCTCTATGCGTGCGAACATGTCGCGTTCGACGGCGCCCGCGCGCAACAGCTCAGGAAAAACGTAAGCGTCTGGCAGCTCAGCAAGATTGCCGGGCAGCTGACGGTTGAATGCGCCTTTCTTCGAATCGGCGATCAGCTTTGTCAACTGCTCGATCTGTTCGTCATCGAGAGTCACTATCTGTTTGAAGCCTTTGGTCGTGTCGAGCGCAATGCGAAGGCTCGAAGCGAGTGCCTTTGCATCGCCGCGATACTCCGTATCTGTCGCCGAAGTGATGCGGAAGTAGCGGACTCCAAGCGTCGGCGGTTCCAGTGCTACCTGCGCTGCAACGCCAGCCGCCGACACAATCATCATCCCCACTGTCACGACCAATCGCCTCAGGGCATATTTCATAACCATAGTTCTCTTTATCATCACTTAAGCCAGCACTCAGCACTCAGCACTCAGCACTCAGCACCTTCTTTACCAATCCGTCGGAACTTCTTCCTCGTCGGTAACGACCTTGGGCTGAAATTTAGGATCGGTCAGATCGACGCCGCCGATCTTGGCCAGATGATTGGCGACGGATGCAAGTGTCGCGGCATGTTGTGGTCCCTCACTAAGGATTTCGCCGAGGCCTTTTACGCCGTCGCTTAGCCGCTTGGGTTGTGTAGAAGCAAGGTTGAGCGGATTGTTCTTCGAGTTGGCTGCCGCCGACTCGGCGCGCGGTTTAGATCTTTGGCCGTTTCGATCGCCTCTCGCTCCTGTTTCGCTGCCCCATAGAGAAGTCTCGCCAGCTTGCCATAATTCTCGCGGTCTTTTGCGCCCAATTCCTTCTCGCGGCGCTCTTTGTCCGCTATCTCTTCGTCGACCTGGGCCCTTTTATCCGCTCGCTGCTGTTCCTCTGCCTTTGCCTGTTGTTCGACTTCTGTAGCAGTCTTTTCATCATACTTGCCGCTGCCGGATTGGCGCCCGAGTTCTGCGAGGAGCTTGCGTTTAGCTGCAATCGATCGATCGAGCTCAGCAATCTCCTGCTTGTCTTTTTCGATCTGGCTTTCTGCTGATTTCCTTGTTGTGTTCTGCAATGCCTGGCGGCGAATGATGTCATCGGCGAGGCTTAACGAAACGCGGGCATAAGCCGACTTGACGCGGGCGCCGTCAATTTCTCGAACGATAGATTCAACTTCGCTGCTGCCGCTAAGTCCGGGTATTTTTTTACGAAGCTTGTCTAACTGCGCCTGCGCGTCGATTGCAGCAGTTGCAACAAACGCGAACACTAACAAGCACTGACAAATGCGAAACGATACACGAAACATTAAGACTTCCTCCAATGGCCGAGCTAATGCTTGAACTCTAAACGTAACCCTTAATTCTGCCAGATCAGACAGCCTTGAGGAAGCGTGCGACAGCTGAAACGAAGCGCGCCTCCTGCTCGAACATAGGAAGATGCCCGCAGTTCTCTATCAAATGAAGCAGTGAGTTCGGGATCGCTGCGTGGTACGCGCGAGCATACGGTTCTGGAAGAATCCTGTCAGACGTCCCCCAAATGACCAGAGTCTCGGACCTGATGCGATTGAGACGACGGTCGAGCTTTGGATCGTAAAGCTGAGGATTGGATCCACGACGCGTAAGCGCAGATTTGTCCGTGACGACGTTTTCAAGCCGGTTTGACTCGTCGTTATCACGGAAAAGAAGCTCGCCAAGATATGATTCAGCCCGCGCAAGCATCAGATCCCTGAGTGTGTGTGGCTCTTCGACATGCTTCCAAAAATCAACTACGGGAGTATGGTCTACCCAAAGGCCAAAGGCATTGGCAAGTACAAGCTTGCTGATCCGGCGCGGATAACGCACAGCGAACTCGGCTGCTTCCCAACCACCGTAAGAGACGCCCACGAGATGTACGCGATCGAGCTCGAGAGCGTCCAGAATATCAAGATAGTGGAATGAGATGTCGTCCCAATCGGTGGCGCTATCGTAAGCAAAGTGATCGGGAGCTATGACGTGGAAATCGCGCGACAGACCCTGGTGGAACGGGAGCCACATGTTCTCTCCGAGCACGGAGTTGAGATACACGAGAGGCTCACCCTCTCCCGCGCGCAACAGCCCGACCTGCTTGCCTCCAATGTCGATTGTCTGGCGCTGATCATTCTGATAGAGCCTGATGCGCGCTCCATATTGAAGACCTTTGAGTTTTTCGAACATTTGTCTTGCCTGGGAGCGCCAGGCTGCAGCCTGGCGCTTGGAGTACTAGACCTTTGCGGGTCCGGCATGAGCCTTCCGCCGTCGCCTTTGGCACGGCGGCAAGCTAAAGCTTGCACTCAAACACATGGGGGTTTGAGTTCAAGCTTCAGCTTGCCGCTGCCGCGTAGCGGCAGCGGCGTCAGGCGCTCCAGCCTGGCGCGTCATCCGATCAGGCGATTGCAAATCCGACACGCGCCAGGCTGGAGCCTGGCGCTCCCGGGAGCTTTTTACTTTACGGAGACCTGGACAATGTTCGCGGTCCTGGCGTCGGCGATCACGGCGATATCGACCAAACCCCGACCCGCGAGAGTGCGCGAGATAATAAGATTCATCTGATCGAGGCCTGCAAATACGGAATGCGGTCCGGCAAAGGCAACTTGAGCCGGCGACTCCGCCTATTGTTGCAATCACGCTTGAGAGACCGCTCACATTTCTGAAGCCCGATCCGTAGAGGATAAGGAAAGCAACATCGCCTTCTCCTCCGAGATCGACTGGTAGTGGAACGTACCTCATTGCAGCCTGATCGAACGTCACGATTTCTGCCGTCTGCTGTCCTCCACCTCCGAGCGCGACTATCACCTGGCCAGCGGCCACCCCACTGCCATTCGAGTTCGCCGCAAACAAAGCCGGAGCGACAGTGCTGACATTCAGCGACTCCTGCGAGACACGGCCGTCTCCGCTCGTCACCGTGATGGTTACCGGGCCTGGCGGCGTTCCGGAAGGTATGAGGTAATTTGCCTGGTTTGGAGAAACATAGAGGAGCGGAGCCTGACGTTCGGTGCCAAGACTGTCCTTGACTGTGATCCGCGTCTGAGCCAACACCGTAGGAAGCGGCAAAGTGTCGGCGCTAGCTTCCTCCGTCGCAAGTCCCTGTCCGAAAGACGAGACTATCGATTCAGTCTGCGATTGCAGACGGAACGTAGCTGGCAGCCGAAACCGTTGCCATCGTGCTCGCCATAGTGAGACGGAAGATTCCTCTGCCGTGAGTTGCTGCGATCACCGTTTGTGAAGCTGTATGGAATCGAACCATGAAAGTAGCAACACTCGGCATTCCGTTTCCCACTCTCACCCAGGTTGCACCGCGATCGGCTGTCATAAACACCCCAAGATCCGTACCGATGAACATCTGGCCGCGGTTGGACGGATTGATGGCTACTGAAGTCACCGGAATGTCCGGAAGATTGCCACTGATGTCAGTCCACGTCGCTCCGAGATCATCTGTCAGAAATACGTGTCCGGGAGTTGCAGCCGTCGTCGAATTGAAGCCCGAGAATGTCACCACTGCGCGACGAGAATCGCCTGGATCAAGGCCTATATCAGTTACGAATCGATTGGGTAGTGGCGCTTTTGTAACGTTAGTAAAGATGGCAGCGGTGGTCGATCCGGCAGTGCTTGTAAATTTGAACATTTCCGTCACTGGTGCCAATCCAGACTATCTCACCCGCGGGTGTTGTGCCCGCAATAAGTGACGGGAAGGCGGCGATCGCTGAAAGCCTTCCTGTGCCTTTGGTCAAATCAGCGCCAAAACCATCGCCGCTCGGTCCAAGTCCGGTCCAGGTTTGACCCTGATTCGACGACCTGTAAAGACGGTGTGTTCCAAAGTAGATCACGTTTCCAGAAGGTCCTGTGAATCCGGAGTGCAACGCCATTGGAGCATAAAAGCCGACACGGTCTGTAGGGTTGATATTCCCCTGAACCTCCTGGCACCCGAAACATCCTCTACGTTGCCAGGTATCTCCTCCATCGAACGAAATCTCAGGTCCCATTTGGGCCTGTGAGGTACCCGATCTCGTCTGGTTGAAAAAGGTGTGATACATCACTTCTGGATTCGACTGGTCGATGAGTGTAGAGCCGCCGTCTCCGTCACGCACGTGCCTCCAGCGGCTATTGCCGTCATAACGATTAGTCCCATTATCCTGAGTTCCGCCGATTATCACATTCGAGTTCGTTGGATGAAGTGCAATTGTCTGAAACTGCGTGATACTCAGCGTTGAATTCAAATTGCTCCACGAAACCGTGCTGTTGAGAGCGTTGTCTGTACGCCATATGCCGCCGTCATTTCCCGTAAAGATCATCGCGCGATTAGTGGGGCTGACCATTATGTGGTGAGTATCTGCATGAAGGCCGCCTGAAATGCCGTCGCCACGGCTGATGTCCGTCCAGTTGAGGCCGCCATTCATGCTTCGCCACAATGTTCCCCCATTGTTGGCCACATTGGCTGATGTGCCGTAATAAATGACGTTTGAATCCTGAGGGTCAATCGCGAGTGCAAGATTATAGTTTGCCTGTCCCGCAAGTTGCGGGCGCGAGAGTTCACTCCACGTGGATCCATTGTCGTTCGATCGCCAGATTCCCAGGAGATTGTCATTTCCCGCGCCAAAAACCGCAAAAATGCTTGAATTCGATGATGATTGTGCTGGCGGACCGGCACGCAATAAGAACTCTTCTGAAGGTTGGATCGTCATCTGTGCCTGTCGATGGAAGACCGCCGGCGAGTTTCCTCCATGTCCCTGGTTCTCCGCCGCTTTCTGAAACGTAGACACCGCGATTGAGAATCCCTGCATACACGCGAGCCGGATTGCGCGGATCGATAAGAACCGACGTTCCGGAACGATCGAGAGTGTCAGTCGGGTCAACGTCACGAAACGGGACAAGGTTTCGCCAGGTCATCCCGGAGTCGGTCGACTTCCAGATGCCTCGATTCCCGATCGCGACCACGCCGCTTCCACCACTTGCTCCAGAGGTAGAACCGACATTTGTTGCGGCAAATAGTGTGGACGGTCTTGAAGGATCTATGGCAATCGCGAGGAATGTCGCGTTGACAAATGCGGGAACCTGCGGAGTGGTGGAAGAGACCGGGCCAGGTATATGACTCCAGGTTGCTCCCCCGTCAGTCGTCTTGAACAAACCTGCGCCGTAATACGAGTCTGCGGCGCGAGTGCCTTCCCCGGTGCCCAGATAGATCACTCGAGGATCGGTGGGATCGATCGCGATCGCTCCGACCGCAAGCGACGGAAGCGAATCGCCAATCGATTCCCAGTGCGCTCCATTGTCGCTCGATTTCCAGAGTCCGCCCTGTGCTGCCCCAAGATAAATTGTCTGATTTGACGTGCCGTTGTACCGCGGATCGAAGGCCAGAGCGCTTACGCGCCCGGAGACAGGCGCTCGAGGATTGCCAAAGGTCTGTCCGCCGAGGATCGGTGCCGGTCCAAGCGGGGCCCAGACCATGTCCTGAGCTGCATTTACAGTTGCGTTAGTCTGCTGTTTTCGCAGTGCTTCAATTCGACCCTCCTCACGTTCGACGTGTTCAATTGCACGATGGCGGGCGCCGTATGGAATCGTCTCAGCAGGATAAGCACGTTGCTCAACGAACCAGGCACGGCGCAAAGACCCCGGTCCCTCGAACTCGGGCTCGACCTCGGTACGGAAGAAAGTCGTTTCTTTGTTGTCGAGTATCAGCGTAGTTCGAGATATCGCAGCCAGGCTTGCCGCGAGAAGCAGGACAGGAACGAATCGAAGGATCTCAGAAGATACGGCCCTCATCAAAAGCCAATAACGGTTGTACTGCAGCCTCCAGGTTCTTAGCGTTTCAAGATCTTATCACACACTCGACAACGTTGGAGATCAGGCTTGACGACTGAATTCAATTCGGGCAAAAGCGCTTGACTTGAATATGAGCGGCGAAGTAGACTCCGCTCGTTGCTGACCCATCATCAGGTTGTATTCAGGGTTGTATCCAGACTCCAAGGTTGATTGAACGGTAGCTGATTTAGTCAGAGCTTGACTCTTGGAACGGGTCACTTTTCGTCCCACGAATTACCCGTCTCCATCGCTCGAGCAGGGTTACCGTTGCACAGATGAAAAAGTCAGCAAATCAATTGAGGCGGTCGCCTTAAATTAATCGGGTTTGCACGCTAGTCAACGGTATTTTGATGACACAACGCTTTGTGGAATTGTCCGCTTTTTTAGACGAGCGAGCGCGCGACCCTTCTGGTAGGCCTTGAGGTTTGTTTGACCCATCGGCACTGAATTAACGGAGGTCAGTCAAAGACATGTTTGACACGTTAGTCGAGTCGCAGGGGCACGGTAAGGATAATGCGCGCACAAGCGCGTTCCTGGCCGGAACAGCGGCAGTTTACGCACTGCTGGTTCTGGTGGCTGTAGCCGCAGCGATCATATCTCTTCACTCCACAACTGTCGGGTGCGCTTGACGTTACGACCCTGGTGGCACCGCCGCCACCGCCGGCCGCGGCGCCGCCGCCGCCCGCACAGCAACAAGTGGTTCGGGTTCCTGAAGCCCCCACTACTTTTACTCCTCCAACAAAGCCGCCTGAGAAGATTCCAGATGCTTCAGTCGGTCCAATCCAAGCCAGTAGTGGCTGTCTCGAACGCTGGGGTACCGGGCGGTGTGCCGGGTGGTGTTTCAGGTGGGGTTCCAGGTGGAGTACCGGGCGGATCCGGTGCGCCCACCGCCTCCCCCTGCGCCTCCGCCGCCAGCTCCAGAGCCGCCGAAGCCTGAGCCGCCCAAGATACATAAAGTCTCCGGAGGCGTCATTCAGGGTAATGCGATCAGGAAGCCGGCGCCGCCCTATCCACCGATAGCAAAAGCTGCGAGGGCTCAGGGCGCTGTACAGGTTCAGGTGACGATTTCGGAGGAGGGCCGAGTTATCGATGCTCAGGTCGTCAGCGGACATCCGCTGCTTCGCGAAGCTGCGTTGCAGGCAGCCCGGCAGTGGGTCTTCAAACCAACCGAGCTTTCAGGCGTGCCAGTGAAGGTACAGGGAGTCTTGACCTTCAATTTCACGCTCCAATAGACCTTTCGGCAGGGCCGCTGTCCTTGGTGGCACCTGCAATGAACATCGAGCGACGGGGAACAATCACAAGCCCGGAGGGGTCTAAACTGGCGGGAACCATCCCTGGCGTACAGGTCCCCCGGCGGAGAAGTGCCGCCGGTATCTTTCTCGAGCAAGAATCAGCAATCACATTCGGAGGATCTCGACATCATGACAGTTATGCTTTCGCAAATTTCCTGGTTCGGCCTCGCACTGCTTCAAGAGGCAAGCATGGCGGAGTCGTTCAGCATCATGAACATGATTCGCAATCTCGGCGCGGTCGCATGGGGGGTGATTATCATCCTCTTTATCATGTCGATCTGGTCGATCGCGATCATGATTGAGCGATATTTGACCTTCAACGCCGCGAAGAAGCAGTCCCGCGAGTTTGCGCCGAAGGTTGCCCAGGCCCTCAAACAAGCCAAGATTGACGACGCGATCTCGATTTCGGAGAAGTTCAAGAAGAGCCATCTGGCGATGGTTGTCAACGCGGGCCTCCAGGAGTTTCGAGCACACCAGGTTTCACAGGACATCTCTGGCGAAGAGATCGACGCTTCGAAGCGCGCTCTCCAGCGTGCCGAAGCGATCAAGGTCGCTGAGTTCAGGCGCGGGCTTTCAGGCCTCGCGACGATCGGTTCGACGGCGCCATTTGTGGGCCTCTTCGGAACCGTATTTGGCATTATCAATGCCTTCCAGGGAATGAAGTCGGCAGAGTCAGCTGGTATTTCGGCAGTTGCCGGTGGTATTGCTGAAGCGCTCTTTACAACGGCATTCGGTCTGCTGGTCGCAGTGCCCGCAGTCTGGTTGTTCAATTACTTCACCAGCAAGGTAGACAACTTTGTGGTTGAGATGGACAACTCGTCGGCCGAGCTGATTGATTACTTCCTCAAGCAACGCGGACGGAAGTAAGGACTTCAGGTCAAGTCGGATTTTCTCACCGGTCGGCGTCATCTGTATTTGGCGGGCGTGGCCCGAGGCGATTTGGCATTGGCTGGTGATGTGAATTTCCGAAGTAAGAGCGAACACCGGGAGGTGTCGCGGGGAGATTGAGTTATGGGCATGGATTCTGGCGGCGGCGATAATCTGCAATCGGAGATCAACGTAACGCCGATGGTAGATATTATGCTGGTGCTGCTGATCATCTTTATGGTGGTCACGCCACTTCTGCAGAGCGGTGTTACAGTTACGCTCCCTAAGGGAGACAATCCGGCAGAAGATGCAGGAATCAACAAGGACACGGCCGTCGTGGTGTCGATTGAATTACCAGGCGTTACTATGTTGGTCGCGACAGGGTTCCGAACAAGGAAAAGTTGATCGAGACGATCACGAATCGTATGAAAGGGCTCAAGCCGAGCGACCCTCAGATTGTATATATCAAGGGTGGCATAAACGTTCCTTACGGCGAAATCGTCAACGTGATCGACGCGATTCGAGAAGCCGGTTTTGATCAGATCGGCCTCGTCGCCGACAAGAAAAAGGAAAAGGAATAGAAGTCTGAGGAGATGATCTCATGGGAATGAGTTCCGGACACGGCCATAAGGCCGTTCCATATATCAACGTAACGCCGCTGATTGACGTCCTGCTCGTGCTGCTGATTATTTTTATGGTAATCAGTCCGAAGAAGCCTCATCGCTTTGAGTCTCAGATACCGCAGAAGCCGCCTGAGAATCAGCCCGAGCAGCCACCGGATCCGCTGAGCCTGGTTGTTACCATTCCATCTTCAGGCGCGGGATACAAACTGAACCAGACTGACGCGGCTGATGCCGAGGACCTTGGGAAACAGCTCTTTAAGGCTCTTGACGGAAGACCTGGCGACCGCAAAGCGGTTTTCATCAAAGCACCGAAGTCACTACCCTATGGCGAGGTCGTCAAAGTGATCGACGTAGTAAAAGGCGCCGGCGGGTCTCCGATCGGTCTACAGATTGAAGCTCTTGAACCCTGAACGAGGAGAGATCCTGAAAGTTATGCGACCTAAGCGAGTTGAAATGAAATGGCTTGTTCTGGCGCTCGCACTGGCGCTTGCGGGGGTCTCCTCCGGTTGCGGTTTTGCGAAACGCGTAATCGCCAAAGACAAAATGAACCAGGGTGTACTCAAGTACAACCAGGGCGATAACGCGAGCGCAAAGGACTATTTTAAATCTGCGACTGAATACGTCCCTAACGAGGCCGTGGCATGGCTCTATTACGGTGCGACGCTCGTCAAGGACTACAAGGCACAAACGGGCGATCAACGCGATGCGACTGCGAATGAGTCACTTGAGATCTTCAAGAAAGCTCTGGACCTCGGAAAGGGAAACTGCGACCTCGAAGAGAGCGCCATGGCGTACATCGCAGCTATTTACGAAGATACTGAAGAATGACGACGCGTGGCGCGAGTGGATGGTCAAGCGAGCTGAGAGCGAGTGTGCCGACAACACGCTCAAAGCGGGAATCTATCACTCGATTGCGGTCAAGTACTGGAATTGCGCGTACGAGCAGACGACGCGTTACGCTGACAAGCAGCGTCTGCAGGCCGAGCCGTTTCACTACCGCAACTTCGACTACGAGGCGGCGCGCAAGGACAAACAGATGGTCGAAGCCTGCATCAGCAAGGGCATGGAGTTTGTTGAGAGGGCGCTTGCCGTCGATCCCGAGAAATCTGATGTCCTGTTCTACAAGCGCCTCTTCTACCTCGAGAAGCAGAAAATGACAAAGAACGAGGCGGAGCGGAAGAAGTTTGCCGACGAGGCGGATGCGATTGGCAAGAAGGCAACCGAAATCGCAAAACGGAAAGAAGCTGAAGCTGCCGCTGCCAAGGAAGCCAAGGAAGCAGCCAAGACATAGTCTCGAGTAATCAGTACGAAACGACAAGCAGCCAGTGGATTTCCGCTGGCTGCTTTTTTTGGTACGTTGTACCCTGGGAGCGCTGGCTTCAGGCCGGAAGCGTCGACATTTGATATCTCGCAGGCTTTCCGCGCACCGGCGATTCGCGGCGCTCCCAGGGCGGTACAACGTACCTAAACTGTTATAATCTCCTCCAATGTCCATGATCCGGTTCGAAGATGTGGTTCGAACGGTCGAGCGACACCATCCAGATGGTGACCTCGACCTGCTTAGGCGCGCCTATATCTTTTCTGCGAAGGAACACAAAGAACAGAAGCGAGCCTCGGGTGAGCCTTATCTTATTCACCCCCTCTCGGTAGCCGCGATCCTCGCCGAAATGAAGCTTGACGTCGTAACCGTGAGCACGGGTCTGCTCCACGACGTAGTCGAAGATACTCTTGCAACCCTCGAAACGCTCAGCGAGTACTTCGGACCGGAGGTAGCGCATTTAGTCGATGGCGTCACCAAGATCAGCAATCTTGGGAAGTTGTCCCGTGAAGAGGCGCAGGCGGAGAACCTTCGCAAAATGGTTCTCGCGATGGTTGACGATATTCGTGTAGTTCTCGTCAAACTAGCTGACCGGTTACACAACATGCGAACGCTCGAGTTCCTCAAACCGGAAAAGCGGCGCCGGATTGCGCAGGAGACTCTCGATGTATATGCGCCGATTGCACACCGCCTTGGAATGGGAAAAGTGCGAGCCGAACTGGAAGACCTGGCATTCAAGTATCTCGAGCCGGAGGACTATCAGAACTTGCAGGCGGCCGTCGAGCGGCGCAGACCGGAGCTCGAGGCCTTTCTCGAGAAGGTCAGGGATCGCGTCTCGCAGCATATGGAGGAAGAAGGCGTACCGATACACCGCATCGAGGCGCGAATCAAGCGGCTTTTCAGTGTGTATCTGAAGATGAAGCGCCAGAAGATACCACTCAACCAGGTGTACGATCTGGCCGCGCTTCGGATTATCACTAACGATGTACGCGATTGTTACGGGGCTCTCGGCGTAATTCACAAGCACTGGCATCCCGTGCCCGGCCGCATCAAGGATTTCATTGCAACTCCTCGAGAGAACCTTTACCAGTCACTGCATACTTCGGTGGTTGGAGACGAAGGCCAGCCATTTGAAGTTCAGATTCGAACCTCGGACATGCATCACGTTGCCGAAGAAGGCATCGCAGCTCACTGGAAATACAAGGAGGGCAAAGGGTCCGATACAACGGAAGATGAAACATTCAAGTGGCTCCGCAAGCTCGTTGAATGGCAGCAGGATGTCTCGGATGCAAGAGAATTTGTCGATAATCTCAAGCTCGATCTGTATCCGACAGAAGTTTATGCCTTCACTCCGAAAGGTAAAGTGATCGAGCTTCCCCGCGGTGCAACTCCCGTCGATTTTGCCTACTCCATTCACACTGAGGTGGGCAACCAGTGTACTGGAGCCAAGGTCAACAGCCGGATTGTTCCACTCAAGTATCAGCTTCGCAATGGTGAAGTTGTCGAGATTCTGACAACGGCTGGTCATCAACCCAGCCGTGATTGGCTCAACTTTGTTGTCACGGGCAAAGCTCGCAATAAGATCAAGCACTTTATCACCGAGCAGCAGCGAGCCAAGTCAATTGAAATAGGTAAAAAGCTTTTTGAGAAAGAAGCGGCACGCTACAACCTTCGCCCGAAACGTGTTCTTGAAGATGAACAGTTGCCGCGAATCCTTTCCGACAATGGCTATCCCAAGGTCGAGGATATGTACGCGGCTGTGGGTTATGGCAAACTCGCGCCGAGGACGATTCTCGCGCGGCTGGTGTCTGACGAGAAACTCGAGCAGATAGAGCAGGCAAAGCCGTCAAGATTGAACCAGGTGACTCAGGCGGTTCGAAGAGCGCTACGCCTGGGAGAGGACCGGGTACTGGTCAAAGGTGTTGACGACGTGCTTGTCTATCGAGCACACTGCTGCAATCCGATCAGGGGTGAAGATGTAATCGGTTATATTACGCTTGGCAAGGGCGTCGCAGTGCACGCCAAGCGATGCAGGAATGTCGCAAACCTGATGGTGAATCGCGAACGAGTAATAGACGTTGAATGGGCCGGAAGCGATACCACTGCGATGCCATACGCCGTCAGGTTGTCAGCGACAGTCGAGGACCGGCAGGGCATGCTCGCTGCTCTCACGAATGCGATCGCGAACATCAACACTAATATCAGAGATGCACGCACGGACATTTCGCCAAACGGCAGCGCTCGCACAATTGATTTGACCGTGGACATTGCTGATATCAAGCATCTCGAGCGCGTGATAAGCGCGCTCAAGGGTGTAGATGGCGTTTTAGACGTCGAGCGAGTATCAGCGCAGCCCACCAACGGCGCCAGCCGGTCATAACGTAAAAACAGAGTGGTTCTGCGATCACGCAGAAAGGAGCACCTCGAATGAAGCGGCGTGAGTTTCTCAAGACTTCAGGACTGGGGGTTTCTGCATTTGGCCTTGCCGCTGGTGAGAACTCGATCGCACAGACGAAAAGCCCGTCGAAGTATCATCTACGTTATGCGCCGCATCTGACCATAGTCAGCCGGGAGCTCACGATTCCTCAACGTCTCGAACTGATTGCCCAACACGGCTTCGATGCGACTGAGTACAACGGTCTGCTGAACCATCCGGTCAACGAAGTCGCAGAGATTCGCAAGAAGATGGACAGTCTCGGTATTGAGATGGGCATCTTTGTGGCCAATCCGGGAGGCTGGAAGACTGCTGGACTTGTTGATCCAAAGCAGCGCGATGCTTTCCTCGAGGAGATCAAGAAAACGATCGAATATCACAAGTTGATTGGCAACAAGTCAGTTACCACTCTCACGGGGCCGGCACTTCCCGGAGTCTCACGAAGTACGCAAAGAAGAAGTGCTGTTGAAGGGCTCAAACGCGCTGCAGATATGTTATCGGCGACAGATCTGGCGCTGGTTGTCGAGCCTCTCAATCACATTGACCATCCAGGCTTTTTCATGACTCACTCCGATGAGCTTGCAGAGATCATCGCTGAGGTTAACAGCAAGAACGTTCGAATGCTGTTTGACCTTTATCATCTCCAGATCACCGAAGGTAATCTGATTAATAACTTCCGCGCTTACGTTAGCCTTGTGGGCTACGTTCAGACCGGAGACGTTCCTGGCCGAAAGGAGCCTGGTACAGGCGAAGTCAACTACAGGAATGTCTTCAAAGCTATCTACGATGCTGGCTACCGGGGCATCATCGGAATGGAACATGGAACCTCGATTCCTGGAATGCCCGGCGTTCTCAAGATGTTTGAAGCCTACAAGCAGGCAGACGCCTGGTAGGCACGTTGTACCGCCTTCAGGCGGAATCCTCATCCCAACCCTTGACCTACGTCAAGAGAATTGATGCGTAACTTAGCCCGGATGGATCCTTGGTACGGCAAGATGACAATACGGCAGGTACGTCGTACCGCAACGCGTTTAGGCGGAATCTTGGATTTCGAGGACTTTAGCTTTAACGATTCCGCCTAAAAGGCGGTACAACATACCTTATTCGAGTGGAAACGAAAGTCATCTTGCCTTAGAATCAGTTTCCTTACTGGTTACTCAGCAGTTTTCTCGAAGCCAGCACGGCGTACTGACAGTTTTGAGTCGACAGTGCTCTATCCTCGACGATGGAGAGAATTCTTGCTTTTGGAAAGGCCAAAACATGAAATCCACTTCCTCACTCGCCGCATGGGCATTCTGCGCCCTGTGCGTCCTCGTGGCCCACGTTCCGGCTCAATCGATGCAATGGAAACCGGTTGATCCCGCGCACCTTACGTTAAAGGCGGCTGCTGTCGAAAAAGATGCTGACGCCGAGGCATTGCTCTGGGAGGTCTACATCAATACAGCATCGGATGCGGGCACGGACTTCACACATTTCGTCCGCATCAAAATCTTCACCGAGCGGGGCAAAGAAGCACATTCCAAGATCGACATCCCGTACCTCTCCGACGTATCCGTTAAAGATGTTGCCGCGCGCACTATCAAACCCGACGGTACGATCATAGAACTGAAGAAAGATGCCATTTTCGACCGCGAGCTTGTCAAAGCAGGCAGCTTCAAGCTGAAAGCGAAGTCTTTCGCAATTCCGGGTATTGAGCCGGGCGCCATCATTGAGTACCGCTGGCGGGAGGTCTATGGCTATATAACCAACTACGTCAAGATGGAGTTGCAGCGCGAAATTCCGACGCACGTAGTTCGCTACTACCTGAAGCCAAACCCGTATGTCAGCAGCCCGATGAGGACGATCGCATTCCAGGCCAGCGCACAACAATTCGTGAAGGACAGGGATGGCTATTTCCGCATGGAATTGACGAACGTGCCCGCATTTCGTGAAGAGGCCCACATGCCACCGGAGGACCAGGTGAAAGCCTGGATGTTGGTCTTTTACTCACCGGACGCGAGGAAAGCGCCAGTGGAGTTTTGGAAGGACGAGGGCAAGCGCGTGTATGAACTTCGCAAAGGAGAGATGAAGCTCACCGACGAGGTTCGTCGCGTTGCTAACGAGGCCATAGGTGATGCCACTCAACCAGAGCAAAAGCTCGAACGTCTTTTCAACTATTCCCGTACAAAGATCAAGAACGTAGCCGACGATGCTTCGGGTCTGACAGCTGAACAGCTCGCGAAGCTAAAGGAAAACCGTTCGCCGGCTGAGACACTTAAGCGAGGCTATGGCAACGGCTCCGACATCAATTTCCTTTTTGCCGCCATGGCTGCAGCCAGCGGATTCGACGCCCGTTATGCTCTCATCGGGGACCGCAGTCGAAAGTTCTTCGACATGAACTTTCTGGATTCCTATTTCCTCCGTGGCTACAACATTGCAGTGAAGTTGGGTGATGGGTGGCGGTTCTTCGATCCAGGCAGCGCTTATGTCCCCTTTGGTATGTTGCGGTGGCAGGAAGAGGGGATGAAAGCTCTGGTGACAGATTCGAAAGAGCCTCAGTTTGTCGATACACTTCTTGCGCCACCGGAGAAGTCGGTGACGAAGCGCTCAGCAAAGTTGCGGCTCTCGGAAGACGGGACGCTCGAGGGCCAGGTTCAGGTCGAATTCACTGGCCATTTCGCCGTCGATATGAAAGAGGAGTACGACGACGAGACTCCTGAAACGCGCGAAAAGAGACTGAGCGATTCGGTCAAAGGGCGAATCGGCGCCGAAGTTTCCGAGATTAAGATCCAAAGCGCTACTGATCCTGTCAAACCTTTTGTCTATTCGTACAAGGTGCGGGTTCCCGGATACGCCGAACGTACAGGCAAGCGGCTCTTTCTGCAGCCCGGCGTTCTTTCAGAAAGGACTGGGAGCGATGTTTCCATCCAATTCGCGACTTCACGATATTTATTTCCATTTTCAGTCCACCGCAGCAGGACGACGTCGAGATCACGCTACCCGAAGGCTTCGTCCTGGACAATGCCGACGCACCGAGCCCGCTCAATTTTGGTGATGCCGGCAATTATGACGTCAAGATCAGTGCTCACAAAAGATCAGAAAACGCTCGTCTATTCGCGTACACTCCGGTTCACTCTGCTTGTGATCGAGAAAAAGAACTACCCGTTGCTGAAGAAGGCGTTCGATGTCATCCACCTATCGGACCAACATGCCATCACGTTGAAGCAGAACGCGTCAGCTTCCGCGACAAAACAGTGATTCGACCAGTGAAAACAGGAGCAGACAGATGTTCAATAGGTTGATGGCTTGTACCTGCGTGCTTTTCGTGATGAGCGCAGTTGCGTTTGCCGATGACCCACCGCCCTGGCTAAAGCAAGCAGCTTCACTCAATGTGCCGACCTCATGCCAAGGAAGTTCACGCTGTCGTGCTGCACGACGAATCACGCAAGACAGTCGAAGAGGACGGCAGGATAGCGACGACGACCTGGTGGGCAGTGAGGATACTCTCGCGCGAAGGCCGCGGCTACGCCAGAGCAAGCGAAGCGTACTACACCGGGTCTGAGCCGGGTGAAAGACATGCGCGCCTGGCTGATTCGCCCGACAGGGGAGATCAGAAGCTATGGCAAGAAAGAGACTGTTGATAGCGCGGTAGCTGACAACGACGTGTATAACGATGTCCGCGAACGCGTGATCTCTGCCGCGGACGATGCTGAAGCCGGTTGTGTTTTTGGCTACGAGATTGTTACTGATGAGCGCGGAGTCTTTTCACAGTTTCTGTGGTATTTCCAGACCATGAATCCGGTCGTGATGTCGCGACTGACCGTTTCAATGCCGCCAGGCTGGCGCGCCGAAGGCATCGCGTTCAACCACGATAAGATCGAACCCGCAGTGAACGGGGGAAGTTACTCGTGGGAACTAAGAGATCTGAAGCCAATCGAGATCGAGCCGGCAAGTCCCAGGCTGCCTGGCACCTACATTGCCGTCAACATATACCCGCCACAGGGGAAAGGGACAATCCTCAGGAGCTTTAATACCTGGAAGGACGTTTCCCGTTACACAAGCGAACTGAGCGACCCTCAAGCGAACTTCAACGAAGCGATGGCAGCAAAAGCACGCGAGCTGACGGCAGGTTCAAAAAACGAGCTCGAGCGCATTCAGGCTATTGGCCGCTACGCACAAAGCGTCAACTACATTTCGATTCAAATCGATGTTGGCCGCGGAGGTGGATACCGCCCGCACTCGGCGGCTGACGTCTTCAGCAAGAATTACGGTGACTGCAAAGACAAAGCGAACCTGATGCGAGCAATGCTGAAGTCTCTGGGCATCGAAGCATACCCGGTAGTCATCTACTCCGGTGACCCAAACCGTGTACGGCCGGAATGGCCTTCGCCCCAGCAATTCAATCACTGCATTATCGCCGTCAAAGTCGCTGATGCGACTGAGGCGGCGACGGTCATCAAACATCCGACTCTCGGTCGACTGCTGATCTTTGACCCGACCGATGACGATACGCCGCTCGGTGACTTACCGGACCACGAACAAGGCAGCTTTGCACTGATATCGGCAGGTGAAGCGGGCGACCTGGTGAGGATGCCTGTCACCCCACCTGAAGCAAACCGGTTGGAGCGAACCGTCGACGCTGTACTCGCAGAAAACGGCTCGCTGACGGCTACAATTCGTGAACGTTCATACGGTCAGGCGGCTGTTGACGAGCGTCGCACATTAAAGCGGACCGCGCGTTCGCAGTACAACAAGATTATTGAAGTCTGGGTCACGCAGACTGTACCCGCGGCACAAGTTCTAAAAGCTGAGCCGGTGGACAGTTGGCATACTGGACAATTCGTGCTCGACGTCGAATTCACGACACCCAGCTACGCGAAATCGATGCGTGGCAATCTGCTGATGTTCAAACCGGCAATCGTCTCGCGCCGCTCGACCGTCTTTCTCACTGCGGCAAAGCGCACACAACCGGTCGTGCTCACTGCAGAAGCGTACAGCGAAATTGTGAAAATCAAACTACCTTCAGGATTCGAAACTGATGAGATTCCGGAGGGCACGGAGCTCAATCATTCGTTTGGCAATTACGCGGTAAAGTATGAAGTCAAGGACGGCCACCTTATCTTCAAGCGCTCACTGATCCTCAAGGCAGCGACGATTCCGGTCGAGCAGTATTCTGAGGTACGCAGCTTTTTTCAACGTATTCTGGCGGCTGAGCAATCTCCTGTAGTACTTGCCAGGAAGTAGTTTCTGCCGTGAAGTCCGGGAAGGTCGTTGTACCGCCTTCAGGCGGAATCCTGGATTCCACGACTTTGGCTTCCGCGATTCCGCCTAAAAGGCGGTACAACGTACATTATTCCACCGTCACGGACTTAGCGAGATTCCTTGGCTGATCGACGTCGCATCCTCTTCTGACTGCGATGTGATAGGCAAGCAGTTGAAGCGGGACAACCGCGAGGACAGGTGAGAGAAGCTCGCTTGAATGTGGAATCTCGATCACGTGGTCTGCCATACCGCGCGTCTCCTGATCACCTTCGGTTACGATGGCAATCACACGCCCATCGCGCGCCTTGACCTCCTGAATATTCGAAAGCGTCTTTTCATATCGCAGACGCGATGATGGCGAATCAGGATCCAGCGTGTTGATAATCACTACAGGCAGGCTTTCATCAATAAGCGCATTCGGCCCGTGTTTCATCTCCCCGGCAGCGTATCCTTCTGCGTGAATGTAGGAAATCTCTTTGAGCTTCAGAGCGCCTTCGAGAGCGATTGGAAAATTGATACCCCGGCCGAGATAGAGAAAATCGGAGGCTCGGAAGAACTCTTTTGCCAGTTCATCGTAGGCTACTCCTCCCTCGAGCAGAGATTCGAGCCTGACAGGAAGCTCCGAAAGCATTTGTGCGTGGTGCCGCAGTTCGTCATCCTTGAGCGTTCCTCGTTCCTGTCCAAGAAAGAGCGCCAGCAGATAAGCCGCCACGAGCTGCGACGTAAATGCCTTTGTCGACGCGACACCGATCTCCGGACCAGCGTGAGTGTAGAGTGTGCCGTCTGCCTCTCGCGTCATCATCGCGCCGGGAACATTGCAGATGGCGACAGTTCGGCATCCTTTATTCTTCGCTTCGCGGAGCGCGGCGAGCGTGTCGGCGGTCTCTCCCGATTGCGAAATCACAACCATCAGTGTGCTGGGAGTAAGTATAGGATTGCGATAGCGAAACTCTGATGCGTAGTCGACCTCTACTGGAATCCTGCTCATCTCCTCTATCAGATGTTTGGCCACCAGAGCAGCGTGCCACGCTGTACCGCATGCAGAAATCTTAATGTCTGTGACCTCTCGAACATTTCCGATCGCCGCCGCTACCTCCTCCAGGAATACGTGTCCAGTGTCAACTGAGATCCTTCCCTGTGCTGTATCGCGAACGGCGCGCGGCTGTTCGAACACTTCCTTGAGCATGAAGTGTCTGTATCCGCCCTTCTCAGCAAGCACCGGGTCCCACGTTATGTGCTGGACCTTTGGCGCGGACTCGACTCCGTCGCGGTTGAATATTCGGACGCCGGCACGATCGATGACCGCAACGTCGCCATCATCGAGGAAAACCATGTCACGAGTGTGCGGAAGAATCGCGGGAATATCCGAAGCCACAAAGAATTCACGATCAGCGAGTCCGATGACGATTGGAGGTCCAAGCCGCGCAGCCACAATTCTGTGCGGATCATCAGCAGAAAGCGCTGCCAGAGCATAGATTCCGCGTACGTGGCCAAGCGCCCTTCGGACGGCGTCCGGAAATCCGCCGCCTGAACCGCCGTGCATTTCTGCCTCAATCAGATGCGCAATCACTTCCGTATCTGTCTCGGTTACAAAATGGTGGCCTTTTGCCTGAAGCTCGCGCTTGAGCATCAAATAGTTTTCGATAATGCCGTTGTGGACGACTACAATCCGGCCTCTGCAATCGCGATGCGGATGGGCATTCTCTTCGGTCGGACGACCGTGCGTCGCCCAACGCGTGTGTCCAACGCCATAGTCTCCCGCAATTGGGGACTCCTTCAATACCTCTTCAAGATTACGCAGTTTGCCGCTGGCTCTTCGAAGATTGAGCTCGCCGGATTCATCGACAACCGCGATTCCGGCTGAGTCATATCCGCGGTATTCAAGACGGCGCAGGCCTTCAATGATCACGGGCACGGCTTCCTGCCCGCCGACGTATCCGACTATTCCGCACATCGATTTACTCCGGAAGGGAACTTTCTAACGCGAGACTTTTTTCTTGGCTTTTGCGGGCACACCGGCGACAAGCGTATCCGGTGGCACATCCTCGATGATTACCGATCCTGCAGCTGAGACTGAACCGCGACCGACGCGCACCGGGGCGACAAGCATGGTGTCTGATCCGATTTTGACATCGTCTTCAATATGAGTCTCGTTCTTCTGCTTTCCATCGTAATTGCAAGTGACAGTACCTGCGCCGATATTTACGCGATCGCCAAGCGTCGCATCACCCAGGTATGTCAGGTGCATTGATTTGGTTTTTCTTCCCAGGCGGGATTTCTTTACCTCGACAAAATTGCCGACCACGGCTTCAGGAAGCAGCTCGGCATTCATCCTTAAGTGTGCAAAAGGCCCGACCGAGTTCTTCTCCGTAAGCTTGCTGTCAACGATCAGACATGAATTGAGAACGCGGCAACCGGTGCCAATGTCGACATTGCGGAGGCGTGTCCACGAAAAGATCTCACAATTGCTGCCAATTCGCGAATTGCCTTCGATGATCACCTGAGGATGAATGATCGTGTCCTGACCGATCTCGACAGAGTCGTCAATGTAGGTTGAAGCGGGATCAACGATTGTTACACCTGAACTCATAAGCCGCTCAAGAATCTCCTGTCTCATTCGCTTCCACGTCTCGGCGAGTTCCGCTCTCGTGTTTATGCCCATGAGCTCCTCAACTGTGGAGAGGGTAAGCGTTCCGACTCTCGCGCCGTTCTTGATTGCCAGCGCCGGTACGTCGGTGAGGTAATACTCACCTTGAGCATTGTCGGTATTCAGATGCTTGAGCGCCTCCAGCAGCGATCGAGCGTCAAAGCAATAGAAACCCGGATTGACCTCTCTTATTTTCCGCTCGTCCGGATTTGCATCTTTCTCTTCAACGATGCGCTCGAGCTTACCCGCGTCGTTGCCTGCGGTTCGAATAATGCGCCCGTATCCGTAGGGGTCGTTCACAATTGCAGTTATCAGAGTAGCTGCATTTTCCTGCTGAGAGTGCATTTCGACCAATGCGCGAAGAGTCTCTGTCCGAACGCGAGGCACATCGCCATAAACAACCAGAACGTCTCCGTCTGACCTGCTGAGTGCTTCCTGCGCGCAAAGAACTGCGTGCCCGGTCCCTCGCTGCTCTGACTGAAGCACAAATTCGAGCCGCTCTTGCCCCGGCAATCCCGCTAACGCGTCAATTGACGCGGACTTTACCTCGTCAGCCTGATGGCCCAGGACGACGACAATTCGATCAGGGTCAAGGCGTGCGACCGTTCTAAGAACGTGCGCTATCAGAGGACGGCCGCCAAGCTGGTGCAATACTTTGGCCCTGGTGCTTTTCATGCGCGTCCCAAGGCCGGCTGCGAGAATAAGTACAGTTAGAGGATGTTTCATGAGACGTCGTCATTATAGAGGTCGAGAATCGCCTTGCTCAAACGCCACGGATCGTGACGCACAACGCGCTCCTCGGATGCCAGCGGGAGCGCGACCATGCGCGCCTCAGTCTCCCCGAAATCACTTTCTCGAGGAGGATCAAGGACCACCGCCTTCTCTTGAGCATAACGCTCTCTCATCTCGGTCGAGATTGGCGACGAATTGAAAAGACCAAAGTCGATCTTAATCCCCGGGGCATAACGACCTATCTCTTTCATATGGTCGATTGCCTTGAATCCGTCAGTCTCATCGGCCTCAGTCATGACGTTGCAGATGTATATCTTCCGCGCCCAGGATCGCGTCAATGCGTCGCGAATACCCGGAACAAGGAGGTTTGCAATGACGCTCGTGAAGAGCGAGCCGGGTCCCAGTGTTATCAGGTCTGCATCTTCTATGGCTTCGACTGCCTGTGGCAAAGCGCGCGCGTCTTCCGGCGAAAGTGAAAGCTGCTCAATCCTCTCGAATTGCGATTTTATGGCAACCTGGCCGCGCACCAGACGATCCTGCATCCTCGCGACGAGGTTAACCTGATCGAGCGTTGAAGGCAGAACGCGTGCTTCAATGCCGAGGAGTGCTCGCGCTTCCTCAATTCCGCCAAGGAAATCACCCTTCATCTGGCCAAGTGCGAGAATAATCAGGTTTCCAAGCGAATGCCCGCCGATCTCGCCTCCGCCGGGGAACCGGTGCCGGAAGAGATGCGAAACGATCAAATCGTCGTCGGCAAGCGCAGAAAGGCAATTTCGAATGTCACCGGGTGGCAGTACACTGAACTCGCCGCGGAGTCTCCCCGAGCTGCGGCCATCATCAGTGACCGTGACGATTGCCGTCAGTTCCAACCCGGGTATCGAAGATGTGGAAAGGTACGGCTTGACGCCGCGCAGCAGGGTCCCAAGACCGGTGCCGCCGCCAATGGCTACAAGCTTTAATGTCGAACGCGTGGGTGAAGTCACGGAGCGATAGTATAGCAGGGGAGGGGGTCGGGGGTCAGGGGTCAGTGGTCAGTGGTCAGTGTCATGGAAGTTCGAAGCTTTAGACTTGTCTGTCGTTAGCAGCTCGATCTTTGAGAGCAAGCTGAAGCTCTGAACTCACACTGACCACTGACCACTGACCACCGACCCCTTCTTCGGAATAGTTGCCTATGGTCGCGTGTTATTCTTTCGAAGATGGCAAACCGAGGTGATGTAGGTGAGTTTAGTGATGAGGCGCTGGGGTATCTCGACGCGCTCTACGGTTATGCCATGGCGTTGACGCACCGCCGGACTGAGGCCGAAGACCTCGTCCAGGAGACCTACCTTCGGGCCGTGAGAGCGTTCGGGCACCTGGTTCCCGATAGCAATCTCAAAGGCTGGATGTTTGCCATACTGCGGAACGTCTGGCTGAATGAGCTTCGCCATAGACGGAACGGGCCGGCGTTTGTCGATTTGGATGGTGACGATGACTTCAGGATCGCGACTCGCTCTGTTGCGAATTCAGACGATCCGTACGTTCTCCTGGTAAGGAAAGCAGAGCGCGAGGAGGTGCGTGCGGCTATCAAACGCCTGCCCGGGCCTCACCGCGAGGTAATCGTGTTGCGTGAGTTTGAAGGTTTCACCTATCAGCAGATAGCCAATATTCTCGACTGTCCGACCGGAACCGTGATGTCGAGGCTCGGTCGCGCCCGGGAGAATCTTCGTACGCTGCTTAAGGAATCAAGATTACGCACTGTTTCGTAGTTTATGCCAGTCAACGGGTGTGACAATTTTCGAGCGCAGATGGCGTTTTTTCTTGACGGTGAGCTCGATGACCGCGAGCGTGAAGATGTGGAAGCACATCTCTCTTCGTGTCACGCCTGCCGCGCGTTCTTCGAGAACGAAGAGAGTTTTCTGTTGAGCGTCCGGCAAGCTCGGCCTCTCGACGAAACGCCTTCGGAATTGCGCGCAAGACTAGCCGGCATTCTTGCCGAGGAGACTCGGTCGTCCAATAGCCGTCGCTCCCCGACCGCGTCTAACCGGCTGAGGAGAAGGATTGCACGAAAGATCGCAGGAACGATCGACGGACCCTTTGCCGCTTCCGGTCTGCCAAGGTTTGGCAAACGTTGGATTGCGGTTGGCCTGGTGTTAGCGGCCCTCGCGTCGTTCATTTACCTCGCTTTCAACCGCAACCGGCCGACGCTTCGCTCCGAGCCGTCAGATTTTGCGCGGCTTGCAGTTGATTCGACATGAGAGGCGGCTTCGAGGGCAGCTCCCGCTCGAGATTACTTCTGATTCCCCGCAGGAAATCTCTGAGTGGTTCGCGGGGAAGGTGAGCTTCAGTTTCAAGCTACCGAACTACCAGGAATCGTCAGGTCAGGAGCGATTATACGAGCTTGAAGGAGCTCGCCTCGTCGCGCTTCAGAATGACTATGCCGCGTGTGTCGCATATCGAATGCGCCAGCGTCCGATCACGCTGGTCGTCACTTCGAACGAATCTGCCATGCCATCGGGAGGCGAACAGATTCCATTCAAGGGTCTGAACTTTCATTACCATTCGATTGCTGGACTGAATGTGATCACGTGGTCTGACCGCGGACTTACCTATGCGCTCGTTTCGGATTTTGACGAGCGCGGTCAGCAATCCTGCATCGTCTGTCACACCGGTTCACGAGATCGCGACATCATCGAGGGGCTGAAGCCAAGGGTATAAAGTTGGCATCGCACAACCTTATCATCCGGGACATTACGAGCATCGCTGAGATGCGTCTTGCGGAAGACCTTCAGAAGGACGTCTGGGGGTTTGAAGACCGCGACATCGTTCCGTTTTCGCAGTTGGTTGCCGCGAGGGAGGCCGGCGGTGTTCTGGTAGGAGCATTCGATGGGAGCGAACTGGCCGGTTTTGTCTATGGATTCCCTGGTTTTGAGCATGGCAGGGTCACGATCCACTCTCATATGGCCGCGGTCAGACCGTCATTTCGCAATCACAATATAGGTTATGAACTAAAGCTCGCTCAGCGGGATCGCGCGCTCGCGAGTGGGATCGATCGAATCACCTGGACATTTGATCCGCTGCAGAGCGTGAACGCTTACTTCAATATCGCGAAGCTCGGCGTCATTTCGGACAGATATCTTGTCAACTTCTATGGCGAAGAGACCTCGAGCTTTCTTCACAGCATTGCAACCGATCGCCTGTGGGTGACCTGGAATCTCAAGACGGAACGTGAGGATCGCGATAGATTGCCGGAAGATTGTCAGACGATCGTGAGGTGTGAGGAATCGGAGTGTCCGAAGGAGATCGTTTCGGATGACAATGCCACAAGTGTGGCAATCGAGATTCCTCTCGATATCAACCGTTTGTTGCGCGACCAGCCACACATGGCGCGGCTATGGCGCGAGGTGACTCGCAACGCATTTACGCGCGCCATCAATGCAGGGTTTGTTGTGACCGCGTTCGTTCGGAGGGAAAGCGCTGGAGTGTATTCATTGTACTGCCCTAGGCAGTACGCGCCTTTGAGGCGGAATCTTGGCACCGCTTTTCTTCCGCTCGCACGATGCACGCCTGAAGCGGTACCAAGCAGTACTCCAAACGATTTAAACATTGCGTGCACCTTATCCACGACATTGGTTGCCGTGAATCCAAGGTGCTCCATGATCGTCTGGTAAGGCGCTGAGGCTCCAAAGCGCTCGATCGAGATCGTCGTGCCCTGCAATCCGACATATTTTGTCCATCCAAGCGCGACACCCGCCTCGATGGAGAGACGTGCTGTAACTGCGCGAGGAAGTATCGACTCCTGATAGTCTTTCGATTGCTTCTCGAAAAGCTCCCAGCTTGGCATGCTGACAACTCTGACTCCGATGCCATCCCTTGCCAGAATATCCTGAGCGTCGATAGCTACTGACACTTCGGACCCGGTCGCGATGAGGATGACATCCACTTTGCCGCCTGTCGGGTCGCTCATCACATATGCCCCACGCGCAAGGCCTTCGGCTGAAGCGTATTTCGTCCGATCAAACACCGGGAGTTTTTGGCGCGTGAGGGCAAGCGCGGTCGGCCCGTGCCGGTTCTCGAGAGCGACGCGCCACGCAACCGCAGTTTCGTTCGCATCCGCCGGTCGTATCAAAGTCAGATTAGGAACGGAGCGCAGCCCCGCCAACTGCTCGACTGGTTGATGCGTCGGTCCATCTTCGCCAAGTCCGATGCTGTCGTGCGTGTAGACATAGATCACCTGCAAACCCATCATCGCGGCAAGGCGCACTGGCGGTCTCATGTAGTCATAGAAGATCATGAACGTGCCGCCAAAGGGAATGAGCGGACGCGTCAGCGCGATTCCGTTCATCACCGAACCCATTCCGTGCTCGCGTACACCAAAGTGGAAGTTGCGCCCGGCACGATTGTCCGGCTGGAATTCGCCCATCCCTTCGAGAAAGGTATTGTTGGAAGGTCGCAGGTCTGCCGATCCACCGAGCAGCATTGGAAGCGTCTTTGCGAAAGCATTCAAAGTCTTTCCGGAAGCTTCGCGCGTCGCCATCGGCTTATCGGGAGGGAATTGCGGCATCGCTTCGTTCCAGCCGATGGGCAGCTTTCCCTTCGACCAATCGCTCCATTGCGCGCCGAGATCAGGGTGTGCTTTCGAGTATGCTGCAACACGTTCCACCCATCCCGCTTCAAGCGAACGTCCTCGTTCTATCGCGTGTCGAAAGTTCGTGAGCGCTTCCTCGGGGACCGTGAACGGTTCATCGAACTCCCAGCCCAGATTCTCCTTTGACAGCTTCACCTCCTCGACGCCGAGGGGCTCGCCATGCGCTTTGGCCGTGCCGGCTTTATTGGGACTGCCAAAGCCGATGATCGACTTTGTTCGGATCAACGATGGTCGCGGGTCAGCCTTTGCCGCCCTGATTGCCCTGTCGACTGCATCGAGATCATTCGCTTCAATTTCCTGGACATGCCAGTTGTAGGCCTCGAAGCGTGCCCCGGGGTCTTCTGTAAAGGCAAACGATGTGCTGCCATCGATCGAAATCTGATTGTCATCGTAAAGATAGATCAGCCGGCCAAGCTTCAGGTGTCCTGCCATCGACGCAGCCTCCGAAGCTACGCCTTCCATGAGATCGCCATCAGAGCAGATGGAATAGATGTAATAGTCGAATATCTCGTGATCCGGGCGATTGAAATTGGCCACAAGATACTCAGCGCCAATCGCCATGCCGACGCCGTTGGCGAAACCCTGTCCGAGGGGTCCTGTTGTGGTTTCGATAGCGGGAGTAAGCTCAGATTCCGGATGTCCGGGCGTCAGGCTTCCCCATTGACGAAACTGCTTCAACTGCTCGAGCGGATAATCGTCGTAACCCGTCAGATAAAGAAGACTGTAGAGGAGCATCGAGCCGTGGCCGGCAGAGAGCACAAAGCGATCGCGGTTTGGCCACTTCGGGTTCTTTGGGTTATGCCTCAGATGCCGCGTCCACAGCACGTAAGCCGCCGCGGCCATACCCATCGGCATTCCAGGATGGCCCGAGTTCGCCTTTTGAACTGCATCCATCGCAAGTGTGCGTATGGTATTGATCGAGAGCTGATCGAGATTCTTGTTTTCGCTCATGGGTGACTTTGGATGATGGCACGTTGTACCGCCTTCAGGCGGAATCTTTGCTTGTCACGATTCCGCCTGAAGGCGGTACGACATGCCTAGTTGACGTGTTCGCTCTCGGGAACCGGCTGGTTTTCCATGAGCATTACAGGCAGCAAACGCTCCGCGAACACATTTGAATTTACCAGTACCTGAACGACATGATTGCCGGACTGGAAGATATTGAGGTTCACGAAGACAGTGACATTGTCTGAGTAGCCGTCAGCCGGAACTACAAAGCTTCCCGGCTGAGACACCGCTACTGTCTGCATTCGATCGGGCGTCAGGATACGAACTTCACTCAAATACTGCCCCTCACCTCGCCAGTGAGTTATCACTGCGAACTTGATAACCGTGATTGGCAGGCGAGGAACAACTACCTGATGAGTCACGCCCATCAGGCTCAGGTGATTAGAGGCCTCAAAGCGCACATCCTCACAGAAAAGGGTGTACTCAAGTTCAAGGTCTGGCATTCGCTATTCAAGCCCGCCTGCGTATGAATGCAGTCCCGGCAGAAGGAAACTCACTCCGAGATAGGTAAAGATCACAAGTAGAAATCCGACGAGAGCAAAATAGGCGCTCTTTCTGCCGGACCATCCATGCGCAATTCGCGTATGGAGATACCCAGCGTATGCGAGCCATGCCACCAGCGCTCCCGTCTCCTTTGCATCCCATCCCCAGTAACGTCCCCACGACTCGTTCGCCCAGACCGCTCCCGTCACGAGGAGGACTGCAAGTCCAGCAAAGGCTACGCCAACTGTCTTGTAGATCAAACTGTCGAGCCTCTCCCTTGCTGGAAGACTTTCCCGAATCCGTTCGGTCTGAATGCTGAAGAAGACTACAAAGAGCGTTGCGACAAAGGCCGTGATCAGTGATGCGATCTCGACCGGATTCGAGCGCGAGTCAAACACCATAAGCGGGCCATTTTGCCCAAGCCAGTTGCGCGCTCCCTCGACAAGTTGAGCCGCCGGCATCTGATCCGCATTCGCGCCGGCCAGCCATCTGCCAAGCGCTGGTAATTGGGTGTCCTCTACCAGTGTTCCGAGGTCTCGCATCGTCCTCATTCGATAGAAGAGCATTGCAATGCCGATCGCCTGCGGTATCAGCGAAGCACGCAGGACGAGGTGACCAATGCGCTTTGCCTGTTCGTTCTTCTTCACACTGTAGACTATGAAGCACACTGCTACGGCAAACAGCATGATCATTGAAATCGCTACAAACGTGCCGACGCCTGGAAGTGCCAGGTGCAAAGGTCGCACTGCCAATATGCCGTTGTCGGCAGGAATCACCGGGGTAAGCTTGTAGCTCGCCGTGAAGAACGAGAAGGCGTTGCTGAAAATCACGAATCCTGCAAGAAGAAACGTAGTCACAGCAATCCCCATCGATTCTATCTTTAAGCCGTCCTTCACCAGGTAGAGAACCGCAAGCGCGAAGCTCACCAGCGCGACGCCATAACTGAGTGATGCCACTCCGACGTGAATCGGGCGCCAGTAGCTATCGAGCACAGGAGGCAGATTCATGAACTCATCGCCGATAAAGATCGCGAGGAGCAGGACCAGCGCAATAAGAGGCATCGATAGCGCGCCCGCAAAACGGGCTTTCGGCCGATTGCTCACAAGCATCGTCGCGAAGCCGGCTCCGAAGGCGAATGCAACCGAGAGATCGTAGAGATTCGCAAACGGAACGTAGGAGAAGAACCACCAGGAATGGTATTCGCCCGTAATCTGGTTGGTCATCCGAATCCAGTTCTCGCGCTCGCCTGCAGTTACCCACCGTACCAGCCAGCCTGAAAGATTGAAGAACACGCCGAGAGAGCCGACGATCAGCCCAAATCTTTCCAGCATGCGGATCGGAGCCCAGAAGTTCGTGAGAAGCGCCGCTGCCGCTCCGATATAACAGAGCACCGCTATTACAATCAGCGATCCGTCATCCGGCATCGAGCCCGGTCCGAGCTTCTTTCGCGCCGCGACAACCAGCCCTGCGCCGATAAGCGGTAGTATTGCGGGAAGGAATCTGACGATTTTGAGATTCCCAATTCCGAATCCGGGAGAGCCCGCTACCGGCACATTGATTGAATTACTTGCCTGGCCCATTTCTATCCTCCGATGATTGCAATTAACAGTTAGTCGCGGAGAGTGTTATCAACTTCTTCTCTCTTGTGCGGATCGCGTATCCGGGCGGCGATCCTCTTAAGACGCTCTTCAAACCCCAGCCGATTGCGGTTCGAGTCGCCCCCGAGCGATACCCTGCCGTCTTCAACAACAATCCACATTCGCTGGTGCGAGAAGAAGAATACTCCGATAAGCGTCATACAAAGCAGCGTGAACCCGACATAGACGACCTTGACACCCGGGTCGTACTGGACTGAGAGCATATGGGCCTTCGCTACCTTTTCGAAGTCGAGAAGAACAAACCTGTAGCCGCCTCCGGCCGCAAGCATTGACTGAAGAAACGGCGCATTCGCCGTTTGCTGCGTCAACGTCTCTGTAACGGCTTCGGTAAATGCCCAGGAATCGCCCCTCTCACCGTTTGGTCTTATCACATCGAGATGCGCCGCAGGCCTCGCGTAAGACGTAACGCCGGGACCGGAATCAATAGTGCGGTCCGGACCCACTCTGAAATCAGGATTGAATTCCCTGTAGACAACGCGAGTGCCGTCACTCAGACGCGCTTCGCCCCCGCGAGGAATTGTGATTTCTTCTGCCGTTCCACCCGCGGCTGGAATTGCGCGGAGCCGGACGCTGCGTGCGCTTCCGAATTCCGTAACTGACGCCTGAAAGAATCGATAGCCCCGGTAGTCAAACGGCTTGTTCATGTGAACAAGAGCTTCCTCCTGCTGTCCGTTCTCATTGTCCCTGATCCGCACTCGAGTCAGCCAATCAAGAGTGTTTGGGGTTTCGATTCCACCATCCTTATTGATCAGTTTCTGCTGAATATCGAGGCACTCGAGAGAGAAGGGAAGCTCGAGGTCTTGATTCCCGATGGCGAACTGAGTTGAAGCGCCTTCGAAATTGAAGACCTGTTTCGTCATCCGATCATTCGTCTCGCCCGGCTCCATCCAGACTCCACCAGTGTGCCCTCGACTTGTGAGGAATCCGCCAGCAAAGATCGTCAGCAGTCCAACGTGTACTGCGTAAGCACCGAGCCGATTCCACGCCCCACGCTCAGCGAAGATGGTTGTGCGGTCAGTCTCGTCGGTCGTGCGAATCTTGAACTTGAGCGCCTTCGCAGCTTCCTGCGCCCGTTTCGAAAGTTCAGCGCGATCGAAGCCGAGCATCAAAACCTGTTCCCTGAACCGTTGTGTCATCGCGAAGGTCGGCGACGCAGTAAGCTTCTTCTTTCGGACGAAGCTCCATGCTTTGGGAAAGTGGTCGATCGACGCGAGAATGATGTTCAGACTCAGGAGCAGAAGCAGCAGATTGAAATACCAGACGTGATAAATATCAAAAAATCCCAATCTGCCATAGATCAGTTTTTCCGAAGGTGTCAGCTCTGCAAAGTATTTCGGAAAGGTCTGGAGCTCGACCTGCTGAATCAGCATTCCTATCATGCAGGCTGATATCAGGAGGACCAGCAGGAAGATGCCAAATGGCACCGCGCTCAGAAGTGCAAGAAACGAATCGATCAGTCCGCCAATCGAGAAGGCACGCGGCCTCGCCTTGGTCTGGCTGACCTGAGGAGCGTTTTCGGCAACAGCTGCAGCACTTGACCCTTCGACGCGCTTTTCGTCAGGTTTGAACAAAGCCATCGCCGTTGAGTCTACCAAACTTTAAAGGCCCGAAGAAGTGCTGAGTGCTGAGTGCTGGGTGCTGAGTATGGAGTTCAAGCTTCAGCTTGCTGTCTATGGGATATCGCAGATCAGCAAGCTGAAGCTTGAACTCAGACTGCAACACTCAGCACTCAGCACTCAGCACTCAGCACTCAGCACTCAGCACTTAGCACTACAGCGAAATCGGATAGAATCGCGGACTATGTCTTTGGAAAATGTTGGCCCGGATCCGCGGCCGTTTCGCATATGCACGAGATGTGGGCGGCCTACACCGTCTAACTCTCCCGAATGCGTGAATTGCGGCATGCGCTCGGTTCAGGCCGTCGTCGAGACCGACCAGGCGAGGTCAACCCAGGCGTTCGCGCGAGCTTATTTCTCTCGCGCCACGCCGCTGACTTACGCCATTCTCATACTGAATGCTCTCATCTATCTCATTATGACCGCCGCCGCTGGCGGAAATTTTCTGACCAATCTTGTCTCGGGCGTCGACCCGGCAACCCTGGTAGCGTTTGGAGCCAAGACAAATGAGCTTCTCAGCCAGCAGGGAGAGTGGTTTCGACTGATCACGCCGATCTTCATTCACGGCGGGTTGATTCATATCGCTTCCAACTCGTATGCACTTTGGATGGTGGGTCCTCAGGTGGAAAGACTATATGGCTCTGCCCGGTTTGTGCTCATATATCTTCTCTGTGGAGTTGCGGGTGTTGCGGGTAGCTACATCGGAAGCGTGCTGCTTCGCCGGGACCCAAGCATTCCATCCGTTGGAGCATCGGGAGCGATATTTGGTCTCTTTGGAGTTCTCGCTGTCTTCGGCTACAAGTACAGACACGAGCTACCGGCAGCATTCAGGCGAGGATTTGGCAGCGGTGTTCTTCCTGTAATTGCAATCAATCTTCTGATTGGCTTCTCAGTCCCTGTCATCGATAACTCAGCGCACATTGGCGGTCTGGTATGTGGCGCACTTGCAGCGATTCTGATTCCTTACATCGCGCCCGGGAAGGAACGCATTTCCACTATAGGTCTCGCGGTACTCGCGATCTCGGTTGTAATTGTCGGCTATAGTTTTCTCCGCGCATGGCAAGTCAGCTCTCCTCATCTCTCGCGCCGTGCATCCTCGATCGGGAGTTTTCTCGATAGCATCAACGAAGCCAATCGAGTGATGCAGCAATCGATTAGTGCCGATAGAGATTCGAACAAGACGGATGAGGTCACTCAGCGACTCGATCGGGTTGCGCAAATGCTGGAGTCGACGTACGCGCCCGATGAAACAGCAGACGCCATCAGGCGCGATTTGGCCGATGTGCTGCGTGTGCAGCGAAAGGCATTGCTTGAATCGGACGCGGCACTCAGGCGATCAATCCTTCGCGACAATGCGCAAAAGTTTTCGCAGGCAAGCCAGGAACTTCGCAGTTGGGTCTCGTCGACAGGACGTAAATACGGCGTAGTTGAATCGCGACCCGAATGACGCGCTCAAAGGGAGGTGTATGTAATGAATATTAAACGTGCTGGCATCGTTGGTGCTGGCTTGATGGGATCGGGGATCGCACAGGTCGCAGCCGCAAGCGGTTACGAGGTAACACTCGTTGAGGTGAGTGACGAACTTGTCGCGCGCGGAATGAAGAGCATCGAGCAATCGCTCGCGCGCCTTGTCGACAAAGCGGCTGTCAGCGCGGCGGATCGCGATGCGACGCTCGGGCGTCTCAAAGGAACGACGAGCATCGAAGACCTGGCGGATGTCGATATAACAATCGAAGCGATCGTCGAGAACCTCGGCGTCAAGAATGATCTGTTCACCAGACTTGATGCCATCTGCAAGCGCGACGCGATCTTTGCCACCAACACCTCGTCGCTCTCTGTAACAGAAATAATGAGAGCTGTCCCGCTCGAACGGCAGCGTAGATTTGTAGGGCTCCACTTCTTCAACCCGGTCCCGATCATGAAGCTGGTCGAAGTAGTTCGCACGATCGTCACAGATGATGAAGTCTTCGATAAAGCTGCCGAGTTCGGGGAATCACTCGGAAAGACGGTCGTGCGCACGAGTGATCGTTCGGGATTCATAGTCAATCGCCTGCTTGTTCCCTACATGCTGGATGCAATTCGCGCGTACGAGAACGGTGTCGGAACAATCGTTGACATCGACAACGCGATGAAACTCGGGTGCGGGCACCCGATGGGCCCGTTCACGCTGCTCGATTTTGTGGGACTCGAAACGACTTACTACATCGCCAACATCATGTTTGAGGAGTTTCGTGAGCAACGTTTCGCGCCCCCTCCGCTGCTCAAGAGGATGGTCCTTGCCGGACTCCTGGGGCGGAAATCGGGACTTGGTTTTTATGACTATTCAGATCCTCGCAATCCAAAGCCTCAATCGCTGAGCACTCGATGAGCTATCATGTGCGAGTCGGATGTTTGACCTTGACCACGCGTGGTCACTATACTGAGATTCTGGTATGAGCAGGATACTTGAAGGACGGCTGAGCGCTGAAGGATTTCGCTTTGCGATTGTCGCCAGCCGTTGGAATGAACTGATTGTCGGCAGGCTCGTGAGTGGTGCCGAAGACGCGCTTCGGCGTCTCGGTGCGCGCGATGACGACATCACGATCATTCGTGTTCCCGGATCGTTCGAGATTCCGCTCGCAGCCCGCCGGTTCGCTGCGACCGGACGATTCGATGCCATCATTTGTGTAGGCTGTGTGATTCGTGGGGAAACGCCTCACTTTGAATACATCGCGTCCGAGGTGACGAAAGGAATCGCTGCTGCTGCAGCGGAGACCGGTTTGCCGGTGAGTTACGGTATCATTACTGCGGATACAGTCGAGCAGGCCGTCAACCGGGCTGGCGTGAAAGCCGGCAACAAGGGATTTGAGGCTGCGATGTCAGCCATCGAGATGTGCAACTTGCTCAGGGAGGTCTGAGCAATTTCATGGCAGTATATTGAAAGCTTATGGGTGCCCGGCGAAAAGCGCGTGAATGCGCGCTTCAAATGCTGTTTCAGCATGACATGGCTCAAGTGCCGGTCGACGATCTGCTCAAGACTTACTGGAGCGAGCTGGCGGACGGGGCGGAGGATGTCCGCATATTCGCAAACGACCTTGTTCTCGGCACAGTTTCCCACCTGAAAGAGATTGATGAACGAATCAAGCTGCGAACCGAGCACTGGCGCATATCGCGCATGGCTGTGGTAGACCGCAATCTTCTTCGCCTGGCCGTATACGAGTTCCTTTACCAGCCCGAGACGCCGAAGACAGTTGCGATCAATGAAGCCCTCGAAATTGCCCGCCGTTTTTCAACACACGAAGCGACTCAATTCATTAATGGAATTCTCGACGCCATCAAGCGGGATATTGATGAGCATCCGGAAACCGGTTTGCCACAAGTAACCACCGCGGCTACAAGCTGAGCCTGGAGCCCAATTTGAAGTGCGGCGGCTCGGCGCCGCTTTAGTCTCCCGATCGGATCATTCTGCAGGAGACTAAAGCGGCGCCAAGCCGCCGCACTCCAACATTGCGGCTCACGAGCTTCAGCTTGCTTGATTTCCTTGTAGCCTTCCGATATCATCATCTTTACGTCTGAGGTGGGCGAGAGCCCACCTTTTTCACATCAGGGACGTGATATTGGACCCGAGAGTTCAGGAAATAATAGAGCGCGTCACCACAAATGAAGGATACGAACTTGTTCATGCCGAAATGACGGTGGGAAAGAACAGGTTTCTCCGCATCTTCATTGATAAGCCCGGGGGTGTTACGGCCGATGACTGCGCCCGCGTAAGCGACCGGGTAAGTCTTCTTCTCGACGTCGAAGACCCGATTCCGCACCAATACACACTCGAGGTTGCCTCGCCGGGCCTCGATCGCGGACTCTACAAAGCCGCCGATTACGAACGATTTGCCGGAAACCCGGCGCATATTCGGATGGCCGAACCGATCGCTGGCCAACGGAATTTCCACGGTACTTTGGTGGGACTCGATCAGGAGAGCATAGACGGGCCGGCGGCACTCCTCGAGGATGAGACGGGAAAGCGGCACCGGCTGCCGCTGAGCATGATTGTAAAGGCTAACATTGATCTGGAGCTTTGATCCAGGTTTGATAATTGAACGTTTTGATCATTTGATCATTTTGATCATAAGGAAATATGAACACTCTGAGTTCAATTGCACAGAACATTGAGCTTCTCAGCAAGGAAAAGAACATCGACTCGCAGATCATTATCTCGGCGATCGAGGATGCGGTTGTGACTGCATCGCGAAAGCAGTTCAAGTCCGGAGAAGATCTACACGCGCGATACAACCTCGAGAACGGCACCGTCGAACTGTTCGCAGTCAAGACTGTTGTCGACGAGGTCGCTGATTCAGCGCGCGAGATGACAGTAGAAGAAGCCAATGTCGAGGTCGGAGAGGGTGCTGAAGTCGGCGATCTTCTCGAGTTGCCGAGGCCGATGGAAGACCTGGGACGCATCGCCGCCCAGACTGCCAAACAGATCATCCTTCAGAAAGTCCGCGAAGCGGAACGCAACAACGTCTACGAGGAGTACATCGGACGCGTAGGCGAACTGATCAACGGTTATGTGAAGCGCTTTGAAGGTGGGCGGATCATTATCGATCTGGGTTCCACTATCGAAGCAGTCATGCCGAAGCAGCAGCAATCGCGCAACGAGACGTTCACCCAGGGTGAACGCGTTCGTGTTGTCATTTCCACAGTTCATCGCGAAGCCAAAGGCCCGCAGGTGGAAGTGTCGCGAACGAGCCCCGAGCTCATCAAGCGCCTTTTCGAGATGGAAGTGCCTGAGATCTATGATGGAACGGTCGTCATCAAGGCAGCCGTTCGCGAGCCCGGCGAACGCGCCAAGATCGCTGTTGTCTCGAATGAAAGAGACGTGGATCCGGTCGGCGCCTGCGTTGGAATGAAGGGATCGCGAGTCCAATCGATCATTCGCGAGCTCAGGGGTGAGAAGATCGATATCATCGAATGGTCCGAAGACCCCGCGATCTTTGCCGCCAACGCACTCTCCCCAGCCAAAGTCAGTCGCGTGACGGTTCTTGACTTCGAGAACAAGAAACTTCAGGTGACTGTCGAGACTGATCAACAGAGCCTGGCTATCGGAAAACGGGGACAGAACGTCAGACTTTCCGCCAAGCTCGTCGGCTGGGACATCGATATCCGCAGTGAAGAGGAGATGAAACGGGAGATCGCTCAGCAGATGGAGCGTCTCATCAGCGCACCGGTTGTCCCGTTGACACTGATCGAAGGGATTACACTCATCCGATTCTGAGCTCCTCGCTGAGCACGGTGTCGAAACGATCGAACAACTTGCGGAGGTTGCTGTCGACGATCTGTGCGACTGGCTGGATCTGAGCTTCGATGATGCTGAGGACCTGATTGACGATGCTCGCGCTATCGCAGATGCACGCGCGGCAAAGGCTCAGGAAGCCGAGCTTGGTGAAGAAGGCGTACTCGAAGAGGGCGCTGCGGGCGAAACGGTCGAGGGCAGACGAAGGCGGTGAGGGCGAGGGCGAAGGCGAAGTCGTCGTAGCTGAAGATGAAGAACAGGGCGCTCTCGAGCAGTCGACCGCGCCAGATGAATCGGAAGCTCCTGAGGAGCAGCCAGTAGATGAAGTATCGGTGAACGAGCAATCGGAAGCCGAAGAGATCGACAACAACCTAAAGACTGAAGCTGAAGCAACGACTGAATCAGCCGAAGTCTCTGAGGAAAAACACGATGAAAAAGCTGTGAGCGTGGGCGCCGAGGACGAGATCCCGTCTGAGGCCGTCCACGAAAATGAGCTTGAACAGAAAACCGAGGCGTGAATGATGCAGCCTCAAAGGAATCCATGGGCAAGGTCAGAATTTACGAGTTAGCCAAAGAATTGAAGCTCGAGAACCGCAAGGTGCTTGAAGACGCGCGACGGCTCGGCGTCGATGTCAGCGTGCCATCGAACACGCTCGACGATAATATTGCCGAGAAGATTCGGGAAACCTACTACCCGAAGAAAGACGCTCCGAACATTCATCGCACGGCGCGCCTCGTCAAGACTGTTAAGCAGACGGCACCGCTTCCAACGGCGGAAGGGTCGGCTGCCGCTCCAGCACAAGAGCCCGAAGTCGTGGAAGCCGCTCCCGTTCCGCAGGTAGAGGCGGCGCCATCGACTCAGACTATCGAACAGCCTCGCGCGCGCGTCGTGAAGCTTGTTCCTCAACCGCCAGCTCCGGCTCCGATTCCTGCTGCTGTTCCTGATACGGCACCTTTGGTCCCTATCGAGCCCGAGGTCGAAGAGGCTGAAGAGGTCGAGATCGAGCCTGCTGCTGCGCGGCGGAAGCGCCGGCGCTTGAGGCAGAGACCGCGCCCGTTGAACCGGCTCCAGCGACCACTACAACCGAAACTACAATTACGCCTCCTGCTACGCCGACTCCTTCATCGCGACCGTTGTCCCCTGCGCATCCGCCACGAGTTCCGGATCGGACCGCTGGGACAAGTGTGATCAGGCTGACACCGCGGCCACGGCCACCCGCGTCTCCGACGGCAACTCCAGCGGCGCGGACTCCCGCGACGACTGCGGGTCGCTCGACGACATCCACGTCGCCCAGAACGAGTACTACCGGGGACTCGATCGACCGGCAACCTCCAAGAGCGTCTGACGCGCAGTGTCAGAACCGACGCTTCAGCAAGTAGCGAACCTCACTTACTGCCTTCTGGGGCACAACAGCGAAGCGTCTATATACCGCCGAAAGACACGCGGCATAAGGGCCGGCACAGCACGCGACCGCGCGGAGGTCAGCCAGACCGCCAGGAAGGACATCAGCTCAAGATATCGTCCCGCAGAGGGCCGACACCGATCGTGCCTCCAAAGGTCCGCGTGATTCCCACAGACCTCAAGCCGATTCGTGTGGTCGAAGGAACGACGGTTCGCGAGTTCGCTGACAAGCTCGAAGTCAAACCGAAAGATGTGGTTTCGCTGCTCTTTGAACGCGGCATTATGGCGACCATCAACCAGACGCTGAATCCTGACGTAGCGCAGGAAATCGGCCGAGTGTTCGGATTCGACGTTTCGGTTGGTGCGTTCGAAGACATGACGATCGAGTCAGAATTCGAAGTCACGCCTGAGGCGATGGAAGATACTGACACGCGCGCGCCCGTGGTGACAGTCATGGGACACGTCGATCACGGCAAGACGAGCCTGCTCGATGCGATTCGTGAAGGCGCGCGTCGCTGAAGGTGAAGCTGGCGGGATAACTCAGCACATCGGAGCCTATGCAGTCGACGTGACCAATCCCGATGATCCGACCAAACAACGCCGCATCGTGTTTCTGGACACGCCGGGTCACGAAGCGTTCACACTGATGCGTGCCCGCGGCGCCAAGGTCACGGACGTTGTTGTGCTCGTGGTCGCGGCGGATGACGGAGTAATGCCTCAGACGATCGAGGCGATCGAACACGCGAGGGCTGCCAACGTTCCGATCGTTGTTGCGATCAACAAGGTCGACAAACCCGACGCCAATGCTGAACGAGTCAAGAAGGAGCTTGCGGATCGAGGTCTGCTTTGGGACAGCTGGGGCGGTACGACTACGATGGTTGAGGTTTCAGCGAAGAAGAACCAGAACATTGATTCGCTCCTCGAGATGATCCTGTTGACGTCCGACATTCTCGATCTTAAGGCGAATCCCAAACGACTGGCGACGGGAACTGTGCTCGAGGCCAAGCTGGATCGCGGTCGTGGTGCGGTTGCGACGCTGCTCATACAGAACGGCTCACTGCATATCCACGATCCGTTCATCGTCGGCAATTTCTTCGGGCGCGTGCGGGCGCTGATCGATGATCGCGGACGTCAGGTGCAGGAAGTCGGGCCATCGACGCCGGTTGAAGTGCTTGGACTTCAGGGCGTTCCATCGGCCGGAGATCAATTCCAGGCCGTAACCGACATTACGAAGGCGCAGCAGATTTCAGAGTTTCGTCAATCGAAAGCACGAATGCAGGCGCTTTCGCGCACAGCGGCGCGCGGTCTCGATCAGTTGCATGCGCAACTCGAGGCAGGCGAGGTCAAGGAACTGCTTGTGATTCTGAAGGCCGACGTCCAGGGTTCGGTCGAGGTTCTCAAGGATACGCTGGTCAAGCTTTCGACGGACCGCGTCAAGGTACGGATTATTCGTTCCGGCGTTGGAGCGATCACCGAGTCCGATGTTCTGCTCGCAAGTGCGTCTAACGTGACGACGGCAGGTGCGGCGACGGTCATCATTGGGTTCAACGTTCGCCCCGAGGCGCGCGCCGACGAGGTCGGAAGGCAGGAAGACGTCGATATCCGGCTTCACTCGATCATCTATAAGGTTGAGGAAGAGATTCGTGCCGCGATGATCGGGATGCTGGACGCGACGATCAAGGAGACCGTCATCGGCAAGGCTGAGATCAGGGACGTGATCCGGGTTCCCAAGATCGGCAACATTGCAGGATGCATGGTCACCAGCGGATCAATAAAGAGAACGGCGCGAGGCCGTCTGATTCGTGACAGTGTGGTGATTTTTGATACTCCGATTGGAAGTCTGCGGCGTTTCAAGGATGACGTGAGCGAAGTTGCTCAGGGCTTTGAATGCGGAATTACGATCGAAAGATTCAACGACTACAAGGTGGGCGACGTGATCGAAGCCTACATTACCGAAAAGGTGGCCGCCACCCAGTTATAGGCTAATGGCTCACGGTGCCGAAAGGCTCGCACAGGAATTGAAAATGAGGATCGGCGAGATACTTCTGCTGGAGGTACGAGATCCTCGTGTTGGTTTTGCGACCGTGACCAGTGCTCGCCTCAGCCCTGATCAGCGTCAGGCAAAAGTCTACGTCAGCGTTCTCGGTTCCCAGGAAGATGTCAAGCGGACGCTCGAGGCTCTCAACAGGGCGTCGGGATTCATCCGCCGGCAACTGAGCTCGCGGATGCGTTTGAGGCATAGCCCTGAGTTGGTTTTTGTTTTCGACCCATCAGTCGAGACGGGCGCGCGGATGGAAGAGATACTCGAGGAAGTGAAAAAGGAGACAACCGGTTTCAGCACAGAAACGCCTTCGGAAGGCGCATCAGAAAGCCCCCTGGAGGGCGACGACGAGCAGAGCGCACTTGCGCAAAGCGAGAAAGAAGCCGGAGTCAGTTGATATGCTAAGTCAGGTTATGAGATCTATTGAGAAACAAAATCGTTTCGCGATTACATCGCACATCAGACCCGATGGCGACAGCCTGGGCTCGTCGCTCGCCCTGTGCTGGATACTCAAAGGGCTCAAGAAGGATGCAGAAGTGGTGATGTGCGACACGGTACCTCACGCCTACGCGAAACTCCCGGGTGCCGATGAGGTGCGAGTGGTTCCTGCGGTCGATCGCAAGTATGACGCGGTCTTTGTGATTGAGTGCAGTGATGTGTCACGGCCCGGCCTGCCAGGTCTCGAGCGCGAGTTCGTGGTCAATATTGATCACCACTCTACGACCGAGCTTTTTGGCGACATCAACTGGATCGACTCAACGGCGGCGGCTGTAGGCGAAATGGTCTACAACCTCGCCAAGGCGATCGGAGCCAGGATCACACCAGAGCTTGCAAGCTGTGTCTATGCTGCGCTGCTTACGGACACAGGTTCGTTCCACTTTTCAAACACTACTGAAAGAACGTTTAAAATCGCGAGCGAGCTGGTACGTCACGGAGCGCAGCCTGCCAAGCTTTCGCAGGCGATCTTCTATTCCTACCCTTATGCCAAAGTGCAGCTGGTTGGTCGCGTGCTGTCGACGCTTGAACGAGACGAAAGCGGGCGTATCGCGTGGATCAAAATGACCAAGGATGCGATGGATGAAACCGGAGCAACAGAAGACGACTCCGACGGAATCATCAACTACCCGCTCACTGTCGGCGATGTCGAGGCGGTTGCGTTTTTTCGCGAGCTCGCGGCTTCGACCTATCGAATCAGTTTGCGTTCGAAGAATCGCGTCAATGTCGCCCGCGTTGCAGAGCAGTTCGGCGGAGGTGGTCACTGCAATGCTGCAGGGTTCACCATCAGCGCCTCATATGACGAGCTGAGCCGGATCGTCATCGACAAACTGCGCGAAGCTATTTCCTGCGCACCTGCTGTAAATGGCCGCGAAATCAAACCCAGGTAGGTCGGAAAAAGCTTTGCCACCACGCCTTATTGAGTCGACCCGAATTTTCAAAGGACTGATTTTTGACGTTGACCACGATCGTCTCCTTGACGAGAACGGCCGCGAGATCGTCCGCGAAGTTGTGCGCCATCCGGGAGGCGCCGGAGGACTTCCGGTATTTGCTGACGGAAGAGTTGCGCTCGTCAGGCAGTATCGTCATCCGGCGGGACGTGAGGTTCTCGAGATTCCCGCTGGCAGGATAGAAGTGGGCGAATCCCCGGATGACTGTGCGCGTCGGGAGATCGAAGCCGAGATTGGCGCGCGTCCTGGCAAGATGGAGAAGCTTGCCGAGTTTTATTCGACTCCTGGCTTCTGCGAAGAGAAGCTACATGTTTTTCTGGCAACCGGTCTTGAAAAAGCCCGCCAGGACCTGGATGAGGATGAAACACTCGACGTCGTTTACTTGCCCTTAGAAGAGGCAATTGAGCTTGCGAAGAAGGGCGAGATCGAAGACTCAAAGACCTTAATCGCGCTGCTTATGGCAGGTACGTTGTACCGCCTTCAGGCGGAATCCTGAAATTCGAAGATTCCGGCTAAAGCCGGTACAACGTACAAAAGAAAGTAGATTCCACCGGTGTCTGTAACAGCAGTATGCAATCAGTGCGGTTTTCCTCTGGAACACGCGTATGCGAGTTCATGTCCGCGCTGCGCCTCCGAATTGACTCCACCTCCTTCCGCTTCCGTTCAGCGAAGTTGGGGCGTTGGCAAGGCTTTCCTTGTCTGGATTGCGAGCGTTGTAGTTCTCTTTGTGCTTCAGTTGGTCGCGGCATTCCTCTATCTGGGTATCGGCTGGTACTGGACTGGCGAGCGACCTGCCTTCGAATTGAATACTCCGCTGGCTATGGCAACGCTCGTGGCGACACTCATTGCGCACGGCATCACTCTGGTCTTCTGCTGGTGGGTGGTTACGGGTCGCGGAACGAGGCCGTTCTGGCAGACACTCGGGTGGAAATGGCACCCCCAGTTCAAGTCAATTCATGCAGTCGCGCTCGCGTTGATGATGCTTGGGTTCGCACTCATTCTCGAGAGGGTACTGCCACACGGCAAGACAGACTTTGAACGATTGCTCGATCTGGGGTTCTCGGTGCGCATCTTCATCGTGATTCTTGCAGTTGCGACTGCTCCATTTGTCGAAGAGATCGTTTATCGTGGGCTGATTTATGCGCCGATTGAGAACGCGAGTGGGTGGAAGATCTGCGGTTACACTAGTGACCCTGCTCTTTGCCATCGTTCACGTTCCTCAGTACTGGGGAAGTCCCGCCGCGATTGCCGCAATTCTCTCGTTGAGTCTTGTATTGACGCTTTTGCGCGCTTTTACCGGGCAATTGTTGCCGTGTGTCGCGACGCACTTTGTATTCAACGCCGTTCAGGCCGTAGTTCTTCTTGCGTCGCCGCCGGGCGCGCGCGAGGCTTCAGCGGCGGCGCTTCTCGGTTCTTGGATTCCATTTTGAGGGGCCAATCGTGACTGACTTCTTTTCGATGATGGAGATCCTGCAGTCAATGCTTGACAGTTCCGACGTCGAAGTCATTGCGATTGATGGCCGGCACGCACGAGGTAAGATCGACAATCTGCGTAGCACTCAGCCCTTCAGCAAGCCCGCAGTCAAGATTCGCAACACCGAAGGAAAGATCACCAAGATAGTCTTCAAGGACATCAAGGAAGTCATCGACCACGCCACTGGCACCCGCAAAAAGGTGTAGATGCTGGGAGCGCCAATTGGAGTGCGGCGTCTCTGGCGCCGCTTGAGTCTTCGCGACGCACGTAATCCGAAGGAGCAAGCTGAAGCGGCGCCAGGTCGCCGCACTCCAAATTGCACTTACAGGTACTCTTCGAGCACGGCGCAGCCCTGGACGTCTGACAGGGTTATCAGCAGGCTTTTGTAATGACCGGTGGGAAGATGATTCGAGTAGTGCTCGACCGTTACATCGCGAAGCTCGAAGGCTTCACCGATTGATCCGCGCTTGAGCTTTCCGCGCGCAATTCCAAAGGGTGTATATAAGAGTAAAGTTAACTCTTCCCGCTCATTGAGAATCGATGAGAGGAAGTCTGCCAGCCGATCAATTTGTGGTGAGGACATTGATGAATGTTCAGCTTGCGGGCCGCTTGAACGTGTATTTTACGTAGCGGCTGCTCGAGAGCAGCTCCTCGCCCTTGTTGCTTCGATGAACGGCATAGCCATCGACGTAAACGCTCACAAGCTCCCATCCTTCCTGTCCGAGAGAGTTGAGCCCGGCATCGACGTTTGCGTCGATGAAATCCTCTCCAGTGATTCGTGAACCGATCTTACGGATTTCGCCCCAGTCAACAGTCAAGTACTCCCACTTGTTCATCCACCCCGTCCTTCCCTGCGATCACGCGACAAAAAGCTCACAGTCCGAGCGAAATTGTATTCCAGCCAGATGTGGATTAGCGGATCTGCGACTCGATCCTGGGGAGGCTCAGGATCACTATGTCTCCCACGATTTTCAAACTGCGGGGGCTGAGCTTATCAAGTGTATCTTCTTTTGTGTGCCAGTAACGATTGTCCTCCAGACCTACACCATACTCAAGGTCGATAATATCTACAGCCGGTATGCCGGCGCGGATGAAGGGCATATGATCGTCATCGCCAACCGCAAACGTGCGGCTCGGAAACTCCTTCTGATATCCGAGCTCTGCTGCTGTTCCCCAGATCGAGTCTACCAGCCAGCCAGTAGAGCTCTGCTCGCGTGGTATCGTCAGATACCTTGTCTCCGATCATATCGAGAAGAATAAGAGCCTTGATCTTTTTCAGCTGTCCTGTAGCGCGAAGCTGATCTGCCATGTGCCGGCTGCCGTAGGTATTGTCCTTGCCACCCAGGCACTCGCTCCAGCCTTCGCAGAATGCTTCCTCGCCATCAAAGAACACGAACTGATAGGTGAACTTCCGCGGCCCCTGTTGCTTGAGCACGCGCGCTATCTCAAGAAGCGCTCCAGTGCTCGATCCGCCATCATTCGCTCCGACGAATGTGAACTCATTGTACGGCTTTGTATCGTAATGGCTGGCAAGAATGATGACTTCCGGCGAGCTTCCCGGAAGCTCGGCAATGATGTTCTTCATTGCCACTTTGCCCTTCGGTGTCTTCGCCTGAAACTCCACTAAAGAAACAGGCAAACCGTAGCTCTTGAGCTCGCGCAGTAATATATTCCCGCGCCTTTTCGAGTGTGGTCGACCCTGCTGGCCGTGGACCGAGGTCGACCTGCGCTTTGACATGAGCAAATGCGCGATCTGCATCAAAGGGAGTCGTGCGCGTCTGCGACTGTGACTTTGTCTCCGCAGTCGCAGCCGGGGCAGGAGTCGTCTCAGCACTTGATCCTTTCGATTGGCTGCTCGGGCATGCCGGCGAGATAAAAGAAATCACGAAGAAAAGGATCGTCGTAGCCGTGGTCATTGAAGGCATTCGAGGGATTCGAGGCATGCTCAGGCGTCGGGACCGGCAAATAGAAGCGCTTTTGAAAGAAACTCCTTCAACTGCCGGCGGTCTACAACAGCGTCAAGCATTCCATGATCCAGCAGAAATTCAGAGCGTTGAAATCCTTTGGGAAGCTTCTGCCGGATCGTCTGTTCGATCACGCGCGAGCCTGCAAAGCCGATAATCGCTCCGGGTTCAGCAATGTTCAGATCACCCAGCATTGCAAAACTGGCGGTGACTCCGCCGGTAGTGGGATTCGTCATAAGCGAGATATAAGGCAAACGAGCCTCATCCAGTCGCGCAAGCGCTGCGGATATCTTCGCCATTTGCATGAGCGAGAGAACTCCTTCCTGCATCCGCGCTCCGCCGGAACATGACACAATCAGCAGCGGTAACCGCTTTTCAAGGCAATACTCGATCGCAAGTGTAATCTTCTCACCTACTACTGAGCCCATGCTGCCACCGATGAAGTTGAACTCCATGGCAGCGATTACCAGCTTCCGGCCGGAAAGCTTGCCTTCAGCGATTATGACAGCATCAAGGAGCCCTGTCGTCTTCTGACTTCGCTTGAGGCGATCGAGGTAAGACGACTGATCAACAAAGCCGAGCGGATCGGTTGGCGCGATGTCCCGGTCGCGCTCTTCGTATTCTCCATTATCGAAGAGCAATTGCAGACGTTCGCGCGCAGTGATCCGGAAGTGATAGGCACACTGTGGACAGACACTAAGGTTTGCGCGGAGGTCTTTTCGATAGATTGTTGCGCCGCATTGCTCATTCTCGCATTTCGCGAAAATGCCTTCAGTCTTTACCGTTCGCTCTTCGGGCGGCGTTATGTCAACAATCTTTTCGTCCTTGCGCTTGAACCAGGACATAGGGATTTCAGGAACACGAGCCAAAGACTGCCATTTTATCTTTTGGCGAGGAGAAGTGCAAAGCTAAGGCATGAAGTCCAAAGGGTACGTTGTACCGCCCCTGGGAGCGCCGGCCTCCGGGCCGGCCACGAGCCGCGAAGCGTGCGAGTCTTCAGCACGAGGACTCTCCACGACTCGCACGCTTCGCGGCTCGTGGCCGGCCCGGAGCCGCGCTCCCAGCGGCACTACTAATGCCCGTTGCTACCAGGTATTGTGAGAGTTTCTCGGGATCTACGTTTCCGCCAGACAGTACGACACCAACACGAGCGTCGCGGCAATCCAGTTTCTGGTGACGGACGGCTGCAGCGCCGGCAACCCCTGAAGGTTCAACAAGAACCTTTGCGCGTTGCAGAATGAAACTCAATGTTTCAATGAGTTCGTTGTCGCTGACAAGCAGGATATCGTTGACGTGTTCCTTGACTATCGGAAATGTCAGTTTGCCGGGGGCTGAAGTCTGCAGTCCGTCGGCGATCGTTTTTGGAACTGCTATCTCGACACGCTCACCCTTGCGAAACGATTGCCAGGTGTCATTTCCAGCTTCCGGTTCGACTCCGTAAATGCGGAATACCAGGCATCATATGTCTGGCTGCAGTTGCGCATCCGGCCAGAAGCCCGCAGCCACTCGCCGGCACCAGCAGATATTCGAGACCCGGCACCTCTTCAAGAAGCTCGAGTGCCACCGTTCCCTGGCCAGCCATAACGGCATAGTCGTCGTAAGGTGGTACAAGAGCGAGTCCCCGCTCCCTGCTAAGACGTTCGCCGGTCTCTTCACGGTTCTCGGTGTACCGGTTGTAAAAAACGATCTCCGCACCATAACTGCGCGTCGCCTCGACCTTCAAACGCGGAGCATCTTCTGGCATGACAATCGTCGCGTGAATGTCGAAGAGGCTCGAAGCGAGGGCAACAGCCTGAGCATGATTTCCGGAAGAGTAGGCAAGGACTCCACGCTTGCGTTCCTCAGGACTGAGCGACGCGATCCGGTTGTAGGCACCACGAAACTTGAAGGCGCCAGCGCGCTGAAGGTTTTCGCATTTGAAGATAGACCTGACACCCGGCGTCGCGATTGAATTGTCGCGATGTGATCACTGGTGTGCGATGCGCGACTCCTTCAATGCGTGTGCGCGCCGCAAGAATATCGTCGAATGTAAGCATAATAGAACTTAGGTACCTTGCAGCGCGCCTGGGAGCGCCGGCCTCCCGGCCGGCCACGAGCCGCGAAGCGTGCGAGTCTTCAGCACAAGGACTCTCCACGACTCGCACGCTTCGCGGCTCGTGGCCGGCCGGAGGCCGGCGCTCCCAGGCGTTGGGATCAATCCAGTCTTGAAAACACGGTAGCGATCGTAGCTGAGTCGAGATTGGCGCCGCTCAGCACGCAGCCTGCCGTCTTCCCCTTGAGCTTCTCCTTCGACTTGACGGCGGCTGCAACAGCGCTTGCTGCGGCACCTTCGACCAGGTTGTGTGTCGTCCGCCAGATCAGCCTGATCGCGCGAATGATCTCGCTTTCGCTGACCAGCATCACTTCATCAACTTTTTTCAGAATGATATCCAGGGTCAGCTCGGCCGGCACGCGCGTTGCAATTCCATCCGCCATTGTATGTGCCCCGGGCGTCGAAACCGCGTGACCGGCCTGCCACGAGAGGAATATGCTCGGTGCACCTTCCGCCTGAACTCCGATGATTCTTGTCTCAGGCGAAAGCGCTTTGAAGACCGTAGCCACTCCGCAGATACCGCTGCCGAGACCGATCGGAACAAAAATCGCATCAAGAGTTTCGTTCCGTGCTTTCAGCCAGTCGACGATCTCGAGAGCATAAGTTCCTACCCCGTTTATCAGCACAGGCTCATTGGCCGGATGTACGTTCCGCAGATTCTCGCTTGCGGCCAGGCGTTCGGCTTCTTCTCGCGCTTCATCAAAGTCACGGCCGAACTCGATGAGCCGCGCACCGTAAGCGCGCATTGCCTCATTCTTTTCCGGATTATTGCCAAAGGGAACGACGACCGTTGATGGAGTGTTGAAGAGGCTTGCTGCAAGCGCTATCGATTGCCCGTGATTACCGCGCGTGGCGGTGATGACTCCATCGTGAGTCCGCGCGGTGCTGAAGTGATGCAGAAAGTTGAGCCCACCCCGAATCTTGAACGCGCCTGTCGGCAGATGGTTTTCGTGCTTCACGAGAATTCGAGTCCCAAGCGCCGCGTCGAGAAGGGGATAGCTTCCGAGTGGCGTGCGCTCGATATGACGATAGACCACGTCGCGCGCCGACTGTATCCCTTCGATCGACACCTCAGGGGCGGTAGCGTCAGCTGCCAATGCCTGCGATCTTGATTCCATATGCGAGGCCATCTCCAAGTGGAAGAATGATTGAATTGAGCTGCGGATGGGTTGTAAAGACCTGATTGAAGTCACGCAATGCGTTTGTGGACGACTCCTGGTCAGGAGAACGGAGGTTGCCGCTGGCAACCTGACCCTTCCAGAGGACGTTGTCGGCAACGATTACCCCGCCGATCCTCATCTTCGGAACGATGACGTTCAGATAATCCGTATACTCCTCTTTGACCGCGTCGATATAGGCCAGATCGAAGCCCGGGTCGAGTTTTGGGATGATGTCGAGCGCTTTGCCTTTGACGATCTCGATTTGTGACGTCAACTGGGCCCTTGCAATAAAATTGCGCGCGGTCGCGATTCGCTCTTCGCTCGGATCGATCGTCGTGACCTTTCCGTCATCACCCATCGCGCGTGCCATAACAATCGCGCCGTAACCAATGGCAGTGCCCACCTCGAGGGCGCGCCGGGCCTTCATCGCCCGGGCCGTAATCGCGAGAAACAGCGCGACCTCTGGATCGGAGCTGGGAACGTGATTCTCGGCCGAATAGGCTTCCATTTCGCTGAGCAGGGAATCGCGCGGTGGAAGCAGGCCGCTCAGATAACCAGCCTGTTCACTACGAATGATGGCGTCAGCACTGTCTTTCATCGTATGATTCCTTTTCGAAATACAAATGCGCTGTGATCTTAGCATTTTGTCGGTTAGTACCTCAAAGAACCACTCCAACTCGCTGATAATACACGGTTGTTCGCTGTCAAAGATCAATCCTGCTGGCAGGAAAAGCGCGAGAATCACCAGCGCCGTCGTTTTGAATTTGCTTGTGACGGCCGAGCTATGAGCAATGACACCCCAGGCCACGATTACTAAACTGTTGGTCAAGTGGCGCAACGGCGATCAGGCCGCGCTCGATGAATTGGCGTCACGGGTCTACAGCGAGCTGAGGCGTTTGGCCAGGTACTACCTGCGCCAGGAGCGACCCGGCCACACCCTGCAACCTTCCGACCTGGTTCATCAGGCCTATCTGCGGCTGGTGGATGAAAAGGATGTAGATTGGCAGAACCGGGCGCACTTCTTCGGCATCGCGGCGGTGCGGATGCGACACATCCTGGTCGAACACGCGCGCAGCCGGCAGGCGGCCAAACGAGGCGGGGGTGAATATCTGCTGTCGCTCAGCAAAGCCGATCGGCAGGCCGAAGACCGCGATGTCAACCTGCTCGCGCTCGATGACGCGCTCCGGCGGTTGGAAGCGATGGACGCACAGAAGTCGCGGATCGTGGAGTTGCGCTATTTCGGCGGGTTGACCATTGAGGAGACGGCGGAAGCGATGAAGATATCGCCGGCCACGGTCAAGCGCGATTGGAGTCTGGCTCGCGCCTTCCTGCGCAGCGAAATCAGTAATGAATAGCGATGACACCGGAACGCTGGAAAAAACTGGACGTTCTGTTCCACGAGGCGCTGGAGCTTCAGGGAGAGGCGCGTGCAGCCCATCTGGCGAAGGTGTGCGGCGACGATGAGCAGTTGCGCGCGGAAGCCGAGCGATTGCTCGTCGCGCACGAGCGGGAGGGCAGCTTCATTGATTCGCCAGTCTTTGCGGAGACTGCCGGGCCAACAGAAGAAAGCAATGAATTTCAAGCGGGGCGCCGAATCGGGCCTTATGTGATCGTCAGCCAGCTCGGCCGGGGTGGAATGGGAGAAGTCTTCCTGGCCGAAGATACGAAGCTCGAGCGTAAGGTCGCGCTCAAAGTGCTGCCCGCAGTCTTCACCAAAAACCCCGACCGGCTTCGTCGTTTTGAACGCGAAGCAAAGGCGGCCTCAGCACTAAATCACCCGAACATCCTCACCATTCATGAGATCGGCGAAGATGGCGGCGCGCACTACATCGTCAGCGAGTTTGTCGAAGGCGAGACGCTGCGAGCGATCATCAAGCGTGGGGGGCTGGCCGTTAGCCATGCGACGGGGATAGCCATTCAGATTGCAGGCGCGTTGAGCTTAGCGCACGAGGCCGGGATCATCCACCGTGACATCAAGCCGGAGAACGTAATGGTGCGGCCCGACGGACTGGTCAAAATCCTCGACTTCGGCCTGGCCAAGCTCACGGAGCAGCCTGCGTCAACGGTGGTGGCTGATTCACAAACAGCAGCGCCAGCGCCGCTGAGCACGGAGTCCGGCGTAGTGATGGGAACAGTGAGTTATATGTCGCCGGAGCAGGCTCGCGGGCAGAAGGTGGATCACCGGACAGACATCTTCAGTCTGGGAGTGATGCTCTACGAGATGATCGCGGGGTGCAGGCCGTTTGCAGGCGCGACAATGAGCGACGAGATGGCTGCTCTACTGATCGCCGAGCCACCGCCGTTAAGGAAGCATCGAGCTGAAACACCAGCTGCACTGGAACGGATCGTAAGCAAGTGTCTGGCGAAGGATCGAGAGGAACGTTACCAATCGGCGGCACAATTGTGTACCGACTTGAGAGACCTCGAGCGAGATCTGCAGTCACCAGCGGCCGTTACGGCGGTGAAGAGCCGGGAGCTGAGCGGAAGGCGCCGGGCACGTCCCTTCTTAATCATTGCGACCCTTGCGGTATTGGCGGTAGCAGTGCTCATCTTCGTGCTCTCCCGCCCTAAACAAACGACGAATCAACAAGCGGTGACCGAAGTCAGGTCGCTGGCCGTGCTGCCGTTCAAATCACTCAACCGTGAGACGGGTGATGATTATCTGGGGCTGGGCATCGCTGACGCCATCATCACACGGACGAGCCAGATGAAGACACTCGTTGTGCGCCCTATCAGCGCCGTCCACGGCTACCATAATCAGAAAGTTGATCCGTTGGAGGTTGGCCGTGAGCTGCAGGTTGACGCGGTGCTCGATGGTTCGGTGCAACGCGTAGGTGACCACCTGCGAGTCAGCCTGAATTTGCTCAGGGTGCCAGACGGTGCATCGCTCTGGGCCAAAACCCTGGATCGAGAGATGAAGACATGCTTTCGAATTGCAGGACGATATTTCATCTAACGTGGTCAAAGCTCTCAACGTAACTCTGACTGCCGGCGAAGAAAAACAACTCGCCAGCCCGCCCACGAAGAACGCGGAGGCATACGATTATTACTTACGAGGCAGCTATTATCTGGCTAACGAGGGTGGGAAAGAGAATATGGAGAAGGCTATAGCAATGTTCGATCGCGCCACGACGCTCGATCCGTCCTATGCGCTGGCGCATGCTGGCATAGCATCCGCATCTGCCATTCTCTTCTTCAATCAGTCGGACAAGAAGTATGAGGAGAGATCTATGTCGCCCTGCAAAAAGCGCTCAACCTCGATCCGAATTTAGCAAGAGCCTATGTCATACGTGGCAATCTGACCTGGACTCTTCCTAATGGTTTTCCTAATGACCGGGCAATCAAAGACTTTCGGCGGGCCCTGGAAATTGACCCTAACCTCGCGATCGCACATCGCGTTTTGGGTGCCTTGCTTGTTCACCTTGGCCTGCTCGATCAGGCGATGGCTGAACTACAAACTACCTTGAGACTGGAACCAAATGATCCCGGCGCGCCACCGCGCATAGCGCGCATTTACTGGTTCCAGCAAAAATATGAATTGGCGCTGGCTGAGTTCCAGAAGGCAAACAATCCCGGTTTTGCCTGGGAGATGGGACTGACGCTTTGGCATCTTGGCCGGAAGGATGAGGCATTTGCCCTGGTGGAAAAAGAATTCAGCCGAGAATCCAGAGGTAACCGTTACGATCTTCACGGCGCCTACGCGGTTCTACTCGCGGACGCGGGCAGGCGACGGGAAGCGGAGGAGCAAATCCGCTTAGCGATTGAGGGCGGGCAAGGCAAATCGCATTTCCATCATGCTGAATTCAGCATCGCCTGCGCTTATGCCTTGATGGGCAGGAAACAACAGGCGATGGAATGGCTGGAAAACACCGCTGAACACGGGATGCCCACTTACCCGTTATTCAACACGGAACCGGCGTTGAACAGCCTGAGGAGCGATCCTCAGTTTCGGGCTTTCATGGAGAAGATGAAGAAACAGTGGGAAGCTTTCCTGCGGGATTTCGGCTGATGCCGGCTCGGCCCGGCACGATCGAAGGGTTGATGCCAGATGGTGGCATGCCATCGCCTGACGGGGTACGTAACAACGCCTTCGATTTCAAACGCTAATTGATTTAACTCTGGTCCATATTGCGAGATACTAGTATCGTCCGGAAAACGCCGGGCTTCGACCGGCAAAAGCACGTAAAGCTTGAACTCACACTTAGTCGGGTTGAGTTCACTACGGACCATCACAAATGGTGAAAACAAGACTGCTCCGCTCGGTGATCATACTGCTCTTCACGATCGTAGGTGCTGCCGGTTTCTTACCCGCCAGGCAGGCGCAGGAGGCTTCATCTGAATCGAGCTTTCAACAAACAATAAAGCCGTTCCTCGCGGCGAATTGTTACATGTGCCACAGCGCTGAGCTCAAGTCGGGCAATCTGAACCTTGAGGCATTTCAGACAGCGGCATCTGTCATGCAGAACCGCGAGAAATGGGAACTCCTGTTACTCAAGATCCGCACCGGCGAGATGCCTCCGAAGGGCATTCCACGCCCGTCACAGGAGGAACTGCAAAAAGTGGTCCGCTGGCTCGAAGTTTTCTTTGAGCAGGCAGACCTCCAGGCCAGGCCCGACCCAGGACGTGTTACCGCACGCAGGCTAAACCGCGTTGAGTATGCGAACACTGTTCGCGACCTTCTGGGAATCGATTTCCGAGCAACTGACGAGTTCCCTGTTGATGACTCGGGCGACGGCTTTGATAACATCGCAGACGTCCTGACGATCTCACCCGTACTGATGGAGAAGTACATGACTGCGGCAGAGCGGATCGCGGCAAGGGCGATCGGAGCGGATCCGCTTCCCAAAAAGCCGCTCGAGGTCGAGTACAGCCGAAAGGATGCAAACATCAGGCAGCCGGATGTGAGCACGATCGAGGCGACACATCGCATCGATTGGGACGGAGAATACATCATTCGCTTCGGCCTTCCGGGCGAGCGAGCCGCCGATGCGAAACCTGTAACGATGGGCTTCTGGATGGATGGCAAGCTGCTGCACACGATGCCCGTGGAAACCAAACCATCAAAGCTCGTTTACTTCGATCCGTATTCCGAGGAAGAGATGCGGCTTTATCTTCCGGAAGGTGACCATACTTTTCGCGTCGCTTTTATCAATGACGATTTCGTTAAGGGTCTTTCGGAGAAGGACGCTTACAACCGCAAGACGAACAAATTTATCGGCTCGATGATCTTTGTCGGACCGTTCCAATCATCTCAGGTCAAACCCAGCCGCAAGAAGCTCCTGGTTTGCGACCCGGGCACTGGCAGGGCATGCGTTGAAAAGATCGTCGCCTCACTTGCCAGGCGCGCTTACCGCCGCCCTGTCACAAAGAGTGAGATTGCAGCACTTGTGAAGCTCGCGAGTGTCTCAAAGGGCGGAGGGAGCGATGGGTTGAGCGCCGAACAGGGAGTGCAGGTCGCCATCCAGGCGATGCTTGTTTCGCCTCATTTCCTCTTCCGCATCGAGCGCGATCCGGACCCGAACGACGCGACAAAGATACATCAGATAAGTGACATCGAGCTTGCATCGAGGTTGAGCTACTTTCTCTGGAGCTCGATGCCGGATGATGAGTTGTTGACCCTGGCAGAAGCCGGCAAGCTGCGCTCACCCGACACGCTCGCGGCGCAGATCAAACGAATGCTTTCCGACGACAAGACGGCGGCACTTGCGGACAATTTTGCCGGTCAATGGCTCGAGACGCGCAACCTGGATGTTGTCAAACCGGATCCTCAGAAGTTTCCCGCGTGGAGCCCGGAGTTGCGTGAGGCAATGAAGACAGAAACGCGCCTTTTTTTCGAAGCCATGCTCCGCGAGAATCGCCCGCTCTCTGATTTTCTCGATGCGAAGTTTACGTTCCTGAATGAGCTGCTGGCGAAACATTACGGTATCGAAGGCGTCAAAGGTCCCGAGTTCCGTCGCGTTGAATTGAAGACCGATCAGCGTGGCGGGATTCTTGCGCAAGCGAGCGTGCTCACCGTCTCGAGTTATCCGACACGCACCTCGCCTGTGATTCGCGGAAAGTATTTGCTCCAGAATATTCTCGGCGCGCCTCCGCCCCCTCCTCCGCCTGACGTGCCGGTGATTGATGAGGAATCGGTAGGCAATTCGGGCTCACTGAGGCAGCAACTCGAGAAGCATCGTTCGAATGCGACCTGCGCCGCGTGTCACTATCGGATGGATGTTCTCGGTTTCGGTCTCGAGAACTATGATGCAATCGGGCGATGGCGGACAGTCGACGGCAAATTTCCGATTGATTCGAGCGGGACGTTTCCAAACGGGAAGTCATTCCAAAGCCCGGCGGAAATGCGCGTCCTGCTCAAGGGTGAACTCCCCGAGTTCGTCCGTTGTCTGACGGAAAAGATGTTGACCTATGCCCTCGGCCGCGGCGTCGAGCGCTACGATAGAAGAACAATCAATGAGATCAACAGAGAGCTGGCGGCTTCCGGCTACCAGTTTCAGACACTGATTTACGAGATTGCCGAGAGCCTGCCTTTTCAGTCCAGGCGCGGTGAGGCGATTTCGGGAACTGGCGTCATGAAACCGAAGGAGGTAACTCATCGATGATTACACGCAAGGCACTCTCCCGTAGAACGGTACTCAAAGGGATGGGAACTGCCGTTGCACTTCCATTGCTCGATGCGATGACGCCGGCGTTTGCTTCCAGCCGGATTCCCGGCGAGACGCCCGTCCGGATGATGTTCGTCTATGTTCCCAACGGAATAATGATGGAGCATTGGAATCCGGCGTATGAAGGGAAGCTGCAGGAGTTGCCGAGGGTACTGAAGCCGCTTGAACCATTGAAGGATGACATTCTGCTGCTCAGCAACCTGACGAACAACGCCGGCCGCGCATGGCAGGACGGGCCTGGCGATCACGGCAGGTGTTGCGGTTCCTATCTGACAAGCGTTCACGTCCGTAAGAGCAAGTCTGACATTCTGTCAGGTGTCTCCTGCGATCAGATCGTGGCAAGTCAGACCGGCAGCAAAATGAGATTCCCTTCCCTTGAGGTAGGAATCGAGGACGCCCGGCAGGCTGGCGACTGCGATTCCGGATATTCGTGTGCGTATACGAACAATCTTGCATGGAAGAGCGAAACGCAGCCACTGCCTCCAATTCTCAATCCGCGACAGCTATTCGAGCGATTGTTCGGTCAAAGCGCCGCGCTTACCCCTGAGGCTCGCGCGCAACAAAGCAGAATCCGTAGAAGCGTGATGGACGTGGTGATCGCCGATACGACGAGACTGCAATCGACGTTGGGTCCCACGGACAAACGCAAGCTCGATGAGTATCTGAGTTCGATTCGTGAGATCGAGCGCCAGCTTGACAAGGCCGAAAATGATAAGACCGAAATCAATCCCGGTATGGAGAAGCCGTACGGCATTCCGGCCGATTTCGCCGAACACTTCAAGTTGATGACCGACATGATCACGGTAGCGTTTCAGGCTGACATGACGCGCGTTGTAACTTTCATTGTCACCCGAGAAGGAACGTCGCGTGCCTACCGCGAACTCGGAATTCCGGACGGCCATCATCCGCTGACGCATCACCGCAATGATCCACCGACAATGGAGAAAGTCGCGCAGATAAACACATATCACACCGAACAGTTTGTAAAGTGGATTACACGATTGAAAGCGATCAGGGAGGGTGATGCGACCATGCTCGACAACTCGATGATTGTCTACGGCGCTGGACTCTCTGATGGCAACCGGCACACTCACGAAGACCTGCCGACACTTATCGCCGGACGCGGTGGAAAGAGTTTCAAGACAGGCCAGCGCATAGTCTACCGGCGCGAGACGCCGCTCGCGAACCTCTTTTTGACTATGATGGATCGCATGGGAGTTCGCACCGACAATTTTGGCGATGCGACCGGGCGGCTGGATGGGCTGACATTAAGTTAAGGTTCAGAGTTCAAACCCGGACAGTTTTGCCAACGAGGTTTGAGTTCAAGCTTTAGCTTGTGGTTGCATTGTTACCCTCAAAGAGGATGCATTGTTCTTGGCGGACTTTTCGTATTCAGGGCCGACCACAAGCTAAAGCTTGAACTCCAAGCGGTCTTTAAATGCAGGATCAGGCACAAGAGACACAACCGGTAGGAATCATCTTCGATTCGGGGCTCGGTTCGAGCGTTGATGAGGCGCTTGCTCTGGCTTTGCTCTACGGGTTTGAAGGAAAGCGCGAAGCCCGCGTCGTCTCGCTCAGCGTAAGCAAACCCAACCTCAAATCCGCGGCATTTTGCGAGGCCATTGGTAGATTCTATGGAGGAGCCTCAAGCGGCGCCTTCGGAGCAGTCGGACGGACACTGCCCGTGGGTCTTGCCGAAAACGGCAAGCTGCCCGAAGACACTCCGATGCTGACGGTGCCGCTGGCAAGACGTAACGAGGAGGGTAAGCCAGTCTACTCACACGGAATCGAAAAGCTCACCGACACTGCCGAAGTGAGAGCGCTGATCCGAAACGCGATCGCGCAGCAGCCCGATCAAAGTTGCATTGTTGTGTTGACCGGGCCTGCGAGCAATCTGGCGAGCCTGCTTGATGTCCACGGCGCAAAAGATATCATCTCCCGCAAGGTGCAGTTTCTTTCGATTGCCTGTGGCGCGTACCCAGGCGGCCCGCCGCAGTTCAATGCCACGACCGACATTCCGGCTGCGAGGAAGCTCTTCCTGGAATGGCCGACTCCCGTGATTGCTGCAGGCGATGAGGTCGGTTCGTCACTTCTTTTCCCAGGAGCAAGCATTGAAAAGGATTTCGCGTGGACGCCAGCGCATCCTGTCGTTGACGCTTACCGCGCCTACAAGTCAATGCCCTATGATGCGCCGACGCTGGCGATGGCCGCTGTACTCTATGCTGTACGGTCTAAGGCGGGTTATTTCAAGTTATCGGAACCGCGGTACCATCAGCGTGCTAGATGATGGCCGCACAAAGTTCGCAGCGTCACCAGAGGGCAAACACCGCTATCTCATCGTTGATCCTGCAGAGCGGGAGCGGATTATCAAGACATACATCGAGATCGCGAGCGCAAAACCTGTACCCAGACAGCCGCGCCGCCGCCCACCTCAGGTTCAACAGCAGCAGCAACAGCCACAGCCTCAGCAGCAGCCTGTGGCGCCACCGAAGCCGCCCGGTGAGAGCGAATAATTTGAGTTCAAGTTCAGCTGTCATCACAGGCTGAAGCTTGAACTCAAACTTAGTTCCGGCCTCCCCCCAAACGCGCTCAGGGTTTCATGGAGACGATGAAGAAACGGTGGGAAACTTTCGTGCGCGATTTCGGCTAGTCCAGGATAGGGACCGGCGCCTCGACGAAGGTGTTCGTCAGTGCGCCGGCCGGACGAGTTCAGCCTACTCGTCCATAGTGATTAAGTCCGGAAAACATCATTGTCTGAATACGTAGGCTGAGCCTTGGTCAGCAGAGCTGTTGCACCAGGGACGGCAGGCCCCATAAGGAAAGTCATCCAAAGGCGCCCCTACCACGATCGCGCCGGCGCTGGTGGCTACTGAGGTGCCGAACTTGTCGGAAGCCCACCCGTCAAAGGCGGTAAGCTGCTGTTGCTGACTCCAGATTTGGCCGGTCTGCACGAACACATAGGCAGAACCCTGCTGAGAGCTCTGCACGTCGTCATGAGGCGCTCCCACCACGATCGTATAACCGTGTATGGCGACCGACCAGCCGAAATAGTCACCAACCTTCCCATCGCTCGCAGTTAGTTTTGCCTGCTGGTTCCATGACGAGAGGGTACGCGTAAAAACGTAGGCCGAACCTTGAAGAGAGTTGGTCCCGACAGAATCAAAAGGCGCGCCGACTACGACCGAATCTCCGCTAATGGCTACTGAGAACCCGAACTGGTCGCCGGCCGCTCCGTCTCCGGCAATCAGCCTGGCCTGCTGGTTCCAAACGGTTCCGTTGCGAACGAAGACGTAGGCCGAGCCCTGCGGCGAGTTGAAGCCAATCGTGTCCTGCGCCGCACCCACCACCACAGTATTCAAGCTGATGGCGACCCTGACGCCGAAAATGTCATAGGTCGTTCCGGTGCTGTTTGTCAGTTTTTGTTGCGGGCTCCAAACGCCGCTGCTGCGCACGAACACATACGCCGCGCCTTGACGTGGGAAGGGGTCCGCCCCCACCACCAATGTATCTACGCTGATGGCAACAGAAGTGCCGAAGCGATCTTGAGCCATTCCGCCAAAAAAGTCGGTTACCTTTTGTTGTTCGGTCCAAATGCCGCCGTTGCGCACAAACACGTAAGCCGCGCCTTGATCGCTGTTGGAATTGACGTCAGCGTGACGCGCCCCCACCACGATAGTATTACCGCTGATCGCAACAGAGACGCCAAAATGGTCATCGGTCGCGCCATCGCTAGGCCGAAGTGTCGCCTGGTGGCCCCAGACATTATTGGAATACGTGAGTACATACGCCACGCCTTGATTGACGTTAGCACCATCATTTTTACTCGGCGCGCCGACCACGACAGTGTTGCCGTAAATAGCAACCGAACTACCAGAAAACTCGGGATCACTCGCAGCAAAGGGGTGGACTATTTTCGTCTGCACACTAAAAGTGGGATCAATCGTCACCGGATAAATTGCATTCTCGTCATCCACCTCGAGAATCACCTGCCCCTTGCTCAGATTCATCTCGGACGGCAGTTCTCGGCCTTGCGCGTCATAGGCATACAGGCCGCTATAGGTCACTGCTGGTTTCTCGTCCGCTAGTTTGAAGACGATGCTTTGCCCTCCGTTCGCCAATTCCGCGCTCACGTCGCCTGTCAGTTCTAACGCCAGCCTCAACGGCTCGCGCTCTGACTTTGTTCCCGGCGCAGTGTCGATGGTGAAGCCTTGCTCCAGCCCCGCGGCCTTGTTGACGTACCACTCGGTAATCGGCAGCCAGGTCCGGCGGTACTCAATTCTGGCGCCGTGCGTCTCTATCGCAGCTGTACCCACATTTAGGAGATCCTCTCCATAGCCGAAACCGATGAGCCTCATTCCCACTCGCCACTTCGGCATAGCGTCATTCGGCGCGGTCACTTGCGGCGTGAGGCTTAAGCCGTTCGGTGTGAAATACGCGTCATACTGCTGCGCGGGGTTGGGCGCGTGGTACGCGGACGGCAACATGCCTTTCGCCGGTCTTTCTTCCCAACGCGCCTCGTAGCGCGTGTCCGCCACGGCTTCCTGCAGCGAATCCTGCAAGAGAGTGGATTCGTCTGAATATCTGTTAGCGGCTTGCGCGGACGTAGAAAACCTCGCGCTCACTGTCGACAGCGGCAGCGCGACCGCCAATCCGGCTATGACGATTGCAAGAGTGATTGGGTTGGTGATGTGGTCTATCTTCTTTTTCACGATACATCCTCCTATCGCGAACTGGTTTTGGTTCAATGCGGGGTCTCATACTCGTCCCGGCACGTACCCCATTGAAATCTCAACGGGGGCGGCAGCTTGGGCAGCCGGAACTAGCTGGGTTAAGCAAGTACTCGTGAGAGAGGTCAGGACGCGTAACGATGCGATGCTGCTCGACGCGCTTCGGGGAGGTCAATCCGCCATCTGATTGGGTCGTGGACGGTAAGAAGCTGGCGCTGAACAACAGGAAGATTCCCATGATTTCCACAAACATGATCTTCTCCTTTGCAGGCCAATAACTCTGGTCTGCTGTCTGGCACGGTGGAAGCTCACCAGCCTGCGTTTTCTTGAAATGGCATTGACACTTGGCCAACGGCTTCACCACTGCGCGAGGCAACTAACCTGTTGCCTGCGGTCTCAATCGGGAAGGCGAAATTTTGCGGCGAATTGGCTCACACCAACCTCATTTTTTTGAACTGTGTTTGTAAAGTGGTCGCGAACGGGAGAGAGTAGGTTTTTCGAAGTAACCGAGTCACCACCAGTGACAACGGTTTGAACTTAGCATCTTGTCGGTTAGAATGCAGGATGTACTTTGGCGCTGCTTAGAGCGCCTTCCGCAGAAAACGGCTCTGGAAGAGTATTCCCCACATCTATGTTAACGATTGGCATACATTACGTGGAAACGATCGCGTCGCTGGACCTTCGTGGAAAATTCATCAAGGGACAGGGTGGATTCCAGTTACAGATGCTTATCGACAGGGTTATGGGCACTGGAACCAATCAAATACTGCTCAATCTGACTGAGGTGCCTATCATCGACAGCATGGGCATCGGCGAGATCGTGCGCGCTTACAAGAGGGTCAAGGACGGTGGTGGCGAGTTGAAACTCGTAGGATTGACCGACCGCGTTTACGGCGCGCTGAAGATTACACAGCTTCTCGACCTGATCGAGTCCTTCCCCGACGAAGACGCAGCTGTAAAGAGTTTTCAAACCGAGAAGAAAACAAAGGGCACGAAAGAAAAAAGCGGAGTAAGGTACGTTGTACCGCCTTCAGGCGGAATCTTGCGTCAGCTGACGTCTACTTCTCAGCCGTAGAATAGTAGCCTTCCTTTGTCCTTACCTGGAGACTCGGAAGACCCTTTGGCGGGTTCACTTTGACTCGAAGCTTGTGCCACTGGCCGTCACGCTTCACGTTGGTAGGAATGTAGCCGATACTGTATTGATGCCGCAGTTCAAGCGCAATTCGTGTTGTCGCGTCTTCGAGCTCTGCTCCTGACCGGGGGAAGAATGCCTTTCCGCCGGTGACCTGAGCGACTTCTTCGAGAATTGATTGCCCCTGCAGATCAAGCGAGCTGCCCGCACCGCCGCCCATTTCGACGATTCCAATACTGTAGATCTGAACGTTGGCTTCCTTGAGAAGCTTCCGGAGCTCGCCATACGTGTACCGCGACGAGTTGTCCTGGCCATCAGAGATGAGCAGAAGCGCGCGCTTGGCGTGCCGTCCCTGCCGGACTTTTTCGATGCCCAGGTATGCTGCATCGTAAAGCGCCGTCTGCCCTTTGGCGTCGACAAAACTCAGCTTGTTGACGACGCTCGAGCCGTCTGCGAATTCCGAGAGCAGATTTGCACGCTGGTTGAATCCGACGAGGAAAAAGTCATCATCATCGTGACTCGTCTCGATGAACGCTTTCAATGCGTCGCGCGCGCGGTCGAGCTTGCCTTTCATACTGCCCGAAACGTCGAATACTATGCCGAGACTTACCGGTACATCTTCATCCCTGAAGAACTCAATATCCTGTTTGATCTTGTCTTCGAAGATTTCGAAATTGTTTTTGTTGAGCCCGGTAACAAGACGATTGTAGGGGTCTGTAACCGTTACGGAGAGTGTGACGACATCGGTGCGCTCTTTGACAACCGGACCCTGGTCGCGTTTCTGCTTGTCGTCGGAAGCCGCCGGAGTCAGGTCCTGCCGGGCGGGCGTTGCTGACCGGGGTTCCTGGACCTCCTGCTGTGCCTGGGTGACAGCAAGACCAAAGAACACCGTAGCAATGATGCTCAGCGCCCCAATGGATATCGCTTTCCTGAACATGGCCACTCCCCTGAAACGTAAAAAGATAGAACTCGTCTTGGCATTCTGCGGGGACGGACAGCGTCATTCTAGCACAGAATGGTGCAACCGCAAGTAAAGCTACGCTGTACCGCCCTGGGAGCGCCAGCGCCCGGGAGCGCCAGGCTCCAGCCTGGCGCAGTCATCATCGCCGAACGCCTTAGCGACATTGACACGCGCCAGGCTGGAGCCTGGCGCTCCCACGGACTCTCGGCTACGAACATACGCTCGTGGGTCTGGCGTCAATCGCCCATCAGGGCTAGAGTTAGCGCAAAGGAGATCTTCACCGATTCCCAGGAGACCTAAATGACTAATCCAGATTTGCCAATTGCACGTTGCTTTTCGTTTCTAGGGTATGTCGCGTTGCTCGCCATTGTCGGACTGGGCGTTCGAACGCTTTCGCAACAACAGCCTGGTTCGCAAACCGCAAGCCGAGAAGAACGTTTCCGGCAAATGTCGAAGGATGCTGAAACGCGGGGCCTTCAGGAACCGTTCAAAGGCGTTACTACCGAAGGCGCGGTAGTACCGGGCCTTTTTTCTGTACGGTCGACCGGAGTCTCAACGGAACCAGTCCGTAAGGCAGCCTCTCTGTTCCTTGCCGCCTTGACCAAAGAGCAGCGGGCACGCACCGAATATGCGGTCGATGATCCGGAATGGCGCAAGTGGATGAACCAGCATTTTTATATCCGTCAGGGTACGAGCTTTAAGGAGATGTCTGACGCGCAACGCGAAAGCGCGATTGGATTGCTGCGCGCGTCGCTGAGCGCGAAGGGGTTGAAACTTTCACGCGACATCATGAATCTCAACCACACGCTCGGTGAGCTCAATAACAACGACTTCGAACAATATGGTGACTCGCTCTATTGGATTACAGTCATGGGGTCGCCCTCAGACAAAGAGCCGTGGGGATGGCAGCTCGACGGCCATCATCTCAACATCAATTACTTTGTGATGGGCGATCAGGTGGTGATGTCGCCAACCTTCATGGGTTCTGAACCGGTGATTGCGAACGCGGGGAAGTACGCGGGCACGAGAGTGCTGCAGGACGAGCAGGATAAGGGACTGGCACTCCTCAAGGCTCTGGATGAAAAACAGCGCGCAAAAGCGATCATCAACGTCTCAAAGTCAGGCAACAACAACGTTGGTGAAGCCTTCAAGGACAATATCGTCCTTAACTATGCAGGCATACGAGCGGCGGAACTGTCCGGACCACAAAAGCAGCAACTGCTGGAGGTGATCAACGAGTACGTGCGGAACATGAGAGACGGCCATGCGAAAGTGAAGATGGATGAAGTACGAAAACATCTCGATGACACATGGTTCGCGTGGGTCGGCGGCTCAGATTCAACGAGTGTTTTCTACTATCGTATTCAGAGCCCGGTGATTCTCATCGAGTTTGATCATCAGCTTCCAATTGCGCTCCGGCATCTCGACCGGCGCACACCGACTCGGGAACATATTCATACCGTGGTCAGAACGCCCAACGGAAATGACTACGGCAAGGACTTGCTCAGACAGCATTACCAGACGCATCCTCACCCGCACAGTCACTGATCAAACACAATCGCTGACAGGAGGACGAATGGCCTACGAATCCTTGTATTCAACCTGGGCTCCCCGGATACTCAGCGTTTTGCGAATCGTAGCTGCGTTGCTTTTCATGCAGCACGGCGCTCAGAAGCTGTTTGGCTATCCACCACCCCAGCAACCTATGCCCAGCCCTTTGCCTGCACTTGTGCTGGTTGCAGGAATCCTGGAGTTTTTCGGCGGGCTCTTACTGCTCCTTGGTATCTTCACCAGGCCCGTTGCCTTTCTGCTTTCAGGGATGATGGCCGTAGCCTATTTCATGGCTCACGCGCCACAAGGCTTTTACCCTGTCCTCAATGGTGGTGAGCTCGCTGCGCTGTACTCTTTTCTGTTTCTCTACTTGTCCTTCGCGGGAGGCGGCGCGTGGAGCGTTGACAGTATGATCACGCACCGCAGGTGATTCAAAGAGAGTGCTGAGTGCTGAGTGCTGAGTGCTGAGTATGGAGTTCAAGCTTTAGCTTGCTCGTTCGCAATGCATTGCAGACGGCAAGCTAAAGCTTGAACTCCATACTCAGCACCCAGCACCCGCACCAGCACTCAGCACCCTCTTCTCACTTATCCCCTTCAATCGTGCGATTGATGCTGCGGACGATACCGCGTCTTTCGAGATTGGCGTTGATCTGGCGGGTCAGGAAGCACATCAACTGTACTAGTCGATCGGCTGACTCTGGCATGACAAGTTTTGCGCCGGACGTCGCAATCCGACCACCTGTCACGTCAATCTCAACTTCCGCAAATTCGATATCGATACTTGGGCAGGCCGTGCCCTTTGCGAATTTCGCCGGCACGTTCTTACGCGAGTAGGTTTCCGCGACCTGGTCGACCTTCGACTGCGTAATTTCGGCAATCTTTTGCCGCACCACATTCGAAAGAATGATCGTAAATGTTCCGCTGAGGCTGTCGTCGTCTCCTACTGATGTGAGTGTGTAATTGGCGCGCCCATCCAGAGCGACAGGAGAGCTGATCGCACCGGAAGCCGACGACGTGGCAGGAACGAAGGAAAACTCGAGGTTGCGCGCAGGCGTGGTATAGACGACCGGAGGGCGGGGCTGCCCCGCCTCCGTGATCAGGAATGCAGGCAGAACCGCCGCTACCGACAGTAGAATGTGCAATAACCTTTGCTGGTTACGGATTCTCACCGGCGATCAACTGATTCACGCGCTGGATGATCCCGCGGCGAATGGCGCCGTTGTTGATCTGCCGCGTCCACACGCAGAACTGGATATCCATTTCCTGCTGTGGAGTGAACTTCTGGAGCGATCCAGGTTCGCGACCCTGAACGTCAAGAACCATCTTCTTGGTGAAGCGGAGCTTCGTTCCGGCAACCGTCATATCCATCGGCTTGATCTCGAGGTGGACGACAGGGCACGCCGTACCCTTCTGGAATTCCGCGACGACATCTTTCAACGTATGCGTTGCGGGCACCTGAGCTACCGGCTTGCCGGTGAGTTGCGCAATCTTTTGACGGGCTTCGTCGGGAAGCGTGTAGGTTAGAACTCCCACCAGCGTATCATCCGAATTCGCGGCTGTGAGCGTGTATGAGGCTTTGCCACGGACCTGATATTCGTCTGGCTGTCCGGTGTTCAATGTTCCGATTGCGAGTTTCGGACCGACCGTATAAACGAGTGGTTTGTTCTGGGCGAGTGCCGTCGCACTAAACAAACACACGAGGGTAAGCGCGACGATCAGCGGTTTTCGTATCATTAGAGATCCATCCTCCCACAAGACTCTCGACGTCTGCGCGTCGAAAAGTGATAATTGCTCCCCGTTCTTTCTGTGGCCCGCAGGCGCGAAAAGGGGAACTCCTGTTGTAGCTTACGTTACCCGGCAAAGCAACTGCGGCCCGCCGTGAAGTCAAACGACATCGTTATTCTCACGCTGAGAAGCAGATTGTGTTTCACAAAATGAATACATCGCGTAAATGATAACACAATTGAACTTACGGATAGGGATTGATACTGGCGGCACGTTCACCGACTTCGTTGCGACCTGGAAGGGTCAACGGATCGCCTTTAAGCTCCCTTCCACCCCACGTCATCCCGAAAAGTCGATTATTGCCGGTGTCGATCGCATCATCAAACTGATTGCAGACAAACAGGTTGACGGCGCGGTCCCACCAGGGCTCGCGATTGAAATCGCGCACGGCACGACTGTCGGTACAAATTCTCTTCTCGAGGGCAAAGGGGCTCGCACGGCGCTTATCACCACGGCGGGTTTTGAGGACGTTATCGAGATTGGCCGCCAGGCACGGCCCGATCTTTATAACTTGAACGTAGAGCGCCGCTCCCCGCTGGTCCCCCGGAATCTGCGTTTCGGAATTGCCGAGCGTATCGCCTCAGATGGTTCTATTCTCGACGATCTCAACCTGGCAGCTCTTGCCGCAACTTCGTGAGCGGCTGAAACGTGCTCGCGTGGAATCGATTGCCGTATGTCTGCTCTTTTCATTTGCCAACCCGGTTCATGAGACCGTGCTCGCAAAAGCTCTCTCAGACCTTGGAGTCCATATCTCCCTTTCTCATGAGATTCTCCCGGAATATCGGGAATATGAGCGGACTTCTACCGTTGTCATCAATGCTTATCTCGTGCCGAAAGTCGGACGATATCTGAGCAACCTCGAACAAGGATTGAACACTACTGAAGGGAACCGGCACCGGCCACGCGTCCGAATCATGCAATCGTCGGGTGGGTCGATATCCGCTCAGCAAGCAGCTCGCGAGCCGGTTAGGACCATCCTGTCTGGTCCAGCCGGCGGAGTCGTTGCGGCACTTGCAATTGGTAAGCAAGCCGGCTTCAAGCGAGTTATTACATTCGATATGGGTGGCACCTCGACCGACGTGTCACTCTCCACCGGCAAGGCTATAACCACGAATGAGGCGATACTTGCAGGCTTGCCCGTCGCTGTTCCGGTTCTCGACATTCACACTGTGGGTGCAGGAGGCGGATCGATTGCGAGAGTCGATGCTGGAGGCGCCTTACGTGTAGGTCCGCAGTCGGCGGGAGCTGATCCGGGACCCGCCTGTTACGGCCTCGGCGATCAACCGACTGTCACCGATGCGAATCTGATCCTTGGCCGCTTTGGCGGGGTGGGACTGCTATCCAACTCTATGCCGCTCGATGTCGAGCGTTCGCGAACAGCGCTAGGCCAGGCTGGCAAAGGAGCTTGCGCGCGCCTCGAGCCGGAAATTCAGTATCGAAGAGGCCGCTCTTGGTGTCGTGCGAGTTGCAAATCTGAACATGGAGCAGGCATTGAGACTCGTTTCAATTGAGCGAGGGCACGATCCGCGACTATTTTCTCTGATGAGCTTTGGAGGCGCAGGCGGGCTGCATGCCGTAGCGCTGGCGGACGCGCTCAGAATCTCCCGAGTCATTGTTCCGATCGACCCGGGGAATTTTTCTGCGCTCGGTGTGCTTCTTGCCGATGTCGTGAAAGATTACAGCCAGACACTGATGGTGAGGGTGAAAGCCGGTGACTCGCTCGGTGCTGATTTCGAACGAAGGTTTCTGAGACTTGAAAGAAAGGCGCATGCGGATCTTCGAGTAGAGGGGTTTACCCGGCGCGAAACTGATTTGGTCAGATCCTTTTCAATGCGTTATCGCGGTCAGTCCTTTGAGCTCGAAGTACCGTGGTGCGGGTGATCCAATAGGCGAATTCAACCGTCTTCATCTCGAGCGCTATGGGCACAGTGACCCACTTCGCGAAATCGAGATTGTGACGCTGAGGCTCAGGGCGAACGGAATCACGCAAAAACCCGACCTACCTAAAGCCAGAATGAAGGCCGCGAGGCGAGCGACGCCGTCACACCGTGCATCGGCAGTCGTAGGCACGAGATTGAGACAAGTTGCGGTCTACAATCGCGAGCGTTTCTCACCGGGTGAAGTAATTGAATCACCTGCGATCATTGTCGAGTATGGCTCAACGACGTGGCTTCCCGAGCGATGGCGCGCTCGAGTCGACGCCTGGCGAAATTTGATCCTGAATCGCAATTCGCCCGGGAGCGCCAGGCTCCAGCCTGGCGCGTGACAGACATTCGCCAGGCTGGAGCCTGGCGCTCCCGGGTTCTTTGTTAGTATTGACATATATGCCAAAGAAAAAGCGTGGCTCGCGCCCGCCGGAAAACACTCAAAAGAACGTCCAGCAAAGCAATCAACGAAGGAATTTCTTACTTCTTGGAGGTGGCGCAATTGCTGCCGCCGGCGTAGGGTTTGCAGGCTACCGGGCAGGATGGTTTGAATCAACCAAACCCAATGTGGAGGCACCAAAGCCTACGATTGCGCGCAAACTGCCGCCGGTAACCCTTGAGCCGAACTACGAGAACGCGCTGCGTTCAGTCAATGAGCTCACCGAGTATTATGCGCGCGCGATTGACAATCCTTATGTCCTGATACACGCAGTTCGCGGGTTCGGGCGTAACTTTACTCGGACAGATGGCTCGAACGCCGTGAATCGGCTGTGCACAGCCTATGCTGCCGATAAGGAAGTTGCGGGAAAGCGTTACGTCTATTTCGAAAGAATCAATGAAGTTCACGACAACAGCTTTCTGAAAACATTCCTCGAAGCGGGTGTAAGCAATGATCAAAAGCTTTCCGTCTCGGGCCGCGAGTACAGCCTTGTAGATCTCGGCAATAGCGCAAAAGCGCTTTTTCGATTCGATCCGCAGAATCTCAAGCGCTTCGATCCGGAACTGACGATCAATCATCTGCCGTGGGGGATAATCGCATTCTCAATTCTAATGACTCCCGATCAATCGACGTGGACCAATGCTTACGGCGAGACGATTGAGCTCAACACTGTAATTGATCGGGGTCTCGCAGATTACGAGGCAGTGACGGCCAAAACGGCTCAGCAACTGGCGCTCGGAGAAAAGGAGCCAGAGGAATTCTTCAAAGAGATCAGAACGTATAGCTGCTACGGTCTGCATTCGATGTATGGGTTTCTTTCGTGCCTCAGACACGGTTATCGCGAAAACAATCTCGAGCAGCGAATCAAACAACAATTCGATATTGTGACTTATCGCCTCAAGGGCGATGCTGACGCACTTGAATACACTTACGACACAGAGGGCAAAGGGGCGCCCCCGATAGCTGTCGAAGGATTGAAGCTGCGTTCATTCGTTCAGTTGCTGGGGCACTGTTTTGAGTCGATCAACTATGTCCGATTGCACAAGCTCTTTGCGATCACACCTTCTCAGGAGCGCCGAATCGCGGAAGGCGAGAAGAGACTCTACGAGTATCTCGTGCGTTGGCGAGCGATGGATATAGGCGCGCTTGAACGGACGGTTGATTCGATGATTGGACGCGGACAGGGAGTAAAGTTTATGAGTGATCTTGTAATAGCGCTGGGTCACGCAGCACGTGCGCTTAAGCTGCTGACGCCAAACAATCCGGATCTGGGATAGCTGATGCGTAGATATGCATTCTCGCTGACATTGCTGGTGACGTTTCTTCCAGCGTTAACAACGTTAACAATTGGACAGGAAGCACGAGGGGACTTGAGACCGCGAGCATTGCCGCTCTATGAGCAATGTCCATCTCTTGCCAACCTTCCTGCGAAGACCAGGACTGTTACCGCGGCTCTCGCGAGCCTCAAATCAGATGATGCGGCAACCAGGATCGGCGCTGCCTCGGAGCTCGGCTCAAGTTGTGACCGGCGGGCAACAGCGGGACTCGTTAAGGCCATGCGTGATGACAAGGATCCGCTGGTGCGAGCGGCGGCTGTACAGGCACTCGGGAGACTTGGTGATCGGGACTCCATTGACGCCCTTCAGGAAGCTATTTCTGATTCTGATTCGCGAGTGACTGCCGAGCTGGGGCGCACGCTGTGCTCGTTTCAGGTCTACAAGCCAAGCTACGCTGCGCTCAACTTCCTTGCCAATCCGTACAGCCGGCCGATTGTTGATGGGGGTGACGCCTACGCACGCTGTCAGGCCATCCTTTACATTTTCCAGTTGCGCGACGTAGGCTTTTCGCGAAAGGGAATGCTTTTTCTGTTCGGCTTGTCGGATTCTGACAATGCGGAAACGCAAAGAATAGCGAAAGAGGCGATTCGCGAATCTTCGAAGACCAGGAACGGTGCACACGAGCTGACCGGAATACTGAAGCAGGCCAACAACCCGGATTTCCGCTCCAAGGCCGCGTATTGGATTGGAGAGCTCAAGCTGGAAGCGGGTCGCGACCTTCTTAACGGAGATTGCAGAAACCGATAAGGTAGTTGATGTGAGGGCTGAAGCCGCTACTGCATTGAAGAAGCTTGGACCAGCGAAGGAGTAGAGCAGAACAGAGCATTTTTCAAGCTTTAGCTTGCTGTGTTACATGCTCGAATGGTACGAGCAAGCTGAAGCTTGAACTGACAAGTCCCGATCCCCAACCCCTGACCCCGCAATCTTATGGATTCAATTCGCCTCGAAATTTTTCGATGCCTGTTTACTTCGGTAGCCGAGGAAATGGGTTTGAGTTTGCGCCGGGCGTCCTTTTCTCCAAACATCAAGGAACGGCGAGACTATTCATGCGCCGTTTTTGATGGCGCCGGAAGGCTTATTGCGCAGGGTGATCACATGCCGGTTCACCTCGGATCGATGCCGATGTCGGTGAGCGCTGCGATCGCCAGCTGCGAACTGAACGCCGGCGATGTGATCATGCTGAATGATCCTTACGCTGGGGGCACGCACCTGCCGGATGTCACTCTTGTGGCTCCAGTGTTTGGAATCTCACGCGCTGCTCGCCGATCGCAGAGCGGCCCCCTTTTTTATGTTGCAAACCGCGCCCATCACGCCGACATCGGAGGTTCGACCCCGGGTTCGATGGGAGCAGCGACTGAAATCTACCAGGAAGGCTTGAGGATTCCTCCCGTACATCTCGCGCGCGGAGGTGTAACTGATCTGGAACTGCTGGGCCTCTTTCTTGCAAATGTGCGCGGACGCGAAGAGCGCGAGGGAGACCTGGCGGCTCAGCTTGGGGCCTTGAGAGTTGGCACCGAGAGGATACTCAATATTGTCGAGGAGTATGGCATCGCTGAAGTGCGTGAGTACGCGAAACATCTAATTGACTACGCTGCGAGGCTCTCTCGAAAGGCAATCTCGGAGATGCCGGATGGTATATATCGCGCGGAAGATGCACTCGATGATGATGGTGAGAGCGCCGATGCGATTCCAATCAGAGTCACGATCGAGATCAAGGGAGATCGTGCGAAAGTCGATTTCACAGGGAAGCGCAGCGCAGGTGAACGGTCCCATAAACGCCGTGGAGGCGATCACGGTTTCAGCGGTTTACTACGTCTTCCGCTGTCTTATCGCTGGTGATGTGCCCGCGAGTGCCGGAGTAATCTCTCCGATCGAAGTGATCGCTCCGGAGGGGACAATTGTCAACGCGAAGCCACCAGCGCCGGTGGCTGGCGGAAACGTTGAGACGTCGCAACGCATCGTTGACGTACTCTTCAAGGCGCTTTCACAGGCTGCGCCCTCGCGGATCCCTTCAGCGTCACAAGGAACCATGAACAATCTGACGATTGGCGGCTGGGACGCACATCAGGGACGTGAATTCTCGTATTACGAGACAATCGCAGGCGGAATGGGGGCGAGGCCATCAGGAGATGGTCTTTCAGCTGTTCATACACACATGACGAACTCGCTCAATACACCGGTTGAAGCGCTCGAATATGCATATCCGATGCGGGTCCGGCGCTATCAGATTCGCCGCGGATCGGGCGGAAATGGAAGGTTCCGCGGCGGCGACGGAGTCGTGCGTGAGATAGAGGTGCTGGTTCCCGCTCGAGTTTCTCTGCTTTCCGACAGACGACGATTCCCGCCATATGGTTTGAACGGCGGCGATCCAGGCAAGGTTGGGAGCAGCACGATGAAAACCATCAAAGGCGCAGAGAAAGAGACTCCAGGGTAAGTTCTCGTTAACGGCGCCAGCTGGAACAAGGTTCCTGATTGAAACGCCTGGCGGTGGAGGCTGGGGGAAGAAAGAGTCTGAGTCAGATGACCGCTGACCACAGCCACTGACTGCCACTGGCCACTGCCCGACTGACCACTGCCGCACTGAGCCCACTGCCCACTCCTGCTCAGAAACTCCAGAGCGCGAGTGTTGTAGCGTCCTTTACCAGGATCTCTTTTCCCATGAGCACGGGATGAGCCCAGGTCGGACTGTCTGCGATGCGAAGCTTTTTGAACTCGCCTGGCATCTTTTCTGTTGCAGGAAAGATGGTCAGGTCCCCGTCTGTACTCAGTGAGAGAATCGTTCCCTTCGCGATCAGCATCGCCGCGTTGTCACCCTGACGCCCATCACTCAACCAAAGGACCTTTCCATTGTTAGCGTCAAGACAGAAATACTGTCCCTTGTTCTTATGCGAAAGCCCGAAGAGTTTCGATCCGGCGACAACAGGAGAGTTCATGTAGAGACTGATCTCCTTGTTTTGCCAGGCCTGCTCGGCGGTCCATTTCCCGCCACTCCTCACCAATCGATATGCAGCGATGCCCTTGTTGATTCCCGAAAAGATTACCATGTCGCCGACAACGACAGGAGTCACGGTGTTCTGATCGTATTCTGTAGTGAAGGGAATCTTCCACAGAAGCTCGCCGGTTGCCGGAGCTACGCCGATTACATTGCGTTGAGATTGGGTGATCAAGTGACGAGTCTGACCAAGCTCAACAATGATCGGTGACGAGTATCCAGGGCCATCCGCCGTCCAGCTCCATTTGACTGCACCGCTCTCGGCATCAAAGGCCATCAATGCGCCGTTATCATGCCCTCCCAGATGAACAATCAGCTGGCCGCGATCGACGATGGGAGAAACCGCCGTTCCGTAAAGTGGCGACGTCTGCTTGAACTGATTGGACAGATCCTTTCTCCATTTGACGCGCCCGGTGCCTGCGTCAAGACAGGATACGACTCCCGTGATACCGACTGTGTAGATCTTCCCTGAAAACAGAAGCGGAGTCGACTTTGGACCCTTCCCGTGATTTGTCGCGGCTGGATGGACCCGGTAGGCGGCAATGTATGCTTCTTTCCACAACTGTTTCCCTGACCTGAGCTCATAGCACGCGATGACCTCCTGCTCGCCTTGCCGGGATAGCACGTAGACACGCGAGCTCGACACGACCGGCGAAGAGTGCCCATCGCCGACGACTACTTTCCACTTTTGTGAAAGTTTTTCCGGAAGTGTCGCAGGCATGATGAAATTGTCTGACGGACCCGTCGCGGTTAGGTCCACGCCATTGATTCCAGTCCTGAGCAGTACGAAGTCGAATGTAGCGCAAGGAATAGAAGTGCTAAATAGGTGCCATTCCAAATAGAGTATCGTTTATTTGACATTGCGTTCTCTGAGTGCCTCTCGTCTCCGAGGGGCTGGTGTGCAACCACAAGCTAAAGCTCGAACTCAAACCTCGATAGTTCAACTACTAGTTTGAGTTCAAGCTTTAGCTTGTGGTTGCTAGCGAGTGCCTCAAAAAAAGTTTCACAGAAAAAATGAGATTCCAATTAGATTGATAGCAATTATGCAACGCTGACAGTCACCATACGTCACTCAACAGATTGTGATAACTAACCGATTATCCGGAAAGCAGGCGCGAGTAGCTTCAAAGTCCTGATACTAATACGAGTAGGCGTTTTCACAAGTACAGATTGAACTAACAGCGCTCTTGATTATTCTATCTTGCATTTCCTTTGCCTGTGAAATCCGAGTAACTGAAACGCCAGCATCCCCCAAAGTAGACGAAATCCTGTAACTCTTACGAAAAATTGCACGCCTGTCGAGGGTCCATCTCCCCGCGCGGACGCTGACACTAAGCAGAATCAGAAGCTTGCAGCAACTGGCAAACGTGGAATCAAGGTTGCCAACAGGATTTCGACGACTTTGACGACGAGTTGTTGGAGTCACTTGGCAGCCATCTTACATCAAATCGACCCACGGAACGCCACACGGGCCATTGATGGGCGACCTGACGGTTCGAAGACAAACAGGAGGATGATCAGATGAGACGTGCTCGAGCTCTTTTCGCTGGGCTGTTGATAGCTTTCTTCTCCATCGCCGGTTTCGATGTTCGTGCCCAAACCACAAACGCCACGCTATCCGGCACTGTCAGTGATCCAGCAGGTGCTGCCGTGGTGGGAGCAACAATCACTGCTTTGCATTCAAGGACAGGGGCTTCGACGAGTGCTACGACCAATGACGAAGGCGTGTACACCTTCGCGAGTCTTCAGCCAGGAATCTATAGATTAACCGCTGAAAGAACCGGTTTCCGGCGCCTCATACACGACGAGGTGACCCTTGAGCTTTCGGCGCGAATTGTATTCAACCTTCAAATGGAGGTCGGACAGATTTCCGAGGAAGTTGTCAAAGTAAGTGCACCGCTAGATCCGAATCTTGCAATCGGCGCGAATTCGGTTGGCGGCGTGATCAGTGGCAAGAGCGTTCAAGACCTGCCGCTGCCAAATCGCGATGCGCTTGGGCTGGTTCTTACTCAAGCCGGTCTGGTTGGAAGCAACTTTGCTGGTGGGCGAATTGGGCAGGTGAATGTTCTTCGAGACGGAATCAACGTTCAGGACATGCGTATCAATCAGGGTGTTAACTCAACCATCTTCATGAGCGTCGATCTGGTGGATGAAATCCGCGTTGTATCGTCACCAGCTGACGCCGAGTTTGGCCGCGGCAGTGGTCAGGTGATCCTTACCACCAAAGCAGGTGGAAACGAGTTTCACGGAAGTGCATTTGAGTCACACCGGAATACCGTTCTGAATGCGAATACATTCTTCAACAACCTCATTGGTGCGCCACGCAATGAGTTGATTCGAAATCAATTCGGTGGTCGCGTCGGTGGACCGATTATCAAGAACAAGACATTCTTCTTCGTAAACTACGAGGGACAACGCCAACGTGCTCGAGGCACTGTGACATCAACTGTTTTGACCGATACAGCCCGGCGCGGAATATTCAGATTCTATCCAGGTGTTCAGAATGGAAACGCCAACGCCGCGGTTCCGACTACCGATCTCAATGGAAATCCGGTCAGGCCCGCGGGAGCAACTGGAGACCTCCAGTCGATCAATCTCTATACGCGTGATCCCAATCGGACGGGCCCTGATCCGACCGGGACAATCAGCAAGCTCCTTGGAGTCATGCCGCTTCCAAATAACTTTCGCGCAGGCGACGGGCTCAACACTGCCGGTCACACATGGATCAGACGAACAAGCGCAGATCGGGACCAGATCAACGTTCGCGTTGACCATCAATTCACTGAGGCTCACAGGCTGACGTTCAACTTTTCACGTGAGAACGAGAATTTTCTCAACGGATTCATGGCACAGACCTATCCTGACTCACCGGGCGGTAATCAGAAAAATCTCAACTACTTCTATCAGGTCTCTCTCACGTCGACGCTTTCTCCTACTCTCCTGAATGAATTCAGAGGCGGAGCGCAACGATCACGCCTGGACTTCAATTCGCCGTGGCAACTTGCTGAAAACAGCAACTTGATTCCAGTAATCAACAATGTAGCGTATGGACCCGATTTCGCTTCAGTGACAGATCCGATCAATCTGACGAATGACCCACAGGGCCGCATCTCGCCGCTCTACCAGTACACCGACACGCTGACATGGGTTAGAGGTAAGCATACGTTCAAGGGCGGATTCGAGGTTCGATTCGTTTCGACGAATGGCTTCAATTCGTTCGATGTGTTTCCGCGCGCGGTTCTGGGAGCCGGAGGAGCTGCGGTCCAGGGCATCACCGCCGCTGTATTCGGAAACAATGCGACGCTGGCTCGGAACGTACTGACAGACCTCTCAGGTTCGCTCTCGAACGCGAGAGAAGCGTTCAATGCTCCTGCGGGACCAAACCCGGTCTATCTTGCGGGAGAAGGGAAGCAGCGAACGTGGCAGCAAAGGGAATTCAGCTGGTTTATCAAGGACGATTTCAAAGTCTCGCGAAACCTCACGCTCAACCTCGGACTTCGCTACGACTGGTACGGAGTGGTGTTCGAAGCGAACGGAAAGACTGCAGGACTGGTCGGGGGATCATCTTCGGTCTTTGGGATTTCCGGGACGAGCTTTGCCGACGTTTATCAACCGGGAAGACTCAACGGGCAGCTCACCAACATCGAGCTTGTCGGAAAGAACTCGCCCAAGCCCGACACGAAGCTCTACAACGATGACTGGAACAACTTTGCGCCGGCGATCGGACTAAGCTGGGCGATTCCATATTTTGGTGAGAACAAGACCACTCTGCGAATGGGCTACGGGTGGGGTTACGAGCGAAGCGCGCTGCGGTTGATTGATGTCATCGCGGGTGATCAGCCTGGTCTGCGCACCACGACTACGTTTACATCGACGGGCTATCTCGACCTTGCGCGTCTGACGCTTCCACTGGTGCCTCAAGGGAGGCCGCTCGAAACAGTTCCACTGACCGATCGCGTTCAGACGGTGCGTGTCTTCGACGACAATCTTCGAACTCCCTACGTCCAGAACTGGAACGTCACGCTTCAGCGTGAGCTTATGAGCGACTTCACGCTCGACCTGCGTTATGTCGGAAGCAAAGGAACAAAGCTCATCAGGACCGCAAATATCAACGAGACGAATATTTTTGAGAACGGGCTTTTGGGCGCATTTCTCGTAACACAGACTGGTGGAACCTCGCCCCTGCTCAACCAGATCTTCATGGGGCTTAAACGTGCCAGGGGTCGGCGTCGTCAACGGAACAACCATCACCGGGCTCCGATGCTGTGCGTCGGTTCACCACGACTCAGGGTTTCTTTGCGACAAACAGCGCGGGATCGTTTGCAAACTATCTCAACACGACGACTGACTTCACTGGTGCACGAGGAGGACTTCTCCGCCGCGTCGGCCTGGCGGAAAACTTTGTGACCGCGAATCCTCAGTTTGCGGGTGCGAATCTCGCGGGCAACTATGCCAACTCGTCTTTCCATTCGTTTCAAGCCGAAGTGATCAAGAGGTTCTCTCGAGGGTGGACGCTGCAGGCGAATTACACCTGGAGCCGGACGCTAGGTGAGGAGGATGGGTCAAGTCAGGAGCTTCTTGACAGCTTTCGAAACGGCCGCAATCGAGGGCTCGAGAAGAAGTTGCTCACCTTTCACGTTCCACACGTCTTCCGGAGCAGCGGTATTTGGGAGCTGCCGTTTGGACCCGGAAGAAAGTTCCTTGGTAATAACAGTGGATGGGTGGCACGACTTGTCGAACTCTGGCAGGTGGGCGTCATCTACAATCAGTTCGCTGGTTCGCCTATCTCGTTCACTGCACCGATCAACACGTTCAATTTCTTCGGCGGCGACAACACGCCCACGCAGGCCGGGAATCTCCCTCGCGATTTTGTCAGGGTTCAGAAGACGGAAAACGGTGTTGTATTCAACACGGGTTACAACCAGGTCAATGATCCGTCGCTCGGAGGCATGACTCCGGCGCTTGCACAGCTCAGCACGCTGCGCGCAATTACTGACTCGTCAGGCAATCTGGTGCTCGTCAATCCACTTGCCGGAAATCTGGGGACGCTGTCGCAGGCTCCGTTGCTTGGCCCAGGTTCGTTCCGCTTTGACTTCAATATCATCAAGCGTTTCAGATTCACTGAGACCGCAAACTTTGAGTTCAGGGTCGACATGATCGATGCGCTGAACACTCCGATCTTTGATGACTACGTCAACGGGTTCAACACGAACATCAATTCGACGAATTTCGGACGGGTTACAACTGCGTCCGGATCGCGTTTGATCGTGATTGGATTGCGAGTGAATTTCTGAGGTATTTGGTATGGAGTTCAGGCTTCAGGCTTGCCTTTGCGCGAATAGGCCAAGAGCAAGCTGAAGCTTGAACTGCATACAAAGATTCCGCCTGAAGGCGGTACAACGTACCTTTACTCAGTACGCAGGGCGTTGAGCAGTGGTGTCGAGGCGGTCAGTCTCAATGCCAGCGCTGATGCTGCGAGACCAACGAGAACCACGAGCAGCGGCAGCAGCAGCGACCTGAGCGGGGGTGGAGCACCGCGCGAGTAAAGGGCCGGAGCCGTTGCAATCAGTGCGCACAGAAGTCCCGTAGCCGCGCCCAGCACTAGCAGGATTGCGTTTTCGGCAATCACCATCACTGCGAAGTGCCTTTTTTCGTAGCCAACTGAGCGGAGCAGTGCCAGCTCGCGTTGTCGCTCGATCACGTTGCGCGCCAATACGGCACCGAGTCCGATAGTTCCAAGCAGCAATCCAAGCCCGCCGAGGGACTGAAACGTCGAGAGATATGTGCTTTCGACTCTGATGATAGCTTGCCAGCCGTTCGGCAGTTGAGCTCCCATCGAAGCCATAATCAGAGAGCCGGTCCTCGAGCACGGTAAGCGCCGCCTCTCCCTTGTTGTCCGGCGCATCGATCAGAAAGTAGCGGTAACCCTGTCGATCCGGAAAGAGACGAAGAAAATTCTTTTCGGACATAACGAGCTCACCTTGAAGCACGCTGTCAGAGAGGGCACCTGCAACCCGCAATCGCAATGGTGTGCCGCTCGATGTCCCGAGTAGAAGCTCGTCGCCAACCGCAACATGAAGAACGTATGCGATCGAATTCGCATCTGCGATTACAGGCACGGCGCCATCGATCGATTCACGCTCAAGCAGTCTCCATGGGTTCTCTTTCTCTTCCGGAGTTGATGCGAGAGTGTTTCCGAACGAGAATCGGTTTTCTCGTATGAACTCCTCGCGAGCTCCCAGAATCCGGGGATTCTTTGGCTGATACAGATTCAGACAACTCGAGTCATCTCCGGGTTTCAGTCTGAACCGTTCTATCGTGACTCCGTCAAGCGAGGGTTCTCCTGTCAGGTTCAACTCCTCGCGACCAGACTCGCTCTGCGGGTTGATGACAACTGGCAGCAGCGTTTCGCCCATTAACGAGTAACCGCCGGTGCCGGATCTTCGGTCCTGACTGGCCGCACCTGCATCTCGCCTGAAAGCGTCGACCGCGGTGATAATAAAGGTTGCTGCCGCAACGAGCGCGATGCAAAGTGCGCTTCTTCCAGGGCGCGAAGAGGCATTGCGAAATCCCAGACGTACAAGGCTCCACATCCCAATGCCGGAGATCAGCGTCTGACGGTCAGATCGAAACCACCGGTACCAGAAACTCACCGATGCATACAAAAGCAGAGTCCCGGCAATGAAGAATCCCGCCGTTTGTCCTGGAACGCCAATCGCAACACCACCAAGTACGACGATCGCGGCCAGGCCCGCTACAAGCCCCGAAACTCGAAGCATCCAGCCTCCTCGTCCTGCCTGATTGCCTGCGAGCGATCGCCCGCTCAACGGTCCTCCAGTCAATAGACTTCGTGGTGACACTCTCGCAATAGCTCGTAAGGTCAGAATCAAACAGACTATGGCGGTGAACACTCCGGCCGCGACTCCGACAGCCAGAGTAACGGGCCGCGGATCGAGCGTGAGCATGGTGGTACCTACCGCGCCTACCCACCAGTTGCGCAACCCGTACATTATCAGCCACGCATATCCAATGGCGCCTGCGATTCCAAGTATTCCTCCGGCAACAGCGAGGAGAATCCCTTCCTTCAGAAAAAGATTGCGCACAGCGGGCGCAGCGAAGCCTACGGAGCGCAGCAAGCCAATCTCGCGGACTCTTTGTTCGACTCCGAGACGAAAAAAGAGCGACGCCAGCAGTAGCGCTGCCGCGACAATGAAAAAGCTGAAGTAAGTGAAATATTCTCCGAAATCTGTCGCGCCGCTCGAGGCTGCGAGCCCTTCCTGACGAACGGGACTGATAACGAAGCCGTTCGCGATTGGATCGATCTTCGATCTCAGTGCCTGAGTGAATCCTGATCGAACACTTTCGAGATCATCTTCACCTCTTGGATGAAAGCGGATCGACGTCAGCTTTCCGAAACGCGATTGCCAGAGGCGTTGACCATCCGGCAGCAATACAAACGCTTTGGGTGTTGTTCGATACCTGTTCCAGTAGTCCTCGTCAACCGGTCGTACTTTGGAAAGATCTATCGGAAACGGCGGATCCCAATCACCAAGGCTCTGCGCTTCTGTGATTCCCGGATAGTCTGGCGCGTAGTCGCGATCAGCAGCCGGCCCGCTCAAAGGCACGATTCCGTCAACTACAAAGTCGGCGCTTGCTGTATCGAGCACACCGTCGTCTCGCCAGAGATAGTATTCGAGCCGGACGCGCGAACCTTTGCCTGCCTGAAGGTTCTGTGCCGCCCAGGCGTTCAGAAGAAGTGGCGTGCCACTGGAAGAAGCTATTTCGGCACTTGATCCCTTGAGCTTGCGATAGTCATCCTCACTCAAAGCTGTAACGAGCGAGTACGGTATTACACGGTCGCCCGACGCAATTGTGTTCGCGAGATAGGTGAGTACCGGTGAGGGTGCAAGTCCGACTTCTTCCGCGGCTTCCTGCGCTCGTGCGGCGATCGAATCGCTGATGAGCGCGCTGTCGCTCTCGAGCGAGACTGTGCCGGAAGCTTCGAGCTTGCGGACACGCAAACCAAGATCGGCAAGCGAAAACGCTTTTCGGAGTGAGGATCGCACCGCTGTCAGCACGTCTGTAGTGGCGCGATTTGAGTCGCGCCTTTTCAGAAGGATCGTGTTTGCTTTGTCGTCCTGCTCCAGATTCCGCTGCAGGCGCGCGAGCGGAATGAAGAGGGCCTTCACTCCCGTCTGCTGTGGACGCAAAGAGAAGTCGCCCATCCGTTCGCTGTCGAGCACTCCCGTGACATTTGCACGCATCGTGACACCGGTATCGTCCTTGCGTCCGTGCAGCGATTCAGTCGGGATTGCCGAAGGCTTTTCGATTCTTATGAGGACCGTCTCGTCCGCCTTGACGCCAAGCTCTGATGCGAGGGATCGACTGATGAGCGTTGCGTTCCCTTGTGGGAGAGTGAAGTCAGTAAGCTCATGAAAGCGAGGGAAGCGGTCATCGATTCCATAGATCTGAACGCCGCCTGCTCGCCGTTTCGTCTCAGCATTGGTCACAACGCCTTCGAACACGAGCAGTGGACAAGCATCCGCATAAACAACTCTGAGCTCGTCCTGCCGGGCGATATCCTCTGCCAGTTCTTCTCTGAAGAAAACGTTTGTCGCGGTGATAACGTCGTCTGTGCGTCCGAGCTGGTTGAGCACCATTTTGCGCAGGCTTGATCTGACTGAGTCACCCACCATAAGCGCGCCGGCGAGGACGGCGACTGCTGTACCTACACCAAGAACGACCGCGAGGTTGCTTTTCCAGTAGTGTTCTAAGCTTCTTCGGACGAGTGTTGCTGCTCTCATAGTCTGGAGGGAACTGCTATCTCTGCCGGCGAAAAATCATGCGCGTTCGAGGTGCCGCTCTTTCATTTCGTACCGCATCGGGAAACGATTCGCGAGCTCCCGGCTGTGAGTCACGACTATGAGAATGGTTTTGAAACGTGCGTGCATATCGAGAAGCAAGCTTCCCACAGTTTCCGCGGAATCGTGATCGAGGTTGCCAGTAGGTTCATCACACAGCAGAAGTACAGGCTCCTGCACCAGGGCGCGTGCGATTGCCACGCGCTGCTTTTCACCACCCGAAAGTTCAGACGGCCGGTGATTCAAACGGTGCTCGAGACCAACCTCACCGAGGAGCGATCGCGCTCGTGCCTCAAACCCGTTGTTCCGCGGAGCTACCAGCGTTGGTGCCAGGACGTTCTCGAGTGCCGAACACTGAGGCAGGAGGCAATGATCCTGAAAGACAAATCCAATCTTTTGATTGCGAAAGGAAGAGAGGGCCTTCTCAGCAAGACCGTATGGATTCACTCCATCAAGGGTGATTGTCCCCGCGGTCGGCGGATCGAGTGCGCCAATCGCATATAGCAATGTACTCTTGCCGCTTCCTGAAGGTCCGGTGATTACTGCCGCGTGACCACGCTCGAGCTCGAGACTGACATCACTCAGGACGACAAGGGGACCGACAGGCGTTGGATACTCTTTGGAAAGACGTTGAATTTCGAGCAAGAACCGTGGTCCTCCTGCGGCGGCGCCTATCGGGGTGGTAGAAACTTCTTTGGGAACTTGGCTACAACTGTGTAGTTCGGATCGACGGCATTCGCAACGCGAGTGGTGCCAACCTGGGACACAACCTGGAAGGCTTCCCACTTTTCGAATCCGTATTCGTCAACCAGCCACAGGATAAGCTCGATCTGTGCGATTCGAAAGGCGTCCATCAGCGGGCGGACACTTCCCGTCGCCATAATGAACTCGGCATTCTCGATGCGCGGCCAGCGAATCACTTTATTCTTGATCAGGCCGAACTCGAAGGTGACATCCATCGATGTCTCGAGACCCGAACCGCAAACTTCTCCATCACCCTGAAGAGCATGCCCGTCTCCGAAGTAAAAAAGGGCGCCGTCGTGAAAGATCGGAAGATATACCGTCGCTCCTTCGCGAACGTCGGAGGCATCCATGTTTCCTCCGAACTCGCCGGGCCACAGACCTCCCCAGGATTGCTCGCCCTGTGGCGCCGTCGCTACACGGCCAAGCATTGGAGAGAGTTCAACCTCGATGCGTTTGAGCTTGCTTCCCGGCAAATCGAGAATGCCCGTCATCTTTGTCAGATCGAGTCTCCAGAGGAAGCGCTTTGCTGGAGTAGGGTCGTTCAATACAGGTGTGTATTTATCATTTGCAAGCGCGCTGAAGTTCGGCGAATGCGTGGATACGGCGCGATCGCGATTAGGTCGAAGCTTGATGATCTTCACAACAAGAGTATCGCGCGGCGTCGCTCCCTCGATATGAAAAGGCCCAACCTCTCCCGGCCATGCACCACCCGCCCGCTCGTACCATTCGCCCCAGAGAGAATTGGTCTCGACAGTGTCACCGGGCTTGATGCGCAGAACAGGCTCGCGTTTAGCAAACGTCGGGTACCCGATCTTCGGCACAAAGCGATGTGTTTCAGGTGCGGAGAGGAAGTGGTTCTTCGTCGCTGAAAGCGACAGATTCAATAGCCGGTGGCAACGCCACCGGAACGGGATGTGAAGACCATTCCGACCCTGAAAGGGTCGCATCTCGCACAGGACTTCGACCCTTTCAGGGTCGGAACCATTCTTCTATCCGTTCCGGTGGCGTTGCCACCGGCTATTGAATTAGACGCCTCCGGCGTCAGACAGAAACTGCTGAATGTCAAAGTTGCTACTACAACAATCCCACAGCATATGAGTAGTCTTGAGAGCATCCGGGTAACCTCCGTTACCGGTTCAGAATGCAAACCGTTGAATGACTTCGGAGTAAACTTCAAGAGCGCGCGAGGCCATATGCGAGGCAGTGTAGTGCTCGGTGACGCCGGCTGCGCCACGGCGCCCGAGATCGCGTGCCAGCTCGGAATTCTTCCAGAGCGTTAGAATGGCTTCAGCAAGACTCGATACATCATTCGGCTCAAAGAGGACGCCGCCTCCGGTCTTCTGAATCATCTCTGGAAACGCTCCCCATCGCGGCTGCACAATAGGCACGCCGTTGGCCATCGCCTCGATTACCGAGAGTCCTTTGGGTTCGGCATATGTAGTGGGCATCGAAAAGACGTCCATCGACCGCAGAAAACTGATCTTTGCGTCCCTGTCGAGTTCTCCACGGTAATGAAACTCTTCGCCAAAACCGGCTTCTCTTAGCCGACGCTCGATTCCACGAAGGAATTCGCGATGCTCAGGAGCGAGATAGCCGGCCGCTTCGAGCCGCGCGTCGCCCAGCTCCCCGCGTTCGCGCAGTCGGATATATGCATCAGCAAGCAAGTGCAACCCTTTCTCGGGTGCTATACGCGCAAAATAACCAACTGTGAAAACCTCGTTGTGATCGTGATGATTGGCGCCATGCCCTTCAAGATTGATCCCCAGCGGGACGACATGAATTTTGTCACGCGGAATCCGTAGATACTCCGACATCGAGTCCGCATAGAATTCACTGACCGAAATAAACGCATCCACGGAATCTACACTCGACCGGATCAGGTCCAGAGCCTCGGAGCGATGAGGCTCCTGGATGCCATCAAGGAAGACATCCTCGCCCTGAAGCGTGACGCAGACTGGCCGCTTGAGTGCCTTTCGCACCGGCCCGGCAAGCGAAATCAGAAGGGCGTTGGGAAGATTGATGATGTCGGGCGTTTCACGTTCAGCCAGCCAGTCGATCAGCTTGAAGAATTCTTTCCTCTGATGGCCATCGATGCCTCGAAGCATCGAAATCGTAAGCTCGGCGAGTGACTTTGGATCGACCGGGATTGAGCGTCGCGCAGCAGCTTTGAGAGCGAGTTCCGAATCCCACACGCGATCGAGAAGGCGGGGAGTGTGCCGGAAGAACGCCGAGTGCTGCTCGAGATACACACTGATTCCGCCAAAAAACACACGATCGCTGCTGACGTTTGCCTCGTCCGTCCGCGTAGGAGTGTAAAGTGGCAGCAGCGTTACCTCGTGATCCTGCCTGATCAGCTCCGTTGCCAGGGCATTGTCACGGAGGCAACTGCCACAGAACATTCCCGCTGCGCCGGCTGTGATGTAGAGAATCCTCATGCTGCCCGAAGAGGCGCGCTGCGCTGAAAGGCCCGCCTTCCATACAGGTGATCAAACAGGTTGCCTTCGTGCGGCTGGTCCCAGCTGATCTGGCCGGTCGGAATGGCGCCAATGTTCAACCGGTCCACGTTTGCCGAAGAGATCAGGCGATCGACAAAGCGCTTGTTCGATGTGATCGCTGTCAGGACGAGCGTCGGGCCAAGTATTTCCGGCATCTGACTCTCAGGCACTTCGATCACGCTCGCGAATGGAAACAGAAACTCACGATTCGCAAGATTATGATCCGGACTGTCGCAATGAATGACGGTCGGAAGAAGATACGTCGATGAATCATGAGTGACGAGACGCTCGCGACGATCTGACTTCCTGTGACCGGCAGTCACATCGCGCGCTCCTTCTTCCAATAAACCCTGATCAATCATTCCCGATATGCGCGCCGCGACGTTCGGATCGGCAAAGGGAGCGAGGCAGCGCTTCGGGATCATCGACCGAGCGCGGCTCGATCCGCGCAAGCTTTGCGGCCACGGCCTCGGAGATCTCGCGCGCATATTTCGGAACCCAGACTCCAGACGCATTGATGCACGATCGGCCGCCATTCTCGGCAATCGAGGAGACGATGATATCAATGTAGTCTTCCCAGTTCTCGATCGCGTCCTCTCCGATGATCACCTTGCTGTAACCTGGTCCGTGAATTTCGATTCGTGGGTCGCCTTTCCATTTTCCGGTCGACGAGACGTCACCAAATACCATTCCGCGTCCCGTATTTCGCAGGATATCTCCGCCTCCGGCGTGGTCGGTCGGATAGAATCCGAACGCTTCCTTTGGACGCGCCGGCCTTGATGAGCGCCTGTATGATCCGGTATGGCGACCAGGGCTCGGCGCTTCCCGGCTTGAGCACGAGCGGAATCTTGAGCGCGAAAGAAGGAATCCACAGCGCATGCACTCCGGGCGAATTGCTCGGAAGGACTACACCAAGACTCGAGCCTTTGGGATAGAAGCTTAGAGCGTGCCCATCTACGGTTCCGAAGCCAGTGTCCAGAATGCCGAGGTCGACACCACGTGTCAGCCCTGCGAGCATCTGCTCCATCTGCGTCATCGCGTTGTAGTATCTTCTGCATGTTCCGCCGCACGAGAACGTGAGGCATTCCTGTCGTCGCGGATAGCTGCTCTACATAATCCTGCGGCGATTGCGTGACATCGCCGAGTGGAAGCGAATCATTCAGGAAGTGCTCGCCTGCGAGCTTGCAGATGTCGAGGAGGTTGCGAGTCGTAAGCGATGCGAGCGCCTGTCGCATCTCCTCCTGGTCGCGCAGATCGCGCCGGATGAGTCCCGGATTTGCCTGGCTCACGCCGACAAATGGTTGGCGCGTCCTGAAGTTCGGAGCGTAGGCAATGTCAACGCTTGTGTATGGCGTGCCTTTTCGAAGAATTGGTATATGTGAAGCATGATATGCTGGCGCTCAATAAACTCCTTCGACGACTGACGTCTGTAATCGCGAGAACGGCCTCACATTTCTGACGCCGTCCCATGGGTACTTCTCGCAAGGAAGCTCGCGCTCGGCTTCGTCCCTTTCAAGAAAGCGTGGGCATGAAGAATTCACGCGTCAGCGTAGTCAGTCGCACTCTCCCTGTCTCGCCGTAACCGACCAGCTTTGTGGGCTCATCCGGATCGACGACTTCGATCATTGCTCGCGGACTAGGAGGAAAATAGATGATTGCCCAGTTGTCTTCAGGCTCGGGCGGCTTGTGTGCCGCCAGTCCCATCAGAGTGTTTCCGTACGTAGCAGCGAAATAGCCACCTTCCATCAACTCTTCGACGGCGAACCGATGGAATTGAGGAGTCATTTCGGTGCCTCCACAAAACACTCCGGTGATGCCCGCCTTCTTCAACGACACCCTCTCACATAAAGCCTCGAGCAGTTTGGGCGTCGTGAACATGCATCTGACGTTGTCGTGCGCCTTCAGAATCGTGACCGCCTGGTCGATAACGTGCTGCTTGTAACGCTCCATCATCGCCATCTCACCCCACTTGACCAGCTTGATCACCCATCGCGGATCAAGGTCAACGCAAAATGAGATTCCGCCGCGGTGCTGAGCCAGATGTTCAACCGCCAACCTGAGCCTTCGCGGTCCCGACGGACCAAGCATCAGCCAGTCAGCACCCTTTGGGAAATACTCATCCGGCAATGTTTCACTGAATATCTCGTAATCGGTACGAAAGTCATTGATGTTGATTCGCGACTTTGGCACTCCGGTGCTGCCTCCAGTCTCGAAAGTATAGATCGGCTGGTTGCTGAGTGCTTTTGGCACCCACCTGCGCACCGGGCCACCTCGAAGCCATTCATCCTCAAAGAACCCGAAGCGATCCAGGTCCTCATAGCGCTGGATCTCCTTTCTCGGATCCCAGTCGAGCTTTTTTGCAAACTCGAGCCAGAACGGTGAGCCTGTTTCCGGATTGAAGTGCCACGCGACTGTTTCGCGTACATGCGCGTCGAGTGTGTTGCGGGCAGCCTCGATATTGTTCTTCAAACGGTCTGCTGTGCGAGTACTCAATTTAACTGGACCTCACAGATTCTTGTATTTGATGTCTCTCGTGAATGTATAAGGTAACAACCAACAGGGCTCTCGGGCAATCACGCTTCGAGAGAAAACGGAGTGAACTTTGTGTTCCTGTCAAAATAGTCCTCGTGCTCCGCGCGCTTGAGAAAGTTGACGACCCTGTAAGTAACTGGAGTTGCGAGGATTTCCCAGATCACCTTGAAAGCGTAATTGGTGATCATTACCTGGATCACGTCAGCCGTCGCCCAGATGCCTGCAAACGCCAGGGGGTAAAAGATTAGCGAATCGACACATTCGCCTCCGACAGTCGAACCAATTGTTCTTGTCCACAGCCATTTCCCGTTTGTCATTAGCTTCATCTTTGCCAGCAGGAAGGAATTCGTGAATTCGCCTGCCCAGAATGCAATCAGCGAAGCAAAGATGATGCGGGGTGTATTGCCGAAGACGAAGTCGTATGCGGGTTGGTGCGGCCAGCCCGGGCCCTGGAGGCATTTTGACAATCACCCAGCTCATGCCCGCCGCAAAGATCAACGCGCAAAACCAGCCCAGATGACACGCCTCGATCGCGCATAGCCGTAGACTTCGGTAAGTATGTCGCCAAAGACATAGCTCAGTGGAAAGAAGAGGATACCAGTACCAAATGTGAGGCCGCCAAGGATCGATACCTTCTGCACGCCGATGACGTTGGCGCACAAGTAGAACCGTTACAAAGGCGGCCATCATGAGATCGTAGTACTTGTAATTACGATGAGGTGAGGAGTTTGCTGCCAATTCCAATACATTTAGTCCTTTCGGGTAACGCGGAGCATTCCTACTCCGCCTGGAACACGCTATTATACGGAGCCCGCGCAGCCTGTACATGAAGAACGAGGCTCCGCCGGCTTTTGACGGTATGGCTGAACAACTTCACCGGTACAGCCCTCAGGGCCCGGACCACACCCTGACGGGCGATTTCCGCATGCACCCGGATTTCGAGTCCCGGTTTCTTCCTGAAAAACGAAATGTACTCGTCTATTTGCCTCCGGAGTACGAGCAGAGCGCGGCGCGCAGGTACCCGGTGCTCTATCTGCATGATGGACAGAATCTGTTCGACGGGGCTACAGCATATGTCAGGGGGGAAGACTGGTGCGTTGATGAGACGGTTGAAAAGCTGATTGCTGCGCGCGAAATCGAGCCTCTGATCGTGGTCGGCATCTACAATACGGGCGAGCATCGGCTCGATGAGTACACTCCATCGTGGGATGCACGGCTTAAGAGAGGCGGTAGCGCGGACCTTTACGGCCGGTTACTGGTCGAGGAGCTCAAGCCGTTCATCGATGAGCGATACAGGACGCTTACTGGCCCTTCGACTACGGGTCTTGGCGGCTCATCACTTGGCGGACTTGTCAGTCTCTATATCGGTCTCAAGTATCCTACCGTCTTCGGAAAGCTGCTTGTCATGTCGCCGTCGGTATGGTGGGATCGGGGAGGCATCCTGCGGCACATAAACAAGGTTCCTGTGAAACCCTCCACGAAAATCTGGCTCGACATTGGAACACAGGAGGGAAGCGGCACTGCGACGATGGTTCGCAGTCTGAAGGATGCGCTCAGCGCTCGAGGTTGGCGGCAGGGTGATGATCTGAAATATCTCGAGGCGCGAGGCGGACTGCACAACGAACGTGCCTGGCGAGAACGAGTGGAACCGGCGCTTCGATTCCTTTTTCCATATTTGAGCGGAGAACATCGATGACTTCTCCCGACGAACTCAAAACACCATCTGAAACCAAAACTCCCTGGCAACAACTTTCGCGCCTTGAACAAAGGCTTCTGGTGCCAAAGCTGATTGATTGCAAGTTGGAAGGGGAATTCCCGACTGAAGCGGATCACGAACGCGCAGGTCTCGTATTTGACCGCATCGCCGTCGATGCAAATGCCGCGGACCCGCATGACGCGGCGATGATTGCCGAACATTTGTTGACGGCGCGCAATCTGCTTGCCCATTGCGGCGCCTATCGGAGTAGTCCCGTCTGGCAGATGATCACCCGAATTCACGGGTTCAGAAAAAGTTACATCGAGCTGAGTGTCCAGGATCGAGACAAACTGTTCGATCATCTTGCAACTGAGGATTACGTCATCAATTTTGAGCCTTTCTGGTCGAGTCACAAGTTCGACAGTGCCAGAAAGAGGACCACGACTTCCTACGAACCGTCCCTGCATTTTGTGAATGACCGGCATGATGAACCCAACTATGGCCCGACATACTTCTTTGTTCATTGGGACGCGACCTCTGTCTGGTTCGGAAAGGCGAACCGGTTCTGGCGCTGGATTCCGGGCGGACGTTGGATTGAGGGATTGCTTGCCGGTCTGCGACATAAACACGGATTTGCCGCGCCAGAAAGTGTGAAGGAACTTCTGGCGAGGGAAAAGTCCAGAGTAGAACCTGTCGGGGACGAGCGCGGCGATATGGCATGATGAGATGTGAGTGCTGGAGGAGGCGCTGAGTGCTGCCAGACGCTGAAGCGCAGTTTGAGTTCAAGCTTCAGCTTGCGTCTTCGGATCTGGTGTAGACCGCAAGCTAAAGCTTGAACTCGTCAGCTCCGCACTCAGCACTCAGCACTAACTTAATCAGGAGCTTTTCATTATATGAAGATCATAGTTTGCTTGAAGCAGGTGCCGAAGAACGATTCGGTGCTGCGAATCAACGAGCAAGGCACATGGATTCAGGAACGCGATCTCACATACGAGATCAATGAATCCGATGCCTACGCGCTTGAAGCGGCGCTCGAACTCAAGGAAAAACACGGTGGCGAAGTGATCGCCCTTTCACTCGGCCCGCAGCGCGTGCAGTCGGTGATCAAGGAAGCGCTCGCACGCGGTGCCGACAGGGGACTACACCTTGATGACCCCGCATTTTCGGGGCTCGATGCTTTTGGTATCGCGTCTGCGATTGCGGCTGCAGCAAAAACGGAAGGATTTGATCTGCTGCTCACAGGACTTCAGTCTGACGATTTCGGTTTTGCTCAAACGGGCGTCATCGCCGCGGAGCTGCTGGGCCTCCCGCACACAACGATTGTCATGGATGTGCAGAAAGCCAACGGTGGAATTCGCGTCAAGCGCGAGCTCGAGAACGGGTTCTTTCAGTGGGTCGTCATGCCCTCACCAGCAGTTCTGACTATTCAATCCGGCATCAATACCCTTCGTTACGCGACTCTCAAGGGAATCATGGCCGGCGAAAAAGAAAGAGATCAAAAAGCTCAATCAGCAGGACCTTGGGCTTGATTCATCCGTGCTCACGCCGCGAATGGAGTTTCGGCGCCTCTACGTTCCTCAGAAGAACAAGCAGACGCAATTTATCGAAGGATCGGCTGCAGAGGCTGCAGCCCGCCTGATCGAGAAACTGAAGAACGAGGCGAGGGTCTTTTAAGAAAGGACGCGGCGAAACAGCAATATGGCAAATGGAATCCTGGTATTCATTGAACATGTAGATGGGAAGATCAATCGCGCATCGTATGAAGCCGTGCGCGCAGCACAGTTGATTGGTTCCGAGCTCGGGATCGAAACCTCAGCCGTTCTCCTGGGGCAAAGTGGGCAGAGCATCAACTCGATGGCATCCGAGGTGGCAGCCAGAAAAGTCAAGACGGTCTACACCGCTGAAAGCGATTGGCTGAAGGACTACACCGCCGACGGATACACGCACGCGTTGAGGCAGGTCATCGACAAGCTGCAGCCCGCGATCGTTCTTATGACGCATACCTATGAAGTGCGCGACTTTGCACCAAAGCTCGCGGCCTCATACAATCGCGTTCTGGTTGGCGATTGCATTTCCCACAAGATCGAAGACGGCAAACCTGTTTTCACGCGGCAGGCTTTTCAGGGAAAGCTGGTTGCCGATGTTGTACCCACAGGCGAGCCGCCACATTTTGTCAGCTTTCAGATCGGCTCGTTTCGCGGTGATGAATGCGAAACCGGAACTGCGGCGGTCGAATCCATCGCTCTGAATCTCGATGCTGACATCATCCGTCAGCAGCCTGAAGAGCGATTCAAGGAGACGAAGGCAGCCGTCGACCTGACGCAGGCTCCGTTGATTGTCTCAGTCGGCCGCGGAATCAAGGAGCAGAAGAATATCGAGATCGTCGAAAAGCTGGCCAGGGCTCTCGGCGCCGAGCTTGCCGCCTCGCGTCCAATCTGTGACAACGAATGGCTTCCGATGGATCGACAGATAGGATCCTCCGGTCAGACAGTAGCTCCAAAACTCTATCTTGCCGTCGGCATCTCCGGCGCTATCCAGCACATTGTCGGGATGAAGGGGGCAAGAACAATTGTCGCGATCAATAAGGATGCTGAGGCTCCGATCTTTGAGATTGCAGACTATGGCATTGTCGGCGATTTGTTTGAGATCGTGCCGGCGCTGACTGCGGAAGCTGAGAAGTTGAAACAATGACAACCACTGATCGAGATGTCCTCGAGGTTGATGTTCTCTTTGTAGGCGCAGGACCATCGTCACTCGCGGGTGCCCTTCGTCTTCGCCAGCTGATCAACGAGCACAACGCTCATGCTGAGAGCAGGGGTACCAAGCCTCTCGGTGAGATCAGCATAGCGGTCATCGAGAAAGGCCGTGAGATAGGGTCGCACATCATTTCGGGCGCGGTCATGGACATCCGCCCGCTGGCCGAGCTGATTCCTGATTTCAAGGAACGGGGTGCGCCGCTTGAATCCGAGGTAGTCGAAGAGGACGTTTCGTTTCTCACACAGAAGCGCAAGCTCAAGCTGCCAATCATTCCTCCTCCTCTCAAGAACCACGGCAAATACGTCGTTTCACTCAACAAGGTTATCCGCTGGCTTGGCCCCATTGTTGAAGAAGCTGATGTAATGATCCTGCCTGAGTTTCCCGGAGCAGAACTCCTCTATGAAGGCGACCGTGTCATCGGAGTCAGGACCGGAGACAAGGGAATCAACAGAGAAGGCGAAGAGAAGAGCAATTACACACCCGGTGCCGACATTCTCGCGAAGGTGACTGTCCTGGGAGAAGGTGCGCGAGGCTCGCTGACGAAGAAGCTCGTTGAAAAGCTCGGTCTCGACAAGGACCGCAATCCGCAGGTGTACGCAGCGGGCGTGAAGGAAGTCTGGGAGCTTCCGAAGGGACGAGTAAAGCCGGGATTTGTGATGCATACGCTTGGATATCCTCTTCCGGCTGATACCTTCGGAGGTGGATTCGTCTACGGAATGCAGAACGACCTCCTGGATATCGGTGTCGTTGTCGGACTCGACTATCAGAATCCCTTCACCGATCCGCATCAACTGTTTCAACGGTTCAAACTGCATCCTGCGATTGCGAAGATGCTCGAAGGCGGCCGGATGCTTCATTACGGCGCCAAGGCGATTCCGGAAGGTGGGTACTTTTCTCAGCCGAAATATTACGGCGACGGGTTTCTCATCATTGGAGATTCGGCGAGCTTTTTGAATTCTCAAAAGCTTAAGGGGATTCATATGGGGATGAAGTCCGGAATGCTTGCGGCCGAGGCCATCCTCGAAGCGCTTATTGCCGAGCGGTATGACGACAGGCAACTTGAGAAGTTCAGGGACCTTGTTAAGGAGAGCTTCGTCGAGAAGGAGCTCTACGAAGTGCGAAACTTTCATCAGGCGTTCGATCACGGTCGATTCCTGGGTCTGGTCGAGGCCGGTTTCCAATACCTCACAAAAGGGCATGGGCTCCGAGGCGACCTCAAGGCCGAGGCCGGTCACGAGCGCATGCTGAAGCTGGAAGACGTCTATGGCTGGACGCCCACGGATGTTACCGACGTTCCCGCTCCAAGACCTCAGAAGTACGACGGCAAGCTGACGTTCGACAAAGTCAGCGATGTTTACCGCTCAGGGACCGAACATGATGAAGACCAGCCGCCACATTTGAAGGTGCTGGACCTGAGCATTTGCATCGAGCGATGCACGAAAGAATACGCCAATCCCTGCCAGCACTTTTGTCCTGCTGCCGTTTATGAGATTGAAGTGGTCGATGGGGGCCGCAGACCGAAGATCAACTTTTCAAACTGCGTTCATTGCAAGACCTGCGACATCATGGACCCCTATCAGATCATCGACTGGGTAACCCCTGAAGGCGGCGGTGGGCCCAATTACATTAACCTTTAGCCAACCCTGGGAGCGCCTGGCGCCTCTCGCCTGGCGCGTGATTACAGAGTAACGCGCCGGCGAGACGCCAGCGCTCCCAGGGGCGTTCGCCGTATGTTAAGATAGCCTGCTGATGCACTCGATTCGACGACATGTCTTAATACTTGGGGCGCTTCTTGCCCTGGGATTTACGCAGGGGAATCTGAATCCTGCGACCTGGACGACAAAGGTTGAACCCGGCGAGATCAAGGCGGGAGGGAAGGGCACACTTAAGCTCACGATAAATCTCGACGAGGGTTGGCACGTCTACTCGCTCACTCAGCCGCCACCTCCGCGTGCGCTGAAGCTCAAGCTCGAAGACAACGATATCTTTACTCAGGCTGGCAACGCGGCTCAGCCGAAGCCAAAGGTTAAGTTCGATCCCAACTTTCAAATCGATACCGAGACCTTTGACGGTTCAGCTACGTTCTCGATTCCTTTTGCTGTAGCTTCGACAGCGGCTCCAGGTCCGCAAAAGGTTGCTGCGAAAGTCACATTTCAGGTGTGTGATTCTGAACGATGTCTGCGGCCAAAGACGATCACGGTTGAGAGCGACGTAAAGATTGCCGCAGCGGGTGCTGCCGGTGTTGCTGTTGCCGGCCGTCCCCAGGTATCGCCTACAACTTCGCCCTCGCCAGTCAAACGTGAAGCTTCGCCCACTCCTTCCGGGGCAGCCGTCTCTGCGACTCCGGACGTCATGGCGAGCCCGAGTCCGAGTGCCAGTCCGAGTGTGACTCCTCAGGTTGCTGCCGGAACTGATACGCAGATCTCTGCAAACTCGCAGGTGCCCTCGGCGCGCGACCTGAGATCGCGTGGGTTGATGAGCTACATATGGTTCGCGCTGGGGTTTGGATTCATTGCACTGCTCACTCCGTGCGTCTTTCCGATGATCCCGATCACCGTCTCGTTCTTTACCAAGCGCGAAAACGAAAGCCCGAGAGCCGCGGTCGGTCAGGCGCTTATCTATTGCTTTGGAATCATTTTCACGTTTACCGGACTCGGATTGCTGCTGACACTGATAGCAGGTCCTGCAGGCATCAATCGCGTAGCCGCCAGCCCGTGGATGAATCTCTTTTTGACGGCGCTCTTCGTCGTCTTTGCGCTCAATCTCTTTGGGATGTTTGAGATTCGTTTGCCATCAAGCTGGCTTTCAAAGCTGGATTCACGAGCGCAGGGTGGCAGCTCGCTGGCCGCGACGCTGCTCATGGGGCTGACGTTTACGCTGACATCGTTTACATGCACTGCAGCCTTTGTAGGCACAGTTCTGGTTGCCGCAACGCAGGGTGAATGGTTCTGGGCTGCGATTGGAATGTTCGCCTTCGCGACAGCATTTGCATCTCCATTTTTCCTGCTGGCGTTATTCCCGCGATGGCTGCATTCACTTCCCAAATCCGGTGGGTGGCTCAATTCGGTCAAGGTGGTCATGGGATTTCTCGAGATCGCAGCCGCCTTCAAGTTCTTGAGCAACGTCAGATCTGGTATGGGGGTGGCAGACCGTTTCACGGACTATGGTGCTTGCGGCCTGGGTAGCCCTGGCGATCATCACGGCAATCTATCTGCTCGGAAAGTTCCAGCTTCCCTATGACACAAAGCTCGAGCGGCTTGGCGTAGCGAGAATGCTCTCGGCGACATTCTTTCTGGCGATGGCTTTCTATCTGCTCACCGGTCTCTTCGGAGGAAAGCTGGGAGAACTCGACGCATTTTTGCCACCCGATACTGCGACACCGACGATTGGTTTTACATCCGCGGGTGGAAGCGTCTGCTGCTCCGGCAGGGAAATGGATCGAAAGCTATGATGAAGGCCTCGCGCGGGCGCGGCTCGAAAAGAAACCGATCTTTCTGAATTTCACCGGCGTGACCTGCACGAATTGCCGATGGATGGAGCAAAACATGTTTCCGCTTGCGCCGGTAAAGAAGGAGCTTGACCGGTTCGTACTTGTCGAGCTTTTCACTGATCGCGAAACGCCTGAAGACGAGCGCAACGGGCAATTGCAGGAGACCAGATTCATGACAGTCGCCCTTCCGCTCTACGTGATTCTCGATCCTGAAGGGAATGAACTCGGTCAGTTTCCTGGTCTGACGCGGAATCGCGACGAGTTTGTCTCATTTCTCCAGGCAGGAGCGAGCCGGTTCAATCAAGTGGCGTCGCGATAGCGAACGCCCGTTTCGTGATGTCGCGAAATCAACTGCTCGGAGCGTGGCTGCTGCTGACGCTGATTCTGATAGTGGCCTTATATCGGTGGCTGACCCTTCCCCAGTGACCTCTGCCCCACTCTTTGCAATAGTCGGACCAACAGCTTCTGGCAAGAGTGATCTCGGAATAGCGCTCGCCCGCCGGTTCAACGGCGAGATCATCAATTGCGATTCCATTCAGGTCTATCGCGGAATCTATATTGCCACCGCCAAGGTTCCCGCGGACGAACAGCAAGGGATCCCACACCATCTCATCGATATTGTTGACCCGACAGTGAATTTTACTGCCGTCGCCTGGGCTGATGCAGCCAGAGAAAAGATTGCCGAGATTGAATCACGCGGGTCGCGAGCATTTCTTGTTGGTGGAACGGGATTTTATTTGAAGGCGCTCGCAACTCGATTCTGTGATACCAGCGAAATCGACAAAGGGCTACGCGCGCGATTGAGCGCAATTGCAGCACGTCACGGCGCCGGGCATCTGCATCACATGCTCGCGAAGGTTGATCCGCGTCTCGCGGCCACGTATGCGGTGCGCGATACACCGCGAATCCTGCGTGCTCTTGAAGTCTATTTCTCATCGCGCATTCCCTTATCAGTCTGGCAGGAAACCACTCCGAGGACCGTGACGGCGGAAGGTTCGCGGCTGCGTTATCTCGTGCTCGAACCGCCGCGTGAAAAGCTGTATGAAAGGATCAACCGCCGTGCAGACGAGATGGTAAAAAGAGGGCTCGTCGGAGAGGTTGAGCAGTTGATGGCGAATGGAGTCCCGCATGATGCCAAGGCATTCAGCGCTCACGGGTATCGGCGAATTGTAGAGTATTTGCGCGGGTCGCGGTCGCTTGAGAGTGCTATCGAACAGATGAAGCTGGATACGAGGCATTACGCCAAGCGACAGTGGACCTGGTGGCGAAAGCAACCTGACACTTATTGGCTTAGCGGGTTCGGCTTTGAAAAAGAGATTCAGCGGAGTGCCGAAGAGATTGTTGCAGGGTTCGAGTTCAAGCTTTAGCTTGTGGTTGGAAGCGAGCCTTTTCATTGTATAATGCCGCCCAAATGGCTAACAGAATGAGCAAAGTAGTCGCCCTGGTAGTGGTCGGACTCTTCTGTTGCGGTGTGGGCCTCGAGTCTGTTTCTTCGCAGAACCCTGAGCCCACGAAGGAAGGCATCGAGTTTTTCGAGAAGAAGATCCGCCCGATCCTGGAAGAGAATTGTCTGATGTGTCACGGCGCCGCAGGAAAGCCTCAAGGCAATCTGCGCCTCGACTCGCGTGAAGGAATGTTGAAAGGCGGCGCTTCTGGACTGCCCGCCGTCGTTCCCGGCGATCTCGAGAAGAGCATGCTCATCAAGGCAATCCGCTATGCCGACGCAAAACTCCAGATGCCGCCCGTCGAAAAACTCAAGGACCCGCTGATCGCTGACTTTGAGGAGTGGATCAAGATGGGCGCGCCAGATCCGCGTGTCAAGAAAGAGCAGCAGCAACAGCAGCAGCAATCCAGCAGCAACAAGGCGTCGGACATGGCTGCTGCCCGCGAGTTCTGGTCGTTCAAGCCGGTGACGGATCCTGCGCTGCCGAGCGTGCGCAACAAGACCTGGGCTCGCACTTCTGTCGATCACTTCATTCTTGCCAGGTTCGAAGAGAAAGGGTTGCGACCTGTTCGCACGGCGGACAAGAGAACGTTGATCCGGCGCGCGACCTTTGACTTGACGGGGCTTCCGCCAACTCCGGAAGATGTTGAGGCGTTTCTTGCGGACACGTCGCCGCAAGCATTCGCGAAACTCGTCGATCGGCTGCTCGCGTCGCCGCGGTATGGCGAACGCTGGGGTCGCCACTGGCTCGACGTGGTCCGCTATGCGGATACTGCCGGAGACAATTCCGACTTTCCGATCAAGGCTGCGTATCGGTATCGAGACTATGTCATCAAGTCGTTCAATGAGGACAAGCCGTACGACCAGTTCATTCGTGAACAGATAGCCGGAGATCTACTCCCTGCGAAAGACGAAGCTGACCGGAACGAAAAGATCGTCGCCACCGGGTATCTGGCGCTTTCACGACGTTTCGGCTCTCGCAACAAGGAATTCAACCTTACGATTGATGATACGATCGACAACGTTGGCAGAGCGTTTCTTGGCCTGAGCACGAGCTGTGCGCGCTGTCATGATCACAAGTTCGATCCGATACTTGCCAGTGATTACTACGCTCTTTACGGCATCTTTAATAGTTCGCGCTATGCGTTCCCTGGTGCTGAAATCTATCCACATGCGGCCGATATGGTTCCACTCGCGTCCGGCAAGCGTGCTGAGGATTTTGAGAAGTGGCAGAGACAGTTGACCGATCTGGATGACAGGAAGGAACAACTGACTGCTGAAAAGGGAATCGCGGCACGCAACCGCGCACAGAAAGAAAAGGATGCAAAAGCTGCGGCTGAGAAGGCGACTGCAAGCATTGGGAACAGCGTCGTCCCGCCGGTTGGCCGGCCGGAGGCCGGTGCTCCCAACGACTCCGTCACTCCAAAAGCTCCGGTCGCGCCACCTGTCGAATCGCGCGCAGCTGACTATGATCGTGACGCGATGAACTGGTCCATACCCAGGCTCTCGACGCGCACTGATCAGGAGATCGATGCTGAAATGGCGTCGGTCAAAGCGCGGTTCGCAGAACTTGGTGAACGCAATCCGGGGATCGGAAAGGCCTACGCAGTAGTTGATGGGCGTCCGGCCAACGTGAAAATTCATCGAAAGGGTGATCCCAAGAACCTCGGTGACGAAGTCCCGCGGGGATTTCTCGAGGTGCTTGGAGGGCAGAAGGTGCCCGCGGACTGTAAGAGCAGTGGTCGCGACCATCTTGCGGGTTGGCTTTCAGATGCAAAGAACCCATTGACCGCGCGTGTAATGGTAAACCGCATCTGGTCCTGGCACTTTGGTAAGGGCATCGTCCGGACACTCAATGATTTTGGATCGCGCGGAGAACCGCCGGTAAACCCGCAGCTTCTCGATCATCTTGCGTCGCGCTTTGTGAAGAGCGGATATTCCGTGAAAGCGATGCACCGGCTGATCATGACTTCGCACGTCTATCAGCTTGCAGCGACTCCAGACGCACACAATGCAGCGATCGATGCAAGTAACAACTATTTCTGGCAGTTTGAGCGCCGGCGATTGAGTGCGGAAGAGATTCGCGATGCCATGCTTGCGGTTTCCGCGGGACTCGATGAAACCCCTGGCGGAGAGCATCCTTTCCCGCCGGAACGCGACTGGAAGTATACACAGCATAAGCAGTTTTTCGCCGTCTACCCAACAAATAAGCGCAGCGTCTACCTGATGCAGCAGCGTTTGAAGAAGCATCCTCTGATGGAAGTGTTTGACGGACCGGATACGAATGCTCCGACATCATCAAGGACGGCCAGCACCACGCCAGTTCAGGCGTTATATCTGATGAACGATCCATTTGTTCATACGCAATCGGACCTGCTTGCGGTCCGTGTCGGTCTTGCTTACGAGTCTCTTCGTGAGCGTATCAATTACGCGTATTTGCTCGCCTTTAGCCGGGCTGCGACCCCCGAAGAACAAAAACTCGCAGCTGACTACCTTGTTGAAGCAAAGACAGATCTCAACGCCACACAGGTGCCGGCTGACAGGCGGACACGCGCCGCGCTCTCGAGCTATATGAGGGTGATGCTAAGCAGTAACGAGTTTCTTTACGTCGAATAGGAATCAGCATGAGTCATATTGATTGCGATGCATCACGTCGGCAGATGATCCGGTCGCTGTTTTGCGGTTCAGTCATGATGCCTGCAGTCTTTTCACATCTAATATCGGCAGAGGCTCGCGGCGAGGACAATCCGCTGGCTCCGAAGGCACCTCACTTCGCAGGCAAGGCGAAGCGAGTCATTTTCCTTTTCATGACCGGTGGTGTTTCGCATGTCGACTCATTTGATCCGAAGCCTCGACTTCGCGAAGAGTACGAAAAAGGCAACACGCGGTATTTGCCTGCGCTCTGGGACTTCAAACCGAGAGGGAAGTGCGGCACCGAAGTCAGCGAACTGTTTCCGAAGATGGGCGAGTGCATGGACGACATCGCGCTCATAAGATCGATGCGCGGCGATCACAACGACCATTTTCAGGCAACAATGGGAATTCATTCAGGCTCGGTGACGGTAAAACGGCCGAGTGTGGGGTCCTGGGTGACTTACGGGCTTGGCACGTTGAATCAGAATCTGCCGGCGTTCGTGGTGCTCGCGCCAGACCTTCCATATGCGGGCGGCCAGGTTTGGGATTCAGATTTTCTTCCGGCGGTATACCAGGGCACGCGCGTCTTTCCAGGTAATGAACCGATTCCGAACCTGACGCGACGAGCCTTGACGGAAAAGATTCAGGAGCACGAGTTAACGCTTCTCGAGCGGTTCAACCGGCGGCATCTCGCAACACGCGCCGCGGATCCGAATCTCACCGCGCGCATCAAGTCATACGAAACTGCCTTCGGGATGCAGAGGGAGATGCCGGAGGCTCTGGATTTGTCAAAAGAGACCGATGCCACTCTTAAGCTTTATGGACTGGAGCGGGGAAGCACGAAGGGTTTCGCCTGGCAGTGTCTCGTGGCGCGGCGCCTTGCTGAGCGCGGAGTGCGATTCATCGAACTTATCGACGTTGGCGCTTCAAACAACTGGGATGCACACGGTGACATGAAGACGCACGAGCCATTGGCGCGTAACATCGATGGAGCGATCGCCGGACTTCTGAAAGATCTCAAATCGCGTGGAATGCTCGATGAAACCCTGGTCGTCTGGACGACTGAGTTCGGCCGCAGCCCGACTGCCGAGGGCAAAACCGGCCGTGGTCACTACAATAAAGTCTACTCTTCATGGCTTGCAGGCGGTGGAGCGAAAGGCGGAGTTGTTTACGGCAAGTCCGACGATCTTGGCGCAAACGTTGCCGAGAATGAAGTTCATGTCCACGATTTCCACGCGACGATCCTGCACCTTCTTGGCTTTGATCACACCAAACTCACCTTCCGTTATGCGGGCCGTGACTTTCGGCTAACTGACGTTCACGGCCGTGTAGTCAAAGATATTCTGGTTTAGTCATCGCGAAGCCCCTGCCCTGAACCGCCGCCTTCGGCGCCCTCGCAAGCTAAAGCTTGAACTCAAACCGCGCGGCGCGCGCCTAACTCCAGCAGCCATTGCAGTTACTATTTGTTGTAATTGTTGTCGCATTCTGTGTCGGCTTCATAGCACTCCATTGCTGGCGCAGAGAAAAAGCCAATTATTTGGCTTTCGCTGAGCTTACCTGCCATCACATAACAATCATCATAAACACAAATGAATCGCGCTTCTAAAAAGCGTGCACTAACGTTTCAAACAGGTTGGTCAGACATAGAAACAACTAGTCTTGAATTGGATGAACAAGCTATGTTGATCAGAGCTTATCGCTACCGTCGTGTTGTGGCAGGACGTTATCAAACGTTACTCCCGAGGGAGATCAAATGAAATACAAGCTTGTTGTTATCACAATTCTCATGTTGGTTACGGCGGCGTCTGTTCATGCTCAAACAAGCCGTGGCACAGTAACCGGTATTGTTACCGACCCGGCGGGCGCTGTTGTCTCTGGAGCTACCGTAACACTTACAAACACGGATACTGGAGTCAATCGAACTACCGTCACGAACAATGAGGGTGTATTCCGAATCGAAGCCGTGGATCTGGGCAATTACTCCCTCAAGATCGAGGCGAGCGGATTCGGTGGCCTGACCAAGACCGGGATCATCGTCAGCGCCGCACATCCAGTGCAACAGGACGTGCAACTCGCTCTTGGAAATCAGGAAATCTCGGTAGATGTGATGGCGGAATCCGGAGCTTTGGTGCAGACCGAGGCGCCGGTTCGTGGAGGCACGATCGAAACAGGAAGAATCACCGAGCTGCCCTATGCAGGCCGCAATCCAGTCGATCTCGCGCTGACGTTACCGGGGGTGAGCAGCAATCGCGGCGGGTTTGGCGTAGGCACATTCGCGGTCAACGGCGCGCGGGCGCGCTCGAACAACTTCCTGATGGACGGAGTACAGAATAACGATATGGCGGTCACCGGTCAGGGTGTACAGATCACCAACCCTGATGCGGTACAGGAAGTGTCAGTGCAGACGTCGAACTATGACGCGGAGTTTGGAAGGGCAGGCGGAGGTGTGATCAACGTCATTACGAAAGCCGGCACTAACAGCTATCACGGCACCCTGGTCTACCTGCTCGACTCGACACGAGACGATGCTCTGACCAGCCTGCAATCACGCGATCCCGAGACTGTGAAAAGGGGATGGCCGGCATTTGGCATCCAGAATACCTACTCGGGGACGATCGGTGGCCCGATAATCAAGAACCGAACGTTCTTCTTCGGCGCGTATCAGGAACTTCGTCAGCGGTCTAATGCGCAGGCTACATTTCAAACGCCGACGGCGGCTGGACGTGAAGCACTTCGGCGCATTTTCCCGGCCGGGGCAAGCGCCAACGTGGACCTGCTGCTTGGTCTGACCGAGAGCGCGGTCGCGAACTCATCTCCCTTCTCGATCGCCCTTGGCACGGGACCGTCCGGGGCGGGGATCGCGGTACGATCGAGTTCGGAAATTTCACGCGATCTTTTGCTGCAACGAATCTGGTTCGTTCGTGGCAGGCTCGCGTAGATCATAAGTTAAGCGAGAACGATCAACTCTCTGGAAGCTTCGTCACCACCACGACGGATCAGCCGGCAGGAGCGGTAGCAGGTCTGGAAGGCTTCAACGTTGACGCTGCCTTTAAGTTTTACAATTTCATCCTTTCGGAAACGCATGTCTTCTCGATCGACCCTGACCAACGAAGCACGAGTTGCCTACAACCGCATCAGTATTCTCGGCGCTCTTGCCGACCCGGATGGACTCGCTGGAAGTTTGCCTTTCATTACGGTGCCGCAAATATCCACGCTGGGTGTCACGCCTCAATTCCCGCAGGGCCGAATACAAAACAACTACACAGCGCAGGATACGGTGACATGGGTGCGTGGTAACCACACATTGCGTGGGGGAGTCGAATATGTTCGACAGATCGCGACGGACGCGGCGCCTTACAACGCGCGTGGATCAGTAACATATGCGGCAAGCAGCGCGCCGACTTACACCGCTTTTGCCAACTTTGTAGACAACTTCGGCGGAGATACCAATCTTGGCAATGCAGCGCGCGACATTGGAAGCGCTGTCAGCAATCCAAACCTGCATCGCACTGCAGTCTTCTTTCAGGACCGATGGCGAGCTTCGAACGCTTTGACGTTGACGCTAGGCATTCGGTATGAATACTTCGGACAACCGTTCAACTCACTCCGCACTCCGGCCTTCACCGGCCTCTTCAACGTTGATCCGGTGACGCGTACGGGCCCATACAGCGAGCCAAACCAGGTTGATGGCGACTGGAACAACTGGGCACCAACCATTGGCTTCGCGTATTCACCTGGCGTTTCAGGGGGATGGCTTGGGACGTTGATCGGTGAGAACAAGACCGTCATTCGTGGCGGGTATCAGGTTGGCTACGATGCATTCTTCACCAACATCACCTCGAACGCGGCAGTCTCGTCGCCCAATATCATCAGCACCACAATCTTCTCGCTGGCAAATGTCGCCAACCTGCGAGGGACTCCCAATTTCACGGCGCAGATTCCGACGACCGCAGCACCTCTGACACCGCTCAGCGCTCAGACGCTGATTCAACAGGATCTGGTGAACCCCTACTATCAACGCTGGTCGCTTGGCGTGCAGCGTGAATTGCCCTACAAGCTGCTGTTGGACGTGTCTTATGTTGGCTCGAAAGGAACAAAGCTCTACATCAACGAGGACTGGAATCCCACAGTCCCTGCGAGCATGCGCATTACTCCCCCGGGCGTAACGACGGGCCTTTCGGGACGTCTGGATAACATTCAGGGACCGAGGACGGTCCGTACGAATGGTGGTTACTCGAACTATCACTCAGGACAGCTGAGTGTCAGCCGCCGGTTCAGCAACGATTTTGCGTTGACCGGAAGCTACACCTTTTCGAAATTGCTCGACAATGCGAGTGAAGTGTTTGCTTATGGCGGAGCCACCTCAACGAGCCTTTTTGCCATCCCTCACCTGCTCGGCGGCAATGCAATCGAAAGGGGGCCGGGAGCGCTTGACCGCACACATCAGGGCAAGCTTTCACGTATGTCTATGAGTTCCCGTTCATGCGTGAGCAACGAGGATTCCTTGGCAGAATTGTTGGAGGCTGGGAAGTGGCCGGTGTGACAGTCTTTGAATCAGGATTGCCATACACGGTGTTCAATGGAGTAGATACAGATGGTATTGCCGGCGCTCTCGAACGTGCGGGGTTTAATCCTAACGGGACCGAAGGCGTCCGTGCCAGACCCAACGTAGCAACAGCGGCCAATCCCGGTCCGACGGGCACTCCGATAGGCACCGTCTTCTACACCAATCCGGATGACATGTCGCGGACACTGAGCGGACGCCCGGCTGAGCAGTTCATCGATCCGAACACCGCGCGTTGGGTGATCAATCCGGCATTCGGCATTGTCGCTCCAGGGATTGTCCGTTTCACGCCGATGGGCCGCAACTCGGCGCGTACGCCCGGCACCAACATCTTCAACATCAACTTCCAGAAGAGGACGAGGATGACAGAATCAGTCAATGTGGAGTTCCGAGCGGAGATCTTCAATATCTTCAATCATCCGAACTATGGTCAGGGCAGTGCGAGTCCGTTCTCTCCGGGGACGACGGCGGTTTCGTCGAATGCGTCAACCGCGGTGGCTAGCCGATTCCTGATCGCAAACACGCCAGTAACCGACGGCGGCGGCCGCGTAGTCCGTTTTCAGCTGCGACTCGTCTTCTGATCATCTCACGACAATTGGAGCGCCAATTTGGAGTGCGGCGCTTGGCGCCGCTTTAGTCTCCCGCTGAGTGATCCGATCGGGACACTAAAGCGGCGCCAAGCCGCCGCACTCCAAATTGGGCTCCAGAATCCCGACTTTCCTGCGAGAATTTGTTGTCACGATTCAGTTGTTTTTGAGGCGGCTGCAAGGGTATTGTTACGGCTCCCAATGTAAAGTCCATGTCAATTTCACGGCTGATGCTATTGGGTAGTTTGGGATTTTAATAGAAAACGAGGCCCCATCAATGAAGCAGAGAATTCTTTTGCAAGGCTTGGCATGCCTGCTTATTTTCCTTTTCAGCTCGATTACTGGTTTGGCTCAATTCGATACCGCCACGGTGTTGGGTTCCGTCAACGATTCGACGGGAGCGGTTGTCCCCAAGGCTACAGTTACACTGAAGAACACAGAAACCGGTATCACCCAGACCGTTCAAGTGGATGAGAATGGTAGTTTCCAGTTCAACAACGTCAAGATCGGCGTCTACCAGATCACCGCGGAGGCACAGGGGTTTTCCAAGGCTGTTGCCGACAACATTCAGGTCACGGTCAACGCCAGGCAGCGGGTGGATCTCACGCTCAGGGCAGGTGAAGTCTCTGAAACAGTGATGATCTCCGGAGCATCGCCGCTTCTCGAGACCGTATCGAGTGAACGTGGTCAGATCATCAATCGCGAACAGATTGTCAATTTGCCATTGAATGGCCGTTCTTATGCCGACCTCGCGCTGCTTTCGCCCGGCGTTCGCCGTTCCGTGCTGGCCACACTGGAAAATGGTGCGCGCGACGCTTCATTCAACGTCAATGGCCTTCGCAGCTCTCTTAATAACTTCATAATCGACGGCGTGGACAACAACTCCTATGGCACTTCGAACCAGGGCTTTTCAAATCAGGTAGTCCAGGCATCGCCCGATGCGGTGCAGGAGTTCAAAGTTCAGACCAATAATTTCAGCGCCGAGTTCGGGCGCGCGGGCGGCGCAGTAATAAATGCTGCCATTCGCAGCGGTACGAACGGTTTTCACGGCACCGTCTATGAGTTCATCCGCAACACGTCGCTCAACGCAACCGGCTTTTTCAAGCCTGTGCGCAATGAGAAACCCACTCTCATTCAGAATCAGTTTGGTGCGACATTCGGCGGGCCGATCATCAAGGATAAGACGTTCTTCTTTGCGGATTACGAAGGATATCGTCGCATTACGAGTTCACTGGTTTTTGCAACAGTACCCACGGCTGCACAGCGCAACGGCCAATTGGGAGTGCCGGTACGTAATCCATACACCAATGTCGTGTACCAGGATGGAAACATTCCGGCGAGCCAGATTTCGCCATTTGCGAAGAGCGTGATGGATGCGCTGGTTTTGCCGGTGACGAACCCGAACGCGATCGGTGTCGTCTCGAACAATTACGAGAACCTGCCAAAGAGCAAATTCTATAACGACAAGTTCGACGTCAAGATTGATCACAATTTCAATTCCTCGCTCAATGCTTTTGTCCGCATCAGTCATCGGAAGGTCAACAACTACGAAGCGCCCGTGATACCAGAACCGGTCTTCAGCGGTGAGCGCAATGCGTACGTTTACGTTCTGAATCAGCAGTTGGCGGGCGGTGTCACTTATAGCGTTAACCCCACTTCGGTGCTCGAGTTCCGGCTTGGCATCTCACGCACTGAAGCCGGTAAGCGTCCGACGGGATTGGGCGATCCGAACTTCCAGCTGCCTGGACTGCCGACCGATCCAACTATCGCTGGCGGCTTGAATTCCCAGAGCATCGGCGGTTACACGCAGCTGGGCCGTCAGTCGTCAAACCCGCAACATCAGGATCCATTTCTATGGAACCCGCGTGTCAATTACACGCGCCTGATGGGTCGACACAGCCTGAAATTGGGCTACGAATATCAGCAGATCAACACGGAGATAGAGGACTATCATCCGAAATACGGACAGGATGCTTACAGTGGACAGTTCAGCCGTCCCTCAACAATCAGCACGGCGAACAACATCTACAACCTCGCAGATTTTCTTTTTGGCGCGCGCAGCCAGTATCAATTGGCAAGCTTCTTTCTGCCGCAATACCGGCAACGAATGCATTTCGGCTATCTGCAGGATGACTTCACGGTCTCGAGCAAGCTGACTCTCAATCTGGGAGTCCGCTATGAATTCGCTACGCCCCAGTACGAGGCAGACAATCAACTGGGCAATTTTGATCCTGTGGCGCGGACGTTGCTCGTGGCAAGTGATGGCTCGCTGGCTGATCGGGCTCTGGTTAACCCGGACCGCAACAACTGGGCGCCGCGGATCGGTCTTGCCTACAGCATCACGGATAAGACGGTGTTACGTGCGGGTTACGGCACGAGCTACATTCATTTCAACCGGCTGGGTGGCGAGAATCTGCTTTCGATCAACCTTCCATTCACTATCGGAGTCGTGATCAATCAAACGGCCAACCAGCCGCTCTGCACGGGCAACAACTTCCTTAACTGCTTTCGTCCGACGCAGGCGGGTTATCCCGAAGGCCTGATCTCGCCGGAGCGTGCTACGACACTGACCACGAGAACCAATTTCACACCGCGCGAGACGCGCACCGGCTATGTGCAAAGCTGGCATCTTACCCTGCAGCACGAACTGGCAAGAGGATTGCTGCTGGACGTGGCTTATGTCGGCAATCACAGTGTCAAACTGGTAGCCCTGGGCGATTACAATCAGGCGCGAACGGTCACTGCGGAAGAGATTCGACTATCAACTCTTCCTGCGAACGATCCTAACCGCCGTCCCCTGCCTTCAATTGATTCTCGACGACCAATTCCCGGCTTTGGATTCATTCAGGCTTCATTTAATGGAGGCTTTGCCAACTACCATGCTCTGCAGGTGAAACTCGAACGGCGCTTCAACGACGGATTCTACCTGCTCAATTCTTTCACCTGGTCAAAGGCTATGGACAACGTCGGGGGCCATCTGGAGGTTCAGCAGGGAGACAACTCGCGACTGAACATGCGGAACTTCGCTAACGACCGCGGGCCATCGAATTACAATCAGCCGATCAACAATACTACGAGTGTTGTTTATGACCTGCCAGTTGGAAAGGGCAGGCGGTTTGTCAATCAGTCTACGGCGCTCGATTACATTATCGGTGGATGGCGCGCGACGCTCATCAATACTATGACCAGCGGCTTGCCTGTCAATCTCACCTACAGCGCAGTTGCGGGTTTCAGTGTGGGTGGGCAGGCCACGACGCGGCCGAACCTGACAGGACAATCGTTGCGCAGCCCTGGTGTGGATCCCAATGATTACCTGAATATCAATGGTGTTTCGATTCCGAGTGGCGATGTGCTTTTTGGCAATGCAGGTCGCAACCTCCTGCGCGGACCGAACTTCTTCCAGGCTGATCTGGGACTGCACAAAGCGTTCCCACTTTGGAAAGAAACCACCAAGCTCGAATTCCGCATGGAGGCATTCAATCTGTTCAACCAGACAAACTTCCAGGCGCCGGATGGAAATGCCTCAAACATTCGTATCGTCAACGGTGCACCAGCTCCAGGCGGCGCTTACGGAACAATCCGGACAACCTTCCCCGCACGGCAGATTCAGTTTGCTCTGAAGCTGCTGTTCTAAGCATGTCGAGGCAAAAGAGGGCTTGATAGGGGGTTAACCACATGTGTGGAAAACCTCCGTTAAGCCCCATTCCTGTGCAGAGAACGCCATAGGCATAGGGAGACCTGCGCCCTGTTGGCTGGGCTTATTCGTGGCGCAGCGCAAACATTGGGTCTACTTTTGTTGCACACCGCGCCGGAATCCAGCATAGTTGCGTCAACACAACCAACAGTAATACCACTCCGCAAAGGTCACCTGCCGAGACCGATCAAACCTGTGATCGTGCCATTGAGCGACGGGGTGGCCCTTGAAGACTCGAAGACCGGTCTGCAAGCGTCGCATTTGATGCAGATGGGACGGGGCTCAGGAGAAACTGGAGTTGGAATCATGGAAGAGTTACTACCCCATGAGGAGACCGACGAGTCGCCCCAACATATTACAGAGCGCCTGATCGCGTGGAACAATGGAGACGAGGCGGCCCGCGATGACCTGATTCGCACCGTCTATCAGGAACTGCGCCGCATTGCGGACCGCTACTTGCGCCTGGAGCGCGCGGATCACACTTTGCAACCCACTGCGCTGGTGCACGAAGCTTATCTGAGATTGATTGATCAAACGCAGGTAAGCTGGCAAAACCGCGCTCACTTCTTTGGTGTCGCCGCCCAGATGATGCGCCGTATTCTGGTTGATCACGCCCGCACGAAGCATAGAGACAAACGTGGAGGACTTGCCAGGACGCTGACGCTGGAGGTGGCGATGGACGTGTCGAAAGGCCGGTCGGCTGATCTCGTTGAGCTTGATGAGGCCCTCGAAGGCTTGACTGCGATTGATGCTCGAAAGGGGCGCGTAGTTGAAATGCGCTTCTTCGGTGGTTTGACCGTGGAGGAAGCCGCCGAGGTGCTGGGGGTCTCACCGCAGACCGTCATGCGTGATTGGAGACTGGCTAAGGCATGGCTCTACCAGGAACTCCATAGCGGGGTGCGAAGTTCGGATGCGCGGGTGAATGATGACGTCTGAGCGGTGGCAAAAAATTGAAGAATTGTTTCACGCTGCATCGGAGCGCGAGCCGGAGGAGCAGACCGCATTTCTTGATGAGGGCTGTGGCGGCGATGTCGGGTTGCGGGATGAGGTAGTGGCATTGCTCGCTTCGCTGGAAAAAGCTGGTGCCTTTATCGAAACTCCGCCGCTCGCCGGCGCGATTTCCACAACGGTGGCGGAGTCCGCTGATGAAGCGGCACGGAGCCGCGCCTATCGATCGCTAGTCGGACGGCGAGTCGGCCGCTATGAGATTCAATCGTTGCTGGGTGCGGGCGGAATGGGGGAAGTGTATCTTGCGCATGACGTGATGCTGGACCGTCGGATTGCAGTCAAGGTACTGCCGCCGCAGTTTGCTGAAGACGAAGCACAGATCCGCCGTTTTGAGCGCGAAGCTCGTGCTGCGTCCGCCCTCAATCATCCGAACATCATCACCATTCACGAGATTGGGCTGGACTTCGACCGCCACTTCATTGCCACCGAATTCATCGACGGCCAAACCCTGCGGGCACGCCTGACGACAGGCCAGATCAAGCGGGATGAGGCGGTGAAGATCGCGGCGCAGATCGCCAGCGCACTTGCGGCCGCACACTCCGCCGGCATCATCCACCGCGACATCAAGCCGGAAAATGTGATGGTCAGACCTGACGGTCTGGTCAAGCTGCTGGACTTCGGTTTGGCAAAGCCGCTCCAGCCGGAAGGGCCTTCCGGGAAAATACCGCTGTCCCAGGGCAGCGGGTTGCAGACCGATCCGGCTATGTTCATGGGAACGCTGGCTTATTTATCGCCGGAGCAAGTGCGCGCGGAAAGAGTTGACTACCGCACCGACATCTTCAGTCTCGGTGTTGTGATTTACGAGATGCTCGCTGGAAGGCGGCCCTTCGAGGGCGCCAATGCGGCCGCAGTCTGCGAAGCAATCGTGCACGACGAGCCTGACAATCTGGACTCAGTGGCTGGGACGGCGCTATCGGGCATCGTCATGCGCGCTTTGATTAAGGAGCGCGACCGACGCTACCAAAGTGCCGAAGAGCTGCGCGCCGACCTCCTGCAATATGAACAAACGTTGCAACGGAAGCCATCACTGCGCCGCCGCAATCGTCTTGTCCTTGCGGCTGCGCTCGTTTTGCTGGTGGCAGGTGGTCTTTGGTTGTGGAAATTGCGCGCGACACCGCGAGCCGCCGGGCTGACCTTCAATTCCGCCGCGCAGAAACTGACGGATCTGCCTGGGCAGGAACTCTTCCCCAGCCTGGCACCCGATGGACAAAGCGTGATCTTTGCCAGCCGCCACAACGGCAACTGGGATATCTACCGGCAGGATGTTGGTGCGCGAACCGCCACCAATTTGACCACATCGGTGAGCGTTGAGCTGCAACCTGCCTACTCAGCCGACGGTGCGCGTATTGCGTTTCGATCTTCGCGCAATGGCGGCGGCGTTTTTGTGATGGACAGCGATGGCAGCAATGTCACACAACTCACGGACACAGGATTCAATCCCACATGGTCGCCTGACGGACGTGAACTGGCATTGACCGACGACAACATCTTTGATTACGAGGGCCGCAACACCTTTCCAAGTGCCAGCCGGTTATGGGCCGTCGACGTGGCAACGCACGAGCGGCGTGTGATTACAGAACACGACGCTGTGCAGCCCAACTGGTCGCCGCACGGACATCGCCTGGCGTTTTGGGGTGAACAAAAAGGCGGTCATCGCGACATCTGGACGGTGGCGGCAAGCGGCGGCGAGCCAGTGCCGGTGACTGACGATGAATTTATTGACTGGAATCCGGTGTGGTCGCCTACAGGGGAACACCTCTACTTTTTGAGCAATCGCGGGGGCGCGATGAATCTCTGGCGTGTCGCGATTGACGAGACCACTGGGCGCCTGCTTGAGCCGCCTGAACCGGCGACGTTGCCTTCGAACAATTGCCAATACGTCAACTTTTCCCGTAATGGCAACACGCTTGTTTACAGCCACAGCACGCGTAGCGAAAACCTTTGGCAAATTGGCTTTGACCCGGTGAGTGGCGCAGTCAGCGGTAGGGCCACTCCGCTCACACAAGGGCTGAAACGCTATTCGCTCATCTCACTCTCGCCGGATGAAAAGAGTTTTGTTTACCTGGCGCGCGGAGAGCCTCAGCAGGACCTTTTCATTGCCGACCTCGCTGGCACGCCGTTGCGGCGGCTGACGGATGATGCAGCGCAAGACATCATGCCGCGCTGGTCGCCGGACGGCGGATGGATCGCCTTCATCTCGGATCGAGGCGGAAAGTATGAGATCTGGAAAGTACGGCCCGATGGCACTGGCCTGGCGCAAATGACGAACGAGCCGGGTAAAGAAGTGATCGCGCCGGTCTGGTCGCCGGATGGCCAGAAGCTGCTTTACCACATTCGAAACGTTAATTCTTTTATCATCGACGCTGACCGGCCGGGCGCTGAGCAAACCCCTCAATTGTTGCCGGGTGAGCCTTCACCTGGTTTTCTGCCGTTTGAATGGTCACGCGATGGCATGTACCTCGCAGGTTTTCAGCCCCCGATACTGCTGCAGCAGCAACAAGGAATTGTTATATATTCACGCACACAACAGCGATATGAGCGGCTGACCGAAAAAGGATCCTATCCAAAGTGGTTGAACGACAATCGTCGTCTGGTTTACCAGGCGGGCGGCGATCTTTATCTGGTTGACCGGATGGGCGGAAACCCGCGCATCATCTTCTCGCTCAAACCACCAAATCAAATCCACAGCCACGCGGTTGCGCGTGACAACCGGCGTATCTATTTCACCGAAGTTAACAGTGAAGCCGACATCTGGATCCTCACAAAACAATGAAGTCCTTTCGTCGGGCCTGATATAGATGTCAGTCACCTGGCCGAACGGGCATCCGTTCCAAATTCGGCTGTGCTGACGCTTACCTGCGGATCGCAAGCATACGACCACATACGCCTTCCCAAGTGAAAGTTCCGCTTCACTGACAAATGAATATGAATAGAATTGCGCACCTCATCTTCCGGCATCCTGCGGCACTGGTTGGATCACGACAGTAATCTCGAGCCTGGGATGGTCTCCCGGGCCCACCTCACGCAAGTGCAGTACAGCTCTCGTGACGGTGCCATCGTCGAGCTGCACTCTGGCCTGCTAAGACGCGAAAGCGGTGCAGGGCGCCGTCTGGTCCGGACAGTTCCAGCACACCGCGAGCTCTTCCGTCTGGATAAACGCGGGCCTTGTTCTCAAAGGCTGCGGTGTAACTTCTCCGCGGCGTCTCGACGGTGACCGTTTGCGGAGGCGCGATGATCGAGACGAAGTCCCAATCACCGGAACTTTGTTGCGCAGCGGTCATGGCGCCAGAGAGCTCCCAAGTATCAGCAGCGCCAGGTAAATGACTGTTTTTGGAAGAGAGGTGAGCTTCATGATTTGTCTCCGTTTGTTTGCCAGAGCCGGAATTGCTCGGCGCAAGCGCATCACTGAGTTGTGGCCTCAGCGTTGATTTCCTGTGTGGGCTTGATGGCGACCCACCAGGATTTCGAAAGGTCGAACGCGGTTGTTCCTACATTGCTTAACGCGATGAATCGAGGTGGAAAATACAACCACCCGAAGAATTCTTTGGACCGGCCGGGGGCATCCGTTCCAAATTCGGCTGTGCCTGACGCTTACCTGCGGATCGCAGACATGCGCCCATACGCTTCCCAAGTGGGCGTCCGTGCCGATCGTCGTGTAGATCAGACAATCTTCCGACATAGACGGCTCTGGTTCGATCACGACAGTAATCTCGAGCCTGGGATGGTCTCTCGGGTCCACCTCAACCAAGTGCAATACAGCTCTCGTGACCGTGCCATCGTCGACTCGCACGCGGCCTGCTAAGACGCGAAAGCGGTGCGGGGCGCCGTCTGGTCCGGACAGTTCCAGCACGCCGCGAGCTCTTCCGTCTGGATAAACGCGGGCCTCGTTCTCAAAGGCTGCGGTATAACTTCCCCGGGGCGTCTCGACGGTGACCGTTTGCGGAAGCGCGATGATCGAGACGAAGTCCCAATCATCGGAACTTTGTTGCGCAGCAGTCATGGCGCCAGAGTGCTCCCAAATATCAGCAGCGCCAGGCAAATGACTGTCTTCGGACGAGAGGTGAGCTTCATGATTTGTCTCCGTTCTTGTTTGCCGAGGCCGGAATCGCTCGGCGCAAGCGCATCACTGAGTTGTGGCCTCAGCGTTGATTTCCTGTGTGGGCTTGATGGCGACCCACCAGGATTTCGAAAGGTCGAACGCGGTTGTTCCTACATTACTTAACGCGATGAATCGAGGTGGAAAATACAACCGCCCGAGAGAATTCTTTGGACAACCTTGCCGGGGGTATCCGTTCCAAATTCGGCTGTGCCGACGCTTACCTGCGGATCGCAAGCATGCGCCCATGCGCCACCCAAGGGGGGGCTGCGAACCGGCCGTGGTGTAAATCAGACAATCTTCCGGCATAGACGGCTCTGGTTGGATGACGACAGTAATCTCGAGCCTGGGATGGTCTCTCGGGTCCACCTCACGCAAGTGCAGTACAGCTCTCGTGACGGTGCCATCGTCGACTCGCACACGGCCTGCTAAGACGCGAAAGCGGTGCGGGGCGCCGTCTGGTCCGGACAGTTCCAGCACACCGCGAGCTCTTCCGTCTGGATAAACGCGGGCCTCGTTCTCAAAGGCTGCGGTGTAACTTCCCCGGGGCAGTCTCGACGGTGACCGTTTGCGGAGGCGCGATGATCGAGACGAAGTCCCAATCACCGGAACTTTGTTGCGCAGCAGTCATGGGCGCCAGAGAGCTCCCAAATATCAACAGCGCTAAGCAAATGACCGTTTTTGGAAGAGAGGTGAGCTTCATGATTCGTCTCCGTTTGTTTGCCGAGCCGGAATCGCTCCGGCGCGAAGCGCATCACTGAGTTGTGGCCTCAGCGTTGATTTCCTGTGTGGGCTTGATGGCGACCCACCAGGATTTCGAAAGGTCGAACGCGGTTGTTCCTACATTACTTAACGCGATGAATCGAAGTGGAAAATACAACCACCCGAGAGAATTCTTTGGAGGATTTGTCTCCGACGGAGATGCGCTTGTCGAAGAGCGAGAGTCTTGACCGGTATAGCGAGGCAAATGAAAACGGAACGAGTAGGCACCCTCATTCGTCGCGCAGCGCAAATATTGGGTCTACCCTTGTTGCACGCCGCGCCGGAATCCAGCAGGCTAGTAGCGTCACCGACATTAACAGTAATACTACTACCGCATAAGTCACCGGATCGGTCGGGCCTACGCCATACAGCAGGCCCTGGATCAACCGCGTCGATAACACTGCGGCGCTCAATCCAATTGCGAGTCCCAAGCTCACGAGCAGCAAACCTTGTCTGAGCACCAGCCGCAATACATCGCGCTGCCGCGCGCCCAGGGCCATGCGGATGCCGATCTCTCGCGTGCGCCTGCTGACCGCATAAGCCATCACACCGTACAAACCAATTGCGGCCAGCACCAGTGCCGTCAAGCCGAACAGGCTCGTCAGCGTCGAAGCCAGGCGCGCCGCCGCAATCGTATTTTTCACTTCGTCATAGAGCGTCGTGGGCCTGTCAATTGTGACTTGCGCATTCAGTGCAAACGCCTCTTTGCGCACTGCGGGTAGCACGGTCAGTGGATCGAGCTTTGTGCGCACAACAAGGCGAGCAGATGAACCATAGGGGTGTTGCAGCGCGGGCAGATCGAAATGCGCGATAGGCGGTTCCATTAGGCCGTGCAAGCGGTAATCGCGCGTCACGCCGATGATTTCGAGCCAGGGTAGGCCCGTCCCCAGGCTGAGCCGCTTGCCTATCGCGTTCTGATTCGGGAAATAGGTGCGCTGAAGGGTCTCGTTGATGATGACGACGCCGGGCGCGCTCGAGTTGTCGCGTTCGGTGAAGCCGCGTCCCGCGACGAGCGGGAATCTTCATCAGCTCGTGATAGCCCGGCCCGACCAGGCTGTATTCCAGCGCTATGTTTTCACCCGGCTGTTTCTGCCAGCCTTCGATTTCGACCGAATATTTGGCGATGGAATTGCTAAATGGGGTGACCGTAGCGGTGGTGGCCGACTCGACGCCGGGCAAGGTCTTCACCCGCTCGGCGACCTGGGCGAAATACTGATTGTTGCGTTCGTCCACGGCGCGTTTGCTCGCTTCGTCATTGGCCGCCGCATACGCCGCGCGCGGCAATTCGAGCGGCACCATCAACAGATTCTCCGCCCGAAAGCCGGGATCAATCGCAAACTGACGTTGCAGACTTCGGACTAACAAACCCGCGCCGACGAGCATCACCAGCGCCAGCGCGACCTGCGCCACTACCAGGCATTGCGCATATTCCATCCACGCTCAGCTTGCGTCGGCGATGCCTTCGGCATCTTTTAACGCCGGGATCAGATCAGCACGTGCGCTCCGCCACGCTGGCGCTAACCCAACAAGCACCCCCGACACCACCGCCACGAGCACTGTGAAACCGAGCGCGCGTGCATCCAGACTGTTTTCCAACGTTGAGTTCTCAATGGTGAAGCCTGGTTGAAAGGCGAACAGCAATTTATAGAGCCAGGGCGCCAGCAGCAGCCCCGGGCCCGCGCCCAGCGCGGCGAGCAACAAACTTTCCGTCAACAATTGCCGAATGATCTGCCAACGACTTGCGCCCAACGCCAACCGCACCGCAATCTCTTTGCGTCTGGTCACCGCGCGTGCCAGTAACAGGTTAGCCACGCTCGCGCATGCCAGAACAAGCAACAGCGTCGCCACGGACAGCAACAGCTTGAGCGTCGGACCGAATGTCCCGCGCAGGAAGGAGGTGCTGTCGGGCGATAGCAACAGCATACGCTTTTCGTTGAATGGCAGCTTGCGGTCGCTCGGCGTGGTGTTGGCCTCCCAGATTCGCCGTGCCGTCTGATCGAAACTCGTCTGCGCTTGCGTCAAGTCGACGCCCGGTTTGAGCCGTCCCAGCAAGTACAACCAGGCCGATTTGCGCTCAAAGATCGAAGTTCTCGCCGACAACAATTGCCGCCGCATCACGAGCGGCACCCACGCTTCGGGCTGCTGGATCAGCCGCGTCCCGCCAAACCCTGCGGGTGCGACCCCGATAATGGTGTAGCTCGCGCCATTGAGCTGCAGCGTCTGGCCCACGACACCGGGCTGACCGCCAAAGCGACGCTGCCAGCAAATGTGGCTGATGACGGCGACCGGGTGCGCATCTTCAGCCCGATTGTCCTCATCAGTAATGACGCGCCCCTGCGTGGCAGCTACCCCGAGCAGCTCGAAGTAATTGCCCGACACCAGGTCGAGGCTGAGATTGTCGGACTGCTCGCCCCCGCCGAGCTTGACGATTGCCGTACTGTAGGCGAGCAATCCACTGAAGACTTCATTCTGTTCGCGGTAATCCAGGTAGTTGGGGTACGAGAAGCTGTTATTGCGAAACTTTGGATTGACGCTTTCGCCGACCGCCAGCACGAGTTGCTTCGGCTCCTTAACGGGCAGCGAGCGCAGCAACACCTTATCCACGGCGCTGAAGATAGCCGTGTTTGCGCCAATGCCCAGGCTGAGCATGACCACGACCATCAAGGTGACGTCGGGCGTTTTCAACAGCATTCGCATGCCATAGCGCAGGTCTTGCCAAAGTGCTTGCATAAACTCAAACCGAAGGTTTCACTTCGCACGCTTTAGAGCTGTAAACTGAGGTACGGAGCTTTGATTGGCGCAAAGCTCAATCAATTGCTCCAGTCGCTTTTGGCGAGTCTCCTCACGTTTTGCGCTGATTATCCACCAGATAACGGCTCGTCGATACGACGGTGGGCGGCTTTCAAAGTACGCGTGCGCAGCCTTGTTCTTTCTCAATGTCGATGCGTAAGGTTCGTCAAGTTGCTCAGGACGTTGTTCGTAAGAGTAGATACCGGATCTGTTTTCCTGCCGTGCCTCAAAGGCTTTCAAACCGGCGGGTTTCATTCGTCCTTCGCTAAGAAGATACTCTGCGCGACGGATATTGATGGCGCTCCAGATGCTGCGCGGCTTGCGCGGCGAGAAGCGAATCATGTAACTGACATCGTCGATGCTTTTTCGAATCCCATCGATCCAGCCGTAACAGAGCGCTTCATCGACCGATTCAGGCCAGGTAATGCTCGGCTTGCCTGAGGCTTTCTTGTAATAGCCTACCCAGAGTTCCACGGCAGTTGCATGATTCTTCGTAAGCCATTTCCGAAGATCAGAGGGTGATTCAAAGAATGTTGGCTTCATTTGCGCTTGCGCGTCTCTGGGAGCGCCGGCCTCCCGGCCGACCCTGGGAACGCACGGCCTCTGGCCGAGCTGTTGAGGTCACTACCGCCAAACTTTGCGAACCGTGACGTCGCATCGCCGGCCGGAGGCCGGCGTTCCCAGGGCCGGCCGGGAGGCCGGCGCTCCCAGGTTAGTATCGCTGGTACGTTCCCTTGATTGGAACCTGCCCAAAGCCTGGCTTACTGAAGTCACACACACCTGTAGGAAAGATTGCCGCCATCCGCGCCTTCTGCGCTTCAGTGAAGCGTCACTTTGTATTCGGCGTAGTCGATCTGCTTCAGCTGACATTTCAAGACATCGTTGGTCAGTCCGGCGCCTGCGATCATCCGTGGTTCGCTGTGTACCGGATAGAGCGTGTTGCACTTGCCTTTGCCATCAAATGTCGCCTTCTCGACGATCTTCTTGCCCGTCGCGTCCCAGCAGGCGTCGACCGCGTCGGCTGGCTTGTGCTTGACAACCTTGTCAGTCGAAAGGGGCGCCGGGTCGGCGGCGATGCTGTCGAGCCATTTGTTCATCGTGTCGAGCGACAGCGACGCCAAAATCGACTACTTGCGCCCGCGTACCTCTGCGATCGGTCGATCGGTGGACCGATCCAGATGATCTGATTGTCCGAGCGCCCATTAGCTCGTTCGAGCCGCGCGCGAATCGTAAGGTCGCGATGACGATCGTGGATATCCCCAACCGCATCGGTGTAGGGCCGCGCATGAAGGATCGGCACATTGGCCAGTCCCCCGCCGCCGGAGTTCATCAGCCCGCTTTCGTAAACCGCCCTGAGCGCAATCGGATCGCCTTCAGAACGCTTCGCAACGAAGTTGCCATCAATGTCATTGCCGCCGATCTTCTCGTTCAGCTCGAGAAACTCGTCGACGCTGATCGCGCCGCTCTTGAAGAGCGCCGAGACCGTATTGAAGTCCAATGTTGTCCTGCGGCTTGCGAGCGAATCCGGTCTTTGGATCGCGGCCATAAATGTTGGCTCGCATCTCCTGCATTGCGCAGCGAGCACCTTTGGGATTCTTGACTGGATCGTAAATCTTGCTTGCGTCGTTGAGCGCGCAACCGCGGGCATTTGTCGCCATCAACACCGGCACAAATGAACGCTCCCACGCAGCACAGGTGCCTTTAGTGAAACCTTCAACGGCGGTCTTCTTCGCATCCGTCCAAACCGACGGATCCGCCTTTCGCCAGAAGCTCTGAAGGAGCCCGCAATCCGCCGTGTGCAACGTTGAATCCGGAAACGAGAGCGTCGGCTGCAGTCCATCAAGCAAGCCCGGATAGATCTGCGGTGATCACCAACTGCTGGATCGCTCCGCCTGATCCGCCGTTGCCCAACCGTCCACTTCGGCACGCCGTACCGCTCGATGAAATACTCCTTGAGCATCATCAGCGTCTCGCCCTGGAGAACCGCGTTGCCGTGCAGCTGATTCACGAGTTCGGTCGAGATCATGAACGCGAAGCCTCGCGAGAGATAGAGGTGGTTGAGCGCATTCGGTCGCCTGGTTGGTTCCCTGGTTGTACTGAGTCCCGGCGCCACCTCCGAAGCTCACTGCGAGCTTTCGATTCCACCCTGCGCCTGGCGTCCATTGACCTGGTGCAGCCTCAGGCGTCGGCTCATCAAGAATCGCAATTCGATAGATCGTGCGATTGATAGTTCCCGAATCGACACGAACTATGTAGGGAACCTTTTTGCCATCATTCGTCGTTGTAGTGGCAAGGTCTGCCGGTCGCTGCGCCGGCCGGATCGTTCAAGGGTTTGAAGGTATTGTCTGTTGACCTGTAGAAGTACTCGATCTTTCGTGCAGCTGAACAATTGGCATCGATCGGTTGACCCAGTCCAGATTCCGCTGTGCGGCATTCGTAAGGAGTCAAATGAGGTCCAGACAGGATAGGACCCGTGATCGGATAATTTGTCGCTACAAGAGTCCGCTCGGCTTTCCCAGCCCTTGCGACGAGCGTGTTTTTCCCGACAACGAGGCCGCTGATCAATCCGTGATAAGAATTGGTGGAAGGATCGATCCTAAGCTCTCGCGTCACGTCTGTACCGTTCAAGGTGAGCGTCACCTTTGATGCGGCGGGTGCTTTCACCTCGACGAGCGCATCACCGCCACTGACAAAATCGGGGCGCGAGGAGAGGATTCTGAGCTCGACGGGTGAAGACTGCTGGGAAACGACGTCAGTTGCCAACAGCGGAAGGCAACTGAAGAGTGCTACGGGTGCAAGCCATCTTTTCATTTTGATCTTTCCCCTGGGAGCGCCAGCTCCGAGCCTGGAGTGCGAGCGGCTTGAGACGCCAGGCATTAGTCGTCGACCCCTGACGAAGTATCTCCTGGGCGATGCGAGAAAGCTTGAACTAAACCGGGTCGTCTCAGCAGTCCCTGCCGGCGAACTCGCGAAGATTCCGGCGCTAAACGCTGGTACAACGTACAGCTTAATTCTTCTTTGCGAAGTCCTGCATGAATTCGACCAGCTTCAAAACGCCTTCACGAGGGAAGGCGTTGTAGATAGATGCACGGATGCCGCCAACAGAACGGTGACCCTTTAGACCGTCGAGGCCTGCTGCCGTCGATTCCTTCGCAAAACGTTTCTCGAGCTCCTCACTCGGCAGCCTGTAGGTCACATTCATCAGGCTGCGGCTTCCGGGCTCTGCATGACCTCGATAAAACTCCGAACTGGCGTCGATAGCGTCGTACAATATCCTGGCCTTTTCCTCATTTCTCTTTTGGATGTTCTCGAGCCCCCCGACTTCATCCAGCAACCATTTGAACACCAGGCCGGCGATGTAGATCGCAAAACACGGTGGCGTGTTGTAGAGCGACTCTTTTTCTGCGATCAACCGATAGTCCAGAAGTGAAGCCAATCCGGCAGGCACTTTTTCGATGAGGTCATCGCGAATAATAACAATCGTCACTCCGGCAGGGCCCGCGTTCTTCTGAGCCCCGGCGTATATCAGGCCGTATTTGTTGATATCCAGCGGCCGGCTCAGGATGTCCGAAGACGCATCACACACGAGTGGAACGCTTCCAGCATCCGGTTCTGTCTTCCACTGAGTCCCGTAGATAGTGTTGTTTGATGTGAAGTGAGCGTACGCAGCATTCGCATCGAGCTTTAGCTCGTCCTGTGCCGGAATGCGATTGAAGTTGCTGTCCTCGGTAGTGGCCGCCACGCGAGTATCACCTACTTTTTTTGCTTCCTTAAGCGCGAGCTGTGACCAGCTTCCGGTCAGAATGTAGTCTGCACTCTTGCCCTTTGGTAGCAGGTTCATTGGTACCATCGAGAATTGAAGACTCGCACCACCCTGCACGAAGAGGACTTTGTAGTTCCCCGGAATCCCGAGAAGCGTCCGCAGATCGGCTTCCGCCTCCTTGATGATCTTGTCAAAAGGTGCCGAGCGGTGACTCATCTCGAGCACTGACATCCCGGCGCCTGGAAACGAAACGAGATCCTTCTGAGCTCGTTCAAGAACACTCAATGGAAGTACTGCAGGACCCGCACTGAAATTGAAAACACGTTCATGCATAAAGGAACATTGCTCCGTCTATTTCAAAGTGCTGAGTGCTGGGTGCTGAGTGCTGAGGCTATGGAGTTCCGAAGCTTCAAGCTTGACTCGTTGCAAGACCTCAGGTTCTTTCAGGCGCAATTCGCTGAAGCTTCGCACTCAGCACTCAGCACCCAGCACTCAGCACCATCAGCACTCATTTGTTAAATTACAAGCAAACTCACGTCGATCACATCCGGATTACCCGTCCTGATCTGTTCAATGGTTGATACCGGTGGCGCAGAATCGAGAGCAATGCGCGCAACCGCTGCGACGGCCCCTTTGAAAACTATGTTCTCCATCTCCTGGACGTTGATATTCGCAGACTTGATCGCGTTCAGGACGTGAGCCAAAACACCAGGCCGATCGTGATGCCTGACTATCAGAAGACGCGTCGCCGGCGTTACTTCGCTCAAATTCACCACGTTAGGCACTCTTCCGGTCTCTTTATACGTTCGAATGATGCGCACGGTCTCTGATGCGATCGCTTCCTGAGCCTGATCAGTCGACGCGCCGATGTGATGCGTTCCATAGACACCCGGCATTTCGACGATCGAGTCAGCGAATTCGCCCTTTCCAGTTGCAGGCTCATGTCGAAACACATCAAGGCCTGCACGGATGCCCTTGTTCTTGATTGCACTGACGAGAGCATCCTGATCGATGACTTCGGCACGCGCTGTGTTGATCAAGATGGTTCCAGGTTTCATCGCATCGAAGACCTGAGCGTCGATGACGCCGAGTGTGTCAGGAGTCAGCGCGAGATGAATGCTCATTGCATCACATTCGCTCGCAATCTCGAGTATCGTCTGTCTGAACACAATCCCAAGAGTTGCCGCAGTCTCGGGTGTCAAACTCCGGCTCCAGCCGATGACATTCATTCCAAACGCCTGGGCCCGAGTGATCATCTCGCGTCCAATCTGGCCGAGTCCAACAACAGCAAGCGTACGCCCGTACAAACCACGCGCTTGACTATACTCCGCTTTATTCCATTTACCGTGCCTCAGGTCCTCTACGTTATCGGCGATTCGTCGATCGAGTGCGAGCAACAGTCCAAATGCAAGTTCGGCAACAGCGATTGAGTTTCGACCGGGACAGTTCGAAACGTAAACGCCGCGGGACGCTGCTGCTTTCACGTCGATCGTGTTGAACCCCGCTCCGGCACGAACTACAAGGCTCAACGCGCCGGACTCAAACATATCACCCGTAACTTTTGTGGAACGCACAACAAGGACTTCGGCCCGTGTCTCTTTGAGGGCTGCCGCGAGGCGCTCGTCCTTCAGGTCGGGATCATAGATCACTTCACAACCTGTCTCTTCCAGGCTGTGAATGCCGCTCTCCTCGAACTTGTCGGCTATCAGAACTTTCATACAGGCAGTCCGATCAGATGACACCGATCAGATGAGATGACTAAGCAAACCATCACGCAGTTTTGGCTCAAACCAGGTTGATTTCGGAGGCATGATCTCGCCCGCATCTGAAATCTGCATGAGATCGTCGACCGTGGTCGGGAAAAGGGTGAACGCAACGGCAGCCTGCCCTGAATTCACGAGCTGCTCAAGTTCTTCCGGCCCGCGAATACCACCAACGAAGTCGACGCGCTTGTTCGTGCGAACATCATCGATTCCGAAAACAGGTTCGAGAAGCTTATCCTGTAGGATTGTTACGTCGAGTCCGTCGACTGCTTTTATTGGCTTGGTAACTTCCTTCCGGAGCTTCACCTCATACCACGTCCCATCGATATACATCGCAAATCGCCCTCGCGACGAGGGCGTCCGCTCGGCGGTCTTCTGTACATTGAAGTCAACCTCGATCGTTCTTAGAAGATCGTCCAAGGATGCTCCATTCGTGTCTCTGATGACGCGATTGTAAGGAAGAATCTGCACCTGATCTGATGGAAAGAGGACACACTGAAAGAAGTTGTAGTCCTCGCTTCCGGAGGAATCTGTATTCGCAGCTCGCAATTCCTCGCGAGCGCGGCTTGCGCTTTTGGCGCGATGGTGACCGTCGGCGATGTATAGAAACGGAATCTCGCCGAAAGCACTCGCTATCTCATCATTCAGCTGTGCATCGACGATCCATATCGTGTGTTTGACTCCATCAGGTGCAGTGAAATCAAAAAGAGGCGGATTGCTAGTCACCCTGGACGCGAGCTCGTTCATCGAGCTGTGAGGCTTGTAGGTTGCGAAGACCGGGCCTGTCTGGGCTCTCAGCGTCAACATGTGACGAGTGCGGTCGTCTTCCTTATCCTTTCGAGTCCGCTCGTGTTTGCGAATGATGTCGTTGTCGTACTCATCGAGCGAACAGCATGCCACCAGGCCGGTCTGCTCGTGTGATCCCATGGCCAGCCTGTAGATATAGAAACGGGGCTCGTCTTCGATTATGAGCGGTGCCAGAACGATCAGGCGATCAAAGTTCACGCCGGCTTGCTCGTAAACCGCACTCGAGTGCGGATCGATGTCCTCAGGAAGATCGATCTCTGGTCTCGATACGTGAAGAAAACTCAGAAGATTCCCCTCGGCAAGCTTTCGGGCTTCCTCGGTGCTGACTACATCATATGGAACGGCTGAGACTTTCGCTGCCTGCTCAGGCAGCGGCCTGAGCGCGCGAAACGGTTTGACTATTGACACCTGCTGCTTCCTCCCACGCCTTCAGTTTTTCAACGCCTTCTCAATTGCTTCGAGCAACGTCGCACGATCGATGATGCCATAGCGCACGAATACCCGGTTACCGGTACGATCATAGACAAGCGTCGCTGGCAGTGCTCCGCTCCATTGTTTGTCGACGACGTCTATCATCTCCTGTGGATACTTCGACTGCCTGCACTGCGATCTCGAACTTTACCTTCTGCTCTCTGATGAATGGAATCACTTTTTGATCAATATCACTCAGTTCGTCCGCACTGATTCCGACGACACGAACTCCCTTCGCGCGGTACTTCTGATCTATGGCGACAAACTCAGGGAACTCGGCAATACAGGGACCACACCATGTCGCCCAGAAGTTGACGACGAGCACTTTGCCCTTTGAGTCAGCAATAAGCTTCGGGAATTCTGCCGGTTTCATCAGCTTGACGGGGCCGTTTGCGCGCGTAATCAGGCATCCGAACGCCTTGGTGTCAGGGATCGAGACGGGCTTCCGTTCGATAAGCTCATCAAGCGCCGCGCGAAGGTCATTCCGGCGCACATTCTGCACGTTGCGCGCGTTGTCGATTCTCCCGTGGTATCTCACGATACCTTCCCCGTCGACCACAAAGATCTCAGGAGTACGAACTGCACCGTATGCGTCAGCGACAGAATTATCGGCATCTTTGAGAATCGGAAATCGAAAGCCGTTCCGTTCGGCATGTTGCTTGATCAGGTTGACTGGCTCATCGCTGTTCGAATTGATTCCTACAAAGGCCACGTTGCGTGCCGAGTATTGCGTGGCAAGAGCGCGCAGCCTGCTATTGTAGTCATTCGAGACGGGGCATTTTGCTGAGATGAAGCTCACGACAACCATACGGCCCCTGAACTCATCGAGCGCGCGCGTTTTGCCGGTCAAGTCCTTGAGCGAGAAGCCCGGTGCAATCGCGCCAACGGATGCAATTGACGGCGTCTGTGCGTTTGAAGTCACGGTCAAAGCAACGAGAAACAAGACAGGAAATAGTATAGTCCTTTTCATATTGTAACACCTGTCTGATTCAAGCTTTAGCTTGCTCTTGCGACGTTCGAATGCAAGAGCCAGCTAAAGCTTGAACTGCCTACTCAATACCTTTCAGCCACCGATTTCGCCTGAAGAAAGAGACCGAGATAATCGCGGCCGCCGGCCTTCGAATCGGTTCCAGACATATTGAAGCCACCGAATGGATGCACATCAACCAGGGCGCCTGTGCACTTGCGGTTGATGTAAAGGTTCCCGACATGAAAATCGCGCCGCGCTCTCTCGATTCGCTCTCTCGAGGCCGAATAAAAGGCGCCGGTTAACCCGTAGATCGTATTATTTGCGATCTTGAGTGAATCCTCGAAATTCTTTGCTTTTATGAATGCGAGGACGGGACCGAATATCTCTTCCTGGCTCACCCTCGATTGCGGATCGACATCTGCAATCACAGTCGGCTCAATGAACCATCCGGAGTCTGCGATCTCGTGCCGGCGTCCACCTGCAGCGAGGCGTCCCTCACCTTTACCAATCTCGATATACTGGCTGATCTTGTCAAAGGACCTCTTGCTCGAAACAGGCCCCGTGAAGATGGATTGATCCCTGGCCGGCCCGACGTTCAGCCTTTCAGTGCGCTCCACCACCTTCTCGAGCACTTCATCGTAGACTGACTCGACAACGACGGCGCGCGAGCACGCAGAGCACTTCTGGCCCGAATAACCAAAGGCCGATGCCACGATCCCATCGGCGGCCGCGTCGAGGTCCGCCGACTCGTCGACAACAATCGTGTCCTTGCCACCCATCTCCGCAATGACACGCTTGATCCAGATCTGCCCGTCTCGCGGCCGAGCGGCAAGCTCGTTGATTCGCAACCCGACTGCCATCGAGCCGGTAAAGGAGATGAATCGGGTGCGCGGATGCTCGACCAGATACTCACCAACCACCGGCCCCTCGCCCGGCAGAAGATTGATCACGCCCGGCGGAAGAGAGACTTGCTCCATAAGCTCGACGAACTTCGCGGCTATCACAGGCGAATCGTGCGACGGCTTGATGATGACGGTATTACCGGCAGCGACGGCGGCCGTTGCCATCCCGGCGAGTATCGCCAGTGGAAAGTTCCAGGGTGGTATGACGATGCCGACACCGAGAGGAATGTACTCGAGCTCGTTGATTTCGTCTTTGAGCGGCGACTGGGTTAACGGTTGCGGACCGGCATATCTGATTGCCTGGCGCGCGTAGAACTCGAGGAAGTCGATTGCTTCAGCGGTATCGGCCTCTGCTTCAGCCCAGGATTTGCCGACTTCGAGCACGAGCCACGCATTGAACTCGAACTTCCTGCGTCGCATTTCCGCTGCAGCTTTCAGGAGATAGGATGCACGCTGCTCGGCAGGAACATCTTTCCATGTATCGAAAGCACGCCAGGCCGCGGTGATCGCTTTCTCGGCTACGTCGCGATTGGCGTTGTGAACGCGGCCAATGACTTCGGCAAACTTCGAGGGATTGAGAGATTCGTGCAGGTCTCCGGTCCTGATTCGTTCACCACCAACAATGATCGGATACTCGCGGCCGAGCTCAGCCTCAACGCGCTCGATCGCCTTAAGCATGCCCTGCGCATTTCTTTCATCTGAGAAGTCGGAGAATGGTTCGTTTTTGAACGGCGGAAGATTCAGCATAAACGATAATTGTAACACCTGGGAGCGCTGGCGTCGTCGCTGGCGCTCCCAGGATTCTTAATTGACCTCGATGGTTAGGGTATTCGCAGTCTTTCCGTCAACCGTAAGAATGATCTCGACAACGCCGCGTCCGGCGAGTGCTCGTGAAAGTCGGATGTTGATCTGGTCAAGGGCCACGAAGGTGCCGTGCGGACCCGCAAAGTCGACTTGTTGGTTAGCACCACCGATGGTTACCGAAACAGCCGAAAGGGAACCGCCCTTGCGAATGCCGGTTCCGAAAATGGACAGGATCAGATCGTCGTTGATAGCACTCATGTTGATCGGTCGGGCGACGTATCGTCCTTGCTGTGTATCGAAACGGGCCACGTCAAACGTGGCAACCACAACGCCACCGCGGACCTGACTGACATAGGCGGCTGCGGTGTCGATTCCATCGGAGTTTGCCGAAAAGATTCCCGGGTGCGACGGATGCAATCTCGACCGTACCTGACGAAACTGCGCCGCTGCCCGAGGTGATGACTACCTCCGCGCGGCCTGCCACCGTGTCTGCCGGCATTACATAGTTGACCTGTAAACTCGAAACATAAAGTAGTTGCGCGAGTCGCGACGCTCCGGCAGCGTCCGTGACGCGAACCTGAGTGCCTGCAAGTGTCGTCGGCAGAGGCAATGTTGCACTCGCAGTCATTGTCGCGAGATCGGTTCCGAAGACAGAAACGATCGAGTCTGCTGCGAGGAAGTCACCCCGGTAGTTCGCTGACGAGACACTTACAGCCGGGCGCGCAGCGGGATTGACTACCCGCTGGATTGCGCCTCCGAGAGAAACAACATAAAGCTCTCCGTCCTGATCCTCTCCAAACGAAGAGATGTTGAGCGAAGTGTCGAGCAACAGCGTCTGAACTCCGTTATGCCATAGAAAAATCTCACCCGTACAATAATCGCCGAAGATATAACTTCCATATGGCAATGAAGAACGGGTTCCCCGATACACGTACCCTCCAGTGACCGAACAACGACCACCGGAGTGGTTGTACTCGGTGACTGGCGCGGTGTAGTTCGTTGGAATGCACATCTGCGCATCAATGTTGGTGCATCGCGTTCCTTCGTATACTCGCCATCCGTAGTTTGCTCCGGAAGTGATGATGTCGATCTCTTCGATTTGTCCCTGCCCGACATCGCCGGCGTATAGCTGACCCGTCAGCCTGTCAAAGGACCACCGCCACGGGTTCCTCATTCCCATGGCGAATATCTCATCGCGCCCTGCGATTTGGCCGAAGAACGGATTGGATGGTGGGGAAACGTAGTTAACTCCTCCGGCGGTCTGATCGATATCGATCCTCAACATCTTTCCCGAGAAGTTCGTTTCTGTTCTGTGCGCGGTTTCCGGGATCGTTCGCCGAACCGCCATCACCCATTCCAATATGAAGAAATCCGTCAGGCCCGAACTCAATCATTCCTCCATTGTGGTTTGAGAAGGGTTGAGCAACGGTCAGAATGATCTTTTCTGTCGTCAAAGCGACGTTCGGATTCGACCGGTGATGCAAGATATTCGGCAATAACCGTGGCGCCATCTCCAGTTCTCGTGTAGTTCACAAAGAAGCGGCGGTTGGTTTCGTACTCTGGATGAAAAGCCAGCCCGAGTACCCCCTGTTCGCCGCCAAAAACTCTTTTACTCGTCAGGTCAAGAAAAGTCGTCGGGGTTGTCGAACCAGGTTGCAGGACTTTGATGAGACCTGTCTGTTCAACTATGAAAAGCCGATTGCTGCCATCGCGAGCGTGCGTTATCAAAACCGGCTGCGAGAGGCCGCTCAGAAATGGTTGCAGTTGTATCGTGGTCTGCGTTTGAGCAGTCGAGCGAACCGCCAGACAGGCAATCACAAACGCAAAAATTCCAAACAGGGAAGCGGTCGTTGCAATTTTGCCGGATGGCCTAAAGGATTTCACGAACGTCGCCGTTTCGACGCGTGATCCGTTGTCGATCAAGGTATTCAAGTAATGGAATTGCATACTTTCTCGATACTCCTGTGAGGTCCTTGAATGCGGCAACGTCGATTTTGGGGCCTCGTTCGCGTTTGAAACGCGCGAGGTCTGTCCTTAGTCCATCGATAGCGGACTTGTGAAAAACGAGATCTGCGATTCGCACCAGGTCCCCGCTCGTAAAGAGCATCTGAGCGAAGCGGTTTGCGTGGTGCGCGTCGAATCCGAATCGGCTCGTGATTGTGCGGACCGCGTCATCGAGTGACATCGTCTCGAGCGCGGCTTCAGCGAAGATCCGTGCCAGTTGATCCTTTGCTGCCAGCTCATCCTCCGAAAGAGTCACCTTATGCCGGCTATCCCGGACAAGATCACGCTCGACAACCAGAACTCCCCGGTCAACTGCATCTTTTATGAGAGCACGAAACGTCTCGGCTCGCACATTCGTTCCTAACCTTGCGCGAAGCTCCTCACGTGAGATGCCGCGATCGAGAGGAGCCTTTTTGTGAAAGGCCGTGACGAGTTGGATTAACCTGCGTCCGATTGTTTCAAACGCTGCACGTGAGACAAGGATCAGTTGATTATCACCGGTGACGAGCACTCGACCTCGACCTTCAAGCTCCTTCGCGGCGTGGCTGATCGCCTTATCGGTATGTCCGGTGCGCATCGCAATCTCTGCCAGACTCGCGCCCGATTCTCCCGCAGCGTCAACGAAGAGAGCGATCTGTTCGATTTCATCAGCTGTTTCGAGCCGTCCGAGGAATTCTATTGCAGTCTTCGTGTCTTTCTTTCGATGCTTTCGTGGATGCGCGTCCAGAATAGTGCCACCGCCGATGGTCATTGAAGGTGAATAGCTGCGAATTATGAAGTGATCGCCAGGAAGCACGAGGATCGGAGATTCGAGACGGAGCTGTGCCAGTGTACCTTTTCCTGGCTCGAGCTGCCCTCCATCGAGAAGAATCACCCGCGCAAGGATCTCAGCAGCGCCACAGTGAAACCGGACGCGAGTGCGTGTTCGAAGCGCGCGCTTAGCCGATGGGAGAAGCTCGAGCCTGACATCGGTGATCGATGTCGCTGCGAGTCTCCCCGCAGGAACCAGCACGTGTCCTCGCGCAAGGTCCGACACCTCGAGCCCCTGGGTGTTGATAGCCGTCCGCTCGCCTGCTCTGGCAGCATCCACGGCGCGGGAGTGAACCTGAAGTCCACGCGCACGCGTTCTCAAGCCGTTCGAAGGGATTACTTCGAGTTCATCTCCAGGCCTCACAGTTCCGGCTACCAGCGTACCGGTAACCACCGTGCCAAACCCTTTGATCGTAAAGATGCGGTCTATCGGCAGCCGGGCGACGGCTGCCGCGTCACGTGAAGGGACAGAACCGGCAAGCCGCTCGAGAGCTTGCTTCAGCTCGACGATTCCCTGACCTGTCCGCGAGCTGACGTGTACGACAGGAGCGCCGTCCAGGAACGAGTCTTTGACGAAATCGGCAATCTCAGCTTCCACAAGAGTCGCAAATTCATCATCCGCCAGATCGGCCTTTGTAATCGCTATTAAGCCGGATTTGACCTTGAGAAGCCGGCAGATATCGAAATGCTCGCGAGTTTGAGGCATAACGCCTTCATCAGCCGCAACTACCAGCAGGACGAGGTCGATACCGTGAGCGCCGGCGAGCATATTCTTCACGAACCGCTCATGGCCGGGCACGTCAACGAAGCCGAAATGCGTTTCACCGAGCGCCAGGTCCGCAAAGCCGATGTCGATCGTAATGCCGCGCTCTTTCTCTTCCTTTAGCCGATCAGCGTCGACACCTGTAAGTGCTTTGACGAGTGCTGTCTTGCCGTGGTCGATATGTCCCGCAGTTCCAACGATGATCCGCTTCATCCTGATTCAATAGTACGTCCTCGACAGGCTCGTCGCGAAACGCTGCGGAGGAACTTTGACAATCACTTTGCGGTCATCTAGGATCATCGCGCGAATTGATTCCCGTGGTTTGGAGAACGTTTCATGCCAAAGTTTTGCAGCAGTTGCGGTGCGTCGGTCCCCGACGCGGCCAGGTTTTGCAATAAATGCGGCACCAAGCTGGTGCCGACTCAACCGGCTGGCGCTCAACCCGCTCAACCCGCTCAAGCCGCTCCGCCGGCCTACGATCCTTCGCCCCAACAAAGATTCGATCCGCCACCTTACAATACGCCGTCAGGATCGCAGGCACATATGCAATATTCTGACCCGTCGTCTGCATCCTCGGGCCTGCAGCGGAATGTTGCGGGAATGCTCTGTTACATACTTGGACTGATTACAGGGATTATCTTTCTTGTGATTGATCCGTACAACAAAGACAAGTTCGTTCGCTTCCACGCATTTCAAGCGATATTCTTTCATGTGGGAATGATCGCCATAGGGCTGGTGCTGGGCATTCTTGATTCAATTCTGCCGTGGGGCTCGGCGCTGTAGTGTCGCTCGCGCAATTCGTTGTATGGCTTGGTGGTTTGGGTTTGTGGATCTTTCTGATGGTGAAGGCGTATAACAATGAGAAATACAAGTTGCCTGTGATCGGCGATCTGGCTGAGCAGCAGGCCGGATAAGGCAACAGTCCAGAGATGTCAGCTATGTCATCATACTGCGAACGATGCGGCAATCAACTGAGAGATGGCGCGAAGTTTTGTCATTCGTGCGGCGCCGGCGCTCCGGCCCAGCCTCCGGCCCAGATGGCCACACCGCGTTCTTCTGCGTATCAGCCGCAGAGTTACCCACAATCGCCACAGGCGTGGTCATCATCCCAACCACCTTACGTTGAGCCGCCCAAAGCGTCTTCTCGCGTCGCGAAATTCATCATCATTGCTATGCTCGTGATCCTCGGCTTTGTCGGGGTTGTCGGTATAGGCGCGTGGGTTCTTTTCAGGAGAGCTGTAAAGACCGTCCGCGTTACTGAGGATTCAAGCGGCAGACCAGCCATTGCGATCAATCCTCCTGGTGGAGGAGAGCTCAAAATAGGCTCCGGTTCCGCCGTCACTGAAGAAGAACTCGGTGTTCCGATATATCCCGGTTCGACGCCCTCAAAGGATGGGGGTTCGGTAAGTATCAGCGGTCCCGGAGTAGGTGGCTCGAGGCGCGGTGGATGGGTTGGTGTTGCTACCTTTACGACGGAAGATTCCGTGGACGAGGTGGCAGAATTCTATCGTCAGAATCTTGACAAGGATGTGGAGACCGTTGACACCAATAAGGATGACAAACGGACGGTAGTTTTCAACACCAAGACTGAGCGCGGCCTCCGGACTATCACCATCACAGATGAACCTGACACGGTCACCAAAATAGCGATTGTGAATATCGGAAAGGCTGCGGCGCGAGAGAGATAATGCCGCGACACCGTGTTTGGTTTCTTTCCTCATAAGTGATATTTTAGACTGTGTCTGACCCCCTCGTTTTCTCCCGTTTCTAGACTCGCTTTGTATGAGGTCGACGGCTCTTACGCTTCTGATTGTTCTGGTGGCGCTTGGAGGAGTTCTTGCTCAACAGCAGGGTTCAAAGCTGCCTGTCGACTTGAGCGAAGATGAAGTTCAAGTGATCTTGAAGGAACGCAAGCCCAAGTCGCATGTCGAAGCGGCCTTCAAAGTGTCAGATGCCCGACTTACAAGCGCTCTTAAGCTCGCGCGCGACAGCCAATACCGCGAGTCATCTCAAAACTTGGATCTCTATACCAGTCTTGTGATTTACGCTGATTCCTACGCACGCCACTCCACGCCCCAGGGGTCCAAGGAGCGCCACTCGGTACTCAAAGTTCTCGAGCAGAAAATCTTCAAACAGAACCAGACACTCGATGCCGTAGTCCAGGAATTGCCTTTTGATTACCAGGAAAGCGGGATCAAGGCGATCGAACAAGTGAGGCGCATCCGAATTCGCGCCCTTGACGAGCACCTCGGTGGAGGGGGCTTTCTGAAGTCTGCAACGAATACGCCGGAATAGAGGGTCAGGGATCAGGGGTCAGGGGTCAGGGAGAAACATTTTTCATTTTGCATTTTAGATTGTCATTTGTCATTGATCCGATTCGTTCGTAAACCTACAATGACAAATGACAAGTCTAAAATGGAAAATGAAAAATGGTTCTCCCCTGACCCCTGACCCCTGATCCCTGACCCCTCTCTTCTACGTCAACCTGACCGAAATCAATTTCGAGACGCCGGGGTCTTCCATGGTCACGCCGTAGAGGGCGCGAGCGGCTTCCATAGTCCTCTTGGCGTGAGTCACGATCATGAACTGCGTGCTGTCGCTCATTTCGACGACCTTGTCGACGAACCTTCCTATGTTTACCTCGTCGAGCGGAGCATCCACTTCATCGAGAATGCAGAACGGGCTGGGACGATATTTGAAAATAGAGAGCACCAGTGCGATTGCAGTCATCGCTTTCTCGCCTCCGGAAAGCAAGAGTACATTCTGCAGCCTCTTGCCAGGAGGTTGCGCAATGATTTCAATCCCACTCTCGAGAATGTCGGTCTCGTCAATCAGGCGCATTTCGCCGCGCCCTCCACCAAAGAGCTCCTGAAACATTGCCGAAAAGTTGATGTTGATTTCCCGGAATGCATCCTGGAATCGTTCGCGTGAACGCCGCTTGATCTCCGCGATCGCGGCCTGCGTATCCGCGACGGCGTTCTCGATGTCGGCCTTTTGACCTGAGAGAAACTGGAAGCGTTCCCTGACCTCGATCAGTTCTTCGAGCGCCATCATATTTATCGGGCCGAGATTCTCAATACTATCCCTCAGAGTTTCGAGCCGGCTCTTTGCATCAGATAGATCAAAACTCTCCGGAAGTGCCCATTCCTCAAGATCATCGTCGCTCTCATCGCGATCATCGGAATCGACTGTAGTGCCCTGCGAAGCCTGGGACAGAAGTTCCCGATTCAAAAGATCGTGAATGCTCTCGTTGAGTTCGTGCTGACAACTTTCAGCCAGGTGCTCGAGAGAAGAGGATAGTCGAACACGTTCAAGTTCGATTTGCGCCCTCTCTTCGCGAGCCGTCTGCGCAGCCTCGCGGCCTGCGCGCAAATCAGAATCAATCGCCTCCAACTGTTGCCGGCACTCACTCAGAGATAAAGACTCTTCTTCGATGCGACCTGCCAGGATAGCCTGTCGCGCGGCGTGATCCTCGATCTGTTTTGCTCTCTCAACGATCTCGGATTGCAGCGTGGTTATCCGCTCTGACGCCTCAATGGCTTCAAACCTGGTTCGTTCTAAACGTTCGGTGAGCTCAATCGCTTCGGTCTTAAGTCGCGAGATGGTGTTTTCAAGTCCTCGCCGACGTTCACTCTGGGCAGCAAGCTCAGCGCGTCGGCCCGCGATCTCTTCGATTCGCGCTTCTGCGGCCTTCCGCATCTCAACGACTTCTGATTGCGACGATGTCACCGCAGCTTCGGCATCCCTTTGAACCGTCTCCGCTTCGCCTGTCTGCGAGCGTGCTTCGGCGACCCTGGCTTCCAGCTCGGTGACCTCGGCCTCGACCTGCGACTTGTCCTGAATGATGATGCGGATGTGTGTCGCGATGCGTTCGGCATCGCGATCGGCCTGCTGTGATTGTTCCCGGAGCACGGCGAGCTCCTTCTCCTCCACGCGAAGTTGCTCGCCGAGTGCCTCTCTCTGAGCGTCGAGGCTTGCAAGATCCGTATCCAATTGCTTCAACTGAATCTCGAAGTCCGATACGGTTGCGCTTGCTTCGCCAAAGCGATCAGTCAATTCGCCAATCTCTCGTTTAAGTCCAAGGACTCCCACTCCGCGTTCGAACGTGCGGCCTCCCGAGATGACGTGATTGCCTACAATCCGCTCGCCAGCGCGAGTGACACATATCCGATTCTCGGCATTCCGCTGAATCTCCCGCGGCGATCGCATCAGAAGCATTCTCGAAAACCTGTGCACGAGACAGAAGCGGAAAGGCTCGTTCAAATGTCATTGAGAACTCGGGCCGCAGATTGAGTAGTTCAAGCAGCGTCAGCCCTCCATCGTTCTCCTGCTCAGATTCCCTGTCGATGATCGGCGAAGTATGGTCCGCTCCGTGCAGCCCGACGCACATGAAGGTTCCGCGGCCGCCGCCTTCGCCTTTGAGGATGTCTATCCCGTAGAGTGCATCCTCGTAACTCGGAACAATCAGGTATTCGAGTTCTTCGTGAAGCACCGCCTCGATCATCGCTTCGTTCTCGGGGGCAGCGTGCACAAAATCAGCAAGCGTGCCGAGAACGCGGAAGTCGCCTCCAGCCGCGCGATTGAGCAGCATCTGTACCGGTTCTGAGAAGTAAGCGTGACGGTCATCGAGCTCGACCAACGACTTGAGCCGATGCTCGATTCGAGAAAGCTCCTCACGAGCTGACGCCTGCAAGGCTGCCACACTGCCACGTTGCTCCCGCAGATTTGCGAGAATCGAGTTTGTCCCGCCAAGCTCCGAGCTTACCTCACCGTACGTCTTTTCACGTTCAGCGGTGTTTGAGGCAAGCGACCAGCCGCCGCTCTTCGGTCTCCCGTGACTGTGTTTCAGTCCGCTCCAGTTCAGCGTTAAGTCCGTTGAGTCTCAGAGCAGATCGATCCGATGACTCCTCGAACTGACGTGCTAATTGCCGCCAGCGTTCGAGATTCGTGGTAGCTTCATAAAGTTTCTGACGCGAAAGCTCGAGGGTCTCTTCCGCTTCCCGGTCCCGGGTGAGCAAGTATTTGTGGGTCTGTTCGTCAGCTGCAAGTGTTGCGGCGTGTTCGTTGATCTCACTTTCGAGTTCTACGAGCTCGGAACGCAAGACGAGCGGTCTCGTCATCGATAAACCCACTCCTGAGGACGATCTGGTTGCTTTCGCGCTCCTGCTCTGCGGATCGTGCAAGCATCGACTGCAACTGCTCGCCCAGATGTGCGTGTTCAAGACGTGCACGTTCAGCTTCGACATCAACATCGCCGGCCACCTGCCGGGACTGATTCAGACGCTGCTCACGCTCCGAGCCGGTCTGAACTGCAAGGCGATGTTCAGCTTCAAGCGAAGCCAGCTTTTCGGCTATGCCGGTCTCTCTCAATGAAATGTCATTCCATTTCTCATCGAGTGTAGTAAGGGCATCGCGCTCGGCTCGATAGTCAGCAACAAAAACCAAACGCATCAGGTGCCGCATCTCTTCGCGGAGTCGCTGATAGCGTCTGGCCTTCGAAGCCTGCCGTTTGAGACTATTCTGCTGCCTTTCGATCTCAAGAATAATGTCGGTCAGTCGCGAAAGATTCAGCCTCGAAGCTTCAAGCTTGAGTTCTGCTGCGTGCTGCCGCATCTTGAACTTTGAGACTCCTGCGGCTTCTTCGATGAGTGCGCGCCGGTCGAGCGGTTTGGCTGAAAGGACCTGCCCGATACGCCCCTGCTCGATGATCGCATAGTGCGCTCCACCGAGACCGGTGCCCGCAAACAAGTCCTGAATGTCGCGCAGCCGGCACGCGCGACCGTTCATTTCATATTCGCTTTCACCCGTGCGATAGAGCCGGCGGCCGACGGTGATCCTCTCACCCTCTTCATAGACGCGCGTTGCTGGAGGCAATCGACGGCGTCGCTTCGGCGGCTCTTCAGTTGCCGGGGAATTGGAATCGCTTTCCGGAACCACCACGAGGGATGGCACGACTGGCTCAGCCGGTAAGTCAACCTCGCTGCCAGCGTCCGTCCGCACTTCGAAGGCTGCGCGAACCACCATTGTCAGCAGGACTTCAGCGAGCCCGGAGGCTGAGCGGTTTCGGCTACCCTGGAAGATAACATCCTCCATCTTGCCACCGCGCAGCGCGCGTGCGCGTTGTTCGCCAATCACCCAGCTGATGGCTTCACTCAGATTTGATTTTCCGCAGCCGTTTGGACCGACGATGCCGGTAATACCCTCTTCGTCAAAGACGACTTCAGTCGGATCAGAAAAGGACTTGAAACCTTGCAGGAAGACTTTTTCGATTCTGAGCATGAGGACTGGTACACCTTATGGAGGACGCACACACCACAAGCTGTGGCGCTGTCAGCCTGTGAATCGTCAATATAAGGGATTTTTGGGGATTAAGTCAATCGCGTGAGTCAAGGGATGTGTGTCATATTCCTGGGGACCTGGGTTCATCAACTCGTCCCTGAATACAGAAAGCGGCGAAGCATCTCCGCTTTTCGTTTCTACCCGTCGTGAGAGTCTAGTCCGTTGACTCTCACATGCACACTACTGTTGGAAGCTTGAGTACTCATTCGCTCGAACCCAAAAGGCAATATTTGGAGACTTTGCGGAAGAAGGCAGTTTAGTTACTTCTGGAACGCTATGCTACTTATCGGCTGGACGATGCCGTGGAATCTCAGCTTTGAAATCGCCCAGGCTCGCCCAATGCAGTCGTTGATTGAGATCCACTTCAGCCACTACCACCGTGCCCCATTTTTCGGCCTGCGCCAGCGTGCGGCCTGAGTGATTGTAGACCGCCGTCAACATCCAGTTGCGCGAGATGTCTTCGTAGGTGCTGCTCACCAGGTAGACGTGATTCTCGACAGCGCGCGCTTGGGCCAGCAGCGGGTTGCAGCCCCAGACCGGCCAGGCGATCACTTCCGCGCCTTTATTGGTCAACTCGCGCGCGACTTCGGGAAAAAAGCCGTCGTAGCAGATCATTATTCCCAGCTTGCCGAAGCGTGTGTCGAAGATCGGATACTCGTTGCCCGGCGCTAGACCGCCTTCGATCTCGCCGCGCGGTAGCGTTACCTTGCGGTACTTGCCGACGAGCTTGCCGTCGGGCGAGAGCAGCACGGCGACGTTGTAGACCAGATGACGATCGCGCTCGAGCAGACCAGCGACGATGTAGAGGTTGTGCTTTTTGGCGAGTTCACCGAAGTAGGCGGTCGATGGACCGGGCACGGGTTCGGCCACGTCTACGTACGTCCGGCGCAGGCCGTAGTAGGTCAGCGTTTCGGGCAAGACGACCAGATCGGCGCGTTGGCGCGCGGCTTCTGCGATCAACGGCGCGAATTGGCGGCAGTTGTCCAGCGGCGAACGCGCGGTCAGATCATCGCCTTGCGGACGGTAATGCACGGCGGCCAGACGTACCTTGCGCTCCGGTGGCGGTTGAGTTTCGGCGAACGTGATGCCGCTCCATTCGACTTTGCCGCGCGGGGACCATTGCAGATGCAATTCAACTACGGCGCGTGTTGCCTTCGAGGGCGCGCGATAAATGTCGGAGACTTCCGTCCAGCCGGCGGCATCAGTCAGCTTATCGGTTGGGTACTCTGGCTCGGCCACTGGCTTGGCGCCTTTCAAATAACCGCTGACGACGGGTTCATCACGCAGCACCGGCTTGCCGTTGCCGTCCTGCCAGATGATGCGCGCCACCACGCTGCGCCGGGGCGAGGCGATGTTTTCGATCTTGCGCAGCGCGAAGAAGCGATAATGCTGGCCGCCCGTGATGGGGAAGGTCTTCACCCAATAACCGTCCAGCCCTTCGCGTTCGTCTGCCGCGATCACGAGACTGCCTTTCCCGTCGCGCCCGCCCTTAGGCTCGTAGGCAAACTGTGGGCGAATCTCCGGGCGCGGCGCGGCGGTCTGCCAGCCGTCCGGCGCGGAAGTAGTTTCATCAGCCAGCGCCGCCGGCAGGCCAAGCGCGACGATAGCCGCGACGGTCAGAGAGTAGCAGATCAGTTTAAACATCTTCGTTGCTCCTTGAGCTTGAATACGGCCGACTCTTCGGCGTTGGTTTATCCCACGGCGCGCTGCCGCGCCCGTTCAGATTCCACATCACGTTGCCGCACATCAGCGTCATCTCGCACGCCAATCGCTGTGAGCCTTTCATCAGCAGCTTGTCGGTGTCCACGAAAGCCGAAGTCGCCACGGTCAAGCCGCAGCACGGCGATGTCTGCCGGCGCGCCGACGGTCAGGTGGCCGAACTTCTCGCGCCTGATCTCACGCGCCGGGTTCCAGGAGGATTTCAGAATCACTTCTGGCAGCGGCATTCCGAGATTCAAGAACTTCGACATCACGTTGACGATGTCTTTCATGCCAGCATTCATACTGCCCACTTGCAAGTCGTCGAGATCGAATCGGGCGCGAAGCCCTGCTTCAACGCGGAACGCTCTTTATTACCTATGATGATTGTAACGCTCTGAGTTACAGACGAAAAAACAGCCAATGAGTACAAGACGGCGGAAAGCTTGGGTGATGAATACTGGTTGTACGTCGTGTTCAATTGCACATCGGAACCGCAGGAAATAACAGGGCTACTGACATCAAGCTCAGCTCGCATGCGGCTAACAAGAGCGGCCGAGAAACTTCTGAATTGAGACGACCGTCCCGCCCTCTGCCGTCAGGTTCGGCATTTATTAACCAAAGTGTCGCGCCTCAATAGAAATGTCACATCCTTAACTCATTAGAAATGTCACCTTTTTTCCTGCGTAGAATACCCGTGCGAAAGGGGGTCGCAGGTGAAGGGACATTTACTCATGAGTCGCAAGGAACGTGATTGGTTGAAGGTTCTCACACGAGTGTTGAAACGAGAACTGCGGTTGAAGGAAGCCGCGTTTTTGATGGCAGTCAGTTATCGACAGTGCTTGAGACGGCTGAGTCGTTTCAAAGCAGAAGGTGATGCCGGTTTGCTGCATCGTGGGCGCGGCCGATCAAATCGGAGAATCGATGCAGAAAAAAAGCGAGTGATTCTGGAAGTGTATGAGAAGCGATATTCGGGATTTGGGCCAACACTGGCGGCCGAGAAGTTGTTGGAGAGAGAAAAGCTCAAGGTAGGAGCCGAGACTCTTCGACGATGGTTGATCAAGTCAGGCAAATGGACCAGACGACGTAAGCGAAAGAGTCATCGTTCCTGGCGACCAAGAAAAGAACATTTTGGTGAAATGGTCCAGATGGATGGATCTAAACACGAGTGGTTCGGGAAAAAGAAACCGAGCTACTTTCTGATGAGTATGGTCGACGATGCCACCGGGATAACGATGTCCATGCTGAGCACAGAAGAGACCACTGTAGCAGCGATGGAACTGCTCTTGGCATGGATCGAACGGTATGGAATTCCGGTATCTCGTATACCGATCGCAAGACCGTCTATGTTCCAGAAGAGAAAGTGGTCGAGCGAGCGAAGTTGACAGGCGAATCCCCCTTCACTCAGTTTGGGCGAGCCTGTAACCAGCTTGGAATCAGGATCATAAGGGCGTACTCACCCAGGCAAAGGGTCGGGTCGAGAGAAGTAACGGGCTTTATCAAGATCGGCTGGTGAAGGAACTTCAGCTCGAAGGGATCACTGATATTGCCACCGCCAATCGTTATCTCGCCGGAGGATACCAAGACAAGCTCAACGAGAAATTAGCCGTTAAGCCGGCCAGGAAAGCAAACTTTCACCGCAGTGCTAAGGGCTACGTCTTGAGAGCCATCTTGTGCATTCAAGAGGATAGAGATATCACAGCCGACTGGATCGTTCGCTTTGAGAATAGCTTTTACCAACTCAAGCCCCAAAGCCGGAAGCCTCCCACTGTGAGGAAGGTCAAAGTGTGTCGATACCTCGACGGTGAGTTGCATTTCTGTTATCGCGCAAGAATCTGCCTTACACGAGGATCGAGGCCGGAAAACTGAGAGAAAGTATCTACTAAGAAGACTTCTCAGAAAGCAAAGAGTCAGTGGGTTCCACCGTCAAGCCACCCCTGGCGACGGTCATACAAGACGATTCCACACAATCGAGGCTAACCAAAGGAGAATTAAGAGGGGTTTATCGCATTGGTACCAATCCCGGACGACTCAAACAACAGAAAAGGGGATGCCGTAATGACATACCCTCGTCCGGTGTTTGGTCCCTGGCTCGGCGCTCGGTAGCTCCCCAGCGTTGCCCTATCCTCCGGCCAGGCCACGATCGACATGACACATCGCTGATTCCGCGTTCAATCGCGATTCGGCGCATCACTACAACATGTGACATTTCTATTGGGGTAAGATGTGTGACATTTCTAAAGAGCTACGACACATTTATTAACCAAATACTCCGATAGAGAAACAGGAGTACTCTGCTGACGAAATCGTCTTTTTTATTTTCATTGAATCCGTCCTCCCGAATCGGATAGTCAGAGACGCAAGACCGATGATCTGGCTGCGATGAGCCTCGCGCCGCGGTAAGCCAAATGGCTTCAGAGAATCAAAGGAGACGAAAATGACTAGCAACAATGGACTTTCCAGCATAGTACGGTTTTTGGTTGCTGTCGGGTTACTCTTCGCATTGACTATCACGTCTGTCCTGGCGCAAACGGGAGCTAACACTGGCTTGACCGGACGCGTCAGCGATCCAACCGGTGCCGCGCTCCCGGATACGACTGTCACATTGACTAAAGTGGAGACAGGGGAGCAGCGTATTGTCAGAACCAATTCCGCAGGGGAATGGGAGGCGCGCTTCTTGTCCGCTGGAATCTACCGCCTCAATTTCGAGGCGCGTGGTTTCAAACGGCTCGTGCGGAATGAAGTTTCCGTGACCACAGCCGAGTTGTCTGCGGTCAATGTCGAGCTTGAGGTAGGCGATGTCAGCCAGAGCGTCGAGGTGACCGGCAACCAGGAAATGATCTCTACCAACTCGGCCACTACAGTCCGGACGCTGGATCGCAAGGAACTCGAAGGGCTGCCTACCTCCTCGCGGAACTTCACTCAACTGCTGGTGATCGAGCAGGGGGTGTCCGCTGACATCAGCGAACTGCTCTCTAATGACAACGCTTCCATCTCGCCCAGCGTCAACGGCGCGCGCACCACTAACAACAGTTTCGTTTACAACGGCATTGATGTCACCAACCTGCTCTGCTGCAACAGCCGCGTCAACGGCGACCGGGGCACAATCGAACAGGGTGGCGGCTCGTTGTCGCGGAACATCGCGCCAGCGCCGGAGACGCTCGAAGAAGTCAAGTTGCAGACCAGCCTCTACGACGCCGCTACGGGGCGCAACGGCGGCGGCAACTTCCAGCTCGTCTCCAAGAGTGGCACGAACGAGTTCCACGGCTCGGTCTATCACTACTTCCAGAACGAAAAGCTGAACGCCAACGACTTCTTCTTCAACCGGGCCGGCGTCGAACGTCCAGTGCTGCGCCGCAACGAAGGGGGTGGCACGATTGGCGGCCCGCTCATCAAGAACAAGACCTTCTTCTTCGGGTCTTACCAATTCACGCGGGCCTTGACTTCATTCGTGGATGAGGCGTCCAACATCCTGCGTATGCCCAGAGCCCTCAGCGACGACCGCTCCGACGAGGGAATCAACCGGTTCGCGCAAGCTGTCTGGCCCGCCAACGCTGGCCCGGTCAACTTCGCGGTCATCAATCCTATCTCGCGGGCGCTGCTCAAAGCCAAGTATCCCGATGGCAGTTACCTGATCCCGTCGGGCGCCGGCGGAACCGATTGCCGGAGGGTCGGAACGCAGGTGGGGGAAAGCTGCCAGGTTATCGCTGTGATCCCGGCCAAATTCCGCCAGGATCAGTTTAGCGTCAACCTTGACCATCAACTCACCGCCAAGAACAAGCTGAGCGGCAAGTTCTTTTTTACGAACCAGCCGAGCATTGACCCGCTCGCCAATGCCAGGGTCATCTCCCGCTACGAGCGAAATGAAAAGACAGAGCAGCGCGCGATCTCGTTCACCGATGTCCACATCTTTGGCCCGACACTCGTCAACGAGTTCCGCGCCGGCTTCTTCCGCAACCGCAACGACACGAAAGCCGTTCCGTACTTCACCAACGAGGAGTTCGGTCTGCACAACCCGCTCGCCGATATTCGGCCGGATCTGGCCTCTTTCGACATTCGCGGCGACCGGGATGCCGGTGACCGTTTCCACTTCGGCACGCTCGAGGACAATACACTCGACGTGCAGAACACCTTTACGTATGCCGATACGCTCTCCCTCATCAAGGGCCAGCACTCCTTCAAGTTCGGGGGAGAGTTCCGCCGCCATCAGTTGAACGGCAACATCCAGGAACTGAAGAATGGCCGCAAGAACCTTCGCAGTTGGTTCGATTTCCTCACGGTCGGCTATCGGAACCCGGGAGACTCGAACCGGAACCGGCAGATTTCGGACACGGCAGTCAACTTTGGCGAGACGATCCGTGGCTATCGCATGTCGGACGTCAGCCTGTATGTGGCCGACGACTGGAAAGTGAGGCCCAACCTGACGCTCAACCTCGGCGTCCGTCACGAGTACTTCGGTTTTCCCTATGAGGTGAACGGCCTGCTCAGCGTTTTCGATTACAACGCCGCGGTGGCTTCGGGATGGCTGCAAGATGGAATCATAGTGGCTTCGAATTTCAAGCCGGAGAGCGTCCCCGGCGCAGCGCAGGCCAACCTGAAGAAAGCCGACAGCCGGGGCATCGTGCCCGGCGACTGGAACAACTCATGCCGCGCATCGGCCTTGCCTGGTCGCCGCTGGACAGCCATCGGCTGGTGGTGCGGGGCGGCTACGGCATGTTTTACGAGCGGATCACGGGCGGTTTCGCCAACTCGCTGCGGCAGTCCTCGCCGCTCTTCCGCGAGTTGCAGATCAATGACCTCGGCGACTACAACATCTGGCCGACCGACTACCCGCCCTTCCCGATGCCGAACTTCGTCGTCGGCTTCAGCGGCGGCACACCGCGGCTTGAGGGATCGAACGCTCCGGGCAGCAGTTCGAGGCCTTCGAGTCCCAGATCGCTTGATCCCAACCTGGCAACTCCCTACACGCAGCAGTGGAACCTGAACATCCAATGGGAGCTTATGCCGAACTTGATGTGGGAGGTCGGTTACGCGGGTACCAAGGGAACCAAGCTGCTGCAGATCCTCAACGCCAATCAGGCGTTCGACATTGACGCCATCGGCGGCTTCCTGGCTCGCCCCGGTGTCCCCGGTGGGGGCTTCACCGGCAACTACTACAGTGTGGTCAACGGTCAGTTCGTAAACCTGAAGACGCCGCCATCAAACTGCAATCTGATCACCAACCCGGCGCGTGCACCATCCAGACGGAGCTGCGTGGCCGACTGCTGGGGTTCGACGAGGACGAAGGCGCCAACATGCTCTTCTCCAACAGCAACTCCATCTACCACTCGCTCCAGACCAGCTTGCAGAAGCGCTTCAGTGCCGGATACATGTTCAAGGCCAACTACACCTTCTCGCGCTCGCTCGACAGCTTCTCGGACGAAGCACGCTATCAGATCGAGCACGACCAATCGCGGCCCTTCCTCAACCGCGGACTTTCGGACTTTCACCGCAAGCACCGGTTCATTGCCAGCGGGGTGTGGGATCTCCCGTTCAAAGGCAACCTGTGGGTTGACGGATGGTCGCTCAGCGGGATCGTGACCATCCAATCCGGACGGCCATTCACGATCATCGACAACACGGCGAGCGGCTTCCTGTTTTCGTCCCAGAACTCACGGCCCAATCTGGCGCCGGGCGCCTACCTACGAAGACCTGGTGACGAAAGGTTCGGTCACTTCCCGGATTGATGGTTACCTGAACCGGAGCGCGGTTCGATCTTCGGGACCGGGGTTCGGCAACCTGGGCCGGAACGTCGTGATCGGACCCGACCAGCGGCGGGCCGACTTTTCAGTCTCAAAACTCACGAAGATCTGGGAGCGCACTTCGCTCGAATTCCGCGCCGAGTTTTTCAATGCCTTTCAACACCGTGACCTTCCGGAATCCGGATCGGAGCCTTACCGAACGCGTCTTTCGGTCAGATCACCCGGACACGCGGCGGCCCGCGCGTGATCCAGTTTGGGCTCAAGCTGAGGTTCTGAATTCTAAGTGCAAACCAACAAGTCCTTTCAAAGCTTTGCTGGGATGAATTCGCGGAATGAATCTGATGACTAACAAAGGATCAATCCTTTTCTCTACTCTACTGATCTGTCTTTGCCTGTTGCTGTCATTCGCGCCATCCGTTTTCGCACAACAACCAAGATCAGTCAGACAAAAACAACCTGGCGCGGCAGTCACGCCCAAGCCTCACGTAAAGATGTTGCCGCCCGCATTGCGCGTCCGCGGCCAGGCGTTGCTCGACGAAAAAGACGATCAGAAGCGGGCAGAGCAGGAGCGCGAATGTAGTCAGAATAGGGAAAGTCGGAAGAGGCTTTGAGTGACAGGCTTTAAGACGCACACCCCAGTTAGACCTTTAACTTGTTCCTTGCGCGATCGTCTCCCACCAGCTAGCTAAAGCTTGAACTCCAAACTCCAGCACCCAGCACTCAGCACCCAGCACTCAGCACCCAGCACTCAGCACTCAGCACCTTCTTCTCACACGCTGAGAGTCATCTTTTCTGCCTCATCGAGCGAGGCGATGGCAGGGGTTTTGTTGTCGCCGAGACTTTTGACTGCGACTCTTGCGATTGCGCGGGCCTTCGAAAGAGGACCTTCCATATGGAGCTTGTCGAAGGTGAAGCCAAGGACATTGAATTTCTCATCCAGCATCACGTCGCCGATGGTTCCAATCTTGTGACCGCCTTCAGTCTGAATCTCACGGCCAAAGAGATCAGAGGCAAGCACAAACTTCTCCGATCCGGGGTAGTCATCCTCAGACACAACACACTCGGAATCCTTCGTGAGCCAGGAGTCGATACCGAAAAGCTTGAAATGTTTGAGGTCGATCATCGTTGCCTTGCGGCTGAGGATTCCGTGCTTGCCAAGGTAAACGGCAACACCCCGCGACGCTGTTTCATCGAGCAAAATCCCTTTGATCTCGCCAAGATTCCGTCCATCACTCGAGCTGATTATCAACTTCCTGTCGAAATCTTTGCTGTGAGCCATTGTTCACCTTCTCCTCTCCTACTCCTCATCGTCACGAAGCGTCGCCAACACTGAAAAGTCCTCGAGTGTAGTTGTGTCGCCTATCGATGATCCCGATGCAATATCCCGCAGCAGACGGCGCATGATCTTACCCGAACGGGTCTTTGGTAACGCGTCACTGAACCTGATGTCATCGGGTTTTGCCATTGCGCCTATTTCCTTCTGAACGTGGCGGCGAAGCTCTTCCTTAAGATCTGGGGGTTACCGAATGTCCGGCCTCCAAAGTGACAAACGCTGCTATGGCCGTACCCTTGATCTCGTCAGGGCGCCCGACGACCGCTGCTTCGGCTACCGCGGGATGTGAAACGAGAGCGCTTTCCACTTCCATCGTTCCCAGACGGTGACCGCTGACATTGATCACGTCATCGACGCGCCCCATTAGCCAGAAGTAGCCATCGTCGTCGCGGCGCGCGCCATCGCCTGTGAAGTAGCACCCCTGAATGTCGCTCCAGTACTGTTTCTTGTATCTTTCATCATCACCATAGATAGTGCGCAGCATCGAAGGCCACGGTCGCGTAATCACCAGGAAGCCGCCCTTGTTGGGACCGACCGATTCACCGTCCCTGGTCCTGATATCGGCTGCGATACCCGGGAACGGGAGGGTTGCCGAGCCAGGCTTGGTAGCGATTGCTCCAGGAATGGGACTGATGAGGATCGAGCCTGTTTCGGTTTGCCACCAGGTATCGACAATCGGGCAGCGGCCTTTTCCGATTACCTTGAAATACCACATCCACGCCTCGGGATTGATTGGCTCGCCGACAGTTCCCAGTAGTCTGAGGCTTGAAAGATCGTATTTGAGCGGCCATTGCTCGCCCCATTTCACAAAAGTGCGAATAGCTGTCGGCGCAGTATAGAGAATGTTGACGCGGTGCTTCTCGACAATCGACCAGAACCTTCCAAAATCGGGAAAGTTTGGAGCGCCTTCGTACATTACAACCGAAGCCCCATTCTGGAGCGGACCGTAAACGATATAGCTGTGACCTGTGACCCATCCGATATCTGCGGTGCACCAGTACGTGTCGTCGTCCTTTAGGTCAAAGACCCACTTTGTGGTGATGTAGGTCTCGACAGCATATCCACCCGTCGTGTGAACTATTCCCTTGGGCGTTCCGGTCGTACCGGAGGTGTAAAGGATGTAAAGGGGGTGTTCCGAATCGAGAGGTAACGCTTCGCAGACAGCAGGCGCGTGTTGCATCAGCTCGTGGTACCAGTGATCACGACCGACTTCCATCGAAACGGGCGTCCCGGTCCGTCTCACGACGACTACCTGTTTGATAGTCGGACACCCGACGATGGCCTGATCCACGGCCTGCTTCAGAGCGACAACACCTCCGCGGCGAAAACCGCCATCTGCAGTGATTACAGCCTTTGCCTGCGCATCGTTAATGCGATCCTTGAGCGCTTCGGCTGAGAATCCGCCAAAGACCACCGAATGGGTGGCTCCTATACGAGCACAGGCCAGCATGGCAACCACAAGCTCGGGAATCATCGGCATGTAAAGAGCTACGCGATCGCCTTTCGTTACTCCAAGGGAGCGCAGGACATTTGCAAACTTTGAGACTTCAAGGTGCAGCTGACCATACGTCAGCGTCCGTGTGTCGCCAGGCTCTGCCTTCCCAGATGAGTGCAGCCTTATTCTTTCGCCACGTCTGAATATGCCGGTCGAGACAGTTGTAAGAGATGTTGATCTCACCGCCTACAAACCACCTGGCAAAGGGTTCGTTCCATTCAAGGACTTTGGACCAGGGCTTGAACCAGTGGAGGTCGCTGGCAATCTCGGCCCAGAACCCGTCGGGATCATCGATCGAACGGCGATAGATGCGATCGTAATCTTCGCGGCTCCCGATGTGCGCGTGGGCGCTGAACTCGGATGGAGGATTGAAGACACGCTTTTCTTTGAGGAGCGAGTTTATGTCAGGCTGCGAGTCATGCATTCGTTTCTCCGAAAAGGGTTTGAAGCGCTCAAATGCCGGGTGCGCCTTCGGGTCGCCTCGTGGATAAATGGTGTTTGCAATGATAAACTGCCTTTATTGACCCTACCAGACTCTTTGCGATCAATTCCATCATCGTGGGGAGTCGAAGCTCGTTTCAGGAGAGACAATGAAGAAGCTGATCGCAATTCTGATAATCGTAGCGAATGGAATAGTCGTGTTCGGAGCGGATTGGCCTCAGTGGCGTGGACCTGAACGAAACGGAATTTCAAAGGAAACCGGGCTTGTTGAAAGCCTGGCCGGCGAATGGGCCGCGACAGTTGTGGACGATCAATAACCTGGGTGCAGGATATGGATCGCTCGCGGTCAAGGGTGATCGCGTGTTCGTCCAGGGCTCGAGCTCCTCAGCAAGCATTCTTTTCTGTTTGAATCGAGCTGATGGAAAGGTGATATGGCAGACCGCGCTCGGTCAGAAACTGGATGAAGGGCGCGGAAACGGACCACGAGGAACGCCGACAATCGACGTCGATCGTGTCTACGTCCTGACGGAGGCGGCGATCTGGCATGCCTGCGCGTTCGTGATGGTTCGTCGGTCTGGCGTCGAAACATACTCAAGGACTTTGGGGGTGAGAATCCACACTGGCTCATCAGCGAGTCGCCGCTGATTGACGGTAATAACCTGATCGTGACTCCGGGCGGAGCCGATGCAGGCATCGTCGCGCTTAATAAGATGACAGGAGCGACGGCCTGGCAGAGCAAGGGATTGAGCGATTCGGCACACTACTCGTCATGCATTGCCGCCGATGTGGCCGGCGTGCGGACCATCATGGGCTTCACATCCAAAGCTGCTGTTGGGGTCCGGGCATCCGACGGAAAGCCAATGTGGCGCTATCAGACTGTGGCGAACCGGACGGCAAATATTGCGACTCCGGTCTTCTTCGACAATAAAGTCTTCTACACCTCTGCTTACAACACAGGTGCTGCGTTACTCGGACTCAAGGTGCAGGGTGGCGAAGAGGTCAAGGCCGAAGAGATCTATTTCAGCCGCGAAATGCAAAACCATCACGGAGGCGTGATCCTGCTCGATCGCCATATTTACGGCTTCTCGAACAATATTCTCACCTGTATGGAATTCGATACCGGAAATGTAAAGTGGAAGGATCGAAGCGTCGGCAAGGGATCACTTACAGTTGCGGATGGAATGCTCTTCCTCCTGAGCGAGAACAACGTAGTCGGGCTCGCGAAGGCCTCCAGCGACGCATACTCTGAAAAAGGCCGCTTCTCAATTCCGGATCAGGGATTTCCCAGCTGGGCGCATCCGGTCATCAGCGATGGCCGTCTCTACATTCGCAATCAGGGTTGGCTCGCGTGTTATGACGTGAAGGAACCGGGAGCGCGAGGCTCCAGCCTGGCGATTGATGCCGTATTTGGAGTGCGGCGACTTGGCGCCGCTTTAGTCTCCTGCCTCGGATATCCGATGGGAGACTAAAGCGGCGCCAAGTCGCCGCACTCCAAATACGGCTTCTACCACCGCAGCTCTCCAGGAAAATACTCAGCGACCAATTCCTGGTAGAAGGGCTTCAGTTCTTCGAAATTGGGTTTCTCGTGGCTCTTGGTGTAGAGATCGTATGGGTTGAATTTCTTTACCCACTCCATCATCTGAACGTCCCGGTCATTCAGGAGGTAATCGTAGGCACCTTCGCGATGAATCGGGTAGCACGAGTGATAGCGGATGACGTAGAGCGCCTCTTCCGGAAGGTAGTCCTTGACTACGCGGTAAAGGTATTCGTCGTGTCCCCACGAAAGATTTACGTTTTCAAGACCACACCCTTCCTCATAGATACCCAGTTTCGAAGCGTAGACCGGATGTCGCGAATCGGGGTTCAAATTGAAGAACTCTGGAAAGACGATACGTTCGCTGAATGCGCATCCTACCGGGAACGAGTCTAACGACGGCCCATTGGGGTTCGCCAAGCAGACATAGGACCTTACCGAGGTCGGTAATCAGCCCGGTGAGAATCATCCATCGCGGCTGACCATCGTGGCGTATCTGCCCGGCAGTTTGAAGAGAGTGATCCATCTGCGGAAACTCAGTGTCGGGGTCGCTATCGTCAACCAGACGATTGAGCCGTTCCATCGCCTCCCAGACGCTCATCCGCATTGCAGTTAGAGGCGAGAACTGGCGCTGCTTCTCGAGCACCACAACCAGCGTCTGGTTTTTGCGATTCAGGCGATGAGCTCCTGAATGCTCGGACGTACGCCGGAGCGATAGTCGCTGGAAAGCGTCCTGTCCCTTCTCAGGATCGGTGAAGCATGAGCCCGTGAATATCGATAGGAATTTTCCCCCTTTCTTCCTCTCCCTGGCCCCTTCCCTGGTCCTCCCTGTTCCTCTTCGCCCTTCAATCATCAATATTATCACAGGACCATCACCGTGTCTTGAATGACCTCTGAACTTTTCTCGCCGAAAGTGGCTGTGTTAGCATACGCGAACCGGATATGGCCGCGCGGAATCTCATTCCTGATAGAACACGAGAACAGCGATACAGAGCACCAAATCTTATGATCCCCGCCCCTGAAAGGAACCAGTTGAATGAAAACATACACAACACAGGAGATCAGAAACCTGGGCATTGTAGGTCACGGCGCGGGTCTGGGGGAGCACTGCCGGGTTGGCCGGCGGCCATGCTTTACGCTTCCGTAATCCTCGAACCGTCTTGGACGCGTTGACGACGGAACAGCGCCGACCGACTTCGACGAAGGAGAAATGGCGCGGAAACTCAAGTCTCAACCTCGCATCCGCCTACGTAGAACACAACAATACCAAGATCAATATTATCGATACACCCGGGCCCAAGCCGCGTTTATTGCAAATGCAAAGCCGGCACTGATAGTGTGCGAGACCGCCTTATTCGTTATTGACGGAGTGACCGGCATCGGCGTGTAATCTGAAAAGGCCTGGGAATATGCCAACGAGTTCAAGCGTGCGCGCCCCAGGTTCTTCGTGGTCAACAAGCTCGACAAAGAGCGCGCGGACTTTGGAGCTACCCTCAATGCGTTGCGTGAGTTGTTCGGAAGGGGATGTGTCCCCTTTACGCTGCCCATCGGAAGTGAGAGGAACTTTCGTGGAGTAGTTGATGTCATCCGGATGAAGGCATATGAGTTCGACGCCTCTGGAAGGGCCAGGGAGATTCCAATACCGGAGGCCGGTCGCGGCTGTAGATCGACGAGACTCACGAGCGGCTGATTGAGATGGTTGCCAAGCGGATGACAGTCTCCTCGAGCATTTCTTCGAGGCCGGAACGCTCAGTGATGATGAGTTCGTCGGTGGCATCAAACGTGCCATCCTCAAGGGGGTTCTGACGCCTGGTGTTCGCCACTTCGGCGACCTCCATGATTGGAGTTGCTCAGCTTCTTG
>CAWEYR010000009.1:0-56969 GCA_963813345.1 uncultured Acidobacteriota bacterium | reverse complement strand
TTGTAATCGCAATCGTACTTTTCACCTTTGCTTCGCTTGGTGTGGCGTCCGCTGAAAACTGGCCGCAATGGCGCGGCCCCTCCTTAAACGGCGTGAGCGCCGAAAAGAACCTGCCGATCAAGTGGACTGCTGAGGAGAACGTAACCTGGAAACTGCCAATGCCAGCCTGGAGCGGCTCCACCCCGATCATCTGGGGGAACCTTATCTTTCTCAACGTTGCAGACAAGGATGACCTCTATCTGTGGGCAATCGACCGTCGTGACGCATCAGTGGTCTGGAAGAAACTGCTTGGCAGCGGCAACGTCAAGATGAGGAAGCAGAACATGTCGTCGCCTTCTCCGGTCACCGATGGCACCAACGTCTGGGTTATGACTGGAACCGGCGTTCTCAAAGCTTTTGACTTCAAGGGCAACGAGTTGTGGGCTCGCGATATTCAGAAGGAATATGGTGCGTTCGGACTCAACTGGGGTTATGCGAACTCACCGCTGCTCTATGACAATTCGCTCTTTGTTCCGGTGCTCCACGGAATGAAAACGGATCAGATTCCTTACCTGCTTAGAATCGACACCAAGACTGGCAAGACTCAATGGAAGATTGATCGACCAACGCCGGCCATACAGGAATCACCGGACTCCTACGTGACTCCCGCGGTCCTTCGCATCGGTAACACGACACAAATCGTTCTCAGCGGTGGAGACTGCATCACGGGACATGAACCCAAAACCGGGAAAGAACTGTGGAGAGCTTTCGGGCTCAATCCCGAGAACAACCCGTATTATCGAATCGTGAATTCACCTGTTGTCTTCGATGGAATGGTCTTTGCCGGAAGCAAGTACAAACCGTATATGGCAGTAAAGGCCGACGGCAGCGGTGATGTTACAAAGACTCATGTCGCATGACCTTTCCCAACGGGCCCGACGTTCCAACTCCGGTCATCGACGGAAAGAACATTTATCTTGTTCGCGACACCGGAGTCGTCTTCTGTCTCGATGCAAAGACAGGCACCGAGGTCTATTCCGAGAAGCGCCTGAAGCCGGGCACGTACAGCTCTTCTCCGGTCCTTGCTGACGGAAAGATCTTCATTACAAACGAAGATGGCTTGACTACTGTCTTCAAAGCAGGACCTCAGTTTGAAGTCCTCGCAGAGAATCCACTCAATGATTACTGCCTCAGCTCGCCGGCGATCTCCGAGGGGCAGATATTCATTCGCACGGGTCAGAATCTGTTTTGTATTGGAAAGCGAACGCCCGAGCGGCGAATGGCTGCGCGATAAATCGCGGCGGCCTTGCTTTGTGATGGTCTTATGATGCGGCTGGAAACCCGGGTGAAGCCTGGATTGCTTTGATCTGCTCGAGGTGTTTGCTTTCGTGCAGCCCGATTAGAGCGAGCCATTGATAGCCGTTCAGCGGCCCAAACGCAGCATGCGGGAAAGTAGGGCCACTCAGATCTTAACGCTTCGATCTTCGGTTTCAGGCTGAGAAGTCTCGTGTAGTTGCTCTTGAGCTTCTCGACAGAATCCTCAATTCTCACTCCGCCGGCAGGGCGAACGTTCTCGGGAGCATCAAACTTCTGGTCGGCCAGCTCTCTCAGAAATTCCATCGAAACAGGCCCGATCGTGCCATCGCTACGAGCCGAGGATTCGGAAGCTTCAGCCTCCTTGATGAGCTTGCTTGTGACCTTCCCCATTCCCTCTTGCACATTCGCGAGATGCTCCATGATCTCAGCTATTGTCCAGCTTCCTTCTTCCGGACGATAGGTCTGCTGGCTCTCGGAGAGCCCCTCAACCTTGCTAAAAAGTCGTTCGTGTACTCGTGCCAACCATGTCCAGAATTTGCGTCACGCTTTCGTAGGTCAACATTCTGATCACCTCATCCCTGGGGTCTGAAATAGAGCACGAGACTTGCTCCAAAGATCACGAGCACATAGCCAAGGAAGAAGAGTGGGCTGGGCGAGGCTTTTGGCGGATGGATGAGGAGTGACACGAGGACATTGATCAGCGGCGCGCCGCCAAAAACCAGCGGCATGACATAGATCGGCATGCCACCCGACCTGAACGCCCAGATTATGCAACCCGCGCCGATAGCGCCAAGAGCACCCGCCGCCGTCGCAGTCGTAGTTCCCGTCATGTTGAAGCCGGAAGCACTCAGCTGTCCCTGCGACCAAAGTCCGGCAACTGGCAACAGCACTCCGATCAGGAAGTACGCTACGCCGACACAGAGCATCGCGCGCAGAGGATTGCCGAGTCGAACCTGACCCGAATGAAGCATTGCTCCATATATCCCCCACGAAAGCGCCGCACCTACTGCAAAAAGCACCCAGACCATAGATTTATTCTTTTCTGTTTTTGAGACCATAAAGGAAACCACGTTTACCCCGGAGCAGCCAGAAGGTACGTTGTACCGGCGTTTAGCCGGAATCGTCTCATTCGAGTACTCGAATGGACGATTCCGGCTAAACGCCGGTACAACGTACCTTCCTGACGCTCTCGGATAATACATGCTTGCTATCTTCTTCCGCCGAGCAGACCGCCGAGCAAGCCACCGAGATCATCGGTGACTGATCCGTCGTTGTTCTGATCAAGCATCTGAGAAAGGGCGCCCATCAGGTCCGCTGAACCGCCCACCGATTGCTGACCCTGATTGAGCACACCTGCAAGCGATCCCTCATCGATCTGATTGGTTTGACGAGCGCGGCCAAGCGCCCCCATCACAATAGGCGCCAGAAGCGGAAGCAGCTGAGCAACCTTTGACATATCGAGCCCGCTTGCCTGGCTTACCCCCTGCTCGACTACTGATCGACCATTTCCGAAGACGTGGCTCAGAATACCGTCACCCTGAACGCTTCCGCCCTGACCGAGATAGCCCATCAGATCGTCCAGTACGCTTCCATCGTGGTCGCGGTCGAGCGCGCCGAGCAGAGAGTTCGCTCCATCACCTGAAGCTGCATTGCGCGACAGTCCACCGAGAATCAGCGGCAATGCCGCACTGATTGCACTGCTGGTCTGCTGCGGATCCGCATCGATCACCCGGCTCATCTGTTCAACCTCGCCACTCCCGATCGTCTGATTCAAAAGATCGCCAATATTCAATTCCATCTTTCTACCTCCTTAGAAAACGATTCGTAAGCCTAGTTGAATCTGGCGAGCCGAAGTAATCGTCGATCTAATAAGGCCCAGAGATGATATAGGTTGTTCAGTTATCGTCCCCGGCGCGCCGGTAAAGGCCAAAAGGCTGGGGTTGCCAAAATTGGCGCGGTTGAAAAGATTGAACGCCTCGAAGCGGAATTGAATGTTCACGTCTTCACCGATACGAGTGTTCTTGATCACTGAAAGATCGAACGTTCGAAGGTTCGGTCCAATCAAAGCTCCTCGACCAATCGTCCCAAGAGTTCCTTCAGGCTGCAACTGGAAGGCAGTCGGATCAAAATACTTTTCGGGGTTCCCCGTGACAGCATCCTCGTATGTCCGGCCGGGCGCAAGGTTGGGCCTGTCAAATCCGAGACCAGGTCCAAGTGACGGGGACCACTGTGACCGCGAGCGATTGCGCTGTACGAATACAGTAAGCGGATTGCCGCTCCGCATCTGTCCGATCCCAAGGACCTGCCACCCATCAAGAATCTTCCCAGCGGCCCCGTCCATCCCTCGTGCAAACGGAATCTCCCACGTGAAATTGACCACCCAGTTGTGCTTGGCGTGAAAATCTGCAAGGCCTTTGTTGTAGTCGAGTCCGGGCAAGGCAGGGAAAGCCGATGTCGTACCATTGGTGGCATCCGAGAAGAATGTCGATGCCTGCGTATTATCGATGTTTCGCGCGAATGTATAAGACGACTGGAAGCTTACGCCGCGAGAGAATCGCTTACGTACTTCGAGCAGAAATGCGTTGTACCAGGAATCCCCGTCGGCTCGCTTGAGCTCGATCGTTGTATACGCCCGATTGGGCCTGAGCTGCGCCGCATTCGCGGGAAAGAAGAAGGACCCATCCTCCCGAACTGTCGGCGTTGGAATGTTGACGTCCCCGCTTCGCAGCAAGTGAATGCCGCGTGAACCAGCATATCCGGCCGAAACCAGAATGTCATAAGGAAGCTCGCGTTGAAGGTTCAGGTTCCAGGTGTGAATATTCGGATTCTTGATGTTCCACTCAACAGGCCGAATTGTGTTTCCAAGCCCCTGTGCAAACTGCGGAACGGGAAATGTCACCTGAAATGTCGGCGTCGACGTGATAATGATCCGCGGCGTCGCCGGCGGATTCGTAACCGTTACGATCAGATTCTGCTGGTTGTTGGTGTTAAAGAAATTTCCATAACCACCGCGCAACGATGTCTTGCCATCACGGGTTATGTCCCAGGCAAATCCGAGCCTCGGCGAAATATTCTTATAAGTCGGATTCTGGTAAAGCTGGCCGGTTGTCGGCTGCGTGTCACTCAGATTGATGAGAGCAGAATCGCGGCCGTAGATGTCTACCGGCATTGTCGACAATTCATACCTCAAGCCGCCACTGACCGTGAAATTCGAGCTGAGACGGTAAGTATCCTGAACATAGAAACCAAAAAGCGTGAAGCGCCAGTAGCGATCGAGAGCGCCGTCTGGTGTCAAGCCCAGAAAACGCTGCGGCGTTGCAGCGAGAAAACCTCGAAGGTTTGTAAACGTGTGAATGCCGAGTGAGAAGGTCGGGTTGTACATGTCGTCCTGATAATGTTCAGCCAGTGCGCCGACCTTGAGAATGTGTCTACCCTGCGTTCGCGTCAGGCCGTATTCAAATGCCGTGACGTTTTGAACCAGCCTCAAATTGACCGAAGTCTGCGGACCAAACCTGCCAGGTATGCCGCCGATATCGATCCCTCCGAGCGTCTCGCGGCCCGGAACGAAAGGCGAGAGTGCTGAGCCTACGTTTGCTTCTACGAGCTGCCCGACGCGCGTGCGACTGTAACCGAGACGGAATGTCTGCAGTGTTCTTTCTGAAAGAATGTGACGATATTCTCCGGTAAAGAACTGATTGCGCGAAATGAACTCGCGCGGAAACTGCGGGTAGTCGGTTGGAAGTCTCTGGTCCGCATCATCAAATGTATACCGCCCGAACACCTGGTGGTTCGCGCCGAAGTTATGATCGTATCTGTCCAGTGAGATAGCTCTGATCAATCGTCTGATTGAAACCAAAAATGATAGGTTGCAAGGCCATCGCCAAGATTCGGCCCATTCGGTAACGGATACGCATCAAGGTAAGGTCTCACCAGTGGGCTCACTGGGACAGTAATCACTTGCCCTGGCCGGTTCGGATCCGGGATGACACCATTGCGGGATTGTTCGTCTGGAACCACCGATGAAATCGTTCGACCCAATCGCTCGATCAGCGCCTCGTACGAAAAGAAGTAGAAGGAGCGGTCCTTGCTCACCGGTCCTCCGACACTTCCGCCAAACTGATTGCGTTTGAATTCAGGCTTGCCGAGCGGCTGCCGATCGAAGAAGTTCCGCGCATCAAGATTGTCGTTGCGGTGAAAGTAATAGAGGCTGCCGTGGAGATCATTCGATCCCGACTTGCTGATTGCGTTGATCTGCCCGCCAGAATTCCGGCCAAACTCTGCACTATAGTTATTGACCTCGACGCGAAACTCACGAATTGACTCGACGCCAAGCGAGGTCGAAGCTGCACTTCCTGCCGGACCATTGGTGAAGTCGTTTTGAGTCGTCCCGTCCAGCAGGTATACGTTAGAGCGATAGTCCTGGCCATTGACGCTCGTACCGAGTCCGTGAGCAACAACCGAGCCGCCATCCCGGTGCGGATAGGCGACGACGCCAGGCTGAAGCAGGGCGAGATCAGTGTAGTTGCGGCCGTTGAGCGGCAGCTCGCGTATCGCGCGCTCGTTGACGAGATAACTGAGCTCCGGAGTCTGCGTATTCACAAGTGGCTCGATCTCAGATATGTCGACCGAGTCGTTGATTCGCGGCGCAACGGTAAATGATACGGCCGCAGTTTCGCCGAGGCTCAGATGTATACGTTTCGTCTCGGGTTGAAATCCAGTGGCTTCAGCCTTCAGCTCGTATGCGCCGACTCGCATTTCAGCAAGGACATAACGTCCTTCACCGTCGGTCATGGCAGTTCGCACGATTCCCGTTTCGAGATTCCGCGCTGAGATCTTCACACCCGAGATTACTGCAGTTTGTGGATCGCGGACCTCGCCGGTGATCGTGCTCGTCGTTTGAGCATTCGCGCTGAGAAAAGCTCCGCAAATAAAGAAGAGGAAAGAAAAGGCTCGTTTAATCATATAAGTTGGTTCGATTGAGATTCTAACAACCGCGATAAAGAGTTGCAATTTGCGCTTCGGCTAAGGGATAGTACGTCGCGACTGGCCACCCAGTTTCGACGCGTTTTTCCGGACCCCAATAAAGCATAGGACAAGCGAATGGCAAATGAGACTCCTCTGAAGATGGGTCGAACCGAATGGCTGATATGCATCATTGCCGCTATCGGTTTCGCCTTTGATATCTATGAATTATTGATGCTTCCGCTAATTGTCAGGCCGGCGATCGAGCAGCTTGGCGGCTTCAAGCTTGGAAGTCCTGAATTCGGACAATGGCGCGATCTGTTGATCTACGTACCTGCCTTAGCCGGTGGTCATCTTTGGTCTCCTCGGCGGATATCTCACCGACCGGCTGGGGCGAAGACGAGTGCTCGTCTGGTCGATTCTTCTTTATGCTTTTTCGGCCGCCGCAGCTGCGTTCTCGACGTCGCTGCCCATGCTGCTTTTCTTCCGCTGCACGACATTCATCGGTGTGTGTGTTGAATTCGTGGCTGCAGTCGCGTGGCTGGCTGAGCTCTTCACGGAGCCAAAGCGCCGCGAAGCTGTCCTCGGATACACACAGGCGTTTTCGTCGCTTGGCGGGTTCATGGTGAGTGTTGTCTATACGCTGATCTCGACATACGGTAACAATCTTCCGGCAATCTATGGCGGGCACGAACCCTGGCGCTACACGTTGATTTCGGGGCTGATTCCCGCGATTCCCCTGATTGTAATTCGACCCTTCCTTCCCGAATCTCCGGCGTGGCAGGCGAAGAAGACCGCCGGCACGCTTCGTCGCCCGAGCATCGCCGCGCTCTTCAGCCCCGAACTGAAACGCACAACCATCGTCACGACATTGATGTTTGCCTGCAGCTACGGGGCTGCATTCGGCGCAATCCAACAAATGCCGCAGATAGTTCCGGGGCTTCCTGAAGTGCAGCCCTTGCCGCCGCCAGCTCGACAGGCAACTGTTGGCACTGTGCAGACGATTCAGGAATTGGGCGGTCTTGTCGGGCGCTTTCTGCTGGCATTTCTTGCCATTCGAATCATTTCGCGCCGCAAGCTCCTGCGTATTTTTCAGATACCAGGAATCATTCTCATGCCGCTGATCTTCATCTATCCGGCTACGAGCAGTCTTACCGGGTCTGAAATATGGAATCTTCGTTGCCGGTTTGCTGACAGTCGCGCAATTCAGCTTTTGGGGAAACTACCTGCCGCGCGTATATCCGACCCACCTTCGTGGAACAGGAGAGGGCTTTGCAGCGAATATCGGCGGGCGAATGATAGGAACGGCCGCCGCGCTGTTGACCACGCAACTGGCTGCAATAATGCCCGGAACCACGCCCGCTGTTCATCTTGCATATGCGGCGGCAGTGGTTGCCTTTCTGGTCTACGCAGGAGGCTTCGCCTTGAGCTTCTTCCTTCCCGAACCGCAACAAGAAGCCCTGCCAGAATGATGAACTTAAGGACACCGCTCTGAATGGTTTATCGAGCTCGGCGCCGGAGCGCTGCCGGGGCCGGATCTTGGCCAGCTGGCAGTGTCGGCTTGGCAGCAAGTCGAGCCAGGTGTTGAGTCTAGCCTGTCGCAGCGAGGTCGGTCTTCGAGGCTACGAGACTAATTAGTCGGGCGCAAACACTCGCTGCCGCACTCCGGGGATGAATGGCTCATTAGAGGGGTGAAGCTACCCCGCTGCTCTCGCAGCCCGCGAGTTATCCTGAAACGTTTGAGTCGTCTCTCACACTAACCGGTAGTATCGATCTATCAAGGGACGACTATGCAAACATTGTTGCAGGATCTTCGGTTTGGCTTGCGGCAGTTGCTCAGCAAGCCCGGCTTCGCTCTCATCGCCGTACTTTCGCTGGCGCTTGGAATCGGCGCGAACACGGCAATCTTCAGTCTTGTCGACGCGGTGCTCCTGAGACCACTTCCGTTCCATGACCCGGAGCGTCTGGTCATTGTCTGGGAGGATTTCACCCGGATCGGCTTTCCGCGAAACACACCAGCACCCGCGAACTACGCCGACTGGAAATCACAGAACAAGGTTTTCGAGGGCATGGCCGCCGTTGCGTGGAGAACCTACAACCTCACCGAAGAGGGAGAGCCCGAGAAGGTCGAAGCTCAGGCTGTCACCGCAGATTTCTTCCCGTTGCTTGGTATTTCGCCTGAGCTTGGACGCGCGTTTACGCCGGAAGAAGATCAGCCAGGTGCGAACAAAGTAGTGCTCATCAGCCACGCCTTGTGGCAGCGGCGATTTGGCAGCGAGAAAGTCATCGGAAAGGAACTCCTTCTCGACGGGCAAAAGCATACGGTGATCGGTGTCATGCCTCGAGGCTTTCAGTTCATGTCGAAAGAGACCGGCCTCTGGATACCGATTGCATTCAGTCACGAAGAGCTCGCAAATCGCGGTGGACATTACCTGACAGTTGTCGCGAGGATGAAACCTGGTGTTCAGCTCGCGCAGGCGCGAGCAGATATTGCAGCGATCACAGAGCGGATCAGGCGCGATCATCCTCAACGTGGCTTCGAAATGGGCTCCGTCGTAATCACGATGCGGGAGCAATTGGCTGGAGACGTGCGTACCGCTCTTATCGTGCTCCTGGTCGCCGTTGGTTTCGTTCTCCTGATCGCTTGCGCAAACATTGCCAACCTTCTTCTCTCACGCAGTGCAGCACGATCGCGAGAAATCGCCCTGCGTGCTGCACTCGGAGCAGGCAGAGGGCGAATCCTGAGACAGCTGCTGACAGAGAGCGTGCTTCTCGCCTTCGCGGGTGGCGCAGCGGGCCTGCTCTTCGCATGGCTGAGCTTTTCATTCCTGACGCAGCTCATTCCTGATGGTCTGGCTCTCAATTCCGGAGTAAGGATTGATCTCAAAGTCTTTGGGTTCACTCTTCTCCTTTCGCTCGTTACAGGAATCATTTTTGGACTCGCACCCGCACTTCAGGCCGCGAGAGTAGATTTGAATGAAGCACTCAAGCTGGGAGGAGGACGGAGCGGAGCAGCAGGCGGCCATCGCCGGTTGCGAAACATGTTTGTCGTCGTCGAAATCGCACTGGCACTGGTATTACTTATTGGAGCCGGACTGCTCATAGAAACGTTTCTCAGGCTTCGTTCGCTGGATATCGGCGTCAATCCCGACAATGTGCTTACACTCAGAACAGCACTCCCGCGTGGCAAATACTCCGAACTGGCCAGGCGAACCGCGTTTTATGAACAGGTGCTTGAACGCGTGCGTGCGACCTCAGGCGTCGTGTCAGCAGGATATACGACAGCAGTGCCATTGACCTGGAAGGGAGGAACCAACGGTTTCGTCGTTGAATCACGCGAGCAGCTTCCGGGGCAGGACGCGAACAGTCGACAGGTCAGCGTAGGTTACATGGAAACAATGGGAATCAGGTTGCGGGAGGGCCGGTTTTTCGACAATCACGATGACTCGCAGGCAGAGCGCGTCGCGATCATCAATGAGACGATGGCTCGCCAGTTCTGGGCTGGAGAGAGTGCTCTTCGAAAGCGCTTCAAGCTAGGAGATCCTGAAGCGAAGAACCCGTGGATCAGCGTTGTCGGGATAGTCGGTGACGTCAAGGAGATGGGGCTCGAAGCGCCCGCCAAAGCTGAAATGTTCTTCCCGTATCAGCAGATGCCCACGGGGCTTTGGAATATGCCGCGCGACCTGACCATTCGTACTACAAACGATCCACTTAGTCTTGTATCAACGGTGCGCCAGGCGATCTGGTCAGTCGATCCGGCTCAGCCCGTCTCAAACATCCGGACGATGGACGATGTCCTGGCAGAAGAAGTCACCGAGCGCCGGATCGGGATGACGCTTCTGACTGCGTTTGCTTCGCTCGCTCTTCTGCTTGCGTGTCTCGGAATTTACGGGGTCCTTTCATATGCGGTAAGTCAGCGAACATCTGAGATTGGTGTTCGACTGGCACTCGGCGCCAGCCGGAATCAGGTTATGCGGCTTGTGATGAGAGACGGAATGCGGCTTGCCGCCGTTGGCGTGGCCATAGGGCTCGGTGCGGCGCTTGCCCTGACCCGATTGATGACGGGTTTGCTTTTCGGCGTAAGCGCAAGCAATCCGGCAACACTGGCGGGCATGACACTAACCCTGACAGCAGTGGCATTCATAGCCTGTTACGTCCCTGCTCGGCGCGCAGCCAAAGTCGACCCAATGATCGCCCTGCGATACGAATAGGGCGAAGGCATGTAGCGCCACCCGGCGCTTCGCTACTGCGAAGCATGCGCAACATCTTCAGCGCGGAGCTGCGGCCTGAGCGTTGGCCGCGGCGCTTAGTCTTCGAGTCCGCGGAATGCATCGTGAGTCGCGTGTAGCGATGCGAGCAACATCCGGTGAAACGCAGATCGTCGCATCGCTCCGGGACTGCATTGCTCATACTTATCTGGCGTTCAAACACTAGGCTCCGCTCTCGCACGCTCCGGTGAGAGTGTCCAACTCCATGCGCCAGGCTTCAGCCTGGCGCTCCCAGGCGGTTGGCTAGATCCCATCAAGGAAATGGACAAAAGTGCGCTTGATGATGGGATAACACTCGCACGCGGCGTCCTCCAGTGCGGCCCGATCATGGATCGTGATCCTGCCGCGGCTGTAGGCGATGAGCCCTGCCTCTTGCAGCGTGATGGCGGCCAGCGTCACTCCAGATCGCTCGCTGCCAAGCATGATTGCGAGCAGTTCCTGCGTCATCGTAATCTTCTCCGACCTGGTTCGGTCGCTGACCATGAGCAGCCACCGGGCAAGACGTTTCTCGATCGAATGAAGCTTGTTACATGCGGCGCACTGTGAAACCTGCGAAAAGAGCGATTGGGCATAGCGCAGGAGGATCACTTGCAAAGCTCCGCCACGGTTGAATTCTTCGACCAGAACCTCCGACTTCATTCTCAGGCCGCCGTTGGCCACCTGGACCATCCCTTCGTTAGGCGAGCCCTCACCCCCCATGAACGAGGACGTGCTGAGCATCCCTTCACCGCCTACCAGTCCAACTTCGACACGACGGCCGTCCTGCATCAATGACACAAGGGAGACGATCGACTTACTTGGAAAGTAGACATAGCTCGCTGGCTTCCCGGCAACCTGAACAATCTCTTTCAGTTTGAGGGTGATGGGTTCTAAATGTGGATGTAGTCGTTGATAGTCTTCCATCGGGAGAGCCGCAAGCAAGCGGTTTTCGATCGGAGCGTATAGACCTGTGGTTTGCGGAGACATGGGAGTGGTCCTCTTTCTGCAGTCGCGGTTCTTCGAACACAGACGGCACAAGGAGGGACTCCATAATCCGATCCCGATGACGAGAGTGAATTTTCAAATAAAGAATGAGCCGGTTCGGCCCTAAGACTATCCGTACCACCTTAACAGATAAGCGATCTCAAGGTAACAAGATCCCCTCCTGTGTGTGGGAAATCCCACAAACCGCTTGTTTGCCCCACCATATAATTAGTTTGCGAGCCCTAACCCCTCAGAAGCCTTCCCAAATAGTACTGACCACACTGCGAGCGAAATCACGGGCGAGCCTGTCGGCGGCGGGTCCATCTTCACTGAAGAAGGATTGAGGATCACCGGCAACTTCATATTCGCCTCGATACACGAAGTTCTGATTGTCGAAAATCACTTTGTTCTTTGTCTGATCGCGAACCGTCAGAGCGACGATGACCGTGACTTCGAGAGTGCGGGCCCTTCCTGAATCATCGAGAAGCAGAGGCCTGAGAAGAAAGCTGCGGATTGTTCCGTTGACCACCGCGTCTGCTCCTTCGGGCGAGGAGACCACATTGATCTTGCGCACGCGGCGCAAAGTTTCGTCGATGAGCGCGCTTGTGAATCGCTGCTCAACCTTGAAGCGCAGACTAGGATTCTGGAAGGGAGGAATTGCCAGCGTTTTTATGTGCTTTGGCAACACATCTCCTCTTCCGACCGGTTTGTAACACTCGACGTAACCGCTCGACACGAGAAGTAACGGAGCGAGAATCGCCAGCTGCACACGTTTCATACGTTCATTCTACCTTGCAACCAGGTTTACCAGCCGCTTCGGAACGACGATAGTTTTTGCAACCTGCCGGCCGTTGAGCCGGTCCTGGACGCGATCATTCGCGAGTGCTGTCTCCGCGAGCGCGTCATCTGTAATATCCGCCGGAACGACGATGCGGGCAACCAGTTTGCCATTCAATTGAACAGGTATTTCCAGTTCGTCTGCCTTCGCGAGTTCCGCGTCGAATGACGGCCACGCCGAACTAACAAGAATCTCGTCGTGACCCAGGCCCTCCCACAGTTCCTCGGCAATGTGGGGAGTGAATGGGCTCAACATTTTCGCCAGTGCCTCGAGCGCTTCCCTGATAGCGAACATATCCAAGGCCGATGGCGCATCTTTCAGTCCGCCGTCAAATGCATAAAGCTCGTTCGTCAGCTCCATAAGCGAAGCGATTGCAGTATTGAAATGCAGTCGATCCCGGATGTCATGCGTGACTCGCGCGATCGTTTGATGAGTCTTGCGTCGCAACCCGCGAGCTGCAGTCGAGAATTCTGCAGATGCCGCATACGAACGATCGATTGCCTGTATTTCACCGTGCCACTTGTAGGTGATGCGCCAGACGCGGTTTAGAAATCTGAAGGCGCCCTCAGCCCCAGCTTCGCTCCATTCCACATCTTTCTCTGGCGGGGCGGCAAAGAGCATGAACATTCGCACAGTGTCGGTCCCGAACTTGCCGATCATCTCATCGGGATCGACCGTGTTCTTCTTCGACTTCGACATCTTCTCAATACGGCCGACCTCAACCACGCGCCCGCAGTGCCTGCACTTTCCATCGGCTACTTCGGTCGGATAGAGATAGTCGTGAACCGGGCACCGCAGCGTCGCCAGGCAGACCATGCCTTGCGTTAACAGCCGCTTGACGGGCTCATCGAAGGTCACGAGTCCCATATCGCGCATGATCTTTGTCCAGACTCTCGTGTAAATAAGGTGCAGGACTGCGTGCTCGATTCCGCCGATGTATTGATCTACCGGTGTCCAGTATGCCGCTGCCTCGCGCGAAAAAGGTGCCGCGGTGTTGTGCGGATCGCAATACCGGAAGTAGTACCACGATGAATCGACAAAAGTGTCCATCGTGTCCGTATCTCGCCGCGCCGGCCCGCCGCACTCGAGGACACGTTGTGTTGACAAATCCCGGATGCTCAGCCAGAGGTGACCCTTGCGTATTGAAATTGAGATCATCAGGCAACGTCACCGGCAGGTTGTCTTCAGGCACGGGAACTATGCCGTCGGTCGGACAATAGACGAATGGAATTGGCGTCCCCCAGGCGCGCTGTCGCGAGACGCCCCAATCACGAATCCTGTAGTTAGTCTGCGCCTTGCCGAAGCCGGCCTTCTCGGCATGCCCGGTCATCGCCTCGATCGCTCGCGGGACAGCCATCCCGCTGAACTGCCCGGAGTTGATCAGGATCCCAGTTTCATCTTTCGCCGTAAACGGCACCTCTACGGGAGCATCATCCGCTTCAGAGCTCCCAACGAGCTTGATTACTCTCGGAATCGGCAAGCCGAACTTCTTCGAGAATTCGAAGTCACGTTCGTCGTGCGCAGGCACGCTCATGATCGCCCCTGTGCCGTAACCGGTGAGTACAAAATTAGCCGTCCACACCGGCAGCTTCTCGCCGCTGAAGGGATTCACTGCCTCGATTCCAATATCGATTCCCTGCTTTTCAGTTCCCTCGGCGTTTCGATCGTCGCGCGAAAGCGCTCGTATCCGCTCGACGAAGTCCTTTACGTCAGCTCGAATGGTACCGTTCGAGATCAGGCCATCAATCAATTCGTGCTCCGGCGAGACAATGATCGCATTTGCACCGAAGATCGTGTCGATGCGCGTCGTAAAGATGCGGATCTTGCTCGACGGATCACCGGCGACTGCAAAGTCAACCTCCGCGCCCTGGCTGCGGCCGATCCAGTTTCGCTGCATCGTCAGAACACGCTCAGGCCAACCGTCTTCGAGAGTGTCGAGATCGTCGAGCAGTTCCTCAGCGTACCGCGTCACTCGTATGAACCATTGCTCGAGCTCACGCTGTTCAACGGGCGTGTCTTCGTGACGCCAGCAGAAACCTCCTTCGGCCTGCTCGTTCGCGAGCGACGTGTTGCACTTCGGACACCAGTTGACGGTCGCGACTCTGCGGTATAGCAGGTCGCGCTTCCACATTTCGAGAAAGAACCATTGATTCCATCGATAGTATTCCGGAACACACGAGGCGATCTCGCGGCGCCAATCGTAGCCAAAACCCATCTCCTGCAGCTGGCTTCGCATGGCGTCGATATTGTCGAACGTCCAGCGATCGGGTCGCGCATTGTTCCTGATTGCAGCGTTCTCCGCTGGCATGCCAAAGGCATCCCAGCCCATTGGATGGAGAACGTTTAGCCCCTGCATCCGCTGAAAACAGCAGAGGGCGTCACCAATCGAGTAATTGCGAACGTGCCCCATATGGATCCGACCAGACGGGTACGGCAGCATTTCCAGGCAGTAATACTTCTGCCGGGCGGGATCGGTATCGACCTCGAAGGTTCGGTTGCCAGCCCACCGCTTTCGTTGTTTTTCTTCAATCTCACCGGGAGAGTACTTTTCGTTCATATACTTGAGCCTACAGGACCTACGAGCGTCTCTCAATCAACGACGGGAACTCTTGAATTAGATTCAGGTATCAGGACGCGCAGCGCCAGTATATCAACTGGGCTGCAAGGTAAGGGAGAGCAGATTCTTCTCGATCTTTCGATGCATCGAGTTAGCATATTACACAGTTGGAATTGGTGCATTCAAGGTTGAGCTTGAGTTCAAGCTTTAGCTTGCTCTGGCACAATTGCCTTCAAAGCATTCAGAGGAATCCAGGGGGTTCGCATTCAACCACAAGCTGAAGCTTGAACTCAAACCTCGTGTGTTTGATCTGTCTTCTGTAACTGGTTGCCTTGACATAAGTGTGGGTTTTTAATATTCTTTGCGTTCGCCTTTTTTTGGATTGATGGGGGAGTTTATATCTATGTCGACCTACTTTCCGAGCGGCAAAGGGCTCGAGGATCACAGGAAATGGCACGTTGTCGATGCTTCGGGCGTGCCTGTCGGTCGTTTGGCGAGTGAGGTCGCTCACCTGCTTACCGGAAAACACAAACCGACCTACACACCGTTTCTCGATCTGGGCGATCACGTCATTGTCATCAATGCCTCAAAGGTCGTTATCAGAGGGAACAAACTGAACGATAAGATGTATCGGCACCATAGCGGCTGGCCTGGAGGTCTGAAGGAAACGCGGGCACGCGACCTGATGGCCAAGAATCCGGCAAGGGTCGTGGAGCTGGCAGTCAAGGGAATGCTTCCCAAGAGCAAGCTTGGTCGTGCCATGGGCAGCAAACTCAAGGTCTATGCCGGCGCCGAGCATCCGCACGGAGCACAAAAGCCGGAGTCACGGCCTGTCGCGGCCCAGCAACAGAGGCAATAGTAGAATAAGAGCAGGATCGAGCAATTGACGGTTTCCCAGTAGAGGAGTGAGTTCAAACGTGGCTGATATTCAGTTTTATGGAACGGGTCGACGCAAAAGCGCGACGGCTCGTGTCTATCTGCGACCTGGTACCGGTGACTTCAAGGTCAACCGGGACTCAATCGATGTCTATTTCAAGAATGAGACGCTGAGGATGATTATCCGCCAGCCGCTGCAATTGACCGACACACTTGGGAAGTTCGATGTCCTTGTGAACGTTGATGGCGGAGGAATGGCCGGGCAGGCTGGCGCAGTGCGCCACGGAATCGCGAGAGCACTCTGCGAGTTCAATGCTGAGCTCCGCAAACGCCTCAAGAAAGCGGGCCTGCTGACCCGTGATCCGCGCGCTAAAGAGCGCAAGAAGTACGGTCAGAAGGGTGCGCGCAAGCGTTTCCAATTCTCGAAGCGTTAATTCAGCTTTCTGCTGAAATCCATTACCCGCCCCGCGAAGCGGTTGTTCGCTGTCGATCCAGGTTGATCAGAAAGCGAACTGGAGCGGGTGAGTACATAAACCTAAGGAGGAGAGTTTGGCGACAGTCACAATGAAAGAATTGCTTGAAGCGGGCGTCCACTTCGGGCATCAGGTCAGACGCTGGAATCCGAAGACCAAGGAATTCATCTTCGGTGAGCGCAATGGTATCTACATCATTGACCTGCAGAAGACGCAACGAATGTTCAAGGATGCCATCAAGTACATCACTGACTTGACGGGTCAGGGAACCAACAAAACAGTTCTCTTTGTAGGCACCAAGAGACAGGCTCAGGATGCAATCCGCGACGAAGCTGTCCGGTGCAATCAGTACTTCGTCAATCAGCGATGGCTCGGCGGTCTGCTTACGAACTTTGCGACCATTCAGAAGTCGATCAAGCGGCTGAAAGAAATTGAAGCCATGCAGGCTGATGGCCGCATCGAACAGTTTGCCAAGAAAGAGCGCCTTCACCTCGACCGCGAGCGGCAGGCACTGGAAAAGAATCTCTCAGGCATAAAAGAGATGAAACGGCTGCCGGACGCAATCTTTGTGATCGACACAAACAAAGAAGAGATTGCAGTCAAAGAGGCCAACCGGCTTGGCATTCCGGTGATTGCGGTTGTCGATACCAACTGCAGCCCTGAAGGGGTCGATTTCATCATTCCTGGCAACGACGATGCACTGCGCGCAGTCAGACTCTTTGCGTCGCGAATGGCCGATGCAGTTCTGGAAGGCCAGCAGCTCGCGCAACAGAAAGAGACGGAAGAGGCGGCTATCCAGGCTGAGCAGGCGGCAGCCGCAGGCCAGGCAGGTGAAACGCCCGCAAGACCTCGGCGTGAGCGAGGTGAAAGAGGCGAGCGACGCGAGCGCCGGTCAGATCGGCCCGATCGTGGAGATCGTCCGCCGCGTGAACGGCGTCAGCGCCCGATACTCGGTGTAGCGGCAGCACCGCAAGCATCACCGGCGGCGCCAGCGTCATCACCGTCGTCTCCGGCACCAGCGGCAGAGCAAGCCGCTCCGCCAACGCCGGCTGAAAGCGCTCCAGCAGAGAATCCCGCCGTTCCCGAAACGGAACGAGGGGCAGAGCCAGGGGCCGAAACTGCGCCGCTTGAACAACCAAAAGCCGCCACTACCGCGGGAACTGACGCCGAGACTCCGGTCGAATCGGCATCACAGTCAGTCCCTGTTGAAACGGCATCATCAGAGGCAGGCGCTGCGGAAATGATAGCTTAAGGCTCGCGGGCGCTGCAGAGCAGTCGCCTTCAGCCCGCTTATCGGACAAACGCACTAACGGCGCGGCCCTTAACAAGGCTCGCGCCGTTTTTGCAGAACATGTACAACACAACAATTTAGGTTATTTAACTAAAGGTAGAAGGCAGGAAGTCTAGAGATGGCAATAACTCCTGAAATGATAAAAAAACTGCGCGAGAAGACTGGTGCAGGAGTGATGGAATGCAAGAAGGCGTTGACAGAAGCCAGTGGCAACGAAGACCAGGCGATCGATATTCTACGCAAAGCCGGTCTGGCAAGTGCAAAGAAGCGCGAGGGCCGCATCGCTGCCGAAGGAATCGTTGGCTCCTATATCCACATGGGTGGCAAGATCGGCGTCCTCGTTGAAGTCAACTGCGAGACTGATTTTGTAGCGCGTACCGAGGATTTTCAGCGCTTCGTCAAGGATCTGGCGATGCATATCTGCGCGGCAGAACCGCAGTATGTAGCCAAGACCGATGTGCCGGCAGAGATCGTCGAAAAGGAGCGTGAGATCGCGCGAGGGCAGGCTCTTGCCGATCCGAAGAACACGAGCAAGCCGCAGAATATCATTGATAAGATGGTGGACGGCCGGCTCGAGAAGTTCTTCACGGAGTCAGTCCTCCTCGAGCAGCCTTTTGTCCGCGATCAGGCGATCACGATCGCCGAGCTCGTATCGCGCATCTCGGCTGAGACCGGCGAAAAGGTTAATGTCCGCCGCTTCACGCGTTACAAGATGGGGGAAGGTCTCGAAAAGCGAAGTGACGATTTCGCGAGCGAAGTAGCTGCTGCAATCAAGTGAGGGAGCGTGCCCGAGCAAGCAACCAGTCCTCGACCTGCGTACAAGCGTATCCTGCTCAAACTGAGCGGTGAAGCACTCATGGGCGATGTCGGATATGGCATCGATCCTCAAGTAGTCAACCGCGTGGCCCAGGAGATCAAGGGTGTAGCCGATATCGGAGCAGAGACGGCTCTTGTTGTTGGCGGCGGCAACATCTTCCGTGGCCTCAAGGCCAGCACGGCCGGTATGGACCGCGCTTCTGCAGATTATATGGGGATGCTCGCGACCGTCATGAACGCGGTTGCCCTGCAGGATGCTCTCGAGAAGCTGGGCGCATACACACGCCTCGTATCCGCTATCGAAATGCGCGAGATTGCAGAGCCGTTCATTCGGCGGCGCGCAGTTCGTCACCTCGAAAAGGGGCGCATCGTTCTTTTCGCAGCCGGAATAGGCCAGCCGTTTTTTACTACTGACTCGGCTGCCGCGCTTCGTGCGCTCGAAATACAGGCTGACGTAATCATGAAAGCAACGCGCGTAGGTGGTATCTACACGGCGGATCCGCGCAAGGATTCGACTGCTGTCAAGATCGACGAGCTCAGCCACAAGCGGGTCCTGCAGGATCAATTGGCGGTTATGGATGCGTCCGCGGTCTCGCTCTGTATGGATAACAACCTGCCAATTATTGTCTTCGACATGACTCAGGCGGGAAACATCAGACGCGCTGTCATCGGCGAGAAAATAGGTTCCGTCGTGCGTACGGTGAAAGCGGGTGCAGACGACGGAGGTGCAAAATGACAAAAGAGGTCGCCAGGGATGCAAAGAACCGTATGGACCACGCAATCGAAGACCTTCGTCGCAAGCTGGGTTCAGTTCGAACCGGTCGCGCATCAACCGGCATTCTCGATTCCATTACAGTCGATTACTACGGCACTCAGATGCCACTCAATCAGATCGCGACAATCCACGCTCCCGAAGCCTCGCTGCTGACAATTCAGCCATTTGATCCCTCGCAGATGCAGGCTATTGAAAAGGCGATTCTCAGTTCCGAGCTTGGACTGAACCCTGCCAATGATGGGAAACTCATTCGCATACCGATTCCACCTCTGACCGAGGAGCGCCGAAAACAGCTCGCCAAGCTCGTCAGCGAAATGGCTGAAGAGCACAAGACTGCTGTACGAAACATCCGTCGCGATTCGAATGAAAAGCTGAAAAAGGCCCTGAAGGATAAGCTGATATCAGAAGATCAGGAAAAGGATGGCCTCGCCGAGATTCAGAAACTCACCGATCAGTACATCGCTCGCGTCGCCGAGCTCGCAAAGCACAAAGAAGACGAGATTATGAAGGTGTGAGGAAGAAGTGGTCAGTGGTCAGTGGGCAGTGGTCAGTGTATGGAGTTCAAGCTTTAGCTTGTTCTTAGCACGTCAGGTCGCGAGAGCAAGCTAAAGCTTGAACTCCATACACTGACCACTCGGCCACTGACCACTATCTTCTATCTTCTCCCCGTTATCTTGTCCTGAAGGCGCATTAAGCCGTAAATCAATGCTTCAGGTCGTGGCGGGCAGCCAGGGACGTAGACATCGACGGGGATTATTCTATCGACTCCCTGCAAAGTCGAATACGTATTGAAAGGACCACCGACGTTGGCGCAGGAACCCATCGAAAGTACCCATTTGGGTTCGGGCATCTGGTCATAGACGCGCTTGACGACTGTCGCCATCTTCAGGGTCACCGTACCGGCAACGATGATCAGATCGGATTGACGCGGGCTGGGCCGAAATACACCGGCCCCAAAACGATCAAGATCGAATCTCGAAGCACCGGTCGCCATCATCTCGATCGCGCAACACGCCAGCCCAAAAGTCATCGGCCAGAGCGCCGAACTGCGTCCCCAGTTGAGCACCCAATCCACTTTGCTCGTGATAAAGCTGGCTCCACCCAGTGCAGAGTGTCCGATCTGTTCGGAGTCAATTCCGACAGCCATCGATTCCCTTTCCGAGCTATGCCCAGTCGAGGACGCCCTTGCGCCAGGCATAATAAAAACCCACGACCAGTATCCCGACGAAGATCAGCATCTCGACGAGTCCAAAGATAGCAAGTCGATCAAATGCAATCGCCCATGGAAACAGAAATACCGTTTCGACATCGAAGATCAGAAACAGCATCGCGATAATATAAAAGCGAACTGAGAACCGCTCCCGTGCATCCTTGACGGGATCGATGCCACATTCATACGGCATCATTTTCTTCTCGTCATAGACGCTCGGACGTACCAGCTTGAGGACGAACAGCGCCACCACGGGAAACGCCGCTGCCACGATCAGGAAAAGCAGGATCGGCAGGTAGGAGAATGCCGGGGGAACATTCGCTTCAGTTGCCTGCAGGAGCAGAATCATCGATTTTCCTTATGCGCGCATCATAGCATGTAGTACCACCTTCAGGCGGTACTACATGCCCTTGAACTCAGGGCGATAGACTATTATATTACCTGCCTGATGCAGAATTTCCTCGCGCATTTCTCCCATTTCTACTGGTCGTGGTCATATTAGCCTCGAGCGGACCACTCTTTCCCGCATTCATTTTCAGGCACCAAACTATGAGAATACTCATTAGCGATAATCTTTCACCACGCGGAATAGACATCCTCAAAGCCCGCGAATCCTTCGAAATCGATGTCAAAGTCGGCATCAAACCAGACGATCTGGCGCGCATTATCGGGGACTACGAGGCCCTCATCGTCCGGAGTGAAACAAAGGTTACGGCCGACCTCATATCCCTCGCGGAGCGGCTAAAAGTTGTAGGACGAGCAGGGACCGGCGTCGATAACGTTGATGTTCCGGCAGCTACGCAACGAGGGATCGTTGTAATGAATGCCGCCGGGGGTAACAGCGTGACAACTGCCGAGCAGACGATCGCGCTCATGCTTTCGCTCGCCCGCAAGATTCCACAGGCCAACGCCACACTCAAAGGCGGCAAGTGGGACAAGAAGCGCTTCATCGGTACCGAGATATCGGGCAAGACTCTTGGCGTCATAGGTCTTGGGAACATCGGCAAAATTGTAGCCTCGCGCGCGATCGGTCTCACTATGAAAGTCCTGGCCTACGATCCATTTCTTTCAAAGGACGTCGCGGCCAAGGCGGGCATCGAGATGGCTTCCCTCGACGAAGTGTTCAGCAGATCAGACTTCATCACGGTGCATACGCCGCTGACCGAGACTACGCGGGGAATCATCGGCGATGAAGCGTTTGCGAAGATGAAGGATGGTGTCCGCGTCATCAATTGTGCTCGCGGTGGGCTGATTGACGAGACGGCACTCTTCGATGCCATCAAGTCAGGGAAAGTGGCCGGCGCCGCTCTCGATGTCTTCGTCGAAGAACCTCCGCCAGTCGATCATCCTTTACTCAGTCTCGAAGAGGTGATTGTGACACCGCACCTGGGAGCTTCGACTACTGAGGCACAGGATCAGGTCGCTGTGACTATCGCCGAGCAGGTGGCCGATTTCCTGAGCACCGGTGCCATCGCGGGAGCCGTCAACGTGCCATCAGTCAGCCCGGAAATCCTCGAGACCATGAGGCCGTATCTGCTACTCGGAGAAAAGCTCGGCAGCTTCGAAGCCCAGTACTTTTCGGGAGCCGTCAGCGAAGTGAATATCGCTTACAGCGGTGAAGTCGCAGATCGTGATACGCAACCGATCACGCGGGCGATTCTGACAGGGCTCCTCGGTCAGGTGAGTGCCCGGGTGAATCAGGTCAATTCCATGTTGATTGCAGAAGAGCGCGGCCTCGTTGTTTCCGAATCGCGCGCGCGAACAGCAGCTGACTTCGCGAGTTTTGTCGAGGTAACGGTGAAGGGCGACAGCGGTGAATCCACAGTTGGAGGCGCCCTTTTCGGTCGCAACGACCCGCGACTCGTGATGATAGACGCCCATCGTCTCGAAGCCATCCCTGACGGCAATATGTTGATCGTCAGAAATGCCGATCAGCCGGGCGTGGTGGGCCGAATTGGAACTTTTCTCGGTGAACATCGGATCAACATTGCGCAACTTTACCTGAGCCGGAACAGGGCGGGCGGCGTGGCCATGTCGGTCTATCAGGTGGATCAGGAATTGGATGCAGAAACGCTTACGAGTCTGGTCAGCGTTCCGCATGTAATCTCGGTGAAACAGATCCGGCTCTAAACGAATCCGCTAATGTTAGCGAAGCGAATCATTCCCTGCCTTGATGTGGATCGCGGGCGCGTGGTCAAAGGGATCAGTTTCGTGAATCTGAGAGATGCCGGTGATCCTGTCGAGCAGGGCGAACGTTATGATCGCGAAGGCGCCGATGAACTGGTCTTCCTTGACATCACGGCGTCATCCGATCGTCGCGAGATCGTCGCCGAGATGGTGCGCTCGGTTGCAGATCGAGTCTTTATTCCCTTCACTGTCGGCGGCGGGATTCGTTCTGTTGATGATATCCGGACAAACCTGCTCGCGGGTGCTGACAAGGTGTCCGTCAACACGGCGGCCGTGCTCGATCCCGACCTTATACGCCGAGGCGCGGAGATCTTCGGTTCTCAGTGCATGGTGGTAGCAATTGATGCCAAGCGACGCGCCGAACCGCTACGAGGATGGGAAGTATTCCTCCACGGGGGAAGGACACCGACCGGTATGGACGCAATCGAATGGGCAGCGCGTGCTGCTCATCTCGGAGCAGGAGAGATTCTGTTGACGAGCATGGACCGTGACGGCCAGAGGGATGGATACGATCTCGAGTTGACACGCGCAGTTGCGGATGCAGTTAACATTCCTGTGATCGCTTCAGGAGGTGCAGGCTCGCTTGAGCACTTATTTGAGGCGATGACTGCTGGTGGAGCAGACGCTGTGCTTGCCGCTTCGATCTTTCACTTCGGAGAGTTCACGATCAGTGATGCGAAGCGATATCTCAGACAACGCGGTATACTTGTACGCTGAAGCTTAAATGGACGCTCGGAGGCATACAAAGATCGTAGCCAGGGGTTGAGTCTTCGAAACCCCTGGTTGCATTGCGAGAGAGAGTGCATCCCGGAGGGATGCGAGAAACGATCTGGTGAAACCTGTCGTCTTTTCTCGCATCCCTCCGGGATGAAATCCGTCAATGGAATCGATCCAGGGGTTTCGAAGACTCAACCCCTGGCTACGTTCTCGCACCGCTCCGCGGTGATTGCGCTGCTTCGCAGCATCGGAAAGGACTTAATGATGGGCCTTTCCAAGCGGCTTACATCGACTCTTCTGATCGCCATCGCCATGGCGGTTTTTGGAGTTGTCGGTACTCTCGGAGCAAGCCGCACACAAGATGTTCCACCTAAGGCGCCCAAGCCAGCGGACCGGACTGCTCCCACCTCGAATACTTCCGACGGTTTTCGAATAATGGAGGTCACGTTTGAGAGCCTGGAGACGCAGCTTACGGGGAAGTTGCTTCTTCCGAGACAGGTCGCGAAACGACGATTCCCAGTCGTGCTCCTGATTTCAGGTTCGAATCAGGGTGCTGACGCGAAGATCGGAATTGCGCGTGCCCCTCGCGCAGCCTTCGAAGAACTGGCCGCCGAGCTGGCAAGAAAAGGCATCGCCTCCTACCGGTACGACAATCGATGCTCGGGAGCGAGCAAATGCAAACCAAATGCGACCCTTCAGGATCACAACGAGGATGCTGTTGCTGCACTCAAAATGCTCTCGCGGCGTGCTGAGATCGATCCCGCGCGGATCGTGGCAATAGGTCACGACGAAGGTGGAATCTTTGCTTCGCATGTCGCTGCCTCAGGAAAACCTCAAGCGAAAGTTGTCGGCCTTGTAACCATTGGAATGCCCGGCCGCATCTATCACAAAATACTTCGCGCGCAGGAAGAGCGACGGCTCGTGGAAGAGGGAAAGTCGCAAGCAGAGGTGGCTGACTACCTCGATCAGTTCGATCGGCTTAAGGTCGCGATCACGGGCGGGTCGTCCGAAACGGGTCAACTCAAGATTGACGTCAACGATCCACTATTCAAACCGATAATCGGTAACGTCCATTACTTCTTCAATCAGTTCCAGACCGATCCGCTTCAGGTAATTCGAGGAGTTCAGATTCCTGTATTGATCCTCCAGGGCGAAAAGGATGCTCACGTTGAAGTGAAGGATGCCGTCTATCTGAATGAGATTCTTAAAGGTCAGTACAACTCCGATCTGACAATGAAGACGGTTCCGGAGATGGATCACTGGATGAGGGTGCAGAAGGGGCCAGCGTCGCTCACGATTGATGATCCGGCGCGGCCACTTGATCCAGTCTTTCTTTCGGAGTTGAACGAATGGCTGGCTAAGCGATTCAAATAGATATGGGTTCGGAAACTCTCATCAAGTCGCTGAAGTTCAGTGAAGATGGTCTCATCCCTGCCATTGTGCAGGACCACTCGACAGGTGAGGTGTTGATGCTCGCGTACATGAATGCCGAGAGCCTTGGCCTCACGTTCCGTACGGGGGAGACGTGGTTCTGGAGCCGTTCGCGCAACGAGCTGTGGCACAAGGGAGAGACGTCGGGCAATTCGCAGACTGTCGTTGATCTGAAGCCAGATTGTGATGGTGACACGGTGCTTGTGCGTGTAACCCCTAGAGGTCCCGCATGTCATACGGGTGAGCGAACGTGCTTCTATGACACCGGTGAAAAGAAAGATGTGCGCCCAGTCGCGGCAGAGTCACAGTCGCGTAAACCTGATCTTTCAGTTGTAGATCTCCCGGCGCTGGACTTCGGAATTCTGTTTCAGAATCTCTATCAGCTGATTGAGCAGCGCCGCGTGGAACGTCCGCCAAATTCATATACCACGTATCTTTTTGAAAGTGGTCTCGACAAGATACTCAAGAAAGTCGGCGAAGAATCGGCAGAGACCATCATCGCAGCCAAAAACGAAGGGCGCACGGAGCTGACGGCTGAGATCACAGACCTTCTTTATCACCTGCTTGTGCTGATGGTCGAGCGCGAGGTCAGTCTGCGTGACGTCGCTCAGGTGCTTGGCAATCGAATGGGACGAAAGTCAGCTCAGGAGTGAGAATCAGAAAACACAATGGCGTCGATCTCTCCGGCAACCTATGACGAGTTCCTGGCCCTTGCCGCGCAAGGCAATGTAGTTCCACTCGTCAAGACGGTAACGGCGGACCTGCTGACACCGGTCTCTGCGTTCCTGCGAATCGAACGCGAATCACCCTACGCATTTCTTCTCGAATCGATCGAAGGCGGTGAAAAGATCGCCCGCTATTCTTTTCTGGGATGCGGGCCAAGCCATATCGTTCGCGCCCGTGCAGGCGGGATTTCGATCGAGTACCCGATGGCCGACGGGAACAGCGCGATGGCCCGATGCTGGATCTGTTGCGCGAGATGCTGCGCACCCACCGTCCGGTCAACCGTCCCGGCTTGCCACCCTTTGCTGGTGGAGCAGTGGGCTATTTTGGCTACGACGCTGTTCGCTGGTTTGAAACGCTGCCTGAGCATGCGACAGACGATCTCGAGATGGACACTGCGGCCGTAATGTTCTTCTCGAAATTGCTCGCGTTTGATCACGTCAAACACCAGATACAGATCATTGCCAACGTGTTCACTGAAGGTGACGAAGGACAGAGCAGTTTGCGGGACCGCTATATCGCCGCATGCTCAGAGATAGCACGGCTCGAAGCAGCCCTGGCCGCTCCGGTCGAAGTTCCTGCAGGCGCAGAACGGACTGCTCCTTTCGAGCTCAAATCGAACATGTCCAAAGAGACATATACGTCATCCATCGAACGCATCAAGGACTATATCCGCGCGGGCGATGCGTTTCAGGTGGTCTTCGGACAGCGGTTCACGACGGAGATCGGAGTTCATCCTTTCCAGATCTATCGAGCTTTGAGAGTCGTCAATCCTTCGCCCTATATGTTCTACCTGAAGCTTGGTCCTGGCGAGACGCTCTTTGGTGCATCTCCCGAGATGCTTGTCCGCTGTAATGGACGAAAGCTCGAGTATCGTCCGATAGCGGGTACCTATCGGCGCGGCGCGACGGATGAGGAGGATGCGCGACTCGCCGAGGAGTTGTGCGCTGACGAAAAGGAGCGCGCCGAGCACGTGATGCTTGTGGACCTGGGCCGCAACGATCTTGGGCGAGTGGCTGAGTACGGATCGGTAAAGGTTGAGCGTCTGATGATCGTGGAGAAGTTCTCTCACGTCATGCACATCGTTTCGGAATTGAGCGCCAGACTGCGTGATGGGCTTGATTACTTTGACGCACTCGCCGCCGTGTTTCCTGCTGGTACCGTTTCGGGAGCTCCGAAGGTTCGAGCGATGGAGATTATTGACGAGCTCGAGCCGACGCGCCGCGGCGCCTACGCCGGCGCGGTCATGTATTTCGACTATTCGGGTAACCTCGATTCGTGTATCGCGTTGCGGACAATGTACACGAGAGGGAAACAGGCGTTCATACAGGCGGGTGGAGGAATCGTCGCCGACTCGACTCCAGAGAACGAGTTTCTGGAAACTCTAAACAAGTCGCGCGCGCTCGTCCGCGCGATCGAAATCGCTGAGAAGGAACTATGAAGAGATCTATAAACTTCTCGACACTTGTTCTGACTTGCTGTCTTGTTGCGGTGACAACGGCGACGGCCCGGCAGAGTCCGCCACGCAAGAAGAATGCGCCGCCACCTGGCGCTCCCGTGTCAGCAGCCGAAGCTGCGACTCTCGAAGCCGTGATTACGACCGACCTCGGCGTGATTCGTTTCGAGTTCTTTGCCGACAAGGCGCCCGAGCACGTTTCCAGCTTTATCAGGCTCGCCCGCCAGGGTTATTACGACGGCTCCGGTTTTCATCGAGTCATTCCCCGCGGAATCATCCAGGGTGGGGATCCGCTGGTTAAGAATCCGAAGACTCCGCGCACACAATGGGGCACGGGAGGGCTCAACCAGCTGCGTGACGAATTCAGCGATCTGAAGCACGGCGTCGGCACAGTCTCAGCGGCTCGCATTCCGAACAAAGCAAACAGCGGTGGTGTTCAGTTTTTTATCTGCGCCTCAGAGCAGCCAAGTCTCGATGGACAGTACTCGGCTTTCGGCCTCGTCACGGAAGGTCTCGATGTAGTCGAGCAGATATCGCTTATGCCGACAGACTCACAGCAAATGACCGCCGAGCCGGTAAAGATTTTGAGCATCAAGATCGAGCCGAAAAAGGAAGAGCCGTTTAAGAACGCAACTGTCGATGAGATGCGGAAAGAAGCAATCATTCGAACATCGCTCGGGTATTTCACGGTCCTGATGGATCCTGAAACAGCACCGGAACACGCGCGCAATTTCCTCAAGCTGGTTGAAAGTGGTTGGTATGACCGCACGGCATTTCATCGCATCGTTCCCGGATTCGTCATTCAGGGAGGCTTTGGCTCAACTCGTGTGGGAAGAAAAGGGCATCCTGCCGATCGCTGGGTTCACAAGCTAAAACCCGAGTTTAGCCAGCGCCCGCACATTCGCGGCGCCATCTCAATGGCGCGAGCCGACGATCCGGATTCCGCCGATACTTCGTTCTTCGTGGTGCTCGCCCCGGCTCCTTTCCTGGACGGTAAGTACACGATCTTTGGCAAAGTCGTGGATGGCTTCGACACTCTCGACAAGATTGCAGCGGTTCAGCGGACTGGTGAAGTTCCGGTAGAACGTATTGAGATTATTGAAGCAGTAATCAAACCCTGACACCGCACAAACGTCACGACATGATTCTTGTCATCGACAACTACGATTCTTTCACATACAACCTCGTACAGTATCTTGGCGAGCTTGGCAGTGAAGTGCGAGTCGTACGGAATGATCAGACGAGCGTTGGCGAGATTGAAGCTTTGAAACCCGAACGGATCGTAATTTCGCCCGGCCCCTGCACTCCGAACGAAGCCGGCATTTCTCTGAATGTCATTCGCGAGCTTGCCGGCCAGGTTCCGATTCTTGGCGTCTGTCTCGGACATCAGGCCATAGGTCAGGCCTTTGGTGGCCAGGTAGTGCGTGCGCCTTACCTGATGCATGGCAAGACCAGCAAGATTGTTCACGATGGCCGAACGATTTTTGCCGGTCTCGAGAACCCGTTTACTGCCACTCGATACCATTCACTGATTGTCGATCTTGAATCACTTCCCGATGTGCTTGAAATAACTGCGCGTTCGTCGGACGGATTGATTATGGGTCTCCGGCATCGGGAGTTTTTGTGTGAAGGTGTTCAGTTCCACCCTGAGTCTATTCTGACTGACGTCGGGAAAGACCTGCTCAAAAACTTCCTCGCGATTTAGACAAATGATCTCACACTTTCTTGGAAGATTGACGTCCGGTGAACATCTCGATCGACAGGAGGCAGCAGAACTGCTTGCGGCCTTGATGGGAGACGACTCGACTGATGCACAGATCGCCGCAGTGCTTGTTGCGCTCCAGACAAAGGGCGAGACCGAGGACGAGATCGCAGGATTCGCCGAAACCATGCGCGCGCGATGCTCGCGCGTTCTGACGCGGCACGAGACCTATGTGGATACCTGCGGCACTGGCGGGAGTGTTGCAAAGACCTTCAATGTTTCGACTGCGGCTGCGTTCGTCGTCGCAGCGGCCGGGGTGCCGGTGGCTAAACATGGGAATGCCGCAGTCACGTCGAAATCGGGAAGTGCCGATGTCCTCAGGTCGTTGGGCGTCAAAGTAGACCTGGCTCCTGAGCGCGTCGCGGAATGCATCGATGAGATCGGGATCGGATTCATGTTTGCGCCTCTGCATCACGCAGCCACAAAACGGGTCGCACTTGTGAGGCGAAGTCTTCAGGTGCCGACTATCTTCAATCTGCTGGGTCCACTTACAAATCCGGCACAGGCGCCACATCAGGTGATCGGCGTTTCGCGAGCGGGAGCGAGTGAGAAGGTCGCGAAGGCCGCATCGCAACTGGGTACCTCGCGGAGTTGGATCGTGAGGGGCGAGGATGGCTTGGACGAGATTACGCTCGGTGGGACGACAGAGGTGTTTGAAGCCGGAAAGAATGGTGTCCGAAGGTTTCAACTGCACCCGGACGATTTTGGTGTTGCGGTTTCTGATATCGAGCCTCTCCGCGGGGGCACAGCGGATGACAATGCGGAGATTATTCGTGCGGTGTTTCGCCGCGACCGCAAGGACGCAGCGCGGAGTCTGGTTCTGATGAATGCGGCTGCAGCGTTGTTTGTGTCGGGGGCAGTAATGATTTACGTGAAGGCGTACGCATGGCCGCTGAGGTTATCGATTCAGGCGCTGCGCACCAAAAGGTCGAAGCGCTGGTAAGTATGACAAACCGGATTTAGGTACGTTGTACCGGCCTTTAGCCGGAAGCGTAACATTCGAACTACTCGAATGTTACGCTTCCGGCTAAAAGCCGGTACAACGTACACAAACAAATGCACGACATCCTTTCACAGATCGTTGAGCGAAAGCGCGAGCGGGTCGAGGAGGCGAAACGCACAAGACCGATCGCGACCAGGACATTCCGCACGCCTGGCAAGTTCATCGCAGCGCTGAGAAAGAATCCCGTAAGCATCATCGCTGAAATCAAGCGTCGATCGCCTTCGAAGGGTGTCATTCGCGAACACTTCGATCCCGCCGCAATCGCTCGAAACTACGAAGCGAACGGCGCTGCCGCAATCTCGGTACTCACTGAGGAAGACTTTTTTGACGGCTCGCTCGAACACTTGAAACAGGTGCGAGCCACAACCACCCTTCCGCTGCTTCGCAAGGACTTCATCTTTGATGAATATCAGGTCTTCGAGGCCGCCGAGGCTGGCGCCGACGCAATCCTGCTCATTGCCGCAATGCTTGATCACGACGAAATCGAACGTCTGTTGAACGTTGCTCACGGTGTCGGCCTGGACGTCCTTGTCGAAGTGCACGATTGCGACGAGCTCAACAAAACGCTCAAACACGATGTGAAACTGCTTGGAGTTAACAATCGCGATCTGCGGACCTTCGCAACCGATATTTCGACATCAATCGCGCTCGCGCGTGATCTGCCTGCATCGCTCACTCTTGTAAGTGAGAGCGGGATTCGTTCGCGTGAAGAAATCACCAGACTCGGTGCCGCAGGTTTTCACGCAGTGCTAATAGGTGAAGAGCTGATGCGAGCACAAGACGAGGGAGCTGCCCTCAGGAGCCTGACCCTTGCTGCCGTTGAACAATGAAATCGCGAACGCAAAAAGTCAGGCTCAAGGTATGCGGGATTACATCGCTCGAAGATGCGCAGGCTGCATTAAGCGTCGGCGCCGATTTTCTGGGATTTAACTTTTATTCGAAGAGTCCGCGGTTCATCGCGCTCGAGCGTGCGCGCTCAATCATTGAGAAACTTGAAGGACAGGCCACGACGGTTGGTATCTTTGTGAATGAACCAGGTCCGGACGAAGTGCTTAAGAAGGCTCAAACGAGCGGCGTTGAGATGATCCAGCTGCATGGCGATGAGGATGCACGTTTCTGTGAGCAGGTCGGGCCCGATCGCGTAATCAAGGCGCTTCGTGTCGGCAACGATTTTGATCCTCAACAGGTGGTAGATGTGCCGGCCAGGGCCATCCTTCTCGACGCCTTCGATAAAGAGTTGTACGGCGGAACGGGGTTGACGGCTAACTGGAAAATCGCAGGCCAGGCGGCACAACTCGCCGACCGTGATTCTTGCAGGCGGTCTTGGACCAGAGAACATCGCGTCAGCTATCCGTGAGGTGCAACCGTATGCGGTGGATGTCAACAGCGGAGTTGAAATATCTCCCGGCCGAAAAGATATCGGGAAACTACAATCGCTCAGATTGGAGATGGACAAGTGAGCGCTGACTTCAAGAGCCTTCCAGACAGCGGAGGACATTTCGGGTCGTACGGAGGAAGCTTTGTACCGGAGACTCTGATGTTCGCTCTTGAAGAGCTGAGAGCTGCATATGCAGAAGCTCAGCAGGACGAGGCGTTTCAAAGCGAATTCAGGACACTCCTCTCCGAGTACGTTGGACGACCCACTCCACTGACTTATGCTGCGCGACTCACTGAGCATTACGGCGGAGCGAAGATATATCTCAAACGTGAGGACCTGAATCACACTGGCGCGCATAAGATCAACAACGCGGTCGGCCAGATACTGCTTGCCAGGCGCATGGGCAAGCGCCGGATCATTGCAGAGACCGGCGCAGGACAGCACGGTGTAGCGACAGCAACTGTATGCGCGCTCGCTGGTCTTGAATGTGTAGTCTACATGGGCACTGAAGACATGAGGCGGCAGGCACTCAACGTCTTCAGGATGAAGCTGCTCGGAGCGGAGGTTGTAGGCGTAGATGCAGGCAGCCGAACGCTCAAGGACGCGATCAACGAAGCGCTGCGTGACTGGGTAACCAACGTCGAGAATACGCACTATCTGCTCGGCTCGGTTCTCGGTCCCCACCCGTACCCGATGATGGTGCGTGATTTTCAAAGCGTGATCGGACGCGAGGCACGCGCCCAGATACTCGAGCGCGAAGGCAGGCTTCCAGCTTATCTTGTCGCCTGCGTCGGTGGTGGAAGTAACGCGATGGGGTTGTTCTTCGAGTTCCTGAATGATGAGACGGTTCGCATGACAGGTGTCGAGGCCGGAGGCCGCGGAAGCGAATTAGGGGAGCATGCGGCACGATTTCTCGAGACCGGCGGCGGCAGTGTCGGCGTGCTTCAGGGAACGCGAAGCTATCTGCTTCAGAACGAGCGGGGTCAAGTGGCAGCGACGCACTCGATCTCGGCTGGACTTGACTACCCGAGTATCGGCCCGGAGCACGCGTATTTGCACGATGCGGGCCGCGTCTCGTATACGTCCGTCAGCGACGACGAGGCACTCGAAGGTCTTCGATTGCTGGCACGTCTCGAAGGAATAATTCCAGCGCTCGAGTCAGCACACGCGATAGCGTACCTTCAGAATCTGGCTCCGACCCTTGGAGGCGAGGAGATCATTCTCGTCAATCTGTCGGGGCGCGGGGACAAGGACGTCAACACGGTCGCCGAGAGAATGGAAACCAAACAACGTGAGAGTGAGGTGAAAGAATGAAGTTTGCTAGAGCCGCATGTTTTCTGGCATTTGCCATGGTTACAGCCGGTGCTGCCTGTGCTCAGGACATCACTGAAGGCATTGGTGCAAAGGGGCGGCCCGGGCAGAAGGTGCTGATCACACCTGGATCGCTGCCCAAGCCTGGAGCCACGCAGCCGGCACGAAACATGCCCGCGAATGCGCCAAAGCCTGCTGATGCAGCGCTCGCGCTTCCTGCAGGATTTGCGGCCAGCGTCTTCGTCGAAGGTGACTTCAAGCGCGTACGCTGGGCAATCGCAGGACCTAACGGTGACGTCTTCGTCGCCGACTCGCAAGCGAATACTGTTTTTGTCCTTCGCGATTCGAACAAGGACGGAAAGATCGACAATGCAACCGAGCGCTTCGTCTTCGCGACCGACCTCAATCAGCCGTTTGGCATGGCGGTACAAGGCGGCTACTTCTATGTCGGCAACACTGATTCGGTAGTGCGGTACAAATACACGGCGGGCCAGACAAAGGCTGAAGGCGCGGCGGAAAAGATCATCGACCTTCCGGGCAAGGGATATAACCAGCACTGGACGCGCAATCTGCTCTTCAATCGTGATGGGAAGAAGCTCTATGTTTCAGTTGGTTCAGAATCGAATGTGAACGAAGAGGCCGAGCCGCGGCGTGCGGCGATCAGTGAATACAATCCCGATGGTTCGGGTCATCGCATCTTCGCTTCCGGAATACGCAATCCGATCGGCCTTGCATGGAACCCGACTGGTGGCGCGCTCTGGACGGCAGTCAACGAACGGGATGGTCTGGGTGACGATCTCGTTCCTGATTATGTCACCTCGGTGAAGGACGGAGGCTTCTACGGCTGGCCATACTCTTATATCGGACAGAACCCGCAGCCAACGCTTGTGGGAAAGCGCCCGGATCTTGTGGCGAAAGCAATCGTCCCGGATGTTCTGATCGAGGCGCATGCAGCGGCCCTTGGTCTCGTCTTCTACACGGGAAACATGTTTCCACGTGACTATGAAGGTGATGCGTTTGTAGCTTTGCACGGCTCGTGGAACCGCTCGAAACGCTCCGGGTACAAGGTCATCCGCATTCCATTCAAGAGTGGAAAACCTGAAGGCGGCTATGAGAATTTCATGACCGGCTGGGTTCTCGATGAGTCCGGACGCGAGGTCTGGGGCCGTCCCGTTGGGCTCGCGCAATTGCGAGACGGCTCGCTGCTTGTCGTGGATGACGGCGGCAACAAGATCTGGAGAGTAACGTATTCAGGAAGGCGGTAAGGAAGGTACGTTGTACCGGCTTTCAGCCGGAAGCGTCACATTCGAGTAGTTCGAATGTGACGCTTCCGGCTAAAAGCCGGTACAACGTACCTCAAATCTCAAATGTCTCGCATTGCTCAACGATTTCAAAGATCTCAAGGCCCGCGGCCATAAGGCATTCATACCTTATCTGACCGCAGGCGATCCGGATCTGAAAACAACGGAAGAGTTGCTTCCTGCGCTCGACAGCGCTGGTGCGGATATCATCGAGCTGGGAGTTCCCTTCTCCGATCCGATGGCTGATGGACCGGTGATTCAGCGCGCTTCAGAGCGAGCCTTGCTCAATCCGATCGGCGTTACTGAATTGCTGCCGATGCTCGAACGAGTCCGGCAGCAGAGTGCGGTTCCGATCGTTCTTTTCACTTACTTCAATCCGCTTCTTCAGTTTCGAAACGGAGATCGAGCAAGAGCCCTGAAAGACGCCGGAATCGATGGAGTTCTGATCACCGACCTCATTCCTGAGGAGGCGGAACCTCACATTTCGGAAATGCGTGACGCCGGGCTCGATACGATTTTTCTCGTAGCGCCAACATCAACCGATCGCCGGATCGAGCTCATCAGTCGCCACTCGAGCGGATTCGTCTATGTAGTCGCTCGCACAGGCGTGACCGGCGTGCGCGAAAAGATATCAGAAGAAGTTCGTAACCTCGTAGCACGCGTTCGAAGAACCACAGATCTGCCAGTGGTCGTCGGATTCGGCATTTCACGGCCTGAGCACGTTCGGGAAGTCTCGACCTACGCAGACGGCGTAGTAGTTGGCAGCCGGATTGTTCTCGAAGTCGAGGAGTCTCTTGGCAGACACGATATCGTCGAGCGAGTTTCGCGTCTTACTCGCGATCTTGCGAAGCCAACAAAGGACACATGAAGCCTATGACCCAGGAGAAAGTGATCGATGACTGGCGCGTAAGAATCGATGAGATCGATGCGCAGCTCGTAGTCCTTTTCAATGAACGGGCGAAGTGTGCGATCGAAATAGGACACATCAAACGAAAGCTCGGAATGGAAGTCTACTCACCAAAGCGTGAGGCTGAGGTAATGGCCAACGTCGCGGGAGCAAACCATGGCCCTCTCGACTCTGAGGCAATCCGCCGCCTGTTCGAGCGAGTTATAGATGAATCGCGCCGCATTGAGCGCATCGAGGCAAAGGCAAAATGATAGTTGTAATGGAAGAAAACGCAGCCGAGGACCAGATAACCAGCGTCGTCGACAAGCTGGTCAACTGGGGCTTTGATATTCACCGATCAACCGGCGCCCGATACACCATTCTTGGTGCCGTCGGTGCTCACATTGCCGATACGCGCGATCTCGAGTTGCTCGACGGCGTTCACGAAGTGATACGAATCAGCGCGCCCTACAAGCTGGCATCGCGCGCGTTCAAACCCGAAGGAACAAAGATTCGTATCAAGGACACGCTCATCGGTGGTGACCAGGTCGTCATGATGGCGGGACCGTGTACCGTCGAAAGCCGCGAGCAGGTCGAAGCAATCGCTGCCGCGATCGCGCCGCACGGCGTTCGTGTTATGCGCGGCGGCGCATTCAAGCCAAGGACATCACCATACAGTTTTCAGGGGCTCGGTGAGCAAGGTCTCAAATTCCTGCGGGAGGCTGCCGACAGGCATGGATTGTTGACTGTGTCCGAGATCATGGAGTCATCTCAGATACCGATGTTTCTGAAGCACGTCGACATTCTGCAGGTTGGCGCGCGCAACATGCAGAATTTCAATCTGCTCAAGGATCTCGCAAAACTCGACAAACCAGTCCTGCTCAAGCGCGGTCCTGCTGCAACGATCGAGGAAACGCTGCTCTCAGCGGAATACCTCATGTCCGGCGGCAATCACGAAGTCATCATCTGCGAGCGCGGAATCAAGACCTTCGAGACCTACACTCGCAACACGCTCGACATATCGGCGATTCCGGTCATCAAAAAGCTCTCACATCTCCCAGTGATAGTCGATCCAAGCCACGGTACAGGTAGGCGCGACAAAGTGCCGCCTATGGCGCGCGCCGCTGTAGCCGCCGGCGCTGATGGATTGCTGATCGAAGTTCATAACGAACCCGAGCGCGCGCTGTGCGACGGCGCTCAATCGCTGCTTCCTGAACAGTTCGAAAAGCTGATGGCGCAGCTTCGACAGATCGCCCCCGCAATCGAACGCCAGATGTGACCCCCAGATGTGACACTATGATCCCCTTCCGTCATGTTGCGATCTACGGCTGCGGACTGATAGGCGCATCATTCGCTCTTGCTCTGCGGCGTGCAGGCTTCACTGGTCGCATCACCGGCGCTGGCGGAATGCGTGGCCCCCGCGAAGCTCTCGAACGCGGCATCATCGACGAAATCGAGGAGAGCTTTGCGATCGACGCTCGTACTACGTGCACCGCTGACTTTGTATTCCTTGCAGCTCCGATTGGAGCGATCATCGATTTTCTCCGCACGCGAGGCAGTCGACTTTCGCCCGACTCTCTGATCACCGATGCCGGCAGCACGAAAAGCGAGATCTGCCGTGCTGCCCGCTCAAGCCTGCCTCCATCAATCCATTTCATCGGTGGTCATCCGATGGCTGGCAGCGAGCACACCGGTGTCGAATACGCGCGTGCCGATCTTTTCGATCGCGCAGTCTACGCCTTGGCAGTAACAGACAAGACCGATTCAGAAGCTCTCGCGAAGCTCGAAGCAACTGTGACCGCCATCGGAGCGCGGGCTCTCCAAGTGTCACCTGAAGCACACGATGCGGCCGTGGCTTTGATCAGTCATCTACCCCAGCTAACCGCGACCGGGCTCGCAGGTCTGCTTGATTCCGGGCGTGAGGAAAACCTTGCAAGCAAACTGGCCGCTTCGGGCTGGCGTGACACGACTCGACTTGCCGGCAGCTCCTGGAATGTCTGGCGGGACATTATCCTGACAAACAGGGACAACATTTCGACTGTCCTCGGTCGCCTGATCCTTGAATTGCAGGAGGCGAAAGACGCCCTTGAAAGTGGAGATCTCAACCAGATACGGGAGCTTTTTGCCAGGGCCAACCGAACGGTCGAAGAGCAAAGGCTTCGCAGATATCAGACTTTTGATAAGGTATAGGAGACGATCGAAACGCGCGGTCTCGACGAGGCCAGCGTTCCCAGGTCGCAGGCCCTCGTAGCTTTTGGTACACTCCAAGTACCTGAAGGTATAATGAAGCAGGAGGAAGAAGTACAAATGGCTTATTCAGAATTACTAATAAAAGGAATGCGCGATGATTTGACCAACCTCGGTATCAAGGAAGCTCGGCGTCCCGAGCAGGTGGACGAAGCTGTGTCGAACTCGACAGGCACGCTGATGATCGTGGTCAATTCAGTATGCGGGTGTGCTGCAGGCAAGGCGCGACCGGGAGTGGCGCAGGCGCTCAAGCATCAAGTCGTGCCTGATCAATCAATTACAGTCTTTGCCGGTGCGGATGTCGAGGCCACCGAGAGGGCACGTGAATACATGAAGCCCTATCCGCCATCATCCCCTTCAATCGCACTTTTCAGGGATGGAAAGCTTGTCTATATGATGGAGCGCCGCCAGATCGAAGGGCGCGACGCCGACCAGATCGGACGAGAGTTGACCGCCGCCTTCGATCAGCACTGCGCGGCCGCGATGAAAGCTTAGACGCCTTGGGAGCGCCAGGCTGAGGCCTGGCGCTCCCAGGCGTACAACGTACCTACCACTTCTTTTTTCCCTACCACAAATCCGCTAAACGACCTCCTCTCGTAGTCTTCTACGTTCAACAACGAGAGGGGGCAAAATGCGATTGCGGATACTCCTGGCTTGCTGCGTCTTAATCCTTCCGGTTCTTTCCAGCTGCCGCGCTGCCGTTGCAACGGGCGAGCGGTTGGCCAGTCCACCCTGTCAGATAGCGCTCACGGCACTTCCCGAGCGGGATTCGAAGATCGAGCGGCTGCAACAGGACATCAGGCTAGGCAAAAACTCTTCCCTCCGGCTGGAGCAGCTTGGATGGACCTTCGTTGAGAAAGCCCGCGTAAGCAATGATCCGGGCTTTTTCAAGCTCGCTGAACAATGCGCAGAGTGCCTGCTCTCAAAAGAGCAGGAGATGCGATCCTCGGCCCTTCTTCTTCGCGGTCATGCTCTCAACAACCTACATCGGTTTAAGGAAGCTGAGACGCTTGCGCGTGAATTGACAGAAAAGCGTGGTCTTCCGGTCGATTTCGGCCTCCTTGGTGACGCCCTGCTCGAGCAGGGAAAGCTCGATGAAGCTACGACCGCTTATCAGAAGATGATGGACCTCAAGCCGGGCCCGCAGGCATACGCCAGGGCGTCGCAGGTGCGCTGGCTTCGAGGCGATCTGACCGGGGCGAAGGAGATGGCGCGGGAATCGGCGCGGTCGTCGGGGCCTGGCGACAAGCAATCAACCGCCTGGGCGCTTACACGCCTCGCACTTCTCGAACTCCAGTCAGGCGACCTGAAGCACGCCGAAAGAGCGAGTAACGAGGCGCTCGAAACTGTCAAAGACTATGCGCCCGCCGTGCTTGCGCATGGACGCATCCTGCACGCACAGGGACGGCGCGAAGCCGCACTCGAAGATTTCAAGCACGCCGCGACGTTGAATCCTCTGCCTGAATACCTCTGGTGGCTGGCCGACGCGCTTCGTGAAGCCGGCCGCGAGGATGAAGCGCGTGCGGCTGAATCGAAGCTCGAGAGCACGGGGAGTGTTCTGGATCCGCGAACGTACTCGCTCTATCTTGCTACCCGAGGCACGGATGCGCCGCAGGCATTAGCTCTTGCAGAACGGGAAATGAATTCTCGCGCAGACGTCTTCACGCTCGACGCTCTCGCATTTGCTCAATCAACAGCAGGCAAGTCCGAAGCGGCCTCGCACGACCATTGCCCGTGCACTTGGAGAAGGAACAGAAGACGGCCGATTGTTTCTGCACGCCGCTCTGATCGCGCGTCGCGATGGAGATTCAAAGCTCTTCAGCCAGTATCGATCAAAGACCTTCGCTCTCAAGCAGACGTTGCTTCCCAGCGAACTCGCACTACTCTCGCGACCGGCGAAAGCCGGCCAATGAAACTAAAAGGAGAATTACATGATGAAGATGCGTTTCCTCAGACCACCACGGCGTCTTAAGACAGCCGTATCAATTGCACTGATGGCGGTGCTCTTTCTGACTCCAGGCATAGGAACTATGCAGGCTCTTGCCTCGAGTCACATGGATGCTCCGCTGATAACGCTGGACCCTTCGGCGAATACGACGGATGTGTATGCATTCGTCAACAACGATCAGAATGGCGTCAAGAATCTGATCGTAGCGCTGGCCGTATACCCGCATCAGAATCCCGGGGTTGGGCCAAACAAGTACAACTTTGATGACAACGTTCGTTACGAGCTTCATTTGTCTCTGGGCGATCAGTTTCTCCCAGGTCTCGCAACGATCAGTTATCGATTCGAGTTCAAGACCAAATTCAAGAATCAGAATACGATCCTTCAATCGTATCTGGGCGTTGTGCAAAACATCGATGATGCAGCTCAGAACCTGACTCAGACGTGCACCATTTCCAAGTTTGACCGGCGCAGCGGAGTCACGACTTTTCTCGGCACCGCGCTTGTTCCGCCCAACAACCAGGGGAATGCGACGCCTCTTTATAACCGTGGAAACAACGGCGAGAATCCGGCAAAGGCCGGTGTCTCGAGCTTCGGAGAACTGGACCGTTACACGCAGCAGGCGGTAACTCCGCTCGCTCTCGGCTACACCGCATTTGCGGGTCAACGTGATGACGGGTTCTACGCTGACGTTCAGTCAATCTTCGATCTGCTCAAGCTTCGCAATCCGGGCGTCGACTCGCAGGGTGGTTTCAACGTCCATATGATGGCGCTGAGAATACCTCTGAGCGAGCTCGGCGGTGACCGGCAGACTGTAGGTGTCTACGCAACCACGAGTCGTCAGGCGCAGCCCATCCTGAAGGGTTTCAGGCTTTTCCCTCAGTGGGTTCAGGTAGCCCGTCAGGGCAACCCGCTCTTCAATGAGGGGCTGGTTGCGATCCAGGACAAGGACCTCTACAGTCGCACGGTTCCTTTCACTGATCCGCAACTATTCAGCAAGTATGCTCTCAATCCTGAGCTCGCTACGCTGATCAACGCACTGATCGGCGGCGGACAGCAGCTTGCCATACCCAACAATCGCACTGACATTCAGGCGATCTATATTCCCGACATTGTCAGAGTGGACCTTTCAACCAGCCCCGTGCGGCTCGCCGGTAACGGTGCATCCGCTCCCGGTAACCCGGATGATCCAGGCTTTTCGCGGCTGGGCATTTTTGGCGGCGATATCCTCGAAAGTAACGCCGCTGGACATCCGTTCCGTCTTCCAAGCCAGTTCCTCGGACTGCCAGCGGGCAAGTTCTTCGTGCCCGGAGGCTGGCCGAACGGACGCCGCTTCGGAGATGACCCGGTCGACATCGCGATCATAGCGCTCCTCAGTGATCTTCGTGATCCTGCGAACCTCAAGATCAACGATCCATTCAAAGGAAACTATGATGGCGTAACGGCGAACGAGTTAGGATTCAACAAGGTCTTCCCGTACGAGTCAACGCCTCAAAATGGCCGCAACATCGTAAGGTAAAAAAGACAACGACCACGGAACACACGGAAATGAAGACACGGAAAAACACGGAAACAAATCTAGAAGTTCTTCGGATTTTTCCATGGGTTTCCGTGTCTTTTCTCCGTGTGTTCAGTGGTTGTCTTCTTCTCTTCATCCTCGCAGCCAGCGCGGCATACGCCCACGATCCTGGTCTGAGCTACGTCACTCTCGAAGAGCGAAGCAATGGACTGGCTGTAACGGCAACCTTCTCAGACACCGAGGTCGCTTCACTTGATCTCAGTCACGCGATCGAGATATCTCGGTCGAAGGGACACAAGTGAAGCCAACGTCCTTCGAAAGCACCAGGGAGGAAGGCGGTGGAATCAAAGTCAGTTACCTGTTTCCACGAGCAGCTCGTGGCAGCATAGAGCTTCGCTCGCCGCTGCTCGAAAAGCTTGCACCAGGTCATCGGCAATATGTCACATTCGATGGCAACAGCCTGGTCCTGAATGCAGCGAAAAACTCCACATCGCTGCAGGTAACCGGCAGTACATTCGGACCTCTTCTGAGAATGGGGGTTGAACACATCTGGTTTGGGTTTGATCATCTCGCGTTTCTCTTTGCGCTGCTTCTCGCAGTCGCAAATCTTCGCGAAGCACTCAAGATCATCACTGCATTCACCATCGCACATTCAATCACGCTCACCGCCGCAACATTCGATCTCGTGCGACTGCCAGGCAACTTTGTAGAGCCTGTGATCGCGCTTTCAATTGTCTACGTCGGAATCGAGAATTTCTTTGGCAAGCCGCGAACGAATCGAGCGCTTGTGACGTTTGCTTTTGGCCTGATTCACGGCTTTGGCTTTGCGACGGCCTTGAAGGAACTAGGTATTGGGCGTGATGCGCCGACTGCACTCTTCGCATTCAACCTTGGCGTCGAGTTTGGACAGGTTGTAATCGCTGCGGTTGCACTTCCAGCTGCTCTGGAGGTTGCGCGAGATTCCTGGAACACGCTACGTGCAGGTCTGTTCCATGATCATTGCTGTCGCTGGAGCGTGGTGGCTCTTTGAGCGCGTCATGCTTGCGTGAGCTCGCGGATTTCTCCCATCAACCCGGTATATCTGCGCAACGAATCGACGTTTCGCACGGCTGCTCCAAGCGCGCGTCGCGAACCGATCATCACTACCATTCGCTTTGCGCGCGTAAGCGCTGTGTAGAGCAGGTTGCGGCTGAGCATGATGTAGTGCTGCATGTGAAGCGGAATCACGACTGCCGGGTATTCCGATCCTTGAGCCTTGTGCGTGCTCACACAGAAGCCATGCCCAAGCTCGAGCGCATCGGCGTAATCATAGGTTACGAGGCGATCAATGAATCTGACAGCGAGCAATTGATCCACGTTGTCGATATATTCGATCATCCCGATATCGCCGTTGAATACTTCGAGCCGGTAGTTGTTAACACGCTGGATTACCTTGTCACCAGCACGCAGCAAGCGTCCCACCCTTCCCAGCTCGGGTTTTGATTTCTCCGGAGGATTGAGGGTTTCCTGCAGGACATTATTGAGATTGTTCGCGCCGACGAGACCGCGATTCATCGGAGAGAGTACCTGGATATCGTGAAGTGGGTTCCAGCCAAAACGGCGAGGCAGGCTTTGCGCAACGACTTTGGTGATCAGTGACACGATCTCCTCAGGTTCTTCGGCACCGATGAAATAGCAATCCACCTGTGTCTCGCCGGGGTGAACCAGGGCCGGATACTCTCCGCGATTCACCTTGTGAGCATTCTGAATGATCAGACTTTCGGCAGCCTGTCTGAAATCTGCGTCAGTCTCACAACCGGCACTCTCCCTGAATCGATCAGATCCCGCAACACCGTGCCCGGCCCCACCGAAGGCAATTGATCAACGTCACCAACGAGGATCAACTGGGTATCGGGCCCTATCGCTTTCAGGACATGATTCGCAAGCAGAACATCGAGCATTGAAGCCTCATCGATGATGACGACGTTCGCATCGAGAGGATTCGACTCGTTTCGCTTGAAACCCATGTTCGATGGATCGAATTCCAGAGCGCGATGAATCGTCCGCGCGGGCGCTCCTGCAACCTCAGAAAGTCGTTGAGCCGCTCTGCCAGTAGGTGACGCAAGCACCATACGCCTTCCCATAGATTTGAAGAGTGCGACAAGCGTCTTGAGCGTCGTCGTCTTGCCCGTTCCCGGACCTCCGGTCAGCACGAGAATGCGAGAGCTTAGAGCTGTCGTTACAGCATTACGCTGTTCTTCAGATAGCTCCATTTTGGAAGACAGCGTCCACTTGTGGAGCCACGCATCAACGCGCTTTGGATCTGGAGGAGCCTTGCGATGAGACGCGTGCGCCAGTTCACTGATTCTCTTCGCAACTGAACGCTCGGCCTGCCACATCGGGGGCAGGTAGACCGCAGGTTGGCCGTCCACATCCTCGAGTTTGACGTGTGTATTTGAGATTAGCGTTGCGAGCGATTCGGTAAGCAGAGTTTCGTCCTCGACACCAAGGGTTGAGCACGCATGCTTAAGCAACTCAGCGCGGGGAAGGTAACAATGGCCTTCGTTGGTTGCCTGCTGCAGGACGTACTGAATCCCTGCTTCGAGTCGTGCCTGCGAATCCGGCGCGAATCCGAGGTTTCGCGCGATCTGGTCCGCAGTTCGAAAGCCGATGCCATAGACTTCAGAGGCCAGCCGGTAAGGAGTCTTTTCTACAATCGGGATCGCGTCGTTGCCGTAGTGCTTGAAAATCTTCACGGCAAAATGGGTTGACACAGCATGACTCTGAAGAAAGAGCATGACTTCCTTGATAGCTCGCTGCTCTTCCCACGCATGATGAATCATCGCGACGCGTTTGCGCGCGATTCCCTTCACTTCCGAAAGTCGCTCAATCGTCGTCTCGATGATGTCGAGCGTCTCCTCCCCAAAGTGATCAACTATCCGGCGCGCAGTCACCGGGCCAATGCCTTTGATCAAGCCTGATCCGAGGTACTTCTGGATCCCGGCCAGAGTTGCGGGTCTCGTGACCGAATATTCGAGAGCTTTGAATTGATCACCGTACTGAGGATGTGAGGTCCATAGCCCTGTGAGCTCGACGGTTTCTCCCGGGGAGACACTCGAGAAATTGCCCGTGACGGTAACCGGATCGATGGAACCTTTTACGGCACAGTTTGAGAACGGTATAACCGTTCTGTTCATTGTGATACGTAATTCGCTCGACCGAGCCGAAGAGGCGGTGGATACCTTCCATCAAGTGGTATTGTAGTACAGGAGGGGTCAGGGGTCAGTGGTTAGTGGGCAGTGGTTCAAGCTTCAGCTTGCTCTTGCATCGATGCTTCCAAAGTAGCAAGCTGAAGCTTGAACTCCAAACACCGACCACCGGCGACCACCTGCTTCCACGACTCGGGGAAAAGTGTTAAATTTCAAGCCATTGGCAGGCCTCAGCATGCGTTGCGAATTGGGGCACGTCTGTTGACAAACTGCTGCGCCGACGATGACTGTTCAGCTGGAAAAGAAATGCCCCGCCTGCGGCACTACGTATGACAACTCTCTTTCATACTGTACCAAGGACGGTCAGGCACTCGTCCCGGCTGACCCGATGATCGGACAGTTCCTGGATGGGAAATACAGGATTGAGTCGGTGCTCGGTCGAGGTGGAATGGGTGTCGTCTACAAGGCTACACACATTCACATTGACACAGAATACGCCGTCAAAGTCCTTCATCCCGAACTCGTAGCGAATCAGTCCGCGATCGAACGCTTCCGCATCGAGGCGCGAGCTGCTGGACGCATCCGGCATCCAAACGCGATTCAGGTGACCGACTTCGGCATCACGCCCGAGCGTTTTGTCTACCTGGTGATGGAGATGGTCGATGGCGACTCTCTCCGCAAGCTGCTCGAGGAAGCAAATGGCTTTAACCTCCGGCGCGTGAGTCATATCCTGAATCAGACGTGCGCTGCTGTTCAGGCGGCACATGAGCGCGGGATCATCCACCGAGACCTAAAGCCGGACAACATCATCGTCACGCAATTGAACGGGATCGAATCCGTGAAGGTGCTTGATTTCGGTATAGCCAAACTCAGAGACACGTCGCCACTGACAACACCGTTATCGGCCCCGCTCACGCAGGCGGGTACGCTCATCGGGACTCCCGAGTATATGTCTCCGGAGCAGTGTCGTGGACAACAGCTCGATCCCCGCTCCGATGTCTACAGCCTCGGGATCATCCTTTACGAAATGCTCTGCGGGCAGCTCCCGTTCAGCGGTGGGAGCACGCTCGAGATAGTCATCCAGCAACTTAACAACCCTCCGCGGCCGCTTCGCGTAATCGTCCCGAGCATCCCCGAACCTGTCGAGCGAGTTGTATCGCGCGCTCTCGAGAAGGAGCCGGGAGGGCGGCAATCTTCACCCCTTGAGTTGAGCGCCGAGTTCAATGCCGCAATCAGCGACGCGGCAGGCGAAGATCCGAACAAGACTCTGGTTGACAGGCCGCTGGAAAAACTGGAAGTCAGGAAAACTCGTGTGGCAGTCGCTCCGGTAATAACACCGACGAACGTTGCGCCGCTATCACCAGCTCTGGCTCCGCTGCCCGCAAGCCACCTCGATGATCGGGCTACGCCGAATGCGGAGAAACCAGGCAGGCTCGCACTTGCCGTCGGCGCGGGGTTACTTGTCGCACTCGTCGGCATTGGTGTCTTTATGGTGCTTAATAGACCGCGGCCACCGCGGCCGGGACCGACGCCTGTCGTCGCTCCGACTACGCCAGTCGGCATGGTTCTCATCCCATCTGGAAGTTCACCATGGGTCCCAATTTCACTTTAGGTCCGAGTGGAACTGAGGATGAGCAGGCTGCGCGACCGGTTGACATCAAATCGTTTTTCATCGATCAGTACGAAGTCACGAACGAGGACGTATCAGAAGTTTGTCGCAACCGGACACCGCAGCCCGATAAACTGGCAGAATGGCTCGTTTGCGCCCGGAGAAGAGCGATTTCCGGTGACGGGTGTTACGTGGCAGGACGCCGCGGACTACGCGAAATGGGTCGGCAAAAGACTGCCGACAGAGGCTGAATGGGAGTACGTCGCCAGGGGAGGAGAGAAAGGATTTCTTTACCCATGGGGCAATGATCTGATAAACGGACACGCGAACGTGCAGCCCGCAAGCAGGCGTCTTCTAAAGCCGGTAGGAAGTTTCAGCAAAGACCGCAGCGCGTTCGGTAACGTATTTGATCTGGCGGGCAATGTCAGCGAATGGGTAGAAGATTCATATGAGTTCGATAGCGGCTTGAAAGTTATTCGTGGCGGTAACTTCTCTGAAAAACAGCCGATCACCAATATACGGCGACTCTACGATTTTCCGGACATTCCAGGAATTGAGGAAGAAAAGAAGGGATACGTTGAAACCACCCTTCGAAAAGTGGGGTTCAGGTGCGCCAAGAATTCTACCAAACTGAATACGTTTAAGGTCAGTACTGCTTACTTGTCTGTTGATCAATTTGAACGATTGGGCAGCAGGCCAGAGCAGAGGCGATACGGTGACAACGGGCTCTCGAACGGGCAGCAGCCGCGAAGTCGCGCGAGCCGGGGCGATCCGGTATTGGACAGCGAGGAAAGGCCTGACGTCCGGTGGCGTCAGAGAGGTTATCAAGACCGTAAAAGTAGCGCCAAGTGCTGGCGCACTCGTGATGTGGCTCACGCTAGGGGCGAAAGTCACAGTCACACGCATGTCGGGCAACACACCTGGAAAGCCAGACTTGTATGACCTGGGCGAGCAGAACAAGCTGACACTGCGGTCTCTCGCGCCTGGAAAGTACCAGGTCAAGGTTACGCATCCTGACTATGATCCCTTCACCGACACGGTCGTTATCGGGAAGGGCGAAGTCGTTCCACTCCTGCCGCCGCTCATCTCGAAGTATGGCTCGATTATTGTCGGAGGTGTGCCGCGGGGCTCGAAACTGGCGCTCGACGGCAAAGAATTGAAATCGACCGAATACAAGACAGATGAGCAGGGCCGAATAGTTATCTCGCGCGTTCTTGTTGGCAAACACACGCTCAAGGCCAGCCAGGTGGGTTATGACGATTGGACCGGTCAGATTGAGGTCAAACCTGGCGAGCCGACTCCCGAAACGCCAATCCTCAAGGCCGCGACAATAGCGCTCAGCGTGCGCACGAAGCCCGAAGCACAGGTCTACCTGGACAATGTGTCGCGCGGCGAGGTGCCTGCAAGTGGCTTGATTGTCATTCCGGGACTCGCACCGGGACAGCATCGATTGCATGTCAGCCGCGATGGCTTTGAACGCGCGGATAAACAGGTCACGCTCACACTCAGTGAGCGAAGTCCGGACATTGGAAGTCGATCTGGTACCGATCGCCGAATCGAGTGAGGCGGCGCTCGATGACAACAACCCGAAACTGAATTGGACACCTCCTCCAACAAACTGGGGCTTTGAGAAAAGAGGGATCGTCGTCGTCCGAGGCGAAAACATTGTCTTTTTCAAAGGCGTGAATGAGCGGCGCGAGTTTAACCAATATGGCGATTTCACAATGCACCTCGGCCTGAGTTTGGCCGGTGGCAAGGGCGCCGTGTGGATCGTTCGTGCGAAGGACGACAAGAATTACTACTTGTTCGAGCTGGTCAACTCAAGGGGTTCGGGCGGGGAAAAGATGTTCAACTTCTATATTTGTAAGGATGGTGTATTAAGCCCCCCAACATCAAGGAAGGTCGTCGACGACATCGACAATCCCAAAGCCTTCCTGACCATCAAACTTGAAGTACGCGGCAATCGTTTCAAGCACGATATTCTAGTGAACACCGACAAGACACCTGAAATGCGGCCCTTAGGCGACATTACGGATGATAGGAATACTTTTTCGATTGGCGGCGTCGGTTTCCGTGGCGGAAACGGAATGGAGCCTGAAATCCACAAGCTCTATCTAATCCCTGAAAAAAGGAAAACCCAATAGGTTTGAGTTCAAGCTTTAGCTTGCCGCCGGCGCCGAAGGCGCCGGCGAAACTGCTCGTGTAGTTAGGAAGTGCTCCGAAAATCCGATGACGGCCTTCGGCCGTCGTTGCAAGCTAAAGCTTGAACTCAAACTTATCGGAACTGGAGGAACATCACATGCACCGTAGGCTTCTTTTTGCCTTGTCGCTTATCTGCGCATTGAGCGTGTCCGCGTTTGCCCAGGATGCAAAAAGCGTCATCGAAGCGACGCAAAAGAATATCGGCAATATTCAATCGGTCCAGTACACGGGCACGTGGCGCCCAGTTCAATCTGGGACAAAGTGTCAGTCCTGACGGGCCCTGGCCGCGCACTGAGCTTAAGAGCGTGACGCGCACGATCGACTACGAAAAATCCGCGTCGCGCAATGATGGCGTAGGTGCTCAGGGCAATACCCTGGCAACACAGTTTCTCCTTGGCGACAAGGCCTGGGGGCAAACGGGTAACAACATCACACCCGCGTCACCGGCTGCAACCATAGATCGACAGTTGCAAATCCTGCTCACACCTCACGGCTTCCTGAGAGGTGCATTGGCGAATCAGGCAAGCTTGAAACGCGGCAAAACGATGCTCATTACGTTCACTGCACTCGGAAAATACCGTGTGGCAGGCACGATCTCAGCAAATAATCTTGTCGAAAAGGTCGAAACCTGGATCGACAATGTCGTGCTCGGCGATATGCATGTTGAAGCCATATACAGCGATTATCGTGACTTCAATGGCTTCCGCTTCCCTGCGAAGATAGTGCAAAAGCAGGGAGGATTCCCCGTCCTCGATCTCACGATTACCGAAGCGAAAACCAACGTCCCGCTGGATTTCGCTGTTCCGGACTCCGTCCGCCAGGCAACACCTCCTGCAGTGAGGGTGACGCCGGAGAAAGTCTCAGATGGAGTCTGGTATTTGACGGGCGGATCACATCACAGCCTGGTCGTGGAGTTTGCCGACCACGTTGCCGTGATCGAGGCGCCACTTAACGAAGATCGATCAAACGCCGTCATCGCTGAGGTAAAGAAACTGGTTCCGGCAAAGCCGCTTCGCTATCTCATCAGCACGCATCATCACTTTGACCATTCAGGCGGTCTGCGCACGTATATTGCGGAAGGTGTGACCATCGTCACGCACGAAAGCAACAAGGCCCTTTACGAACGAGTCTCCAAAGCCCCCCATACTCTTAACCCTGACAGACAGGCGCGTGAGAAGCGGAAAGCCAAATTCCGGACCATGACTGACAAGCTGGTGCTCACGGACGCGACGCGCACCGTTGAACTACATCTATCCAGAGTAGTCCTCACGCTACAGATATCATTTTGGCATGGCTGCCAAAAGAGAAGCTGCTGGCGGAAGTGGACGTTTACTCACCGCTCGCGGCAAACGCCCCTCCGCCTACCACGCCGAGCCCAGCGATGGTTAATCTGTATGAGAACATTCAGCGGCTCAACCTGGACGTAAATCAGATCGCACCGCTTCATGGCAGGCTCGTAACTCTCGCGGAGCTGAAGAGAACGATCGGTAGATAGAGGCATGTGGCGTGCGAGTTCCGTGACTAATGCCAAATGGCGAGACCGCGCGGCGCCGATCACGGCGCCGCACGTGTCCTTCTTGTGGCATTACTGAGGCGGTAAGATGTTCTGACAGGCTTCAGGAAGCGGTTCGACCTTGATACGTTGTCCTCTTACTGTGCCGCATCCCAAACGGGTAACGTTGCCTGCGGCATCGCGAAACTCACCGCTCGAGACACCAACGAATTCGTCGTTCCCGATAAGTCTGAGTCTCACTCGCACTTTTGCAGTGCCCGCAAACTGTCCATTTTCATTAAAGAGATCTTCAGTCACAGTGAAAGCGAACGCACTGCCTCCGGTGTGCTCCCAAGCTCCGTGTTGTTTGCTGGAGGGACGATCGCGGTCCGAGCCCCAGGCTGCGCCGCCACGCGCGAAGGTGCCGTGCGCTATAAAGCTTGGAGGCTGTGGTACGCCTGGAGGAACGGCTGGCGTCACGGTGACGTCCCAGGAACCTTCCAATCGCTGTGAGCGCTGCTCGTTGAGCCGGCACAACGCATCACAGAAGATATTGCGTTCAGCCTCAGACAGTCGTCCTGCGAATTCGTCCTCTGCCGCTTCCTCGCGGGATTGTGCGCGTAACTCACCGGCCGAAATGACCACGAACAGCGCGACAGTAATAAACAGCGTGATTCTTCGAAGTGACATGATCTATCCTCCTGGAATGTGGATTGCTCTACTCTGAGGAAACGTACTGGTACCGCGTTTTCTTCCTCACCACTTAATGTGAGAATTACAGCCAAAAGCGGTAACGCCAAAGAAAGTTTCTTTTCATGACGTCCTCAAACGAAGTCACACGACTGCTACGGGCCTGGCGCGAGGGCGATCAGACCGCAATGGACCAGCTAGTACCACTTGTCTACAACGAGTTGCACCGGCTTGCGAGGAGCTACATGCGCCGTGAGCGTGCCGGTCACTCGCTCCAAACGACCGCACTGGTACACGAGGCTTACTTGAAATTGATTGATGCGAGCCAGGTCGACTGGCAGAACCGCGCTCATTTCTTCGGGATAGCGGCGCGAATCATGCGGCAAATCCTCGTCTCCAGTGCTCGAGAACGTGGATACCAAAGGCGAGGTCACGGTGCACAACACGTTTCACTCGATGACACAATGGCGATTGGGGATGGACGCGACGAGGAGTTGGTAGCGCTGGATGAAGCCTTGAGCGCGCTTGCCGCGTTTGATGCGCGCAAGGCACAAGTTGTCGAACTACGTTTCTTTGGCGGACTAACTCACGATGAGACAGCTGAGGCGCTCAGAGTTTCGCCCGAAACAATCCGGCGCGATTGGCGGCTTGCCAAGTCCTGGCTATCACTGAGACTGAGCGGAGAGAATCTCGATGGAGCCTGATCGCTGGGCGCAAATAGAACAGCTTTATCACACAGCGATGGAGCTCGAGCCCGACAAGCGAGAGGCGTTTCTCGCAAGCAGCTTGTGCAGGCGACGCGTTGCTCGAGCGGCAGGTTTTGGCCTTACTGAAAAGCGATGGTGTCGCCGCCGACTTTATCGAGGCGCCGGCACTGCCGCGCGCTGCAAGCTCGGTTTCCGGCCACCAGTCAGAAGCGCCCACGATGCTGGCCGCAAAAACTACGATTGGCGTCTATCAGGTGCTCGCCCCGCTGGGGCGCGGAGGGATGGGTGAAGTCTACCTTGCCGAGGATCCACGGCTGCGGCGCAAGGTGGCAGTCAAGCTACTACCTTCCGAGTTTACTTCCGACACGGGGCGCGTGCGACGCTTCACTCAGGAAGCGCGCGCAGCATCATCTCTCAACCATCCCAACATAGTGACCATTTACGAGATTGGCGAGGCGGCTATCGAATCACTTCCAGGAACTTCGACCGCTTCCGGGAGCACTCATTACATTGTCACCGAGTATGTCGAGGGTAAGACACTTCGTCAGCGGCTGAAGCAGGCGGCAGGAGAGCGCTTGCCACACGCGGAGTCGGTCGATGTGGCCGCGCAGATTGCCGCAGCGCTATCTGCAGCTCATGAGGCTGGGATCGTCCACCGCGACATCAAGCCAGAGAACGTCATGTTACGGCCCGACGGCTTAGTCAAAGTTCTCGACTTCGGCCTTGCCAAACTGACTGAGCCTTTGGTTACCGGCAATGCGCCGGAAAGTGGAATTGACAGCACAGAGGCCGGCCTTGTCATGGGCACACCGCGTTACATGTCGCCAGAGCAAGCGCGTGGTGAGAAGGTGGACGGGCGCTCCGACGTTTTCAGTCTGGGAGTGTTGCTGTACGAGATGATCGCCGGTCATCCTCCGTTCGTGGGAGCTACGTTGAGCGAAGTGATCGCTGCCATTTTGCGAGACAATCCCACGCCACTAGCGACTCACGCGCCTGAGGTGCCACAAGAGTTGGAACGCATCGTGGGGAGGACGCTTGAAAAGAATCGAGATGACCGGTACGAGTCCGCCGGAGCACTACTCAATGATCTCAGAGGCCTTCAGCAAGTTCTCCTGACTGCGAAATCGGGGAGCAAGGCGCCCGGAGCAGCCGGCTCACGTCGAACCAGGCAATCGACGCTACGCCTTCTAGCCGCGGCGGCGGTTTTGATTGGCCGCGATTGCGGGTGGGTGGTTCTACTTCAACCGTTCACCCATCCTGACGAGTAAGGATACGATCCTGCTCGCGGATATTGAGAACAAGACCGGCGAAGAGGTATTTGAGGGAGTCCTCAAGCAAGGGCTCGCGATGAGGTTGGAGCAGTCACCCTTTCTGAGCCTCCTTCCCGAAGGAGAGATGCAGGACGAATTGAAGCTCATGAAGCGCTCGCCGAACGAACGTGTGACTGCCCAGACCGCGCGCGAGATTTGTCAACGTCTAAACCTCAAGGCGTTGATCACGGGTTCAATCGCTCGCTTTTGGCAGTAATTACGTGATCACGCTCGAAGCCATCAATGCCCAAACCGGCGAGACGTTCGCACGCGAGCAAGCCGAAGCGCAGGGAAAAGAGCAGGTGTTGAATGCACTTTCCAAGGCTGCGAGCGAGCTACGCGAGCGGGTAGACGCAGTCGCTCAGCTCGATTCAGCGTTCTGATCACCAGATTCAGGAGGAGAGCACTACGGCCAACCTGGAGGCGTTCAAGGCGTTTTCGCTGGCGTTTAACCTGGCGATTAATGGCCAGTTGAATGAGGCAATTCCATTCTTGCAGCGAGCGGTGGAGATTGACCCCGACTTTGCTCAGGCTCAGATGACATTGGCGTTATATCTCGACCTTGTGGACCGCAACGATCGGGCCATCGAGGTCGCAAAGAAGGCGTTTGCATTGAAGGATCGCGTCGGAGAATTGGAAAAGCTTCGCATCACACAATTTTACCATCAAATTGTCACTGGGAACGTAAGCAAGGCAATCGAAGTGCTCAAGCTGCAAATGGGTACCTATCCGCAGAAGTACAGGGGGTCCATCGACCTTGCTGTCGCTTACGGTCAGCTTGGAGAGTGGGATCAATGCCTGAAGGAAGCCCGCGAGGCACACCGCCAAAATCCCAAATTTGCCGGCGCCTATACACAACTTGCTGACGCGCTGATTCGCCTCAATCGTTTCGAAGAGGCAAAGAGTGTTCTCTTGGAAGCGCGTCAGCACCATCACGAGTCGCTGCATCATCGCCCGCTTCTTTACGAGATCGCTTTCATTAACAGCGACGCGAGCGGAATTCAGGAGTATCTCGACTGGGCGCGCACCAACCGGGAAGAGTTTAGGGCTTTCGAATGGCAAGCCCGGGCGGCGGCCTTTTCCGGGAACTGGCAGCAGGCTAAGGAACTGTCACGACGCGCGTTTGAGCTCACCGCATCGCATTCCAACTCTGAAGAGATCGCCGGGCGATTGGCCACTGAACAGGCATTGCGCGGCGCCGCACTCGGAGATTGCCGGAGGTCAAGAGCGGATGTAGAAGAGGGACTGAAACTCTCACGCGGTCGCGTGTCGTTGACACGCGCAGCGCTTGCTTTGGCGCTTTGTAACGAGACGAATCGGGCGGAACAATTCGCGGGCGAACTGGCGAAACTCTTCCCCGAAGATACTCTCGTCCACTCTGTCTGGCTTCCAAGTATACAAGCCGCAATCGAGTTGCACCGTGGCAACCCAGTGCGGGGGATTGAGGTACTTAGACAAGCGTCTCCATACGAGGCCGCGGCTAAGTTCTGGCCGCAGTATCTTCGGGGCCTGAGCTATCTCAAGCTCGGCCAGGGTGCGGAAGCGCGGGCTGAGTTTCAGAAGATTATTGACCATCGAGGAGAGGACCCGCTGTCGCCTCTGTATCCGATTGCACACCTCGGTTCGGCACGCGCCACCGCTCTCACGTCTGACGCATCAAAGAGCCGACACGGCTACGAGGCTTTTTTCGCCTTCTGGAAGAGTACCGATTCTGATCTCCCGCTCCTAAAGGCGGCACGGAAAGAATACGACAGGCTCAGACCTTAGTTATCGGAGTCGCTGTAACGGTGAGATCGCACACTGAAAGGCATGGGTGTGTGGAGTGTGGCGACTTGTCGCCGCACTCCAAATTCTGCTCAGAACGTAAACCTGAGGGCGAATTGAATCGTGCGAGCAGGGATAAGCGTGTCTACGTATATGGGGTCGTCAGGATCAAGCAGCGGTCTGAAATTCAGTGTTCAGTCCACCGAAAAAGAGTTGATGCACAGGGATTCCGAAGTGTGTCCGGTTGAAAAGATTGAAAAACTCGCTCCGGAACTCGAGACTGTAACGATCGCTGAACCTGAATAGTTTGTTCACCGCCAGGTCGACAGTCGCCACCCCGGGAGCACGAAGTGAATTACGTTCGGTAACGACGCGATCCGTCAGATTGCCGTCAAGGTTCCCATCACAACAACTAATGACCGTGAACGGTTGGCCGGTCTGGAAAGTCCCGATGCTTGCGAGCTGCCACCCGCCGAGGATGATGTTCTCTTTAAGGAATGGCAGGTCCCATACGGCGCTGTAGACAAATCGATGGCGAACATCGAAGTTGGCGTTCGCGCGCTCACCGCGGATGTTAAAGATATCCTGCGGAAGTGAGAGGGTGCCCGCCAGGTCGAACACGTCCGATACTTCATCGATGGCATGCGACCATGTATAAGCCGTCGTGAACTGCAGCCCGCCAGAGAACCGCTTGTTGAGTTGGAGCTGCAGGGCGTGGTAGACTCGAATTGGCGTCGGACTCGATCGATGTGAATGCGCCGAGCAACGGGAGTGGCCTTCCCCGAAGATTCGTGTCCCGGCTGGGAGCGACTATCGTTCCGTGAAAGACAGGTTGCATTACCGTCGTTGCCCACGCTCGTTACTTGAGGTATGGCATTCGGGCCCAGGTTGGGAGTCGAAAACCTGAGCAGGTGCACACCTCTCGTCCCTACGTAAGCCGCATTGACCAGGAAGTCTCGCCCCAGCTGCTGTTCAACAGTCAGGCTCCAATGCTGCGCGTAAGGAGTCACCAGGTCATTCACAGGAAGAACAAACGCAGCACCCGCTGCGCCAGCCGCGAAGCCCGTGAAGTTCTCCCCCAGTTGGCGGATCAGGACGGCCGGATTTCCGAGCCTCTGCTGGTTGTAGGTATTCAGGGTCCCGCCCACCGCAAGCGAAGACGGATTGATGAAGCCTAAAACAGGGCTCGGAACGATGTTGTTATTTGAGATTGTCGCACCCGCCAGATCGAGAGTCGTGAAGGTCGGAAAGACGTTACGCGATTGACTTACCACCGCCCCCAGAATCTGATCATAGTAGATGCCGTACCCTCCGCGTATCGAAGTCATTCCCCTCTTGAAGGGGTCCCATGCAAACGACAGGTAAGGCGCAAAGTTGTTCGTATCCTTCTCATAGATCCTCGTGCGCCCTGCCAGGAAGCGGTCGAGACCAATCGCGAAAACTTCGGGCTGGTTGAAAGTAGATTCAATTTTGCGGTTAACCTCGGTCGGAACGGTGTTGTAGTCGTACCTCACGCCAAGTGTGAATGTGAACCCTGCGATTGACGCGAATCTGATCCGAGAAGAAAAAGTTGCTCTGCCAGTATCTCAATCCAATTGTCGAATCAGGCACCATCGCCTGCGTCTGGAAAAAGCCCGTTGGCGCGCCAAGTGCCAGAAAATCTGCCCCGAAATAGAAACAATCAGTTGTGACGAACGTGGGGCAGGTTGTGCTGAAAGGTTTCAATGCAGCAGCCGGAACAAGGCGCGGCAGTGCCGGTCTCGACGCAATGTCCAACGCGCCGCTGAAAACTGCGAGCGGGCGAAAGTTCCGGTCGAGGAAGCTGTTGAGCTGGGTATACCGCACATCAAAGCCAGTCGTCAGCTTGTGCCTCGTCCCCAGCCGGTAAATGAACGCATCAGCCACTTGAAAAGTGTTGTTGGCTCTTCCTTGCGGAAAATTGAAGACGTCCACGCCAATCGGGCTATAACCCGAAACTTTCACCTGACCGAGGTGCCCCGTGATTGACTGAGAGTCTGCTCCCGAGACCGTACGATAGGTCGCTGGTCCTGCCCGGCAGAGTGATGTTCTCGATCAATGGAGCGTTGAGCAGGAATTCACGTTCACTCGGATTGAGGTTCGCGCCTGCGGGCGATAGAAACGAGTTTCGGACCTCGTCAAAAGCGAGCCGCGTTCTGCCATAAGAAAACCGCGCCTGGTTGCTCGCACCGAACGGCAGGTTGCTATCGAGGATAAGAGAGAAGTTCTGAGTTCGAACACGAGCGTTCATGGAAGAAAACAGTGCATCGCCAGTAACTGGAAGAGTGGCCTCATCATCGGTGAAGTTGTAACGACCCGCAAGCGTGTGGCTGCCACCCCACGCATTGAAGCCGTGATCCAGCCTGATCGAGAAGATGCTGCCGTCAGCGTCAGCCGGAAGGACCTGCGTGAAAGTATTCCCCTTGTAAGGCCCTCTCGGGTTGTTGGGGAATGGGTAAAGGCTCAGGAACGCATTGCCGGCTTTCGATGTTGGATACAGTGCTGATGCCGGGAAGAGAGTTCGAGTCGAACTTTGTGAATTCGCGCTTCAAACCGACCTCACCAGTTCGCTTGACTGTGCCAAATAGCCCGCGCTCGGCTACGTTTGGAACCGCGAAGTTAGACTCTCGACTGGCGTTGATATCCTGATGCTCGAACGAAAAGAAGAAATGCGTCTTTTCTCGGACGATCGGCCCTCCAAGGACAAACCCGTATTGCCCTCGCGTGTATGGGTCTTCCTCGCCAACGGGATTGGCTGGAGCCAGCGGCCTACTGTCGAGCAGGATGGCACTTCCGTCCGTTGATCGAACCAGGGGAAAATTCGCTGGTCCACCGGTCAGGTCAAACGGATCGCGCGCCCGGAGACTGCGGCTGGTCAGAAAGCCGTACAGCGTCCCGTGAAAATCGTTGCCTCCCGAACGGGAAACCGCGTTGACCTGCGCCGCCATGTTGCGGCCAAACTGAGGCTCCGCCAGCAACGTGGTGATCTGGTACTCCTGCAGGCTCTCGATCGGCTGTGGCACGAGTGATGTGAATCCCTGGCGCCGAACTCCTATCTCCTCATCGTTATTGTCTGAGCCGTCAATCGTGAAATTGTTCGCGCGGCTGCGCAGACCGTTGACGGAGAATTGGCCCGACGTTCCGACGCCGGGGCCGAGGCCCGGTCCGACCAATCTCCGATAGCCTGCGGCGGTGGCGCAACTCCCGGGGCCAGGAAAGCCAAATCGTCAAAGCTGCGGATCCCGGGCAGCGGAACAGACAGCAAGACGCGCCGGTCAAAGTTCTGCCCGCGGGTTGCGTTTGTTGTATTGACCAGGACCTCCGAACTATTGACAGATGCGCTGACCGGCGGAGTTCCGGGTGGCGGCACCGGTGTCGGAGTTGTTGCCGTGTACCAATTCTTCTCAACTCGATGGGCGGCGGATTGACCGGCTGCATCCAGTTGATACGGACCTGTACGGGACCCATCGAAGTGGGATACCCTCATCGTTCGGGTGCTCACCCGTGATCGTATAGTCACCGACTCGCAGAATGTCCGATGAAGTACATCCCGTTCAAATCGGTGGTAGTGGCCTGAATATAGCCAGTCTCCTTGTTCCGAGCTGAGACTTTGGCGCCCGAAATCGGCGTCTTGGTCCCAACTTCGTAAACGTAGCCCTGGACTGCGCCGCTTACCGTTGTTTGCGCAATAACGGCTGACGCAGAGATTTATATAGTAAAGAGGATTACCGGGAGTACGTTGAACAGCTCGCGAAATATGCGTGGCATAGGCTCTCCGATCCTTCGGGTCATGCTTCA
>CAWEYR010000008.1:0-96447 GCA_963813345.1 uncultured Acidobacteriota bacterium | reverse complement strand
AGCACCGTCGCCTGTTTGCGCAGTAGTCCGGGCATCTCTTTGAATGTCGAAGCAATGCCCGCCGCCTCAATCAGATAATGTACGCGCTCGCCATCGGTAAGTTCGTTCACGCTCGAGACGACATCGTTCGCCCGAGGATCGATTGTTGTAGCGCCGTAGCGTTCAGCAAGACGCCGCCGCCCGGGATTCGGTTCACTTACCATCAACAACCCTTCGAATCCGACCACCTTTCGCAAATATTGAACGAAGAGCAGACCGGCAGGCCCCGCGCCAAGAACGAGCACGTTTCGAATCTTGTTTTCGCCATCAAACCGGTATCTCGATTGAGCCTTCGCGGCCGCGTTTGATGCATGAATGATGCATCCGAGCGGCTCCGACAACGCAGCATGATGAGGCGCAATCCCGCTCGATATCTTCACCGCATTTCGAGCCGGAACCGCAACCATCTCAGCCAGTGCCCCTTGAAGACCGGTTATCCCGTGCTCTTCATATTCTGCACACTGGTGCGAATTGCCCGTAGCGCAGTACTCGCACAGCACGGGCTTATTGCGGCTCGAGCAGCTGATTCCCTGGTCCACAAGAACACGATCGCCAATGGCAAGGTCACTGACATTGCGGCCCACCTCAACGATCTCCCCGCAGAATTCGTGTCCAAGGATCTGGGGCGCAACCGTGAGCGGCACAGGTTGGCCGCGCTCATCAGTGTGATAGTTTGCATGTCCCCCGTAAATGTGAAAATCAGTGCCGCACAAACCCACCGCGTCTGTTCGAACAAGAACATCGTTGGGCCCGGGTCGCGGCGCTTCGACGTCGCGGACCTCGAACTTCTGACTGTCATAAAGAACCAGTGCTCGCATAATTATGTGTCGATGTCGCTCGTATCAAGTCGTCCTTCATCACGCAGCAGTGCGAAACGATCCATGGTCTCTTTGATGCCAGCCGTATAGGGAGTGTGATTTACCTCTCCCAACAGCCTCTGCAATGCCGTGTCATCAAGCTCATCCGGGATTGCCATCGGCTGATCATCAAAGGTTAGCGATCCGTGAGCCCCTGGTGCAAGGTCCTCAATCGCTGAAACAATCGCTGCAATCGAAACTGTGTCTCCATGTAAATTGAAGACGTGAGCGCCATCGATCTTCTTTCGGGCGCAATTGATGAATGCATCGGCGCAGTCTGCGGCGTAAAGAAAATCTGTTCGCCCGCCAAATCGAATGTGAAACGGTCTCGCAAGCACGGCTGCTTTCATGGCTTTTGTCGGGTCTGAAGTAACACCAAAGTCTCGTCCCACACCGTAAACTGTCAAGGGCCGCAACCCTATGCTCGAAATTCCATTATCAAGAAAGTAGACTCGCGCGTTCTCTTCATTGCATCTCTTGAAAGCACCGTAGTGCGATGTAGTGCTCGTGGCCTCGTGCTCACTCGCGGCATGATCCTCAGGTTTTCCGAAGACTGCAGCCGAGCTTGCATAGACGATCTGTTGCACCTGGTTCTTCGTCTTCAATGCTGCATCGAAAACGTTGATTGTGCCAATCACATTGACCATTGCGCCCAGTCTCGGATTGGCGCGGCACGTGGGTACCTGCAGGCCTGCCAGATGAATGATGTGGGTCACAGCATTGCTCGGTAATGACGCGGAATACCTGGTCAGGATCAGTGATGTCACCTTCGACGAACTTAGCGCGCGCGATCTCGTCCTCGTCGATAATCGACCTCAACCGCCGCGGATCCGTGCTGTTGTCAAAAATCACAACACGTGACCGCTCCGCGAGAAGACGCTTGACTACCCAGGCACCGATGAAACCGTGCGCTCCAGTTACCAGAAAGACTGTCAGCCTTCATAAGCTGCGGAATCATAACGGAAGTAGTGGCCAGTGGCCAGTGGCCGGTGCTTTGAGTTCAAGCTTTAGCTTGTGGTTGGCAGCTAAGAACACGCTAAAGCGTGAACTCAAACCACTGGTCACTGACCACTCAGTATGTAACTTCCCATGCAGAGCGATCGCGGAGCAGGGTTGAAAGGAGCATTGTATGCAGACCGTGCCCTGAACGGCTGGCACGCACGTGGCCCTGAATTGGCAGGCCGCAGAGAGCAAGATCGCCGATGATGTCGAGAATCTTGTGACGTACGAACTCGTCAGCGAACCTGAGGGGTTCAGAATTAAGGATTCCGTCTTTGGTGAGTGCGATCGCGTTCTCCAGCGAGCCACCTCGAGCAAGACCGCTTGAGCGCAGCATTTCGAGCTCATCGGTAAAACCAAACGTCCGCGCAGGCGCAATCAGATCGGCATAGTTTCCATTCGTGAAGCTTACGTCCAGCGTTTGAAGGCCGATCAAAGGATGAGTGAATTCGATCTCGCACGAGATTCGAAAGGTTGAAGCTGGCTCGATAGACATTTTACGGTTCTTTTCACTCACCTCGACTCGCTTGAGGACGCGAAGATGTGCCCGAGGAGCAGAGAGTTCGACAACGCCCGCGTCGTTGATCAACTCGACCCAGCCCAGACTACTGCCGTCGAGGATCGGAACCTCGAGCGAATCGACATCGATGAAGACATTATCAACGCCGCATCCACGCAGAGCCGAAAGCAAATGTTCTACAGTCGCGATCATGACTCCCGACTTCATAAGCGTGGTCGCGTAACTCACGTGAGCTACATTGTCGGGTGAAGCAGGAATCTCGAATCCATTGAGATCGGTTCGCCTGAAAAGGTAACCGGTATAAGCCGGAGCGGGATGCACAGAGACGTTTACCGGCGAGGCAGAATGAAGCCCGACCCCACTCGCCGCAAAACGTCTTGAGATCGTAGTCTGTTGAGCCATTCGTGCCGCATTAAAGCAAATAAAGGGCCGACAACGAAGTAAAGAAGTTAGAGGCTTTCAAGAGGAAGTAGTGTTGCAATTGCGCCACAGTCAGATATTTGGAGTAGTGCAAAGGAGAGATAACGGTAAAGCGGATAGCTTTAGCAGCGATCACGCCGAGAGTATAATACGCGCACATTCCCAGCCCCGGAGTATCGGTACCCATCAGGAGGTAACGTAATGACTCCGAGAAAAGCGTTCCGCTGCGTCGCACTTTTGAGTTGACGTGCTCGTTGTGCCATTGCTTGCTGCCGACTCGGAGCAAGCTCCTGAGTCGCGCCTGCTCGAGTGGGGCAAACCGATCGAACGCGAGATCGCGGGCGGTCAGTCGCACCTCTATCGCACTACCCTCGCTGCAGGTCAATACCTTGTTGTAATAGCTGAGCAAAACGGCATTGATCTGGTGATGTCCGCTTTCGGCCCTGATGGCAAAAAGCTGGCCGAAGTGGACAGTCCCAACGGCGCTGTACGGTCCCGAGCCCGTCCGCTTGATTGGCGTTGTCGCTGGAGAATACCGGATCGAGGTGAGATCGCCGGATAAGCGTGCCGCAGCGGTGCCTTATGTCGTCAGAATTACTGCGTTGCGGGTCGCGACCCTGCAAGACGAGTCGTGCGTTTCGGCACAGGCGCTCTTTGTCGAAGGTATGAGACTCTTCGTACGGCCGGTGATCGCTGCCCGCCGACAGGCGATCGAGAAGTTCGAGGCGGCGATCCCTCTCTGGAGGGCGGGTGATGCGACCGCCGAGCTGGCCGAGACGATGCACGCCCTCGCCTTTGCATATTCGTCATTGGGTGACAGGTCGAAGGCTCTCCATAACTATCAGCGCGAGGTGCCGCTACGGGAGGCCATCGGTGATCGTCGCGGCGAAGGCAGGGTACTCAACGACATCGGTACGATGTACAGCACGCTTGGCGAAACGCGGCACGCACTCGACCACTTCCGTCGGGCATTGCCGCTGATACGCGAAGTAAATGACCGTCACCTTGAAGCGGCAACGCTCAGTAATCTTGGGGGGCTTTACAAGCTGCTCGGCGATCTGCGCCAGGCGAAAGATTACCTCAGTCGAGCGCTCCCACTCCTTCGCTCGACTAACGACGTGAAAGGACTAGCCACGGCGCTCAACAACCTGGGCCTGGTCGAGAGCGAGTTGGGCGAGCGGCAGCGCGCGCTGGATTACTACAACGAATCTCTCCCGCTGAGCCGTACGAGCAACGATCGCCGTACCGAGGCGGGAACGTTGCACAACATCGGACTGGTTTATGAGTCACGCGGCGAGAACGGGAATGCATCGGACTACTTCGAGCGTGCTCTTCAGATTTTGAAGACCCTGGGCGATCGGTACTATCAGGCCTTCACCCTCGCAACGCTTGGCCGTGTCTACCTCGCGCTCGGCGAAACACAAAAGGCGGTCGATCATTTGCAAGGAGTCGCTGACGCTCAGCCGGGCGACGGGAAACCGCGGGGCGGAAGGTCTGGCGCTCTACCAACTCGCTCGCGTCGAGCGTGGTCGCGGAAATCTCGATCTGGCCAGCAATCAAATGGCGGAGGCGCTGGATGTGATCGAATCGCTGCGCGGCAGGGTCCCTGGCTGGCAGTTCCGCGCGACATATCTCGCTACGGCGCAGGACTACTACGAATTCCAAATCGATCTCCTGATGCAGTTGCACAAGCAAACGCCGTTCGAAGGGCACGATGCTGCGGCGCTCGAAACAAGCGAGCGCTCGATCGCGCGGTCGCTTCTCGAATCGCTGAGCGAAGCGGGCGCCGACATTCGCGGCGGCGTGGATGCGTCCCTTCTCGAACGGGAACGAGCACTCAAGGAGCAACTTAGCGCTCGGTCCACCCAACCGCAGACAACCGCCAATACCAAAGAGATTGAGGCGCTCATCGCACAGTACCAGGAGGTCGAGGCACAGATTCGCGCCAATAGTCCGCGCTACGCGGCGCTGACACAGCCTGTCCCACTCAAACTGAAAGAGATTCAGCAACAGGCACTCGACAATGACACGCTGCTTCTCGAGTACGCGATTGGAAAAGAGCGAAGTTATCTTTGGGCAGTCACATCGTCTTCAATCGCAAGCTATGAATTGCCAAAACGCGCTGAAATCGAGGTTGCCATCCGGCGCGTCTACGAGTCGTTTAGCATTGGCAGCAGCGGAAACACTGCCAGCCGTGCTGCGCTGAGCCGAATGTTGCTTGGTCCAGTAGCAGGACAATTAGGAACGAAGCGACTGTTGATCGTTGCTACTGGTGCGCTGCAGTACTTGCCATTCAGCGCATTGCCCTTGCCAGGGACTGAAGAAAGGCCCACTTATCGCCGGCCACGAAATCGTGAATCTCCCCTCGGCATCAACCCTGGCTGTGTTGCGGCAGGAGATGAGTGGAAGATCAGCGGCCGCGCGGAAGATCGCTGTGCTGGCGGACCCTGTCTTTGACGCGTCCGATCCGCGCGTAAGGGTGAGCATTCGGGCTACATCCAGAAGACAAACGTCCTCGGATCAGGCCACTCGATCGGCAATTCAGGGACCGGTGAACGGATCGGAACCAGTACGATTTGACCGTCTCCGCTCGACCCGTCGGGAGGCTCAAGAGATCATCGCGTTGACGCGAGACGGGAATAGTCTGAAAGCGCTCGATTTCGAAGCTAGCCGCGCATTGGCCACAAGTGAGCAACTCGCTCAATATCGCATCGTACACTTCGCTACGCACGGAGTCCTCAACAGTCAATATCCGGAATTGTCAGGCCTCGTTTTTTCGCTGGTAGACGAACAAGGTCAGCCGCAGAACGGAGTTCTCCGCGCTCACGAGGTTTACAATCTGAAGCTCAAAGCGGATCTGGTAGTACTTAGCGGATGCCAGACGGCGCTGGGGAAAGAGATCAAAGGCGAAGGGCTACTCGGCCTGACTCGCGGCTTCATGTATGCGGGTGCACCGCGAGTCGTTGCCAGTTTGTGGCGCGTGCCGGACATGGCCACAGCCGAATTGATGAAGCGCTTCTATCGCGGCCTGCTTATTGGAGGAATGACTCCGGCGGCTGCGCTACGTGCAGCGCAGGTGTCCATCCAGAAAGATAGCCGCTGGGCCGCACCGTATTACTGGGCAGCTTTTGTCTTACAGGGGGAATGGAGATAGACACCGCCGCGAGCGATACCACAGGCGGGGCCGATCTGGTCAGCCGCATACTGTCTGGCGACCAGCAGGCTGAAGCCGAGTTGGTCGAGCGTTATAGCCGCGGCGTGACCTTTATCATCCGCCGTGAGACGCGCGACGCAAGCCAGGCAGATGATCTCTATGAAGAGACATTCTGTATCGTGCTGGAAAAGATCCGGCATGGCGACCTGCGCGAGCCTGAGAAACTCTCCGGTTTTATTTGCAGCATAGCCCGAAATCTGGTGATCGATCATTTCCGGAAGGCGGCGCGTCAAAGAAACCTTACCGGGATCGAAGACGCCGCGTCATTGCCGCGCCTTGCTCCCAGCCAGCTTGACGAATTGTTGCAACGTGAAAAAGCTGACCTCGTTCGTCGCGTGATCAATGATCTTGGCTCGGATCGGGATCGCCAACTTCTGTTTCGTTTCTATATCGCAGAAGAAGAAAAGGAGAGTATTTGCACCGATCTGGGTCTGACGAGCATTCATTTCAATCGCGTGCTTCATCGGGCACGCGAACGGTACAGGGAATTGTATGAAAAAGCGGTCGAAAAACACTAATAACGTGAGATTTGCAGGTTTCCGGCATCACTTCATTTACAAAGGGATCGAAATAGTCCGAGTCATAAGTGGGAGGGTCTTGCGAGCCAGTTCATCGCATATATGGACCATCAGTACATCGAAGAACACAACATCACTGATCGCTATCTGCTTGGGCGGTTGCGTGCAGAAGAGCGCATCGCGATTCGAGGAACACTTCGTGGATTGCCAGGAGTGTCTCGAACGGCTGGAAACGACCGAAAACTTTCGCGGTGCACTGAAGATTGTAGCGGCGGAAGAGGCTACACGTCGCCCTGCGCACGATCATGATCCATACTCAGATTGAGCCGTCTCGTCCGTCCACGTGGACAGCCTGGATGGCGCCGTTTCGCGGCGGGTGGCAGTGGGCTCTGATCGGAGCGATGCTGTTGCTGGCTGCATTGCCTGCAGCGCTCTGGATCAGAGAAAGAGGCGAATTGCAGCGCCGCTACGAACAGAGTCAGCAGACCTCCGAACGTCTGGCGCGTGAGATAGATGAGTCGCAGCGACAATCGGCCGAGCAGCGTCGGCAGCTCGAAGCTCAGCTCGAACGTGAAAGCCAGGAGCGGATGCGTCTCGCAGACGAGCTCGAGAAACTGAAGCCACCACGAATCGCCGCGCCAGTCTTTATCCTGAACACAGTGAGGAGCGGGGATGCCGGGCGGCCCGTCAATCGAATTGCGTTGCCGCGGTCAGCACCGCGCATCATCCTTTCGCTGGAACTCGAGCCGGACCCTAACCTGCAATCCTACCGCGCGACACTTCAGACATCGGAAAATCGGCAGGTCTGGCGAGCAGGCAATCTTCACGCTCGATCGAGGAACGCGCTGGAGATCAACCTTAGTACCAATCTATTTACTCCTGGCGACTATCTGCTGATACTCGAAGGCCTCACAAAAGAGGGCCGCTATGTGCCCGTCGCAAGGTATTCCTTCCACCTTACCCGAGAGATAGCGGAGGCATGTAGTACCGCCTTCAGGCGGAATCGTTGCAAATACCTTTCTATCTCCACACCTGGATCCGTGCAGTAGCCCGACCGTGAGGGAGGGCTTCCAGCCGGCCTCGCGTGTCGCAAGCCCTCCCTCACGGTCGGGCTACTGACACGGGCACGCTCAGCCTCAAACACTCATCCTCAAAAAGCAGAACCGGCCGGGGGATACCCGGCCGGTTCTGTTTCAGATCTTAGTTTGTTTCTATGACTCGTCGGAAACGCTTGCGGTTGCGTTTGCGGGCAAGAGCCGATTTCAGCCGGCGCTTCTCTCCCGGAGGGACAAAGAATGCATGTCGCTTCACTTCGCGGATAATATCTTCCTGCTGGACTTTCCGCTTAAAGCGGCGCAGAGCGCTTTCGAGCGATTCTCCATCGCCCAGTCGCACTTCAGCCATTCAGAATCACCTCCCCTCCGGCAAATCGTAAACAAGTAAGCAAACATTAGACCCGATCTGCGTACACTCAGTCAAGCTGAGCTGCCCTGACAGCCAGCTAAAGCTTGAATTCGAAACCTTTATGCGCCATCGCAACATGCTCAGCCTTACGCACAGGCAGGTGGCTCGTGCTAGAATCCCCCTCACTGTGTCTACATCAAGAATGAGTGGAATCCTTCTTCACCCGACGTCTCTTCCCGGACGATTTGGGATTGGCGATCTGGGAAGGGATGCGTATGCCTTCGTAGATTTCCTTGCTGAAACGGGTCAGAGCTTCTGGCAGATGCTGCCCCTGGGTCCAACCGGTTACGGTGATTCGCCATATCAGTGCTTTTCCGCTTTCGCAGGCAACCCGATTCTAACCAGTCTTGAACAGCTCGCGGCCGATGGATTGCTCGACATCCGGGCTCTCGAACACGCGGAAAGCTTTTCGGACGATCATGTCGATTACGGTCGAGTAATTGAGTTCAAGAATACTCATCTATGGCAGGCGTTTGAGACTTTTGAGGCGCGATCATCTGACGAACAAACGCGCCGAATTTGAGAGCTTCTGCGAGGCTGCCCGCGCGTGGCTTGATGATTACGCGTTTTTTCGATCGATCAAGGATGGACACGACGGCAACGAATGGACAAAGTGGGACAAGCACCTCCGCGCGCGCGAAGAGAAAGCCCTCTACTACTGGGCCGAGAATCACGCGAGAGAGATACGTGCACACAAGTTCTTTCAATGGATTTTCTTCAGGCAGTGGTTACAGCTTGCACACTATGCGAATGAGCGAGGAGTTCGGATCATTGGCGATATACCGATTTTTGTTGCGCACGACAGCACCGATGTGTGGGCAAACCCGAACCTCTTTCATCTGGATGCGAAGGGGCGGCCTAAGAAGGTCGCCGGTGTTCCGCCTGATTATTTCAGCGAGACCGGGCAGCTCTGGGGAAATCCGCTTTATCGCTGGGATGTGATGGCAAAGAATGGGTTCGGATGGTGGATCGAACGACTGAGATCAACATTGCAGCTTTTCGATGTTATCCGGCTCGACCATTTTCGCGGATTCGAGAAGTACTGGGCCGTACCGGGACGCGAGGAGACGGCCGTCAACGGTAAGTGGGAATCCGGGCCCGGTCCGGAGTTTTTCAAATCTGTCAAAGCCGCGCTTGGCGACATTCCCATAATTGCTGAAGACCTCGGTCATATCACCAAAGAGGTCGAAGAGCTCCGCGATCAGTTTGGTTTCCCTGGAATGCGGATTCTTCAATTCGCATTTGGAAATGACGATCAGTCCGACAGCTTCAAGCCGTATAACTATCCTCCTAACTGTGTGGTCTACACCGGCACTCACGACAACGACACAACTGTCGGATGGTTCAGAAGCGCGGGAGCAGGCGATTCAACCCGATCCAGCGATCAGGTGAAGAAAGAGCGCGAGTTTGTGCTGCGATATCTGGGTACTGACGGTGGTGAGATTCACTGGGATCTGATCCGTCTGGGAATGGCTTCGGTAGCGAGAGTGGCCATCTTCCCGCTCCAGGACGTGCTCGGTCTTGGGAGTGAAGCTCGAATGAACGTTCCGGCACGCGAGAGCGGCAACTGGTCGTGGCGATACCGCCGGGAACAGTTGAATTCCGGCGTGCGAATCCGGCTCAAAGAGTTAACCGAAACATACGGACGCGACCCGCGGGGAAGGTCGACAGTGCAAGTACAAGCAACAGAGGAAGGCGAGATTAGCGGTCAATGACACAGGCCCTGGAATCGTCAGCGCTGAGTGCTGATGGAGCGCAACTCTCACATCCCGCCGATTCGGTGGTGTCGACAGAACCACTCGGCGCGATCTATTCACCACAACAAACTACCTTTCAGGTTTGGGCACCAACAGCAAGCCGGGTGACGCTGCGTGTTTACGACGCACCGACGGGCGGGAAGCCTTCACTTCTTATAATGTCACGCCGCCGTGACGGCAGCTGGAGTAAGACGCTGCTTGGCGACTGGCGCGGTGCGTATTACACCTACAGTGCCGAAGGACACGATCCGCGCTTTGATGCCAGCCGTGAGTTAATCGATCCGTACGCGCGCGCAGTGACTGCGTATGATGGCCGCGGGATCGTCGTTCACGACGAGACTCCGATGGCAGATCGTCCTGCTTTTGTCGTTTCGGATGCGGTCATTTACGAGATGCACATCCGCGATTTTACGATCGATCCGGATTGTGGTATCCAGCGTCGCGGCAAATACCTTGCTTTGATGGAGACCGGTACTCATCTTACAGGGCGCCCGGACATCACGACAGGAATCGATCATCTGAGCGAGCTCGGCGTCAATGTCGTGCAGCTCTTGCCGATCGCCGAGTTTCAGAACGACGAGTCCAATGATCGATATGGCTGGGGCTATGATTCAGTCCATTTCAATACGCCCGACGGCTGGTACGCGACTGAGCGTTTCGATGCACGGCGAGTCACCGAAGTAAAAAGGATGATTGACGCACTGCACCTGCGTGGTATCAGGGTGACGCTCGATGTAGTTTTCAATCACACAGTCGAATCGATCGCCAAGCATCGTGTTTACAGCTTTGAAGGTCTGGTGCCGGGATACTATTACCGGCTTAAGCGAGACGGAAGTTATTGGAACGGTTCAGGAGTCGGTAACGAATTCAGAAGCGAAGCCCCAATGGCGCGCCGGTTCATTATCGACTCGTTGAAATACTGGATGACTGAGTACAAGGTAGACGGGTTCCGATTTGATCTTCATGGGGCTGATCGATATGCTCACTCTGGATCAAGCCGTCAAAGAGCTGCGTGAAATCGATTCACAGGTTTTGATCTACGGCGAACCCTGGGCAGGCGGAAGCACGCCGATTACCGTTACGAGCAAAGGCGCCCAGCGCGGGCGGGGCTGGTCAGTGTTCAACGATCACATTCGTGATGCAGTCAAAGGCAACGTCTTTGATGCGAGAGCGACAGGTTTTGTGCAAAGTGGCACCAATGTGCCAATCGTCAAGATGGGGATTCTCGGCTCGATAGACGATTTTGCTGATGTTCCGCAGGAGTCGATCAACTATGTCCAGTGCCATGACAATCATACTCTCTGGGACCGGCTTGTAATGAGCACGATCGACAATGCATTGATTACCGATGCAGATCGCAGGGCCATGGACAAGCTTGCCGCTGCGGTCGTGTTTACTTCACAAGGGATACCCTTTATCGAAGCCGGGCAGGAGTTCCTCAGGACGAGAGGTTGGGATCACAACAGCTTTGATAAACCCGATTCCGTCGACATGATTCGATGGCGCGACAAGGCCAGCAATGCTGACGTTTATCAGTATTATTCTGGTTTGATCAAACTCCGGCTTGCTCATCCTCTCTTCAGGATTGGAAGTGGCGACGCTGTTCGCAAAGCGATCAGGTTTCTCGATGATGGTCTCGGAGTCGAGCTTCCGTTTGGCTGTCTGGGATTTCAGATCGAAGACATCGAGGGAGAGGACAGCTGGAGCCGCGCTGTGGTTCTGTTGAATAGCCAGCCTCGCGCAAAAGAATTGAAGATCCCTGAGGGCAGGTGGAAGGTGTTTGCAGATCATCTGCGAGCAGATGTGCGGCCGGTTAACGCCAAAGTCAGTGAAGTGAGTAGCGGTCTAGTAACTGTGCCGGGGCGGAGTGCCTTGATATTGGGTGAGGAAAGGCGTGAAGATTCCGCCTGAAGGCGGTACAACGTACAAAAGCTATGTCTGAAGTTGCAACACTTGCTGGAGGATGTTTCTGGTGCCTGGAGGCCGTCTACAACGATTTGCGTGGAGTCGAGAGCGTTGTTTCAGGCTATGCGGGCGGTCGCATCCCTGATCCGAGCTATGAGGCGGTTTGTACCGGAGCGACAGGTCACGCCGAGGTCATTCAGATCACGTTCAACCCGGATGTCATTTCTTATCGGGAGCTGGTCGAAGTCTTTTTCACCATTCACGATCCGACGACGCTTAACCGTCAGGGAAACGACATCGGGACACAATACAGGTCCGCAATTTTCTATCATTCTCCAGCCCAGAAGCAGATTGCAGAGGAAGTGATCAGTGAGATTGCACGAAGTGATATCTGGAAAGATCCGATCGTAACCGAGGTCACGCCTCTCGATGTTTTCTATCCCGCCGAGGAGTATCACCAGCGTTATTTTGAAAGAAATCCGAACCAGGGATATTGCACTGTAGTCATCTCTCCGAAAGTATCGAAGTTCCGCAAACAGTTCCTTTCGAAACTCAAGTGACGGCGGCCTGGGAGCGCCAGGCGTCTCGAGTTAGACTACTTCAGCGTCATTTGGCATTTGCACGCCGAGTGGCGTCGAAGCATAGCCGGCCGCCCGGGACCTGGGAAAGACAGTTTCGAGCCGGCGAGTGGGTGGTAGATAAGGCCAACAGAATCCATTATGTGACCCATGCGGGGCCGTGGAATTGCTCATTCATTCGTGGCGTTGCACCCATCGCCGGCCGGAGGCCGGCGTTCCCATGGCCGGGCCGTCAGCGCCGGCTTCAGCTCTGGCGCTCCCAGATGTGTTGCAAAAATAGCGTTTGAATTGTGTCAGTGCTAAACTTCCTTAACGGACCACGCCGAAATGAGAAGCCTCGCCCCCGGCTCTACAATCTCTCATTACCGTATCAGTGAGCTCATTGCTAATGGCGGAATGGGTGAAGTTTACAAGGCCGTCGACACCACTCTCGGACGCATAGTCGCAATCAAGATACCGACCGCGGCCGTCATCGAAGACGCCAAGGGACAGGCAGCGCTTTCTCCGCGAAGCGCACGCCGCTTCGCGTCTTCAGCATCCAAACATCTGTACAATCTTTGAAGTAGGTGAAGAGAACGGCTGTCCGTTCATCGTCATGGAGTACGTCGACGGTCCGACGCTGCACCAGATGATTTCAGGATCGCGTCTCGAAATCGAACCGGCACTCAAGATTTCCCTTCAGATTGCTGATGCGCTTGAAGAGGCGCATCACAGCGGCATCATTCATCGTGATCTGAAACCCTCAAACGTCATCATCAATCCCCGTGGTATGGCAATGATTCTCGACTTCGGTCTGGCGAAGCGTTTGCGCGCCGCTGAAAACCCCGAAAGTGACAGTGCCACGGTGATGCAATCGGTGACTACTGAGGCCACGGTGATTGGAACCGTTTCGTATATGTCACCCGAACAGGTTCGCGCGAGGCAGCTCGATGCGCGTTCTGACGTTTTTGCCTTCGGAATCCTGATGTATGAGATGCTCACCGGCGTGCGGCCTTTCACGGGGGCCGGTCAGGTCGAGATCATGCACGCGGTGCTTCACGACACTCCTCATCGCCGGCGAAATGGTTCCTGATGTCGACGAAGGCCTCGAGAAGATCGTGCTCAGGTGTCTGGCCAAAAAGCCGATCGACCGATACCAGGGAATCGGCGAAGTTAAAGCGAGCTCTGGAAGATTGTCAGAGATAAGGGCTATGACCTCAGTGGAGTGATCACTGCAGCCACGACGGGACATAGCGATTCACGCTTCCATACACGCGAAGATACGCTGAAACAGGTTCCGCTGAAGACGTGGCGTTCACTTGCTCTCATTGCGCTCGTGATCGGCGCGATGATTGTTGCGTTCTTCCTATGGAGACGCTTCCGTGAAGGAGCATTTGACCCGAGCCAGCTTCGGCCGACGCCGCTCATTTCGTGGAAGAGCGATGTCGGCGACGTTGCTGCCACCTTCGCTCGATTCTCGCCTGACGGAAGGCGAATCGTCTTCTCCAAAGTTTCCGGAGGTAACACCGATCTGTGGAGAAAACTTGTAAGTGGTGGCGCCGCGGAGCTTCATTCTGCAACTCAGGGTGCAGCCAACGATCGTTCGCCGGTCTACTCACCAGACGGTGAAAGCATCGCATTCGTCTCCAACCGTGATGGACAGGATGGCATCTGGGCCGTTGACGAGATCGGAGGCGCGCCGGTTTTGCGGCATTCTCTGGAACGAGGAAGTAACACGCTTGTTTTCTGGTCGGATGACGGTAAGAGAATCTACTACGATCACAACAACTCGCTCAGGCTCGTCGACCTTGATACCGGTGCGACAGAGCCAGTCCTCGAGTTTCCGGAAAACCGTGGAATGGCGCGCGATTTCGCCGTCTCTAAGGATGAAGATCGAGTGGCTTACGTCGATGCCAGGAATGGCCAGCGCGATATCTGGATCTACTCGCGCAGTCAAAAACAAGCCAACCGCGTGACGGACGACACAGCCTCGGACAGCAATCCCGTCTGGCATCCAGACGGGAAGCGGATAATATACAATTCCATCCGCGATGACATTTCTCAGCCTTACGTTGGGTTTCTAAATGGCCGTCCGCCTGTGCGTCTTGTACTTCTCGACGCGGATTGCATCGTAAACGACATTTCCAGAGACGGTACCAGGATTCTTTACTCGACGACCAAAGATGAAGCCGATGTGCTTTCAGTCGATCGCGAAACACGAGAGACTCACACAACTCACCTCAGATGTCGGAATTGAGCTCTGGCCCGATTTCAGTTACGACAGCACTCAGATCGCCTATCAGGGGACGAAGGCGAAGAGCATCGAAAGCGATCGCTCCAGCTTTGGAATATTCAGCCGAATGTTAACCGGGCTCGGAAGACCCACGTTGCTGGCCCCGGATGGATTCTCGCCGCGCTGGTCGCCATCCAGGCCAATCGTCGCATTCTTGAGGCCTGCACCCGGCGGAAAACACTATTTGTGGTGTTCGGCGCCCGGGTCGGGAAAGCCGATTCAGGTTTCTTCAAAAAGTGTGCTCCACGGTGGAAGCCTGCGCTTGCCTTACAGCCTTATCGTCAACCGCGACTTTGATTGGTCGCCCTCAGGAGAAGAGATCGTCTTCAGTGAAGGTCTTGCTTTGTGGGCAGTAACACCGGACGGAAAATCTGAAAGAGTAATAGCTCAACTTACGGAGGCAGAGCCCGGAGGCACGTCGCCTTTCTGGTCACGCGACGGAAAGCGAGTCGCCTTTCTGACGTTTGGAATCAGAAAGGCCGGGAAGTTCAGTTCAGCCTTGTGGATCGCCGAAGAGGGTAAGGCGTCTTTGCTTGTCGACCCTTTGCTTGTCGACATGACAATCAGTGCGCCTTCTCGGATGGTCCAGCGACGACAAGGAACTGATTATCTCCACTGGCGCGATTGCAAAACACCTGGGCGCACCTCCCCAACCGATTGTTCTTGAACGCGTGTCCATCGTAAATGGATCGAGGCGAAGAGTTGCGGAGGTCGACAACGTTTATAATTTTAGCCCCTCACTTTCGCGTGACGGCCGGCTTGTGGCTTATGTGACGAGCAGCACCGGCGTTGATCATTTGAACATTGCACCGGTGTCGGGAGGTCCGGCAGCGGATCTGCTCCGGAATGAAGCCAAAAGCTATCTCACAGGGATCATGTGGTCGCGTGATAACAGGTCTCTAGCATACTCAAAGCATTCGAACACGCGTGAGATCAGCATGATCGACAATTTCAAGTAAGAGGAGAAACACATTTATGCCCGAAAAGGAGTTTTATCAGAAGTACACGGAGCTCAGAACCTTGCTTGACGCGATCGCAATGGGAAGTGTCCGCTATTGTCTGGAGCCAAAGCGTACCAAAGCGACGAACTGAAAGGCTCGACGAACTTATTGCCACGCTGAGTCAGGTCGAGAAGAGCATTCGCGAAAGATACGAATCCTCGCGTTTGCAGAAGACTGCCGCACCGGAAAGTGGGGTTGCGCGTGCCGCTGCTGCATCATTAAGCGATGATTTCGAGCCGGACTCGCCCGATGAGAGTGGCTGCCCGGATGGCTACTACAGGTGCGGCGCAGCATGTGTTCCATATCCCTGTCCGGATGGTTCCCAGTAGTAACCTGGGAGCGCCAGGCTCCAGCCTGGCGCTCCCGAGGCTAATCGAGGATAGCAAGAGTTGCGAGCAAGTCAGGTAATCGGCGTGGCTGTCCTCGCTCTTTGTGTCGTCGCTACTGCCCAAAGCCAGGAATCCTGAGTTTCCGGCTTTGCCGGAAACGGTTGCGGATGAGTCTGCGAATCAACAATCCGCAAGCGCCAACTCATCGCCACGCTGGGAATGGAGTTTTACTCTTCGCAACCGAACTGGATTCCGTCTTGTCCAACCCCACACCTTCCAGATGTCGCGATCGACATTCACTGCGCGGACTGACGTCAAGATCAACGACAACTGGAAAGTTACGCTCGAAGGGCTGGCACACTACGACCCGGTTGACCGGCTCGGATATCCTGACAATCTCTGGTTTGATCCGCGTCAGGCCTATGTCGACGGCAAAATCAAAGGAGTCGACGTTCGACTCGGGTTGCAACAGATTGTCTGGGGCGAAGCAGATGGCCTGCGAGTCCTCGACGTTATCAATCCGCTGGACTACCGCGAGTTCATTCTGGAAGATTTTCTTGATTCGCGACGTCCTCTATGGGCCGCGAGGATAGACATTCCAGCGGCTGGTGGCTCGCTTCAGCTTGTCTGGGTACCATACTTCGCACCGGGTCGTGTGCCCGTTGGCGATGATGAGTTCGCGCTTGGACCGTCATACGGACTAGGACTTATAGGCGCGGCTGTAGGCGATCCTTTGCTTTCCTTTCCGCTCAACGTAGCGCCGACAATTCGGCCGCCGTTTAACCTCGGTTCGAGTCAGGCTGGAGCGCGCTATCGGCGGAGTATCGGAGCCTGGGACGTTACTGCGAACTACTTTTATGGTTGGGAGGATATTGCTTCAAACTACCTTTCAGGCATTGATAACAGCACGCCGCAACCGACGCTTGAGTTCAGCCCGCAGTATGATCGCAAGGAAGTTTTTGGAATCACTGGTACGAACAACTTCGGACCCGTGGTGCTGCGGATGGAAGCTGGTTGGAATATCAACAAGCCGGTTGCCTCGACGCGCGTTCCATCCGGGATAGAAAAGCACGGGCAGTTCTCGAGTGTGGTCGGGCTTGATTATTCGCCTGCCGAATGGGTTTCAATGAGTGGCCAATACTTCCTCCAGTTTGCATCTGCACCGCAGGCGGATCTGCTTTTCCCCCGCTACAGTCATCTCGCTTCGGTATATGTACGCACAAGCTTCTTTCGCGAAAAGCTGCGACCGGAGCTTTTTGTGCTTACAGGCTTGAATATCAGGCAGTATATGGTTCGGCCTCGGGTAGTGCGCACGTTTGGAGATCATTGGTCTGTGGCACTTGGAGCAGACTTTCTCGGAGGCGAGGCAATCACACCGTTCGGCTATCTCACCTCTCGTGATCGAGTAACTTAGAAGTGAAGTTTGTCTGGTAGACTGATCGTCACAGGTTTGAGTTCAAGCTTTAGCTTGTGGTTGAAAGCAAAACTTGTTGAATTGACCTGATGTATTCGTTTAGAGTGTCCGCCACCGTCTCGTTTACACATTTCCAGAACCACCGCGGAGAATAGGAAACAATGGACTTCACTCAGATTGCTCTGGCCACGTTGCTCTCCCTTGCTTCCTTCCCGCAGCAGCCCGCGGACATCGTGAGTACGCGCGAGATGGACCGAATAAACTGGATGGAGTTCCGTGAGGTTGTACCGTCAAAGATCCAAACTGTTCTTCTGCCCACAGGCACCCTCGAACCGCATGGAGTTGCGAATAACGGTGCAGACAACACTGCGCCGGCGGCCATCGCCCGCAAGATTGTCGCGCGCGTGAATGGGATGATCGCTCCCACGCTTCCCTATGGAATGACAGGGAGTCTTGAAGCATATCCTGGCGCGATGCAGATTTCAGAAGCTGCCTATCGTCCTTTCATCAAAGACGTGATGTTAGGTCTGGTGAAAAACGGGTTTCGCAACATCATCATCATTAACGGTCACGGAGGTCCGCAAACGGCCGTCCTCTCGGCCGTCGCATCAGAGGTCGCAGCGGAGAAACGCGTTCGGACCCTGGTTGTCAACTGGTGGTCCTATTGTTCCGATGTGACTCGCGAAGTATTCGGCGAAGATGGTGGGCACGCAGGCTGGAATGAGACTGCGTTGATTCAGGCAATTGACCCAACACTCGTTCACCCGAAGCGTTATGACAAGGAACATCCGCTTGCTTATCCTCCGCCGGGAACGTGGTCCGCAGCTCCCTTTCCTTCGTCGATCGGACTCTACAAAGCCGGTGAAGGATATCCGCGGTTCGATCAGAAAAAGGCAGATGAATACTTCGGCAAGGTCAGTGATAAGGTGGCCGATCTGATCTCGGATGTAATCAAACGGTGGGATAAGGCAGGTATCTGATCCGACACGAAACGATCAGCACAAACGGATTGAATCTGCACTGCGTATCGGGCGGGAAGGGAAGCCTCATGCTTTTTCTGCATGGGTTTCCGGAGTTCTGGTATGAATGGCGCAATCTGATGCCGGCCTTCGAAAATGATTTCACCGTAGTCGCCCCCGACCTGCGCGGCTACAACCTCAGCGACAAACCGGCAGGCGTCGAAGACTATGCTGTCTCCAGCCATGTCGGCGATGTAAAGGGTCTCATAGATCACTACAGCGCTGACGGAAGAGCCACGATTGTAGGACACGATTGGGGCGGTGTTGTTGCCTGGGCATTTGCAATTGCACATCCCGCCAGTGTCGAAAAGCTGATCATCATCAATGCACCGCACCCGGCCATCTTCATGCGCGAGCTCGCGCTCAATCCTGAGCAACAGAAAGCGAGTAGTTACATTCACAAGTTCAAGATGCCGGAAGCCGAATCACGACTTTCAGAAAATGAGTTTGCGCGCCTCAAGAGAATGATCTTTGATACTGCCTCCGCGCCTGGAGTCTTTCCTGCGGACGTTCAGCGCGAATATGTCAAAGCATGGTCGCAGGCTGGCGCACTGACAGGTGGACTGAATTACTATCGCGCCTCGCGGATCTTTCCTGACACACCGCCACCATTTCTTGAGAAGCTGGTGGTCAAGGTTCCAACCCTCGTTATCTGGGGCGAACGGGACGGCGCCCTCCTCACCGGGAATCTGGACGGTTTGGAAGAGTACGTCCCCGAGCGTTACCATCCGTCGAATCCCTAATGGGACACACTGGGTGATTCACGAAGAGCCTGTTACAGTTACAAGCCTCATTCGCGCCTTCCTGGTTACTAATTCCTAACGAAAAATTCAGTACTTGTACGGATTCACGCCGGTGAGGACCCGCGTTACTATTCCTTTCGTTGGGTGGGGAGAAGCAGGCGAAACACTTCTCTCAACCGTAACAGCGTTCTGTTGTTCAGGTTAAATGGCATGCGCCATTTTAGAAGTTGAAGCGAGGTGGAAGGGGATATCGCCTCGTTTCACGAAGGAGGTTAAGCTTCTGGTGAGGCGTTAAGCCGAGCCGGAAGAACCTCCTTCTTTTTTTTGACACGACCTGCCCTCCTCGCAAACCTCCCTTTGTCTTGACACCTTCTAACTTAGTGGCGAAGATACCGTGCGCTTGTCGCCGGAAAAACCATCGCAAAAGAAGGAGAGACCATAATGCGCACGGTGAAGACTGCACTCATAGGCGCAGGTTTTGTCGGACCGCACCACATCGAAGCTGCCCGCCGTCTCGGATTCGTCGAAGTCATAGCAGTCGCTGGTAGCTCTCAGAAGTCCGCCGAAGCAAAAGCGTCTCAGCTCAGCATTCCGAAAGCTTATGGTAGCTATGAGAAGCTTCTTGACGACCCCGAGATCGAAGTCATACACAACTGCACTCCCAACGATCTTCATCTTCCTGTGACGATGGCCGCAATTGAACGCGGCAAACATGTAATCGCTGACAAACCGCTGGCACTCAATGCCCGGGACGCTGCTACCATGCTCGAGGCGGCGCGCAAAAAAGGCATTGTTCACGCTGTGACCTTCAACTATCGCTACAACCCGCTCGTGCAACAGGCTCGCGTCATGATTGCCCGGGGTGATCTCGGTCAGGTCCACTTTGTGCACGGGGCATATCTTCAGGATTGGTTGCTTTACTCGAATGATTACTCGTGGCGGCTCGAGAAAGAAGGCGGTGATTCGCGCGCCGTTGCCGACATTGGCTCGCACTGGTGCGACTTGACCGGCTACGTTATCGGGTCACGAATCTCTGAGGTACTTGCAGAATATACGACCGTTTTTTCCGAGCGGCAGAAGCCAACCGGTTCGCGGGAAGCATTTGCCGCGGCGAGCGGAAAAGAGACGTATGAAAACTACAAGGTCGAAACTGAAGACTTCGCAAGCGTGCTCCTCAGATTTGAGAATGGAGCCAGGGGTACATTTTCGGTTTCACAGGTGAGTGCGGGTCACAAGAATGGTCTCGTACTTGAAGTGAATGGTCGCGACGCGTCGATCGAATGGAGGCAGGAGCGTCCGAACGAGATGTGGCTCGGGCGCCGGCGCGAGCCCAATGGCATCTTTCTGAAGGATCCTTCGTTGCTCGATCCCTCAATCCGGCACTATGCGGCGCTGCCTGGAGGGCACGGCGAAGCGTGGGCTGACGCCTTTCGCAACCTGATGCGCAACATTTACTCCTTCATTTCTGAAGGGCATTCAGTCGAAGCCGATCGCACGAAAGTCGATTTCCCGACCTTTGAGGATGGCCTCGAGTCCAATCGCGTAGTCGATGCAATCACTCGAAGTGCCAGGGCGGGCGGAGTCTGGACAAAGATCGAGCGCAGTTCTTAGAGCATTACCTACCGTCCTCTTCTCTTCTATGAACCAAAAGCTGGACTACCCGCCTCTTCCGAATGCGCTGACCGGTTCGTGGTGGCACGTGCTTCGGATTTTCGGCCCTGGTGTGATCATCGCGTCAGTTACCGTGGGAACGGGCGAAACGATCTTTGCGCCACGCGTCGGTGCGATTTTCGGCTATGGATTGCTCTGGGTTGCAGTCATAACGGTGCTCTTCAAGGGCGTCCAGGTCTATACGGGTGCGCGCCACCTTGTGCTTACCGGTGAGCATCCGATGCAGGCGTGGACGCGACTTCCCGGTCCGCGCGCATGGGTTCCCTGGGTGATCGGTCTGGTTGCAGTCCTCTCGTTTCCGTTGTGGATCGCGGCGCTTGCCGACGCAATTGGCAACCTTCTAATGTGGGTCACCGGATTGGGAAAGGGGTCAGGCTGGGGACGTCCACTCTGGGCGACCGTCATGATCGTCGTCGCTATGTCGCTCAGTCTTGTTCAGACCTACGGCGCCGTCGAGCGTGTATCAGCGATCATCCTGGCGTTGAAAGTAATTCTTATCCTCATAGCTGTTGTGGTCGTGCGCCCTGACTGGGGCGCCGTTGCCTGGGGAGCAATTGCGCCTCAACTCCCCGAGCTTCCATCGTGGGTGAGTACTCAATACCCGGAGGTGGCACGAAGACCACTCAGTCTCGAACTGGCGACTCTGATGGGCGCCGTCGGAGGAGGCGTCCAGGACTATGTGGGATATGTAGGCTTTCTGCGCGAGAAGGGTTGGGGGCTCGCTGGCATAACGGATGGCGGCCCTTCGAGATTGTCGCTTGAGAAGAGTGTCATCGAACGGGGTAAAGCCTGGCTTCGGGCGCCGCAGTTCGATTGCGCATTCTCGTTCGGAACAGTCGCGCTGATGACCTGTTGCTTTATGATTCTCGGAGCTGCCGTACTCCATCCTCAAATGCAGGTGCCTACGGATTCGGACCTGTACAGCCAGCAGGCACAGTTCCTCGCAGTGATACATCCTCAGTTGGTCGTTATCTACAAGGCCGGAATATTCTTTGCCATCTTTGGCGTGCTCTACGCTGCGTTCGAACTTTACACCCACACCGCTTATGAGCCGCTGAAGGCGATATGGCCAAATCGCACCTGGAGGCATGACAAGCTCAGGCTGATCGTTGTGCTCTACTCGGGACTCGGCGGTCTGGCTCTGTTATGGACGGGTTGGAAGACGGTAACACTCGCCAGCATCATCTCACCCTTCAGTGGCGTCCTGGGATGCGGCTTCTGGTGTCTCGCGATGCTCTGGGTCGATAGCACGCAAATGCCAGCACCGTACCGCATGAATCGTGTCTTGTTTGCGATCACGCTCGTGGCTGGAATTGTTATGATCGCTGTCGGAGGGTGGGTGACGTTCCGCGTTGTGAGTGCTGAGTGCTGAGTGGGGTTTGAGTTCAAGCTTTAGCTTGGGGTTGCATTCTGAGGCAATAAGGCCTCAGAATGCAACCCCAAGCTAAAGCTTGAACTCAAACCCCATACTCAGCACTCAGCACTCAGCACTCAGCACTTCTTCTTCTAATATCCAGTCTTTTTCTTTGCGGGAGCGGGTTTGAACGTTGATGGAAGCGCGGTCCCGGTTGCTGTCGACTTGACTTCAACTATGTCGGTCTTCATTGGCCCAAGCAGTCCGAGAAGCTCAGCCTTCTCGGCGGTCTGTACTTTGAACTTGTCGAGGGCGCCCACCAGGTTCTCGACAAGCGCACTAAACTCACCATCGGTCACACCCATATTTGTGTGCGTGGTCTTCATATCGCGGCCATTGTACTTGCAGGGACCTCCGCTTGCGGCGCAGATTTGATCCACAAGCATCGCCTTCAGGCGGCCCGGATCGCTCTTTGCGAACTTCTTGTTGATTCGATCGTCGGCGAGACAACGCGCGGCGAACTCGTCGACGACTGCGACAATCGCCTTCTTACCGCCGAGTCTTTCAAATAGTGATTTCGTCTGTGCAACCGCTGCTGCAGAAAGCGCAACTACAAGCAGCAGTCCAATAACTGAAACCTTCAGCTTTCTCATATTCCTTCCTCCACGTTGAGAAACGTCGCTTGTTGTTCTGTGTGCTGCACCGCCAGCCGCCGGCTCGCCTCTGCTCTTAGTCGGGGTAGACCGGTCGACATTGCCCAATGATGATTCCATTTGAAGAGTGGTTTGAGAACAAACGAAAAGAGTGCGCAGGAGAGGCTTGTCAGCTCGGACACGCCAGTCAAAAGTGATCCTTGTTAGATCGCCCGCCGCCTCCAGCTGCCAGATGCCGCGGCCATCAAAATCTCCGGAAGCACTTATTTCTATCCTTTCAGGTGGCGCCAAACGAGTTACCTCAGCAGTCCATCTAAGTTTGTAGGGGAGCCATCCTTTCGTCAATAGCTCGACGCGGTCGTGCAAATTGTCAGGTAGACCGGCAGGAACATACTTTGCGTCAAGATAGACTTCGGGCCACCACTTTGGAAAATCCTTTCCCTCACGAAGAATCTCGTAGATCACTTCGCGCGGTGCACGAACCTCCCACCTGGTCTCGAACTGATAGTCGTTGACCCGCATGTTTCCCTCGGAAGTATTTACGCAGGGAATGCAGGATTGGATTTGGCATGTAGTACCGCCTGAAGGCGGTACTACATGCCATTTATTGCTTAAGGTTTTCTGGAGTTCCGTTGCCGGGAGTAGGCGTCGTAACGCATTTGCTTGCGGCTTTTTTTCCGGGATTCAACGTCGCCGACAGCGTCGGCGAGAAATTGAAAGGCTGACACTTCCTCCGCAAGTTCAGATGAATCCGGGGCGCTTTTGCGCGCGGCCTCGGTGGCAACCATTCGGGCTACCATGATTCCTCGTGCTTCCTCGAACTGTCCAGCATCCATGCACCGCACGGCTTCGCGACGTGCTCTTGCATTATTCAGTAGCTCGACTGCCGCAACCACGTCCGGGTTCGACGGAAGACCCTCAACCTCGTCTGCGTGAGCAAACTCGACCTCCAGGAATTCTTTGACGACTTCACCTGAAGTCGCATCCTGACGCGTGTACCCGAGCCTCACATCGGCAAGTCGAAGCTTCGTACCGGCCGCCTGTGCGGGCACCTTGAGCCGTGCAACTACCTCAAAGGGATTGCCAGCCTGGAGATTCGGCAGCTTGTACCGTCCGGTCTCGGTATCCTCAAAGTCGTTCAGGATCTCTACCACTTCGACACCGTCGGTTGGAATCAGGCCCAGGGAGACGCTATGTGCAAACTGTGCAACGAGTCCCTGCAGTTCAACATCAAAAATCCGCTTCAGGTCGAGCCCGGACTTCGCGTGCCATGCATTTCCGCCTGCACTCTCTGCCATAGGCACCAGCAGCTCTTCGTTGAAATCATCCCCAATCCCGATCGTGGAAGTGCTTACCCCTCTCTCATTGAGTCCGCGCGCCTGCGATACAATCTCATCAGTGCTTGTCAGCCCGACGTTCGCAAGTCCATCCGTGATGAGTAGCACACGGTTGATTCCGCGCGCGATGAGATCACGGCTGACTTCCATCCCGCCTCGTACCCACGCCTCGTGGAGGGCTGTCGAGCCCCTGGCCTGGATCTTGTCAATCAGCGTTTTGAGATCGTCCTTGTTCTTTGCGCTCTGATTTGGCACAAGCACGTCGATTCGATCGTCAAAAATGACAACGCTAACCTTGTCATCCGCCACCAGCTCATTGATGCAAAAACGTGAGGCTTCGCGGGCATTGGCCATCTTTTCGCCGCCCATCGAACCAGAACGATCGAGGACTATGCCAATGTTCAGTTGCGGTCTCGCGTTCATCTCAGCTTCAGGCGGTGTAATCCTCAGCAGCAGGTCAACTGTCTTATCTACCCCGGCAACAAGCTTCGTCTTCTGAAGCAGCATTTCCACTTTCGGTGTCTTTGAAATCATTCTATTTCCCCTCTTTCTTTCCCGGCTTCTTACCGAAATTCTGCAGCGCATTCAGGATCCCATCCGACCAATCTCTTATGATCACGGCCGGCAACTGGAACCTTATAATCATCACGAACGTGCAGTTCGAGACCATCCGCAATCTCAATTCGTTCCCAGTGTGTTGTCACGTCCGGCAGGAACAAGGGATCGGCCATACCGGACATCATCGGCGGTGCGATGGAATGACTTAGTTTGCGCGTCGAAATGAACCTCGCTTCGCGGCGCTGGGTTAACAAGCAGGCTCTGAAGATAGTTCATCGGATCTCCGCGCGATAGACGCCCAGAGTGACTTTCGCCCAGGAGCGATTCAAGCTCACTATTGTTGAGTCCCGTCACCAGCTCGCGAATCTTTTTGATCGCGAGATGCTCTGCTTGCAGTTTCTTGACCACGAGCAATTGCAGCAGGTGACGGTAACCATAGACCGACGCCGATCCCTGACGCTCTTCCGTCGGCTCTATCAACCCTTCGCCCAGGTAGAAGCGAACCGTTCGCTCATCAGGAATCTCAGATACAGTGCCCCGCTCCTGAGCAATTCCACCTGTTGCTCGCAGAAGCCTCTCAGCCTCATCGGCCAGCGCCGCAACCCCCACGAACTTTGCCGAGCGCATTCCCTGTAGTCTTGTCTGCAAGTCCATAACAGTAATTATGCACAGCCACTGGTTATTGTCAACAGTAAGTCTTGTCGACAGCAACCACTGGGTACGTTGTACCGCCTTCAGGCGGAATCTTTTGCGAGGCGCAAGGTTCGAGTAACCTTATGACTTAGAACGTCTTAAGAGAGGTTCACAAACCAGATAGGCGATAAACAGAAGCAAGCCGAGGAACGCAAAGAGCACGATAGCCTTGATAAGTCCGAGGACCGTTCCAAGCACGATAAGCCCGCTTTTTGCCGTCGCGACGGTCAGAAGCACCGTGGTTGCAATAGCGGTGAGCGTAGCCAGCATTTTGAAGATAATTCCGATCATTCGTGACGGCCCTCGCTGCGAGCAAGTGCTTTTCCAGACGAGGTGATTGATATCTCGCCGCTTCTCGTCCGCACCGATATCAGCGGAGCAGGTATGCCAGGATCATAATTCATGGATGTCCGCGTCTCCTTCTGAGGTAATTCGAGATGCTCGAAACCGCGTACGCGGATACGTCCGGTATCCGAGATTGCATCGAGGCGAAAGATGCTGGGTGAGGGAATCGCAATCCTCGCGTTTGATTTCTCGGTTCGGACAACGATATCGAACTGAGGTGGTTCCTCAAGGGACAGCTCGACGGTGCCCTGTCGAGATGTCGCATCTATTGGACCCTCGAAACGGCGGACCTTGACATTCTTTTGTGCGACTATCGTCACCGGTCCGCGAGAGTCCTCGACTTCAACGCTGCCGGCGTCGGCACGCAGCTCAAGAGCACCGGTAATATTGTCTGCTCGGACGGGTTCAGTGCCTGTCGATCGAACATTCAGATCGCCGACAATATTCGAAATCTCTATGCTCGCGTTCCCACGGTCAATCGTGATGGGTCCCGTTATGTCGCGCAAGACCACACCTCGACGCGGCTCGCTGACTTTGACCGACCCCTCTATGCCGCTGATCTTGACGCTGCCGCGCGATCGGTTGAGCTCGAGATTCGACCTGGCGTCTTCGGGCAGCTCCAGCACGAGAGACACGGTCAGCGACTGATCAGAAGGAAGCGAAGGTGGCATGAGCCAGATGTCAGGCCCCCTGGTCTCGATCTGCACGCGTACGCTGTCGACGAGCTGCCGTCCGATCTCCTCGGAGTCAGCTGATATTCGTTTGACGAGCGTAGCCCGTGGCTGAGGACTCGTAATACCGCGAACCACTATATCGCCTGGAAAATCGCCGACAAGAAATCGTGACCCAGCCGAGAGCTCAGGCAGATTTTCGAGCGTGGCTTCAAAAGAGTACTCAGATTTGAGCAGCTGACTGCTGGCCCCTGTCAGCTTCTCGAAAGGCGCTTGCAGCTTCAAGGACAGCTCGGGACTGCGTGACACGAAGTGCGCCCCGAGACCTGCAGCGGAGATCAAAAGCGCTACCACCAGTGTTCCTCCGACAAACGGCCGGCGCTTGATACCGTAGTCGGGTATCCGGCCATATTCCGCGATCACTCTTCCAGCGATGAAGGCCAGGAGGAGAAAGAACCAGTATTTCCCGAATATGTGAAGAAGACCGTGTTCTTCCCGGAACCCCGCAGCGAGAAGGATTCCCCCAAGTGCGATGACGAGCATCCCTCCGACTGGTGAGCGCGGTTGGCGGTCGAGAAGGAATCCCGCTACACGCACAGCACCGGCAAGAACAAGAAAGACCGGCCACAGACGAATGAGCAGCCCGAAAGCTTGAGAGCGATCTCCAAAGGCAAAGAACACAACACCGAGTGCAATCAGAGCACCACCCAGCAGGATGATACCGATCCGTTTGAACCTGATCTTACTCATCGGCGCCGGTCGAACCTGCCCGCATCGAAACCCGCATAATCGCGCGGCGTGGTCTCATACGTTCTTTGAATTATCGAATCTGAATTCCCGTGATTCTGACGGAACCTCGAGGCTGAAGAACTGGTGCGCGCAAGGTCGCGAAAACCCCTGAGGAGATAGAACCCTGCGGCAACAAGCAGCACGGGCCAGAGTGCATTCAATTGCGTATCGAATGCGAAGCGCACGAAGGAGATGAAGCCGACGCCAATAAGTGCGCTTGCCCATAGCGGCGCGTGCCGCCGCAGACTGGCTCGCAGCTCTTTGTCTTCAGCTTCAAGGTCTGCTCCCTGCTGATGCCTCTCTGCCGATTTCTTGGCGTCAAATACCGTGTAAATGAAGAATCCGAGACCGCCAAGCATGAAGACCTGGGCGAACGGGAAGGAAAGAATGTCCCCCAAATGCCAGAGTGTGATGACTGAAAAGAAATGTAACAGCGCCTTGCCAGTTTGTCCGTTATAGGCGGCTCCGAGACCTGGCACCAGACCGAGCAATGCTGCAAAGATCGGCGTCCGGGCTTTCGCCGAAGTCTCAGTACGGCGCTCGCGCGTTTTCGGTCCTCGCCCCAGCATCTCGACGCCGGCGACAATGCAGTCCTGGCAATGAGGAACACCTCTTATCCGGTGATCACAGGCCGGACAAAGCCCGCGGCCGCAGCTTGTGCAGCGAACATGAGCCAGGTTGGCGGGATGATAGACGCAATTCATCGGATGCACGTGCCCTTCACTGTGAAGCCTTGCGTTTAGAGGAGTCGCGAGCTTCACGGCGCTCTGTCGTCGCATTGTGAGGAGGTGCAACAGAGGGCGAGGGCTGCGGCTCGCCTTCGACGGATCGCGACCCGGAAGGAGTGGAGCCTCTCCGTGAGCCGCGAAGAAGAGTTGAGACTTCGTGGGAAACCAACTGGATGCTGGCCAGTGCTAAAACGCCCGTTTCATTGAACGCCGCATGGCTTTCCTGAACCATGCGTCCAGCCGTAGCTTCCGCGTGTGCGGCGAACCCGCTCACGCTGCCAAAACGCAGGATAGTGAGCGTGAAGGCGGCAAGAAAGATGATCGCCGCGGTAGCCCACTGCCGTGAGACGACGCGGCCTGCTGAAAAGCTGGTATTCGGGGTTATGCGCTGAAGCAATGCCCAATAATTCCTAATGAATTTGAAATGCCATCGAGGACTCGATCCGCTCGTTGCCGCCACGATGCGATCACACAATTGCTGAGGGACTTCAACCTCGTCCTGTTTGACTTCGTGGCAGAGCTCGATCGCATCCTCAATGCTTCCGAGCAACCGACGACACTTACGACACTGCTCAAAGTGTGACTGAAAGGTCTGGAATGTTGGAGCGAGAATAACGCCATCGAAATAGCGTTCAAGCAGCCGGTCAAACTCGTCGCAATTGAGCATTACTCCGGCTGTCGTTGCCGCCAGAATGCGGTCTTCAAGAGCGACGGGAGCCGGCATCGGCAGGGTCGCGAGTCCGCTCAGAGCCGTCATTGCGCCGCGAACGTCGTTAAACATTTCCCGGCATTCATGGCAACGAAGGCGGTGAGCGCCGCACTCGGTGCGAAGTCGCGCATCGAGCGCTCCCTCGAGATAATCGGAAATCAGATCCTGAAATTTGCCACAATCCATTACATCAGCCTGAATCCATTAACGCAGCCGCAACGCGCGGCTCAAAACGTTTCGACAACCTTCATTCGCCGCAGAATCTTGGAGAGTTCTATGCGTCCGCGATTGATCCGTGATTTGACCGTGCCAATCGGTATTCGCAGAATATCGACGATCTCCTGATAAGCGAGCTCTTCGATATCTCTGAGAATCACGCACTCGCGAAGATCCGGCGGCAGTTTGTTGATAGCTGAATGGACCTGGACTGCGCGCTCGCTGCGTTCGATGCCTCGGTCGGGGGCGTCGTGATGGCTTTCGAGATGATACTCGTGATCCATCAGATCCTCACCGCTGTCGGTGGGGGTTCGTCCCCGCTTCCGGTAATCATCGATTACCAGATTGCGTGCAAGCCGCATCAGCCAGTTCGCGAGATCACCCGCTTGAGCATCATACTGCTCCAGTGAGCGATACACTCGAACGAAGACCTCTTGCGTCAGATCCTCAGCCGATTCGTGTCTGCCGGTGAAGCGGTAGGACAGGTTGTAGACTCGGCGCGAGTATTCGCGCACAACCTGCTCCCAGGCAGCGCTATCGCCGGCGCGACACCGTCGCACCAGTTCTGCATCAGACTTAATCAAAGCTGCATTAGCTCCCACGTTGCCCTGGTCTCCCCTTATCAAAGTTATACCTCAAAGGCTAGCGTCTCGAAGCTCCTGTCTCCACTCGAGCTAACGAGACGGAAACACCAAAAGTTCCGTCCTATTTGATCGCCTTTGCATTCGCTGGCTTTGCAAAAACCGCATCCTCGACCGGGACGTTCAATTTGATCGACTGATAGTTGACGCGACTGACCTGCACGCCGTTCTGATAAAAATCGACGATGTTTGGAAACTGAACACCATCGTACCCAATATATTGTGCAAACCGATATTCATTCTTCGACAAGACCTGATCCGACACCTTCTCGTAGATCAGGCTGAGCGGCAGGTGTGTGTACCGGTCAAGCCAGATATAGGCTTTACGGCCCGATCGCAGCTCAACTTCGACCACATCAGCGCGCTCACCGGGGCGCGTCTCCTCGCGTCCCGCGAAACGTACGCGAACTCCAGGCTCCTTCCATCCACCGCGCAATATCCGGTCAAGGTCTACGTCAATACCGTCAACAAAATCGCGGCGTTGCGCGTCGGTCTGATCCTTGAGCGTCTCGGTGTCTCCATCATAAACCCACCCTGACGGCCCGAAATTCGCCTGAATCCTGCGATCCTTCTTTTTGCCCTTCCCAAACTCGACTCGCTCCTTGTCCGGATAGACAATCATATCCAGAAACGGTGCCGGAATCAGTGAGACTCCCTTGTCGAATGGGGTGTATTGTCCTTCAGCGACGAGCGTCTTGAAGCTGAGATATCTCTCGCCGCCTTTGGCCTTGATTGCTTCTTCGATTAGTTTCGCGCCCTGAGCACCGGCGTCGTTGACATCCTGGGCGGAAGTCGAACTGCCCAAGACAGCAATCACCGCAAGAAGGCACAAAAAGGTCGCTCTCAAGTTCTTCCTCACAGCGCGATTATACTAGGTTGAACTTTGCTGCTAAAGGCATTTGGAGTGCGGCGGCTTGGCGCCGCTTTTCGTCCGCGACGAATCGTCCGTCACGAGACTAAAGCGGCGCCAAGCCGCCGCACTCCAAATACGGCTCTGAAACGCCAGGTGGGAATTACTTTTGCTCGTACGCATGCTTCAGTTTGTCTATCTCAATCTTTGTCATTTGAAGCATCGCTTTCATGACGCGCTGTGATTTCTCGGGGTCCTTGTCCCTCAACATTTCGCCTAAAACCTTGGGAATGATTTGCCACGACAGGCCAAACTTGTCTTTCAGCCAGCCGCACATTTGCTGCTCACCGCCAGCCGAAAGCTTCTCCCATAGCTCGTCTACTTCCTCCTGCGTCTCGCAATTGACGAAGAACGAGATCGCAGGCGAAAACGTAAACTGAGGCCCACCATTGATTGCATAGAATTCCTGTCCTTCGAGTTGAAACGTGGCGCCCATAACCGTTCCTTTCGGCCCAGGCCCGGCATCTCCATATCGAGTAACGTTCACCACCTTCGAGTTCTTGAAAATAGAAGTATAAAACGTCATTGCCTCTTCAGCATTCCCGTCAAACCATAGGAATGGAGTAATCTTTTGCATTTAGCCTCCAGTCTCAGTTATCTGGTCCGTAGTTTTCCACCTAACCACGTACAAGGCAGAGCAAGGACGGTCAGTGCTATCGGATACCATGCCGGCCCAATTCCTTTTGGTATCGTTGCTATCGCACCGGCGATGTTTGCCAGCAACACCTATCAGTCCGAGAATCACCGCGTAAAACATTGGCCGGTTTGGTGCCAGGGCTGCGGTAACATAGCCCCCCAAAACCGTGTACAGACACCGATAGATCGTTGCCGTCACAACCATCCATGTGATGTGAAATCCCTGGTCCGGCTTCGTGAAAATGCCGAGACTTTCGAGGACATAGTCTGTCGCTGTATGTGTAACCACGATCGTAACGATTCCGGCAAGGACCGCGCCGATGCCTTTTATAGTATTCATAGTCGTAACTAGTCTTGTTGTTACCGCTTTGCCAGTATTTCGTCGAGGCGCTCGTATCCCTCGTTGACGCCCCGTTCCATGCCGGACTGAACCATACCGTCACGGTCGGCAACCGACTGGAAGACGGATTGGCTGGTGAGCCTCGTCCTCTGAGCCGACAATGCTTCGAACGTTGCCGTCGAGAGGATAACGTGACCTGTTTCAGGGAGTCCCTCAAACTCAAATGTGCTGATAATTCGCTGAGGGGCCAGCACCTCATGGTAGACGCCGTGAAATGCATACTTCATGCCGTCGTCGCCCACGGAAAAGTAGCGCCACTCTCCGCCGTTTCGCGGTTCAAATTTCTCCAGCGTCATTGTGAATCCGCGCGGTCCAAGCCACTGGGTATAAAGCTCAGGATCTGTATGCGCCCTGAATACAAGCTCTCGAGGTGCGTCAAATTCCCTGGTAATGAAGATCTCCTGCTTACCTGGGTCTGCTGTTATCCTGGTCTGGTTTTTCATGAATTTCACTCCTATTTGTGACCTATCGCTTTGTCCGTCGACGTTTCTTCTCGATGTTCTGAAGCTCATCAAGCAGGACGTCGAGTCGTTGATAGCTGCCTTCCCAGAACTGGCGATAGCGTTCGAGCCAACTCGTGGCTTCCGCCAGAGGTTTCGCCTCGAGCCGGCACGGGCGTCTTTGCGCGTCGCGGCTGCGTGAAATCAGACCGGCTCGTTCAAGCACCTTGAGATGTTTTGATATCGCGGGCTGACTCATCGCGAATGGCGCAGCCAGTTCCAATACCGAGGCCTCACCGGAAGCGAGCCGGCTGAGGATTGCGCGGCGCGTAGGATCAGCGAGCGCGGCAAAGGTAATGTCGAGACGATCGTGAGACAGCGTCGTATAACCTGCAGGTTGCATAACTAAGAGTTTATATAACTTGATAGGTGAATGTCAAGCCCCCTGAGGATTGCTGCTGAGCGCGCCGAATCTGGCTGCTGGCGCCGCTTTAGTCGCTAGCTAGCCGCCGCGCCGGCGAGGCGACCCAACGGCGCGCAACTACAGCCGGCGCCAGGCTTCAGCCTGGCGCTCCCAGGAAGCGCCCGAGTGCGGTCAATGGAAAGATGTCCCTGTACAGGTGGTAGTTGATGTAGAAATGGCCGGGGAAACCGGTGCCGGTAAACTCGTCTTCGGTCCAGCTTCCGTCAGCATTCTGCCTGCTGATCAAATATTCAATACCTTTAACGACACTCGATGATCCTGCTTCACCCGCCGCCATCAGGCCGAGCAACGCCCACGCAGTTTGTGAAGGAGTGCTCGGTCCCTTTCCCTTGAGCTCATTCGACTGGTACGACTCGCAGGATTCACCCCAGCCGCCGTCGTCGTTCTGAACTTCTTTCAGCCAGTTGACCCCGCGCTTGACTGCACCTTCAAGGTGAGTCGCACCCGTGGCTATAGCGCCTGTCAGCGAAAGATATGTTCCATAGACGTAGTTAACTCCCCAGCGTCCCCACCATGAGCCGTCAGGTTCCTGCAAGCGTTCAAGAAACGCCTCGGCCCTTGCGACGCTTGAATCAGGCACAATTCGCTCGCCCGTCTCTTTGCGAAACCCCGCGATCATTTCAAGGACGCGACCGGTGAGATCAGCCGTCGGAGGATCGATCATAGCTTTCAGATCGCCGTATGGCATTCGGTTGAACAGCTCCTGGGTATTATCGACATCAAATGCTGCCCAGCCGCCCGCCCGGCATTGCATCGATAGCACCCACCGGATTGCAGCACGACACGCTTCGAGTTTGCTCTCCTCATCGTCGAGCTTTATTGCAAGAAGCGCGAGGACGACCGCCGCCGTGTCATCAACATCAGGATAGTGATCGTTATGGAATTCGAAGGCCCATCCGGCGGGCTTGCCGCTCCGATTCTTGATAGCCCAGTCCCCGTACTTGAAAATCTGTTTCGAAAGCAGCCATTCGCCCGCCTGCTTGAGCGCCGGATGTTCTCGAGAGAGCCCGGAATCTACGAGCGCCGTCATCGCCAGTGCGGTGTCCCAGGTAGGAGACACACATGGCTGTAGCCGGAAGTATGCGGCTTCCTCGACGCCTTCGACCTGAGATTGCTCGATACCAAACTGCTCAATTGCCTCGATGCCGCGCTTCACGCATGGATGGCTGTTTGAATATCCCAGAACCTTGAGCGCCAGCAGAGAATTGAGCATTGCCGGGATTATTCCAGCCCAATCGCCCGATGGTTCCTGCCGTTCGAGAATCCATCGTTCAGCCGCATCGATCGATCTTTGCCTGAATGGAACAAAGCCGACTCTGTCAGCCAGCTTCAGGATGCGATCGATGACGAGAAAGAGCGTAGCCGCGAAACTTCCATCGCGATTCTCGAGACGCATGTTGGAATCAACGAATAGCTCATCGGCGGTAACTCCGCATTCAAAGACCGCTTTCCTGTCAGAGACGATGAGCAGAGGCACTGTCGATGACCTTGCCCAGCTTGCCATCTCATAAATATTGAAGGGGAACCATCGCGGAAGGAGCATGAACCACGCTGGCAACGCGGGAATATGTTTCCAGGGGTACGCTCCAAAGAGAGCCAGATGGATCTTCGTAAAGATTCGGGCCTTTGCCACGCCGCCTCGTTCGAGCACAAACCGGCGTGCGCGCGTCATCGCTTCGGAATCGACCGGTTCTCCCGCAAGCTTGAGCGCAAAGTAGGCCTCAATGGAAGTGCTCAACTCTCCACCATCGCCCCAGTAGAGCTCCCAGCCGCCGTGTGATCTCTGTTCACGCAAGAGATAACGGCGTGCCTGCGAGATTCGCGACTCGCGGTCAGTGCCAAGAATGCGGTGAAGCATTATGTATTCGGCTGTGAGCGTGACATTGGCCTCAAGCTCTGCCCACCAGTAGCCGTCCAGACTCTGCTGCCTCAACAGGTTCTGCTGCGCACGCCGAATCGCATCCTGAATCTTTTCCTGCAATTCAGAGCTGGTTTGTGCTGATACGGAGCTCATCGCGATTGAAAGTGATGTTCGGACGTCAATTCCTGTGGAGGATAAGTGACGTAGTAATTGAGAAGCAACGTCACGACCTCACCGTAGTTCCTGACGCCTGAGGCAACCCGGTTAGCGCGAAGATAGGAATCATTTGCACGTTCCGCCGCGTCTCCAAAAAAGCGGCTCCGCCTCGTGCGCCAGAACTCGACGCTCGCGCGCAGGTCTGCGCGTGGGCCGGCGCCGAGGGCGGCAACAATCTCTCGATAACGATCATCAGGAACAGTTTGTCTGAGAGCAGTCAGCAGCCGAAGAGCGCGCAGAAAACCGCAATATCGGACGTACGCGTTATTCGCTTTGATGCAAATCAGAAAAGCGATGAAGTTCGCCTCGTCTTCGCGCGCGAACCCTCTCTGGTGCGCCTTTTCGTGAGCAATCGAGTACGGGAGATCCGAATCAGGCTGCTCGGCATTGAAGTTGGGCTCTCCTGTAAAAGGCGAAAAGATACCTGAGATACCAAGCCGGCTCATAGTCGGTGAAAAGTAGACGGGTTTGGGGGGCCCGAGTCGTTGTTGGCGCGCCTCGCCGAGCAATTGCTCGCGTTGAAACGCCTCTTCGATGACATCGTAGAGTTGTCTGCGATTCATATCGAGACGACTTCGTTCGGACCAGTCAGCCTGTCCCCGCGCCGTCTCCCAGTTCGAGTTGATCTCGGCAATAATCGTCCGGCTGATTGTCTCGATCTCTGTGGGTGATGCCTCTCGCGTGCTGAGTCCCAGTACCTGGCCAGCCGGCAGTCGCTGGTAATTGAGGCCCCACAAGAGAAGAAAAAGCAGGAATCCTCCGCCTGCAAACCATAAGAGCGCTCGCACACCTGACAGAACGATTCCAATAACGTTCATCCCGCGCTGCATCTGCTTCCAGGTTGTCCAGAGTACGACGGGAAAAAGGAGAATTGGCAGGGCAATCACCGCCGCTTCTGCGATAGAAAACGGCAGAAAACTGTTGACCGCGGAGAGGAGGCGACCAACGTGGAAGTAGAGACCGCGAGAGAAGACGCGATCCACGATTTGAGGATAGTGAGCGGCGAGCCTCTGAAGGCAGATTGCTGTCGTCAGCAGAATCAGCGGGGCGATCCAGCGCAAAAGTCTTGACATTCCTCGTTGAAGTGCTGAGTGCTGAGTGCTGGGTGCTGAGTATGGAGTTCAAGCTTCAGCTTGCTCTTCACATTCGAACTCTCAAGAGCAAGCTGAAGCTTGAACTCCATACTCAGCACCCAGCACCCAGCACTCAGCACTCCGCACCTCAGTAGTTAACAGTGGTAACCAGTCACCGATACACCTTACTAGTCGATTATCGCATCGGCTTCGATCTCGATCAGCATTCGAGGGTCGACAAGACGCGCGATTTCGACCATTGTGGCGCACGGCCGGATTTCAGAAAAGAACTCGCCGTGTGCGCGTCCGTACTCCTGCCAGTTCGCGATTTCAGTAACGAACATGCGCGTACGAACGACATTATCGAGCGTCGCGCCAAGTGCTTTGAGTGCGCGCTCGATGTTGCGAATCACCTGAACTGTCTGCGCGTATGCATCGCCCACGCCGACGATGTCGCCGGATTCATCCGTAGCGGTTGTTCCTGTGATGAAAATCTGATTCCCTATGCGAATCGCGCGCGAATAGCCCACGATTGCTTCCCATTTTGTTCCTGATGAATATGATTGTCTCTCTGGCATATAGTCTCCGTGGTATGTACATAACCTTACGCGAGGAAAAAAACCATGCACAAGGCTGGAACTATCTTACGAAATCTTCTGGCAGTCTCGCTCATCGTCGGAGCATCCTTAGCTTCCACGATCGACGATAAGACCGGAAACGCCCCAACCCTTGAAGAGATCGACCAGTCAAAGAGCGAGCTGCGAACGATTATCGATCGTTATGTAGCCGATCGGGGGAGCCTGATACGTTCCTACCCCGTTGAATCGTCGCCGGCCAGGCAGGCGCGCTTCAGACAGTTCTACTCCGACTGGCTGACGCTTATCGCCCGGATGAACTTCGATGCCTTCACTCAGGATGGAAAAGCGGACTACGTGCTCTTCCGATACCATCTCGAACACGAGCAGAAGGAACTCGAGATCCGCGCGAAATCCCTCGCGGAGACTGCCGCACTCGTTCCTTTTGCGCAAAGTATTACGGATCTCGCCGAAGCTCGACGAAAAATGGAGAAGCTCGACCCGGCCAGGGCAGCCGCGCAGATTGACGCACTCAATCGTCAGATCGAGTCGACTCGCAGGTCCGTCGAAAGCGGAGTACGAACCGATCCCGCGAAGATCAAGAAATCGGTGGGCAACCGCGCGGTGATGGAGATTGCTGCACTGCGAGGAACGCTCCGCGGCTGGTACACCTTCTATAACGCTTATGATCCGCTTTTCACCTGGTGGGTTGATGAACCTTACAAAGCGGTTGATCAGTCGCTTCAGGCCTACGCTGCGTTCCTCACTGAGAAAGTGGTCGGACTAAAGGCTGGTGGCGCGGACACGACGTTAGCAACCGCGCGACCAGGGGGCAGGGGACAAGGTCCGGGACCGGGCGCGGATGGAGATGGCGGGAGGCAACGCGGAGGATTTGGTGGTGGGGTTCCTCAGGGAGCGAGGGCAGGGGACTCGAGCGACATCGTTGGTGATCCGATAGGCCGCGATGCGCTCATGGTTGCGCTCGCTTCCGAGATGATTCCTTACACGCCCGAGGAACTGATAGCGATCGGCTACAAAGAACTCGACTGGTGTGAAAAGGAGCTCAAGAAGGCGGCGAAGGAGCTTGGCTTTGGCGATGACTGGCACAAGGCTCTCGAGCACGTGAAGAACAAATACGTCGAACCTGGCAAACAGCCTGAAATGATCAAGGACCTTGCCTATGAGGCGATCGATTATCTCGAGAAAAACAATCTCATAACGATACCGCCACTTGCGCGTGAAAGCTGGCGCATGGAGATGATGTCGCCGGAGCGTCAACTAGTGAATCCGTTCTTCACCGGAGGCGAGGTGATCAGTGTCTCCTATCCCGTGAGTTCAATGTCACACGAGCAGAAGATGATGACGATGCGTGGAAACAACCCGCACTTCTCGAAGGCGACCGTTCATCACGAGCTTATCCCCGGGACATCACCTGCAGGGTTTCATGACCGCGCGCTATAAGCCTTATCGGAGCCTCTTTGGAACACCCTTCTCGACAGAAGGTTGGGCGCTCTACTGGGAGCTGCTTCTCTGGGATCGTGGCTTTCCAAAGACGCCGGAGGATCGGATCGGGTTTCTCTTCTGGAGAAGTCATCGCTGCGCGCGCATCGTTTTCTCACTCAGTTTTCACATGGAGAAGATGACGCCGCAGGAGTGCATCGATCTGCTTGTCAAGCGAGTGGGTCATGAGCGAGAGAACGCAACCGGAGAAGTCAGACGCTCATTTGCCGGAAACTATGGCCCGCTGTATCAGGCTGCATACCTGCTTGGCGGACTGCAGCTCTATTCGATGCACAAGGAGCTGGTAGGTCCAGGCAAGATGACCGATCGTGCGTTCCACGATGCGGTTCTCAAGGAGAATCGGATCCCGGCCGAAATGGTAAGAGCGGTTCTCACAAAGCAGAAACTGACGCGCGACTTCAAATCCAACTGGCGATTCTATGGTGAGGTGCCAACACCGTAGAAGAGCGAAGATAACCACGGAACAAGGATATGAAGTAACACGGAAGAATACGGAAATTCACATGAGTGACTCAGAAGGATTACGGTGAATTCCGTACTCCTGTCCCTGTTCCCCTGACCCCCGATCCCGTCTTATCTTCTCCACTCACCATCAATCATTCTCCAGATTCCGAGCGGGTTTGAGTCCTTCAGCTCGTCCGGCAGCGCAGCATCCGGACAGCCCTGATAACAAAGCTGTCGAGTGAAACGGAAAATCGCTCGCGTGCCTACCGATGTCGAGCGCCCATCCGAAGTTGCAGGGTAGGGGCCTCCGTGAACCATGGCGTGGCATACCTCGACGCCCGTCGGAAATCCATTGAAAACGATACGTCCAACTTTAGTCTCCAGAACTGCAAGCAGATCGCCCGCATCACGGATATCGCTTTCAGTGCCATGGATAGTGGCAGTCAGGTGGCCTTCGAGACCGTGCGCGATCTCGAGCATTTGTTCGCGACTCGAGTAGCGAATGAGAAGCGTTGACGGACCAAACACCTCGTCGCTCAATTCGGGAGTTGCGAGGAATGACTCGGCGGCAGTTTCGAAGAGCGCCGTGCCGGCCTGACTGCTGCCTGGCCCCGGCTCAGCTTCTCGTTGAGCCACGGTTGCAACACCAGCTTCGTTAGCTCTCGAAGTCACGCCTTCGTGATAGCTTTTGCGGATGCCCGGCGTCAGCATAGTGAACTCCGGTGTTGCAGCCATCAGTTCTGACAGCTTTGAAGCAAACGTTCGTGTTTGCTCGCCGTCTTCTACAAAAACCAGGCCCGGCTTCGTGCAGAACTGACCGGCGCCAAGGGTTACTGAAGCATGAAGTCCCTGAGAAATCTGTTCGCCTCGTTCCCGCATTGCCTCCGGAAGTATGAAGACAGGATTGACGCTGCTCATTTCGGCATAGAAGGGAATCGGTTCGGGACGCGACGAGGCAGCATCAAACAGTGCTCTTCCTCCTGATCGCGAACCCGTGAATCCCCCTGCTTTCACCAGGTGGTGTTTGATCAGATCGACTCCGACAGTGGTTCCGCCACCGTAAAGCAGCGAGAAGACTCCTTCAGCGAGTCCCTGCTCGTGTGCAGCATTGCGGATTGCTGTGCCTACAAGCTCGGCGGTGCCTGGATGAGCATGGTGGGCCTTTACGATTACGGGGCAGCCGGCGGCAAACGCTGATGCCGTGTCTCCGCCTGCAACTGAGAAGGCGAGGGGAAAGTTGCTTGCGCAAAAGACTACGACCGGACCGACGGGCCGAAGCATGGATCGCACATCGGGCTTGGGCAGAGGTTGTCGGTTCGCATCGGCGCGATCGATTCTTGCATCGACCCACGAACCATCTTCAACCAGATCGGCAAAGAGCCTGAGCTGCCCGCACGTGCGCGCCGTTTCCCCTTGAATGCGCGCGGTTGGCAAACCTGTTTCGCGTGTGGCTCGGGACGTAAGCTCATCGCCGAGGCCCTCGATATTGGTGGCTATTTTGCGCAGAAATGCCGCACGTTCAGCGCCTGTGGTCCGGCTATATGTACTGAATGCCTTGTCCGCTAACCGCGCCGCAAGATCAACTTCCTCCTTCGTAGCCGAGTAGTATTCCGGCTCGAGGGTCTCGCCAGTTGCGGGGTTCATTCCACGGAGTTTTTCTCTGCTTTGAGAGCCCTGTTGAAATCCAATGATCGATCTTCCCGACAATTCCATTTTTTCTACCTTCCACCTATTGAGGATCTGATAAGACGTCTCATCTCTTCGAGCTCGGTTCCCGCAAGTTCCAGACGTGGCGGGCGCACACGCGCGTTGCCCATTCCAACCTCCTGCTGAACAAGCTTGATGAGTTGAACGAACTTTGGAACGGTGTCGAGTCGCAGCAGAGGTAGAAACCAGTTGTAGAGCTTCATTGCCTTTTCCGTTTCACCTTTGATTGCTGACTCAAAGAGCTCTACCGATTCTTTGGGCAGCGCGTTTACCAGGCCCGCAATCCACCCGACCGCACCGACCGCAATAGCTTCGACAATCGCATCGTCCACGCCTGAAAAAACGGCCAGCCTGTCACCAACCAGAGCGCGAATCGAAGTCACGCGTCTCACGTCTGCACTCGACTCCTTAACTGAATGAAAGTTCTCGTTCTCGTCAGCCAGCTCCGCGATCTGCTCGGGCAGGAAGTCGGTGCCATATGCGATTGGGTTGTTATAAAGCATGCAGGAAAGCGGGGTTGAGTTGAACACTGCTGTGACGTGTGCCTTCATCTCGCGCCAGTCTCCCTTGTAGACATACGGTGGAAGGACCATCAGTCCCCGACAACCTTTTGCTTCGGCCGTTTTCGCCTGTTCGACGGCTTCAGCCGTACTCAGCGCCGAGATCGCCGCAATCACTGGCGCGCGATCTGCAGTTGCTTTTACGACCGTGGTCCAGACCGCACTTCGTTCCTCAAACGTCAGCGTATTGCCCTCGCCAAGTGAGCCGGGCGTGACAATGCCAGTGCAACCATTGTCTATCAGCCATGCGACGTGCCGTCCTACAAAGCCGTAATCAATTGTCAGATCTTCGTTAAAGCTGGTCGTGATCGCTGGCATCACGCCCTTCCACACCATAGTCATCGCGCTTTCTCAACTTTCTTTGTGCCGGCCGCGTGGCCGCCAGGGCTTCAAGCCTCGCTGGAAAAACCGGAGGTCGAACGGATTCGGCTCCCCAGCCAAAAAGGAATTCAGCAGCAGCTCCGCATATTCGTCCCTGGCACGGGCCCATTCCGCTTCGCGTCTGCAATTTCGCTTCGCGCCACGAGCTGCATGCTCGCATTCGCTCAAAGCTGACATCTTCGCAGCGGCAAACAAATGTGTCATCTGCGGCAAGAGATCTAAGCTCGGGCCTGAGAGCAAACGTGGCGTTGAGTGTATCGGCAAATCGCCTGTGCCGTTCACGTTCATGAAAGAAGCTTTCCGCCGCTCGAACGGCTTCCTGTAGCAGCGTACCCGGCAATCTGGCCTTCCGCCAGTGACAACTCCAGACCTCCGATGCCTGTCGACTCGCCCGCGCAGAATACTCCTGGCACGGATGTCTGTTGAAAGCTATCGACAACGACGCGACCGTCAAGCAGCTCGCATCCGAGCAGTTGCGGGAGCTCTACATTGGGTACAAGGTGAAAGCCACACGCAAGATAGTCGCATTCGACCTCACGCGTTCTTGAACCCAGTTGCAAAGTTACCGATTCAAGTTTTCCATTTCCACCCGCCGCGACCGGCCAGCATCCTGTGAGGTATTTGGTGCCCTTCAGCTTTGCCCTCAGCGCCATCGCCTGGCCAGCCTTTCCCTTTTGTGAAACCAGCACAAGGCCGAATGAAAGCAATTTCCGCCGGCGCGCCTGTTCAGCTATCAGACGTACATCTGCGCCGGCAGTTTTCAGGTAAGCTGCGACGGCGAGCAACAACGGACCCGATCCGGCTACGACAACTCTCTTACCCTTGATCGCCAATCCGGATTTGACGAGCGCCTGGAGACCGCCTGCCCCTGTCACGTTTGGAAGCGTCCATCCAGGGAACGGAAGAAAACGCTCGCGCGCGCCCGCGGCAAGAATGAGCTTGCTGTATCGCAGTTCACAAACGCCTTCGAGAGTCTCAGCTAAGAGAACATCCTGGGCTGGTCGAGCGAAGACCCTGGCTCCTCGAATGAGGTGAAGGTTGCTGTTTTTGATTCTATCGAACCAGTGCCGTGCCTCGGTCGAAGGCGGCGCCGTCTCACCGCTGCGCCAGATTTGACCTCCAGGCTCTGGATTGTCATCAACAAGTGTGACGTTGCTCGAATCTTCAGCCGCGCAACAGGCAGCCGCCATTCCGGCTGGTCCGCCACCCACAACAAGCACGTCACAAGTATGAACTCGGTCAGGCATCAGTTCGGACTTCCATACCAGCGCGGCAAGGGATCAAACAGCTGCGCGAATGCTCCTGACCGTCAATCGTGACTCGACATTCAAAACAGATACCCATTCCGCAAAGTGGACCTCGAAGCTCTCCGGTCACCGAGCGCCGAAACCCCGCTACGCCCGATTCGGCAATTGCAGCTGACACCATACTGCCTGCAGCCACGGTTACGCGCTTGCCATTAACGAAAAGGGTTATGCTTTGTTTAGAGTTCAAGCTTCAGCTTGCTCGTTGGTAGCTCGATTGTGGAGAGCAAGCTAAAGCTTGAACTCCATACCCCGACCCCTGACCCCCGACCCCTGTTTTCTCACTGCCATTCGCTTCGTCTTTCCCAGATTCCTTCGGCGGCGCGGAGGGCGAGTGCTCCGATCGTTGAAGTGGGATTGACGCCGGCGCTTGTCACAAACGAACTTCCGTCAACAATGAAAAGATTCTTTACGTCGTGCGTCTGATGCCAGCGGTTAACCACCGATTTCTTCGCGTCGTTGCCCATTCGCGCAGTTCCCAGAAGATGAAACGCCGGCTGAATAACACCGCTGTCGAGAATCTCGTACGCACCCGCGGCCTGGAGTACTTGAACGGACATCCGCCGTGCGTGCTCGTGCATCTTCAGACTATTCTCGCTATAGGAATAGGTGACGCGAGCGGCAGGAATGCCGTCGGAGTCCTTTTCGACCGGATCGAGCTCGACTCGATTCTGCTCATCAGGGAGGTCTTCACCAAGCAACGTAACGCGGGCGACATGTCCGAAACGTTTCTTCATCGCTCGATGATGATCTGCGCCCCACGGAATCGGCTTGCCCGCAAAGCCGCCCCACGCCTGGTGAAGAGGACCAAACGAACGTTCGATCTGAAACGTATAGCCACGAATGAATCCGCGCTTGAGATCGGTTTCGTAGAAGTGCTGACTCATCAGCGGCACTCCAAACGGGCCATACCAGCCATCCATCTTCGCTTCGAAGACGCCTTCAACCATGCGAAATGGATGCAACATGAAATTCCTGCCGACAAGGCCGGAAGAGTTTGCGAGACCATTCGGAAAGAGATTCGACTTTGAATTGAGCAGAAGGCGCGGTGTGCCGACGCCGTTGCAACAAATGACTACGACTCGCGCCAGAGCCTCGTGCGTGCTGCCATCGTTCGCGTGGTAGACAGCGCCGCGCGCGCGCCCCTGGGCGTCAAGAAGGTATCTCGCGCACCCTGGCATGCGTCTTCAGCACGGCTCCGCCCTTGATCGCCTTCGGCCAGTAGTTGACATCTGTACTCGCCTTGGCGCCGATTGGGCAACCGAACATGCATTTTCCATGCAGAGTGCAACCGAGTCTTCCATCGTAGTTGCGCGAGATGATCGCGTTGTCCGACGGCCACCAGTACCATCCGAGCTTGTCGAAGGCTTTGGCGATAGTCTCACCGAGAACGCCCAATGGTAGCGGCGGAGTTGTTCGCTCTTTGCGTGGAGGATTGCCCGGATCACCTGAGATTCCCGAGACACCGATCTCACGATCATTGGCATCGTAAAACGTCTCGAGCTCCTCGTAGGTGATCGGCCAATCGTCAGCAACACCGTCAAGCGAGCGGACTCTGAAATCGGAGGGGCGAAACCTTGGAAAATGACCGGTCCAATGGATAGTACTGCCGCCGACTGCGTTGAACATGAGCACTTCAGGCGGATGCTTACCTCCGGCGGTCACCGGATAGTCCTCTTTCAACTTTCTGATGTTTGGATTGAAATTCCACGGGCCTCTGCGCAGCTGAACTTCCCAGTCCGGCCGCGTCGAAGGGTATGCGGATGGGTCGACCCAGTCCCCCTGTTCGAGACAGACAACCTTCGCCCCAAGATCAGTCAGACGCTTCGAAACGGCCGCGCCCGCTGCGCCCGATCCGATCACAAGTACGTCAGCACGCTCCTGTCTCATGACTTGACCTCGCGATAGTTCTTTGCACGGCCCTTCATCCGCGCAAGGATCGACTCGTCGAAGGCCTCCATCACGGGGCCTTTTCGGTTCGTCGGATGAAACTCATAGCCGATTTGCGGCCAGACTTTTGGACTTGTGTAATAGCCTTCGTAGACCAGATCACGCAGCAATGCGAACAAATTGCCACCGGCACTGTATAAGCGATTCGCCCGCTCCAGTCCTGGCCGACTCCCGTTCGAATGCGCGAAGTGCCGCAATACGGTTGGCCGGAGTCAATTGATCAAAGGAAGAACGTTTCCAGCGAGTCACGGCGATCTTGTCGAGACGTGCGAGTGAGGCTTCGGCTTGCTTCTTTAACTCAGGAACCCTGGCGAGCAGCGTCTCGATGTAATCGACAGCACCTGCCTCGGTAGCAGAAAGTGCACCGCGAGCTCCAGGGATGATCTCATTGGCGGCGGCGTTGAGTGTTTTGCGCTGCGGAGCCGTGAGTACCGAAGGCTGACCTGCTGCCACATCTGCCCAGACCGACTCGACCGTAACCGCAGCTGCGACACTCGAAATAAAGGCGCGACGGGTGAGATTTGATCTTCATGACGACTGAATTTGGAGTGCGGCGGCTTGGCGCCGCTTTAGTCTTCGTGTCGGAATTTTCGAGGCGGACGAAAAGCGGTGACAAGTCACCGCACTCCAAATCCGGCGCTCGCGAGTTTCGAACTGCAGTCGAAGAATACGGCTTCCGGTTCCTACAGTTGAAGTCGAAATCTGCAAAAGAGCTGTAACGAGTGACGATCTGTTGTGCGTTATACTATGTTAGACCGGTACGCTGGTCCTTGAACACAACGTGAACCTATCAGAATAGTCAGGAGAGAGTTCGATGAAACGAAACATCGCCCTTTGCCTTGTATTGACTGCGGTATTTGGAGTTCTTTCGTTCTCTGAAGGTGATGGCCGCGCCAAAGGCTCGCCCGCCACGGTGACCTTCAGCAAGGACGTCGCGCCAATCATCTTCAATAATTGCGCCTCGTGCCATCAGCCTGGAGAGACGGCACCCATGGCTTTCCTGGATTACAAGCAGGTGAGGCCGTGGGCGAAGTCGATTCGTGAAGTGGTTGCTGAGCGCCGCATGCCACCCTGGCTTGCTGATCCGCACTATAGCGAATTCGTGAATGATCGACGGCTCTCGCAAAAAGAGATTGACACGATCGTCGCGTGGGTCGATGGCGGAGCAAAGGAAGGCGATCCGAAGGACCTGCCCGCACCACCGAAACTGCGGCAGGAGGGCTGGAGCATTGGGAAACCGGACGTCATCCTTCCAATAACCGAAGAGTACAGTGTCCCGGCCGACGGAGTAGTGGCATACCAGCACTTCGTGGTTCATACGAAATTCACGGAAGACAAATATGTCTCGGCAGCGGAGATCAAGCGAGGCAATCCGGCGCTCGTGCATCACGTGATTGTGAATGTCCTTGAGCCCGGCAACGGACCCGTTCCACCGGAAGGCCTCTTAAGAGGGAATCTGGCCGGACTTGGGGAGAATCAGCGGCGAGAAAACACCGAAGGTAATGCTCCGAATGCTGCGACCGCTGCCAGCCGGCAACGCGACGGCATGCTCATTGGATGGGCTCCCGGAATGAGTCCGCTAGTGTTGAAACCTGGAATCGCGAAGCTCGTCAAAAAGGGTTCCGTTCTTGTATTCCAGATGCACTTCACGACAAATGGTGTAGCGGGCAAGGATCGCACCGCGGTTGGTCTTGTATTCGCCAAAACACCAGTCGAGAAACGCTTCATGACGTCCGGTGGTGCAAGCGCGCGTGATCTCGTCATCCCTGCGGGCGAAGCGAACTACGAGTCGAAGTCATCCTTCACGTTCCGTGAAGACAGTCACATATGGGGCTTCATGCCGCATATGCACCTTCGCGGCAAGGATTTCGTATACACGCTTGTTTATCCGGATGGTACGTCAAAGGTTGTGCTCAAGGTGCCGCGCTATGACTTTAACTGGCAGCTCAACTACTGGTTGAAGGAACCGATTGCCGCTCCCAAGGGCAGCAAGCTCGAATGCCTGGCGCATCACGACAACTCGGCAGCTAACAAATTCAATCCGGATCCGACCAAGGTCGTTCGATGGGGACCGCAGACCTGGGAGGAAATGATGATCGGCTGGTTCGACTATACGATCGATAGTCAGGACCTGCGGCAGGCCACTGCTTCGAAAGACTAAGTAAGGTAAGGTACGTTGTACCGCCTTTAAGGCGGAATCTTGCATTCCCGGCGTTCGGAATTCAACGATTCCGGCTAAAAGCCGGTACAACGTACCTTCTTCTCTCTCCCTTCCTCTCCCCGGCTGAAATGCCCTCAGTCAGCACCGTCAAAGGTCAAATCGACACCTCGCAACTCGGTCCGACGCTCATGCACGAGCACATCTTTGTGCTTTCAACAGAGATCTCTCAGAACTTTCCTGAACCCTGGGGTGACGAGCAAACACGAATCGAACAGGCAATCGTCCGGCTCAATGAGCTCAAGCAAAAGGGCGTCGATTCGATTGTCGATCTCACAGTGATAGGACTGGGCCGCTACATCCCTCGCATCCAGCTAATCGCAGCCCGCACACCCATCAACATTCTCGTAGCAACGGGCCTTTATACATACAACGACGTTCCGATGTACTTTCACATGCGCGGACCCGGCAGACCTTTTGGCGGGCCCGAGCCGATGACGGAAATGTTCGTGAACGACATCGAGAAGGGAATTGCAGACACTGGCGTCAAGGCCGCAATCCTCAAGTGTGCAACCGACAAACAGGGGGTGACGCGGGGAGTGGAAAGAGTCCTGCGCGCCGTAGCGCAGGCGCACCGGCAAACCGGAGTTCCCATTTCAACTCACACGCATGCCGCGACGCGAAGAGGACTCGAACAGCAACGCATTTTCCTCGAAGAGGGAGTCGACCTCACACGAGTCATCATTGGTCATTCAGGAGACACGACCGATATTGATTATCTCGAGGAACTGATCGCCAACGGCTCATACCTGGGTATGGATCGGTTCGGCGTCGACACTTTTCTCCCCTTCGAGGATCGGGTTGAAACAGTTGTTCGTCTTTGCGATCGCGGCCACGCATCAAGACTCGTGCTTGTCGCACGATGCGGCCTGCTTCAATGACTGGATACCCGAGGACAAGCTTGCCAGGACATTTCCGCGATGGCATTACCTGCACATTCACGATGATGTGATACCCGCACTGAAAGCGCGAGGCGTCACGGACGAGCAGATAGACACGATGCTCGTCGACAAATCCGCGAAGGATATTTGAGAAGTAGGCGTTGTACCGCCTTCAGGCGGAATCCTGGTTACTTGAATTGTCACCATTCCGCCTAAGGCGGTACAACGTCACCTGGCAATCAGATCACCGTTCCATCCTGAATCACAGCGTCTTTCGGGATAACGACAATGCCATCTCGTATCGAGTAGTTCTCAGCGTCGTGGTTTTCCTGGCCTTTCTCATTCAGGATCTTCACGTTCGCTCCGATACGCGCGTTCTTGTCGATGATGGCGCGCCGGATAATTGCTCCTTCGCCAATACCAATTCTCGGAATGCCATTGAGGCGATCTGATTCGAGCTCCTCGAGCGTCTGGTAGTAATCCGCGCCCATGATCAAGGTGTCATTGAGTCGAGCGTTGCTTTCGATTCGCGAGCGAATGCCGATCACGCAATGCTCGATCACTGCGCGATTGATGATGCATCCTTCGCTGATGATTGAATTGGTAATCGTGCACTGGTCAACTTTCGATCCCGGGAGAAACCGGGTGTGGGTAAAGATGGGAGACTCTGCATCGAAGAAATTGAATCGCGGGACGGCATCCGCCAGCGCAAGGTTTGCATTGAAGAACGATTTGATTGTCCCGATATCTTCCCAGTACCCATCGTAAAAAAACGCTTGCAGATGATGATGGTCAATGGCATTTGGGATCACCTGATGTCCGAAGTCATTGTGACTCGCCTCTTTCAATAGCTGCCGCAGAGCCTCGGTGCGAAATACATAGATTCCCATCGACGCCAGATACGGGCGCATTTGGGCGGCTTCAGCGCTGAGCCCGAACCTGGTGGTATCGACTCGCATCGGAGCGAGATCGTCGCCCTTTGGTTTCTCGCGAAACTCGACGATCCGACCATTCTCATTGGTCTTGAGCAGGCCGAGACCGGATGCGTTTTGTTCGTCAGTCGGAATCACGGAGACAGTAATGTCGGCTCCAGTCTTGTCGTGGTGCTCAATCAACTTGCGATAATCCATTCGGTATAAATGGTCCCCCGACAGAATCAACACCTTGTCGGGCTTCAGCTCACGGATGTGAATCATGATCTGCCTGACGGCGTCGGCCGTGCCCTGAAACCAATCCCGATTGTCAGGCGTCTGCTCAGCGGCAAGAATATCGACGAATCCGTCTGAGAATGGACTGAAGCGATAAGTCCGCGACAGGTGGCGATTGAGAGACGCGGAATTGAACTGCGTGAGCACATAGATTTGCGTAATGCCGGAGTTGATGCAGTTGGATACGGTGATGTCGATCAGCCGGTACTTGCCCCCCAACGGAACTGCGGGCTTTGAGCGCATCTGAGTCAGCGGGTAGAGCCTCTGCCCTTGTCCTCCGCCGAGGATCAATGCAAGCGTTTCCATTTCTTTCGTTACTCCTTCGCTCGATTTCAGGTTTTCGCAAACAGTTCCGGGCAGGGAAAGTGCGTATGCTATCGTAGTTGACCGCGATGTTCAAAACCACAGCCAAAGGGTTCCTGCTTGCTCTACTCGGAGTTGCCGGGGTGACAATGTTGTTGCTCCCGCTTGCGAGAGCGCATGAGCTCGATGACAGTAGCCCTCGCGCTGCTTCTTATAGTCCTTCTCATTGCGACACGATTCGGAAGCCGTCCTGCCTACTTCGCATCAATACTCGCGGCACTCTGCCTGAATTTCTTCTTCCTGCCACCGTTTAATACTCTCACGATCGCGGACCCGGAGAATTGGGTTGCGCTGATTGTGTTCATGGTTATCGCGCTCGTTGCTGGCGAGCTCTCAGCGCGCGCAAAAACGAGGGCCGAGGAGGCTGAAGCAGGGCGCAGAGAGATCGAGAGGCTGTATGAAGAACTGAGAGGAGCATTTGGTCGCGCAAGCCAGGCAGAAGCCCTCCGACGCAGTGAACAGCTGAAAACAGCTTTGCTCGACGCCGTGACGCATGATCTGCGAACTCCGCTTACCTCGATCAAAGCATCCGTCACCACTCTGTTGAACGAATTGCGGCAATTCGCCCGGAGGCAGCGAACCTGTGGTGACATTTGATGACGAAGGACGGTTAGAGATGCTCGAGGTAATCAACGAGGAGTCTGACCGGCTCAACCGCTTGATCGAAGGGATGGTCGAGCTCGCACGTATTGAAGCAGGAGATCTCGAGTTGCGCAGGCAGTGGGGAGCTGTCGACGAAATCATCTCGATGGCGGTCGCGCGCGCGGAGTCGCTGACGCGCCGCCACAGAGTCCAGCTTCACATCGAAAACGAATTGCCTCTCGTGCGCGTAGATTCGAGAGCCATTGCCGAAGCTATCTTTCTGCTGATCGACAATGCATCGAAGTATGCTCCGCCCGACACGCGCATTCTGGTGTCAGCCCGCCGCTCGCCGGATGAGACGGTCCTGTTCGAGGTCGAGGATGAAGGTCGTGGTATACCGGCCGAGCTCAGAGAGCAAGTGTTTGTCAGGTTCTTCCGCGCGACGCCAGACAATGCGGCGGCGCTTGATCGGCCTTCAGGTCTCGGAATGGGCCTTACAATCGCGCGTGGTATCATCGAGGCGCAAGGCGGCCGCATCTGGATCGAAGACGGATCGAACGGAACAGGTACTCGCATGAAGTTCACAATTCCCATCGGCGATGACTGACCAACGACGGATTCTTGTAGTAGATGATGAGCCTCAGATTACGCGGGTGCTGCGGCGAAGTCTTTCAGGGCACGGATACGAAGTACAGGTGGCTTCAGACGGTGAAGAGGCCCTTGCTACTTTCAACGTGTGGAAGCCTGACATCGTTGTAACTGACCTGGCGATGCCGAACATGGGCGGTCTCGAACTATGCCGGCGTCTCCGCGCCATCTCTTCGGTGCCGATGATTGTGTTATCCGCGAAAGGCGACGAGCGCATCAAGGTCGAAGCGCTCGATGCTGGCGCGGATGATTATGTAACCAAGCCATTTGGCATGGATGAACTGCTCGCACGTGTGCGGGTCGTTCTTCGCAGGCCCAACCTGAGCGATGACGGTAGCCTTACTGAAGTCGAAGCCGGAGATGTGCATGTAAATCTCGAAACAAGGGTCGTAACGGTCAGCGGAAAAGAAATTCACCTCACGCCAAAAGAATACGATCTGCTACTTTTTATGGTGCGACATCCCAATAAGGTACTCACGCACCGCGCGCTTCTTGCTGCCGTGTGGGGTGGCGACTATGTCGAGCAATCCGAGTACCTGCGCGTTTTCATAGGTCATCTTCGAAAGAAGGTTGAACCTGATCCCTCCAAACCCCGCTACATCATTACTGAGCCCTGGACCGGGTACAGACTCCGCACCTGAAGCCGCGCATGGGAGCTGCATCGCCTGGGAGCGCGCGGTTCCTTAACGGCGAAGCGTGCAGCGAAGCGAGCGAGTCATTCAACTACAAGGACTCCTCCACGACTCGCACGCTTCGCGGCTCGTTTGCTTCGCCTAAGGCGCCGCGTACAAGCGGGCGCTCCCATGCACGTAACTAACTTTAGCCTCCTTTACAACTTATTTATGCCTGCGGTTTGCGCAGCTGTTTGTTACGAGTGCGGGTCACGTTCAGCTTGCTGCATGGAAAGGGAACCAGATGATAGATCTGATTTTGTTGCATTGACTATTGCATTTTTCGTACTCGCGCTGGCTTACGTGCGAGGTTGTGATCGGCTTTAGGGAAGAGTCGAAATGAACCTGGAATCAATGTTGCTGCTCACAGCATCTGCATTGTTATTGATCTATCTGGTTTTCGCGCTTTTGCGCCCTGAAAAGTTTTAGGCCCTGGAGCGCCAGGCTGGAGCCTGGCGCTCCCGGGAGCAGGAGGCTCGGTTTACGAATGACACTCAATGGATGGATACAAATCCTGCTGTTTTTTCTCATTATCCTTTCGGTGACCAAACCGCTTGGTGTCTTTATGGCGCGCGTTTTTAGTCGTGAGCGCACGTTTCTCGATCCGTTCCTGAGACCGATTGAGCGGTGATTTATAGGCTGACTGGTGTCAACGAAGATCGTGAAATGCGGTGGACTGAATATGCCGTTGCGATGCTGCTCTTCAGCGTTGTCTCCATGGTTGTGCTATATGCACTGCAACGCTTGCAGCATTATCTGCCTTTGAATCCGCAGCAGCTAGGCGCGATCGAACCCATTCAGCCTTTAACACCGCCGTCTCGTTTACGACCAACACAAACTGGCAGAGTTATGTTCCAGAAGTAACGATGAGCTATCTGACCCAGATGGCCGGACTTGCGTACCATAACTTTATTTCTGCTGCTGTTGGCATTGCGCTTGCAATCGCCTTTATTCGAGGGATTGCACGGCGCGAGAAGGAGACGATTGGTAACTTCTGGGTCGACATGGCGCGTGCTACGTTATGGGTCCTGCTGCCATTCTGTCTTGTGGGTGCGCTGTTCTGGTATCGCAGGGCGTTGTACAGAACCTGAGTCCATACACAGTCCGAACTTCTTGATCGCACCTTCGAATCGAAAAGAAGTGACGCGCAAGGTCAACAAAACAACTGAAGTAATCACCGATCAGACCATAGCGCAGGGCCCGGTAGCGTCTCAGGAGTTCATCAAGGAATGGGGAACGAATGGCGGAGGTTTTTTCAATGCCAACAGCTCTCATCCATATCGAAAATCCGACGCCGCTGACAAATCTAATTGAGATGCTGGCGATTTTTGCAATCTCTGCGGGCCTGACCTATACGCTTGGCAGGATGACGGGCTCAGCAAAACATGGCTGGGCGGTATTCGCCGCGATGTCGGTGCTTTTCTTTGCAGGAGTTCTGGTTTGTTACTGGGCCGAGGCGCGTGGCAACCCGCTTTTGACCGGTGTCGATCAGACGGCAAGTGCGACGCATTCGGGCGGAAACATGGAAGGCAAGGAAGTGCGATTTGGCATCGCCAATTCTGTAACCTTTGCGACGGCAACTACTGATGCTTCTTGTGGCGCGGTCAACTCGTGGCACGACTCTTTCACTCCGCTCGGAGGGCTAGTCCCGCTGGCAAATATCATGCTCGGCGAAGTGGTCTTTGGCGGAGTCGGCGCCGGGATGTATGGAATCCTTATCTATATCATCCTTTCAGTCTTCATCGCGGGCCTGATGGTGGGACGAACGCCTGAGTACCTGGGCAAGAAGGTCGAAGCCTACGACGTAAAGATGGCGATGCTCAACGTCCTCATTTTGCCTCTGACGATCCTCGTTTTTACGGGGATCTCTTCGGTGTCTCCGGAGTTCGGAACTTCACAGCTCAATAACGCAGGACCGCACGGACTTTCAGAGATTCTCTACGCATACACGTCCGGGACGGGTAACAACGGATCGGCTTTCGGCGGAATTTCAGCAAATACCTACTGGTATAACACGACGATTGGGGTCGCGATGTTGTTTGGCCGCTTTCTGATGATCATTCCGATGCTCGCCCTGGCAGGAAACCTGGCACGGAAGAAAGCAGCGCCACCATCACTGGCACTTTTCCCGTTACGACACCGCTATTCGCACGCTTCTTGTAAGCGTGATCCTGATTGTTGGCGCACTGACATTTTTCCCCGTATTAAGCCTGGGACCGATTGTTGAGCATCTGCTGCATGTATGCCGGGCAAACTTTCTGAGTCGTAAAACTGACACCGTTTATCGTATGAACAAAGAAAAGACAGTTTCCATTTGGGACCCGCAAATCGTCACGCGAGCGATTGGCGACCATTCCGAAAGCTTAATCCCGATCACGATGATGAAGAATCCTGTCATGTTCGTTGTGGAAGTGGGAAGTGTGATCACGACCATTCTCCTGATTCGTGACATCTCAAACGGAGCACCTGGTATCGGATTCGGGCTTCAGATCACACTCTGGCTCTGGTTTACTGTACTCTTCGCCAATTTTGCCGAAGCAATGGCTGAAGGACGCGGAAAAGCCCAGGCAGATAATCTTAGGAAAAGCAAGAACTGAAACCACGGCGCGCCAGTTGCTGCCCGGTGGAGAGACGAATCGTCGTTCCAGCCACCCGATTACGCAAAGATGATGTGGTTCTGGTCTCGGCCGGTGAGTTCATTCCAGGAGATGGCGAAATCATCGAAGGTGTGGCGTCGGTGGATGAATCGGCGATTACTGGCGAATCGGCTCCGGTCATTCGCGAGGCGGGCGGAGACCGTTCTGCAGTGACTGGCGGCACGCGGGTTCTTTCCGATCAGATCAAGGTGAGAATCACGTCGAATCCGGGAGAAACCTTTCTTGATCGGATGATCGCTCTGGTAGAAGGCGCAGAGCGGCAAAAGACGCCGAACGAGATCGCTCTCAATATTCTGCTGGCCGGTCTGACAGTCATCTTCCTGCTCGCAGTAGTCACACTACAACCATTCGCGATCTACTCGAACGCGCCTCAAACCGTCTTCGTTCTGGTTTCACTCCTTGTGTGTTTGATTCCGACGACGATCGGCGGTCTGCTTTCTGCGATTGGCATCGCCGGAATGGATAGGCTTGTCCAGCACAACGTTCTTGCCATGTCGGGTCGCGCAGTCGAGGCAGCCGGAGACGTTAACACTTTGCTGCTCGACAAGACTGGAACGATTACGCTTGGCAACCGGCAGGCAACTGAATTTATTCCCGTGAATGGAACGACGGACACACAACTCGCCGATGCCGCTCAGCTCTCTTCGCTGGCCGATGAAACGCCTGAAGGGCGCTCGATTGTGGTGCTCGCGAAGACGAAATACGGATTGCGTGCCCGAGAGTTCGCACCACACCAGGCGAACTTCATTCCTTTCACTGCGCACACGCGAATGTCGGGAGTCGATTTTGACGGTCGACAGATACGTAAGGGCGCGGCTGACGCGATCCTCAAGTACGTTACTTCCGCGCAGTCTTCGAGTGAACTTCAGAACGTCGTTGAACGCATCTCGAGGGCGGGCGGCACTCCGCTTGTCGTCGCCGACAACCGCGTACCGATCGGTGTGATTCATTTGAAAGACATCGTTAAGGGCGGAATGAGCGAGCGTTTCAATCAACTCCGAGTAATGGGAATCAAGACGGTCATGATCACCGGCGATAACCCGTTGACTGCCGCATCGATCGCACGAGAAGCCGGTGTTGACGATTTCCTGGCAGAGGCAACGCCCGAAGACAAGATGGCGCTTATCAAGAAGGAACAATCTGAAGGCAAACTTGTCGCAATGACTGGCGATGGCACGAATGATGCCCCGGCGCTTGCTCAGGCGGATGTTGGTGTTGCGATGAATACGGGAACGCAGGCGGCCAAAGAGGCGGGCAACATGGTGGACCTCGATTCGAACCCGACAAAGTTGATTGAAGTCGTCGAGATCGGAAAGCAGCTGCTCATGACGCGCGGCGCGTTAACCACGTTTTCAATCGCGAATGATGTGGCAAAGTATTTTGCGATTATTCCCGCCATGTTCTCGGTCGCGTTCCCGGTCATGAATGCGCTCAATGTTATGCAATTGGCAACACCACAGTCGGCGATCCTGTCAGCGGTAATCTTCAACGCGCTGATTATCATCGCGCTCATTCCACTTGCGCTCAAAGGAGTCAAGTATCGATCGATGAGCGCAGCCGCAATGTTACGAAGAAACCTGCTGATCTATGGTCTGGGCGGTGTGATCATCCCATTCATTGGGATCAAAGCGATCGATATGATCATCGTCGCGCTTGGCCTCGCGTGAGTAACTCGAACTACACAATAAACGGACGAGCGATGAAAAACTTAGTAACTTCGATTCTGATGACACTTGTGACGACGGTACTGTTGGGACTTATCTACCCACTCGTTGTAACGGGAATCGCGCAGGTGATCTTTCCCGGCAAGGCGAATGGACAGTTGATCGAGCGCGATGGCAAGATTATCGGATCGCGGATCATCGGCCAGCCGTTCTCTTCGCCCGGCTACTTTAGATCGCGACCGTCCGCTGCAGGAGCCGCCGGTTATGATGGCACGTCGTCGGCGGGAACGAATTATGGGCCAACCAACAAGAAGCTTATCGACCGCGTGAAGGCTGATGCTGAGAAGGTGCAGGCGGAGAATCCGGGAATGCCGGTGCCCGTGGACCTGGTGACTACGTCAGCTTCAGGGCTGGATCCGCACATTTCACCGGCGGCAGCTGAGTTTCAGGTACCGCGCGTTGCACGTGAGCGCGGTGTGAGCGAAGAGCAGATTCGCAGCGTGGTTCGCGAACACACTGAAGGACGGGAGCTCGGGCTGCTGGGTGAGCCTCGAGTGAATGTGCTCGAGTTAAATCTGGATATGGATAGCCGATTCCCGCGAAAGAGCCAGTAGCCAAACGCAGGAATGCTCACCGAGGAGAACAGGCCATCACCGGAGAGTTTGCTCGCCAAGATCAAAGCGAGCGAGCGAGCACGTCTTCGAGTTTATATCGGCGCGGCCCCCGGAGTGGGCAAGACCTACCAGATGCTCGAGGATGCCCATGGGCTCAAGCGGCAGAACGTAGACATAGTGATCGGGTTCATTGAGGCTCACGGCCGCGCAGAGACTGAGACTCTGATCCTGGGAATCGAACGCGTTCCACTCAAGCAAATCGAGTATCGAGGTGTGGTGCTGGAGGAGATGGATGTCGATGCAATCATCGCCCGCAAGCCCACAATCGCGATCGTTGATGAGCTGGCGCACACTAACGTTCCCGGCTCGAAGCACCGCAAGCGATACGAAGATGTCCTTGAACTGCTCGACCACGGCATCTCTGTCATCACAGCTGTCAACATTCAGCATATTGAATCGCTCAATGATGTTGTCACCAGGACCACTGGAGTGCAGGTTCGAGAAACCGTCCCGGATTCGTTTCTGCGACAGGCAGACGAAGTCGTCGATGTCGACGTTTCGATTGAGACCCTGAGAACGCGGCTGCGTCAGGGAAAGATTTATGGTGTCGAGAAGATTGAACAGTCACTCAATAACTTCTTTCGCAAGGGTAATCTTCTGACACTGAGAGAACTTGCGCTTCGCCAGGCGGCGGAGGACCAGGCGGCGAAGGCACAGCACTATCGTGAGCGCGAAGGGCTCGAGCATTCCGTAATTCCGGAGAAAGTGATGGTTTGCATGGCGTCGCGCGGGAGCGGCAAGAAGCTTCTGCGCACTGGCTCACGAATTGCCGGACGTCTGGCCTCCGACTGGTTCGCGGTTTACGTGGAAACTCCGCAGGAAGAGGCTGGCCGGATCAAGCCACAGGACTACGCGGCACTCCAGGAGAACATCCGTTTCGCGGAAGAACTTGGCGCCGAAGTAGTACGCCTTAGAGGGCGTAATGTGGCCGACTGTCTGATCGATTTTGCCCGCCGCGAAGGAATCACGCACGTTATTTTCGGTCAATCAGCGCGCTCTCAGGTGGGACGTGTTACTTCACGGCTCTGTCATTAACCGCTTTCTTTCGGAAGTCAGAGACGCCAATGTGCATGTCGTGCCGCTCGGGGAATAGGGATGCAGAGTGCTGGGTGCTGAGTGCTGGGTGCTGAGTGCAAGCTTCTAAGCTTGAAGCTTGCATTCAAACCTCGTGTGGAGCAATGCTAGGACCAGCTATCAGGAACTCCATACCCAGCACTCAGCACGTTCCGGACTAAACCTAGCCACGTCGTTATGCCGCGACTCGATCTCGTCGCTTGAGTTTCGGAAGTGCCTTGATCGCACTTCCCTGCCTTTTCCTCGGCGCGACGCAAATCGTACAAGCTCTGCAGATTCAGCCAAAACTGGGCGCTTGTACCGAAAAAATGGCCAAGACGCAGTGCCGTATCGCCCGTGATCGCGCGCTGTCCGTTTGAGAACCGTTGATCTCCCTGTAGGATGCGATTCCTGGGTACCTGCAGCTGGCGTGCCCGTTCGCGCCGCGCTCATCTTGAGAATGGGCTTTTCTCCAACTCTGTCCGCAGAGGTGCTCACCCGGATGGATAAGCGCTTAACGCTTGGCATCATCAAATCTTCCCTAATTGATAATCAACAATCGTCCAACAGTTTTCGGGTCCCAGCGCAGATTTGGAAAGCCATGTGAAAACATATTCGCCATTGAGTCATTAATTCGAACTATTCATCGAATACAAAGCGTTGCGTTGTGCGCTTCGGCAAGCGTAATCTGATGTCGATCTGTCCTTGGTAACAGCGGCGTGATCGAGCTAAACGCGATATGCCGGCTTATACCGGCGCTCAATAGATCCCTGGTCGGAACGAAGTTTCAGGCTCTGCAGACTTCGTGCGATCCCACGTAAATCATGGGGCCATTATCGACGTAGGTGTCAGTTGCCCGACCGTGAGGGAGGGTCTCACTCACACGGCACTGTGTGTCGCGAGCCGTCCCGTTACAGTCGTGGCTACTGATCACTGAGACCCGCGGGACCCGCGCGATCTCATTTCCGAACCGTGATCCGGTAGCGATCAAGCTAACCCTCGGAGCCGAATCGGCGGTCAAAGTCTTGAACTAGCGCTCCTGACAATCAGATGTCACGCAGATTGCGCCAGCGACATGTCTCGGGCTCAGTTCCTTGCGCATCGAATCTTCTGCTGCCACTATTCAGTGAGTCAACGTAGATAACAGGGAGCGAGCATGATTGAAGGAGTTGAAGCATGATCGTACTGTTATTTGCTCTTAGTTGTTTTCTTGTTCAAGGAACCACGATCACGGGTCAGGATCTCTCGGGGGCCCTCTCAGGGGATTGGATACTCACCGAGCAGTTTCCGGACGAGACTCGCACTCGTCGCATGAATCTTGCCGTCACAGGCGACAAGATCACGGGCACGTCAGCCGGGTCCAAGTTGGATGGCTCAATTTCGGGGGCGGAGTTTACGCTCAAGTGGTTTGCGCCGAACGGCCAGCCTATAAATGCCACATACAAGGGGCGGGCTCAGGCTGGCACGCTTCAGGGTGAAGGCGAATGGGCGGGAGTAAAAGTGAAATGGAGCGCTCGACGACCTCTTGCACGCCCAGCCGCTCCGAAGACACACACCTTCGAACCCACAGAATTCCATCGAGTTTTCTCTTATGCGATTCCTCCGCCTCTGAAAATCTTTCCGGGAGACACCGTCAAGACGTGGAGTGTGGATGCTGGCGGAACTGATGCGAAGTCGGTGCGCAGATCAGGCGGCGGTAATCCACTCACGGGCCCTTTCTTCGTTGAGGGTGCGGTTCCTGGCGATACGCTCGTCGTACGGATAACAAGAGTTCGAACCAATCGCGACTGGGCAGGAAGCGGCCAATCGATTGTTGGCAATGCGCTTGGGCCCGGATACTTGATGAATCTCAACCGCGCAAAGGATTTCAGCAGCCGCTGGAAGCTTGATAAGGAAAAAGGCGTGGCTTACCTCGAGAAGCCCACTGATGCGCTCAAGCCCCTGACGATTCCTCTCGCGCCGATGATGGGATGTGTCGGTGTCGCACCTCCTGGTCGAAATGTAGTTCAGACGGGTGACTCCGGAGTCTTTGGTGGAAACATGGATTACAACCAGATTCGCGAAGGCACGACGGTCTATCTGCCCGTATTTCATGAAGGCGCACTGCTGTTTATGGGTGACGGTCATGCAGCGCAAGGTGATGGTGAGCTGACGGGTGACGCACTTGAGACTTCGATGGAGTTTGAGTTCACCGTTGATGTCATTTCAGAAAAGTCTGTAGGGACGCCACGTGCAGAGAATGGCGAATACCTGATGGCGATCGGTATCGGAGGTTCTCTCGACCAGGCGTTGCAGAGGGCGACGACGGAAATGGCGCGCTGGCTCGAGGGCGACTACAAGTTGAACTCTACCGAATCGGCGATGATCCTGGGCTTTGCGATGCGATATGACGTGGCCGATCTTGTGGGTACACAGGTGAGCATCGTGGCAAAGATCCCGAAAGTCGATACTTGCGCCGATGAAGAAGCCGTAATTAGGGCTATGTGAATGCTGAGTTAGAAGATTCCGCCTGAAGGCGGTACAACGTACCGTGGAACGCCCTTTGCAAACGCATTTGGGATGGAAAGAATCCGTCGCCGGAGAATCGGAGCCGAAGTAGTCGCGGAGGGGGGTGTACATTTTCGCGTCTGGGCTCCGCGTAGACGCAAAGTAGCCGTAGCTATAAACGGCTCGGGCTGTTACGACTTAAAAGCTGAACGCGATGGATACTTTTCCGGCCTCGTGGAAGATGCGAAGGCAGGGACACGGTATCGCTTTTGCCTCGACAATTCAGATCAGCTCTATCCCGATCCAGCTTCCCGCTATCAACCTGACGGACCTCACGGTCCTTCAGAAGTAGTCGATTCCCGGAACTTCAAATGGAATGACGGTTCATGGAACGGCGTCAGTCTGTCCGGGCGCAGATCGTGTACGAAATGCACGTCGGCACGTTCACACGCGAAGGCACGTGGACGTCAGCGCAGGCCGAGCTCGCTGAACTCGCAGAGCTTGGGATCTCGCTTATCGAGGTGATGCCGATCGCCGATTTTCCTGGTCGCTTCGGTTGGGGCTATGACGGAGTCAACCTCTTTGCACCGACTCGCCTTTATGGGACGCCGGATGATTTCCGGCGCTTTGTTGATCGTGCCCACGCATTGAACATCGGAGTGATTCTCGACGTTGTCTACAACCATTTTGGTCCGGATGGTAACTATCTTAAAGAATTCTCTGCAGACTACTTCACTCGCAGACACAGGACCGACTGGGGAGAGGCAATCAATTTTGATGGTGAGAACTCGGGTCCCGTCCGCGAGTTTGTTCTCGAAAATGCGCGGTATTGGATCGATGAATTTCATCTCGATGGGTTGAGGCTCGATGCGACACAGAACATCTACGACTCTTCAGACGACCACATTCTTCGGGCAGTTACTCGCTGTGTCCGTGAGACTGCGGGCGACCGGGCGACCGTCGTTGTTGCTGAAAATGAGCCACAGGACGTGCAACTTGTGCATCCAGAAAAATGCTGGAGGTTTCGGCATGGATGCACTCTGGAACGATGATTTTCATCACAGCGCGATGGTCGCGCTCACGGGACACAACGAAGCGTACTATACAGACTACCTCGGCCAACCGCAGGAGTTCATCTCTGCAGTCAAGTACGGCTACTTGTACCAGGGGCAGTGGTATAAGTGGCAGAAGAAACGTCGCGGCACTCCGGGCCTGAGACTTGCCCCGGCTACTTTCATCACCTTCATTCAAAATCACGATCAGATTGCAAATTCCGGTCGTGGCGAACGCTGCCATGTTTTATCAAGTCCCGGGTTATACCGGGCAATCACGGCTCTCTTGCTCCTTGCGCCTGGAACACCAATGCTGTTTCAGGGTCAGGAGTTCGGTGCGTCGAGCCCGTTCTTCTATTTTGCAGATCACAACGCTGATCTGGCGAGACTCGTGTCTCACGGCCGAAAAGCGTTCTTGAAGCAGTTCAGGAGTCTCGCTACGCCCGAGATCCAGCGTTGTCTTGAAAATCCGTCCGACCTCGAGACTTTCGAGCGGTCTAAGCTCGACCTTAGTGAACGAATATCGCACGCCCCGATATATGAGTTGCACCGCGACCTGTTGAAGCTGAGGCGTGAAGATCCGACCTTCCGGCTTCAGCGGTGCGGTGGAGTCGACGGAGCAGTTCTTGGTGCGCACGCATTCGTTCTTCGATTTTTCGGGGATGATGACGATGACCGTCTGCTCCTGGTCAACCTGGGAATGGATGCGCATATCAACCCGGCACCGGAGCCATTGCTTGCTCCTCCGCTCAAGGCGCAATGGTCGGTGCTCTGGTCAAGCGAAGCACCCGGATATGGCGGTCTTGGTACAGCTTCACCTGATTCTCGCGAAAACTGGCGCCTGCCGGCTCATTCGGCTATTGCAATGAAGCCTGTAAGGCGTTCAGTGATTCTCAGAAAAGGAAAAAAGACAGTCGATGAGTAAAACTCTTCGAAAGCTGGTCTGGCCGGGCAGAAAGAATCCTGACGAGTTCCTGCGTCAGGAATGGCTCGTGACAAATGGACTTGGAGGCTACGCTTCGGGCACGATCGCGGGTCTCCCGACGCGACGATTTCATGGGTTGTTGGTGGCAGCCCTTCCAGCACCGCTCGGCCGCATAATGATGCTCAATCATCTGAGCGAGGCTCTGCAGCTGGCAAACGGCAAGATCATAGAACTCTGCGGGGAAGAGCCCTCGCCAGGGCATGTAGCATTGCCGGGAGCAGAGTACCTGGCGGAGTTTCGCCTCGAAATGGGCCTTCCGGTATGGCGTTTTGAGATTGACGATCTCGTGCTCGAGAAGCGGATTGTCATGCCGCATCACCACAACACCGTTCACTTAATCTACAAATTGCTCTCGAGGACAGCCGACGCCACGCTTCTGCTTCAACCCGAAATCTCCATTCGCGCGCACGAGGGACTCGGTCAGCGAGCCGTGGAAAGATCATTATACTGTGACCATCATCGACGACCAATACGAGGTAAGTAGAAGCGCGGACTCGCCGACGCTTCGTCTTCATTTGAACGGGGATGCATCGTCCGCCACATTCGAGAAGGGCGTCCTCAAGGATCATTTTTACAGGGTAGAAGCACGGCGCGGGTATGACTCGCAGGGAGTGCTCTGGTGTCCTGGCGAGTTCAAGGTGACTCTGCGTCCTGAGCTCGGCGCGACATTCACTGCTTCAACAGAATCCTGGGAGACGATCTCGTCGCTGTCGCCTGAGGATGCCCTGGCAGCGGATGTCGAACGCAAGTCCCGCCTTTTCACTGCCGCTTCAACCGAAGCTCAAGCTGGTCTCGGAAGTGAGCTGGTTCTGGCTGCTGATCAGTTCATGATCATTCCGACCTGTCGTATCGAGGAAGCCGCCCGTGCGCGAGCCGCCGGGGAAGAGGTGCGAACAGTAATCGCCGGGTATCACTGGTTCACAGATTGGGGTCGCGACACGATGATCTCGCTTCGAGGGATTAAGTCTCACGACCGGACGCTATCACGAAGCCCGATGGCTGCTTCGGACATTTGCGCAGCACATGCGCGATGGACTGATACCGAACTTGTTCCCGGAGGGTGAGAAAGAAGGCCTGTACCATACTGTGGACGCCACTCTTTGGATGTTTCACGCACTCGATCGATATCTCGAAGCGACCGGAGATAGAGAAACGCTAAGCGTCATTGCTTCCGGTTTTGACCGAGATCGTGAGCTGCGCATCTGAAGGGGACGCATTTCGGAATCGGAGTCGATCCGAAAGATGGTCTCTTGCGACAGGGAGCGGAAGGCTATCAGCTGACCTGGATGGATGCGAAGGTCGGCGACTGGGTTGTCACTCCGCGTGGCGGCAAGGCCGTTGAGATCAATGCGCTCTGGTACAACGCGCTCTCATTGCTTGCGCGCTGGTTGAGTGAAGAAGACAGACGGTGGTCAAGCTTCCGTAATCGCGGAGAATGCGGACCGAGCTCGACGCTCATTCAACGAACGCTTCTGGTACAGCGAGGGCGGCTATCTTTATGACGTTATCGACGGTGACAACGGCAATGATGCGGCTTGCCGTCCGAATCAGTTGATCGCCATTTCGCTCAAGTATCCGATTCTTGACGAGAACAAGTGGGAGTTGGTTTTGAATAAGGTGATCGACGACCTGATGACCCCGTTTGGATTGCGGACACTCTCTCCGTCTCATCCAGATTACAAATCGAAGTATGATGGCGACCTGCGATCGCGAGACGCGGCATATCATCAGGGAACGGTCTGGGCATGGTTGATAGGACCTTTCATCGATGCGTGGTTGCGGGTGCATCCGTCAGATACAAGCGGCAGCGCGCGAGTTCCTCACGGCATTTGACTCGCACCTTAATGACGCGTGTATCGGCTCCATAAGCGAGATCTTCGACGCAGAAGAGTCCTATCATCCGAGAGGTTGCATCTCCCAGGCCTGGAGCGTCGCCGAGGTGCTTCGATGCTGGGTTAAGACGGGAGCAGGGAGGGGTCAGGGGTCAGGGGTCAGGAGTTCGAGAGCTTTAGATTGTGGCTTCTTGTCATTCGGAAGTCTTAAGCTTAATTACTGACTCGAGCACAGATCTCAAAGCTTAAACTCCCATGACCCCTGATCCCCGACCCCTGACCCCTGACCCCTGCTCCCCGATTCAAACAAGTCGAAACCAATAGAATCCATACTCATTCAGAGCCAGCTGGTAGGGTTTCGCTGAGATTCTCGGGAACTCGACCTGGTACTGCAGATCGACAGGTGTCCTGCCTTCATACCGGTTCAACTCCAGGACTACAGGCTGAGACGAGCGCGCGAGATTGAAAACGCAGAGTACTGTCTCATCTTCATAGTCACGCGTGAAAGCAAGTATCTTGCGATTCTCAGGTTTGATGAATGAAAGCGTGCCTCGACTGAAAACCTTGTGCTGTTTGCGCAGCCAAATCATCTTTTTCATCCAGTGAAGCAGGGAAGTGGGATGCCGAAGTTGCGCTTCAACATTAACCGATTGATATCCATATACCGGGTCCAGGATCAGTGGAAAGTAGAGCGCGGCGAAATCTGCGCGCGAGAAGCCAGCGTTCCGATCAAGCGACCATTGCATCGGAGTTCTTACTCCGTCTCGATCACCCAGATGGATATTGTCGCCCATGGCAATCTCGTCGCCATAGTATAAAAACGGGCTGCCCGGAAGACTGAAGAGCAGCGAATTCAAAAGCTCGATGGCGCGCCGGCTGTTCTCGAGCAGCGGCGCAAGACGGCGGCGGATACCCATGTTGAGCCTCATCCGCGGATCCTTAGCATATTCAGAGTAAAGGTAATCGCGCTCCTCATCAGTCACCATCTCGAGTGTCAGCTCGTCGTGATTGCGCAGAAACATCCCCCATTGAGCGCTCGCTGGTATCTCTGGTGTGTGCTCGATGATCTCAACAACAGGGCGGCGATCTTCCTGTTGAAGCGCCATGAAGAGACGCGGCATGATCGGAAAGTGGTAGCACATGTGACATTCATCGCCATTTCCGAAGTAAGCGACTACGTCATCAGGCCACTGATTTGCTTCAGCAAGCAGCAGGCGTCCCGGATAAGCGTTCGTCGACATAGGAACGCAAGCGCTTCAGAAATGCATGAGTCTCGAACAGGTTCTCGCAGCTTGTTCCCTCCCGCTCGAAAAGATACGGAACGGCGTCGAGTCGAAACCCGTCTACTCCCAGCTCGAGCCAGAATGTGACCACATCGAGTATTGCCTTCTGTACTTCGGGGTTGTCGTAGTTGAGATCTGGCTGATGGCTGAAGAAACGATGCCAGTAGAACTCAGATGTCTGGTCATCCCACGCCCAGTTGGAATTTTCAGTGTCAAAGAAGATGATACGCGCCGTTTCGTATTTCTTGTTATCCGAGCTCCAGACATACCAGTCGCGTTTCGGCGAGACGCGGGAGCTGCGGGCCTCCTGAAACCAGGCATGCTGGTCTGAAGTGTGATTCAGAACGAGATCAGTGATGACGCGAATGTCTCGAGCGTGCGCCTCCCCCAGTAACGTCTTAAATTCATCGAGCGTGCCGTACTCTGGAAGAATGCCAAAGTAGTCTGCTATGTCGTATCCACCATCCCTGAGCGGCGACGGATACATCGGAAGCAGCCAGAGACAGGTGACACCAAGCCATTGCAGGTAATCGAGTTTCTGCGTGAGGCCAGGAAGATTCTCCGATGCCATCCGCGTTCGAATCGAAAAATCCGCGAACGTAGACTTCATAGAAGATCGCATCCTTGTACCAGAGATCATCCATGAATTGAGTTGCAAAGGAATGACTCACGCGAAGCCGCGAAGACGCGAAAAAGAATCAAAACCCGGGAGCGCCGGTCTCCAGACCGGCGCTCCCAGGTTATTCTTTTTCGCGTCTTCGCGGCTTCGCGTGAGATCCTCCTGAAAGCTCTCGCTACACGCCGGCAATCCGTTCAAGAAGCGCGACCGGAAGCTGGTCGCACACCTGGGCGATCGGCACCTCACACGACATTTCTTGCCGGCTGATTGCAGAAGTCCTTCCCCGTGAAGGCGTCGCGATAACAACCGGCAAATCCAGTATCCACTGCGATCGTCGTGTTGCCCCAGTCGGCTGCCCCCAGTTTCAGACCGAATCGTGTTGCGATGACAATCACGGCATCGCCTCCAAGCCTGCGGCCGAACGCAATCACGTTGCGCTTACGGTCTCCTCTGACTTGCGCGGGAACATAATCGCCCCTGGCGAATAGTTCCGGATAGTTCCTGCGAATTCCGAGAGCACGACTGGTTACAAAGAGCTTGATTCGGCCATCCCGTGAATCTGCGCATGAGCTCTTCAGCTTTGACATCCGAAGTCTCTAGAGACTCAAGAAGCTTTCGGCGCTCGGCGTAGTCCACAGGACGCCTGTTGTCGGGATCCACGAGGCTATAGTCCCAAAGCTCAGTTCCCTGGTAGAAGTCCGGAACGCCGGGCACAGTAATCTTGAGGAGAGTCTGCGAGAGTGAGTTCGCGAACGCACTCCGTGCGATCGGTTCGTGAAATTCTGCGAAGTCGCTTGCAAAAGTACCGTCGGGTGAGAGGATGCGTTCGATGAAGTCGTTCACCGCTTGCTCGTATTGCAGATTCGGACTGAGCCAGCTTGAATGAACTTTTGCCTCGCGCAGTGCCTTGACCATGTATTCCTGTATTCGCTTTACGTATACAGGATCGTTGCTTCCCCCTCCATCGCCGGTCTCCAGAGGCCATGTGCCGATGAGAGTCTGATAGAGCAGGTATTCTTCGTTGGAATCCGGTGCGGGCACCCCATAAATCAAGCCCTTCTTTTCGTAATTGAACGACTCCCATCGTCGAATAGCTCGATACCACCGCGACGGGATTTCTGAGAGCACATTGATCCGCGCGCGAGTATCCTCGCTGCGTTTCGTGTCGTGAGTTGAGGTCGCGAGCATTGTATCCGGCCACTTGCGAAGCCTCTCTTTGTTGTGCGTATGAAACGACTCCGGTGAAACACCAAAGCGTGTCGGATCACCGCCGACCTCGCACAGCGACGCAAGAGGATAGTGCCGATAGAAAGCCGTATCTTCGACGCCCTTGGCAGCAACCGGTCCCGTGAGTTGTTGAAGGCGCAAGACGAATTCGCGACGCTCTGCCCGTTGCTCTTCGGTTACACACGGCGGGTCCTCGAGCAGCAACAACGACCCGATAAAGTCAAAAAGCGACACGTCAGTGGCCGGATTATGACGTTTGGCTGCGGCGATCGAGTTCGTGATCAGCCTCCGATCTTCGTCATCAATCGTTACCGGAACGGGAAGGAGAGGAGGGCGTTACCGGAACGGGCGATCACCCTGATCGGGACGAATGTAACTTCGATATACGGGAAAGCAGGCGATCACTTCAGCCAACGCTGCTTCAAGGCTTCTCAAGGTAAAATCACGTGAGGCGCGATGCTGCTCTGAAATGTGGTCGAGTCTTCGGGCGAGCATGTAGAGCTCGCTCGGCATCGCAACTCGCAAGATCAACTTTTTCGCCTCAAACGCATCTTCCGCGAAGCTCTCCTTTTTTCCCGTGAAACGCTGGTAGATATTGCGAAACGCGCTTTCGTGGCGGGTATCGACAAAGAGTCCGTTGAGAAGATTCAAAAACTCATACCCTGTTGTCCCATGCGCTTGCCATCCCTCACGTAGCTGCTCATTGCGATTGAGTATCTTCTCAACCACGACATAACACGTTCCTCTTCGGCCGAGGCCCTGCTGAGCGTCCCGACTGACGGCTACAGCCTTTGTGAAGGCTTTTTGGAGATCGAGCAAATACCGATCCGGGTCGTACAGCCCGTCGATATGATCGATTCGGAGACCTGTGATTATTCCCTCTTTCATTAATTGGAAGATCAGTTCGTGAACTGCCTCGAAGACGCTCGGTTCTTCAACACGGATTGCGGCCAGATCGTTGATGTCGAAAAATCGTCTGTAATTTATCTCATCCGATGCCACGCGCCAGTAACACAATCTGTATGCCTGCTTGGCCAGCAACTCCTCGAGGCGATTCAGAGAATCCGGTGTGTCTTTTTCACCATTCAAATCGCGAAGAACGTTTTTGAGCGACTTTCCGGATGTCGCTGCTCGAGGTGATCAGAGACGAAAGACGTCGTTTGATGATTTCCTTTTCTCGCCTGTCGCTCTTTTACTCTTTCCGGATCGGTCTCGGTTCGGGGAGGGAGATGCTCGAGCGCAGTGATAATGCTTTCCAGCTCCTGCCTATAGTGGTTAGTCTCACTCAAGCTGCGGGCAGCTGGCATCCTCGAGAATTGCTTTAAGTACCGGAATCGATGTTCGAGGCGCAATCGGAAGCCTGATTTCATAATAGTTCGCATAAAAGGCTCCACGCTGATATGAAAGCTGAATCTCCCGATTCTCGAGCACTCGGTCCGTACTGATTCCCGAGCATTGGAAGCAGAGACTTTGTTGTCAAGATTCTGTTTTGGTGGATGCCAGTCGATGTCGAAGAAAAATCGCATACGGCGAGCTCGGACCGTTCTCAAGGATGTCCAGCCACCATTCGTTCATTGCTCCTGCGATGCAGGTATGATTAGGTACAACATCGAGAACCAGATCCCATTCCGCGTTTCCGAAGTCGCGCCCCAAGTTCGATAGAATTCCTCATGAGTTCCCAGCTCGGGATTAATGTCGCGAGTGATCGATTACATCGTACGCCATGCAAGGCTGCCCGGGCGTGCCGCGAGAAGTGGTGACGCGTAATAATCAGTTACGCCGAGGCTGTCAAAGTAGTCCACCAGCTTCGCGGCGTCAGCGAATGTAAAACTGTGGTTGAACTGAAGTCGGTAGGTCGCTCTCGGAATTTGACCAGGCCGCACTTTGTTCGTTTCGTCACCTGGCGCTCGCTCGGTCCCCTTTGTTCGTTCGTTTTCTGGATGGCATTTCGTCTCTGCACAAATTAATCCACAGACATTAAGGCAATGCTAATGCCACACCTCAATATCAAAGTGAGGAATGTCTTTTGCTCGACATAGCTGCACGAGAGAGGAGAATCGAAAATGGGAAAATGTGTGCAATGCGGCAATGAATACAGCCATTCGTTCGAAGTAGTCAGAGATGGCTCAAGTAACGTCTTCGACAGTTTTGAATGCGCCATTCAGAAGATGGCGCCTGTCTGCGCGCACTGTGGATGTCGAATCATCGGCCACGGGATCGAAGCCAGCGGAATTTTCTACTGCTGTGCCAACTGCGCGCGCCAGTCAGGCGTCACGGAAGCACGAGATAACGTTTAGAAGCCGGCGCCCTGGGAGCGCCGGTCTCCAGACCGGCGCGTGGCGCCATGCACTGGTTGCTGCCTAGAAGAGCGGTGGCTCCTCCTTCTTCGTATAAGGAAAACCATCCGGCGCGATAACTTCGTCCTTTGATGTCTTTCTGCTTTCCTCATCTGCAACATCTGTTTCGCGTGCAACTGCGGAGCTTGAAGGTGGTTTCTTCTTCACATTCTCACGTTCCTTCTTCCCTCGGGGCTTTTTGCCTTTTTTCCTTGCCTTGCTGGTCTTGTCCCATAACGCCTCACGATTGTGGAATTAAGTCACATTGCACGTCGATGCGTAAGCACCGTCTGACATACTTTCTTCAATCAAGCCCTGTGCCCGTACTGCGCTAACGCTTGTATCGATCGATTGGCATCGGATTTGCACCTTCCTGGATGCGCACTCCAATCAGCAGTATCTAAAAGGAGGGTAAAGACTATGAAAGGTATCCGAAAAGTGTTTATCAAAATCGGCATGGTCGCGATCGTGACGATTGTCTTTCCGAGCGCTCTTGCGTTTGCGCAAGAGGTAGGAGGTCGCGCAAATGACAAGGAGGTAAACAGTCTTCTCGAGCGCATCGAGAAGAATTCGCAGACCTTCAGGAAGAGTCTCGATCGTGCACTCGACAAGAGTCCGTTGGACAGCACGAAACGAGAAGACAACGTCAATGATTTCATGAAGGAATTTGAGACCGCTACCAAGATGCTGGAGGAGCATTTTGACCAGAAACGTGATGTAAGCGGCGATGTAACCAACGTCCTCAATCGCGCTGTTACCATCGATTCCTTCGTGTCGCGCCACACACTGACGGAACAGGTGAAGAGCGACTGGAACGTGGTGCGAGCAGACCTCGATACGCTCGCCAAGTACTTCAAGGTAACGTGGAGCTGGACGCGCAAGGAAAACTAACAACAATGCACACCTATAAGCGGGGCATCGGCTTGATCGATTCGTCAGATGCTCCGCTGAGGGTGCTCGGGAGAGGCAATGAAGAATAAGATTCGAGCTCGATTGATAAAGGCAAAAGAAATCGTAACTGGCGAGCACACACAAAGCTGGGAAGCGGTTAAGGAATCTCGAAAGAGAAGAGAAGAATCCGCCAGTCAGTCAACGTCGATAGCATCGGAAGCGCGAGCTATGAAGATCGTTTCCGAATGGGCCAAAAACAAGGACAGTATGCGTCGGTCAGATCCTCGGGCAATCTTCGCCTCTCTCTTTTCGCCGATACCGGACTAACGAGACAAATGAACGAAAGCCAGTGGGACAGTCGGACAGTCGGTAAGATAAACCGAGCGTGCCCGGGAACAGCGTCAGCTGTCCCGGGCACGCTCGCACTGGAACCCACGCCCCTAAGCTGCAACGAACAGCTCTTCGGGTCCCGGCACTAAACAATGAGCAATAACGATACCAAAGAAGCGGTGGCATCCTGGTTGCCTTGTTGAATGAAGTGAGATGAGCGTTGGGCTCAAGACGACTCGGAAACAAACGGAGGATATACATCATGTGGAACAAGGATGAAGTCGAGGGAAAGGCCAAAAAGATAAAAGGCAAAGTCAAAGATAAAGCTGGCGAACTTATTGATGATCCTGAGTTGGAGAGTGAAGGTGAGGCCGATCGAGTCGAGGGTGAAGTACAAGATGGCTTCGGCAAACTGCGCCGTAAGTCAGGCGAAACGATTGAAGAGATTGGAAAGAAGATCGGTCGCTAATTGCCGGTAAACGGCAGGAGCAATAGCTTATGACAAACTATGGTGTTCAAACGTCGAATACAGTAATCACCGGTCTTTTCCGGGATCTCGACAAAGCCAATCGGGCGTATCAGACACTGATTGATCTCGGATATGACCAGACCAGCATCAACGTCGTGATGACGGATAAGACGCGTGATCAATGGTACCGCACCCAGACGCCCGTTGAACTCGAACACGGGAACAAGGCGCTCGAAGGTGCGAGTGTTGGAGGGGCGATAGGAGGGACAGTAGGTGCGGTTTTGGCCGCTGCGATCGCGGTTGGAGCCTCCATCGCGTTGCCAGGGCTTGGTCTCGTTATAGCCGGACCAATTGCGGCGGCACTTGCAGGAGCCGGAGCTGGCGGACTCACTGGTGGTGTCATCGGTGCGCTGGTTGGGGCCGGCATTCCGGAGGAAAGGGCAAAGAACCTCGAGAAAGGCATTACAGGCGGTGGCGTACTTGTCAGCGTCAACCCGCGCTCGGAAAGCGATGCTGAGCGAATCGAGCGAGCGTGGAAAGAGATAGGAGGAGAATTTATCGAAAGGTAGTGGTGCGCCCAGGGGAGCGCCAGGCTGTAGCCTGGCGCTCCCGAGGCGTGGGTGCTACGTACTTTTTACATTGAGAGTGTACGGAATACACAGAGTCGGATGCTCTCGTTCCCTGCAATCATCCGCATAAGTGTAGCCGCATGAAGTAGTTTGTGTCGGACCCGCTTTGGCGCACGTTTTGCTTCTCTGGTACTTGAGAGTTTCACTTTCATAAACGCTCGTCAGAGGAGGCATCGCGTGGCCCGTCCTTCAAGTATCACTGTGCTGAATGTGGAAGACTACGCTGCGAGCCGTGAAGCTACATCCGAGTTGCTTCGTATCGAAGGATTTGATGTCGTTGAAGCGACCACTGGCAGCGAAGCTATCGAAGCCGCATCGGTTGTCAGGCCGCAACTTATTCTGCTCGATGTCAAGCTACCCGACATGAATGGCCACGAGGTCTGCAGACGAATCAAGTCAGATCCGGTCACTTCATTGATACCCATTCTGGAAATCTCGGGCGCTTTTCCTGAAGGGCGTGACAGGGTGCGCGGTCTCGAGAACGGTGCTGACGCGTATCTGGTAAAGCCGATAGAATCACGTGAGCTCATCGCGACCATCCGAGCGCTCCTCAGAATCGAGCAGGCAGCTCGAGAGGCGGCTGAAGCTGCATCGATCGTGAACGATGAATTCCTGGCTGTTGTATCACATGAGCTTCGAACCCCGTTGGCATCGATGCTGGGTTGGGCGGGACTGCTCAAGGAGAAGAAGCTGGATGAGACCATGAAGGAACGTGCGATCGAGACTATTGAGCGCAGCGCACGGGCACAACAGAAGATTATCGAAGATATTCTCGATAGTTCGCGCATCTCAAACGGAACGTTGCGTCTTGAGGAGAGGCAGGCTGATCTCGCACCAATCATTGATGCCGCGATCGATACAGTGCGTCCGGGAGCCGAAAAGAAAAGCATCGAGTATCAAGACCTGCTATGAGTCACCGAATCAAAGAATCACCTGCGATCCCGATCGGTTGCAGCAGATCGTGTGCAACCTGCTTTCTAATGCGGTGAAATTTACTCCGGCGAGCGGACGGATTACTGTACGCGTTACAGCACGAGCAGGACCAGGTCTGTATCGAGGTGACAGATACTGGACCGGGAATCAATCCCGAAGTGCTCCCTTTTATCTTTGACAGATTCAGGCAGGGCGATCAATTGCTCGATAAGCGCAAAGGCGGCCTGGGACTCGGGCTTTCGATTGTCCGTGACCTCGTAGAGCTTCACGGAGGTACCGTAACCGCAACCAGTCACGGCGATGGCCTCGGTTCAACTTTCGCTGTCGTCCTGCCACAAGGCAAAACCGGTCATACGAGCAAGCCGGACTGGGAGGAACTGGAGAGCGGCGACCTGGCACCGCTTTTCGCGCGAGCCGAATAGTCAGCGGCGAACCAGGAGCGACGCCAGGGGTCGCCGCAATACGGCACTACTCATTCCTCTCGTCTCAGTCTCACCTGGCGCTTGCCTTCCCCTGAATCTCGTCTTTGAAATAGAGATGGTCTGTAGTCTCGCCTGTATCGGGTGCTACAACGAAGAGAAGGTCCGTCAGCTCATCAGCGTGTTCCTCTTCCTTCGCGAGAATTCCTTCGAGCATGATTCGCGAAGTCGAGTCCTTCTCACCGAAGAACTTGATTATCTCTCGATAGCTCGAGATCGCGATCCGTTCCGCGATCAAGTCCTCGCGTATCATATCCGCCAGTGAAGTTCCCTCACGATACTCGCTATGACTCAAATCGGTCAGAGCTGCTGGATTCATTTCCGGTTTGCCGCCGAGCTGCTTGATTCGTTCCGCGATCTGATCGGCATGCTGTTGCTCTTCGTTTGCATGTTCGAGGAACTCAGCCTTTATCGCAACTGAATGAATCCCCGATGCCATGAAATAGTGAAACTTGTAGCGCAGCACACAAACGATCTCTGTTGCCAGAGCTTGATTCAGAACAGCGACTGCTTTGTCGCGGTCCAACTCATAGTCACCAGTCACGGCACCTTCCATGATCTGTTTGCGCGCTTGTTCTCGGATCCTTGCGATGTCGCTTACAAAGCCCATAGGTCTGTTTTCCTTTCACGTGAGCAGCTTGTTGACTAATGATTACCAGGATGTTGCAAAACTCGTCAGCGTCCGGGGCATTCTGCCTCACACTGATTCCGGACCTCGCACGCTTCATTTAGCTGAGTTGAAGGGGCGCACTTGACCTGCTCGCGGACCCTTCAACTCAGAGCCCTCGACAACGGTTCGTTAGTCCTGGCTTCCACCACCCATTGCCCTATCGGATTTCCCCGCATAGAGTTCCGGTTGCTGTTCGAACTTGCGTTTACATTCTTCCGAACAGAAGTAGTAAGTGGTTCCCTGAAACTGTGACTTGCTTGCTGATTTCTGATCGTCAACATTCATTCCACATACGGGATCCTTTTGCATTGCCATAATTCGCCTCCTAAATAACTAGACTTCGTCTATGTTCTAACAAGTAGCGTGCCGTACTGTGCGGTGGCATCAGTGTTGCACTGATGTCATGGCAAGGAGACATTTATGGCTGAAAACAGAACGAGCCTGAAGGAATATGAATCAGCATCAGTATCTGAAACAAGACAGAATGCGGAAGCTCTTACGCAGGTCTTTGACAGTTTTGACGAGGCTGGCCGTGCATACGAATACCTGCTCTCGAAGGGCTACGATCGCGACGATATCGACGTGGTAATGAGCGAAACGACCCGCGAACAGTTTGTTCGGCGAGAGAACGAGATCGGGGAGAGTAAGTTCGAGGACGACGCGGTAACTCAGAAGAAGGTTTTCAAGAGCGCGGGCGCAATGGCCGTAGTCGGAGGGTTATCGGGGTTTCTTGCCGCACTCGGAGCTTCGATACTGCTTCCCGGTGTCGGGTTGATAGTTGCCGGTCCGCTGGCGGCGCTCGGAGCTACAACGGGCGCACTGGTCGGTGGTATCTACGGTATACCACTCATGGACGATGAGCAGGAAAAAGACTCTCTAATTGAGGAGTTCGAGAAAGCGATGCGCGAAGGTAAGGTCCTGATCCGCGTCACTCCGAAATCCCAAGCCGATCGAGAGGACATCCTGCGACACTGGGTAACGCGCGTTTAAAGATATCTCACGCGAAGCCGCGAAGACGCGAAGAGAACCAAAGAAATACTGTCTTTTTTCGCGTCTTCGCGTCTTCGCGTGAGATCTCTTGAAGTCCTATCATGCCTTTCTATTTTGGAAGCAGTGAATCGAGGAGTGCATCCAGGTCTTCTTTGTCACTCACCCATCTGATGACCTTGCCCTGAGGATCGACCAGGATTTTGGTTGGCAGGCTTTCAATGTTGAATATCTTGTCCGCTATCGGAGTTGCTGATTCTGATATCGCGTGCGCCCAGATTGCACCTTTTGCCTTTGCCACCTTCCGGGCTGCCTCCAGTGTCTCCTTGTCGTTCTCGGCTCCTTCCTGGCCAAGCGTCTCGGCGTCCATGCCAAGAATCTCGAAGCCTCGCGACTTATACTTGTCGTGGAGCTTTCTAAGCCTTGGCATGTCGGCCAGACAAGGCCCACACCACGTCGCCCAGAAATCGAGGAGCGTATGCTTTCCGCGGTATTCTGAGAACTTTCGAGTCTTTCCTTCAAAGTCTACAAACGCAAAGTCCGGTACCTCCATTCCGGCACCCTTCGCGACCGATGCCTGCGCCACAGGTGGTTGAGACGTAACCGGAGCAGGAGCTGGAGCGGGTTTGGCAACTGCGGTCGTGGTTGTGGCATTCACCAATCGCACGTCAGCGCTCAGTGTGACCACTTTGACTGGGAGACATTTCACTGCATTACAGGTTTGATATCGAGCGCTCACCCTGACCGCAGAAGGTACTTGCGTCGCGTCACGATCGAAGATAATGGGAACGATGAACTCTGCCGACCCCTCGTAAAACTGAGTTTCAAGATTGAAGACTGGATCGAATTCAACCCTGGGAACTGGCGTGTCAATCTCGTCTGCGAGCTTGAACCCCTGTCCGTCCGGAAGAGCGATCTTTGTTGGTATCGGTCCGCCCGCTGGCTGATCAAGCGAATAGAGATGCCAGCCTTCTCCAATGTGCGCCGTCAGGATGACCGCAAATCGATCACCTTTCTTGACCGGCTTGTCTCTGACATCAGTGCTGATCGTCCATCGGATGGGATCAGATTGATCTTCTTGAATGGCGCAAAATCCTCGTGCCTGAGCCGGCGCCATCGTCAGAATTACAATTGCGATAATGAACAGGTAGATTCTTGATCGCATAGCACCTCACGGCGATGGTGTTGTTGAGACTCGCTCGAATGCCGATTGAAGAATCTGCTTTGTCTTGTTGTCCTGAACAAATGCGACAACGGCGAGCTTGCCTACATCCATCTGGTTCCGCTTTTCTCTGAAAGTGAAGGTCAGCGAATCCAGGGTCTCCTTGTCAAGCCGCGCTGAGAGTTCCTGCTTCCGCTCGACTGGGTACTGATCGTAGTAAAGAAGATTTGCCTGGACGATCTTATCCACGTCAAAGATGTATTCGATCGTGTTGAGCTTTGTAGGATCAACAGCAAAACCGTAGGTTTCAGATGACGCTTTTCGGGCGAGATTGCGAACCACCATCGGATGAAATCGGAGCCCGTTCTCACCACTATAGCTGACCTCCTCTTCTACCAGTGCCAGGTGCAGCGTGACCTCAGTGAATGTCTCCTTGATGCGGTCGGCGTTCACTCTGACCTTGATATTCTGACCTTCACGATTCGTCCTGACTTCAAGTCGAGCCATCTCGGGTGAAGTCAGACGTGCTTCAATCTCGGCAGCGAGTTCGTCTCGGACTATCTGAGTTTTGCTAATAGCCAGCTCTGTCGTTCTGGGCGCAGCTGGATTATTGAACTTCGTCCCATCAAGAAAGGCTGTCGGAGCGCTGTTTACATCGTAGTACTTCAGTCGATTTTCGGCGGAGTGGTTTGAAAGCGGATCGCTCACAGGCGCATGCATGTGATAGACGAGAAGGATGAGCTCGCGCCGCGAATATTCCTTCAGCGCAACTTCAAACGAATAGTCTATCGGCATGCACGGAATACACCCACCTCCGGTGACGAGCTCGGCAGTAACGACTCGATTCGTGCGTGAAGTCGGTGGGGTATATTTTCGGACCGTCAGCGGATTGCGGTGACGTTTGCGGTACAAGTCGTCGAGATATGCCTCGACTCCATCAAGGCTCCCGTTGTGGGTCTTGCGGTAGAGAGCATGAAAGTGTTCGATCCCTTCCGGTTTTAACCTTCCCGTAAGCATCGCGAATGTCATGAACTCGAATGCTTCGGGAATCTTGCTCTGTTTTTCGAGGACCTCCGCGATGCCGACGGCTGACTCCATATCAGGCTTGACCTTGTGCGCTTCCCTGAATGCTTTGTCAGCCAGCTCGAGCTTATTCTTTTTCAGATAACTCGTTCCAAGAGATGCATGGAGCGCAGCTGCGAAACTGTGGTAACCCTCAGTCTGTTCAGCCACCGAAAACTCATAGGGTTTGCTGGTTGGGAGACGACGCTTGCGCTCTTCGTCGTCGCGATCATGTCCTCACTCGGTCGAAATCGACATACGCCTTCTCGTCAAGAAATGGAATCGCACGTAAAGCCAGCGACTCAGCTTCCGGAGCAAGATCGTTGGCAAGCAGAATCGTCGACAGCCATGCTGTAGAATCGAAGCCGCATCTGTTCTGGGAGCGTCCCGGTTCCCTCGACAAATTTCCCAACGAGCGCGCGTGTTTTTTGCGGATCATTTCCGGGATCCTTTTCGACAGCGTCTCGCAGCATGTAAGCGCCTGAATCGGATTCGCGAGATCGAGGAAACTCGATGAGGAACTTAACCAGTGCTTCAACATAAGCAGGCGCATCCGTCCGAAGAGCCCTCACTTTCTTGAAAGCCTCTTCAGAGGGCGAAGCAGGGGGAGGTGTCGGCTTCGGTGTTTCCGCCACCGGCTTTGTCGGCTCTTTCGCAGGCTCCTGCGAAAAAAACGGTGACGCCACCAGCAGCAGCAGGGCGAACGCTCTCATCCAACCTCTTACTGTCACGTCTTCTTCTCCTTCGGAAACGCACGGCTCAGTCAGCTGCGTAGCAGCGCACTGGAGTTTGGCCATTTGGTGGGAGCACAGGTCTCCGGGCCGACGGTCTGTCACTACGCAACCCACCTCGGACCGTGTCAGTCGCCTGACCGTGAGGGAGGGCTTGCACCGTCCCTGAAGTGTCGTGAGCCCTCCCTCACGGTCGGGCTACTGACACAAATCCGCCGGCCGTAGGCCGGCGTTGGCCGTGTTTCGGCGCGGCGATTTCGCCCAAAGGTGCTCTACATGCTAACTGCTTGATTCGTTTCAGGAGAAACCGGCGGATGGGTTCGCTTGACGTCAGGTCAAGAGCGCGGGCGTAGCTCTTCATCGCCTCCTCCGAGCGACCTGTCTCGCGGAGCATTTCCCCGCGCGTGGCGTGATACGGATAGTACCCGTCGAGAACACGATGAGAACTGAGACTCTCGAGCTCTGCAAGACCTGCTTCAACGCCGTTGACCTTCGAGTAAGCGATGATGCGGTTGAGAGCAATAACCGGCGAAGGATTTCTCTGTGCGAGCTCGTCGTATGCTGCAAATACACGTCTCCAGTCAGTGTCTTCGTACCGCGCTGCGAGTGAGTGACACCCGGCAATTTCAGCCTCGAGGTGATAGTCCGTCAGCTCGCCTCCTGTCGCCGACTTCTTGAAAGAATAGAGAGCACGCCTGATGAGTCTGCTATCCCAGAGCGTTCGATCCTGATCCGGAAGCAGAAGCATTTCTCCGGCAATGTCGGATCGTGCCGGCAATCGCGCTGCCTGAAAGGCGAGAAGCGATGCAAGTGCGTGTACGCGCGGAACTCCGGTAACAGGATGCTCCGCGAGCAAATCGCACAAGCGAAGTGCTTCGTGACACAGATCCTTCCGCACAAGCTCGTCGCCCGTAAGAGCGCTGTAGCCCTCATTGAACATCAAATAGATGACTTGCAGCACTGCGCTCAGGCGCGACGACAGCTCGCCAGGTTCCGGCATTTCCAAAGTTACTTCGTGATCACGCAGCTTCTGCTTCGAGCGGGTAAGGATCTTCGCGATTGCGGCTGGCTGCGTAAGAAGTGCCCGGGCAATCTCTGAGACACTGAATCCGCCGACAGTCTTGAGTGTGAGTGCAATCTGTCCATCCTGTGATACCACTGGATGACAACACGTGAAGATCATACGGAGCTGATCGTCTTTTACTTCACGTTGATAAAGAGCCTCCACTTCTCGACTATCGCTTGTGGAGAGTCGAGCGGCGTCATCCGACGTTTCGATTGATTCGTTCCAGCGCAATTCGCGGCGCAGACGATCGAGCAAGCGGTTCTTAGCCACTTGAATCAACCAGGCTGCGGGATTGTCTGGCATGCCCGATACGGCCATTTTCTAAGAGCCGTTACGAGCGAGTCCTGGACCGCATCCTCGACGAGCTCAAGCTTGTCGATACCAAAGATTCGCGTGAGGACGGAAACCATCTGTCCCGACTGATGACGGAACAGATGGTCTACCGAATCGCGAACCTTTTCGTCCGATTGCGCTTTCATCCTTCTCCGAGCAAATCGATCTCTCTCAACTCGATCCGGCCGCCATACTTTAGATGCGGACATTCTTCAGAGACTTTGATAGCATCATCATAGGTGGAGGCCTCGACGATAAAGTAACCGCCCATGACTTCCTTCGCTTCGGCGAATGGACCGTCAACGACGCGGAGCTTACCATTGTTCAACGACAGATGCCGGCCTCCTTCGTCCTTGAGTTTGTTCCCCCCGCGAATACGTCCTGCGGCTTCGAGTTTTGCGCGCCACGCGTTATAGTCTGCAATCACTGCTTGAATCTCTTCAGCAGAAACGGACGCGAAGCTTGCAGGATTCTCGTGCAACAAAAGCATGAACTGTGACATAGGTTTCTCCTTTATTCTTGATTGGCTATACGCATCATCCATCATGCTCTAGACGAACAGACAATCCAGAAAAGGACATCGATGGGACATCAATCTGATGACCGGGAGGACGAGAGATGGCGATTCCCAAAACACCACCAACCGAGACAGCCAGGCACGGCGATTCCAGCGTAGCTGCGGTCGAGATCAAAGTAACGGTCAAGCCCGACGAGGAGCTCAAGGCAGTCCGCGCTATGGAGTTGAACGAGGATTCGGCGGAAGTTCGGATAATCTATTTTTACGACACTCCCAAACTGAAGTTTTTCAACGCCGGCACAGTACTTCGCGCACGATTGGTGAAAGGTGACGACGACGATTCAACAGTCAAAGTCCGACCGATCGACCCCGCAAAAGTTTCGGAGGAATGGAGAAATCTCGAAGGGTTCAAAGTGGAAGCGGATTGGATGGGCAAGAAGATTGTCAGGTCCGCATCATTGACTGTCAGGCAAAAACGTGACGAGATCGATGAAGTCGCGAAAGGCAAACGACCTGTCTACAAGCTGTTCGATCGGGATCAGGTGCGATTCATGGCAGAGTTCCACGATGGATTTGTCGATTTCGAGAAGCTCAAACCACTTGGTCCTATTCGAGTGCTGCGATGGGAGGTGAAACACAAAGGATTCCCCTACGAGCTGACCGCAGAAGAGTGGAGGCTCCCCAACGGGGACGACCTCTTTGAGGTGTCGATCAAGGTTGCTCCTGATCAGGCGGCTGAGGCCAGCAAAGCGTTTGAAGCACACCTTCGAGAGCTCGGAATCGATCCAAAAGGAGCACAGGAAACAAAAACCCGCACCGCGCTTCAGTATTTCGTGAAGAACCTTAAGACGACGAAAGCGTAGTCATTTGGAGTGCGGCGGCTTGGCGCCGCTTTAGTCTCTTGCAGGACGATTCATGACGGACGAAAAGCGGCGCCAAGCCGCCGCACTCCAAACTTACTTCACAGCTTCCAGCCCAGCGAGCTTGAGTGCGCGGACCGGCTCCGGGTTTTTCATAAACCACCGCCATACGTTCCCGGTTCGAAGATTCTCTGCGCTCAATAACGTGATTCCGACATCGATTCCGATAACGTCAGGGTTTACCCAGCCTGTGTTCGGATTGAACGCATCTGCGAAGCCATAACGGCCATAAATACGTTCTCCGAATTGCGTTTTCATTGCTCGCAACGCTCTGATAGCAATGTCAGGAGTGAACATGAGCGATCCTGCCGCCGCGCACGGAACGACTGTCCCATCAATCCGGTCAGTACGTGGAGGTCCGCCCCACGCAAGATATCCCCTGGCGCTGTCCGAGGCGGTGATTCCCCAGATTTCTCAGAGTAACCAGGAAACTCCTTACGGAGATCGATACAGAACTGTCGATGTGCCTGTGTCGCCTTTACGGAATTTTCGAAGTAGTCGACCTGCGGCGCGTTCTTTTCACGCCTTCCGCGATAGTCAATCCAGGCGTGTGAAAATTGATGGATGAAGAGGGGCGGCGCGCCGCTCAAATACCGTAAACCCGCGTATTCAATCCAGTCCCTTCTCCAGGCATTCCAGGATTCAGGTGAAATGGCATGAGTTGGCGAGCCGATGGCCAGCAGATAGAGCATCGTGTGTTCGCTGTAATGGTCCCAACGATGCTTGATGAACCCGCTTTCGGGCCGCCATCCGTGAGAAAGGAGCGTTGGATGGCCATTGAGCATCCATTTGAAATCCACGCGTTCGTAGATCTGAGTGGCGAGTCTTGTGATCTCGCGATCATCTCTAAAATACTGCCTGGCCGTAAGTATCCCCGCGAGTAACAAAGTCGTATCGATCGACGAAAGCTCGCTCTCTCGCCACCTTTCGCCCGTTCGTGCGTCAACAAAGTGATAGAACCATCCGTGTTCTGAAGGCGACTTTTCGGCAAAGAAGCGCAAGGTCGTGAGTACGCGGTTGCGGGCTTCGACTGGATCAATCCACTTACGCTCCGCCGCGATGCACAGGGCGGTCAGCCCAAATCCTGTTGAGGCGATGCTCGCGAAATGTCTGCGATTTTCTACGTGAGGAGAACCATCAGTCCGAGCCCGGTCAAGCACAAGTCCGGTACTCGCATTCGCCTGTTCCCAGAAGAATTGAAACGAGCGGCGCGAAAGGTCTTCCAGAAACGCGTCGTCTTCGCGAGCGAGTTTCTGCTGCGCGGAGGAGGCGGGAGTCGAACCGGCAACGATGGCTACTGCCAGAAGAATGAATGTCAGGAGCTTGCGCATTACGCCAGGCGTGATCTTAGGTACGTTGTACCGGCTTTAAGCCGGAACAGCGACGCTTCGCGTCGCCTTCCGGCTAAAGCCGGTACAACATACTAAAAGAATATCCTCGCTTGGAATTCAATGACGCGCCCTGCGAGCCCGTTCGGCGAGCGTCCGAAATTCGGGTCCTCTATAACGCGCGTCCGGCGCTTCCAAACGGAATATGCGCGACATTGAGCATGTTGAACGCATTGAAAAAATTGGCGCGAATGTCAAGCGCCGATGTTTCCGCGAACTTGAACTGCTTAACAAGACTCAAATCAATTGACGAGTATTGAGGACCGCGGAAAGAGTTACGTCCGATACCAGGTCTCTGAGCAGTTCCAGTGATTACAAAGTAGCGCTCTCCGCCACCGGGAAAGTTCCCTCCGGGTCTGATGAAGGCTTCATCAGACGTGTCTTCGAGTGCCCCTCCGAAATACTGAATTGGACGTATCGGAGACAGCGTGCGTCCCCCTGGAGTGACCAGTGACGGCCGAGCGGTAACCGGCGTAAACGGAAATCCTGTATTCCATGTCACGATTCCGTTGATTTGCCACCCACCGAGGATCGTGCCCACAAGGTCGCTTCGGTTCCTGAAAATCGGCAGATCCCAAAGACCGGAGAAGGTAAGGTAGTGCCGAGTGTCGTAGTCCGAAGGCCCGCGCTCTGTACTCAGGTCCTGCGGAAACGTCTGATTCGTTACGAATCCCGGTCCTTCGTAGGAGAGAGTGTCGATGCTCTTGGCCCATCTGTAGATCGTATCGAACTGAACACCGTTCGAAAAACGGCGCGTGAGCCTCGCATTCATCGCGTTGTAGTTGGAATTTACATCCGGTTGAAGAAAGAAGACCGGTTGGAAGGACGGATTGTTCGGGTAGATGTAGTTCTGATTTACGATCCTGATCAGCTTGTGTCCCGCACTTCCCTGATATCCAAGCGTTGCCTGAAGACTCCACGGAAGCTCGTACTGCAGATCGAGCGAGTAGAGATAGACGTAGGAGTTAGGCTCTTCTTCCGGCGTGCCGTAGATCTCAACCGAGACGCCCCGGACTCCTCCAGTTATGGGATCGATTCCTCGTGCAAGAGCTGGATTGACAGGGTAGCCGAGCAACCCCGTTCCAAGCGTATAGAGAATTGTTCCGCCAGCAAAAGGACTCCCGGCGTTGCCGCAGCACAGGTTGTTGCGCGCAAAGAATGGCGGATTGCCACGCGCATTGTCGAAGAGCACGTTGGGAACGCGATTGAACGCGACGCCGAAACCGCCTCTTGCTACGAGCTTGTCACCGAACATGCCTGGCGAATACGCGAAACCAAGCTTGGGCGCGAAGTTGTTTCGATCCGGCTTAAAGAGCTCATCAACTACAACCACTTTGCTGTTCAAAAGCCCGTTTGAACCGAAGACCAGATTACTCAGGCGCCCTTCCTTCTCGCGCAGCGGCGTGAAGTACTCATAGCGCAGTCCAAGATTGAGCATCAAGTTCGGCCGCACCTTCCAGTCGGTCTGCCCGAAGAACCCGTACGACTGGGTCCGCAGGTAACGCTGAGCGTTTGCCGGCAAGCCATTATTCGGATCGGTGTTGATCCCTTCGAAGATCGGCGTGTCGTTGGCGAGGTTGAAAAGTCCGACAAACGAATAGACCGGGCGCGCCCCACCAACCAGGTTGTTGTTATTCTGCTCGCGAGTCATCTCTGCGCCGAACTTCCACGTCTGCGATCCACGAACCCAGGTCAGCGTGTCACGGAATGCGTAGGTGTTCTGCGCGAAGATTCCGGGATTGGTCTCGCTTCGCGGCGCGCCAAACCGAATGCGATCAGAAAGGCAGCCCTTCAACTTCGACGCGCGGAATGCCGTAATTCACATCAGGAGATGTCTCGACCTGGTTGAACGCGAAACGTGTGAAATTCACCCTCGCTTCGTTGAGGATTGTCGCCGAGATCGTTCGGTTGAAAGTGAATGTCACAGCCGCGTTCTGCGGCTTGAAAGTAGTGTCCGCCATCGATCTTGACTGAGCACCGCGGTCGCTCGCTTCATCGTTCCTTTTCGTGAAGTACGTGCTCACGGCAAACATGTTGTTTCCGTGATTGAAGTCAACACGAGTATTGAACTGGTCTCCGCGCGTCTGAATCGGATTGAAGAATTGAGCGAATTGCAGATCAGGGATGCCGTCAAACCCGCCCCCGGTCTCGCCAGGAACATACTGTCCCGTTGCTCCTGTTATCGAACCTATATCGAGTCCGCCCGGAACGACACGGCAGCGAGCGGCGTTGTTTCCATAGATTCCACAGTCAACCGGCAGCAGCTGAGAGATGCGCGGTTCGACGCCTGAAGCACTTATCACGCCGCCCGTAACGCTGTTCGCTCGAAGCTGGAGAACCGATGCCCGATACTGCGGAGTTTCGACATAGGTGTTAAACGTGTTGTTCGTCTTCTCGCGCAAACCTTCGTATGAGAAGAAAAAGAAGAGACGATTCTTGCCGCTCCAATATGCCGGACCACCTTCACCGAAACGCGGCAGATAGATCGGACCGCCGATGCTTCCGCCAAACTGACGGAACCGTCGCTCAACACGCACGGGAGGCGCATTGATGTTGACGGTGCCGGTCGTCCCTCCGTACTTGTTGAATGCGTTCAAACCTGGCTCGCTGTACTTGAAAAATCCGCTCCCATGAAAAGTATTGGTTCCATTCTGCGAGATCACCTTTATCTGCGCGCCACTGTTGCGGCCGTCCTCAGCGGAATAACTGCTCGAGAGGACTTTTACTTCCTTTACCGATTCCTGATTCGGCGTGACAACCGCAGCGCCGCCCCACCCCAGGCTGTTGACACTGACTCCATCCAGCTGGAAGTTGTTGTTCGAGACACGCTGTCCGTTTGCGCTCACCGGAACCTGGTTCTCAACCTGAAAAACTGACGTGCTTGACCCGCCGGGTCCGGTGGTGTTGGGAAGGTTTACCGCGCCACCGCTACCGCTCCTGGCCCCCTGACCGAAGACTCCGGGCGTCAGCCGGACAAGCTCGTAGGGATCGCGCCCGAATTGTGGAAGGCGGAGCACTTCCAGCGTGGTGATGTTGCGGTCAACGTTGGCATTCTCCGTCTGTAATTGAGAGATCGATTCACCGGTGATCGTGACTGCATCCGAGAGTTCACCAGGCTCGAGCACGATATTGACACCACGTTCCTCTTCGGCATTGACCACAACTTCCTTGATGATCTTCTTCTTGAAGCCCTGTCGCTCGACACTGATATTGTACTTGCCGGGGCTGAGCGCAGAAACGCGATAGAAGCCGGACTCACTGCCGATGACCAGCAGCTCGTGGCCGGTTTCAATATTTGTTACGGTGATCGCGGCATTGGGAATGATCGCGCCCGACGCGTCAAGAACCGTTCCCTGAATGCTTGCTTTGAATTGGGCCTCAGCTGTCGTGAAGAACAGCATTAGGAACAGACCCAGAAGAAGGCTGCGAAAAAGACCTCGAACCAAGCTACGCATACAATTACCTCCGTCCCCTGGACATCGACTGTCTTTTACAGTTGTACCGAGTTGTTGAAGCAATTATCGAGCCTAACGGTGCGTTGTTGCCAATGGTTTTAAGCCTCAGAGCAACGTAGGCCCTATTGATTGAGGGATCTGGCAGCCAGAACTTACAAAACCTTGATGCAGAAACAAAGGCGTGGTGACACTTTTTGTGTCATCTGCGGAATCCACAAGCTGAAACTTGAACTCTAACGTAGAGGGCCTGACTGAATTCCCGCGTGAGTTTTGGGAAGGATTTACTAGCGTTGCCAATCACAGTTTTGTGGCGAAACAGTCGGCAACCATCTGGATAACCGCGCCAACCGTGGCGCTTTTCCGGCCGGTTGTCTCAAAAGAGCACTTTAGAGAGCTTAGAGAGCCTAGCTGGGTTTCAGCGGAATCGTGGATTCGAGAACCTTGGGAGCCAGGATTCGGCGGCGGCGATTGGAAGTACATGTGCAAGAAATTGCGCGAAGCGCCGAGCGCTTACGTTGACACCAGCGGCAGCGTCACCGACGAAGGAATGTTCGAATTCGCCGTGAAGCAATTGGGCGCGGGGCGCATGCTCTTTGCCACCGACAGATGAATTGATCCTGCTGCTGGTGGCTTTGCCGCAGGAGACGCTGGATCGCCTGGTCACGCTGGGCGCGGCGGTTGTGTCCATCGAGTTGGGCGTGCTGATGAAACGCCGCCAGCGCCGGCTCACTTCTTTGCAGTCAGTGGCTCAATCGTGATGTCCTTGTACCAGGCCTCGCTGGCCGGGCCGCCATGGACTTGCAAACAGATGCAGCCGTTCTGTTCAATGGTTTCGTCAGGCTCGGTATAGTTGACCGTTTGATGGCCGTTCAGCTCCAGCCTGACCTGCTTGCCCTGGGCGCGGATGACATATTCATTCCAGTCGTCCCGCCTGATGATCCGGAGCGCATCTTCCGGCGTAGGACCGGCCAGGACTCTCTTGCGGCGCGATTCGTCGTACAATGCGCCCCAGTAACGCTGTCCAGCGTCGGCTTGATAACCAATAACCTCGTGATTGTTCGGTATGCGCCGCGAGCGAAACTGGATACCCGCATTCGCCCGCTCCTGATCGCCGAGAAGTTTGAATTTCACGCGCAACACGAAGTCGGAGTATTCCTTCGTCGTACAAAGAAACTGGTTGTGCGGCAGCGCCGCTTTCAGCGAGCCGCCGACAATCGCGCCGTCCTCGATCCTGAAGATGCTCAGGTCGCCTTCCCACCCTTTGAAGTTCTTCCCATCGAAGAGCCGGATCGGTCTGGTTTGGGCAATTCCAATCAATGAAAGGGCAGCGGCTGTCAGCACGATCAGCCAGATGAATCTCTTCATAAGGCGCGGTCTCCTTAGCTTAATTTCTGACTAAACGCCTCTCGAAAACTTTGGGATCCAAGATTCCGCCTGAAGGCGGTACAACGTACCTTGAGATAGTTCGCCTCTCAAACTATTCTTGCCAGCGTGAAAGCATTCTGCTTCTGCGCATTTCTGGTAAGTCTCGTCGCGGTCAACGCGAACGCCGAGGATGGATACCGGCTGTGGCTTCGTTACGATCCTCTGCCAATTGCGCAAACTACTTCATATGTCCGCCATGTCGTTGCGATCCATGTTCCGGGCAGCTCCGCATCCCTGAATGCAGTTCGCCAGGAGCTGACGATGGCATGCTCAGGGTTACTTCGCACGACAATTCCTTCAATTGAATCTGTAGATCGAAACGGGGTTCTTATCGCTGGCACGCCGAAAAGCTCTCCTGCAATCTCAGGATTGAACCTTGACAGACAACTCAGCGAACTTGGTCCGGAAGGGTTCATCATTCGCACTGTTACCCTCGGCGGCCGCCCTGCCATAGTCATCGCATCGATCGCAGATACTGGTGTGCTCTATGGCGCATTTTACTTTCTCAGGCTCCTTCAGACCGGGCAGCCGATCGACAGGTTGAACGTCAGCGAGAAACCGCGGTTAGGCATCCGTGTTCTGAATCACTGGGATAATCTCGACGGCTCCATCGAACGGGGATATGCAGGACGGTCACTCTGGGATTGGGAGTCTTTGCCGGGCAAAGTGGATGCGCGCATTGTTGATTATGCTCGCGCGAATGCGGCGCTCGGTATCAACGGAACAGTGCTGAACAATGTGAATGCGAATTCGCGAAGCTTGAATGCCGACTACCTTCGCAAAGCAGCAGCAATCGCGGATGCATTCCGTCCATATGGCGTGCGCGTCTACCTGTCCGCGCGGTTTTCGGCCCCGATCGAGCTTGGAGGACTTAAGACAGCTGATCCGCTTGATTCGAACGTTATCGCGTGGTGGAAAAAGAAGGCCGACGAAATCTACACCATAATCCCGGACTTTGGCGGCTTCCTGGTGAAGGCCAATAGCGAGGGACAGCCCGGACCACGAACCTACAATCGCAGTCACGTCGAAGGTGCGAACATGCTTGCAGCTGCAGTGGCTCCTCACAAGGGCATTGTCATGTGGCGCGCATTCGTCTATGACGCAAAGCCGGGATACGATCGCGCCGCTGCGGCTTATGACAATCTGCAGCCTTTTGATGGGCAGTTTGCAGCCAATGTTCTGCTTCAGGTTAAGAACGGGCCGATAGACTTTCAGCCGCGCGAGCCCTTTCATCCACTGTTTGGCGCCATGCCGAAGACGCAGCTTATGCCGGAGCTTCAGATTACTCAGGAGTATCTCGGATTCTCGAACCATCTCGTGTTTCTGGCACCAATGTGGCGCGAGTTTCTCGATTCGGACACGCACGCCAGAGGCGCAGGCTCGACCGTCACCAAAGTGGTAGACGGCAGTTTGTACGGGCAGCGATTGACGGGCATGGCCGGCGTGGCCAACACGGGTTCTGCTCGCAACTGGACCGGGCATGATTTCGCGCAGTCAAACTGGTATGCCTTTGGCAGGCTCGCGTGGAATCCAGACCTCAAATCCGAAGCGATTGCGCGCGAGTGGATTGCGCTGACCTTGACCGGCGATCGCACGGCAAGCGACAAGTTGACTCGACTGATGATCGAATCGCATGAAGCTCTTGTCGACTACATGACGCCTCTTGGATTGCATCACATAATGTGGCCCGGACATCATTACGGCCCAGCGCCGTGGTGGGACAAGGGAGAACGCACGGACTGGACGTCGATCTATTATCACCGCGCAGATGACGCGGGTATCGGTTTTGACCGCACAAAGACTGGCAGCAACGCAGTCAGCCAATATCACCGGGCGGTGCGTGATGCATTCAACGATCCGGCAAAGTGCCCGGAGAAGTTCCTGCTCTGGTTTCATCACGCGCGGTGGGACCAGCGAATGCGGTCGGGCCGCATTCTGTGGGATGAGCTCGCGTTGCACTATCAAAGGGGTGTGGAATGGACGCGAAGCGCACGTCGTGAATGGGATTCGATGCAGGGTGTGATTGACGCTGAGCGCCATGCAGAAGTCGCGAAGAAGCTGGCTATCCAGGAGCGCGATGCCGCGTGGTGGAGGGATGCTGTGCTTCTATACTTTCAGACATTCTCGAAACGGCCCCTGCCCGCCGGCGTTGAGAAGCCGACTAAGACCCTTGATGAATTCAAAGCCAAGAGTCTTACGTGGTAGTTAGACCGCTGGGAACGCGCTCTGGAGTTGGACATCTTTGGCTCCGGAGGAGCCCATGTTATAGCAAAAGGCTGATGCTCCGAGGAGCGCATCCGTTCTCGTACAACGATGCCGCTCCTCCGGAGCTCAATCATTTCTCACTCGTTACTATAAATATTCGGCTCCTCCGGAGGCGCTGCTGGTCAGAGCGCTCCCAGGGGTAACTCGAATGAAGATCACAGACATCAGAGCGACTACGGTAACCGTCCCTCTCGAGGCTCCGCTGAGGCACGCTAATGGATGTCACTGGGGACGATTTGTCCGGACGATCGTTGAAGTGGAAACGGATGAAGGATTAATCGGACTTGGCGAGATGGGCGGCGGCGGGGAATCGGCGGAAGCCGCGTTTCGAGCCATGAAACCGTATCTCGTAGGCCGCGACCCGGCTCATCTTGAAGAGATGCGGTTTCTGATAGCCAATCCGACGGCCTCGCTCTATAACAACCGGACACAGATTCTCGCAGCGCTCGAATTCGCGTGTCTGGATATTCTCGGACAGAAGTGGGGTGTGCCGGTTTGTGACATTCTTGGCGGCCGTCTGCGCGATCGCGTTGCTTTTGCGTCTTATCTTTTCTTTCGTTACGCGAATCCAAAAGATGGTTCTGGTGAGATCCGCACTCCCGATCAGCTCGTTGCGCAGGCTCACGATCTGAAAGAACGATACGGCTTCACATCGCACAAGTTGAAGGGAGGCGTCTTCGAACCCGGCTACGAACTCGAATGTTATCGTCAGCTGGCGAATTCTCTTGATGGTGACCGGTTTCGCTTCGATCCGAATGGAGTCTGGTCGGCTGAGACAGCGATCTGGTTTGGCCGCGAGATCGAAGACCTTCGGAATGACTATCTGGAAGATCCTGTTTTTGGCATGGCCGGAATGCGACGCGTACGCGAGAAGCTGCGCATGCCGCTTTCTACTAACACTGTCGTTGTTAACTTTGAGCAGCTCGCAGCCAATGTGCTCAACACGGCGGTTGACGTGATACTGCTCGATACTACGTTCTGGGGTGGCATCCGGCCTTGCGTCAAGGCGGCGGGTATCTGTGAGACGTTTCAGCTTGGAGTAGCAGTGCATTCGTCAGGAGAACTCGGAATTCAGCTTGCGACGATGCTTCACCTTGGCGCAGCGATTCCGAATCTCTCGTTTGCCGCTGACGCGCATTACCATCACTTGACTGATGACATCATCGTTGGCGGCAAGTTGAAATATGAAAACGGGGAGATTGCGGTTCCCGACCAGCCTGGCCTCGGTGTCAAGCTTGACCGCAACAAGCTCGCCGAGTATTCAGAGCTCTACAAACGTCTGGGTTCTTATCCCTATGATCAGGATCCGATGAGACCAGGTTGGACTCCAACCATACCGAACGATCGCTGGGCCGATCACAACGATTCACGACAGCCTCTGAACATCCCCTTCTAGAGAAATGAACATGAATTGTCTATTAGTACGTTGTACCGCCTTCAGTCGGAATCTCCTCTTCCTCACGCTTATCGCCATTCCTGCGACTTGCATCTCAAGCCAACAACCGCCACCTGCCAACTACGATGAAGCAAAGGCAGGCACCTACACGCTGCCCGATCCTCTTCGCTTCAACGATGGAACAACCGTCAAGACAGCGAATGACTGGACAAACGCCGCCGCGCAGAGGTCATAGAGCTTTTCGCGGAACACATGTATGGCCGCAGCCCGCGCCCGCCGCGAAGTCTCAACTATGAAGTCTTTGATAGTGACCAGGCTGCGCTTGGCGGAAAGGCGATTCGCAAGCAGGTGACGATCTACTATTCGGAAAAGAAGGATGGACCGAAGCAGGAGGTGTTGATCTACATTCCCACTGCTGCAAGAAAGCCAGTTCCTGTCTTTCTGTCAATCAGTTTTCCCGGGAATCACGCTGCAGCGAATGATCCTGCGGTCAAGCTTCCCATCCTGTGGAATTCGAGAGCACGCGAGAAGCAACCGGCAGCTCCGGAAACGCGCGGCAGAGGGTGGGAGGACGTCGAGAAGGTTCTCGCTCGAGGCTATGCCTACGCAACGTTTCATTACCAGGACATAGAGCCTGATTTCAAAGGCGGATATGTTCACGGCATCCGGCCGCTCTTTTTCAAAGCAGGACAGACCGAACCTGCAGCGGATGACTGGGGAGCGATTGGGGCCTGGGGCTATGGCGCCAGTCGCGTGATGGACTATTTTGAGAAAGATAAGGATCTGGATGCGAAGCGTGTTGCGCTGATCGGGCATTCGCGGCTTGGCAAGACGGCGATGTGGGCGGGCGCGTTAGATGAACGCTTCGCGATGGTGATTTCGAACTGTTCCGGTGAAGGTGGCGCGTCGTTGATGCGGCGCAATTATGGGGAAACCGTCCGCAATCTGAATACCAACTTTCCTTACTGGTTCTCGGCGAACTTTCAGAAGTACGTTGATCAGGTCGACAAGCTGCCCGTTGATGCGCATGAACTGATTGCTCTGATTGCGCCGCGGCCCATTTATGTGACCGGAGCAGAAGAGGATCAATGGGCTGATCCCAAAGGCGAGTTCCTTGCATGCGTTGCGGCGGGACCTGTGTATCGATTGCTCGGAAAGCAAGACCTGGGCACGAATGAGATGCCGCCTCTGAATCAGCCAATCATGCGCACAATCGCATTTCACTACCGCACAGGCAAACACGCGGTTACGCCCTACGATTGGGACCAGTTCCTCGTTTTTGCGGATAAGAATCTGAAGGCGGGTAAGTAGAAGTCAGAGGTCACGAAAGAGTCTCACGCGAAGCCGCGAAGACGCGAAGAGTTACCACGGAACACACGGATAAAGACACGGAAAGAAACGGAAACAACCAGAAAATTTCAAGAATTAATTCCGTGTTTTTCCGTGTCTCTTTCCGTGTGTTCCGTGGTAACTCTTCGCGTCTTCGCGTGAGACTTTTTACTCTTTAATCTTGATGCTTCTGAACCAGACCTCGTCGCCGTGGTCCTGGAGGAGGATGTGACCTTTTTTCACCTCTCCAAATCCGGGGATGTCTTTGTATTTGCTTACGGCGATCAATGCTTTGAGCTGAGGGCTTCCGAGATCAAATTCTACGACCTTTACACCATTCAACCAGTGTTCAACGTGGTTGCCGCGAATGTTTAGTCCTACCTGATTCCATTCACCTGCCGGACGCGCCACGCTCTTGGCGGGCGCGATCAGATCATAGAGCGCGCCGGCCGTACGATTTCCACCCTTTCCGGCCTTAGCGTCAGGGTGTCGCGCATCGTCGAGTACCTGCATCTCAAAGCCCAGGCCTGAGTGGCCAGTCTTCACCATCTCTTCAGCAATCAGATACTTGATCCCACTGTTGGCGCCCGGACTAATGCGCCACTCGAGTTTGAACTCAAAGTTGCCGTACTGCCCGACCGTGATGATGTCGCCACCGTGCTGGCTCTGCTCCCCGCGTCCCGCGACGTGCTTGATTGCGCCGTTTTCGATGGCCCACCCCACATCCGGAACTTTGTCGCGTTTGAAACCTCGCCACCCATTCCAGGACTTGCCATCAAAGAGAAGTTTCCAGCCCGCCGCTTTCTCCTCAGCTGAGAGAGTATTCGGTGCCGGCGGGTCGGCAGTTGCGCTGCCGACTCCACCGGCAACAAGAACAACAACCACAAGAATCACAAGCAATAATGTACGTCTGGCCATTTCACCTCGCTGTTTGATTGTGTGCGGATTGTTTCGCCGTCTCGAACGTGACGCGCTGCTTTTGCCGGTAAGAAAGATTCGCCATGTGCGCCGCAACCGCCGAGCGATAACCAATCTCGACGGGCGCGTTAGGTTCTTTCCGCGAGCGAACGCAATCGATGAAGTTAGTCATGTGATCCTGATCCTTGCTCTGTCCCTCGAGAAGTACTCCATCAGCACGGTTCGCCTTCTCTGGATAGTAGCGCAAACCGCTAAGCGACCTTCCGGTTACCATGTCATTCGATCCGGCCAGTCTTTCGATGGTTCCATGGGATCCTAAGATACGATCACCGATGCCAAAGCGGCTGTTGCTGAAAGTAGACTGCCACGTCAGAACCAGATCATTCGGGAAATCGAGCGTTACAGCGATGGTGTCCGGAACTTCTCTGCCATCCTTCTCAGAGAATACACCACCAGACATATAGGCAGACGAAGGCACTGGCAGATCAAGTGCGCGCATGCTCCAGGCAATCTGGTGAACCATGTTCTCGGTCACGTTGCCGCCTGAAAATTCCCAGAAAAGACGCCAATTGATAAAGCGGTTTGCGTCAAACGCGCGTTTCGGACGCCCGTTAAGGAATGCATCCCAGTTAACGTTCGCTGGTGTGCAATCAGCCGGGATCGGACGGACCCATTGTCCCTTACCTCGCGGCGTATTCCGGCTCATCCAGGTTTCGACGTGAGTAATCTTGCCGACGATGCCCTCTTTGAGCCACTGTTTCGCGTCAGCAAGCTCGCCCGAGCTCTGATGCTGTAGTCCGATCCCAACAACGCGGTTCGAACGCTTCGCAGCCTCTCGACAGGCTTCAGCCTCCTCGATCGACCACGTCATCGTCTTTTCGCAATAGAGATCTTTGCCAGCAGCAATCGTGTCAAGGAAGTGACGCGCGTGGCAGTGCAAAGGCGTCGCTACCAGGACCGCATCGACGTCCTTCATATCCAGCACGCGGCGATGATCGTTGAAGCCCTTTGCACCAGGTGCAAGCTGTTTGACCTGTTCGAGCCGGAGCGTGAACGCATCAGCCATCGCCACGAGCTCAACATTGGGCACCTTGAGTGCATCTTTGATCAGCTCCTGTCCACGCGAGCCGGGCCCGATGATTCCAAGCCTCACGCGATCATTCGCGCCCAACACTGAGCTCGCCGGGAGCGAAAGCCCGATCGCGGTACTCGCTGCAGCCTGTTTCAGAAATCTCCTGCGCCCGTTGGTATCAATCATTTTGTGAGTCATTTTCTTTGCTCCTCGAAAGCCTAAAAGACGAACTTGAGCCCTAACTGTACCTGCCGCGGATCAAATGCGCCATTGACCTCTCCAAAGTTTGCATTCCCCAGAGTTCCTCCAGGGTTATTGAAATGCGGGGTGTTTGTAAAATTGAAGAACTCGCCGCGGAACTCGCCGCTCACCCGCTCGGTAATCGCGAAACTTGCGGAAGAATGACAAGTCGAGATTGACATATCCCGGCCCGCTGAAAATGTTGCGGGCCACGGTGCCATACTGAGCATGCGGCGGGTGCAGTGAAGGCACTCGGGTCAAACCACTTGGTTCCCGGGCCAATTCCTCCGAGTACTGTGAAATTGCCGGTCAGATTGGGCCGATTGCCGTTGCCGGCGCGTTGAGGCTGGTGGCACTGATCTGAATATCGAGCGGCGAACCCGATGTTGCTGTGAATACGCCATTCAGTTGCCAGTCTCCAAGCAACCATCGACCAACACCGGATTGAAGCCATCGCTTTCCAGGACCGAACGGCAACTCGTAAATGTAGCTTTGAACGAAATTGTGCGTTCGGTCAAAGCCGGCACGCCCGCGGTTCAGTCCCGGGATCGCATTGATAAACAGTGTCCCCTGGTCATCCGTGTAATTGATCGCCTTGCCGAACGTATATGCCGTTGTCAGCAGAAAACCGCCCGTAAAGCGGCGGTCAAATTTCAACTGGAGCGCATGATAATTTGTGTCAGTTCGAATCCATTCATTAGTCGCAGTAGTCCGCCCGAATGGCGCGTTTAGCGGACGTCCGGCCGCACCCGAGCCAGGAATCAGACTCGCATTAATGTCGCGGCGAGTCAGTACCCCGACATTGTGATTGCCCACATAGGCGGCTTCGAACGTAAAACTCCATGGAAGTGCCTGCTGTACGGCTACGTTCCACGACTGCACGTAACCTTCCTTCGTGTCGAGCGGGATGTAGAGATAGACCTGATTGACGGGAGCGTTGGTTATCACGCCATCCGGAGGAATGGGCGCCACAAGCGGAGGCGCAAAACCATTTGCCATTCTTCCGGCCGCGCTGAACGAGTTCGTTGCCGTAAAGGCATTGTTCTGCTTGACCGGGAAATTGAAGGCATATTTGTCGTCGGGGAATGATGCGTCAACACTGATTCCATAGCCCCCGCGAAACACTGTCTTCTCGCTAATGCGATAGGCTATACCTAATCGTGGCGCAAAATTGTTGTAGTTTGTCTTCCGCCCCATGTTCTCGGGGATTCTGCCGATTCCGGCCAGTTCCAGAGTGTTGTTCGTTGGAATGTAGTTCGAGAATCCGCCAGGAAACATCGGCGTTGGCGCGAAGTATATTTCATGACGAAGTCCCAGATTGACCGTCAGCTTCTGCGTCACATTCCACTTGTCCTGAACGTAAGTGAAAAGCGTTTTCTGACGCACGGTCGGGAACGTTCCCGGCAGATCACGCCCATACTCGTTGGGAAGGTCGAGCAGGAAGCTCGCAAACGCATTTGCGAATCCTGAGGCGGGCCCCCCATTGAGCGCTGTCGGTCCGGGCCTGAAAAGGTAGAGGCCGCGCGGACTGTAGGTTTGAGTCTGCAGCAGGTCGTCCTTGTTGAAGCGAAAGTCCAGACCCCATTTGAGCGTGTGATTATGAAGGATGCGCGTCCAGTTACTGACCACATCGACGTTGGTCTCTGCGCGAATCCACGGGAGACTAGGCGAGAAGCCAACCACTGGATTGCTGTAGCCGTTGATGTCAATTCCGACAAGACCACTCGTAAACTCATCGAGGTTCATGCCCGGAATCCCGATCTCCTCCGAAGTCTTCAATCCTATGTCTTCATTTTCGGCATCGTTGCGATAGCGGCTGAAGCCGAGGCGAAACTCAGTGATGAAGGTCGGCGTGAAAATGTGCGTGTAGTTGATCGCGCCGGCCTGCGTGCGATTGATTCCGGTTCCCGCAAATCCACCTGCTTTGGGCCCGCCATAGATCCCATAGAGGCCCGGGTCAAAGACCTTCGGACGCTGAAAGCTGTATCGGACAAAAAAACTGTCGTTGTCACCGATCCTATGATCAACTTTCACATCGAACGACTCGGTGTCCTTTACCCGTGTCGTAGCTTCTTCGTAGTTGTTCGTAAAACCCGAAAAGGTCGGTGGTGGCAGGAATCCGAGGATCCTCTGTGCGATTGCACTGATGCGTGCAGGACAAATTACGTTCAGTACGCCGTTACACTGAATCTGCTGTCGTCCGCGTCCTTGAGCGTCTCCGGTCAAAGGATCATAGATGATTGTTGGTGAAGTCCGAAAATCTCCTGCTCGGAATGCCACTGTAGGAATTGTTATTCGCGTCACATCGCCGCGCCGGTCTCGAATCCCCTGATAGTCGCCGAAGAAGAAGGTTCTGTCCTTGATGATTGGACCGCCAATGGTTCCGCCGAATTGGTTATATACGGTGTGCGCCTTGCCCACAGAAAAATAGGGGCGGGCATTGAGCGCGTCAACCCGGTTGAACGAGTATCCACTTCCATGCAGCTGATTCGATCCCGAGCGCAGCGTCACATTTGTTACTGCACCGCCAGCGCGCCCAAGCTCTGCTTCGTAGTTGCTCGTCGTAATATTGACTTCCGAGAGAGCTTCAATCGGAGGTATCAGCACAGTGAGCAGCCCTGTGCGGTGGTTGTTATCGATGCCTTCGAGCTGAACATTGTTTGCCAGTCGCGATTGTCCGTTTACCTGCGTCGAAAGGCTGTCCTGCGAATTGAAGAACTCTGAGTGCGGACGAAAGGCCCGCGTTGTCCCGGGGACAAGATTCAGGAGGCTCTGGAAGTTGCGATTGAAAGTCAGCGGCATATCCTGAAGCTGTTTGGTCTCGATCTGCCTGCCAACGTCGGCGCGGTCGGTTTGAAGCAGTGGAATGTTGGCGCTAACCTCGACTGTCTGGCTGATTTCGCCCGGCTCGAGCTGCACATCAACTCTCGTATCAGTGTTCACCAAAACATCGACCTTGTCGCGAATCGCCTTTTTGAAGCTTTGCCGTTGAACTTCAACTCGATAGGTGCCGCGATCAAGATTGCCAAAGACGTAGTTCCCGCTCTCGTTCGTCACCGTGGAGCGGCTCAGATTTGTGTGTACCTGTGTGATTATGACGGTGGCTCCAGGTACCACACTTCCGCTCGCGTCAGTTACTGTTCCTATAAGAGAGCCAGTGACGGCCTGGCTGCGGGCTTCAGCACCCAGAAACAGGGTTAGAATGATCAGAGTTACGAGTGAAACAAGATGCGCGCAGGATCGACGGTGTGACATAGCTCCTCCTTTTCAGACACAAAGGCAGGTTTTCTGTTGTCATCCCAGCGATAAAAGTGATTATCTAACGATGTACTCCAAGGAGCCCGGAGAATAGTTATGGTGGGTCAGGGGTAGGGTGCATGGGAGTTCAGCTTTAGCTTGCTGGTCAACGACTCGAATGCAAGAGCAAGCTAAAAAGCTTGAACCCTCCATGCCCCTACCCCCGA
>CAWEYR010000007.1:0-75224 GCA_963813345.1 uncultured Acidobacteriota bacterium | reverse complement strand
GGTTCTCATCGCCGCGCAAGCGCTTGAGTATCGGTTCGAGCGTTGTGCGTACGATCGGTTCGGTCAACTCGCGCGGTGTGTAGTGCGAGCCCGAGCGTCGCCGCTCCTCGCCTGGCTGCAAGACCATAGCGCCTTGTGCTACGACATCGGGCGTTGCAGCAAAGTCGATGGCTGAAGCAAGAGCCGCGTGAAGGTCCTCGAATGTCGCGACCTGACTTAGTGCCTTCTTTACCGTGTCTGTGAGTTTCCGGTCGGCGCGCTCTGCGATCCACTTGTCGCGCTTATCTGCAGGAATGACGAACAGTGCATCGAGATCGATGGCTGTGGGTGCGCCGCGCTTCTTCTGCGACTTGATCGCAACTGAGCGTCCAGCCGCCGTTTCGAGCTTGAAGCCCATCATCGTTTCGTAGACAGAGCCGATCTGCTCTACGTCGAGAGCGCGATAGGAAATGCGCTCGCCATCAAGGACGAGGAGCTTTTCGAGTGCGCGATAGATCGTGCCGTCGGGAACGAGCGGCGGTTCGATTCTCTCGTGGATACGGCGTGCACCGCCAGCAGGACGACCCTCAAGGAACTTGAAGCGATCAGGATCGAAAAGGACACCGTGGCGTGGTGGAGCTGCATCGCGCCCGACTCGGCACCGTCATGCACCATTCGGAAGGCGCCAGTAACTGTCCCCAGGCGCCGTAACGCTGATCCATCGTGTCGGGAAAGAGCGCGGCGTCTTCGCGCAACCGCTCGTAGAGTCCCGCAAGGGAGTAATACCTGAGAAAGGTTTGTCCTCTGGGAGCATGTCCCGCTCCTCGGCGTAAAGCAGGAACACCAGGCGCAAGATTACCGTAAGGAGAGCGTGATAGACCTCGTCGGGGTTCTCAGCAAGGGGTTCGCTCAGAAGCTCGCCCTTCGAGGCATCGTGAGCAGCCTGGAAGCCGCGAAGCAGCTCGTAAAGTGCATGCAGCACCTGCTCTGCCAGCCGCTCACTCACCTCGTTCTGGAACTTGCGGCTATCATCGAGCAACGCCCCCAGGCGCTGCTGACGTGGAAGCGCAAGAAGCCGTTGCTCATTAAGCAGGAGCCGGAGTGCGGCGGCAATTGGTCTGCCGGCGGTCTGGACCATGTCGGCGACCTTGAAGTCGAGCCATCCAGAGCTCTCACCTCGTGGCGCGGAGAGGAGACGCAACGCGCGACCGTTGAAAAGAAGGCCAGCGGATACGCCAGTCTGTCGAAGCAATCGCTCCATTCGTCCGTGGGCCGAAGCTTCGAGCTGACCTCCCTCACGAACTACGCGATCGAAGTCCACCCCGGGTTCGAGCACGCGCACTGAGGAGCTGCCAGGGCGGGCGGCCGTTCTGCGGATCGAACTCTCGCACTGCGAAGTCGGCCCGCAGCGTCTCGCCATAGTCTGGGAGCGGTAGCTCGAGCTCAGTTGGGATCGGACTATCTTCAGTTCCAGCGTAGCCCTTTGGTGAGAAGCTCCACCCGAGAACCGAGCCCGCGAACATGCGGAAGTCCGGGAGCCATGGGCGGGCCCTTGTTTGACGTCAAACGTCCGCTCTTCGGTGCACTCGCGGAGCAACGTCTGCCCTTCGCTATCGTGCCTGTCGAGGATCGCGCCAGCACGCACAAGCGCTGGAGCTGAGACTACAAGCCCTGTCGGCTGCACAAAGCCGATCCATTCGAGGTGCGCAAGGACTGCAGGGTCTAACCTCGCCATACTGCTTAGTTAGTCTCCGGCCAAAGGTAGACAAGGCCCAGGGGCTCCACGCGTTGCGCGCGAACCTCGTAGAACTCACGGATGCGCGCCGGCTCGTGGGCGAGGTCACGCTCGAACTGTTCAAGGCGGGAGCGCCAGGACCTCACGTCAGATTCAAGCTGTCGCTTTTCCTCGTCGTCGAAGTTCAGAGTCATTTGTCTGAGATCCTGGTGTCTTGAGAGCTCGTCGCGTACACGATCACGTTGCCGTTCAAGTATCTCGAGCAGATCCTTCGCTTCGTGCTCGCCGCGCTGTCGAAGCCTTTCCTTCGCTTGCTGCGCGAGCTCACCTGCGCGGGGCTCGAGCTGTGGCAAGCGAGCTCCGCGATGTCACGGGGGGCGGCCGCGAGAAGCTTCTGTTGAATCGTCGGATTCGGCGCGCGACCTCTCCGGGGACCGAGCGACTGCTCAAGCAGATTGAGTGTCTTCGCCTCGGCCTCGTGGGCGTATGCTGCCAGCGGTCCGCGTCGTTGAGAGGGCTCGACCCACCGCGCCGCGAGCGGCACGACCTCCTCGTGAAGGCGCTCCGCTCCGCGGCCGTAAAGTGATAGGCGTCCCAGAAGAATCACGCGCGGTATCGAGTCCGCACTTTGTACCAGGCAAGCGCGCGACAGGTCGTGGTAGATGAAACCCTGCGAGCGGAAGCGAGCCAGAAGACGCTGTGCGAGGCGTTGCTCTAAATGGAGATGAACTGTTTCGTCGCTGACTACACCGGTATCTTCGAAGACAACAGGCCGAATCGGCGCCTCGCGACGCCATTCCGCAACCTTCTGGTTGCTCTTTCGTGGCACTCGCAGGGAATCGAGTGTTGCAGCCCAGCTCGGGTCGGTGCTTACGCTGCCATCAAGCGGCGGAAGGATGTAAACCGCACGGCCGTGCTCGTCTTCTTTCTCGACTAGCGGCTGTGTGCCAAGCAACTCGAGTGAGCACGAGAGAGCTTCGCGGAAAGGCTCCGAATCGAAACCCACAGACGCGCGCGAGTGCTCGAGAAGAGTCTGGCAACGCATAATCTGTTGCTCAAGTTCTTCCTGCCGTGCCCGAGTGCTCTCCAGCTCTTCATCGGTGACGCGTTTCTTGTCAGCGTCAAGGTCGGCCGCCTCGATATCCTTTGCCAGACGTTCGGCCTCATTGTGGCGGATACCTCGGCTGAGCCGGCGCTCAATATCATCGTCGATGACCTTTGAGAGACTTCCCAGCTCCTTCTTGATCGTCTCCGTCTTCCGGACAAGTATCTCGAGGACACGATCCTCGATACGTTGCGGCAGCACAAAGTAGTGACAGCGAACTTCGTCTGCCGGCTGCAGCTTGCGATCGATGCGCCCGTTGCGTTGTTCGATACGACCGGGATTCCACGGAAGGTCGAAGTGGAACAGGTCCGCGCAGTGCGCCTGAAAGTTAAGACCCTCGCGTGCTGCGTCGGTCGCCAGCAAGATGCGCAACGGGTCTTTGGCCGGGTCCTTATTAAAGCGCAGCTGGATCTCTTTGCGACGCGCGCCACTCGTTAGTCCGTCGATCACTTCGATACGCTCGTCCGCTCCGTCGGAATCTTCGATCGCTTGTTCGAGGATATTCTTGAGGTAGCGTTTTGTGCCTTCGCGATTCTCCGTGAAGATAAGGACTCGTCGATTGTTCCACTTCGCCTGAGCCCCTTTCTTCGCTGACCGAACGGTGGAAGGTCCGGACAAAGATTCTCTCTGATCCAGTCGATGAGCATCCGCATCTTGGCATCCGGCAGATGTCGCGTGCGCTCTACGATTGTCTGCATCTGATCGAGTAGAGCCTGCTCGCGGCGCCAGAGGACTTCGGTGCCAGCGTCCTTCCGTATCGCGCTTCAGCGCTAATGGTGACGGCCTCGATCTCAGCCTCCTCCTCCGCCTCGAGTTCCTCGGACGTCCATTCTGCGCGTTCATCGTCAGCATCAGGGGCCGTTTTGAAGAGAGACACATCGAGAGAACTAATCTTTTCACTGACGGCAGCACCATCCTTTTCCTTTTTCCACTGCCGTTCGACCGTGAGACGGTGGACCTTAGACTGCGTGCGAACGCCTCAATCGACGACAGAAGGCGTTGTTGCAGACCCACGACCAGCAATCCGGCGGAAGCCTGCGCCCTTAGTGTGGTCGTTCGCGAACCGCTCCTCGCGAGCGCTTCGATATTCGTCAAGAAGACGGGACAACGTGAGCTCTGGTGCATCGTCAGGCAAGTTGTCGATGACGATCCGTTCGACGATACGACGCGGGAAGCCGCCCTGGACATTGCGAATATCTTCCTTGAGGCGGCGGACCATCACGTCCTCGAGAGCTTTCTTCCCACGCACCTTGACGCCACGGGTGAAACGATAGGGATCGAGGAGCTCGAGCAATGTAGAGAAGCTATTCGAGTGACCGTTGTGCGGTGTAGCGGAGAGGAACAGTCGGTGCTCGAAGCGGTTGCCGAGGTCGCGCACGGCCCGCGTGAACTTCGTTTCGATGCCGTAGCGACCGCCGCTTGAGGGCGCAACATGGTGCGCCTCATCGAGGATAAGGAGGCTTCCAGGCAACATCTGACCGAGCCACTCGCGCATCGGGTCCATGTAAATTGGATCAATCAACAGGTTGTGAGAGACAAGGAACCGGCTGTGCGTGCGCCACGGATTGACTCCAAAACCACGCTCGCGACGGACGCGTGCGAGGTAGGCGCGGTCGATGATTTCGAAGATGAGACCGAATCGGTCTTCCAGCTCTCCTTTCCACTGTTCGAGCACCGACGGCGGCGTTGCAACTACAATAGTCTTGGCCTTCTTGCGCAACAGGAGCTCGCGTGCAATCAGTCCCGCCTCGATGGTCTTGCCCAGCCCCGTGTCGTCTGCAATGAACAGGTTGACGCGCGGGAGTCGAAGAGCCTTGCGGAGCGGCTCCATCTGGTAGGCGTCAATCTTGATCCCGGCACGAAACGGGGATTGGAAAAGGTTTGGATCGGTGGCAGTGACGCAGTTCCAGCGCAGGGTATGCAGAAACGCAGCGAAGTGACTCGGCGGATCAAAGCCCTTTAGCGGCCAGGTCACGCCACATTTCTTCCTCAAGGATTCTACGGTCAGGCTCGTAGTCCCAGAACACATCAAGGGTCTGACCCTGGTTGTCATCGTCTGCACAAGCGAGACGCACGATGGGCGATTGACCGGGAAGTCCAGGCTCGACGACTTCTTCGACAAGCCATCGTCTGGAACGCACCTCGACCAATTCACCGAATCCGGCGGTCGTGTGGGCAGGGATCGTGTCAGGCTGGAACCGATCACAAAAGTGTCTTCTCTCCTGTTGAATTGGAGTCAAAAAGATACCATGCCGCTTCATTCCTGAGAATTGATGATAAGTGTCGGGAGCGTGATCGTCCAATAGGGCTGCTATGACGAGCGTCGCGTTTCGATTCGTGACGCAGCGCCAAAGCTGATAAATGGACTTAGCTCGAGACGGAAGGAATCGACCGACATGATCGTGATTCAAGAGGCCGAGATCGCCATGCTCCCTATCACCGTGGATCCGCGAGTTCTTAGCGGTACTCCGGTCTTTGCAGGCACGCGGGTGCCGGTCGAAGTCCTCATCGGCAACCTTGAAGCCGGCCTCTCACTCGACGAATTCCTCGACAACTTTCCGACGGTCGAACGCCGACAGGCCATACAGGTATTGGAGTTTTGCAAATCAATGATTCAGAAGCTGGGCGAAGCGGCGTGAAGGTCCTGCTCGACGAGTGTACCCCTTACATTGTCAAAAAGGGCTTGCCCGCATAGACATCACCACAGTGAACGCGCGTCGGTCCAGCGTTCGCGATTGCTCGAAGTGCCTAAGGCCCTACTCTTACCTGGGATTGATCGCAATAAGGCGAGAAGGGGCCTTATACTTTGATTGGAATCTGGTGCCCGATTCACGCCATGGCAACACGGGCCGGACGATTGGTTGAATGATGGTGCAAAAGGTTATTTTATCGGCCTCAGTTCGGGTCCAGTCGTCTTTAAGGCTGCAGGTATCGAGGTACGGAGCCCAGCGACAGCACAAGTGCTGGCGATGAAGTTGTCGGCATGGCGCGATGATGTGGATATCTCCGATGCGCGACATCTCCTCAAAGTGATGTCCGGAAACCGACAGGAAGTCTGGGATGCCCTCGAGCCGTATCTGGTTCCCGGTGAGGAGTTGAAGGCACAATACGCGTTCGGAGATCTGTGGGAGTCGATGTATGGTCACGATTGATCAAATTGCAGAAGCTGCACTCAATAGAGAGAGTTTGCTGCTACGAAGCCTGACGCAGGACCTGTTGAACGATAACCCGAATCTGAGCGAGTGTCCGAAGCCAGAGACAAATGATTTGCGGGATCCTCTCAGCCGCTGCCTCATTAGTTGAACTGTTTGCGTTTCGGCTTGCGCCAGGCGCCGCCTTTGTGGACGAGAGATATAGGCCCGCTTCCGGAGCCGATTTACCTGCTCAAAGCGGCAGAAACCATGAAGCGTTTGCGCGTGCTCTGCGAGACTGAATCTCCGGAGCCACTTCGCAAACGGGGTTTCTATGCGCCACCAAACTTTCTGGAATTTGCCTAACAACCGAGTATTAGAGCTTTCTGTGGAGATATTGGGCGATTGGGCGATCAGGTTGACTATTGCGGTCACAACAACAATGACATTTGCATCGCAAACACCACCCGGACAGCAGCCACAGGGAAGCCCGCCACGAACTGTCACACAACCGCCGATGCCGCCGGGTCCGAATCCGAATTCGCAATATCGGCTCGGGCCTGACTCGCTGCCTCAGGAAGGTGTTCCAAAGGGTGAGATCCGCGGGCCATTCACGTTGCCGAGCAATGTCTACGCCGGAACTCAGCATACATACTGGGTGTACGTTCCTGCGCAATATGACAGTGCAGTTCCGGCCGCGCTCATGGTCTTTCAGGATGGCCACGCCTTCAAGAACGAGAATGGTGATATTCGAGCGCAGAACGTCATGGACAATCTGATCTATCGCCGCGAGATTCCGGTGATGATTGGCGTCTTCATCAATCCCGGACGCACTCCGGAGCAACCCGAGCCGACTCCGCAGGAGTGGGGAGATCGGACAACCAATCGACCCACCGAGTACAACACTCTCGATGACAAGTACGCGCGAGTGATTACTGAAGAACTGATGCCGGTGCTCTACAAGGAATACAACATTTCGAAAGACCCGGAGATGCATGGAATCGGTGGATCGAGTTCGGGTGCGATCGCGGCTTTTACTGTTGCCTGGGAGCGGCCAAACCATTTTCGAAAGGTCCTCAGCAATGTCGGCAGTTTTGTGAATCTTCGTGGTGGACACGTCTATCCCGAACGCATACTCGCTAGTGAAAAGAAACCCATCCGAGTGTTTCTATGCGATGGACGAAACGATAACCGCGGTATTCGCAATGGCGTCTACGACGAGAAGCGTGACTGGTTCTACCAGAATGTCCGAATGATGAAAGCTCTCACAGCGAAGGGTTACGACGTGAATTACAGTTGGAGCATGAATCTTCACGGTCAAAAGTACGGCGGAATGATCATGCCCGAAATGATGCGATGGTTATGGCGCGATGGGCCAGTCTCTACGGACCCAAACGACATGATCGAACGATCCTTCCGGCAACCGCCCGCAAAGAAAAACTAAAGGCATGTTGTACCGCTGTTAGGCGGAATTCTGGCTGCGAGTATTCCGCCTGAAATCGCCTTGAGAGGAAGCTCTATGGAGCGTAGAACCTTCGTCAAAATGCTTGCCTCGACACCGCTCGTTGCCAGTGACGACGCGCTCGACTGGAAGAAGCGCGTCATCCCCAAACACAAAGCCGTCACGCCCTATGAAGCGGCAGCCACGCCCGGCATGCCCGGTCCTTATCCCGGCCAGGTCGTGGTGGTCAAATCAGACAAGTGCCTGAGCGCAGACGGTCAGCAGATCAAGGCCGAGGTCGTGCGCGAAATGATGGATCGCGGGATGTGCGAATTGACTGGCCAACGCCACCCCCTTGATGCGTGGCGGCTATTCATTCGCCCCGATGACATCGTCGGTATCAAGGTCAACGTCGTAGGCCGTCCCTGGTGTGTTTCCTCGCACGCAGTCGTGGCCGAGACCGTACGCAACTTGACGGCGCTCGGTCTGCGACCGGAACAGATTTACATTTACGACCGCTTTCGCGATCAACTCGATGAGGCGAATTACCAGCCGTACGTGCCGGAAGGCGTCAACTTCTTCGCCGCCGAACACAGCAATGTGGGCGAAACCAGCGGCCATTACGACCCGCAGGTTTATCTCGAAGCCGAATTATTTGGCGAACAGAATACGCGGTCGAATCTAATGAAGCTCGTCTCGCAACGCCTGACGAAGATCATCAGCATTCCGAACATGAAAGATCACGGCGCGACTGGCGTCACCGGCTGTTTGAAAAACATCACGTACGGCGGCTATTCCAACGTCGCGCGCACACACCAGCGGGGCTTGTCGCATACGTACTGGTTCGTCGGCACCTTGGCGCGGATGGAGCCTGTGCGCTCAAAGACAGTGTTGCAAATCATGGATGGTTTGCGCGGCGTGTGGCACGGAGGGCCAGGCGCTCGCACGTTGAAGTATGTCTTCTTTCCCAAAACGCTCATGTTCGGCTCTGACCCCGTCGCCATTGACCGCTTGTTGCTCGAGATCATTGATGACGAACGCAAACGGCGCGGTGTGATTTCGATCTGGAATCGCAGCAAGGCGACGCTCGATTTCAACAACAAGAAGAAACGCAGCGAAGACCCCAACACCAACATCATCATTCGTGAACCGGGCCACGTGGAGTACGCGGCCAAGCTCGGCCTCGGCGTGCATCAATTGAGCAAAATTCTTGTAAAGGAGTTTGTCGTATGAAGCATAGTGGCCGTGAGGGCAGAGCGAGTTCGATTAGTGAGTTCGATACAATCGTACCGGCACATTTACTCAAGTGCTTTCAAACGTCAAACTCGACGTGTCACCTATTAGATGCTTTTGATTGCCGTTATCGGGAGTAGACCATCAGACCTTCAGAGTCTTCAGAAAGGCGACGCCCTCCTTCGTCATTTCCATGTTCTGCTCGACGAAGTAGTTCTTGACCCCGCCCGTCCTGGCCGCGCTAAAGACTCTCTTCCAGTCAATGCTGCCCTTTCCGACTGCTGCTGCGGTCTTGGTTTCCGCGTTCCAATCCTGCAGGTGCATCGAGATGAAGCGCCCGGGGTATTTCATGAAGTACTCAGCGGCATCGAAGCCGTTTCTGATGGTGGACATCTGGAACTGGAATTTGACCAGCTTCGGATCGAGCAACTCGAACAAGATGTCGTAGGTCCGCTTGCCGTCAACCATTGAGACCTCAAAGCCCTCGTTGTGCAGGCCCTGTTGGATGCCGGCCTTGGCAGCCACGGCGGAGATCCGGTTGTATTCGTCGGCCGCCTTCTTCACATCATCCATGGTCGGGTTGTTGCCCGCGCCCAAGGTCGCCGTAATCATCTGCGTGATGCCAACGTCTTTGGCCCAGGCGATGCTCGCTTCTTGAGTTTGTCTGAGTTCCTTCATGCTGAAGTGACCACTCTCACATCTGAGGCCGTGATCGGACAGAATTTTCTTGACCTCGGCTCCTTTGGCCAGCCCGGCGAAGTCGGCGTAACCGAGCGGTGAGCACAACTCGATCCGTTGAACCCCCAGGTCAGCCAGTTGCTTCATCAAGCCTGGAAAATCGATTTTGAGTATCGCCCGGTGAGGATATGTCTGACTACCGATTGGTAGTCCGAGCGGATTGGCGTGGAGCTCTATTACGCCCGTCGCCACGAAACCAGTCAATGCGACATCCGTCGCCGCTTGCTTGAAGAACTCTCGTCTCGAAATTGCAGCCATACACACCTCCTGTTTACGTCATGTATCATGCCGTAGGGCGGGTCTACGAAGCTATTCGCCTTCCCGTTGTTGGTCACCGCCGCACTCCAAATTGGTACCGCAAGATTTGCCAAGCATGCCGAAACCGCGGGTGATAAGCTTTCGGCGTGCTTGAGCAGGAATATCGCGACCGGATCAACCAGGTAATCAAGGCCATCATTCGCAATCCTGACGGCGAATGGACTACTCAGACTCTGGCAGAGCTCGCCGGAATTTCAGCCTTTCACTTTCATCGCATCTTTCGCGCGCTTACGGGTGAGACGATGTTTGCCTTCCTGCAGCGGCGCAAGTTACTACGCGCGCTTGAACTGATCAACGAGGGCAAATTCTCACTTACCGAGATTGCACTCGAATGCGGCTTTGATTCCGGCTCGTCACTGTCACGCGCCTTCAGGAAGCACTTCAATTGTACGCCGAGCGAATATCGACGCGACCAGAACCCGCTACTCCTTCCGCCGCCTCGCCCGCAGTCGGCGAGAAGGAGTTCATCGGAGGCGACGATCCGGAGATCTCGACCGCGTAGCGCCGTCATTGTCGAACGCAAAGGTATGGTTGATCAGAATTTCAACCTTGCGGCGCGCGATGCCTTTGGCGTTCTAACGCGCGAGATCAAACGGGTGAACGGCTGGCCGGCCATTCGAGAACGCATTGGAATGTGTCCGGACGAGGCTGGGATGGCGCCGGATGCCGAGGCGCGCTACCAGGCAGGGTTTTTCTATGAAGGTGTTTTGCCGGAAATGAATTCAGAGGTTGATCGCGTCATGATTCCGGGTGGCAGGTGGGCGGTGACGCTGCATCAGGGCTCGTACGAAACGCTGTGGCAAAGCTGGAACCGCCTGTACCGCGACTGGCTTCCAACTTCAGGACACGATCCGCGCGACGCCGTGCCGTTCGAGGTCTACCGCAATAACGCGAGTGGAACGCCACCCGACGAGTTGTTGACAGAAGATCTGGATACCAATTCGATGAAACCCTCTTATTTGCATGCGATTCTTGTGGGAGGCTTGAGTGCCGGAGTGCTCGACTTCATCGGCGCGTGCGTATCGAACGCGCCGCGCGGCGTGACTCCAATGCGGATAGCTCAGTCGGTAGCCAGCGGTGTCGCCGGAGCGCGCGCATTTCAAGGCGGTTATGGAATGGCCGCAATTGGTATTGCCTTGCACTTTTTGATTGCCTTAACCGCCGCGGCTGTCTATGTAACTGCCAGCCGAAGATTGCCACTGCTGACAGAATTCACTGTCGTTAGCGGAGCACTATACGGCATCGCAGTCTACTGGTTTATGCAAGTCATTGTGTTACCGCTCTCAGCCGTTCCGTTCAAAATAAGCTTTGCATGGCAGTCGGTGGTGACAGGACTCGTCGTGCACATATTGTGCGTAGGCTTGCCAATCGCCATAGCAGCGCGCAGGTACCTGAAATGAAAGCAGTACTGATTGCACCGTTCTGTCTGGCGGTGGCGCTTGCATCGCTGGCGTTACACGAAGCTCCTCCGAACAACTTCGAGCGAAATTTCGACCGGCTTGATGAGGGAGAAAGCTATGACTACGCGGGCGAGCGGTACCTTTGATGTGAAGCTGACCCCAAAGGACGACGGAATGGGGGACGCGAACCTCGGCCGAATGACGATCGACAAGAATTTCCACGGAGATCTTGCCGGGACAAGCGTTGGCCAGATGCTGAGTGCAACCACGGCGATCAAGGACTCGGCAGGCTATGTTGCGATCGAGAAAGTGAATGCAACGCTCGGAGGTCGCAAGGGAACGTTTGTGTTGCAGCACAGCGGCACTATGAATCGTGGTCAGTCAGAGCTGTCGGTTACGGTGGTGCCGGATTCCGGCACCGGCCAGTTAGCGGGGCTGAAGGGCCGGATGTCAATCAGGATTACCGACGGCAAACACTACTACGACTTCGATTACACAATTGACACGAATCCGTAATGAGTTATTTTGCTTTCAATAACTCGCGAGCTCTGTCGCGGACACGAGGCTCAGGACTCTGAGCGGCCTTTTGCAAATAAGGAGCCGCACGCACCACATCGCCGCGCGCACGAAGCAACTGTCCGAGTCGAAGATGTGCTTCGAAAAAATCCGGCGCGAGTCTGATTGCCTCCCGAAAATGATGTTCGGCATGCGCTGCATCGCCGTGCGCCTGAAGCGCTATCGCATAAGCCATGTGGGCATCTGCGAATTGGGGAGCGCTTCGAACGAGCAGCCTTGAAATGATACTGCGCTTCATGAAACTGGCCTTTGCTCGCAAGTAGATTGGCCAGATTCAGTCGCATCGCTCCAGCTTCGGGCCGCAAGCGTACCGCTTCGCGCCAGGCCTGCTTCGGCGCCCTTTGAGTCGTTGAGTTGCAGCAGTCGTGCTCCGAGAGCGTTCTGTAGATTTGCGGCTTCGGGTTCCGCTGCAAGTGCCGTCTTGAAGCGTCGCAACCGCGTCCAGCAATTTCCCCTGACTCGCCAGCAGGTTCGCGATGGCTTCGAGCACGGCGGGTTCACGCGGCGCGAGCGATCGCGCGCGTTCCAGTGCGAGTCCGGCGCGCGCGGCTTGTCCAGCGGCGACAAGCGCCGTACCTAGCCTGTACGGATACCGCCAATCACCGGGCGTACGCGCAGCCGATTGTTCGTAGAAGGGAATGGCTTGAGCGAGCTTTCCCGACCGCCGGTACGCTTCAGCCAATTCAAAGTAGAACTCAGCGTGCGCTGGCTTGTGTCGAGTGATCGCCGCTTCCAACTCGCGCAGTCCCTCATCGAGATTCGCATCGTGCTTCACCTGCGCGAGCGCCAGATAGAGTTCGCGCTCCGGCGCCTTGTCGAGCTTTGATGGATAGTAAAGTTGAACGCGGCCGCGATAGGGAGGCGTGTTGCCATCGTGCTTCTCAAATGTCGGTTCGGGTTGCTCAGTTCTTCGGGAGCCGTCGGATGAAGTGATCCGTGATCCGCGTATGGATCGCATCCGTTGGGCCGCCGTTTGGGCATGTGACAGGAGGCGCAATCCTGCGATTCCGGATGACGACGTGACACTGTCAACTGCTCGACCGCCGCCTTATGACAACCAAGACAAGCGTTCGTGTAGCGTCTGAGCGCACTTGGAGCCGCCGATGGTTCGTGTGGGTTATGACACGTCGTGCACGTGAGCGTGCCATTACTCTTTATGTAGCAGGCCGACTGGCGCAGACGGTATGCTGCACTGACAAATTCAGGTGCGTCTTCAGGCCATTCTTTGCCTTCGTGACTCGTTGTCGCGCGATCAAAATGAAGGATGTATTCAGACAGCGGTTCGCCCGGGCGATATGAAAAGACGCCACGCCCCGTGCGCAACAGTGAGGCCGGAAGTCGCAAGCTTGTGGTTTCGAGATGGCACTGCATGCAGACTTCCATCCGCCGCTCGGGCGTGAGTCGCGCCGGATTGATGATCGCACTTCGCACTCGCTCAGGCGGCAATCCCTGGCTTACAGCAGCAAGATGCGCCTGACCCGGCCCGTGACATCGCTGGCAATCAATGCCTTCGGGCAATCGCGATGGAAAGCGGTGTCCGGCAAGGCCTCCCTCAGCAGAGTCCTCTGCAGATATCTGAATATTGCCGTTGTGGCACGCCATACACTTATGGCTGAGCTTTCGGCTGAAGCCCCCGTGATCGGGACGGTCAAAGCCTGGACTCATCGCCCAATAGCCACCTTGCTCCGCATACCAGGTCAGCGGCAGTTCAATCAACTCTCCTAACTTTGTCCGGCTGATATAGCTGCGCGCATGGTTGCCTGAACCAAACCAGTAATCGATCCGCGCATCGAGGATATTAGTCACTGCCCCGTCAAAACCGATTTGATGGCGTTTGAGGTAGGGCTTGCCGTCGCGCTGATATACGGTGAAGTGTTCGTCAGACGCAGCGTGGTGAAAGCTGCCGCCTTTGAGTTCAGGAAACTCACTTCCTGTCTGCACGACGCCGAATGTTCGCGCCATCGCAGTTCGAGCGTAGCTCTCTGCAATTTCTTTATGGCATGTGACGCAGGCACCCGAATCCACGTATCCAGTTGGATCAGATGAGCTAAGCTGAGCGCCCGTGAGGCAGAACACGAAGCAGACGAGCAGCAGGACTTTCATTCCGCGGCGTCGTGCGGGCTGAATCAAAACTGCCTCCATGCCGATGGTCGGAGCAGGAGCAAAAAGCTTGAACTTGAACGAAGAGGTTCGAGTTTCAAGCTTTAGGCTTAGCCTTGTCGCGCACGGCGACGCAAGTATCAGAACTCGAACCGCGCTACGAGCTGAACGTTACGCTGGCCGCCAACGTTGTTCGGGTTGATGTAGCCGAACCCGCCGCTCAATTCGCCTGCCGCGTTCCGCGTCACCGAAGCTGTCGGATTGCCGGATGCCGGCCCAGGCAGATTCAGCCGGTTGAACACATTGAAAAATTCCCCGCGCAACTCGAACGCCATTCCTTCCTTGATCGGGAATCGGCGTCCAATGTTCAGATTCTCCGATACCTGGCGCTGCCAGCGATAGTCATTATAGAACCCGGGTGAAGAACCGAATGTCCCCGGCGCCGCGTCAGACCAGGCCGCAGGGTTCAATACGAGATTCTGTCGCGGATCAATGCATTTGCAATTCGGGTCATTCAGGAATAGCGGCTGTCCCTCGACGCGGTTCCGGCGCGTAGTAACACCCTGCCCGAGCAGCGACTGCAAGATTGTTGTTGGAGTTGGGCGTCTGGATCAACGCGCCACTCGCGTAGCGCACCAATCCGCCAATCGTCCAGTTGCCAAGCAACTGCCTTACCCACGCGTTCTCGCCCCAGCGGGGTGTGGTGTAGCTGAAGCCGGCTACGAAGATGTGCGGCTGTGAGCTCCCAGCGAGCGACTTCTGCGAGTCTCGATCGAAAACATTGTTAGTGGCTGGTCCGGACAGTCCCGGATTGCCGCCGCTTCCGAGCACCAGTTCCTTTTGCCACGTGTAGGCTGCCGACATCTCGAGTCCTTGCGAGTAACGCTTGGTCAAAGTCACCTGCAGCGAGTCGTACCAGTTGTTACCAAGCGGTGCCCAGCGCACACCCAGCCTGTCGTTGAACTGCGGGAACGGACGCAGCGACTGCGCCACAGTTGCGCTCCCCGGGAAGCCCGCATACGGCGCTTTGAAGCCGCGCTGTGCTGCCAACGCCGAATCGATGCGCGAAGTCAGCAACGTGCGGTCAGCAGCATTTGTTATATCAATGCCGAGGGCACGCAGGCGCGTGGGGTTTATGGCATTCACGTTGACAAGCTCGTTCGCCTCGAGCCAGACGCCTCGATTGCCAACGTAGGCGATCTCGACTACGAGATTCCTGAAAAGCTCGCGCTGCACCGCGACATTCCATTGGTTGACACGCCCTGGACGGCCACCGTTGCGATCCTGAATGACGCCCCACCAGAAGTCGCCGAAACTGCTCGTCTGCCCGGGCAGCGGCCGGATGCCAGGATCAAGGCTCGCCGTGTAAAGGTCTGCCGAATTGTAAATCAGCCCATCCTTGAGCAGGACCGCCGGCTGTCCGAACGCCGGATTGCTGAAATCAATCGAATTGAAACCGAGCCCAAGTGTCGGCGAGCCGCCTGTGACATACCACCAATTGCCCAGCTGGCTGTAGCTGACACCCCACCCGGCACGCAACACTGTCTTCGGATTGAATTGATATGCGATGCCGATCCGCGGCCCAAAGGCATAAGGGTAGGTGTCAGTGAATGAGCAGTTGCATCGCTTGTCCCCATCGCCTTCGTAAATAAATGCGCCGGGCAATCCTCCAGCAGATGGGTTCGGCGTCGTCAATCCGATCTGGCTCGCGCGGTGATGAAGCTCGTTGCCCTGTCCGGCGTAGTCCCAACGCACTCCGTAAGACATCGTCAGCTTCGGTGTGATCTTCCAGAAATCCTGACCGTAGAGGCTGATAGCCTTCTTTCGCCACTGTATCTGCTTTGTTGCGGAGACGGTGCCAGTGATTCCATGACCCAGCAGGAAACTTGCGTAGCGATAGCCGATGCTTCCACCGCCCACCGTAGTATTCTGCAGATATGGCAAAGCGGTCTGAGCTTCGCTGAATGCGACGCGTCCCTGAGCTGCGGTGAAGTTGACGTCGCTCCATACCTCCTGCTTGAATTCCCCGCCGAATTTGTAGCTGTGGTTGCCACGAATCCAGCTCGCGTTGGCAACTGCAGTCAGCTTGTCATTCCAGAACTTGTTGGCCTGCGTCGGTCCCATGGCGCTCATGCCGCCGCGGTTGCCCTGAAGATTGCCGAGACCTGGTCCGACGATCCTCGGGAAGCCGGATGGAACGGTCGACGCGCCTTTGAAGCCGATTCCACCAACCGCATCGTAGGTGATCACCTCTTCAGGCGCGCTGTCAGGGTTGTGAAAACGCAGGTAGCCCGCTCCCAGATGAAGCAGGAATGTGGGCGTCAGTGTCTGGTCCAGATTTATCCGCACGGTATGGCCGTAGATCTCCTGATCGCGACGTCCGGTAATCGGAATCGGCAAACCATCAGCGCCCGTAATCTGCGTTGTGTCTTCAAGCGACCAGTAACCCGAAAGTTTGGACCGTTCGTTGAAGCTGTGATCTATCTTAACGCTCGGTATCTGCTGATAGCGCTGGTTCGGAATCCTCGGGTCCCAGTTGTTGAGCAGCTCGTTATTGTCCGGTCTCGGGATCATGTCCTGAATTCTGAGCGCTACCGGGTCGAGCAATGAAATCGGAATCACATTGTTCGGGAACGGATCGCGGACGATGCTTTGCGTGCCATTGACAGTCACCGTGCGAGTCGTGCGTGGATCATAGATCGCATTCTCCATGATCGGACGGCCGAGCACGTCCGTCCCCAGCTGGCGTCCGGTCAGCGCTGCACTGAAATCACCACGCCGGTAAGCTTCTGTCGGCACGGTTGCGAGGCTCCCCGACGAGCGCGTGACATTGCGGTACCTTTCAATATTGAAGAAGAAGAATGTCTTGTTACGGCCATCATAGCTCGCCGGTCCGAAGACTTTCTCCGGTATCCAGATTGGCCCTCCAATCGAGAATCCGTAATCGTGTTTCCGGTCGAGTGACTTTGCCGGGCGCGGACTCGAGGCGAAAGGAGTCGAGAGAGGACGGTAGGCGTTGAAGTATTCATTGGTCAGATACTCGTATGCACTTCCGTGAAACTGGTTCGTGCCCGACTTGGTTGTGAAGTTGAACACACCGCCGAGTACCTGGCCAAACTCAGGAGCGAAATTGTTAGTCTGTATCGAGAATTCGCCGATGGTTTCGACTGAGGCGGCTGCGACCGTGCTTGTCCACACCGTGTCGTTGGTGCTGGTCACATCCTGGCCTTCGAGATAGATCTTGAATGAACCAGCCGGCGCCCCGTTGACGCTCGCTGTTTGAGTAGTGCCGGACACGCCGGGGGCAAGCTGAATAAAACTCAACCAGCCGCGTATCGCGTTGGTTGCGGCAAAATTGAGCGGCAGCGAATTGAACAGCTCGCCGCTGATGTTGGTGCTCTGTTCTGCATTCTCAGTCTTCAGCAACGGTGACTGACCGGTGACCATAACCGTGTCGGACGCCGAACCAACCTCGAGCGTTGCATTGATCCGAGTCGTCTGATTGAGCTGCACTCTTACACCCTGGGAAACATACTTCTTGAAACCTGCCGTCTCGACTTGCAGCTCATACTCACCGGCCGGGAGCGAGGAGAGCGTGTAGTTGCCGGTCTCCGTAGTCACGGTCCTGTGCTCCGCGCCAGTTCCAAGGTTCCGGGCGATGACGGTGGCGCCTACAACCACGGCATCTGCCGGGTCTTTTATCGTGCCCGTGATCGTCCCGCGATCACTCTGGGCAAGCGTCGCTGTCGTCAGCAATAACAGAGATAGCGTAGCCAGTACGACTCTCATGGTAGGCATCCTCCTCAACCAACAGAATTTGGCTTTGAGCGCGGTACATTGCCTGAGCTTTGAAGCAGACTCAGTGGACTTTTGAAACACACCGCAGGTTTGAGACTTATCCCAGCTGAGCCCGATTGTAGTGGCATTCGACGATTTGGACACCCAACGAAAGTTGGGGGGTCAAGAATTGGCGGAGCGCCGCGCCTGGGAGCGCCGGCCTCCGACCGGCCCCGAGCCGCGAAGCGTGCGAGTCTTCAGCACAAGGACTCGTGCCGACGACTCGCACGCTTCGCGGCTCGGGGCCGGCCGGAGGCCGGCGCTCCCAGGCGGCGCTCCCAGGCACCCAACTTTTGTTTGGTGATCAGCTGGATTGGTTTCCTTATACTTCGGGTCCACTCCGGAGGCTCGCAAACTGCTATGCATAACTTATTCCTGATTATTCTTATCTCTGCATTGACCCTGCAATCCGTGCCTGACACGGGGATGAAGCCTTTTGTGCTCGATCACCGTAACGGCGCGGCGTCCGTGATCGATCTTTCATCCTTGCTCGACGCGCCCGCCGGAAAGAGTGGCTTTGTTCGAGTCGCGGGTGGTCATCTGGTCACGGGCGACGGCAAGCGGCTGCGACTTTGGGGTGTCAACATCACGGATTGGAGCAAAGGCTCCACGATGCTTCCATCGAAGGAAGACGCTGTCATCTGGGCAGCTACATTGGCCCGATTTGGCGTCAACTGTGTGCGGCTGCACTTTCTCGACCTCGCCACGCCGCGCGGGTTAATTGACTCAACTCGCGATGACACACGATCGTTCGACGCGCAACAACTCGATCGGCTCGATTTCTGGATCGCGGAGCTGAAAAAGCGCGGCATCTACACCAATCTGAACTTGAATGTCGGCAGGTCGTACAAGGCCGGTGATGGCGTCAAAGATGCCGACAAGATTCGTTGGGGCAAAGGGATCACTCTCTACGACACGCGCCTGATCGAATTGCAGAAGGATTATGCCAGGCAACTTCTGACGCACGTGAACCCGTACACAAAGACGGAATACCGCAATGAACCGGCGGTTGCCACCGTCGAGCTACTCAATGAAAACGCGCTCTACGTCGGGTTTCGCGCGCCTACGCCTGCCTACGACAAAGACCTGCTCGATATTTACAACGCATGGTTGAAGCAGAAACGCAGCCCTGCCGAATTGACAAGACTGCAGTCGATCGCCGGTGTTCAAGCTGGTGAACCCATTCCGCGGTTGCAGGGAAGAGATACTGCAAGCGCGCCTCCGGAGCGTTTCTATACTGAGCTCGAGTTCTTCATGGAGATGGAGCGGCGTTATTTCGAAGATATGCGGGCCTACCTGAGGGATACGCTCAAAGTGAAAGCGCCTCTTGTCGCTACAGCGGATCACAGCCACAGCGGCAGCAGCTATCCGCTTCTGGCGTCGACATCGCTGCTGGATATTGTGGATGGGCACACTTACTGGCAGCATCCGGGCCCGCGCGGCATCCCAAACACACCAATGGTCAACGACCCGAACAACTCGACTGTGGTCGAGCTTTCGCGCACGGCGTTTGCTGGCAAGCCCTACACGGTGAGCGAGGTCAATAATCCGTTTCCCAATGACTATGCCAGAGAGGGAATTCCGATTCTGGCCGCGTATGCGGCGTTACAGGACTGGGACGGCATCTTCTGGTATACCTTCGAGCCAAAAGCAACGGCTGAATGGAAGCCACAGATGGGTGACCCTTTTGACATTTCGCACAATCCGGTAAAGATGCCTCAGCTTGCAGCGGGAGCATTGATGTTTGTTCGCGGCGATGTGCGTGCGGCACGGCAGGTGGTCGAAAGATCGTATTCGCGCAGGCAGGTTCAGGACAGCGTGCGCTTGCCGCGGGAGGAGAGGCCGTATTTCACCCCCGGCTTTCCACTCTCGCTGCCTTTGCGGCATGGCTCGCGCATTGCCACGCTGGACGGCAAACCAACGGAGAAGATTGAATGGCGCGATACTGATCCGTTAGTGTCAGACACCAACGAACTGAGTTGGTCGGTATCACAGGAGAGTGGGCGGCCTCGTCACCGTGGACACTGAGCGCACGCAGGCTCAAATCGGCTTTGTCAAAGCACACGGGAAGAAGTTGCGTCATCTTGTGCCGGAGATTAACAATCGATTCGCGAGCCTGACGCTGAGTGCGCTTGATGACAAACCGATCGCGCGTTCGAGCCGAATGTTGCTGACAGCAGGCGCGGCAGTGACGAATAGCGGCGCCGAATGGAATGAGACGCGGTCGGTGTTAACGCAATGGGGAACCTCGCCGACGCTGATCGAGCCGGTGAAGGGACAGTTGTTAATACGCAACCTGGAGGTTGCGCGTGGCGTGACCATCGCCGCGCTCGATGGGCGTGGGCAGCGCATAGGCGTTCCGGTGGCTGCCACGAAAACGCCGGAAGGCTTCAGAGTGTCGCTTGGAGAACAAGTCACGACCTGGTACGAAATCAAGGTCGAGCGGTAGTATGGAGTTCAGGGTAGCGTTGTACCGCCTTGCAGGCGCGAATCTTCAGAGAGTGACATTCGCACGTCTGAAGATTCCGCGCTCAAGGCGGTACTACGTACCCTCGAACTCCATACAGAGCTATGTCTGATTCAGCTCCAATTCGCGTCATCCTCGTGGACGATCACCCCGTCGTGCGCTTCGGACTGGCTGCCATCATAGGATTGCGACCCGATATGGTCGTAGTGGCAGAAGCCGGTTCGGGCGAAGAGGCGTGTACCGTTTGCGCGCGCCACGCTGCCGATGTAGTACTTATGGATTTGCGGCTGCCCGGGAATGAGCGGCGTCGAGGCGATTCGCGCGATTCGAAAAATGAATCCGAAGGTCCGGTTCATTGTCCTCACAACTTACGAGGGTGATGAAGACATACATCGGGCACTCGAAGCCGGCGCGCAGGCTTATCTGTTGAAAGGCATGTCGCATAACGACCTGGCCAGCGCGATTCGCAAGGTGCATTCCGGCTTGAAATTCATCCCGGCTTCAGTATCAAAGAGTCTGGCTGAGCGCCCACCGCACTCGGAACTGAGCGCCCGCGAGCTCGAAGTTCTGGAGTTGATCGTCAACGGCCGCAGTAACCGCGAGATCGGCGACGAGCTCGGGATCAGCGAGGCGACGGTCAAATGGCATGTGAACATCATTCTCAGTCGTCTCAATGTCAGTGATCGCACGCAAGCAACAGTCGCAGCTCTGCAGCGCGGCATTGTGCGTCTGCCTTAATCCTGATCATAATCAATACTGGCTTGCGTCAAGCACATCACTACATCACCGGGCTACGGCGTGTAAGCATCCTGCTGCTTCTGCTGACCACTGTTAGCGCCGCGCCAAAACCAACGCCCGCGACACGCGCTGAGCTACCTGAGCCGGATGCGCTCGCCTATAGCCGCCGCGTATGGCGCAGCGTGGACGGTTTGCCTGAAGACTTCGCGCAATCGCTGGCGCAAACCCCTGACCGTTATCTTTGGATCGGCACCAGTGGCGGACTGGTGCGGTTTGATGGCACTTCGTTCGTCGTCTTCAACCGCGAGAATACTCCTGCCTTTCAAGATGACAGCGTTTATTCACTCCTCGTCGCCAGCGACGGCACGTTGTGGGCGGGCACGGAAGGTGGCGGCCTTGTCCGATATCAGCGCGGCGTGTTCCGAGTTTTCGGGGCTGCGGAAGGGCTGACCAACGGGTTCGTGAGGGTCATCTTTGAAGACAGTGCTCGACGGCTTTGGGTGGGAACAGATGCGGGACTGTTTCGAATGCAGGGTGAAACGCTCAGCCGAATGGATGGCAAAGATGGCGCGCCGTCAATCAGTGTGCATACGATTTGCGAAGACCGCGCCGGACGATTGCTGGTCGGAGGATGGGGCCTGTTGATTTTGGACGGAAAGTCCGTGGTGTACTACAGGTCCAATGAAAGCCAGGCTGACAACAGCATTCGCACGATTCGACAGACCGCGGACGGAGCAATATGGATCGGCACCATCTCCGGCCTGAGAAGGCTTGATCCGGACATCGGAAAAAACCAGTTCAAGGTCAATCCTTTCACTACCCCCCGAACATTCAGCAACATCAATATCAGTGCGCTCTACGAAAGCCGCAGTGGACAGCTATGGGTTGGCACTTACGGTCAGGGTTTGTTGCGTTTTGAAGGAGGCCGCTTCGTCAACTTTTCAGCGCCCTCATTGCTCCCGCACAACAACGTGCTGGCGCTCTTTGAGGATGGCGAAGATGACATCTGGGTTGGGACGCAGGGCGGTTTGCTTCGCCTGAGTCCAAGCGTAGCCAGGACGGTTACAACGTCCGATGGCGCGCTGCAAAGCATCAATACAATCTATCAGGACCCGAAAGGCGATCTTTTCGTGACGGCCTTGAACGGCCAACTCTTTCGCGTCGTGCGCGAGACACTCGTGCCTGTTCAGCTTCCGGCTGGCGTGAACCGTTTGCCGGTGCGCAATGTGTTTCGCGATAGTCGCGATGCGTTGTGGCTCGGTACGGATGGACAAGGAATCGTTCGTCTAAGCGAAGGCAAAGTCGTTCGTTACACTGTCGAGCAGGGACTGGTCAGTGACTTCAGTCGCGCTTTCTGCGAAGACCGCGATGGAGGTATCTGGATAGGCACCGACGGCGGACTCAGCCGCTTCCAGAATGGCGCGTTTCAGAATTACAAGATTGAAAATGGTCTCGTCTATAGCAGTATTCGTGCTCTTCTCCTGGATCGCGGTGGCAGTTTGTGGGTGGCGACGGATGGTGGCTTGAGCCGGCTGCGGGCAGGAACATTTGTAAACGATCCGCTGCTCGATCGTTTTCGTGGTCAGAAAATCTGGGCACTGCACGAAGACAGCGAAGGTAAGCTTTGGATAGGGACACACGGTGCGGGCTTGTTCATGCTGGGCGACGGCACGCTGACGCAATTTACGACAAAGGTGGGATTGCCAAGTAACAAGATCCATTTCATCGCCGAGGACGCACGTGGGCAACTCTGGATGAGCGGCCCGAGTGGCATCGTCGCTGTCTCGCGGCGTGAGCTCGAGTCGTTTGCCGGACAGGCTTCAGGCCAGTTGGCCGTTCGCGTCTACAGCACTGCCGAGGGCTTGAGCACCAATCAAATGAACGGCGGCGTCCAACCGGCAGGCGCCTTGCTACCCTCGGGCGAGGTTTGGTTCCCGAGTACAAAAGGCGCAGTACGCATCGATGCGGGTGGTGTAGACCAGCGCAGCGCGCCGCCAGTACTGATTGAGCAAGTGCTTGCCGACGACCATGTGGTGCCGTTCGATCGTGGTCTCAGCCTCGCGCCAGGTCGCGGCAAACTTGAAGTGCACTACACTGCAATCCGTCTGCGATCACCTGACCGAATACGGTTCAAGTATAAGATGGAGGGATTTGATCCGGATTGGACGGATGCAGGGCAGCGGCGTGTCGCCTATTACACCAATATTCCGGCCGGTAATTACACCTTTCACGTGGTGGCTTACGAAATGGATGATCCGCGGAATGCTGCGGAGCAAACTTTGAGCATTGAAAGCCGTCCGCATTTCTACAAGACCGGTTGGTTCATTGCGCTATGCGGGTTGACTGTGCTCACCCTTGCCTGGGCCGGTTACAGGCTGCATCTGCGCAATTTGCGGCAGCGCTTTGCCGCCGTGCTCGACGAGCGGAACCGCCTTGCCCGAGAGATGCACGACACGTTGATTCAAGGTTGTGTCGGTGTTTCGGCGCTGCTCGAGGCCGCTTCAAGCGCTCAGGAAGTTTCGCCGAGCATCGGCAATGAATTGCTGGATCGCGCGCGCAACGAAGTACGGGCAACTGTGGACGAAGCACGGCTTGCGGTGTGGAACCTTCGACAGGGTGAGGGCGAGGGACTCGTCGCGGCGATTTCTCAATTGACCCGCCGGCTCAGTCTGGAAACGGGCATTCCAGTCAGGTTTGAAAGCTCCGGCGCGCCGCTCGTTCTTGGGGCTGAAAGCGAAAGAAGTCTGCTCATGATTATTCGAGAGGCGATACAGAACGCCCTGCGGCATGCCGCCCCGCAACATTTGTCGGTGATGCTGAGCTTTGACCGCCGCGGTGTGCAGGTCGAGATCGAAGATGACGGATGCGGTTTCGTTACCACAAACATCCATTCATCCAACGGCAGCCACTATGGGTTGCTCGGAATGCGCGAGCGCGCCGAGAAGCTGGGTGGCCAGTTTACGCTCGTGAGTTCTCCCGGTAAGGGAACTCGCGTGCTTTTGAACATCCCGCTGACCAGGTCCGTATCGCTGGAAACGCCCACGATGAGGGTACGTTGTACCGGCGTTTAGCCGGAATCGTGACATTCAAGCTACTCGAATGTCACGATTCCGGCTAAACGCCGGTACAACGTACCCTCATAGGTGCGTTGACAATCCGAAGCGAAAACGTCACGTTATGCAAAACTATCTCCCCAGGAGGAAACCCGAATGTCGTTGCTTTCAATCACCACTTTTCTGAGTCTGCTTCTCTCGTTTCTGATCCCATTACAGACCGAGACGCAAACCACGCCGAAGAACGATTACAGCAAAGCAGAAACGTGGTTGTGCCGTCCCGGGCGGCAGGATGCCTGCACTGTAGACCTCACAGCGACCGTGGTGGCAGCCGACGGCAAGCTGACGCGCGAAAAGTTCACTGCGGATCCAAAAGCGCCGATTGACTGTTTTTATGTCTACCCGACGGTATCGCTTGATACCACACCGAACAGCGATATGAATGCGGGTCCGGAGGAGGCCAATGTCATTCGCGCTCAGCTTGCGCGGTTTGGCTCAGCGTGTCGCATCTATGCGCCGCTGTATCGCCAGGTAACGTTGACTGCATTGAGATCAGCTATCGCCGGCCGAGCGATGGCTGCCGATCGCGCAGTTGGCTACAACGACGTCAAAGACGCATGGAACTATTATCTCGAGCATGACAATCAGGGACGAGGCGTCGTGTTGATTGGACATTCGCAGGGCGCAGGCGTGCTGACTCAACTTATGAGAAACGAGATCGATGGGAAGCCGGTACAGGATCGGCTGATTTCCGCGTTGTTGCTCGGCACCAACGTCGCTGTCCCGAGAGGAAAGGATGTTGGCGGAGCCTTTAAGAACATTCCGCTTTGCCGCACAGCCTCGCAAACCGGATGCGTGATTGCCTATGCATCATTCCGCTCCAATGTGCCGCCGCCAGCGAACAGTCGATTTGGCCGCGTGGCTGGTGACGACATGGTGGCAGCTTGTGTCAATCCTGCAGCGCTCGCTGGTGGAAGTGGCGAACTTCGCGCTTATCTCTCGACTGGAACTCGCGGCAGCACCTCCGCTCTGCCATCTCACACCTGGGTTGCTGCGAAAGGTCCTTCGAACACGACGATTGACACACCGTTTGTCAAAGTGCCGGGGCTTCTGACAGCCGAGTGCGTGACGAATGACAAATCTTCATACCTGGCAGTGACTGTTCACGCGAATGCGGAAGATCCGCGCACCGATGACATTCCAGGCGACGTAGTCACCAACGGTCAGGTTCAGGCCGACTGGGGACTTCATCTGATCGACGTGCATCTTGCAATCGGTAATCTGGTAGACATCGTAAACAGTCAGTCGAAGGCCTGGGTTGCAAAAGAACAAAAAGAAGTACAACGCTAGACGCCACGCGCCGGTCAGCAGTCCGGCATTCGTCGTCTTCGCAGAAGTGAATTGCCCGCCGATACGGTCGATCTGGCACGTTTTCTCATTGGAAAGACTCATCGTTCACGACGTCAGTCAAGGGAGAATGAGCGGGCGGATCGTTGAGACCGAGGCCTACGTGCCGGGAGACGCCGCCTGTCATGCCTTTCGTGGACGGACACCGCGCAACGGATCGCTTTTCCTGGAGCGTGGTCATGCCTATGTCTATTTCATTTACGGATCCTCGTTCATGCTGAATGTGTCAGCTGATATTCCGGGAGTTGGCGCGGGCGTTTTGTTACGAGCCATCGAGCCGATCGACGGAGTCGAGTTGATGCGATATCGGCGAGACACTGAACGTCTGATCGATCTCACCCGGGGTCCGGGCCGACTTGCAGAAGCGATGTGGATCGAAAGGGAATCTGATGGTTTGGACCTTTGCGGCGGCGGGCCGTTGTGGCTTGGAACGGCTGTGAAAAAGACGGGAAGAATTGGGACAAGCACGCGTATCGGCCTCACGCGCGAAGTCGATCGTCTGCTCAGGTTCTACGAGAGTGAGAACCGATTTGTGAGCGGCCCGAAGAAGTTAAACATGCTTCAGTAATCGTCATTTCTAAATCATTTCTAAATCACTTCTCGATTACTCCCGATCCTTCTCAATCACGTCCGACAAGTTTATCGTCAAATTGTGGACGCTGATTACCAGTTCGGACGGCTCGACCGGTTTAGACAGATGCATTTGAAAGCCCGCCGCAAGAGCGTCGGTACGAGCTTCATCGCTGACGTGCGCGGTGACCGCAATGGCTGGCACATTGCTTCCACTACGCCGGATATGGCGGATCAGTTCGTAACCGCCGCCGCCAGGCATTGCGATGTCGGAGATCACGATCTCAGGCCGCCAGGCGGCAATGATATTTATGGCTTCGGTTAAGCTGCCCGCCGTCTGCACGTCTGCCTCTTTCATCTCGAGAATTGTCGCCAGCAGGTCTCGTGCATCGGACTCATCATCCACCACCAGGACGCGCAATCCGGTGAGACGTGGCGTTGAATCGGACTTAACGGATCCGCGAGTGGTTGCTGCAGTTGGGTCCACGTCGACTGGAGAATCGTCTGGAAGCGGTCGCGGAAGCGTGACTCTGAAAGTCGCCCCCTTATTCTTACCCGCGCTCTCGACGCTAACCGCACCACCGTGCAGTTCGACCAGGTATCGCACAATCGATAACCCCAATCCCAGCCCGCCATGCTTTCTGGTGATACTCCCGTCCGCTTGACGGAACCTGTCGAAAACAAACGGCAGGAATTCGGGCGCGATTCCGACTCCGGTATCAATGACCTCAATCACTGCTTGCCCATCGACATACTGCACGCGAACCTGGACGGAACCACCGGATTGCGTGAACTTGACGGCGTTGTAGACGAGGTTCCAGATCACCTGCTGAAACCTGTGTGAGTCAAGCGGGAACATATCCACCATTGGGCCAAGCTCTGTATAGAGGCGTACACCCTTGGCGTCCGCCGCCGGGCGGACCGATTCGACAGCCTGCTCGATCACGCTGAGGAGGTCGGTTGGTTCGACGTAAAGACGCAGATTACCAGTGATGATAGAAGAAACATCGAGCAGGTCGTCAATCAGCTTCTTCTGAGTGCGGGCGTTCCGTTCGACTGTTTCCAGAGCGCGCTCTTTGGTTTTCTGATCAACCGAGTCTTTCCGGGCGAGAGTAACCCATCCGAGCATCGCGCTCAGTGGCGCGCGCAATTCGTGCGAGACGGTAGCCAGAAATTCATCTTTCAGCCGGTTTGCCTGCTCCGCTTCCGCTTGCGCCGCTCGAGCCTGTGCGAGCATTTCGGCACGCTCCTTTTCCGCTTGCTTACGGTCGGCAATCTCTTGTTCGAGCGCCGTGGCGTGGTGTTGCAAATCGGCGTAGAGCCGCGCGTTTTCGTAAAAGACGACAGCTTGAGTCAGAGTAACGGTGAAGTGTTCATCCGCCTCGCTGAACTGCGAAGCGCCGATTTTGTCGAATAGATAAAGCCACCCGCACACCTTTCCCTGCTGGAGTATGGGTGCGCCGACAAAGGTTTTGACATTCAGATGCTCCGGCAGGATGCGCAGCCGACTGGCTTTGGCAAGACGGAGCGATCGGGCGCCCTTGAAACGTTGATTAAGGAATTGCTGACTGTTTTGAGGGATACCGGCTGCGCGGGCTTCCTCGACGTCAAAACCGCATGGCGAAGAATTGTCGCAGCGTGACTCCGTCCGATTCGAATATTCCGACCGTGGCGTAACGCGCGCCGACTATCTCTCGAGCCGCATCACAGAATTTTTCAAGTACCTGCTCCGGGTTACGCTCGGCTGCCAGTTGCTGCCCCAGATCAATCAGCTTTGAAAGGCGCCGAAGATTGGCGTTCTCGATCTCAATGTTCTGCTCGCGCAGCAACTCCGCCTGACGTCTGATCTGTTCGGTTTTCCGGTAGAGTTCTACGAAGACCGCGACCTTTGATTTGAGCGCGTCCGGGTCAATCGGTTTGATGATGTAGTCCACTGCGCCAAGCGAGTACCCCTCGGAGACCTGCGCATCACCCAGATTGTCGTGAGCCGTCAGGAAGATGATCGGGACGTTGCGCGTACGTTCACGCCCGCGGATAAGGGCAGCCGTCTCAAGCCCGCCGATCCCGGGCATACGCACGTCCAGCAATATCACAGCCGCATCTTCATCGAGCAGGAACCTGAGCGCCTCTTCGCCTGAAGACGCCCTCACAAGATTGCGGTCGGGCGCCTGCAGGATCGCCTCCAGCCCAAGCAGATTTGCAGGGACGTCATCTACCAGCAGGATATTGATTTTCCGATTCTCGTTTTCCATTCCTAGAGCACCAGGCTCCAGCCTGACGCACATTGGAGTGCGGCGGCGACGGCGTGCGTTAGTGTCCCGCGTAACGATCCTATTGTGACACTAACGCGTCGCCAAGCTCGCTGCACTCCAAATGTTGCACGCCTCTTCCGCGCCTCCTGCCTACACATCACTCGGCGCTTTGCGCCGTTGGAGCCAGACGCGCAACATTGAAAGCAGTTGATCCATGTCGAGTGGCTTGGCGATGTAATCGGACGCGCCAGCCTCGATACACTTGTCGCGATCGGCCTTCATTGCTTTGGCGGTGAGGGCGATGATCGGAAGCTCTCTGAACCTTTCGATCCCCCGGATCGCCTTTATCGTCTCATACCCGTCCATCTCCGGCATCATGATGTCCATCAGAGCCACATCGATGTCGGGATTCTGTTCGAGGATCTCGATACCTTCGCGGCCGTCTCCGGCACGCAGAACGTTAATGTCATAAGCTTCGAGAGCGCTGGTCAGCGCGAAGATGTTGCGCACGTCGTCGTCTACAATGAGCACCTTTCGCCCTTCAAGTACCGGATCCCGCCGCAAGTGTTGTTCGAACATCCTGCGCTTTGGCTCTGTCATGCTGGTTTCGACTCGGTGTAGGAAGAGCGAGGTCTCGGCCAGCAGCCGTTCGGGCGAGTTCGCCTCTTTAACGACAATCGCGTCGGCCGCTCTCCGAAGCTCTTCTTCTTCCTTCTCGGTGAGGTCCTTGCCCGTATAGACAATGATCGGCAGGTCAACCAGACCGAGCTCGTGCTGAATCTTCTCAATCAAGTCGAATCCGGTCATATCAGGCAGCCTCAGGTCGAGCACCATGCAATCGAACTGCTGGCTCTGTAACGCGGCAATTGCGTCTTCACCGTTTGCGACGGCAGTCGTCTCTACATCGCCCTCGCCGATCAATTCAACAATGCTCATCCGCTGCGCATCGTCATCTTCGACCACGAGCAGACGTTTGACCTTGCGCTGTGCAAAAGCCGCGAGCTGGTCAAAAGCGTTCATGAGTTGTTCGCGTGTAACCGGTTTTTGCAAATGCGAAAGCGCGCCGAACTTCCGCGGATGGACATCACGATCGATCGCCGTGATCACATGCACCGGTATATGGCTTGTCTTCGGATCATGTTTCAAGCGGTCGAGAACCGTCCATCCATTGCGGTCCGGCAACCGAATATCCAGCGTGATTGCATCTGGTACATGACGCCGGGCAAGACCGAGAGCGATATCGCCCTGAGCCGCAACTATGCCTTTGAAGCCGCGTTCGTGCGCCAAATCGAGAAGGAGTTGCGCGAACATCGCGTCGTCTTCGATGATCAGCACCACGCGGTCGCCCGGAATGAGTGCATGACGGTCATCGGCGATCTCGATGATCTCACCGTAGTCACCAGAACCGAGCATCGAGTCTGTCGCAGCTTGCGAACCGTTTCTGGGCGTCGTCCATCCGCTCCCCAATTCTGTCGTCCGCAGATTCTGCTCATCGCTCTCAGACTGCGGAAGCCTTGTAAGCGCGAGGAAGGTAGAGCGTAAACGTGCTCCCTTCACCTGGAGCGCTGACGACGCGAATCTCGCCACCAAGCAGCCGCGCAATCTCGCGGCTGATCGAAAGACCAAGCCCCGTCCCGCCGTATTTCCGGCTGGTTGTCCCGTCGGCTTGTTGAAAGGCCTCAAAGATGATCCGCTGCTTTTCTGCCGGGATCCGATGCCGGTATCAGCTAACCGAGAAAGCGATCACCTGATCCGGCCTGGTTGAGTGCATCATTCGCGAAATTGCCTCTGCGTTCGACGGCAGTGACGTTGAGCGCGACCCCCCCCTTTTCAGTGAACTTGAACGCGTTTGACAGCAGGTTCTTTAGAATCTGCTGCAGGCGCTTCTTGTCGGTACGAATAACCGGCGGCAGACCGGCTGGCACTTTCGACCGTGAACTCCAGCCCCTTGTCAGCCGCCAGCTGATGAAAGCTGCGGCTGAGCTGCTCAGTGATCATCGGTGAAGGGCGACTTCACCGATCTCGATCGCCATCATTCCCGATTCGATCTTGGACAGGTCGAGGATGTCATTGATCAGCGACAGCAGGTCGTTGCCGGACGAATGGATCGTTTCGGCAAATTGCACCTGCTTGCCGTCAAGATTGCCATCGGCCGTTTTCAGCAAGCTGTCGCGAAAGGATAAGCATCGAGTTGAGTGGCGTTCGCAGCTCGTGCGACATGTTGGCCAGGAATTCGGATTTGTACTTCGAGGTCAGCGCGAGCTGTTCGGCCTTCTCTTCCATTGCCCAGCGCGCCTCTTCGACCTCGCGATTCTTGGCCTCGACCTCCGATTTCTGCTGGGCGAGCAAGCTCCGCTTTCTCCTGCAGCTCCTCGTTGGTATTGCGGAGCTCTTCCTGCTGCGTGCGCAACCGCTCTTCTGATTCGCGAAGCGTGAGCGCCTGCTGCTCGAGCCGCTCATTGGTCTTCTTCAACTCGTCCTGCTGGCTCTGCAGCTCGCCCGCAAGCGACTGCGACTGGATCAACAGATCGTTCCGTTCGCGTGTTGGCCTCGATCGTGTTGATCACGATCCCGATGCTCTCGGTCAACTGGTCGAGGAAGCCAATATGGGTCTCACTGAAACGGTTGAATGAAGCCAGTTCGATGACCGCCTTGACCTCTTCTTCAAAAAGCACCGGCAACACAACGATGTTGAGCGGCTTGGCGCGGCCGAGACCCGAACTGATTACAATGTATTCGTTTGGCACATTGGTCAGCAGATGCGTCTTCTTTTCGAGCACGCACTGGCCGACCAGCCCTTCGCCGGGCATGAATTCATTGACGAGATTCTTGCGCGCAGTGTAGGCATAACCGCCGAACAGCTTCATCACGGGCGCGCCTTTCTCGTTCGGCTGGTTGACGTAAAACGCTCCCTGCTGCGCGTCCACGAGCGGCGCGAGATCCGAAAGGATCATGTTGGCCACGGTCGTCAGATCGCGCTGGCCCTGCAGCATCGAGCTGAACCGCGCCAGATTTGTCTTGAGCCAATCCTGCTCGTTTGTTCTTCTGCGTCGTGTCTTTGAGGTTGCGGATCATCTCGTTGATGTTGTCTTTGAGCGCCGCCACCTCGCCCTGAGCCTCGACCGTGATTGAACGCGTCAAGTCTCCCTGCGCGACCGCTGTTGATACCTCCGCGATCGCGCGTACCTGCGTGGTCAGATTTGCTGCTAACTGATTGACGTTGTCCGTCAGGTCGCGCCACGTGCCTTGTGCGCCGGGGACGTTGGCCTGACCGCCGAGTTTGCCTTCGATGCCTACCTCGCGGGCCATTGTCGTCACCTGGTCGGACAACGTCGCCAGCGTGTCGGTCATTGCATTGATCGTATTGGCAAGTTCAGCGATCTCGCCCTTCGACTCGATAGTCAGTTTGCGCTTCAGATCGCCGTTGGCCACCGCGGTAACGACTTGAGCGATGCCGCGCACCTGGTTCGTCAGGTTGCCGGCCATGAAGTTCACGCTATCGGTCAGGTCTTTCCATGTTCCCGCCACGCCGGGCACCTGTGCCTGCCCGCCGAGCTTCTCCTTCGGTACCGACTTCGCGCGCCACGCGAGTTACCTCCGACGCGAACGCATTGAGCTGATCCACCATGATGTTGATGGTGTTCTTCAGTTCGAGAATCTCACCCTTCACGTCAACCGTGATCTTCTTGGACAGATCGCCCTTGGCAACTGCTGTCGTTACTTCGGCGATGTTGCGCACCTGGCTCGTCAGGTTTCCGGCCATGAAATTTACGCTGTCGGTCAGGTCCTTCCATGTTCCGCCGACTCCGCGCACATACGCCTGGCCGCCGAGCTTGCCTTCAGTTCCCACTTCGCGAGCCACGCGCGTCACTTCCGAGGCGAATGAGTTGAGCTGATCAACCATCCGGTTGCTCACCTCTTTGATCTGCAGAATCTCGCCGCGCACGTCTACGGTGATCTTCTGCGTCAGGTCGCCGTTGGCAATCGCGGTCGCGACTTTCGACATGTCGCGAAGCTGGACTGTCAGGTTTCCAGCCATCGAATTGACGTTGTCTGTCAGGTCTTTCCACGTGCCCGCCACGTCCGAGCACCTGCGCCTGACCACCGAGCTTTCCTTCGGTTCCGACCTCGCGCGCCACGCGCGTAACTTCAGACGCGAACGAGTTGAGCTGATCCACCATTCGATTGATCGTGTTCTTGAGTTCGAGAATTTCGCCCTTCACATCGACGGTGATCTTCTTCGAGAGGTCGCCGTTGGCAACCGCCGTCGTGACGTCCGCGATGTTGCGCACCTGCGCGGTCAGATTTCCGGCCATCGAGTTGACGTTGTCGGTCAAGTCCTTCCAGATGCCGGCTACGCCTGAAACTTGCGCCTGACCGCCGAGTTTGCCCTCAGTTCCAACCTCGCGCGCCACGCGCGTGACTTCTGAAGCAAACGAATTGAGCTGATCCACCATGACGTTTGATTGTGTTCTTCAGCTCGAGGATCTCACCCTTCACATCCACGGTAATCTTTTTCGAGAGGTCGCCGTTGGCCACCGCCGTCGTCACTTCCGCGATGTTGCGCACCTGGCCGGTAAGATTGCCGGCCATCGAATTGACGCTGTCGGTCAAGTCTTTCCATGTTCCCCCGACATCCTTGCACATCGGCCTGGCCACCGAGCTTGCCTTCGGTGCCGACTTCGCGGGCGACACGCGTAACTTCCGAAGCGAACGAGTTGAGCTGATCGACCATTCGGTTGATGGTGTTTTTGAGTTCGAGAATTTCACCCTTCACGTCTACGGTGATCTTTTTCGAAAGGTCGCCATTGGCTACTGCAGTCGTTACTTCGGCAATGTTGCGCACCTGCGCCGTCAGATTGCCGGCCATCGAGTTCACGTTATCAGTCAGATCTTTCCATGTGCCGGCGGCACCGGGAACGCGTGCCTGGCCGCCGAGGTTGCCTTCTGTGCCGACTTCTCGCGCTACACGCGTGACCTCGGACGCAAACGAATTGAGCTGATCAACCATCACATTGATCGTATCTTTCAGCTCGAGGATTTCCCCCTTCACGTCCACTGTGATCTTTTTTGAGAGGTCACCGTTGGCGACAGCCGTAGTGACTTCGGCGATGTTGCGCACCTGGCCGGTCAGGTTACCGGCCATCGAGTTGACGTTGTCGGTGAGGTCCTTCCAGACGCCGCCAACACCGGGAACGCGGGCCTGACCACCAAGCTTGCCTTCGGTTCCGACTTCTCGCGCGACGCGGGTGACTTCTGAGGCGAACGAGTTGAGCTGATCGACCATTGTGTTGATGGTGTTCTTCAGCTCGAGTATCTCGCCCTTTACGTCGACGGTAATCTTCGTCGAAAGATCTCCCTTCGCGACTGCGGTAGTCACCTCGGCGATGTTGCGCACCTGCGCAGTGAGGTTCCCGGCCATAGAGTTGACGCTGTCGGTCAAATCCTTCCACGTTCCCGCCACACCTTTGACTCTGGCTTCGCCTCCTAACTTGCCTTCGGTTCCGACTTCGCGCGCTACACGTGTGACTTCCGAAGCGAACGAACCCAGCTGTGTCAGCATTGCGTTGACCAGCTTGGTGACGCGCAGCGATTCGCCCTTCAGTGGGCGACCGTCGACCTCGAGTGCCATTGTTTGCGAAAGGTCGCCGTTTGCGACGGCGCCAATAACGCGGGCCATTTCGGTCACAGGCTGCGCCAGGTCGTCTATAAGCGTGTTGACGGATTCGATAAGGCTCGCCCAGGATCCTTCGGCAACTGGAGAGACTGCACGCTGTGTGATTCTGCCCTCTTTGCCGACGACGCGGCTGACGCGCTCGAGTTCTTTCACCAGCCGGTCATTCATCTCGATCACATCGTTGAATGTGTCGGCGATCTTTCCATTCACCCCGGTCCAGTCGTTGGGCAGTCGCACCGAGAAGTTGCCCTTTTTCAATTCCGTGAGAGTTTTAAGTAATTGGCTTGTGTCCAGTGCATCGGCAACTGAAGCCCGTGCGGATGGGGTCTTGAGCGTTCGTTGCGGCATTATTCCTCCGAAAGGTCCGGGTAGTCTTCGAAGCAAACACACGAATCCCGAGGTAATAACCCACTGCCATTGAGCAAGCGTCATACCAGCGAACAACTCTCGGTGAGTACGCTGGACCTGGAAGCAAATGTGGCGATTCGCCACACAAACTGGGTCGAATCGCCACATCCCTCATGTACGTTGTACCGCCTTTAGGCGGAATCTTCAGACGTGCGACCTCACGCCGGAAGATTCCGCCTGAAGGCGGTACAACGTACCTTATTGCATTTTAGAATGACACCCAGACAGGAGAGGGATCATCTACACGCAGGACCGACTGTTGTTGGAATCTCGTTTTGTATTCCTCTCGAATCTCTTCGATCTTGGTGCCTTTCTCGTTTCGCGCGGACACTGGATAGAGGAGGATCAGTACAATCGTGCGCTCGCGCTCGACGTCACCGTTGGAGTTCAGGAATTGACCTCGAGCATTTAGGACAGTCAATCCATCAGGAAATCGCGGAGTAATGATTTCTTCAAGAAACTTATTGAAATCTTTTCTGCTGACTTCGCCACCACCGCTTATGTTCCTTCCGAAATAGAGTTCGGTTCGGATGAACTGATCAAAGGAGGCTTTTTTCTTGGCATCGGACTGGTTCTGCGCTGCAGCTTGGACCGCAGGGACGACGACGCTGTCCTGTAAGAGGTATGCCGAGGGTGTCACAAGCAATGCCGAGAGCAGTGCCAGTACGAGAACGGGTTTTGCGAGAAAACGTTTCATTGGGTTCTTTCTCCTTTGCTACTTTCCACGGTCTGAAAGTTACGTCAACGTCGGTTCTAATGTCTTGAAAGAGTTGTGATTTCTTTGTGAGAAGTGCCTGCCTGCGTCCCAGGGCACATCTCAGGCTTTGCGCATTTTGATGTCTTGTGTGCAACGCCACGTGCCCTGTTGATCCCGTGTCAACGATCGAATAGAAACCGAACCGCCCTCTTTAGCGGCCTCGGCACGCATGTTTGCACCGACGTTTGGATCGCCTTCGAACACTATCTCGAAAACGTATTCCGCATATCCTGGAGCATTGACCACATAGTGGATATGCGCCGCAGTTTGATTGCCCGGATACGGTGCCGGCTTGATCGTGCTGAACTCGTACCGTCCCTGTGAATCGGTTCGCATGTAACCGCGCAGACGCGAGTTGCGGTTGTCGTTGGTCCCTGGTGTGTACACCCCTTTGGCATCGGTGTGATACACGTACACGGAAGCTCCCGTCAGTGGCGTTTTTCCATCAGGACCGAAGACCTGGCCAGTCACTATCAATCGCTCGCCTGGCTCCTCTTTCGTCGCGATAGTTATCTTTGACGGCGCATTCTTTTCCGCAACTTGCGGCGCCTGTGCGCAGACAGTGAACGATAACAGGCAAATCATAAGCAGTCCGCTCAGTTTCATAGATACCTCCAATTAGCTTTGCGCCAATTGATTGTCAACTTAGTCTAGCGCTCTCAGGGCCAGATAGATGTAAATAGTTGTCACTGATGTTAGGAAGTTGTGAATCTCCGAGATGCGGAAGTGAATTCTGTCCAGCTTCGACGCAATAATACTCGCCTGCAAGCGGACGGCGCCGCTATTTCACCGTCCTATCTGGAATCAAATGCATCGGAGGTATCGATGAAATCATTTGCCACCTTCGCGGTCTTATTAGGCGTTCTAAACTTCCCAGTGTTGATTCAGGAGAGAGACCTGCCACCCGCGCAAGCTGAATTGATCAACACCGAACGCGCGTTTGCAAAACTCGCGGTCGAGCGCGGCATACGCGACTCTTTCATCGCGTATTTCGCAGATGATGGCATCGGATTCGGCCCGCATCCATACAAAGTGAAAGAGACACTCAATAATCGTCCAGCTCCAGCTACACGCTCGCCGATTGTGCTCAACTGGGCGCCCGTTTATGGTGACATCGCCGAGGCCGGCGATCTGGGCTGGAATACTGGCCCAACCGTATTTGAAGATACCAGCCCGGAAAAGAAGCCCACCCGCCACGGCATGTTTTTCTCGGTCTGGAAGAAGCAGCGCGACGGAAGTTGGAAGGTCGCTATTGATCTTGGTGGCGATACGCCGGCGCAAGTTGTACCGCTCAGTGCTCCCTTTAAGACATCGTATCGTGGGCCGAGCAAGCGGCCCACTGCGAACGTGAATGTAGAAGAAGAGATTGCCGCGTTGCTTAAGGTGGAGCGTGAGTTGCTCGCGGACGCCAAAGCCCGCTCCGTCGAGCAGGCTTACAAGAGCCGTTTGAGCGATGACGCCCGAGTGCACCGCCAGAACGTTATGCCTCTCACAGGGAAAGACGCGGTCGGTGGTTGGCTTGCACAACAGACGATGACGCTCAGTGGCGAGCCGATTAAGGCCGACGTGGCGCGTTCTGGCGATCTGGGCTATGCCTATGGGAGTTACGAATTGGGCGGGGTGAAGCCCGAGAAAGGCTATTACGCGCGAGTCTGGAAGCGTGATAGGAAGGGGCAATGGCGTATCGAGATGGACGTCACCATCAAAATTCCCGATCAGCCGACTCCATCGCCGGCGCCGGCGCCGAACGCTCTGGCGCAAAAAGCGCAAGCGCATTATGCAGCGCAGGAATGGGCCGAAGCAGCGGCAGCGTATTTGCAGTATCTCAAAGACAATCCGAACGACGCTGTCGCCTGGCATCGACTGGGCACGAGCCAGATTTTTCTGAAACAGTTCACAGAAGCCATCAACAACCTGAAGCAGGCGATCAAGGTGGGTGGTGGTGTGGCCCTGGATTATTACAACCTCGCGTGCGCCTACGCGCGCTCAGGGCAAAAGGCAGAAGCGCTCGAAAATCTGGAGAAGGCGATCAACGCCGGTTTCGTTGACCGGCAACAATATGAGACCGACAGCGATCTCGACAGCCTGCGCGAAACTGAGAAATTCAAAGAATTGCTGAAGCGCCTTAGCTGAACCTGGGAGCGCCTGGAACGCTGGCCTCCGGCCGGCTACGAGCCGCAGCGTGCGAGTCTTCAGCACAGGCTACCACGACTCGCACGCTTCGCGGCTCGTGGCCAGCCCGGAGGCCGGCGCTCCCAAGCTTCGATTCGCAACTACGAAGCTTAGCGCAGGATGCTCTTCAACACCTGTCCTTCATCCGAAGGACCGATGAGGCGGTTGTTGAGACCTTGATACGGATAGCTGAACTTGTAAGGATCAAGACCGAGGACGTATTCGATTGTAGCCTGCAGATCACGAACGCTCACCGGGTTTTCGACAGGGTAGTAGCCAAACTCATCAGTCGCGCCGTATGCGAGTCCCCCCTTCACGCCTCCACCCGCCAGCCAGATGGTGTAAGCGGACGTATGATGATCGCGCCCGATGTAGCCTTTCTTCAGCTCGGTTCTCACGTTGTTCTGCATCATCGGCGTGCGGCCGAACTCGCCGCCCCAGACGACCAGCGTCTCATCGAGGAGTCCGCGCTGCTCGAGATCAATCAATAAACCCGAAACAGCACGGTCAATCTGCTGGCACTTGATCGGTAGCGTCTCATCTATGCTTTCACCGGGCGACGACCCGTGGTGATCCCAGCCCCAGTCGTAGAGCTGAACAAAGCGCACGCCATTCTCGACCAGGCGTCGCGCGAGCAGACAGTTATTTGCAAAAGTCGGATCGTCGCCTTTGTAGAGTTTTCTCGGGTCATCAGCGCTCTCTGCTGCCGAGACAAAGCCGGGTTTGGCGCCGTAAAGATCGAGAATATGCCGCGGCTCTTTTGAAATGTCCATCACCTCAGGCACCGACATCTGCATGCGATATGCGAGCTCGTATTGTTCGATACGCGTCAGCGTTTCGCCGTCGCCACTTCGTGCATATTCGGCATTGTTCATCTCAGCCAGCGCATCCAGCGTTCGCCGCCGCAGCTTCCGGTCAAGCCCGGCCGGATCGCCGAGATACAACACGGGATCGCCAGACGTACGGCACTGCACGCCCTGATAGACGCTCGGGAGGAAACCCGAACCCCAAAGAGATTTTCCTGCGTCGGGTGTCTTGCCGCCCGAGAGAAGCACAACAAACCCGGGCAGGTTCTCGTTCACGCTGCCCAATCCGTAGGTGACCCACGATCCGAGCGATGCATTGCCGAGACGAGGTGAGCCCGTATGCACGAAGAGCTGTGCAGGTGCGTGATTGAACTGATCCGTGTGGACGGTGCGAATAACGCACGTCTTGTCGACGACCTTTGCGAAATTCGGCAGCAGCTCGCTGATCCATTGGCCACTCTCGCCGTAACGATTGAACCGTGACCTGTGCCGCAAGAATCTTTGGAACGCCCTTGATGAAGGCGAATCGTTTGCCTTCGAGAAACGACGGCGGACAGTCTTTGAGATGCAGCTTTTCGAGTTCCGGCTTGTGCTCGAATAATTCAAGCTGTGATGGTGATCCCGCCATGTGCAGGTAGATGACGCGCTTTGCCTTTGGAGCAAACATCGGTGGCTTGGGTGCGAGCGGACTGACGCGTTTCGAGAGCGGCTTGACGCCTTGCGCGAGGACACCGTCGCGCGAGAGTAGTGACTGGAGCGCTATCACTCCAAATCCTAAACCGCCAGTCCTGAAGAAATGCCGCCGCGTGATTGCGCGTGCGTTCAGAACCGACAGGTGACAAGTCTTCGTCGTTCATGATTCAGTTCCGCGTCAGAAATTCATCCAGATTCAGGATCGCATTGGCAGTCACAATCCATGCAGCAAACACTGGGCTGCTCATTCCTGGAGGAACCTTCGTTCGAGCCGACTTGATCAATGCGTCCGCCTTTGCGGGTGCGGCAGTAAAAGCCTTCTGCGCGTCCTTCTGCAATGCGATCAGCGGCGCAGATTCTCGTTCACGCAAGCGGTCGAATGAGGGCAAGACGCAGGCCACGCCGCGCTCGAGCGCTCGCGTCACCCGGCTCTGCGACCATCCGCCGCGCCAATCCGGCCGCTGCTTCAAGAAATACAGGATCATTCAAAGTCACAAGCGCCTGAAGCGGCGTGTTGGTGCGAAGACGTCGAATCTGACATACCTCACCGCTGCCGCCATCAAAAGTGATCATCGAAGGATATGGTGTTGTTCGCTTGAGATAGGTGTACAGACCTCGACGAAAACGATCCTCTCCTTCGGCATCGATCCAGCTCTTGCCGCTGTATGTTGACCTCCATAGACCAGCAGGTTGCGGCGGCATGACTGGAGGACCACCCATCTTCGGTGAAAGCAGGCCCGCAACAGCGAGCGCCTGGTCGCGCACCGCTTCTGCGCCAAGCCGAAACCTCGAGCCGCGCGACTGAAACAGGTTTCGAGGATCTGCTTCCGACAAAGCCGGCGTGATGTCGGAAGCCTGCCTGTACGTGTTGCTCATAACGATGGTCTTGATGAGTTTTTTCAAGGACCACCCGCCATCTCGATACTCGGCAGCAAGCCAGTCAAGCAACTCGGGGTTTGTGGGCGGCGAACCAAGCGCACCAAAATCTTCCTCGGTCTCGACAATGCCGATACCAAAGAGACGCGCCCAGATGCGATTGGCCCAGACACGCGGCGTCAGTGGATTATCGGGGCTTACCAGCCACTCGGCGACACCAAGTCGATTGAGTGGAGCTCCATCGGGAAACTTATTGAAGGCTGCAGGCACTCCGGGTGAAACCGGATCGCCCGGATCAAGAAAATTGCCGCGGCGATGAATCTTCGTTTCGCGTCGCTTGTCGGCCGCGCAGCTCGCGCATCAGTGGCAGTCGCACGATTCGTTCATTGAAATCTTTCTGTGCCTGATAGGCGCTTGCGAGATCGTCACGCAGCTTGCGGATCTGCGGAGAAACGCTCGGCGGTTCGAGGGACGACGGATCGGCAGAGCTGGTCGACAGTCGAAAACGTCTCAAAGTCGATGAATCACCGAACTGCTGCGAAAGCGTGACTCGCAGCTTCGTTTCTTCAGTCAGCTTGAGCGGATGTTCGAAGTTGAATATCGCCGAGTGCCTTTCGTGCGTTCGCGTGCTGACAGACCATCCGGTCTTCTCATTAGCATCAATCGCGGCGATGACGCCTCCTTCTGCATGCGAGAAGTCGGCTCGTGCTCCTGTCAGTTTCAACGCTCGCGCATTCTCTCCGTCGAGCAACTCCACCGTAAGTTCTGACAACACAAAGTTGGAATTCAGCCCATTGCGTCCGACGGCAAGCTGGCCGCTCGCAAGCTTCTCCGGCAGCGCCTCCAGTCTCAACGCCGTGTGAACGCCTGCTGGAAGAGCAATCGTCACGACATAGGTGTCTTCAGGCGGCGCCTTATCACTGGCAGCGATCGCGCCATCCTTTTGCACTGTCAGGGTCGCGCCATCCTTCGACACGGCAGTTACTGCGCTGGCAACACGCCATCTCCGCTCCTCCGCTTCAGCAGACTTGTCCGCGGCCCCTTCAAGCGAGCCCAATTCACTACTGATCGTCTTGATGCGCGCCTGCAACTGCTTTCGTTCTTCCTGTTCTTTTGCTGATAGCAGCTCTTTCGTCGGCGCATCGTTGAAAAGGTCAGCATCCTCTGTCTGGTTGAACAAAGCGTAGAAACGATAGTAGTCGGAGTGCGAGATCGGATCGTATTTGTGAGTGTGGCATTTCGCGCAGCCGATCGTCAGCCCCATCCATACCTGCGCCGTCGTGTCAACGCGGTCTTTGACCGCAGCCACGCGAAATTCTTCATTATCGGTGCCACCCTCATCATTGTTCATCGTGTTGCGATGAAACGCGGTGGCAATCAATTGCGACTCTGTCGGATTCGGCAGCAGATCTCCGGCGAGTTGTTCTTTAGTAAACCGATCAAGCGGCATATCCGCGTTGAGCGCGTTGACGACCCAATCACGATAAGGCCACATCGTGCGGCCCAGATCCTTTTCGTAGCCTTTCGTGTCGGCATAGCGCGCCAGATCGAGCCACATTCGCGCCCAGTGCTCGCCAAACTGAGGCTTGCCAAGCAGATCGTCCACCATTCGCTCATATGCTGCAGGCGACGCGGCGGCCGCGAACCGGTCAGCGATTTCCGGCGTTGGGGGCAGTCCGATCAGGTCAAGCCATAAACGCCGAACGAGCGTTTGCGGTGGGGCAGCAGGACGAAGCGACAAACCCTTCTTCGCGAGTGCCGCGCTTACAAGCGCATCAATCGGTTGCTGGCCGCTTGCAGTGGAGGGTCTGATCACCGGCTCATACGACCAGTGACGCCCCCACTTTGCGCCTTCGGAAATCCAGCGCCGCAGCGTTTCAATCTGATCAGGTGTGACATGCCTGTGCGCGCCCGGAGGCGGCATCACAACTTTAGGATTTGTGCTTGTCAGGCGCGCGAGGATCAAACTCTGCTCGGGCTTTCCGGGGACAATAGGAATTCCTCGCGCGCGTTTTGCCTTTGCTTCCGCTTCCAGGTCGAGCCGGAGCCCAGCCTGCCGGCTGCCATCATCCGGACCATGGCACGAGAAACAGTTTGCCGAGAGAATCGGCAACACGTCGCGGCCATAGCGCACGGGTTCTTCTGCAGACAGCATGAGCGGCGCCAACAGAATCAGCAGCACCTTGACGGTTCGATTGAGCGTCCCGGATTGTTTTTGAGTTGCAGCCGGAAGCATTGTTGTTCAGAGACATTGTCACACTCGACCTTGTGCCGCGTCTATGAATAATTGTTCATAAAGCGTCGATCCGGTCACGCGCCGTTCGACTCATAGAGGGAAGAAAATCATGAAATACATGTTGCTGATTTATTTTGATGAACAGGTCCTGAGCGAGACGGAACGGGAGCATTGTTACGTCGAGTCGGGCGAGCTGGCCGAAGAGCTCAATTCGAATGGGCAGTATCTGGGCGCTAACCCGCTTCAACCTACTTCAACGGCGACTTCGATCCAGCTCCGCGACGGCAAACGTCTGATAACCGATGGCCCATTTGCCGAGACGCGTGAACAGCTTGGCGGCTACTTCCTGATTGATGCCACCGATCTCGACGAGGCGATCGGCATCGCCGCCCGGATTCCCATGGCGCGTCAGGGTACCGTCGAAATCCGCCCGGTGGTGGAGCTGGCGACCCTTCCGGCGAGCTGATCCGCAACTTGTGTGTCGCTTGCCTGGGAGCGCCAGGCTCCAGCCTGGCGCGTGCAGTGTCGCCATAACGGTGTGCTTCGATCACGCGCCAGGCTGGAGCCGGCGCTCCCCCGGGCGGCGAGACGCCAGCGCTCCCAGATATCTGCAGCTCCAAAATTCGATTTTGGTATATACTCGCCGCCCGATTTGGAACCTCAGGAGTCAGCCCTCCCGGGTCCAGCTGCGATTCCGTGCAGGGTGAGAGGAGGAGCGATGGCCATCGCCGCAGTGCAGTTGAGTTCCTTCTATTCCTACCGGTACTTCGTACCGCCGTTCAAAGGATCGGAACAACCACCAACGGACGCTGTCGAACAGCAAGTGCGCGCAAAGGTGAGCGAGGGAGACGCAGCCTTCGCATTGCGAAAGTATACCGAGGCGCTCAACGCGCTATCTGGAAGCCTACGGTCTGTGCCACAAGTTCCTGCATCCGCAATTTCCCGTTGAGGCGGTGCTTGTCAATCCGGCGATACTGTCGAGAGTCGACATTTTCAAGCCGTTGATCTCTGTTGCTGTTCAAACGGCGCGCTTCCGTGAGAAAGCCGGATCGTTGCCGATCGCTGCAGCGGTCGACCCGCCCCCGGCGTTCATGAGGGTCCTTGAAGCGAACTGGACCGGGACCAAAGCGCCGCTTGGAACGGCGGAGCTGGCTTACCAGGGCGCTACCAACTTTTTGCTCATGGGCGCGGCAGATGAAGCCGGGAAATTGCTGCAGTACGCTCAGCGGCGTGCCGGGACGCCGCTTCTGAAAGCCCACATTGCAAGTGCTACCGCTGCCATTCAGATTGCGAACGGCGAAATGGACAAAGCGCAGGCCTCACTCAGGAAGGCCCGCGCACAGTACGCGGAAACAAAGTCAGGGGCTGATGTCGCCGCGGTGGATAACAACACCGGTGTGCTCTTCTCGATAGCCGGCGACGCTCGCCGAGCCGGCGAGGCATTCCAGGCAGCTGGCGATTCTCTGCCGGAGAGCATGGGCCGCACTCTGCTCCAGAATCTGAATCCGGGCACCGCCTCTACCATGACCCGTCCGATGGGTGCAGCCGGAATGGCGATGCTGGTGCCGTCAGTGGAAGGCAATTGGCTGCAGATCGCACCCGGCGCAGCCACTGGAACGACCGCAGCCGCGGAAATCCGGGTACAAGCTGCCGATGGTGTTCGCACTGTCGCTCTGGGTGCGGACGGTGAGGCAAAGCTTGTCGAGGCTGTATACCAGCCGAGGATCGAAGCGACAACCCTCGCGCGCGCTCTATCCCTATCTTGAAGTCCCGGCGAATGTCGTCGCTTACATTCCCCATATGTACGGCTTTGTTTTGCCGATGGACATCGGGGACTGTTATATGGCGCTTGGTCAGCGCGCCGGACGCGATTGACTACTATCTAAAGGCGCTCGACTACCAATTCCTGAATCGCAATATCGAAGCCACGAGCGTGTGGCTCAAGGCTGCCAAGGCGGTCGTTGAAGAGGCAGACTTCCACTATCGCCGTGGCGATGTGGCGACGGCGCGCGACTGGTACGAGCGCGTGCTGCGGTCAGACGATACGGTCCCGGTAGCGTCACGGCTCTATCAGGGCGTGTACTTTACACCGCTGCGAACAACCGTGGGCGAACATCATCACAGCGATGAATGACGAAGCTGTGTTTGCAGGTAACCACCAGGTCGCGGCGATTATCAGTTATGTCCGCAGCCAGCTCGCCAAGATACCTCGCGGGACTGAATTGGATTGGTCTGGCCGACGATGTAGTCCCCATCTGGACCTTCGACTTTCTACAGGCTACGGCGCGCTATTTCGCCACGCACGCCGTGCAGGCATGGCGCGAATACATCAGCTACCGCGCCGCCGCCGAGCAGGCTGAGATGACGGAGCGCGAGATGGAGCAGGCCGTTACGATGAACTGGTACTCGGTGCAGACCCATCTCGCTCAGGAGGAATTGGCGCGTCGCCAAAGAGACGTCGCCACAGCACTGCGGGATGGCGCAATACTGCATCGAGACAACCTGGTGTCGCAACGGGATCAGTTCAACACCGACGGTTGGGTCATTGCGGAGCTCAACCGGTTCCAGGCCTGGTACGGCAACGCGAGCAGCGACGTCAACTTCGATCAGAGCGTGCGTTGGGATTGGGGGGAGGCCACTCACTCGAGATAGGCGCGGGGAGTCTGCAGGAGCGGGTCGATGCTGTTGTCGCCTATCGCAATCGCCTCTCGCACCAGATGCAGATCGACAACTTCAACCGGCAGATCGCCGAGGCAAACAGCCAGATAGTTGTTGCAGACCGGCAGGTCGCCGTTGCCAACGCACAAGAGACAGTAGCGCGGTGGAGCCGCTGGTCGTCCGAACGTCAGTACGAGTTCGCACAGGACAATCTCGAGTTCTTCCGCTCGCGCGAATTCACGCCCGACATGTGGCACGCGCTTGCCGACCGGATGCGCGAGGTGGCCGAGGAATACCTCGAGATGGGAATCTACGCGGCATTTCTCATGGAGCGCGCCTATGAGGTCGAGAATGACCGCGAACTGCACCGGATCCGTTTCGATTACGCGTCGCCGGGCATCGGCGAACTGACGGCTGGTGACTCGCTGCTCACCGACATCGACTCGTTCACGTATGACCTGCTCATGCATTCCAAGGGCAAGCGAAATCGGGTTCGGTACGTTGTCAGCCTCAGCGATTTCGCGCCGCAGGCGTTCACCGACTTTCTGCGCACCGGCCTCCTCGAGTTTACTGTCCCGCTTGATTCGATCGAGCGCGTTTTCCCCGGAACCTATCTGCATCGCATCCAGAGTGTTGAAGTGGAGATCGAAGGGCTTCAAGTACCAGAGGGTATTTCCGGAACGCTTACGCACATGGGCATCTCTTCGTGGCGAGGGGGTGACGGTACCGTCAAGAGCCGCGTCATGGCGCCGGAGGCGATGATCCTCTCAGGATTCCGGTTGCGGCGCGATCTGGTGCTTTACCGTGCCGACCCGAACCGGCTGGGTCTCTTCGAAAACAGCGGCGTTTCCGCATCGTGGCGGCTCGAGTTGCCTCCCGCAACCAACGACGTCGACTATACGACCATCTCGGATGTCCGGCTGGTGGTTTACTTCTACTGCCTGCATGACCCGGGTCTCGAAGCCACAATCCGCGCGACATTTCCCGCGAGTGGCGAGGCAGCACAGTCGTTTTCGGCGCGCCTGCATGCGCCCGATCAGTACTTTGCATTCGGACCGCCGCCCGATGGAGCAGGCACGATCACGTTCGCACTCGATCCGCGAATATTCCCTTACAACCAGCTCAACCTCCGATCCACCAGGGTGGGGGTGCAGGTGCTTCGGACCTCTGCCAGCGGCAGGGCCGAGCCGGCACCAGGTATGGCTGTTACGGTAAGTATGGCTGGAATGAGCGGCGCTGCTGTCACAGATGCAAACGGTCTCGCTGCAAGCGACGGCGCTGGAAGTCCGCTTGACGTACTCCTCAATCAACCCGTAGGAGATGTGTCGATCGAGTTCACTGGACCGGGCGAAGACCGCGCCCAGGTCGCTGATGTTTTCCTTCTCCTCAACTACCGGTTCGACTATCGCTAGCCCGGTTCGATCGTAACCAGGACGGAGAAGCAATGCCCATTCGCGAAGGCCCGTCTCAGGCGTCGACTCCGCTGCCATCCAGTGGCGGCGCGCAAGAGAGCGTCGGGCAGAACTTCGAGGTCGATCTTGCGAGTGGCACGGGTTCCTACCGGATTCCATTCACATTTCCTCCCGGCCCGCGTCAGATGAAGCCGGAATTGTCGCTTGGCTATAGCACCGGATATGGCAACGGCGTCGTCGGCCTGGGGTGGGCGCTCTCGCAGTCGGCTATCACGCGCAGCCAGGTTGGGGGTCAGCCGGCGTTCGACGATTCGTTGGATCAATTTCAGTTTGGCGGTCAGCGTCTGGTCGAGGTGGCAGGCGGGCGCTACCGCCAGGAGGTCGAGAAAGACTTCTACCGCATAAACCGTAGTGGTGGCGGATGGGAGGTTCGCGCGACAGACGGCACTCTGTTGCGATTCGGGATGTCGGCTGGTGCGCGACTCGAATTGCCAGTCAATGGTCCGCACGGTGTGCTCCAATGGCTGCTCGAATCCTCGGAAGACACGCTCGGTAATCGAATCGATTACGTTTATGAGCAGGATGGCTTCCATGCGCGTCTCACCGAAATGCGCTACGGACCTTACGTGGTGCGCCTCGACTACGAAGTCCGCCCCGACCCGATGAAATCACATCGTCTGGGTGTCGAGCGCATTCTGGGCTGGCGTCTCAGCGAAGTCAGGCTGATGCTCGAGGGAGACGCTGGAGAATCGCCAGTCAAGGCGTACCGGCTTCAGTACGAGCAGGCGCCGCATAGTGGAGCGAGCCGGCTGATTTCCGTGACTCTTGTCGCCTTTGACACCGCTCTTGATCCGCCAGGCGAGGACATCCTGCCTCCACTGCGATTCGAGTACACAGACATCGAACCGGAAAACGCTACCCTCGAGCCTCTGACCAGCCGCAATGGGACACTTCCTCCTCACGTGCCGGATGCGGGGTTGAGCCTGATGGATCTCGACGGCATTGGCCTGCCCGGTTTCCTCCACATCTCAGAAAGCGGTGGCCACTACTGGCCAAATCTCGGTGGGCTGCAGTTGGGAACTGCGAAGCAATTGCGACACTTTCCAGCGGCTCTTGCAACCGAGCCCGACCGTCTCCGCGTCGCATCACTTTCAGGACATGGGTTGCTCGACCTTGTTGTTATGGCCGGTCGGACGGGTGGGTACTATTCTCTGCAACCAGGCGGAGAGTGGGAGACCTTCCGGCCCTTCAAGCGCGCACCAGCCGCACCGATCCTCGACGCGCGCACCAAACTGATCGACCTCGATTTTGATGGTCAGGCTGATCTGCTCTATGCCGATCTGAAGGCTTTCTACGCGCTCATGAACCGCGGAGGAGGCGATTTCGATACCCCCCGCATCACACCGAGGGTTCGAGACCGCGAGACTTTCCCTGACGTGGACCTCGCCGATCCGCATGTACATTTCGCGGACATGACCGGCGACGGCGGAGCTGCCATCGTTGAGGTGCGTAACCGTTCGGTGATCTATTGGCCAAACTTCGGCTACGGGCGGTTCGGTGCTGCAGTGCGCATGACTGCACCGCCGATCCTTCCTCCCGGCTACGATGCGAAACGCATCTTTCTTGCGGATATCGATGGAGACGGGCTCGCAGACCTCGTCTATGTCGACCGGGACAAGGTCATGCTCTGGTTCAACCGGAGTGGAGAAGGCTACTCGGCTCCGGCGATTATTGAGCGCACACCGCTGACGACGTCAGCCTCAGTGATGCTCGTCGACATGCTTGGACAAGGCAGCCAGGGTCTGCTCTGGAGCAGCCCGGGTCCGGTGAACGGGCGAGGCACACATTTCTTCCTCGACCTCGCGGGGCCCAACAAAGCGAATCTGATGAGGCGCATTGTGACGCCCGACCAGGCAGTGGTGAGCGTGACGTATGGAAGCTCGGTGACTGAAGCAGTTGCGGATCAGGATACTTCTGATGGGGCGTATCTTCCGTTTCCCGTACAAGTGGTCCGAAGGGTCGAGTATGCAGATCCGCACAGCGACTCAACGGTTTCGAGCAGCTTTCAATACTTCCAGGGTTTCTACGACCGTCGCCAGCGCAGGTTCCTTGGATTCGGGCGCGTCGAACGCAGCGACGACGGCAACGCCGACACGCCCGCACGCATTGCCGTATCGCACTTCCACACGAAGCCGCCTGAACGTGCAACTCGTGACGCGCTCCAGCGCCACATGGTGCTTTCGCGAATGCCCTACCGCACTGAAACCTTTGGATCTGATGACGGCGCGTCCTCTCCCTTCTGGGCGGAGACGATCGAGGGCGAAGCTGTCCTGGTCGATACGGGAATAGACGGGACTCCTGTTTACTTCGCTGCCCGGCGGCGTCTTGTGCGGATCACCAGAGACCGCGGAACACGGACGCTCGAACGCGAAGTCAACTATGAGTACGGCCCATTCGGCAACGTCACGCTCGAAGAAGAGATTCACCGGTTCCGCGACGGCGCAGACATCGATCGAGTCACCGTTCGCTCGATCGAAACGCGGTATGCAGACGATAGTGCCGCGTACCTTGTCAATCTGCCGGTGATGACTATCGAGCGCGACGGTGGTCAGGTGATGGCTGCGAGCAAGCTTTACTACGATGGTGATCCGTTCCAGGGCTTGCCGCTCGGTCAGGCCACACGCGGAGTGCTCTCCCGGCGCGAGGCGCTTGTCTTCACTGACGCGCTTCTCGCTGATGTCTACGGAGCGGAACTGCCCAACCTGGGAGCGCTGGGCTATTTCGTGGTGAACGATCCAGACCTTGGGGCGGGCTGGTGGATGACCGAAGTCGCACAAGAGGCCGATGCGACGGGCAATCCGGCCGTCCGTCGCGATCCGCTCGGGCGCCAACTCCTCTCGGTCTTCGATGACGAGGGCATATACCCTGTTCAGTTGACGAATGCGCTGGGGCAGGTGGTCACGAGCGAGTTTGAATATCGCCACGGCCAGATGACCCGCCAAATCGCTCGCGACGGGACCGAGACGCGGTGGCGATTCGATGTGCATGGCCGGCTGATCAATGTGCTTGGGCCGCAAGACATCGACGATATACCGTCCACCGTCTACGAGCGCGGCCCATTCGAGAGTCCGCCTCGCGTTACTATCAGGCGCCGCGCAACGGCAGTTCCGCTGGTTTACGAAACCGAGCATCTCTACTTTGACTCGCGCGGCGAGCGGCTTCAAACGCGGCTCGAAGTAGCTGCCGGACAGGTGGCGGTTAGCCAATCGCCTGTCGCGTTCTGTCGTGGCCAGGCGACCGAAGAGCGTGGGCGCTACTTCGCTGCGAGTACCGACTACAGCGTCACGGACGCACCTGCAGGGTCGCCCGTAGCACGCGTAAGACGGGACGCATTGGACCGCCCGGTAGAGTTGATTGGGCCCGACGGCAGCCGATCCGAGCGGCGCTATGAGGCAGGTGTCATCCATCACTATGACGCCGAGGATGTGAGGGCCGGCAGTCCGCACTTTGACACGCCTCGTTCGGAATATTTCGATCCTGCCGGAAGGCTCGTTTCCGTGGTAGAGCGACTCGAGCCTGGTGCGGGGCAGTGCACGCACTACCAGCGAAACGCGGCTGGGCTGTTGACTGGTGTGACGGACCACCTCGGCGGTGTTGTGCTCACGCGCCGTTACGACTTCATGGGGCGGCTCATCGCTCTCGATCACCGCGAAGCCGGCAATCATCGGTATGTGCTCGACGCAGCCGGTAACCGTGTCGAGGAGCGCCGCGGCTCGCAGCGCATCTTCCGCGAGTTCGATGTGTTGGATAGGATCGTCCGTCTGCGTTACGGAACGGCTGCTGCGGTACCGGTGGAAACATACACCTACGACGCAGGCGCTGGTGACCGTTTAACGGGTCGTCTCGCTCGCGTCGAAGGGACTTTTGGAACAGTCGAGTATTCCTACACGCTGTGCGGCCATCAGAAATCCAAGTCCCGCACTTTCGTCGATCGCCCTGGAGAGATCTTTACGCTGCAATACGCCTACGACAAACAGGGGCGCGTGCGAAGAGTCACTTACCCGGATGGCCGCATAGTGGATCTTAACTACGACACGGCAGGGAGGCCTTCGACCGTCGGCGGCGTTGTCACTGGAATCGACTATGATGCGACCGGCTACATGACGCGCGTGGTCTTCGCGAGCGGCGTCGAGACGACGTATACCTACGGGACGATCCCCGGGCGCATCGAGTCAATGCGTACGGGAATGCCCGCAGGAGACAGCTATCAGCACTTCCAGTACACCTACGATGCTGTCGGCAATCCGACAGTGATTGATGACCTGACGACTGTAGTTGGACACGTGCGCGACAACCGGCGCTATGTCTACGACTCGTACTACCGGTTGACGGAGGCCGATGGCCGGCAGGCGGAAGGCGATTATCACCACACGTACCGTTATGACGCTTTAGGGAACCTCCTCGATCGTCCGGAAGTGGGTGCAGCGGGCATCACTTTGAGCTACACGGGTGCTCGTGTCACCGGGTCGTCTGACGGTGGCGGCATATAGCTACGACGACACGGGCAACCTCACGAGTCTCGATGGCTGGACGCACCTCTACGACGAGCAGGGCCGGCTTTCCGAATCGACCCGAGCCGATGGCTCTCGGCTCACGGCGCGCTATGACCACACCGGCGCGCTTGTTAACACCACAGTAGAGTCGCCTGACGGCGCCATTTCGCGAACCTGGTCCTGCGACGACGCCTTTATAATCAATGAAGACGGCAGCACTGAGAGTTACGCCTTCCTTAACCGGCATCGCATAGCGGTGTTTCGCTCTGATGGTCAGGCCTTCGTCTACCATCCTGATCCTCTCGACCATGTGACCTGCTTCAGCCGGCTGAGCGACGGCGGATTTGCAGGACAGGTTGTCTACTATCCCTATGGCGCTGTAGCGGTCGAGATGGCATTTGGCGCTCAGAGCCGATTCCGATACGGCAACCACAGCCCGCTCGGCTCCACCGGCTTACTTCATTTCGGAATGCGTGCGTACAGCACCAGGTTGGGACGGTTCGCCCAGCCTGATCCGGCGGTGGTCCACCGGCCCGAAGGAGCACTGCGCCTCCCGCGAGGTCTTCACCCATACGCGTATGTGATCGGCAACCCCGCAGTTCTGTCTGATCCATACGGGGCCAGCTGGTTCAGCGATGCGGTCGATTGGGTGGGCGATCGGCTGGCTGACGCGGGCCGCGCTATTGCTGGCGCTGCCGAGGCGGTCGCCGGCGCGATTGTTGATGCGGCGACAGCGATCGGCGGTTTCATTGCGGATGTGGCGAGCGCCGTATGGGACGGCATCAAGGCAGTGGGCGGCGCGATTTGGGAAGGGATCAAGTGGGCCGCGGGAGCTATCTGGGAAGGCATCAAGTGGCTGGGCCAGGCACTCGCGTTTCTCGGAACCTGGGCGCTGACAATTGTTGACTTCTGCGTGACGTGGTTGAACCCGCTCAACTGGATCGCTATCGCACTCGACCAGGTAGATCATCCGATCACCAACGTGCTGAGCTTCATTATCAAGTTTGCGCGCTCGCCGCTGACGACGACGATCGGCCTTATCATTGGTGGGATTGGCCTCATTACTGGAGACGTCGAGAACGTAGCATTTAAGAACGGCATGATCGTTTTCGAATGGGATCCAGGGGCCAGTGGATTCTCCGGAATGGTCTGGGGTGGCGTGGCCCACCTCTGGGCCGGCGATGCGAACGACGCCGCGTTCGAGCACGAGACCTATCATTCGTACCAATATGTCGGTTGGGGAGACGCGTTCATGCCCGTTTATGCCGTGACCGGCGCCTGGGGACTCCTGAGTTCGGCGCTTGCAGGCGAGCCGCAGTGGAGTTGCTTTGGTGGCGTTAGCGACAACTACACCTACGGCCAACCCCTTGAGATGGGTGGCGAGCTAATCGACCCGAGCGACAACTGCGCCTAGGTAGTCGCGTGTGGAGTGCGGCGTTGCCGTTGCCGAAGGCAACCGGCTTCCGCTGCGAAGCAGCGCAATTCACCGCGGAGCGGTGCGAGAACAGACCCTGGTTGCATTGTCAGAGAGAGTGCGCATCCCGGAGGGATGCGAGGAGCGGTAAAGCCTGACGTCTTTTCTCGCATCCCTTCGGGATGCAATTCGTCTACGGATCGATCCAGGGGTTTCGAAGACTCAACCCCTGGCCACGTTCTCGCACCGCTCCGCGGGATTGCGCTGCCACACGAGCGGCAGCCCGACTCCAAATCGGGCTAAATCTTCGTCCGCTCCCTGAATGCTCGCTCAGCTTCGAAGACTTCGGGGACTTTCTCTACCAGCTCACCAAAGTCCTCTTCCTCACCCACCTGGCGAATCTCGACCTCGGCCTCCTCGCCCGTCGGATTGGGAATGCGCTTGACCCATTCGATTGCTTCTTCCATTGAGTTCAATTGCCACAACCAGAACCCTGCGATCAGTTCCTTCGTTTCAGCGAATGGTCCGTCAATCACCGTCCGCTTCTTCCCCGAAAACCTTACGCGTGCGCCCTTCGAGCTCGGTTGAAGTCCCTCACCAATCAGCATGACGCCAGCTTTGATCAGCTCCTCGTTGAACTTTCCCATTTCGGTAAGCATCGTCTCATCCGGCAGGGCCCCCGCCTCCGTGTCACTGGTTGCCTTTATCAGAATCATGAATCGCATTGAGTTTCTCCTTATCTTTTCATTTGGGCATTTGGGATTCGCTTTCACCTGAAAGTCGAACAAGTGGCAGCAGGATCGACATTATCAGTATCTTTTTTTGAGGCAAATAGGCTAGAAAGAAGTGTTTCGTTCACAGTTCAACAATGGGGGATGTCCACGATGGCGTTCAGGATTGAGGAAGACTTTGTCGTCCAGGCACCGGTCGAGCGCGTGTGGGAATTCTTGATCGCGCCAGCCAGGGTGGTCATCTGCATACCTGGGGCAGAGCTGCTGGAATCACAAGACGAGCGTACATTCGTGGGGGCAGTGAAAATGAAGGTGGGCCCCATTTCCGCGTCGTTCAAGGGAACGATCAAGTTTACAGAAGTAGACGAAAGCAATCATCAGGTGACAATGGTTGGAGAAGGCAGGGAAGCGGGTGGAGCAGGATCAGCAAAGATATCGATGCGCAGCCAGATCACGCCGCTCTCAAGCGGCAGTTCGCAGGTTGTCGTGCGCGCCGACGTGGACGTCGTAGGAAAGATCGTGCAGTTTGGCCGCGGAATGATTGAAGAAGTCTCGCGCCAGCTTTTCCAGCAATTCTCGGCCTGTTTGAAGCAACAGCTTGAAGTACCGTTACAGGTGGAGGAACCGCGATCTCCTGAACCCGAGACCGCCAAGTCAGTCGCCGCTGCTCCGTTGCTGCTGCGCGCAATTCGCACCGTCATCGCTCGCTTCTTCCAGCGATTGTTCGGGAGCAAAGCGACCTAGGCATGTAGTATCGCCCAGGAGCGCCGGCCTCCGGGCCGGCCACGAGCCGCGAAGCGTGCGAGTCGTGGAAAGTCCTTGTGCTGAAGACTCGCACGCTTCGCGGCTCGTGGCCGGCCGGAGGCCGGCGCTCCCTGGGCGGTACGACATGCCCGGTATTGTAAAGTTTGATGCCCGCATAAACCGCCTCAAGCGGAAGCAAGGCACACTTCAATCGTGAGGGCTTGATATCACTCTGGAGAGCGGAGAGGAGTTCCTCACGCGAGACGATTTCGTCACGGGTAATATCCAATCCCACAACCAACTCCGTAAGTATTGATGCCGCGGCGATACAAATCGCACACGCGTCACCGCGGAATCGAGCTGCGTCTACCCGACTGCCAGTGACCGCAAGCTCGATAATGATGCGGTCGCCGCACAACGGATTGAAATGCTCATAAGCTATCTCGGGTGAAGGCAGGCTGCCGTAGTTCCGTGGATGCCTGAAGTGATCAAGCAGAACTTCGCTGAAGAGTGAGTCGCTCATCGCGCTCTCATAGGAGTGCCGGGTCGGCCAGCCTTAACTGCCATTGCCTCGGCCAGTATGCTCAGTGCTATCTCGGCAGCCGTTTGAGCGCCGATATCGAGACCCGTCGGCACATGTACCCGATCGAGCGATCTCCTGTCCTCGCCGCCCTCTTCCAGAAAGCGCAGAATCGCCTGGCCTCGCTTCCTGCTGCCAAGGAGCCCGATATACGCGGCTTCCGTCTTCAAAACGATCTTGAGAACTGGGATATCGTACTTGTAGTCGTGAGCTGTCACCACTACGAAGGTTGATGAGGTATAAGCGAGGGTGCGAGCGATTTCGGAAGGTATGCCTACGAGCAATTCATCGACATGTGGAAAGCGGTCGCGCGTTGCGAAGCGTGGCCGGCCATCAACTACTATTGTCTTCAATCCGGTCTCCCTCGCCAGCGTCACGAGAGGCATTGAGACCGGGCCTGCTCCAAAGACTATCAGGGTAGGTGGCGGGCAATGCACCTCGAAGAATACTTCTCTGCTCGATGGACCTGAATCGAGCGCAACTGTGCACGAGGTTCGTTTCCGAATCAGTATCCAGAGCAAGAGCGCGAGCGTCGCGATTAATACCTTCGTTACCCAAGCTGCCGAGAATGCGCCCATCCTCGAACACTACAAGTTTTGACGACGTGTCGTCGAGCGGCGTCGCCATAACGGAGCACGTCCCGGCTGTCACGCCGGCGCGCACTTCGCGATACAGATTCAAGACGTGACCATCACCATCGGTCAGGTCTAAGGGCTCAACCATTACCTGAACGCTTCCGGCACAAGTGAAGCCAGTTTCCCAGGCATCCTCCTCGCCCATGGAAACGGAGAAGACTCGCGGCTCAAATGCTGCGAGCGATGCTTCCGATTCCTCTATCACACGCGCATCGATGCATCCCCCGATGGTCACGGACCCAAGTATCCGGCCCCCTTCGCCAACCCACATCTTCGCGCCTTCTTTTCTCGGACCGGTACCTCGAGTGGCAACCAGCGTGGCCATTGCGACACGTTTCTCGGTCGCTTTGAGTATCTCGAGTTGATTGAAAATATCTTCCACTCTTACACCTTACGAGATCAGATGTTGTTCCAGTGCTCTCAGGCTCGCCAGGTTATTCAAGGGCGCGAAAACGTCGAGATGCGGAAGCGCTGTCTGTATGCCACGAACCAGCGGCTGGTAGGCCGGGTTGCCGAGTAAAGGGTTAAGCCAGATCAGCCTTCGAGCACGTCTCTTCAGGTAGGCAAGCGCTGTTGCGAGCTCATCAGGCTCTCCCGTGTCCCATCCGTCGCTCAGTATGATGACGATCGTCCGCTTGTCGACAAGCTGAGGCCAGCGGGAATTGAAGTAGCCCAGGCTCGGGCCGATGAGCGTGCCGCCCGACCAGCCGCGTACGTTGTTTGACAGGCGTTCCAGCGCCTGGTCGTAGCTTCTTTGCTTGAGGTATTGCGTGATTCGCTCGAGCGATGTGCTGAAGACAAATGTTTCCGCTCGCGCAAAGGAGTTTTGCAGCCCGTACACGAATTGAAGAAGTATCCGGCTGTAAAGGTCCATCGACCCCGACACGTCGCATATGACCACAAGCCTGGTCTTCTTATGTTTGCGCCGCTTGAACGAAAGCTCGACCAGCTCTCCTCCGGTCTTTAGAGACTTGCGAAGCGAGTCGGCGCAGGCTGACTTTCGATCCGCGTTTGACACTCTTCCATCGGCGGCTCGGAACGTGCGCAAGTCTTCTTGCGATTCTTCGAGCCAGCCGCGAGAATCTCTTCAAGCTCCTCGGCCGAAAACAGACTGAAATCCTTTTCGCTGATCGATTCCGTGCTGCTCGCAGCGGGCAGTTTTATCGCTTCCGCGCCGCGCGCCTCGACGCTTCCCCAGTGTTCAAGGAAGTACGACAGGTTTTTGGTTGTGGTTTTGTGCGACGTCAGGCGGACCTCGATCGACGAGGTCGAAGGAGTCTTGCGATCAATCTGATCAACAATTCGTCGAGGCTGGCGTTGCGGGTCCTTGTGTATCCAACTCCAGAAGTATTGGAAGAGCTCCTCAAAAACAGGGAAGTCCTCACGGACATGATGTGAGAATGCTTCTCACGCTCAAGAACGTCTCGCGACGGTCGTCGAGATCGATCAGATCGAGCGTCGTGGCCGCCTCGATCGCGTTCGACGAAGTAACTGACAGCCCGCGCTCTCTGAGCGCCCTGCAAAACAGTACTGTGCTCGTCAGGAGGTTGGCTTCGGTCGCTTCTCCGGTCATGAGATTGGATTGAGGATTTCTTCGAAACCGTCCGGCGGCAAGCTCAACCTCAAACTTTCGCAGATCAGACTCGTCCTTTAGAAAACAGCCGAGTCTCAGCGATCACTTCCCGCTCGACTTGCGTCGCGTTGAATGCAACCAGCGCCGTCGCCCAGTCGATCGTCTCGGCGACTCCGGGCACTTTGACCAGATTCAGCTTTCTGATTTCCTGGATGATCCGTGTCAGTTCTGCTGAAAGCGTTTCGCTGATTGCCGGTACTTTGTGCCCTCACGATCTCGAGCTCTTTTTCAAAAGATGGATAGTCGATCCACAGATAAAGGCATCTTCGTCTGAGGGCATCGGAAAGGTCTCGCGACCTGTTCGAGGTCAAGACGACGTGCGGGCGGTGAGCTGCCTTGATCGGGCCGATTTCGGGAATAGTCACCTGGAACTCAGAAAGCACTTCAAGCAGGAATGCCTCGAATTCCTCGTCGCTTCGATCGACCTCATCAATTAGAAGAACAGGCGAACGGGTCTGGTGAGTGATGGCTTCAAGCAGAGGCCGCTTTAGCAGGAAGGGTTCGCTGAAGATCGCTGTTTCCTGCTCCGCCGATGTCGCTGCAGTCGCCCCAGTCGCCTTTGTTTCCTGGAGCTTGATGTGAAGCAGCTGCTTTGAGTAATTCCACTCATAAAGTGCCGTGCTGGCGTCAAGACCCTCATAACATTGAAGACGCACAAGGGTCGTCCCGAGCGAGCTTGCGAGCACCTTGGCGATCTCGGTTTTTCCAACGCCTGCGGGTCCTTCGACCAGGAGCGGCTTTCCGAGTGCCATTGCGAGATAGAGCGATGTTGCAACGGCTGCATCAGTGACGTACGCCTGCGCGCGAAGCAACTCCTGAATCTCTAGTACCTCTTCTCTCACATTCCTCGAGTGCTCGACGGCGGCGCGGTGAAAATCTTCGAGTGTGTTGATATCTTCGGGGAACGGACGGTCGAACGCTACCAGCTGGACCCGGTCAGGGTTTGCATCAACGAGCTTCCATGCCGCCTTGTCGCCGTGCAGTGCTGCAAGCTCGTCAAACAACGGCTTCGCAAACGACATCGGATGACCCTTACGGCCCTGATAAGAAGCGAGCGCGATCGTGCATTCGCCCTCGCCATTGCGCCACGCTTCAGCTACTCGATCTATCGTTTCGGGATCGACTCCAGGCTGGTCGCCGAGAAGGATCAGTATCGCGTCGGATTGCGGAGCCAGTGCACTGATGCCGGCACGGTAGGAAGAGGCGCAGCCTTCGCTGAAGACAGGGTTTTCGACCACCTTCGCATCACCGAAGACGACCTTCTCGCGGATCTCATCAGCCGCCCGGCCCAATACGACGATCACTTCATCAAGCGCCCGTGGCTCGCTCGGCCTGATCGATGACCCAGCCGAGCAGCGTGCCACCACCGAAAGGCATGAGCTGTTTGGGCTCTCCGAAACTGCTTGAAGCACCCGCTCCAAGAACCAATCCGGAGAACTGTATACTTGCGACGAATCATAAACCACCTGCGCCGGTTTCGTTTCCAGTTAGGGGTCGGGGTATTCCGCTCGAACGCCGCCTTGCATCCAGGGCAGCAGAAATAAACGTCTTTTCCTCGAAGACCGTTGTGTATTTCGCGTTCGCTTTGACGACTGTCATTCCGCACACGGGGTCGATGATTTCAGTGGAAGGATCAAACGGTTTCTGCACGATTGGCAGACTCGTGCCCTTTGAGCGTTTGACGGCCGGCCTTCTCCGAGGCTCCCCTGCGCAACCGGGTGATTTCGGCCATCACGCTGAGTGCGATTTCGGGTAGCGTTTCACTGCCCAGTTCAAGTCCGGCGGGAGACTTGATGACCTCGATATCCTCTGCGGGCGTTCCTTTGTCGCGGAAATATTGGAAGAGCGACTTCGCTTTCTCCTTGCTTGCGACCAATCCGAAGTATCGTGGGTCTGGTTCCGATGACTGCTTCGAGCCCCTCTTCGTCACCGGTTCCCATGTCGCTATCACGACGATAGCTGTTCGAATCTATGCGACTCTCTCGCAGCGGAAAGGTCAGTCAATACGACGTCGGCTTCCGGGAAACTGCCTGCGTGGCTTCAGGGTCAGCTATACAGACATTGAACTCAAGGAGCTTTCCCAGTCCGGTGAGAATCTGCGCGACGGGGAATTGCCTACGATGAGAAGGTCGGGTCTTGGGAAGTACAGGCTCGAGATAGATCTCAAGTGAGCCCCCACCCTGGCAAGTCATCTGATAAACTTCGACTCCTTTCCAGTCACCGTGTGAAGATTCGGGGCTGATGCAAATGAGCTTCGGTTTGCCTGTTGCGAGCGCCTTCTTCGCTTCGCGAATGACGATTGGTTGAACGCATCCGCCCCCGATCCACCCGCTCATCGAGCCATCAGCCTTGATTATAGCCTTCGAGCCGGGCTTGGCAGACTGAGGGCTTTTGTAGGCTACGACGGTTGCGATGACGAAAGGTTCCTCACCCGCATGTCGTACCGCCTTCAGGCGGAATCCTGGAATCGATGATGTGAAGATTCCGCCTGAAGGCGGTACTACATGCCTTTCGCTCAATCCATCACTCCCTTCTCCCTCAAAAGCTTCCACACTTTTGGCGGAGTGATCGGAATGTCGATGTGTCGCACTCCGAGATGCCACAGCGCATCCACTACCGCATTGACGATGGCCGCAGGCGCTCCGACGGTCGCGGACTCTCCAACGCCTTTCGCCCCCAGCGGATGATGAGGCGAAGGCGTGCAGGTCTTATCCGTTTCCCATTTCGGCGTTTCCACCGCCGTCGGCACCAGGTAGTTCATGAAGCTGCCTTGAAGGATGTTGCCGCTTTCGTCGTACTGAATCTCTTCATACAACGCCGGCGCCAGCCCATGGTCAATCCGCCATGAATCTGTCCTTCGACGATCATCGGATTGATGATGTTCCCGCAATCGTCGACGGCCACGAATCGGCGCACCTTTACTTCTCCGGTTCCCTTGTCGATATCGACGACGCAGATGTAGCTGCCAAACGGATAAGTGAGATTCGGAGGATCGTAATAAGAGACCGCTTCGAGGCCCGGCTTCCATTCCCTGAGGGATGATTGGTGTAAGCGGCGAGCGAGATCTCCTGAATCGTCTTTGCGCGATCGGGCGAGCCTTTGACGAAGAACTTGCCCGGCTCCCACTCGAGGTCGTCTTCGTGAGCTTCGAGCAGATAAGCCGCAATCTTCTTCGCCTTGTCTCTGATCTTGCGGGCTGCGATGGCTCCCGCCGCGCCTGCCACCGGCGTGCTCCGGCTCGCATAGGTGCCAAGCCCGTAAGGCGCGGTATCCGTGTCGCCTTCTTCAACCGCTATGTCATCGACCGGAATGCCGAGTTCTTCGGCGATGATCTGCGCGTAAGTCGTTTCGTGTCCCTGGCCCTGCGATTTTGTGCCGAATCGCGCGATCGCTTTGCCGGTCGGATGGATGCGAATCTCGGCGCTGTCGAACATCTTCAATCCGAGGATGTCGAAATGCTTCGATGGGCCTGCTCCGACGATCTCGGTGAAGCTGGTGATGCCGATTCCCATCAACTCGCCGCGCGCTGCGTTTTTCGGCCTGTTCTTTTTTGAGTTCCGCGTATCCGATCCTCTCCATCGCCTTTGCAGCGCGCCGCGCATAGTTGCCGCTGTCGTACTCCCACCCGAGCGCGGACTTGTAAGGAAACTGTTCGGGCTTGATGAAATTCTTCATTCGGAACTCTGCCGGGTCCATCCCGATCTCGTGGGCCATCAGGTCGGCCATGCGCTCGATGGCGTGCACGGCTTCGGTCACGCGGAACGAGCAGCGATATGCGATGCCTCCCGGAGGCTTGTTGGTGTAAACGCCATCCACTTCAACGTGCGCGGCTTTGAGATCGTATGAACCGGTGCAGATATGAAAGAGGCCGGCAGGAAACTTCGATGGGTTCGCCGCCGCATCGGTGTAACCATGATCGGCGATAGTCTTGATTCGGAGCGCCGTCAACGTTCCGTCTTTCTTGCCGGCCAGCTCCGCGGTGATGTGATAATCGCGCGCAAACGAATCGGCCTGAATGTTCTCCATCCGGTCTTCGATCCACTTGACCGGCTTGCCGGTGAGCACCGATGCAGCGACCGCAATCACGTAACCGGGATAGACCGGAACCTTGCCGCCGAATCCGCCGCCGATGTCGGGAGAGATGATCTGAATCTTGTGCTCGGCAAGACCGACGTGTCCGGCGACGAGCGCAAACACAGTGCGAATTGCGTGCGGCGCCTGCGTGGTCATCCAGACGGTCAGCTTTCCGTTGACCTTGTCGAAAGAGGCGACGCAGCCGCAGGTCTCGATCGAGCAGACATGAATTCGCGGGATGTAGATATCTTCTTTGACCGTGACCTCGGCTTCGCGGAACGTCTGGTCGGTCGCCGTCGCGGTCGCCCCATTCCCAATGCCAGATGTGGTTGTCTTTTTTGTCCGGTTTGTCGGTTCGCAGAACGGGCGCATCGGGGAGCAAAGCTTTCTTTGGATCGACGACGACAGGCAGTGGATCGTAGTCGACTTCGACTGCGTCGACTCCATCGGCGGCAATGTATCGATCAGTCGCCAGAACCGCCGCAACTTCCTGGGCCTGGTACATCACTTTTTCAACCGGCAGCACCATCTGCGTGTCCGACATCAGTGTCGGCATCCAGTGGAGGTTGTACTGGGCAAGGTCTTTGCCGGTGATGACCGCAAGCACGCCGGGAATCGCCAGCGCTTTTGAGGTGTCGATGCTCTTGATTGTTGCGTGAGCATATGGGCTGCGGACGATGTCCAGGTAGAGCATGTCCGGGAACACTAGTCATCGACGTAGGTTCCCTTGCCGCGAAGGAAGCGCGGGTCTTCTTTTCGCTTGACCGAATGGCCCATGCCACCGATTTCCGCTGATGTTTTTGGCGTCATCATTATGCTCCTCCTTCACGCAGCTTCTGCAGCCGCGTATTGATATGCCTTGACGATGTTGACGTAGCCAGTGCATCGGCACAGGTTGCCGGAAATGGCGTGGCGAATCTCGTCCTCGGTCGGATTGGAGTTGCTCTTGAGGAACGCATATCCGGTCATCAGCATGCCGGGAGTGCAGTATCCGCACTGCAATCCGTGTTCCTGAAAGAATCCCTCCTGCAACGGATGGAGCTTGCCATCCTGTTCCAGACCTTCGACTGTCAGTATCTCGCGCCCGTCGGCCTGAACTGCGAATACGGTGCATGACTTACTGCGCCGCCATCCAAGACGACAGTGCAGGCACCGCAGTGGCTCGTATCGCAGCCGATATGTGTGCCGGTGAGCCGGAGGTTTTCGCGAATGAAATGGACCAGCAGCAATCTGGGCTCGACTTCAGCGGTATGCTCAACTCCATTACCTTTACTTTGATGCCGATTTTTGCCATCGCCTAGCTCCTCCCTTTGCACGCTCGAATGCGCGGTTGAGCGCCCGCGCTGTGAGCACGCGAACAAGTCGCGCTTGTAATCGGCCGATCCCCGGATGTCGTCAATAGGTTGAGACTCTCCGGCCGCAAGCTCAGCTGCCTGTTTGATTGTGGACGTCGTCGAGCGTCTTGCCGGTCAGGAAAGCTTCGGTCTTCTTCGCCTTCAAGGAGCATGAAACCGACATTTGTCAGACCGATTCCCGCTCGACTGGCAGACGCCATCGAACCTCCAGTGTGATCTGAACTGCGACGCCCGCCGTCGCGTAGTCGCCGACTTTTCGTCTCGAGTTTCAGATATGCGCCTCCGCTCGAGGGTGGCGGAATCGGAACTCTTATCTCCTTGAGTATCTCGTCCGGTTGAAGTGCGGTTGTGAACAAGCCGGTGAAGAAGCTCTCGACAGGTATCTCTCGCTCGCCGCGTGGGCCAGACGGCAATGAGCGACGCTCCAAGCGCCAGCATCGTGGCCGGGTGATCGTTCGCAGGATCGCCGTGAGCCAGATTGCCGCAGACGGTGGCCTGGTTTCGCACCAGCGGGTCGGCAATCACCTGTGTCGTGTCCACGAGTATTCGGAAAACTCGATTTGACCAGTCCGAGGACTCGAGGTCGCTCTCCCTGGCCAACGCGCCAATCCGAATGAGCCGTCAACTTCAGATATGTAATCGAGACCGGGTATGCGATTGATGTCGACGATGTGAAGGCGGCGACGCAAGCCTCAGCTTCATCATCGGTATCAGACTTTGCCCGCCCGAGAGAATCTTGGCCTCCGAGCCTGTCTTCTGAAGGAGCGAGACGGCTTCGTCAGTGTGCGGGCGCAGAGTACTCAAAGCTTCGAGGAATCATAGGTCCTCAACTTTCTGACGCTGAGCGGCGTGGTATTACTGGCCGCGCTCTGTAAATTGGCGAGACGTGCGGATGATTGGAAAAACGAAGATTCTGGAGTTGGGGTTCCGCGCGCCATTAACTTTGTAATCCATACGCAGAAAAAAGTCGAAGGAATGAGGCGTGAAAAAGCGGAAGGGCGCTGCGAAGCAGCGCAACTTTTGGAGTGCGGCGGCTTGGCGCCGCTTTAGTGTCCCGATCGAATCACTCAGCGGGAGACTAAAGCGGCGCCAAGCCGCCGCACTCCAAATTGGGCTCAGGGCGCTGCTTAGCTCGCCGCGATCGATGGTCGCTTCATTCCAAACCGCGTGGCTTCCTCGAACGCGTGAGCAAGTTGAAGGACAGAGAAGTCGTTTCTGTAGCGACCTACAATCTGAATACCGACGGGCAGCCCTTCAGGTGTGAAACCTGCAGGGACTGAGATTGATGGCCGGAAGGTCACCGTAATCCAATACGCGGATTTCATCCAGGCGACGTAGTTGTCCATCGTCACGCCGTCGATCGACTTCGGCCAGTCGAGCGTTGCGTCGAAGGGTGGCACCTGATTCACGGCACACAGGATGAACTCGTACTTTTCTTCAAAGCGGCGAATGCGATCGAGTAACTCGCCGTGCTTAATCATCGCCTGCGCGACGTCCGCGCCTTTCAGTTTTAGTCCTGACTCCACTTCCCATATGACTTCAGGCTTGAGTTGATCACGGTACTTTTGCAGCAGTGGCCCGAGCACGGCAGCAGTTCGAAAGCTGCGAATCGTGAGGAAGATCGAGTCCGCGTCTCTCAGATCCGGACAGGCAGGCTCGACAACACATCCCAGCTCCTCGAATGTCTTGCGCTGTGCATCGAGTACCGTCCGCACACGCGGATCTAGAGGGAGTCCGCCGAGATCAGGACACCAGGCGACCCTCGTTCCACGAAAACTGCGGCTCAGGGTCCCGCGAAAGACGGCCGGATCGGACGGATAGCAACCCGGGTCGCGTGGATCGGCGCCGGCCATTACGCTCAGAAGAAGGGCAGTGTCTGCCGCATTGCGGGCCATCGGACCATTGACCGCAAAGCCGAGCAAAGGGAATGGAGTCGGCGCCGAGGGGACCAGACCGACCGATGGGCGCATTCCGATGATGTTGTTGAAATTCCCGGGATTCCTGAGCGAACCTCCGAGGTCAGAGCCGTCAGCGATCGGCAACATGCCGGTTGCGAGCGCCGCCCCGGCCCCACCGCTCGACCCGCCGGCACTCTTCGTCAAATCGTAGGGGTTGAATGTCGTTCCATACACTTTGTTATAGGTATGAGACCCCATCCCAAACTCGGGCATGTTCGTCTTGCCGATTGCAATCGCGCCGGCATTCCTCAGGCGCTCGACGAGGACCGAGTCCGCTTCCGGCATGGTGTCCTTGAAGATCAGGGAACCACGGGTGAACGGAAAGCCCAGGGCGGGTTGAAGATCTTTGAATGCGATCGGGAGTCCGTGCAGCGGTGGCAGTGTCTCGCCTCTCGCTGCGCGCTGGTCGGCTACATCGGCTAGCGCAAGGCACTTCTCGTCGTCGAGTTTCGCGACGATCGCGTTGACCTTTGGATTGAGTCGATTGATGCGCTCGAGATGAGCGGCCATCACCTCGCGGGCCGACACTTTGCGCGAGCGAATCAGCGCCGCCAGTTCCGTTGCCTTCATGAAACAAAGGTCGGACATGTTCGATGGCCGGGCGACTGCAGCTCTCCGAGGGTTCCTCTTCCTTGCGTCCGCAATTCATTAGAGTACCCAACCCGGCACTTGCTCCTGCAATCTTGAGGAAATCGCGGCGGTCATGCGTGACGTTGTCCATGTCCTCCTCATCGACTGTGGCGATGCCACTACTGTGCGGCAAACTCCTCTCTTGCATATTGCTCGAGGTAGCCGCAAGACGTGCAGCGGTACGTTCCTATGGGAATAAGCGTCTTCAGCGGGCAGATGCGTACCAAACAACCACGACTTTTGGGGAGCGCCTGCTGCCCAGTCGGCCGACCATCATCGCGCCATGTCGTGTGATCAAGCACGAATCCCTGTTCCATTCCGCTCTGACACTTCGGACAATGATGAGGTGAAGTAGGCATTGTATTCCTCTCGATTCGTCAAATGCCGGTCAGGATGAATCTCGCCGCATCTTTTCGACGAGATGTTTGGTCGTGTTTTCGATAACGCTCTGTGGAACAGCATCGCTAACATCGGATTCGTTTAGTAACCCTTTTGCCTTTACCGATTCAACAAGCGGATTTGTGTCAAGCGCTTCGGGTTCCGCCTTATCTTTCTTTCTTCTTTTCGGAAGCTGTTTCTTCAACTGCATGTTTCGCCAGAATGTCTGCGCCTGCCAGAAGAACATTGCTGTCAATAAACCTGCAGTAATACGGATCAAAATCGGTGTATCTTCTCTGCCAGTAAAAAACGTGTGAAGCAGGATCGCGAGTGTGGCGCTGACGATAGCTGACATCAAGATCAGAACATTGTTGGCCTTTAGGTGTTCCTCGGGCGGAATCTCTTTTCTTTTGAGTTTCTCGAAATCAGGCAGGAAGCGTCCGCACTGACGGCAGAATGTTTCAGGCTCCTGGTTGCCGTTTCCGCATTGAGGGCAAAACATAGTCTTCTTCCTTGGCACTCTAAAGAAACTTTCAGAGAAAATTCAAGAGCAGCTAAAGACTCCCGAACCTGCCTGGCATTAGGCTCTCTCGTTGTGAAGAGCGAGCGCCAACGTTTGTTAGAGGCATTGAGTTTATGGGCGGGGGACCGAGCGATGGCATTCGCGCGGGTATGACAATTCAAAAACGGAATCCCGAGCACGATCGAGATTCCAAGTCAGAAAAGGAGAAAATCACTGTGATAGCAACAGATACCACGCCAACTGCCAAACCCGTCGGAGCTGTCAATCCGGCTGAAGAGATACTCGTCGTAGCAGCCGACCAGGTCAAGCCGGTCAATTACGAGTGGGGTGCCATTAAGTGGCTGTGCGATATGAACGTCACGCCGGGAAGCCAACAAAGCATCGGTTATGCCTATGTCGAGCCGGGCCAAACCAATCCTGAGCATCGTCATATGACCTGTCAGGAGGTCATTTACATGCTCTCCGGCGAGCTCAAGCTCTACGCAAACGGTGAGTGCTTAACGCTCCGTCCCGGTCAGACCGCGCTCATCCCGCAGGGAGTCCGCCATGTGGTCAAGAATGAGGGATGGGAGCCGGTCGGTTACATTGCCGCGTTCTCAGCCGCTTTCCGCGACACCATCTTCAAGGGCCAGACTGGCCAACTTGAATCACGCGAACAGTTCCTGGACTCTGGTGAGAAGTTGTACTGATCTCAAGGGGGATTAGTAGAACATCGAGCCAGCGCAGATTCTGAGGTGTAATCTTAACAACTTCATCATCCGCAAATTACACCTCAGAATCTTGTTCAAACACTCAAAACTGCACATGAGTGACCAGTGGTCGTATGCCACGAGAGCATGAGAGCCGTCGAGAAATTCTTCAGGCGATCCAATCGCTTCCGTCTGTCGCTGACCTCGCTGCAGTGCGCGACGGCCGTTTTCAGCACGAGCTCGACCTGGAAGTAGTCGTCTATGGGCGAAACTACAATGGGCGGAAGATCGGGCCATATGTGCGGTTGCTGACGTACGAACCTGGGGAAACGATCGTCCGGGAAGGAGACTGGGGAGGCAATAGTTTCTATCTTGTAGTTAGTGGACAGCCGGAAGTGTTTCGCAGCACTCCTGACCGCGGCGAGGTCCGGATCTCGGAAGTTCCGCCCGGCAGGCAGTTTGGTGAAATATCCGTGCTCGCAGGTGTGCCTCATTCGTCTACTGTCAGAGCTTCGGACGAAGAGGTGCGGCTGCTTAGAAGTTCAGCGTCCCGCGTTGCGTCTCCTCCGCAAACTATCCGGATTCAGCCAGAGTCTCGATCGAACGTATCTGCGTCAAAGTCTGAAATCCGCTTACCAGAGAATTAACCTCTCAACAGAACTTACCCAAAGTCTGATCGCTCACGGTGGCAACTTATCCCGATTCGGCGTCTTCGCGAAAGACCATGTTCTCTTTCGAGAGCGGAGTCGCGTGGATTTCCTGTACGTGATCCAGGATGGGTGGCTTCGCCGCAGTCAGGACCAGGGCGCTTCAGGCGGCGAGGTGCTGCACGACTACCTGGGTTATGGGCACTGCTTTGGTCTTGACGGCGTGATGCAACAGGTGAGCTGGCCCTACACAGTAACGCTCATGGGGCGCTCCGAAGTGCTCATGATCTCGATCTCCCAATTGCGTGAGAAACCAGCGCTCCGCGACGCGTTGATCAAAGAGCTCTCTCGCTTTTCGGCGCCTGCAATCATTGGAGAGAGCCTCGCGCGCGTGCCTGAAGCTCGTGCACAGCTACTCGAATCTCAAGAGAGACTCATCAATACCGGCCTGGTTGATGGGACCAACCTGCTGGTCATGGACATGGACCTGTGCGTTCGTTGCGGCCGCTGTTCGCTGGCTTGCCACCAGATTCATGGCCAGTCACGACTGCTGCGGCGCGGCATCAACATTACGCGAAGGACGCAACTTGAGGCTCCGCGGAAAAATGCGGTTCAGCAGGTGCTTGCTCCGTCGGTATGCCTTCATTGCAAGGATCCTGAATGCCTGACCGGGTGTCCGACCGGCGCCATCAGTCGCCACAGTCCTGGCCAGATAGACATTGACCGTAACACCTGCATCGGCTGCGGAGATTGTGCGGCGAATTGTCCGTACCACGCGATCTCGATGGTCCCTCGTAATGCTGAGGCAGGCGAGGGAAAGAAACGATAGCTGGCGACAGGGCTTGAAGCGTTGGCGACATTGGCTGAGCGTCGCGCCCGAGCCACTGCCGCCAGCCGTCGATCAAACTGATGATCTGCTCGCAGTCAAATGCAACCTTTGCACCGGCACAACGCTCAACCCGGCTGGGAGCAAGTCCCCGGCTTATGGTTGTGAGGAGAATTGTCCTACCGGAGCGCTCGCGCGTATCAATCCGCGGGAATACTTCACCGAGATCAAACAGATTGAGGGCCTGGCTTTTGTTGATCAGACGACATGCAGTAGGCCGGAATATTCATCAATCTGATCCGTTCAAACGGCTGTTGCATTTTGCGGGAATATTGCTCGTGGTGGTCGCGACGATTGGAGCAGTGATAGGAATTGAGCGATATGGCTTAGGCGGAGGAATTCTCGGATTCCTCAACATGCGCTGGATCACGGGGCTTGCCGGGCTGATCGGCATCGGCGCATTGATGACCTATCCAATGCGACGGCAAATTTATAAGCGGCGCGCGGGACCGCTTAGGTATTGGATGCTTGCGCATTCATATCTGGGAGTGATGACCGGAATCATGCTGCTGCTCCACGGTGGAACAGAATCAGGCGGATTGCTCACGATGTTGCTGAGAGGTTCGTTCGATATGGTAATCCTCTCAGGTTTGTTTGGCATCGTTTGTTATTTTGCAGTTCCGCGTCTGTTGACCGCAGATCGAAGGTGAACCACTGTTGCTGGATGATCTGAAAGCGCGGCGAACGGAGCTGCAACAAGAGATCGCGACTATTGCCGGTTCTTCCTCAGAAGCTGTATGCAATGCGGTGACAGAGCGAGTGTTGCCGCGCCTGCTCTCTACTGCTTATCTGCTCAGGCAGTACGTGAAACGGGAGAAGCTTGACGCGCTGCTTGGAGCAGCGAAGGAAGAGTTCAAACCAATGACGGCAGGTCTGGACAATAAGCAGCAAGGCAAATTGATCAAAGCGGTTGAAGCGGCTGCGACGCTGCGTCGCGTCGAAGCGCTCATACTGCTGCACCGGTTGTTGAAAGCGTGGCTGCCGCCGCACGTCATCTTCACATCTCTGATGCTGGCGCTGATGGTGATACACGTAATACAAGTGGTCAGTGGTTAGTGAGCAGGGATCAGGGTCAGTGGTCAGTGGTCGGAATATGGAGTTCACGCTTTAGCCTGCTGCATGCAACTCGAATGCAACCACAAGCTAAAGCTTGAACTCAAACCACTGATGCCGACCCCTGACCCCTGGCCACTGACCACTGACCCCTTCTTTCTCTTATGCCTGCAACTACCCGATACATCATCAAGCGGACCGATCAGCAGATTGAAGACCTGGTGATCGAGAGCGAAGGTCTGACGATCGGGCGGCTACCGGGTAATGATCTGACGCTCAACCATCGGGCGGTATCCGACACACACGTCGGCATTCGCGAGATCGGTGGTGAGTACTGGCTCTTTAACCTTTCGCGGTCCAGCACGACAATCCTCGATGGAATGCTCGTTGAGCAGGCTCCGCTCGAGGGAAGCGCGACTGTTCAAGTGGGGCCATACCTGCTCCGCATAGTAGTAAGCCCGGACGGGCTATGCATCATCGTTGAACTCGAGGCCGGCTTAGTCCCAGCCCGCGAGACAATTCAACTCCCAAATCTCAAAGGCGTCACAGATCGACTAACGAGTCCTTTTGCACGCACTGGAAGACTGACCATCACAAGTGAGTTCAGTGCACTCGATGTACCGGCCCTCAAAATCTTCTGGGACAAGCGTCGTCGAGAGGCCGGGAAGATGACCGAAAGATCGCCACTTCGGCCTCAGCGCGAGCAACGAATTGGGAAGGCCCAGTTCAATTGGATACCTACTCTGGATCTCAAACAACCCTGGAAGCCATCATGGTTCATATGGGGCAGTGTGATTGTGTTTCTGTTCTCGATGATTGTTGTTGTGGCCGGGTGGGATGGTCACCACAGGCTCAATTCGCCGAGCAGCCCTGGTATGTGTGGCTGAGCTTAGTATCGGCGTCGCCGCTTTCGGGACTGGTCCTGCTGACAGCCCTCACGTTAAGACGGCGAGCTTTGCTGGTCAGAATCAGGAGTGGGGCGCTCGAGACGAGGACCAAGAACGCTGCAACAGGAACTCTGGATTCATTCCACGTGCGAGACGAAGGGCCGGCGTATCCTCACCCTGTCATTGACCCGTTTCTGTGTATTGGCTGTCACGCGTGTGTCGAGGCTTGCCCGCACAATGTGCTTGAAATGGTCGGAGGCGTAGCGACACCAGTGGCGCTCGATCAGTGCATGGAAGACCTGAGCTGCATGGCCGAGTGTCCGACAGTGCCTAAAGCCTGCGTTGTCGTTAACACAGAAAAAGCCATCCCGCCGAGAAGGGTACCGCGCCGCGATCAGAAGCTGATGACGGACGTGCCCGGTGTCTATCTCATCGGTGACGTTTCCGGCCTGCCGCTGATCAAGAATGCCATCAACGAAGGCGCGCGGGTGATTGATTACATAGTCGAAGACTTGCGAGAAGAGGGCCCCAACCGGGACATTCCCTATGACGTGGCGATTATTGGCGTCGGGCCATCGGGACTGTCGGCAACGGTTATTGCCAGGCAACGGGGCCTTCGCTACGTCGCCATAGAACAGAACAGAATCGTGAGCACGATTCAAAATTATCCCGCAGGAAAGTATGTCACCTTCAAACCGGACACAGTCAAACCGAAGGGTGCGCTTCCGCTGCCTGGCGCAGGCGCGCAGAAGGAAGAACTGCTTGAATCCTGGATGCGAACACTGACGGCGCACGACCTGGAAATCCATGAAGGCGAGAGTTGCAAGGATATCAGGCGCAGCGAGTCAAGCGGCGCCGCTAGCTTCACCATCCTTACTGCCAGAGACGGAGGCAAAGAGGAGGTGACTTATCGTGCGCGCCGCGTGATCCTGGCAATCGGAAATCACGGCTCCCGCATGAAGCTGGGAGTTCCCGGTGAAGATCTGAAAACCGAAGTGTGGTCTGATGACTCGTGGCGTCTCGATGACAAGGTTAAGTATCAGCTCTCGAACGCGGATGAATACCGCGATAAGAAATGCATGGTCGTCGGTGCAGGCAATTCAGCGGTTGAAGCGGCTGTACAACTGACAGGCCACAACGAGGTCACGCTCGTTGTGCGTAGTGATTTCAAAGGGGACCTCAAGCTGGCCAACAAGATAAAAGTTTATGACTGCATGGATGCGGGCCGAATCAAAGTCTTCTTCCGCACTAAGGTCAAAGAGATCAGAGAGCGAGATGTAATGTTACTGGATGCGGGAACGGGAGAAGAGAAGGCCTGCATTCCCAATGACTATGTCTTTGCTCTTATCGGGAGCGAGAAACCAACAAAGTTTCTGGAGAGTATTGGAGTCTGATGTGGAGACTTAAGTATGGAGTTCAAGCTTTAGCTTGCCTGCAAGCTGAAGCTTGAACTCCATACGAAATCACTCGTGCCGCAGTGCAACCAGCGGGTCTACCTTCATCGCGCGGCGTGCTGGAATGAAGCACGCGAGTAACGCGACTGCAATCAGCAGTAGTGTAATGCTCGCGAAGGTAACCGGATCCGTTGCGCTCACGCCATAAAGCAGCGTTGCCAGCAACCGCGTAAGTCCAAACGCAGCGATCAGACCGAGGGCCACGCCACCCAGCACCATCTTCATTCCATGACTCAGGACGAGACTTAGAACGTCCTTGCGCTGAGCTCCCAGTGCCAGACGGATGCCGAGTTCCTGCGTCCGCTGGCCGACGAGATACGAGATAACGCCGTAAAGCCCTATGCTCGCGAGCAACAGAGCTACGGCCGCAAATGCCTCAAGCAGAATCATCGAAAAACGTTGTGCAGCTACTGTGGCGGCGATCACCTCATTCATCGTTTGAGGTCTGAAGATAACGTTCTGGCTATTGTGGCTTTGGACGACTCGGCGGATCGAATCGAACAATCCCGGCACCGGCATTCCGCTGAACCTCCCGCTGACCGCGTCAGTACGCCTACGCCGGCAGGCACGCGAGGCATCTCTTCGTCCGCGATCGCTCTGAACGGAAGATAAAGCTGCGCCTGAAGCGACTGCTTTTCATCCTCCGCATCGATAGACCACTGCTTCACGTGCCCCACTACCCCAACAATCTGAGACGGAGGTTGATCATCGTTCATGTGGATTCGCTTGCCGATTGGGTCTTCATTCGGAAAATGCTTGCTCGCAAAAACCTCGTCAATCACGGCGACTGGTAAAGATCGTTCATCATCCTGATTGGAAAAGAAACGGCCCTGCTTGAGCGAGATGCCCATGACGTCCAGATAACCTGGTTCGACAATATAGACGAGCGCCATGTTCATTTCACTTTGACTCGCGGGTTTCGGCTTTCCGTCGATCCAGAAGAACAGGTCGTCCTCGCCCTGAAGTGGAACGGCTCCCCACGAGAATGAAGTTGCCTGGACACCTGGAGTTGATGCGATCTCGTCACCTAACTGACGCACAGTGCTGCGAATCGCACCCGGGCTTGCCTTCTGCATTGACGGCGGAAGGCTGAGGCCAAAGGTGAGGACGTTGTCTGCACGAAAGCCTGGATCGACGTTCCAGAGCGCGCTCAGGCTGCGAATCATCAAACCCGCGCCGATCAACAATACGAGAGCGAGTGCCATCTCAACTGCGACTAAAGCTCCTTGCGCGCGATGGCGCATGCCGCCCGTACCACGTCCGCCTTCCTTCAGCGCCTCTGATAAACGCCAATGAGACGTCTTGAGAGCCGGGACCAGTCCGGCAAGGATTCCGGTGAGGAGCGAAACAGCCAGTGTGAAGAGAAGGACACGGCTATCGAGCGACACCTCTTGAGCGCGTGGAAGTGCGGTGGGCAATGCGCTGAGCGCAGCCTTTGTAGACCAGCCGGCAACTGCCAGTCCAAGTCCGCCGCCCATCAGAGCGAGAAGTGTGCTCTCAGTGAGAGACTGGCGGAGCAGGCGCCCTTTGCCAGCGCCCAAGGCGGCGCGAATCGCGAATTCGCGTGTTCTACCCGTGGAGCGTGCAACCAGCAGATTTCCGACGTTGACACACGCGATAAGCAGGACGAACCCCACCGCACCGAACAACATCCACAAGAGCGACCCGATGTCACCGACCAGTCTCTCCTTGAGTGGCACTAGCTTTGGCCTTGTTGTTCTTGTTTGTATCCGGATACGCTTCGGCAAGATTGAGCGATACTCTGTCCATATCGGCCTGAGCCTGTTCGAAGGTAACTCCAGGCTTGAGACGGCCAATGCCGTGCAGCCCCAGGGCAGCCCCCCGGTTTTCGAGTCCCGGATTATTCCACTGGCCGATCGGCACGTACACATCGGCGGTACCAAAGCTGAAGCTCGCCGGAAGGACGCCTACGATGGTATAGGGCTTGTCATTCAACGTTAGCGCCTTTCCGACTGCGTCAGCTGCGGAGCTCAGTTTGCGCTGCCACAAGCCCGCGCTGATGACTACTACCGGCTCTCGACCTCGCTCATCTTCGCCCGGCGAAAAGGTGCGACCGAGCGCTGGTTGAATACCGAGCACCGAAAAGAAATCCGCGGTCACGAATCGCGCGCTGACGCGCTCGGCTTCGCCCGTGCCTGTCAGACTGAATCCGAACCCGCGCGAAATCGCCATTGCCGAAAAGGTTTGATTACCTTTTTGCCAGTCGCGAAAATTCAGGTAGGGAATGGCGCCGGTTTCAAAGTTCGGCTTGCTCTGGTGGAGTGTCACGAGCTGTTCAGGCTGCGGGTAGGGCAGCGGATTCAAGAGCACACCGTTGACCACGGAGAAAAGCGCTGCATTGGCGCCAATACCGAGAGCGAGTGTCAGGACCACGACGGCCGTGAAACCGGGATTCGTGAGCAACATTCGAACGGCATAGCGCAAGTCTTGAATCATTTCGTCCTCCCATCGAAGTTGCTGTAGCCAGAGCGCATCCCAGAATGCGCTTGTGCTGCGCCGCAGCAGGTCGAGCCTGTTGTACCAGTCGAGCCGCTCCCACTCCTCGAGTAACATTTCGCGGTAGCGCAACTCGGCCTCCCACTCCTGGCGCCAATCGGCGCGCAGGCGGCGCGGGACGATCACTCCGACGAGCGCGATCAACTGCAGGTGCGGTCTGGTGGAGAGTCGTTTCCTGTTGGGGTGAGAAGGCACTGATGTGACCTCATGCGCGTGAAGGTTTTGGTGCGTGCTTCCTGACGAGCTGCGTCTGTTCCAGAAAACGGTAACGCCTTACGGCTTCGGCCAAAGCCTCGCGGCCTGCGTGAGTGAGATCGTAATACCTGCGAGGTGGCCGTGGTTCTTCCTGAGCGATACTCTGTTCTTCCCACTTCGAGGCGAGATATCCGGCGCTTTCGAGCCTTCGCAATGCCGGATAAACGGTGCCGCCCGGCACGCCGGTGATGTCAATAATGTCGAACCCGTACCGGTAGCCGTTAGCGACAGCCTGGAGGATGACGGCGGTGGAGTAAGTAAGAAACCCTTTACCCATTCATCGTAAGTCCCTTGATAGGATTCTATCTAATAAGGATTCTACATAGGGAAGTGGTTGAAGTGCAAACCGGAGCGCCTGGGAGCGCCGCCTGGGAGCGCCGCCCTGGGAGCGCCGGCCTCCGGCCGGCCCCGAGCCGCGAAGCGTGCGAGTTCGCACAAGGACCTCTGCCACGACTCGCACGCTTCGCGGCTCGGGCCGGCCGGAGGCCGGCGCTCCCAGGGTCAGATGCCGAACCTTTGTGCCGCGCGCGCGCGGGCCCTCGCTGCCTCTTCATCACGGTTCCGCGGTGGCGCGCTCGTCTGAAGTGAGGTTAGCAGGTTTCTGGAAACCTCGGCCACTTCGTCAACCGCGGCGAGGAATGCGGCTTCGTTGGCCTTTGATGGCTTGTTGAAGCCCGTCAGCTTTCGCACGAACTGCAATGACGCTGCTCGAATCTCTTCCTCCGTCACCGGAGGTTCGAAGTTAAAGAGGGTCTTGATATTTCTACACATGACTGGAATCCAGGTCGCGACTTATTGTTTCAACGGAATCAGTGCTCGCAGCCGGCTCTCGCGCAGGAACAGACCTCCCCACACAAGTGAACCTATAATCACTGGGAAAATAATCTCAAACAGGGTGCCGCCGGCACGCACATGTGTAGCGACTGCTCCGCCCAGATGGCCGGTCAACAGGAGCGCCCCCAGTACTGACGTTTGCGGAATCATGTAAAGGATCGTGCAAACAACCAGGACGATTCCGATTCCGACGATCGTACTTTCCGGATATCCAAGACGAGTAGTTGCCTCCACCACAACAGCAGGCTTAAACAACTTCATGACTCCATCAACGAGCAGGAAAAGGGCGGCTAGTCCGCTGATGATGCGTCCAGCCCAGATCTGCGCTTTCGAAGAAGTTGCGTCACGATTATCCAATTGCGAAACTCCCCTTTCAATTGTGGCTGGCGCCATTGTAGTACCTTGTTTCATTGATTAAGTCGAATGAGGCGTGGGTAAATCGACACCCTCGGAGATAAAATTAATTGATATGCGCAAAAGAGCAAACCGGGAAATTGAGATAGCACGCATCCAGGAGCGCCTGCTCCGACACAGTTCTCCTCGGCTCGAAATGGTTCTTATCATAAGCCTGGCGGGCGCGGCGGGATTCTTCAGCTCGATCGGCCTCCTGCATCTGGGATTAACGCGCATGGTGTTCCGATACCCGCTATCCGTCATTGCCGGGTACGGCGTCTTTCTTCTTTTGCTGCGCATCTGGATTTCCATCAAGTCGAGATCAGGCCGCGGATCGAGTGCCGGTCCGGATGCAGTGTCCCTGGATCTGCCTGTGACTTTCGGCGATATCGTCCTCGGCGACCGAGACACCCCCGTCACATTTGGTGGCGGAAGCTCTGGCGGCGGCGGAGCAAGTGACAGCTGGGCAGGTGGATCAATCGCAGACAAAGAGCGTCAAATCGGGAATGTTTAGTGGGTTAGGAAGTAGTGGCGGTGGCAGCAGCGGATCGTCAGATAGTGACCTCGAGGGTTTGTGGCTCGGTGATCCTTGCACTTCTCGCCCTCCTCGGCGCGCTCGCAGCGGC
>CAWEYR010000006.1:0-47035 GCA_963813345.1 uncultured Acidobacteriota bacterium | reverse complement strand
CACTCAGAGCTCACGCGCCCATACATTGTCTGATGCGCAGCCTTCACTTTCGAGAATCCGCCGCCAGGCCGTGGCTGGATAAGGATATGTTTGTACGCGGGAGCCGCGGGATCGATCTCAATTCCAGCCATAACTCGATACATCCAGTCGCCGACGGCACCGTACGCATAATGATTGAACGAGTTCATTCCTTTGTCCTGGAATGTTCCGTCCGGCTTCAGCCCGTCCCACCGCTCCCATATCGTTGTCGCTCCCTGCTTCACGGGGTAAAGCCACGAAGGATACTCCTCGCGATTGATGAGGAGATAGGCCTCGTCCAAATAACCGTAGCGGCTGAGCACGTGAGAAAGATATGACGCGCCAACAAATCCTGTCGTCAGATGCTTTCGCTCACGCACTTCCTGCGCAAGCCTCCTCGCAGCCACGGGCCTCATAGCTTCCGACAGCAGATCAAACTGGAGCGCCAGAGAATAAGCAGTTTGCGTATTCTCACCCACCCGGCCCGTCGCAGTTACGTATTCTTTCTGGAATGCCGCTTTCACATTCTCGAGCAATTCACTGTATCGCTTCGCATCTTCCTGCTTTCCCAGAATCATAGCCGTCCGTGAAAGCAAGTCTGTTGAGTGCGCAAAAAAGGCCGTAGCGATCAGGTCCTTTCCCGTCGTCGCACCCGGATAGTCCGAACGGGTCGTCGCGAACGCCAGCCAGTCGCCGAAGTGCGTCCCGCCATCCCATACAAAATCATCGCCTGCCTGCTTGCGCACGAATTCGACCCATTTCTGCATGCTGTCGTATTGCTCGGCAAGAATGCGCTTGTCGCCATAGGTCAAGTACATCGTCCACGGAATGATGGTTGCCGCATCCGCCCATGCGGCCGATCCTCCTGCCGTCGGTTGAAGGACGTTCGGCACGACGTAAGGAACACTTCCGGTCGTAAACTGGTCCGCCGCCAGATCTTTCAACCATTTCGTGAAAAACCCCGCAACATCCATATTGAATGCAGCTGTGCGCGAAAACACCTGCGCGTCCCCCGTCCATCCGAGACGCTCATCCCGCTGAGGACAATCAGTCGGCACATCCAGGAAATTTCCCTTCTGTCCCCAGACAATATTGTGCTGCAGCTGATTGATGAGCTTATTCGATGTTTCAAATTCGCCAGCAGCCGCCAGGTCAGAATGAATAACAACACCAGTCAGACTATCGGTCGTTAACTCACCCGGATAGCCATCAACTGCGACATAGCGAAATCCCTGGAAACTAAAGTGCGGCTCAAATATCTCCGGGCCGCCACCCTTCATCGTGTATTTAACCGTCTGCTTCGCGGCCCGCAGATTCTCGACATAAAAGTTGCCCGGTTTATCCAGCACCTCGGCGTGCCTCAAGGTGATCGTCGTTCCAGCCGCGCCTTGAGCCTTCAGCTTTACCCAGCCGACAAGGTTCTGACCCATATCGACTACGGTCTCTCCCGCTGGCGTCTTCAGGATCTTCACTGGCTTGAGCTCTTGCACCTTGCGAACGGGAGGACCCTGCGGAGCGATGAGAATATCCTTCCGGTGCTCTGCCGTGCGAACCCCCGACCACTGAGAGGCATCGAACCCGGCCACTGTCCAGTCCGGCTTTTCGAGGCGCGCATCATAAGTCTCGCCGTCATAAATCTCCGACATCACGATAGGTCCTGTAGCCGCCTTCCAGTTCCCATCCGACAAAATCATCTCTTCACGGCCATCCTTAAGTGTGACCTTGATCTGCACTAGCAACCCGAGTTTCGCGCCATAGAAATTTCGCTGGCTCACCCATCCGATGACGCCTCGATACCATCCATCGCCAAGAATCACTCCAACCGCGTTATCTCCGCTCTTGATCAGATCAGTCACATCATATGTCTGGTACTGTAGTCGCTTGTTATAGCTCGTCCAGCCTGGCGTAAAGACTTCATCGCCGACGCGCCTCCCATTCAAATGCATTTCGTAGAGACCGTGACTGGTGACGTATGCCCGTGCTCGAGCAATCGGTCCATTCACTTTGAAGTCGCGGCGCAACATCGGTGCCGGCTCGGACTTCTTAGGATCCTCCTTCAGGTCCGGCTCGATCCAAATCGCTTTCCAGTCGGAAGCGTCGAGCAATCCCATTTCCCAGGTTGCAGGATCACTCCAATCCGATGCCTTGCCGCTCGAGTCCCAGGCACGAACCTGCCAGAAATAGCGCTCTCCGGATCTGAGCGGTGGTCCATCGTAAACACGATGAATCGACTCATCGGAGTTCACGCGACCCGAATCCCATACGAGGCCGGTTTCCGCGCGAAGGTCTCGCTCATTGCGTGCGACTCGAATCTGATATGCGGCCTGCATAGTGCCGCGCGTCGTCGATTGAAGCTGCCAGCTCAATCGCGGCTTGCGTGCATCGATCCCGAGAGGATTGGTTTTGTATTCCGTTCGAAGAGCGGTCACTTTGAGTGACGATTGCGCTCTTCCGGGCTCAATCAGAGAGAGCGAAGCGATGACCGTAAGGAGAATGATGACGCATCTAAACCAGCGCGTTGCGTACATTTCCGGGTACCTCTTTGCCTCAGGAAGGTGTCGATTTCGATGGGATTATACCCGGAAAAAGGGAGGTAAGGGGCACGTTGTACCGCCTTTTAGGCGGAAGCTGGTTGCAAGCGAAGATTCCGCCTGAAGGCGGTACAACGTACCTTACTCAGCGCTCATGCGCCTGTCTTCTGGCGAATCAATACTCCGGAATCTACTGTCTTTCCGGTGCGTGTGATCACCTGAAAGTGCATCTGATCCGCGTCGACCTCAAACAACATGAAGTGCAGGTCCTGATCAAAAGACTTTTCTGTCAGTTTGGTGGCTTTCAAACCGTTCGTCCTCAGCTTGCCTCCAGCCGCCCGAAATGAAATGGTAGATGCCCTTCTGCGGCTTTATGCGTTCGTAGAAATGCTCGTGTCCCGTCAGTACAACGTTCACACCGTGTTTCACGAATACTGGCTCAAGCACACGCTGCAACTCTTCGTTAGAACCATGCCGCTTTCCCGAAGAGTACAGAGGATGATGGAAATAGCAGACCTTCCAGTCCGACCCGCTCTTCGCCAACTCAGCTTCGAGCCACTCGAGTTGCCGCTTGTCCATATAGTTGCTGTTAAGCGAGAAGAATCTGACGTTCCCTTTCTTGAAGGTATAGTACTCTTTGCCGTCCATGTTGAAATGCTTGTACAGCCGCTGCGTCGCATTGTCGTGATTCCCGAGCGACGCATAGAACTTCACACCCGCATCCAATAGCTTCTTGTATGGAATCTCGAACTTCTCCGCATAGTCGTTGGCATCCTCACCGCCATACAGATTGTCCCCCAGCATAAGAGCAAACTCGAAGGGAAAGACTGCGCGAGATGAGAGCATCACATCGGCCAATTGCTGTTGCGGTCCTGCTCCCGTTCCCGTGTCACCAATGACGGCGAGTCGAACGGAGCCAGATTTGTTTGGAAGAATGATCTTCGGGCTCTCTGCGGCCGTGACAAAGATCGATAAGACAATTATCGCGACAGAAGAGTACGAAACCCTCTTTATCAAATTCCTGTTCATGTTCAAAGTCATAGAATCCTCCCCCAGCAATTTCTATTTCTATGGCAGCGCATCATTCAGGTAATCGACAACGATTCGAGCTTCACGATCAATCAAAAGCAGGCGCCGGCCGGCAAAGTGGTATCCGAGCTGCTTGGGCAGTTCGGGAAGTTTCAACAAGAGCGTCGGCGGCATTTCCACAAGTTCTTTTGTATCGGGGTAGGGATAATTGACACGCAAGGTTGTCACCGGTATGTTCGCTTCCGCGACGGTTGAGCGGAGTTCCTTCAGTCTCGCTCCCTTGAATTCCCCTTTGATCACGCCGCGAATATGCGCACCAATATCCGCAGTGAAGATCTCTCCCTGGCTTCGCATTCACTCTTGACCCTCGGATCAGTTCGGCCAGGCCCTCCTGGTAAACCTCGATCTTGTCTGGTTTGCTTTTCGAAGAAGCCTTTGGAAGCTTCTTGACCGCCTGCTCATGCAGCTTCATGTATTGTTTTACCCGATCCTGAAATGCGGTAATCGAGGCGGAAGGGTTCACCGCGTTAAGCTGTTGAGCCCGGACGCGATGATCGCCAGTATTGTGCAGCAGGCAAAAGACTACGCCCGCGCAAACTATTGCTAATGTTGATCTATAGTTTCCCGTCTTCATAACAACGATTGAATGCAAACTTAATGCCAAGGAGGGTATACGCGAAGACGAGTCCGATAAAGATAACGTGATTCGAAGCAGCAATTCTGTGGTTCGTTTCGCGTCTTCGCGGCTCCGCGTGCGATCCGCCTGAAGGCGTCTACATGCCTCTTGACATTACCTATGTAGAAATATATATAGCCGATGGAGGATCACCCTGATGGTCAGACGATACATCTCGTTTACGATGGCCGTTATCCTGCGCGCTCTCGACAACGGATATCAGTATGGCTTCGACATCATGGATGCGACGGGCCTTCCCAGCGGCACGGTCTACCCAGCTCTTCGTCGCCTGGAGGATGCCGCCCTCGTCAAATCTAAATGGGAAAAACACACGATTGCCCAACGTGAGCTGCGACCGCCCCGCAAATACTACGAGTTGACCAGGTCCGGTGTTAACGCGCTCTCCGAATCCGCAAGCCGGTACCGCCTCATCGAAAATGCACCGAGCGCCGGTCTCTGACCGGCCATTCGCTGCCAAGCGGCGCCATGCCAGGGAGGTAGTCATATGTTTCACGACCTTCGCTTCGGCGCGAGAATGCTGCTCAAACACAAAGGCTTCACCATAGTTGCCGTGCTCACGCTGGCGCTTGGCATTGGAGCAAATACTGCTGTCTTCTCCCTCATCAACGCGGTCCTGCTGCGCCATCTGCCCGTAACGAATCCAAACGAGCTTGTTGTGCTCAACCCGCGCCGTCAGGCCTCCCCGGCAATCATCTCGTTCCCGATGTTTCGCGATTTGCGGGCTCGTCAGGATGTGTTCACAGACATGTTCGCGAGCGCCGGAGAGACACCAATCAGGTTATCGATACCAGGTGTAGGTGATGCGGGAGCAACTGTGATCGATAATGTTGCGGACAAGCTTCGTTACGGCGAACTTTTTCCCCGTGCTTGGCGTCCATCCTGCTCTCGGGCGCTTTTTCACTGAAGACGAAGATCGCAATCCAGCGTCAAGTCAGGTTGCCGGCTCGCTTGCCGTCCTCAGCTATTCGTTCTGGGAGCGGCAATTCGGCCGCGATCCCAACGTTCTTGATCGCACGATAGTGATCACCCGCAGCCCGTGCCGCGTCATTGGCGTTGCTCCGCGCGGGTTTTTCGGCGAGATGGTGGGGAGCGAGCCAGACATCTGGGTTCCATTGATCTCGTTCTCATCGAGCGACAATCTTGAGAATCGCCGCGGTCAATTTACTTCGCATATGGGCAGACTTAAACCCGGCGTTAGTCGTGAAGAGGCAGAAAAGAAGATAACGCTTCTGTTTCAGCAACTGATCCAGGACGAGCGTGTGCAGTCGCCATCACCAAATCAAACCGCTTCGATTCGCGATTTCTCGATCCAACTTGAACAGGGAGCGACCGGCGTAGGCTATGGCCCGCTGCGGCGCACTTATACGCGACCTCTATGGATCATCATGGCAATTGTCGCGCTGGTCCTCCTGATCGCCTGCGCGAATGTCGCCAACCTCCTCCTGGCACGTGGCGTTGCACGACGACGCGAGATTGCGGCGCGGCTCGCACTCGGCTGCAGCCGCATGCGACTCGTCCGCCAGTTGCTGACCGAAAGCGTGTTGCTTTCAGCATTCGGGACGATAGCCGGGCTGATCGTTGCCTATTGGGGAATCAGGCTCCTGGTGCAGATGGTCGATACAGGTCCGCAGCCCCTCCGGCTCGACTTGACTCCTGACTTCCGCGTGCTTGCATTCACATCGGCTGTCATGGTGCTTACCGGCATAGCTTTCGGCATTGCGCCCGCCTGGCGAGCGAGCCGTCTCGATCTTGTATCTGCAATCAAAGATCAGGGGTTCGGTGGAATCGGGAAACACGGCCGGCAATACCTCGGGCGCACGCTGATCGCTGTCCAGATTGCGCTCTCGCTGCTACTGCTGATCGGCGCCGGTCTTCTCATACGAAGTCTCTATAACCTGCGAAGTATTGATCCCGGTTTCCGACCGGCACAGGTATACGTGTTCGATCTCGCGCACAATCCGTCCAACCGCGAGCCGGCTGCGATGGCGCTCGTCGCGCACCAGGCGCTCGAGCGCGTGAGACAGATTCCAGGCATCGAATCCTCAAGCTTCTCAGGACTTTTGCTCTTCAGCCCGAGCGATATCAGTGCCCCGTTGAAGATTCAAGGCTACACACCCTCGCAGGACGAACGTGTTAGTGCGCGATTCAATTCGGTCTCGTCCGGCTATATTGAAACGGTGGGGATGAAACTCACCGCAGGACGGAGCATTGAGGATCGCGACACGCACAACTCGCCTCCTGTTGCAGTGATCAACGAATCAATGGCGCGCCGCTTCTTTTCCGTTGCGGCTGGCAGTTCAGCAACCGTTCTCGGACAAACAATTGAGATCGACGCCGGAGCGATGAAGGGAAAGCGGATTGAGATTGTAGGCGTAGTTCGCGACGCGAAATACAACGACCTGCGAGCCGAAACCAAACCGATGTTCTACATTCCGATTGAGCAGTTGCCGCGAAGTCTGCGCTCGCTCGAGGTACGCACAAAAGAGCCGCTCGCAGCGATTGCTGAACCGGTTCGCCGGGCGCTTCTGGAAGTAAGCAGAGATGTGATGATCCGCCGCATAATCACACTTTCGGACCAGGTCGATCGAACAATCGCGGGTGAGCGATTGATAACATCGCTGTGCGTCGTGTTCGGCCTTCTGGCATTGTTGCTCGCCAGCATCGGTCTTTATGGCGTGATCTCATACGCCGTCACGCAGCGAACGCACGAGATCGGCATCCGGATGGCTCTCGGCGCAAACGAAAAGAGCGTGCTCTGGCTCGTATTGCGGCAGAGTCTGACGATTGTTCTTCTGGGAATTGCCGCCGGTCTGTCGCTGGTCTTCGTGGCTACCCGTCTCATATCCAGTTTCCTCTATGGCCTGAGCCCGCTTGACCCATTGTCTATCGGACTTTCGCTGATGCTGCTCGGACTGGTATCACTGCTAGCCTGCTACCTTCCTGCGCAGCGTGCCACCCGCGTCAACCCGATCGTGGCACTGCGTCAGGAATAACGAATGGAAGGTACGTTGTAGCCCTGGGAGCGCCGGCCACCTGGAGCGCGGTCTCCAGACCGGCCACGAGCCGCGAAGCGTGCGAGTCTTGGAAGTACTCTGCACGACTCGCACGCTTCGCGGCTCGTGGCCGGTCTGAGCCGGCGCTCCAGTGCCGGCGCTCCCAGGGCTACAACGTACCTTTCCTTTTGATCTGATGATTCGTTGGTATATTCGACGAATCGATCGATGAATAATGAAGACTTCATTGCAGAGCAGGCGCGGAGCGTGCTCGAACAGAATCGCGTGGCAGTCTTTGTTGTTGCCTATAATGCCGAACAACACATTCAGCAGGTTGGAAGGCTTCGACTCGACGACCAGACTTTCTCCTGCTCGGCATCCGCATCAGCATCTGAATCCGTGCATCATAACGCTTGAAGGAAGAATCCCCATTGCGTGAAACTGCAGCCAGCCATTCCAAGGACCGCCGCACAGAGCTGAGAATCATAATCATCCTTTGTCTCGTTGGCATCGTTTCACGTGTCATTGGCAATCCATGCATCACTTTGGGAGTGGGACGACATCCTCTTCGCGCACGCGATGCACGAGTACGATCTCGAAAGAAACATTCCACACCCGCCTGGCTTTCCGGTGTTCATCATGATGGCGCGGCTTGCCTATGCCTTTTTCAAGAACGAGCATCACGCGCTGGTTGCTGTCAACGTTCTTTTCGCTTCTCTTCTTGCACCGGCCTTGTACTTCCTCTTCCGCGAAATATTCAGAGACAGATGGATCGCCCTAACCGGAGCACTGTTCACTATTTTCGCAGCCAACGTGTGGCTGCACAGCGGTGGTCCGAGAAGTGACATTCCCGGATTCGCAATCGGGGTGATCAGCCTGGCGCTTGCAATCCGTGGTGTGAGATCACCTCGAGCGCTTCTCCTGAGCTGCGCGCTGCTCGGGCTCGGGATGGGAGTGCGTGTCACGGTACTTCCAGTCGTTGCACCTACTGTCACCTGCGTACTTCTGTTTCACCTCTGGAAAAGGCATTGGCGTCTCGTGGCCGGTGCCGTAGGCACAGCAACGGTCTGTTTCCTGGTCTGGTATGTTCCATTGATCCTGCACACAGGCTGGCGGATGTATCAGTTTGTAATGAGCAGTCACAGCCAGTTCACGATTACCAGGGACAGTATTCTCTCAGATACCGAGAATGCCGTGCTTTCTTACAGAGCGCGACGCTTCTTCCTCGACATCTGGGGAGCGCGATCGATTGCGTGGTCGATGCTTGGCCTTTCGGTGGTTGGGCTGGGTGCGCTGATTGCAGCGCGTCGCTTGTCGGCGATTGGCTGGATGGCAATTGCTTTCGTCCCATACCTGACTTTCGTATTCATTCTGAACACCCCGCTCAGCGCACCGCTTTACTCGCTTCCCTACGTCCCACTCTTTGCAGGCCTGGCAGCGTGCGGGGCAATCCTGGCGCCGCGTCTCGCATTGCATCATCTTCAATTCGCGCAGCGCTTCGCACTTCCGGCGAAGATTCAAGCTGTAGTCGCCGCATTCATACCCGGGGTTCTTTTGATATGGATGATCGTCTGGACTTACCCGGTTATCAGGCTCGTGAGGTCCGAGGAGAGTCCGCCGCTTCGCGCTATCGACCATCTTAAGAAGACGCTGGATCCGCAACGCGACGTTCTGATGTATGACGGACTATTCTCGCCCTACATTCGCTTTCTGCTTCCGGACCAGAAAAAGGTCTTTCAAAACCAGGAAGCCTATGATTCGCGGAGCAATCTTATCGATCCGCTGGCCGGAAATCCTGCGGTTTACGGACTCGCAACGCCCTGGCCGACAAGCAGCGTGGAAGCAACCTTCAAGTGGTCTCAAACATTGCCGGCTCGCAGACTGCGCATGATCACTCTCGGCCGTTACTTCGATGTTTATGTCAGCGACTTAAGCAAGCAGCTACGATACGACATACCTTTCGGGTTGGTATTCAGAGGAATCCGACGGGCAGACATCCTGGCGCTGGATGGGTCGACACGGCAGAGTCGGACTACTCAATTCACGGGCGAGACATGTTCGTCCGATTGCGAGCCCAGACACCAAAACCACCGGCTATCAAGCAACTGCCAACCGTGAGAATCAGTATTGATTCCCGCCAGATTGCGGAAATCACGGCACCCGCTGAATCCATTGACCAGACGTGGACAGTGCATCCCGATCCGGCAAGGCTTTGGTCGGTACTTTCGATCGAGACAGATCAATCATTCTCGCCGCGCAATACCGGCGCTTCATCCGACGATCGTGAACTGGGCATCCAGAGCTTTTCCATCGACTGGTATCCAGCGCCCGGAACAGGATCATTGATTACGTCTGCAGATCAGTTTCTCGGTAGCGGATGGCATTTACTCGAGCGGGACGCGACCAGATCCTGGCGCTGGACCAGCGATCGCGCGACTGTCAACCTGCCTCCGATTGACGGCGACGGCCAGCTTACTTTGACGATGTTAGTTCCAGAACGCTCGCCTGGCATTCGATCGGATGTGACGCTCGAGATCGCCGGTGAAAGGCTCGATCATTTCAATCCTCCGGCAGGTTTCTTCACACGCCAGTACAAGGTTCCTGCGAGACTCACGTCGACCCGGACCGAACTAAAACTATCAGCTCAGGGTGTCGTTGCTGCCACCAGACCCAAGAACGCTTGGCATCCGCGTATTAGAGATCGACTGGAAGCCTGCACCTTAGCGCACCTGGGAGCGCAAGCTGGGAGAGCCGGCGCTCTAGACGCGCGTGCCTCCGGCGGGTACTTCAGCGCTCCCAGGCTTGGCGTTCTCAGGTTGCCGGGATTGCGGTGTTACTGTACGCTTCGGAAAAGAAGGAGAAAAACCCTGTGGCCAATATTGTCGCTCTCATCCTTGTCGCCAATTCAATTCTTTTCAGTCCGGGTCTTGCGCAAGCTCCTGCTCAACCGCAGGCACCTGCAGTACCTGCCGAGCTGACAGTTCCTTCCGGATTCAAAGTCTCGGTCTTTGCCTCGGACGTGACGGGTGGCCGGTTGATGGCGATCAGTCCTGATGGCGTGCTGTTCGTCGCGCGTCAACCGAAAGGCGACGTTGTCGCGCTGCCCGACCGTGACAAGGATGGCAAGGCCGACAAAGTCGAGGTCGTTGTCAGCGGTCTGACTCGCCCGCACAGCCTGGCGTTCCACAAAGGTTATTTGTACATCGCAACCAATCCGGCGGTGCTGCGCGTCAAATACGCCAGCGGTAAGGTCGATGGCGAGCCAGAGAAGTTGATCGACCTGCCAGTCTCGACCACGCCGCACTGGACGCGGACTATTGGTTTTGACAAGAGTGGCAAGCTCTACGTCGCGATCGGCTCGTCGTGCAACCTTTGTGAAGAGGAAGACCCGCGACGCACGACCATCATGGTGCACAACGCGGACGGCACCGGCGGACGGCCTTACGCCAAAGGTTTGCGCAACGCGATCGGTTTCGATTGGGATCCGAAGACGGGCGTGCTTTGGGCTGATGATATGGGCGAGGACAAACTCGGCGAAGAGAAGCCCGCTGACGAAATCAACCGCATCGAGGACGGCAAGAATTACGGCTGGCCCTACTTTATTGAAAACAACATACCCAACCCCAACCTGACTGGCGCCAAAGGATCATTAAAGGCCACCGACGCGACGCCTCCGGCATTCTCGCTGCAACCGCATTCGTCGCCAATTGATTTGCGGTTCTACACTGGAAGCACGTTTCCGGCGGCCTATCGTGGCGCGATGTTCGTCGCGCTGCATGGCTCGAGTGCGACCGCGCGGAAAGAGAAAATCGGTTACAAGGTCGTGCGCATCGTATTCAAAGACGGCAATCCGGTCAGCCAGGAAGACTTCGTTACCGGCTGGTTGAAAGACGGCCAGGCGAACAACGGTCGCCCGGCAGGGCTGATAACGGGCCGGGACGGGGCGCTGTACATTTCCGACGACAATAAGGGTTTCGTTTACCGGGTGACCTACGAAGGGAAATGAGCTGAGCTCCTCGTCTTTTCTTCGTTCCAATGAGAAGTGAGGAATAGGTCTTGGCGGCGCGCGTTCCGAGTGATATAGTTCGACCGTCGAATTATTGGCGCTCGACCAGGTCTCCTCAATGCGCAAGATCGATCTCACTAATTTTCAGGTCGCAACCAGCGAAACTGCTCGCGACATAAATCGCCGCATCGTCCTCAACCTGATCCGTAGTCACGAGCCGATCTCACGCGCAGAACTCGCCCGCCACTCCGGACTTCAGCGAAGCACTGTTTCACTGATCATTGAACAGCTGATCGACGAAAGATGGGTTACTGTGGGCGCGAACGGGCACGCACCCCGCGGACGGCGGCCCACGTTTCTTCACTTGAACAAGGAACGCGTCGGGATCATCGGCATCAACATTCGTCCCGCCGAAACTACAGTCGCCCTGGCTGATCTCGACGCGCATTTCATCACGCAGGAATCACTGCCGACTGCAGAAGACCCGCAGAAGTTTATCGCTGACCTCAAGCGGCATCTCAACAATCTTATGAGGATGCGGCCAGAGATCACGTATGAGGGAATCGGTGTCAGTCTGCCGGGAAGGGTTGAGCTCGGATCCGAGCGGCTTGTCTTTGCGCCGAATCTCGCCTGGAGCAATGTTGATCTGAAGACTCCGCTCGAAGAGGCAACCGGACTGCCCGTGGAGCTCGAGAACGCAGCTAACGCCTGCGCTCTCGCCGAGGTCTGGTTCGGTCGACATACACATGGCGTGCGAAATCTGGTCGCGGTGACGGTCTCGGAAGGCATCGGAACCGGATTGATACTCAATGATCAGCTCGTGCGTGGCACGACGGGGATGGCAGGCGAGTTCGGCCATATCACGCTGGTCGAGGACGGGCTCGAGTGCAGGTGCGGAAACCGCGGTTGCTGGGAACTCTACGCTTCGAACTCTGCAGCCGTCCGTTACTATGCAGAATCTGCGTCTCTGTCTCGCAGTCACCGGGCAGGTCCGAGACCTGTAGGTCAGGCGCCAAAGTTCGACGATGTGCTGAGGCTGGCCGAGCAGAATGAAGTCAAGGCAGTCAAGGCGATCGACAAGCTCGCACATCATCTGGGAGCAGGAATCGCGCTGCTGGTCACGGGGCTGTCACCGGATGTGGTTGTTGTGGTCGGCGAGGTAACGCGTGTCTGGGATCGTATTGGTCCCGTGATTCAGGAGACGGTGAGGAAGCGAACATTCTCGCGGAATTCGACATTGATAGTTCCGACAGATCCGGCGACCCAGCCGAGGTTGAGAGGCACGATTGCGCTGGTGCTTCAAAAGTACTTTGGGGCGCCGCTGGTAGCATAGCGATTTGCTCGATTCGCTGGTTTTTGCCCATTTTGTTGTAGCCTCGAATCAATTCTTGGAAATAGATACGCTTGGATGAAAAACACGAACCAAACCCACGCCCAAAATACGCTTAGATATACACGGAAGGAGTCAATCCCATGTCTTTGCTAAGAAGATCGTCGTCGCCTGACGCGAAGCTCAAGTTCGTGCTGCTTGCACTCGCAGCTCTCAGTGCCCTCTATGCTCCACGAATCATCCAGGCTCAGGTTCTCTACGGTTCCCTCACCGGCAACGTCGTTGATCAAACCGGCGCAGTCGTCAAGGGAGCTAAAGTCGAAGCTCTAAACTCGAGCACCGGCACGACAAAGAGCGCGGTCACGGACGATAGAGGCGTATACCTGCTCAATAACCTCGAAATCGGGATCTACAAACTGACGATTGTCGCCGCATCCTTTCAGAAACAGGCTCTGGACGAGATCAGGGTCGAAGCCAACAGTGTCAGACGAGTTGATGCCCAGCTGCAGGTCGGTGAGGTCAGCGGCACGGTCGAAGTCGCGGCTTCGGGTGCCGTTCTTCAGACCGAACGCGCCGACATCAACATAGTTCAGACGTCGCGGCAAGTGAATGATTTGCCGCTGACAGGCTCGACGGGCCGCAACTATCAGAGCCTGATGACGCTCATTCCGGGCAGCGTAAGCGCCGGCGAGCAGAATTCAGCGGCAGGCAGTCCGCAACGCTCAATCTCATTCAATGTGAATGGAGTCTCGCGCCTTCAAAACAATACGAGAATCGATGGCTCGAGTGTCATATATCCGTGGCTGCCATCAAATACGGCTTACGTGCCTCCGGCAGAGGGTATCGAGGAGGTAAACATAGTTACCAATTCCTTCGATGCGGAGCAGGGACTCGCCGGCGGGGCAGCAGTCAACGTGAGCGTCAAACAGGGATCAAACGAATTTCACGGAGCCGGTTGGGTCTATGACACAAACAGCGCGACGCAGGCGCGCAACTACTTTCAGACCACGCCGCAGGTTCCCAAGAACATCCTCGTTCAGTACGGCTATTCGGTAGGCGGACCTATCCTGAAGAACAAACTCTTTTTCTTTACAGACCTCGAGCGAACGACACAGAGGAACACATCCCGTATCAACACGACGAGTATTGCGCCCGCGTCTCTCAGACCGGACTCGAGCGGAAACGTCAATTTCACCGGGACAGGAGTCACAATCTACGATCCATTATCGAACCCGAATCCGGCCCAACGCACGCCATTTGCCAATAACACGATTCCAGCAAGCCGAATTGATCTTGCGGCGATCGAATTCATCAAACGCATGCCATTGCCGACCCTGCCGGGCTTTGTCAACAACTTCGTAGCCAACGGCGTGGCTGAGTTCAACCGGACGAATGTAGACGGCAAGGTCAATTACAATCCCGGAGGCAAATACACTCTCTTTGGGCGATACAGTATTTCGCCAACGAACGTGCTTGATCCTCCACTCCTTGGCGAAGCGGGTGGTGACGCTCTTAACGGTGGTCAGCTTGGACAGGCACCAGGTCGCGTACAGGTAGCGGGGTTCGGCGGTACATACACGTTCTCGTCAACCCTGGTCCTGGATGGCAACATCGGGTACACGCGTCAGCGGCTTGGTGCCGAGGCCTTTGACATCGATTCAAACTTTGGCCTCGAGGTTCTCAAGATACCGGGCACGAATGGGCCTGACCGGTTGCAGGGTGGCGCTCCTTCGTTCCAGATCACGGGCTGGGCCAATCTTGGAAACCCAAATACTGGAAACCCGTTTCTGTTTCGTGACAACCAGTATCTGGCCGTTGCGAATCTTTCGTGGCTGAAGGGATCGCACTCCTTCCGTTTCGGACTCGACTATCAGAACCAGCAGTTGAATCATTTTCAACCTCAGGGAGGCACGTTCCAGACCGTTCGCGGCACATTTCAGTTCAACGGGAACGCGACACGACTACAGAATGGGCCGGTACCCGCAGACACCAGATTCAACAGCTGGGGCGACTTCCTTCTCGGATTGCCGAATGCGGCCGGTAAGGTAGATCAACTCAGAAATCCAAACTCGCTCTACATGCAAAGCTATGCGCTGTATGCACGTGATCACTTCCAGGTGACTCGCAATCTGACGATCACGTATGGCTTGCGGTGGGAGCACTATCCATTTCCCGACAAGGACAACACCGGAATCAACCGCTTTGAACCTGCTGATGGGAACGTCTATACGGGCGGCTTGACCGGGGTCCCGCGAGACACCGGCGCCAGCTCCGGTCCCGGTCTCTTTCTTCCACGAGTGGGCTTTGCCTATCGCATCGGCGAGAAGCTTGTGGTTCGTGGGGGATATGGCCAGTCAGCTGACCCGAGACCGTTCATTGATTTTCGGAATGCATTTCCTATCGTCAATGCATGGGCGATGCCGGCAATAGTGTTCAACGGCGCATCGAATCCGTTCATCCCAGTGACGACACTGCGTCAGGGTCTCATCAACTCGAGTGTCGCTCCTGACCTGACACAGGGAATCATCAAGCTGCCATCAAATTCGGGCACCACGACCTACCCGGCTGAGCAGACGCGCAAGTACATCCAATCATGGAACCTGACGGTAGAGCGTGAGTTGCCATGGAAGCTGGTCGGACAGATTGGTTATGTTGGCACGAGAGCCGTTGGTCAGATGGGTTTCATCAACATCAATGCTGCAGCGCCGGGCACCGGCAACGCCGGGCGTGCACTTTCGCGGTTCGGTCTTACTGCGGACATCAACGAGATCCTCCCCTACCAGACGACAACATACGATGCCCTTCAGGCGGAATTGACGCGGCGCTGGGCATCGTCGCTCTTTGGTGTCGCCTACACCTATTCAAAGGCGATCAACTATGCGGACAACGACGCAAATCCCAGGATTCAGTACTACCCCGAAGCGCGACGCAACAGAGGGCCGGCAGGTTATGACCGGACTAACAATGTTCAAGCCTACGCGGTCTGGGACCTTCCCTTCGGAAAGGGACAGGAATGGGCGACCGAAGGCATCGCCGCCGCGCTTCTCGGAGGCTGGCAGATAAATGGCGTCATGAGCGCGATGAGCGGGACGCCGTTTTATGTCGTCCAGGGAAATGCAGGGAACCTGAACGCTCCTGGAAGCGGTCAGATACCCGACCAGATCAAGTCGGAAGTCGAGATCTTCGGCAATATCGGGACCAACGTCAGGTACTTTGACACGACTGCTTACGCGCCGGTCAATATACCTGCCGGTCAACCTCAACGTTTCGGAAATGCGGGACGGAACAATCTGCGAGGACCGGGGTTCTTCAACATCGACCTCGGTCTCTTCAGATCGATCTCGATCACGGAGAGCATCAATATCCAATTCCGCATTGAGGCACTGAACGCGCTGAATCACCCCAACTTCAGCAATCCCGGTGCCGACGTATCCAACGCCGGCGCCTTTGGCTTTATCAACTCGACCGTTGGTCAGGGCTCGCGGGATCTGGCGGTTTGGTTTCCGGGCCGCGTTCTAGAAGTTGGGTGCTGAGTGCTGAGTGCTGAGTGCTGAGTGCTGAGTGCTGAGTGCTGAGTGTGAGTGCTGAGTGCTGAGTGCTGGGTGCTGAGTGCTGGGTGCTGAGTGCTGGGTGCTGAGTGTGTGCAAATGCTTTGTTTGAGTTCAAAGCTTGAACTCAAACCTGGCTTCGCACTCAGCACCCCACAGCACTCAGCACTCAGCACAGCTTCGAACTCCAGACCCAGCATTCAGCACTCAGCACTCAGCACTTTTCTGCACTCAGCACTTTTCCTCACTCAGCACTTCTTTTGGTGGTCCGCAACTCCGCCCGATTTATGCTATCTTGCGCAACAGCGCGACGAAGCCGGTCGCGATGCAACAGCCACAGTCTGCGACAGGAAGAGGATAGGTGCTCTATGTTCCGTAAGAACAAGCAATTAGTCCTCGGGATGGAGTATGTACCTGAGGGCGAAGAGTCTGCGATGCGCGAGATCGTCGAACTGAGTCTCCAGGAAATGAACTTAGCCCGCAGGCCCGTACCGCGAGGCCAGCACGGCAAGTCTCATGGCTGCGTCCGGGCCAGGTTCAAGGTCTGTGCGGACATACGCGATGAGTTCAGGCATGGCCTCTTCAAAACAGCCAGGTCTTATGACGCACTCATACGCTTCTCGAATAACGAGAAGTTTGACGACGCTCAGTCTGATCCTCGCGGGATGGCCGTGAAACTGTTTCAAAACGATGATCCTATACAGGACTTTTTGATGATTGACCATCCGGTCTTTTTTATTCGCAATGTAGCGGACTATGTGATTTTCGTTCGCGCTTTCGTCGCGTCACGGCAGTCTAAAATTGTGAAGAAACTATCGCGTCTTCCCAAACCAATAAAGGCATTGGTTGGATTCATAATTCTTTTCATTCGATTCTACCGGAATCATTGGAAGGAACTGCGAATCAGTTGGAAACTTAACCAGCAAACCTCCTCGAAACGTCCTTGACATTCAATACTGGAGTTGTACGCCATACAAGCTCGGACCCCATGCAGTTCGCTTCTCCGCACGGCCGCGATCGCTCGCGGGTGACCCGTGTCACAGGCTGCGGGATTCAATGAGGCAGGACCTGCAGTACTTCGGCGTAACATTCGATTTTCTTGTACAACTTCAAACGAATGCCAAAACTATGCCCGTTGAAGATCCGACAGTCGCGTGGGATGAACACGAGTCACCTTACCGCCGGGTTGCTACAATTGAAATTGGTCCTCAGAAACTTGGCCCCGACACCGGGCCGTGTCACTGCGAGAACCTCTCATTTTCTCCGTGGAACACTCTTCCGGAGCACGAGCCCCTCGGAGGAATCAACCGGGTGCGCAAAGAGGTATACCGGGCAGTCTCACAGCGGCGAATTCGTTTGAATCAAGAGCCCTGAGTAGCTCAGCAGGTTACTGCAACGTCGCAAGGTACTCCAGAGCGCGAATCCCAGGAAGGAAGAAATAAGCTCCGCCCTTTACCCTGACGAAGGGCTCCTGTTACTCCAAGCGATTGATTTGACGGCGAAGAGGATCAGTTGGCAGAGTCAACACTCTGTCCTTACCGATGTGGCTTATTGGATCGACCTCAGAATAAAGTCCCCCAAAGACCGTGTTATTTATCCAGCTCTGTTGCACAAACTCAAACTGCCGCTCGATATCGCTGTTGATGCAGATAAAATAGAGGCCCCGACTCACACCATCGTCTATGAACTTATCATTAACTCTTGCACCATAACTGCGGCCGCGCCGCAGAATTCGATGGTGATTTGCTGATCTGATGGCAAACGATTTCTGAGGACCCAATGAGTCGCGCGGGTTGGCGCGGCGAATGTGTGCACCGACTGGACAGAGCAGGCCGTGCGAGTCGGGTTTGAAGTAGTTGAATTTGTTCAAGCTGAGTTCGTTCCGTTCGATCGATTCAGGATTATCCGTTTCACTGCAGGTCACCAGGGGTGCACCGCTCCGCCACCTGCCAATCAGTTTTGCCGCAAACCGTTCAGTCGGCTCGCCATTTGCAATGGCCGCCGTCCTGACAAAATTCCAGAACTGAGCAACGTGCTGCTCGAGTTGACGGAAAACCAGATAGGTGCCATTCATGCCAAGCATACGCTTACTGATTTCCGCACCTCGTTTTATGTCCTGCTTTTTTGGTTGACGTAGCAGGCTCCTGGTATCGGACTGTTCAGAAACAAGTGGATTGTAATTTGTGTACCCGTAATCATCGGGATAACCAAGCACAAACTCGCCCGGCTCGTTGGTGGCTTTCTTCTCCTTACCTCCCTTGTCACCACGCATAACAGGCTGTGAGATTCCATCTCTAAATCCAAAATGCTCACACTCCGTCTGCTTGATAGTCTCAAGGAAGCGTAAAGGTGTGACTCCTCTCAATCTACACATTTCAACGATCGCTGCGCGTTCATCCTTGAGTTTCGCCTCTGTGCTGGCGAAAACAATTAGCAGTATGTCCTCGGACTTTCCAGTGTTGTTGCCCCATTCCCATTCTGCGGGCTCATCACCAAGTACTCTTGCTCGAAGGCGATCCGACATTCCCTCGATAAATGGCGTGGGAAAGGTTTGAAGAGCGGCCTCATCCACGCCAAGACCTTTCATTCCTGAATGTGTAAAGGCAATGTTCAAAGCGCAATCTTTGGGTTCGTCCTTGCAGTTGGTTACCCTGGTCAGAACTTGCTGCAACCATCTACGAGCAGATGCCCCATCGTCGATATGAAGTAGTAAGTAGAACCCGTAAGGTAATTGCTCGATGAATCCTCTTATCACCAAACCCTGGATATCATATAACTCGATCTCTTCTCGTCGCATTTGAACCCCCTCAACACTGTCTCGGAGCGTTGCGAAGCAACGTCACGGCCCGGAGGATTTCGCCAAGAACTGGCCAAACTCGATGCGCGCGAGGCTGAAGCCTGGCGCCGCTGGCACTACAGGTGTGGTTGTTACAGTGCACTAGAAACGCAAAAGCCATTCGTTGATTTGTGAGTTTGAAAGTTTTTTCCGGATCTGGTTGCGAATCTGCGAATTGTTATCAACGTTGTTGACCGGAAGTTCCGGATAAGCGCTGTACCATACGCTTGCAGCATGCTGGTAAGCCCTGATGGCGTCTTTCAGCCGTCTTCCGTCGCGTGCCCCTCCGAACAGAAGAAACTTCGTCTTCGGAAAATGCAACGCATTGCTCCAGATTGCATTAATACCGTAGTGGCCGCGATCGATGAACAGATCCAGATACTGTGCCCAGCCTCCATCATAATTTGATAGAAACAAGAGAACATCACATTTTCTGTCCGGAACCACTGTCCACTGCGCAAAGTGAATCCCTATATCGGACTTGCCGACACCGTGAGTCAGAAGTTTTATCAGCCCGAGAACGAACTTGAGGGTAAGGAGTCTCATAGCGACCCGGCTTTACAATCGCCGTGATCGCCAGATGATTGTGAACCGATGTGTTAAGGGCCTCGGCCTCGAAAAGCTCTCTGGTACGCTTCGCATCCAGGCAAAAAGGAGGGTCTTGACGATCGGTCAGCCTCAGAAGTGTCAGCCAGATAATCACAAAAGCGAATACGCCCAATAGCACGTAAAACAGGAGAGGAACCAGATAGCAGAGAACGCCAATCAGCAATGCCACAGCCACAAATGCCAGGCTGCGCGCGGAAGGTGACAACAGCCAATTCACGATGGTGGACCTTGGCTGGATGTAGCTCGCAAGCTTTCTCAATCGACTGACGCGTTGCTCAGGCAGCCCATCAAGCAATCTCTCACGGTCCACGAATGCGTCAATCTCGACCTTGATGTGCTCTGCGTGCGCACACGCTCGCCGCTGTCCAAGAAATTCCTGTACTCTCTCTTGAAGTACCTGCTCCCTGAGGATTGTTTCAACAGTGCCTCCAACCTTGCCCAGAAGAATGGCGTCTGGGTGGTTAACGTGCTTACTGAGGTAGGTCAGCAACCCATCGCGATGTGTGCCTGACTCGGACGGATCTCCCAGACAAGACTCATAAATGTATAGTAGCGAGCCAGCCGCGCGCTCACAGAGCACTGGAAGGTAACCATCGCTCGTCCCGTCGATATTGTTCTCAAAGACGAGGAAAGGTTCGAATCTGTCATGGGGATCGACGCACAAGACGAAACTTGCGAAATGAACTCCCGGCACGGAACGGAAATTCAAGTACTTCTCGTGCTTCTCATCCTTGATGTCCTTCAATCGCTCCTTCAGCGTACATATCTGATCTCGCTCTACCCTGGTTATGATCGCAAATCCCGTCTGCTTCATGTCCGAACTCTAATCTCATCTGGCCACCGACCACTGGCCACTGGCCACTCCGCCTATCGTTTCAAAAGCGCTCTCGCCAATTTCACGTCCATCGTGTCCTCGCCTTCAGTGAACCCGGCAATGCACTCTTCAAGCTCGCGCAACTGCTCATCTTCCAAAGCCGAATCGCGAGAAACCTTGCAAAGGCTGGTCAGCGCTCGAAGCTCGAGTGACTTCGCTCGCTGGCCGCGGGCAATTCCAACCGCCTGGCGAAAGCACTCTATCGCCTCATCGATCAGTAGCTGATCTCCTGGCGTAAAGCCCCGAAGCAAGAGTTCTCCCTTTAACCGGAACAGCTCAGCGCGCGCCATGTGTTCGGGCACCCGGTCAGCCAGCCTCATTGCATCGTCCATCACATCAAGTGCTTGCTCTGTATCGCCTCGAATGCCCAGCGATTGTGCAAAGAGCGCAAGCGAGTAAGGCCGTCCTATCTCTGCGCCCGAATCACTCTCCATCTGCAGACCTTGTCGCAACAATGCAATACCCTCATCCAGCTTCCCCTGATTCACCAGCGCAAAGCCGCCGTATAGATCGGCGTTCGCAAGCCACAGCGGAAAACCGTGCTCGCGCGCTATCGCTCGCGCGGCCTCGGCGTGTTGCTGTGCGAGTAACCACTCTCCGAGATGCAGTTGAAGGAGCGCAGCCCAGGAATAGGCAAAACCCAGACTGAACGGGTGTGCAAGTTGTTGAGCAATTGACAACGCTTCGCGCATTCTGGACGCTGCCTGATCCGGATAACCCAGAACCCAGAGGGCCGAGGCGCCCACTACTCTGCATCCCACGACTGCACTCTTGGGAATTCGCACCGACGCCTCGTGTCCGGTCCCGATAAGGCTCGTAGCCGCCTCCGCATCTCTGGAAGCCGAAGCGAAATCTCCCTTGAAATAGAGAGTCAGGCTGCGGGAGAAAAGCGCCTCCACTGTTAGCGATGAATTCTGTTGAGCATTTGCTATGCGAAGCAGTTGTTCGCCCAGCTCGAGTGCCTTATCCGGTTCCAGTCGCTGGTTGTAAAAGAAGATGAGACCTCGAAGTAAGGGCACAAGTTCTGGCCCCTCCTCCACTTCCGCCGACAATTCGCGCGCTCTATTGAAAGTCTGCTCGACATCAGGAGCCGCATGCCCATGAACGGCCATCAGTCCAAGACCCATGCTCACCTGCAGACCCATCTCCTGCAGCCTCTGTTCGGGCGAGACGCCAAGCCGCTTGACTACATCGAGGCCACGCCGTGAGAGCGCAATGGCTTCGTTATATGCAAACATCTTCGCCGCTGCCTGCGCAGCAAGCAGGTAGTAGCTCGCCGATTTTGCAAATTGCCTCGCCGATTCGAAGAGTATCGCCAGCTCAGAAGCGATCGGTGCGCCCTTTGCGCTGTAGTGCTCGAGGAGGGCATCACCGATACTTCCGCTGAGCGATGCACGCCGCGTAGGACTAAGTGAGTCGTAGAGCACATTCTGATAGAGCGAGTGAACGAAGCGGTAGCGTGAAGCAAAAGTCTTATCAGGAAACTGGTGTTCGCCGGTCAGTCTGACGAACGCGTGGATGCGCTCCAGCTGCTCGAGCTGTTCTTCGACGTTTTCGATCTCCCTCCCCAGCGTCTCGGCGACTATCACCGAATCAAACTCGCAACCCTGCACGCTCGCAATTCTTAACACGTGCCGGTCATCGTCGCTTAGCCTGTCTATCTTGCGCTGAATCATGCCGCTGACGGATGGCGGCAGTTGTTTCTCAACAAGAGGTATCGATTGAGCAAGCGCCCAACGGTCGTCCAATCTCGCGATGACACCTCGATCCCTGAGGTACCGGACCACCTCGACAACAAACAGCGGATTTCCTTCCGTCTTCGAATGAATAAGGGAAGGAAACTCGGGCGGGAAAGTATGGTCCGCGAACTCCTGCTGGACATAAAAGGAGACTTCATCAACATTCAGGAATCGCAGAGGAATCTCGTGGCACATGCCACGTGCCTGCAGGTCGGGCATAACGCGCAGGAATGGATGTTTGGACTGAAGCATTTCGGAAACACGGTAAGTCGCGATTATCAGAACGCGCATACTGTCGCGGTTGCTCCCGAGGAAGCTCAACAGGTCCACCGTCGAGACATCCGCCCAGTGCAGGTCGTCTATGAAAAGGATCAGTGGATGTTCCCGCGAAGCATTCCTGAGGAAAGCGCTCAGTTCTCGCTTCATCTGTTCCTGAGACCCGGCACGTTTTTCTGTCAATAACTTTTCGGCTGCCGGTTGAGGCAGAATCTGCGAATACCATGTCGGCGCCATGCGCCGCATGAATCCTGCTATCGATTCTCCATTCGGCCCATTCACCAGACTCTCCAAAGCTTCGAGAAACGGCAGATATGCTCCAGTTCCGTCCAGACGTTCAGAGCACCAGCCGCTTCCGATGTCGAAGGTCTGCGAGCGCTGATTGAGGCTATCCAGAAACCCCTCGACTACTGACGTCTTCCCGATTCCCGCCTCGCCTGTCACGCAGACAAATCTCTTGTGTCCAGCCACGACCGCGTTCAGATATTCTCGCAACGTTGCCTGCTCTTCTTCCCGACCAACCAGAAGACGATCAACAGTGAATCCTCGCATGACGTCGGCGTCAGTCGTTGTGCCCGGCTGTGACCTTTTCTGCGTTTGCCCGATCGTGAGACTCTCGAGTAACTCTTCAGCGGTTTGAAAACGCTCTTCGAGATTCCTGTTCAACATCCGTGACACGATCTCGCAAAGATGCAGCGGGAGATCGGGAACCGCATCGCGAATCGGCGGTGGCTGAGACCTGAGCACAGCGGCAAGAATGTCAGCCGCAGTTGTACCTTGAAATGGGGGCTTACCCGTCAGGAGCTCATACGTTACCGTTCCCAGGCTAAAAATATCGCTGCGCGCATCGACGGCTCTCCCGGAAGCTTGTTCAGGCGACATATATTTGGGAGTGCCGACAACGTTTCCTGATAGAGAACCGCCTGACTCGTGTGAAATATGGGGGCCGGCCTCCGAACGTTCCTCCGGCACCTCGAACTTCGCCAGACCGAAATCGAGCACCTTCACAACACCGTCCGGGCGCAACATGATGTTCTCAGGTTTGATATCACGGTGGATAACACCCTCTCCGTGAGCAGCCGCGAGAGCCCTCGAAACCTGGATGACTATTTCAAATATGGCCTGGTATGAAAGCCGATTCTGCCGGGCATGTTGGCGAAGAGTCTTGCCCTTGATGTATTCAGTTACAATGTAATGTAGTCCTTCGTGTTCTCCGATCTCGAAAATGGTGATGATATTCGGATGATTCAGACCTGAAATCGCAAAAGCTTCGCGCTTGAACCTGCGCAGGCGCTCCTCATTGGACGAGAGACTCGGGTGGAAGTACTTTGATGGCGACTTTACGCCGCAGCTTCGCATCATCGGCGAGGTAGACTTCATTCATCCCTCCCTTGCCGAGCATCGAGACGATCCTGTAGTTACTAATCGTTGTCTCTTTAGTGAAGAATCCCTGCGGTTGAGTTTCTGATTCGTCAACCGTGGGAGGCTCAGCGTGGATGGTGCTCGAATCATCGAGGCGATCCAGCCTGGTATCATAGGCGGCCAACAGCCTTATGAGTTCGAGCGCGACTTCGCGGTCTTCACTCTCAAGGTTGCGCAGAAAGTCCGTTCGCTCAGCCTCGTTAAGCCCGAGCGCAGTCTGAACGAGCGTTTCGATCCGGTCCCTCTTCTCAGAGTTGTCCATTGCGTCGAGCTTAGTGGCAACGGCGTCAGTTACGGCTGAGCGCGACTGCGAGTCGGAATGGTTGGTGCTAGTGTGCCTGCCCGCCTTCGCGCCTAAGAGACTACAAGCTAGCCTACGCGCCGGGCTTCAGACCTGCGCGTGAACGATTGCGATTCTAGCTGAGATGCTCCGCTAGTCAACAATATTTGGCCTGGGAGCCCCAACGTTGACAGTAGTTGATCGCGGACGTACATTGGCCGCAGCCTTAGCAAAGAGGTTTGATGATTCCTCCACGCGTCAGCCGCCCGATTAAACGCGCTCTGATCCTTTGCTGCTTCGCGCTCGCCCTCGGGTCTAGCGCCCACGCCAATCTCAACGCACGGCTTCGCGCACAGCTTGACCCTTTTTCAGGAAACAACCGGTACGCCGACGTGTGGGGCGAAGGGAACTATGCCTACATCGGATCCTTCGACAATGGCACGGGCGTCATGATCATCGATATTTCGAACCCTGCTGCTCCTGCGCTTGCCGGCCATTACGATCCGCCAGCTGGCGGGCGTTTTCAGGACGTAGTGGTGATCGGAGGGATCGGTTATTTTTCGAGCGAGAGCAATGGCGGAGTGCATATTGTCGATGTCAGAAACCCGGGTTCTCCGGTGCTGCTCAGCCAGGTCACGCCGGCGCAGAACGGGTATCCGCGTGTACACGAGCTATTCGTTTCAAACGGTGTGCTCTACGAGGCGGACTCGCGTACGCCGTCGGTGAAGAGTCTTCGATGTACGCAACCCTGCAGCACCAGTTTTCGTTCGTGACCTGCTCACCACCGACACGCTCTTCATTCACAACATCACAGCCATCAACGGGAAGCTATACACATCAGGCTGGGGCGGCGCTACAGACATCTACGACGTCCGCAACGTTCTCACCGAGCCGCCCGCGCTGCTCGGTTCAGTTGAAACAGGCGGCAACTCGCACAGCAATTGGGTGAGCAGCGATGGCAAGCTGCTCGCGAGCGCCCGCGAGACAGTGGATGGGGATGTGCGCCTCTTCGACATTTCCAATCCGGCAAATCCATTGCTGCGTGCGACAATCACCGCCTCCTCGGTCGGCCTCGAGGCCTTTTCGGCTCACAACCCATACATTCTCGGGAATCTGCTCTTCGTCGCCTGGTATCAGGTCGGTACGCTGGTGTTCGATATCACCGATCCCGCGAGGCCGGTTCTCACCGGGTCATACGACACTTTCGACGGCGTAGTAAACGGGTTTGATGGCAATTGGGGCGTCTTTCCTTTTCTTGGTCTGGATCGTGTATTGCTCAGTGATATGGATGGCGGTCTTTTCATCGTTGACTTCAGCGATGCAGCACCGCGACCGCGCACCGTTTCGGCAGCCAGTTATTCCATCTCCGGCATCGCAGAGAAAGCAATCGTGTCCGCTTTCGGTCTCAACCTTGCTACCGTGACCGAAGGCTCGGCCAGCCTTCCTCTGCCTACCACGCTCGGCGGCACTACTGTAAGAGTGCAGGACGCGACTGGAACAGAGCGTCCCGCGCCTCTCTTCTTTGTGTCGCCGCTTCAGGTCAACTACCAGATTCCGGCAGGGACCGTTCCGGGCCCGGCCACAGTCACTGTCACCAGCAGCGACGGACAGATTTCAGTCGGTGTAACCGTGGTGGCAACTGCTGCGCCATCACTTTTCACCGTAAACCAGACTGGTATTGGAGCGGCAGCAGCGCTCGACGCAATCACTCTGAGCGGTCCCCCGTTTGCCGCTACGCGATCTGGTGGTGAGCCGAACATCATCGCGTTTTACGCTACGGGCCTTGGAGCGGATGCGACAGACGTAGATGCAAATGTTGGTGCGAGTGTACACGTTACGATTGATGGCAATCCTGCAACGGTAAGCTATGCAGGCCGTGCCCCTGGTTATGCCGGCCTGAATCAATTGAATGTCGTGTTGCACCCAGGCATCACACCCGGAATTCATACAGTGATCGTTACGCGCAACGGTTACGCGAGCAATCGGGTCACGATCGAAATCAGCCAGATAAGCAAACACATATCGGGATCAATGTCGAAATAATTTGCGAGTGCGAGCGACTCTGGCGCCGCTTTTCGTCCGTGGAGCTGAATGGTCCGACAAGAGACTTAAAGCGGCGCCAAGTCGCCGCACTGCGAATCTCGGCTCCGGTTTGTAAGCGTTCGTGATGAGGTCAAGCTCGCATCTCTTCGTTCGAGTACTCATGTTTGATGATGATTGCTGGAATCATCGCCTCGGGCCAGACACCGCAGAAGTCCGGAAAATATCAGGTCTCGTTGCACCTGCCGCCGTACAGGCCTCGTTGCAGGCATCGAGCAACCGATTGTGTTTCATATCGAGGATCTGGAAAGCAAAAATGCTGTGAGCGGGGCGATCGCGCACGCACTAGTGTCAATGCCTGCCATGCCAGCCATGTCCACCGTTGATACTTCCGCTCATACTGCTGCCCGCCCCGGAGATTATGTATTGCGTCTAACGTTCGCTCACGGTGGCGATCATCTGCTCGTGCTCAAGATAACTCCACCAATGGACGAGCCTTTCACCGTCGAATTCCCTCTCTCCGTCGCCGACAAGATCGAAAGCCATGGATCGGACATGCCCTCTTCGTTTGCCACGGGCACGATGTCGCGTCAGGGATCGGGCACTTCGTGGCTGCCTGAGGCGACGCCAATGTACGCGTTCATGAAACACTATCGAGAGTGGATGATGATGGCGCACGCCTCCGGGTTCCTGACCTTCATTCATCAATCCGGAAAGCTTGGTGACCAGCAACTGGTGAGCACGAATTGGCTTATGGCTTCGGCCCAACGCCAGGTTTGGGGTTTGACAAATGCTGGCAAAGGCACGCTTCTGCTGCGCGGCATGCTGTCACTCGACGAGGCGACAACCGGCGGCCGAGGCTATCCGCTACTCTTACAAACTGGTGAAACATATAAGGGCGAAGCAATCACCAACCGGCAGCATCCGCACGATTTCATAATGGAAATGGCGGTCGCTTACAGTGCGCCACTTTCGAAGAAGACCGTCTTGTCTGTGTATGCTGCGCCGGTGGGCGAACCCGCTTTAGGCCCACCTGCGTTCATGCATCGCTTATCCGCGATCGATAACCCTGAAGCTCCTCTCAGCCATCATTGGCAGGACTCGACGCACATCACGTCCGGTGTCGTGACGATCGGCATTGCGCGAGAAAAATGGAAGGTCGAAGGTTCGGTCTTTACCGGCCGCGAGCGCGATGAAGATCGCTGGGATATTGACGAGGCACGTTTTGATTCGTGGTCGGCGCGCTTCTCGTTGAACCCGCATCGGGACTGGTCCTTTCAGGTCTCGTACGGGTTTCTTCGCTCGCCCGAAGCCCTGCAGCCGTTCGTTGATCAGCGGCGCGTGACGGTCTCGGGCACATACCACCGTTGGATTCGTGATAAGTCATATTGGGCAACAACCTTTGTGTGGGGGCGCAATATCAAGAACGAGCGCGGCTATGCAGGCTTCAGCGCTGACGCCTACCTGATCGAATCGACCTACTCTTTTGGAGAAAAGCGCAGCCTCTTCACACGCTTCGAGCGAGTAGAAAAGGACGACTTGTTTGCGGGCGCGCACGTGCATGGCGAGTACGCCGACATCTATACTGTTCATCGCTTCTCGTTGGGCGGCGTGCAGAATCTTCCGGTGCCCGGCCCATTTGATTTTGGCATCGGTGCTTCCCTGGGGATTCCCGTGATTCCACCGGGGACCGAGTTTGTGTTTGGGAAGCGTTTGTATTCAGCGTCTGTGTTCCTTCGGTTACGGGTGCGTCGAATCACTCCTGGGCGGAATGCTGGCAACAACTGACCCTGTTCATGATAGGCTTTTGGATGCGAGGCAGCATGCAGAAATGTGACGATTCCGCCTGAAGGCGGTACAACATACACAGTGCGTCGTCGACGGATTGCGCTTACGGTTTCGGTCAGCTTCATCGCGATTCTTTTCTGGTTGAACAGCGGTGAAGCCAGCCTCGGTCTCATACAGGAAAAGAGCGGCCTTTCACCCTTTCGCTTGACGCTTCAACTTCAGAACAGATGGGAGAAGCGCATAGCATTGCAGGCCGGTGAGACATTTGAGTTATCTGTAAGCTTGCCGAAGCCATCCGCATTGCCCGCCAACGGCCGTGTCGGCGTCAGCTGGACACTTGCTCAATCGACTGCGACTCACGCCCTCGCTCGAGCGCCCGCACGATGCATTCGGGATATACACCAAGCCGACGGCAGACTGGGGCAAGACACTTCACGCACTCGATACCGACGTCTATCTCGTTTATCGCGCGCCGGTGGCTGGAGACTACTTTCTGCAGATTGCTCCGGTCACAGATGCCATACCAGTCTTTGAAGGTCCGCGATGGCGTGAAGACGGGATTGCACCACAGGCAGTAAGCTTCCCGCGCGTAACACCGTGGCCTTCAGGAAAGTCGATCCCGATTACGGTTCTCGTAAATCCGCTTGACCTCAAAGACGCGCAGCAATCGAGGATGCAGGTCGAAGTCGAGCCCAACGACACGCCTGAACAGGCCCAGGAGATCGATCTTGGAGCGTTGGCAGCCTTGCCCGAAGGCGAGAGTGTCCAGGCGACGCGCATCACCGGCGGCGCCGACGACATTGAGTATTTTGATAATGGCAAGGTAGGCAAGTCTGGTGATGACTGGTTTCGTTTTGTCTTCAACGGAAAAGAACCTCGACTGCTGACGTGTAATCTGATGATTCCTGATCACACGCTGGCGGCTCAGCTTCGCTTTTATGCGCTCGACGGTTCACGGCAGTTGGTTGAATACACCGAAGGTCGAAACGAAAACGAGCGAACCCACCAGCAGAACGAACAGCACCGCGCTGCGATCAGCCGTTTGATCAAACCGGGCGGGACATATTTTCTGCGCGCCGAAGCGAATGCTCCCGGATATGAAATCGAATTGCGTGTCTTGAAGCCTGCGCCTTACGACGATCCCCAGACCCAGGATGGCAGTGCGGCAGGCGATGTACGATCACCTCGGTCAGGTCGATGCGTGGCTGACAAACCGGCCGCGTGGGGCGTCGGTCGAAAGGCGCATTCGAGACACTGGTAATCTGATGGGCACGCACTGCATGAGCTGTCACACGCAATCCGGCGTGTGGGGACCGGCAGTGCCAATCGAAAACGGTTACCGCGTCGAAAACATCCAGAACTTTCGCCGGCTGATCAACGTGATGTATGAATCGTTGCGCCCGACGAACTACCTCAAGGACGCCGCGAACAACACCAGCCTCGCGCCGCTCGACATCGGCGACGGGCCCGCCGGTACGCGTGTGGCAGGGCACAACGTCTGCACGGCCGAGCGAGTCGTGCCTCCGCGCAAGCTTTATTCAAAGCAGGCAATTCGAGCGGCGAATCACACGCTCCAAACCGCCGATCCGAGCGGCATCAACGCCGCAGGGCCAGGATCCAATGTGGGCCAGGCAGTGGTCTACAACTATGCCGGAGAGATTTTGCGCGTGGCATGGGATCGCACTTCGCATCCGCGCTATTTCGCCGCGCTTGAAGAGAAGGCCGAGAAGATGCTCGGAGTGAACCCGCGCTTCTCGGACGATCTCTCGCATCGCATCGAGTTCTTCAAACGATTCTTCCCGCAGGATTACATTGCGCAGAACGAGAAGGCGCGATCAATTCAACAAACGCTGCCGCAGCAACCACCCCCGCAACAGCAGCCCGAAGCAGTGCGCTCCACCTAAACCGTCGGATTCAGGGAAACCTGCTGAGCCACCTCCCGCGCAATTCCCGGCGTATCAGCTCAAGAGCGCTGCCGACGCTGCCAATCTCCTGGCCCGGATTCAGGAGCAATTGAAGAAAGACGAAGCGCGGTTGCGAGCGATTCAGAATGCCGACGGCTCCTGGGGCTTCGATCCCGGAAAGCCGCGGTGATGGACAAGACGTGGAAGACCAACGGTGAGTTCGATCCTGCGCCGACGGCGCTGGCGCTGATCGCACTTCAAGCTCTGGGCTTTGACGCGAATGATCCCGCAGTTGCTCGCGGAGTCAAAGCGCTGCTTGCGCACGCAGGACCCTTACGGCAGGTGGAACAAAGGTGCGCTCACGGGTTTCGTTACGACGGCCTATGCGCTGCACGCGCTCGCGCGGCTTTACCCCGTCGACGCCCGACAAACCGTCGACGAGACGCCTTTGTGCCGCGCCGCGGAGAATCGCTGTTGGCGGCGATCGCGCGCGTTCGCGCCTTGTCGCATACAAATGATCCGGCGCTGATTGATTTGATGATTCAGGCAGCGTCGCATTCCAGTCCGCAAGTTCGTTTCTGGGGTGCGATGGCTCTGGGCGGAGTGCAAAACGAACGCGGAGTCCCACCGCTCATCCGTCTGATGGGAGATCCGGTAAAGATGGTGCGCGACGCTTCGGCGTGGGCGATGGAGCAGACGCTGCTCGATGACGTCGGGCTTCGCAAGCGTTTTCGCGGCGTATGAAAAAGGCGACGACCTGACGCGCGAGAGCATTCTCAAATCGCTGGGTATGCGCGCCGATGCGGTGATGACCGAGCCGCGTTTTGACAAGACAGCGGTTGACGCGACTGCTCGACCGCGCGCTCAATGATGATCCGCATCCGGGCGTGCGCGCGTGGGCCGCGAAAGCGGCGTGGCAATGGTGGGTCTGGAATCCGCCAATGCGCGAATCGATCCAACAGGCCTGGACGCGAAAGCTGCTCTCACCCGAACCGAACGCGCTGGTTGAAAACTGTTTCCGCTACCAGAGCCACGCGCTCTTCATCGCCAATGGACACAAGGCCAACGGCAGCGAAGAGCATCAGTACAAAGAACTCTCGGCGCTCTTCAAATCGCTCGAACAGAAACTCGACGACGAGACGTTTCCGAGCGAGTGCAAGAGATCGTGCTGGCGCGGCGGCTGGTCGCGATCGCCGCGACGTTCTACAACACTTCGGGTGGCGACGGCGGTCCCGGGCAGATGGGCTACATCACCGAGGGCAGTGCCGCGATGATGGGCAAGGCGACGATGCGTTTGTGGAATCGCACCGGCAAAGCTGACATGCCCGAGCTGCAGGCTTGTGATGGAAGGCGCGGCGAATGTCGCATACCAGCCATTGCAGGACCGGATCATTGACTACTCGACAAATGGCCCTGAAGAGTTGCGGACGCTGGCCGCAGCCGCCGTCTCCGATCCGAGCGCGGTTACATTGCCTGGAGTGCAGGAGAAGGTCGAGCCGCTGGTCGAACAGATTCATCGCGGCGCGCAGGACTATGATCGGCGCCAGACGCTCGCGCAGCCTGTTCTGCGGCTCTTCGCACGCGCAAAATGGGCTGTACCAAAGACCCTCGAACAACGCGAGCTGCTTTACCGGCTGCTGATTCCAAAGTTCAATGTTGAGCCAGGCGCCGAGGAGATGAAGAAGATCCTCGATGCCGCGGCAGCCGCGGTCAGGCCGATGGGATTGCCGGATGCCGACTGGTATATCGCTGACCGGATGGGCGCGATGCTGGCGGCGAATCCCGATCTGCACACCGACGCGTTGCTGCGATTCATCCCCGGCGCAACGAAGAATCCGTTGATCAATCACTTCTGGCTGCCGGGCGTGAGCTGGGTAACATCTTACGGTGATGGGATTCCCGAGGTTGAGACGTCAGGCAACCGCGATGCGAGTTCAGCAGCTTCCGCCTGAGGTCGCGGCGGCCCGCGCGCGAGCCATCGAGCTTTATGTGCAGATGCTCAGTCCTGAAACGCCGGTAATGAGCCGTAACATCGCGCTGCGAATGGCCAATACCACTGCACTAAGAAAAGACCCGACCATCCAAGCAGGCGTTACGAAGATTGCTGAGACTGAAAAGAACGAAGCCGCTCGCAATGCGCTTCAGGGCAGCAATGAGAAAGCGTGGATGGCTGACTTGCAGGATGCCGTGAAGAAGGAACCGCTGGCGGTCTGGCTCAAGGATTCGCAAGGTCAGCCAAATCTGACGCCCGAATTTGTTTCCAGCTTCCGGTACTTCAACGACTACGTGGCGCCGGAACTCAACCGGAACCAGCGTACAGATGAGATGTCGTGTCTCAAATGTCACGGCGTGCCGGGCCGCGTACCTTCGATGGAGCTGTCAGCGCCTGATGGCAACGGTTATGGCTCGTTGCCGAAGATGGTGAAGAACTATATGACTCTGCAACAGCGCGTCAACGTAACCGACATCGAGTCGAGTAAGCTGCTGCGCAAACCTCTCAATGTTCAGACAGGCAAAGAGGACGGCCATCAGGGTGGACGGCGGTTTCTGCCTGCAGAGAGAGGCTATCAGATTATCCGCAGGTGGGTGTTGCACCAGCCACGAGTCGTGCAGAGCCTTTCTCACGTAGCGGGCAGAGATAGATGGTGCAGAGCTGGAGCGCCGAATTTGGAGTGCGTAGCTTGGCAGCTTTGCTCGTGGACGATGCTAGCGGACGAAAGCGATGCCAAGCTAATCAGCTTGAAGTCCAAACTCAGGGAGATATGAAAACGAATGCTGCGATAGCTGTTTGTATGCTTCTGGTTTTGGCAGCAGGAGCAAATGCTCAAAAAGTGATTCCGCTGTATTCGGGCGCGGCGCCAGGGTCTGAATCGTGGACGCACAAGGAGAAGGATTACTTCTCACCGATCTTCAATACACAGGTGGTCACAAACGTCGTCAACCCGACGTTGACTGTCTATCTGCCTGAAGCTGCAAACGACAAGAAGACCGCGGTCATAGTTTGTCCGGGTGGCGGGTTTCACGCACTTTCGATCAACAGCGAAGGTGTCGATGTAGCCAAATGGCTCAACGCTCGAGGCATCGCTGCTTTTGTTCTTAAGTACCGGCTTGTTCCGACCGGCGCCGACGGAGTGCAGGAAATGATGGCGAAGTCATCCAACCCGCAAAAGATGCAAGCGGACATGGAGCCAGTCGTACCGCTAGCGATCGCCGACGGGATCGCCGCAGTGACCTATGTTCGCAAACACGCACGCGAGTTTGGAGTTTCACCACAGCACGTCGGCTTGATGGGCTTTTCTGCAGGTGGCACCGTCGCAGCTGCTGTCGCATTCGCTTATACCGGTGATAGCCGGCCCGACTTTGTTGCGCCTATCTATCCTTATATGGGCGCGATCAAGGAATCGGATGTTCCAAAGGACGGGCCGCCGCTTTTCATCGTCGCAGCTACCAATGACCAGCTTGGGCTGGCGGCCGACAGCATCAAGCTTTACAGCAAATGGATTCAGGCCGGAAAGTCAGCCGAACTTCACATGTATTCAAAGGGCGGCCATGGATTCGGAATGCGCAAACAGAACCTGCCATCAGACACCTGGATTGAACGCTTTGGCGAATGGCTCGGCCTGGAGTTCAAACGTTAGACGACATCAATGCAACCACACACTAAAGTGTGAACTCAAACCTCGTAGGCCACGAGGTTTGAGTTCACACTTTAGTGTGTGGTTAAAAGCGCGCCTTCTGAATGCCAGAGCTACCTGACATTGCGGCTTACCTCGAAGCCCTCGAGCCTCGTGTTGTAAGCCAAAACATCGAGGCCATCCAGATTCACAATCCCTTTGTCCTCCGTTCAGTTGATCCTCCATTGATTGCAGCCACAGGGAAGAAAGTTACCCATCTTCGTCGTCTGGGAAAAAGGATCGTCATCGGCCTCGATGAGGATCTTTTTCTCGTCATTCACTTGATGATTGCGGGGCGCTTTAAGTGGAAAGAGAAATCAGAGAAGCTGGCCCGACCCAATCGACTGACGCTTGCGACTTTTCATTTTCCGACCGGAACTCTGGTTTTGACTGAAGCGGGATCGAGGAAGCGGGCATCTCTCCACCTGGTCCGAGGGGAGGCGGCGTTAAGTTCTCACGACCCAGGAGGACTTGAAGTCCTCGAAGCTGATCTCGATCGTTTTCGCGATGCACTGACTCGCGAAAACCACACGCTCAAGCGGTCACTAACCGATCCTCACATCTTCAGCGGAATCGGCAATGCCTATTCCGACGAGATTCTTCATGCCGCGGGCCTCTCGCCGCTCAAGCTGACGAAGCGGATGGACGAAGCCGAAATTCAACGACTTTACGATGCCGTGCACGGCACGCTCGGGTTCTGGCTCGACAAACTTCGAAGCGAGGCCAGGGAACGCTTTCCAGAAAAAGTTACTGCTTTCCGCGAAGAGATGGCGGCGCACGGCCGCTTCGGCAAGCCGTGTCCGAAGTGCAATACACCGATACAGCGAATCGCATATGCAGAGAATGAGGCAAACTACTGCCCTGCCTGCCAGACTGGCGGACGGCTGCTCGCGGATCGCGGGCTCTCTCGATTGCTGAAGGAGGACTGGCCGCGAACTCTCGAAGAGCTCGAGCGCAAACGCGCGAACGCTCATCTTCGGCCTTGATTCGTAGATGTTTTGAGTTCACACTTCGGGGAGATTCTTTCATTCGTGGCTCTACTACGCGACGCTCCCCCGTTCGCACTTCCCAATTTGACTGGCGAGACGAAAGGGATATCCGCATGAACTACAGAAGAAAACTGATTAGCGATTACAGCCTTGCTTGCCGCTTTCACGGCGCTGGCGTGTAGCGAGAAACCAGATACAACAAAACCTCCAGCAGCGCCGGTGACAGCTGAGGAGAAACGGGCGGAGGGCAAAGCGATCCTTACCGCGATGAGCGACAAGCTCAAGTCGGCGCAAGCGGTCACGTTTTCAACAACCGAGACCGTTGAACGCGTGCGGCGCAACAATGAAAAGGTCAAGCACAATGTGAACCGTCAGCTTGCATTGAGGCGACCAGACCGATTGTGGTTCAAGACCACGGGCGACCGTGACCTCGAGGGATTCTACGATGGCAAAAAGGTGACGCTCGTCTCACACAAGGAGAAGGTCTTCGGCCAATTCGGCGCTCCACCCACGCTCGACGAGACAGCCGACGTAATTACCAGCAAATACGGCATCCCATTGCCGGTGGCAGACCTTCTTACGCTCGATCCGCAAGGTTCGTACGTTAGCGCGGAGACAACGGGCGGTTGGGACCGGAAAGAAACAATCGACGGCGTTGACTGCAACGTGCTTGCATATCAGCACCCGAATGTTGATTTTTCGATCTGGATACCATCATCCGGTGATCCACTGCCAAAAAAGCTTGACATCACTTACAAGGCGCGACGCGGCCAGCCGAAGTCGACAATCCTGCTCAAGGACTGGAACCTCTCGCCACAAGTCACCGATGCAACTTTTGCTCCTAATGTGCCCGCCGATTACGAGGGCATCCCGGTGATTCAACGCGCTAGCGCGGTCATTCCTAACCTCAAGGAAAAAGCCGCGGAGACTAAAGAACGCGCTGGCGCGGCCATTCAAGACCTCAAAGAAAAAGCCAAGGCGGCTAAAGAAGGCGCCGCAACACCAAAGAAGTAAGGAAGGAGGAACTGACGAAATGAACACAAAGAAACGACTCAATGGTTACGCGTTAATCACTTCAACCGTCGCTCTCGCTCTGATCGCCGGGCTGGCCTGGGTGAGTGTCTCGGGTCAGGTCCGCAGTGGACGGCAGGGTACGGCCGTCAAGGGCGATAATGCTTCTGCTGCTACAACCAGGCAGGGGGGTGCGGCCGTCAAGGGCGATAATGCTGCTGCTGCTACTGGCAGGCATGGTAATACGGTCGTCAAAGGCGATGAAGGCTACGCCGCCGTCGGAAAGACATGGCGCTACAGTCCAGGGCGACATCGACGTCAATGCATCCGTCGGACGGCACGGAGCTGTAGTCGCCGGCGAGGAAGGCGTCGCTGCGGTTGGCCGCCACGGCTCGGTCGTCGTTGGAAACCGCTATGAGGACTACGAGGCATGGAGAGCGGTCGCGGGCGTTACTACCGCAATTGCCGTCGGGACGATGCTCGCGCGCCCACCCACCGCAGCTACGACAGTCGTCGTCGCTGGTACAACTTATTGGCTCTATGAGAACACTTATTACGCGCGGGTCATGAACGGTGGAGAGGTCGCCTATCAGGTTGTAGCACCGCCGCGTTAATTGATTCGTGGAATGCGAGAGCCACTTCACCGCGCCGCGTTGACTGCAATGCGCCATCAGTGGCGCGTCTGGCTCCCCGCTCTTCTGCTGATCGTTGTCGCGAGCGTACAGATCGTCCTCGCCAGGACCGCCGCTCTTAGCCCGTGGAAGGGCGGCGGCTTTGGCATGTTCGCGACAACTGATGGCACTGCGTTTCGCTACGTCCGCGTCTTTGTCGAGGCGCCCGGGCGATCCGAAGAGCTCGAAATCGCACCCTCGCAGGAGTTCGCAGCTGGCCGGGCGCAGCTCTTCCCTTCAGACGCTATGCTCATTGGACTTGGGCAAGCGGTCCTTTCCCGTGAACAAAGATACGGAAGACCAGTCGAAAGGGTGAGGCTCGAGGTCTGGCGGACAGAGTTCAAGGCCGGGACTCTCGACGCGAAAGATCATCAGCTGAGGAGTCTTACCTGGCATGTCGATCAAGCGGTTGATAACTCCCGCTAGCGATCTCGGCATGACCGGGATCGTCCTTCCCCTGACGGCAATCATTCTATTGATGCGTCCGATGGGATCGTGGGGAGTGCGGCCGCTCATCCTTGCGCTCGCGGGTCTCAGCATCGCGCTGCCGCGCGTGCAGCGCGCGCCCGCTACGTGGTACGCGCTCGCAGCACTTGTCGGGATCAGAATCATCGCGGACTGGCCGCTTCCCGACAACCATGTTTATCTGCTCGCATACTGGTGTCTTGCGATTGCACTCGCGCTAGGGGCGGCCGATGGCGCCGAGGTGATCCGCCGGAGCAGTCTCCTGCTCATCGGATTCGCATTCCTGATGGCGGTGATCTGGAAGGCTCTCCTTTCACCAGATTACCTCGATGGGCGATTCTTCCGCGTAACTTTGCTCACCGATGCGCGGTTCGAGAGCGCGACACTTCTTTTAGGTGGCATTACGAAGCAGCAGCTCGCTGAGTCGCGTGAGTATCTGAAGCCGCTGCCGGAAGGCGCCGAGTTACTGGATGAGCCTGCGCTGGCCGAGCCAACAGCATTCCGCGTGCTTGTCACCATATCAACCTGGGGCGTGCTCATTCTCGAAATTCTCGTTGTTCTGGGTTGTTTCATTCCGCTACGCGGTCGCGCTTTGATGCTTCGTTATCTGCCTCTGCTCGTGTTTTGCGTGGTGACATATGCATTTGCGCCCGTCGCAGGCTTCGGATGGCTGCTGCTGACGATGGGCCTTGCGCTCTGCGGTTCCGGGCATCGCTGGCTGCGTTTCAGCTACCTGACAGCATGGATTCTGGTACTCCTCTACGATGAGGTCCCGTGGGCAGCACTGTTAGTGAAATGGCGTGGGATCGGTTAACGCCGCAGGCCGTATTGGAGTGCGGCGGCTTGGCGCCGCTTTAGTCTCCCGATCGGATTACTCGGCGGGAGACTAAAGCGGCGCCAAGCCGCCGCGCTCCAAATTACGAGTTCTCATCGGTCTCATCGTACTGAAAGACCTCTTCGATCAGCTGATTCACGAGGCGAGCGATTTTGAAGGCGAGTGGAAGGCTCGGATCATACTTTCCGTTCTCGATTGCATTGACGGTTTGCCTGGAGACGCCAAGCCGGTCCGCCAGATCGGCCTGCGACCAGTCTCGTTCGGCACGAATTACGCGAAGACGGTTCTTCATTGATAGCGCCTCCACGTGATCAGATAGCTGGTCAGCAGCAAAGCCATCATCATCATGGGACATGATCCGGTTTGAGTGAGGTGATGAATCCGGCCTTTCTCAGGTACTCGCACGTGAGAATCGCGACCGCAAGACTTGGAAAGGCTATCGCCAATGCCTCAAGGTGAATTCGCCGTTGAAGCTCGTCCAGCTGCCGCAAGAGACGCATTAAGAAGATAAGACAGAATACCCAGATGGTTGGTGGGATGACCGCAAGCGCAAGTCGCAGAGAGACACTCATCTCGTAACTGCCCAACAACCAGGAAACTACGATCACGCTGAGGATTACCAGCGTCAACGAAACAAGGAACCCGACAGGTGCTTTGGCACTTTTTGTGTGCATGTCATACCTCCTCAAGTCGATTCATTTGTTCATCAAGAGTAATGTAAAGGAAGACTTTACTTTTTGTCAAGTTTATTTTCTATTTTGTCATTGTCATTTGATATTTATTAAAGCGACCTTGACAGGACTGTATGTAGCGGCTTGCAACTTGCTTGAGCAAGAGGGGGTACTGCGGGAAGGAGAAGAAGACCTTTGAACAGAACGTCGATATGGTTGTCGGTAGCCGTGTTTGTTGTCGCTATGAGTGGAATCTTCGCCGTAGTGATGTGGCTGACATTTCCACCGCTCCATCCATTTTCCGGTTCACTTGTTCCGATCTCGAGTTCTGTCGCGAGAGTTGCGGCGGCGACGCCTTCACCTCGCACGGATGCGCCTCGAGCGACTGCTTCACCAGCGATTTCTCCCGCACCCTCTCCAACGGCTCCACTGCCACCCGACGCGCAACCGACACCTGTCGCTGCTGGTCAGAAGCGTAGCGGTAGAACTTTCGTTTGCCATCCCGAAGCTGGTGATTCCGGTAGCCGGTGTGAAGCCGGAACAATTGCGAGACACTTTTGTAGACGTCTCGTTCGGAAACGCGCGCGCACAACGCGATTGACATCATGGCACCACAGGGCACCGCGGTGGTCGCTGCGGCAGGCGGCCGAATCGTCAAGCTCTTCTGGAGCGACAAGGGTGGTATAACGATTTACCAGACCTCGGTCGATGAACGACTGGTCTTTTACTACGCGCACCTCGACCGCTTCGCTGACAATCTGAAAGAAGGACAGATCGTCACGCAGGGTGAAACGATAGGTTATGTCGGCGATACAGGAAATGCAGGAGCCGGGAACTATCATCTCCATTTTGCAATCTGGATATCTACCGATCCGAAGCGGTACTGGGAAGGGGCGAATATCAACCCGTATCCACTGTTGCGCGATAAACGCTGACGTGATTAACAGTAGAATGATTAACAATAAATTGACGGAGACACATGACGAAGAAAACTAAGTTGTCCTCGGTAACATTTGGTGCAATCTGCGTGTTCGCGCTGACCATGGCGTTTGCGGCCTGCGAGGACGTGACGCTAAACGCGCCGTCACCTTCGCCTACGCCTTCAGCGACACCCGCTCCGACACCTACGCCAATAGTCAGAATCAGAGAGTTGCCGATCACTTTGCCTTTACTTGATGCTCTCTTTTTCGTCGACCGGAGATTCCCTGAGAGACTAAAGACAGATTTGCAGTTGAGCGATGAGCAGATTGCTCAAATCCGGCAGACTGTGCGCACCGAGACATCGAGTATGCGGGCGAGCGAATCCGGAGATGAGGGAGGGAGAACGCTGGCTGCCGGCGAGATCGCTTCGGAAAAACTCTCTGCCATTGTTGGCGCTGAAAAGGCTCAACAGATAGCGGGTTTGGCTCTTGAAAGGTGGCGAGCCGCCGGCGATGGAGGCGGTGACGAAGCAAGTGCGGTCCCGCTTGCAACGCCGACTCTGCCAACGACGCTCGACCCACGAGGTTCCTCGTCGCCGTCTCCGACAGCATCGCCATCATCTGCCACGGGCGCTGCCGGCATCGCGCTGACACCGAGCGCTCCGTACACGGCTCCCGGCGATACGCGGGTTATCGTCAACGCTCCTGCTTATCGTATGGATGTGTTTCGTCATGGACAGCTGATCAAGTCATTCAAGGTTGCAATCGGATATCCGGAGTTTCCATTGCCTACCGGTATGCGTAAGGCCAGCTCGATCGTTTTCAATCCGACCTGGGTACCTCCTGATGAGCCGTGGGTCGAAGGGTCCAACAAGGTCAAAGTTGGGGAGAAGATCGCGGCGGGCGACAAACTCAATCCGCTGGGCGTGATCAAGATTCCGATTGGCATGCCTTCGCTGATTCATGGGGGCAAACCTCCGGCAAGAATCGGCACTTTCGCGTCGCACGGTTGTGTGGGCATGACGAACAAACAGGTACAGAGCTTCACGCAGGCGCTGGCCGACCTGGCAGGCCTGGAGCTTTCCGACGAACAGATTGCGCGTTACCAGAAGGCCCCGACAGAGACAAAATCCATCAAGCTGAATACCGTTGTTCCGATTGAGTTGCGATATGAGACGATTGCGGTGGAAGATGGAAAGCTTCGCATCTTCCGCGATGTGTATGACCGTGACACAAACGTTCCTGAAAACCTCGAGGCGGTGCTGGGAGTTTACGGAGTAACGCTCAGCGATCTGACCGAGCAGGAACGCACTCAGGTGATGTCAGCGCTTAAGGCTATGGGCAGCCCGCAAAGCTCCGCTGCGACAGCGAAAAAAAGTGCGGAGGGTCAGGTGACTCGCCAGTACAAAGGTAAGAAAGAGGTCGCCATCGAAATCGGAGCATTGGCTGGCAAGGGATATCCCGCGCCGGTCGATCTCGATACTGGAGCTCCACCGAAGCCGGCCGCTCCACCGAAGAAACGCTAGCCTGGAGCGCAGAATTGGAGTGCGGCCTTGGCGCCGAACTTTAGTCTTCTGACGAGTCTCCGTGCGAGATCAGGCGCCAGCGCGCACTCCAAATCGGCTCCATGCCACGAAATGAAACCGATGCTGTTTTGTCTGTTTCTGATCTTTGCTCATTCCCGCGAGTGATTGGCCTGAATTTCGTGGTCCTGGCGGACAGGGTCACTCGGATGCACGCGGGCTCCCTCTGACGTGGAGCGAGAGCACAAACGTCAAATGGAAGAGTGCGATTCCGGGGAAAGGATGGTCCTCACCTGCAATTCAGGGCGATCGAATCTGGCTCACGACCGCAACTGAAGAAGGGCGGTCATTGCGCGCGATCTCAGTCAATATCAAGAGCGGCGCAATCGTTCAAGACGTCGAAGTCTTCCGTGTGTCAAAAGGACAGATACATCAAAAGAACAGCCAGGCATCGCCTACCCCGGTGCTTGATGGAGATCGGGTCTACGTACATTTCGGAGCGTACGGCACAGCGAGCCTTTCGGCGTCGGGTGAGATCATCTGGAAGACGCGGCTCGAATACGATAACGGGCGGCATGGCCCCGGCGGGTCGCCAGTCATTTACGATGATCTTCTGATTGTCAGCTGTGATGGCCAGGACATTCAGTTCGTAGTAGCACTGGATAAGATTACAGGCAAGGTCCGCTGGAAGAAGGCACGGCAGGGTCATCAGGCTTATAGCACGCCGCTTGTAGTGCGGCTTCCGGCTGGCGATCAGGTTATCAGTCCGGGAGCATTCCGCGCGATTGCGTACGAGCCTCGCACAGGGAAGGAGCTGTGGCAGGTGAAGTACGGCGACGGGTTTTCAAATGTGCCTCGACCGGTCTTCGGCAACGGTGTGGTCTTCATCTGTACGGGATTTCAGCAGCCATCGCTGCTTGCGGTCCGCGTGGATGGACGCGGTGATGTTACGAAGTCACACATCGCGTGGACGCTTAACCGCGGTGTGTCGTTGACCCCGTCTCCGCTGCTTGGTTGGTGAAGAACTGTACATGATCAGCGATAACGGAATCGCGAGTTGTATTGATGTAAAGACCGGCACACCGCACTGGCAGGTCCGTGTTGGAGGAAATCACTCAGCTTCACCGCTCTACGCCGACGGCCGAATATACTTTCTCAGCGAAGAGGGTGAGTCGGTCGTGATTGCGCCAGGCAAAGAGTTCAAGGCGATTGCGAAGAATCAACTCGATGGCACAGACGCTGGCTTCAATGGCGGTCTCGAGCGGCTCGATCTTCATTCGCAGTCAAACCCATCTCTACCGTTTAGGCATGTAACGTAGCGGGAGCCGGACTCCGGAGCGTTGCTCCAGCCCGGCCTAAGCCGGCCTCTGGCCGGCAGGATTCAGACGACTTGGCTCGTCGCGGAGCGGCTCACTGATGCAAGTCCGTGCGTTTCAACGCCGGGTACGAAGGGAGAAAATGAGTCGAGTCGCAAGGGACACTCCCAGGAGTGCTGGCGCTACGCGATCGCGGATTGACCTGTAGTCTGGCCCTGGCGTTGTGTGTCGACTCTTGGTTCGAGCAACTGCTGTTCGATAAATCATATGTCGGTGTAACGGCCGGTCTAGTAGCGGGTGCGATCGCGCCAATCGCTCTTCGTTGGATACGAGAGAACCAATCGAAGTGACGTTGTTTTGTGCATCTTTCGTGTATATAGTGGGTCCGGGTCAAGGGGAATGAACCGGAAATGAAAGTCAGCACACTCGCCCGCGCCTGGGGACGGATACTTACTGGTTATCATCCCACCCTCTCAATCGAAATCACCAGAGAATGTCCGCTTAAATGTCCTGGCTGTTATGCGTATGAGCCGGATCACCTGGGCGAGCTCGGTCCTCTGCGTGTCCTTTCTGACTACAAAGGGCAGCAGCTGATCGACGGTGTGCTCGATCTGGTTCGCCGGCACCGCCCTCTTCATGTCTCATCGTAGGTGGAGAGCCTCTGGTTCGTTTTCGGGAGCTCGAGGTGTTATTGCCCAGGCTAAGCGAGATGGGGATCAGCGTTCAGCTTGTTACCAGTGCTGTGCGCGAAATACCGGTCTCGTGGGCTGAGATCAGGGGTCTCACTATTTCGCGTCTCGATTGACGGATTGCAGCCAGAGCACGATGAGCGGCGTAAACCTGCAACGTACGAGCGCATTCTGAAAAACATCAAGGGGCATTCAGTCACTGTTCACTGCACAGTTACAGGCCAGATGACCGATCGTCCGGGGTACTTTGAAGAGTTCCTCGATTTCTGGTCGAGCAGGAATGAAGTAACGAAAATCTGGTTCAGTCTTTTCACTCCTCAGAAAGGTGCGGAAGGCGAGGAGATTCTGACATTCCAACAGCGCGATGAGGTCCTGACCGAGCTGGTCCGCTTGCGCGACGCATTTCCCAAGATGGAATTGCCGGATTCAGTGGTCAAAGGTTACATGAAGCCACCGCAGACTCCGAATGAATGCATCTTCTCGCGCACGACGCTGAACATTACTGCAGACCTCCAGGGGATGATTACGCCGTGTCAATTTGGCGGTGACCCTGATTGTTCGCGATGCGGGTGTATGGCGTCCGCCGGGATACAGGCCGTCGGAGATCATCGAGTCTTCGGTGTCGTGCCGATCAAGTCACTCTTCTTCATCTCCGACAAGATCGGCAAGCAAGCCAGGCGCCTGGGAGCTGGGGAGCGCTGGCGTCTCGCCAGCACGTTTACTCGTAGCCACGCGCTGGCGAGACGCCGCGCTCCAGGCACGCTACGTCACTATCTCCACAGTCGTCCCAACAAACCTGCTCAACCGCTTTCCCGCCAGCACCAGCGCTCGCCTATGCGTCTCGCTCAACCGAGCAAATGTAGTCACTTTGACAGTGATCGATCCGGACTTCTCTGCTTGTCGCCAGGTGCCCGCCAAGAGACCATCAATCACGACGAAATGGGCATAAGCGTCAAAGGCTGGCAGCTTACTTTGGCTGACGTCCAACCCGAACACTCCCTGGTCGCGGTCTTTGTAGGCAATCAGGTATTCATCGTAGTTCGGCACCAGGCTCGCGGATGGCGACACGCGTGGCGCGGGTTTCGCCTGCTCATTGAACCAGTAGGTTCGCTCTCCGATCGTCTCACTTACAAGTACGCCGTTTAGAGACTGAATCCCCGCCTTCGCATCGACCGCGGTTAGTCCTGACCACCAGACAAAATCTCGGATCGTTGCGGGTCCGTGGCTGGAGAAATATCGGAGAATCAGTTCCGCGAGAGCCTCATCGCGTGCAACTTTCGGCTGTTGGCGTGCACGTTCGTCAAACAGTGCATATGTAAACTGCTTTCCGCGGCGCGCACCACTGCAGACGACGCGGTCGAGCTCGGCCCGCATCATCAGAAACCAAGACGAAGCCCGCTCGCTGTGATTCCGTCCGTCCAAGCTCATCCCCGAGCTCCTTGCGCGTCAGATGCCTGCCTCCTCTGAGTGCCTTTTCGAGAATCTTCCTGCTCCGAGCAAAGATCGCATCGTCAAGCTCGACTTTGCGGTAGTAACCCGCGCTCAAACCAAGCAATCGCGGTGCAGTCAGTTCGAGCATCCAGCGAATGTCTGCGGGAGCGACAAAATGCCACGTCGGACGCATGACATGAGTGCGAAGGATTCGACCTGCATTGAAGGCCTCTTCTACCACGTCATCAGTTGCACCCTGTGTCCGCTGTCCAAGCGCCCACTTGGCGCCGGTGTAATCCTGCGATTGCACTGCACAAAGCCATGCAACCACCTGCTCAGGCTTCTGAAACTCAGTTCGCAGGAGTCGCTGGTTTCTCATTCGCTCGCGAATCAGATTTAGCTTCAAGTGATTGGTTCCTCACGTGTGGGCAAGCTGGGCGACCTTGTCGTATTCTACGCACAAGGTGAAATCATGACAAAACACACACTCCTGGCCCTGCCGGTACTTTTTGTTCTGTCTCTGCTCATCTTCGCGCAAAGCAAGACCGAGAACGTAATTCTCATCACACTTGATGGTGCGCGAACCCAGGAGATTTTCAACGGGCTCGATCTTGAGATTCTCAAGGACAAGACTCGTCGTGGCAAGGTCGAAGATTCGCCGCTCTACAAACAGTACTGGGCAAGCACTGCAAGCGAGCGCCGCGAAAAGCTGATGCCGTTTTTCTGGACGACTCTCATGAAGGAGCACGGCTCGATAGCCGGCAATCGCAGTCTGGGCAGCTCCGTCATGACCACGAACAAGATGTGGTTCTCATATCCGGGTTATTCAGAGATTCTGACTGGACAGGCTCACGACGATGTCATCAACAGCAACGACCGGAAACGCAATCCTTATCCAAGCGTGCTCGAGTTTCTGAAGAAGAAACTCAAGCTTGACTCGAAGCAGGTTGCCGCGTTCGGTTCGTGGGATGTCTTCAACTGGATCGCCGAGCACGAAGAAGGCGCGATCACGATCAATGCCGGACATGAACGATACGAATCATCCGATCCTGAAATCCAGGTGTTGAGCAAGCTCCAGGACGAAAAGCTAAGTCCCTGGGACAGTGTTCGCTTTGATTATTTCACGATGCGTTTCGCAATGGCGCACATGAAGGCCTATCATCCACGAGTGCTCTACATCGCGCTCGGCGAAACCGACGACTGGGCGCACGAAGGTCAATACGCGCACGTGCTGGGATCACTCACCAGAAATGATCGCCAGTTAAAAGAGCTCTGGGAATATCTGCAAAACACACCGCAGTATCGAGACAAAACGTCGATTATCATTACCGTGGATCATGGTCGAGGGAATACAACCAGGGACTGGACGGATCACGGAGAGAAGGTGCCCGAAGCTCAGTATATCTGGGCGGCTATAATCAGCCCTGATGTAGCCTTACGTGGGGAGTGGAGGAACTCCGAGACGTTTTACCAGAATCAGATTGCGGCAACGCTGTGCCGCTTTTTGAATCTTGAATATGGCGAGGCCAACCCGCAGGCTGGTAAGCCAATCTCCCGCCTGTTTCACAAATAACGATTCACCAGCGTGCTGCAGGGAAGAGGCCCCTGGAGCACACTTGTTCGAAAAAATGCCTCTTGGTGCCGCTTCTCTTTGGGGAGTGGTTTCTTTACGTGTTTGACAGGAGAAAGATATGGCAAAACAGACGAAAGGAACGAAACCAACCGAAGCAACCGAAGCAACCGAAGCAACAAAGCAACCAAAGCAACCAAATCAACAAGACAACCAACAGATAAGCCCAATATCCTGATCATCTGGGGCGATGACATCGGCATCGCGAACCTTAGCTGTTACACACGCGGTCTTATGGGCTATCAAACGCCGAACATTGATCGGATCGCTAACGAAGGCATGCTGTTCACCGATTCGTATGGCGAACAAAGCTGCACTGCGGGACGCGCGTCGTTCATCACCGGGCAGAGTGGTTACCGCACCGGCCTGACAAAAGTTGGCATTCCCGGCATCACCCATTGGCCTGCAGGCGGAAGATGCGACGATCGCTGAGCTCCTCAAGAACCATGGATATGCGACCGGCCAGTTCGGCAAGAATCATCTTGGTGACCTCAACAAGTACCTCCCGACCGCTCACGGCTTCGACGAATTCTTCGGAAACCTTTATCACCTCAACGCCGAAGAGGAGCCGGAAATGTACGACTACCCGCCGCAAAAAGACTTTCCGAACTTCCGCAAAAACTTCGGACCGCGTGGCGTAATGCACTCGTGGGCGACCGACACGGATGACCCTACCGAGCACCCTCGATGGGGCCGGGTAGGCAAGCAGAGGATCAAGGATACAGGACCGCTAACCAAGAAGCGGATGGAAACCTGTGACGACGAGTTTGTAGCCGCGGCCAAGACTTTCATCAAGCGTCAGCATAGAGCCCGCACGCCGTTCTTTGTCTGGCTCAACACCACGCATATGCACCTCTTCACGCATACGAAGCCGGAGAGCCTTGGCCAGGCTGGCCGTTGGCAATCGCCCTATCACGACACGATGATCGATCATGACAAGAATGTCGGCGAAATGCTCGACCTGCTTGATGAGTTGGGGATTACTGAAAATACCTTTGTCATGTACTCGACTGACAACGGCCCGCACATGAATACCTGGCCAGATGGCGCGATGACGCCGTTTCGCAGCGAGAAGAACACCAATTGGGAGGGCGCATTTCGCATTCCGATGATGGTGCGCTGGCCCGGCAAAATAAAGGCTGGCGTGGTCTCAAACGAGATCGTTCAGCACCACGACTGGCTGCCGACATTGCTTGCCATCGCGGGCGAGCCAGATGTCAAGGAAAAGCTGCTCAAGGGACACAAGGCAGCAGGCAGGACATTCAAGAACCACATCGACGGCTTCAACCT
>CAWEYR010000005.1:0-29155 GCA_963813345.1 uncultured Acidobacteriota bacterium | reverse complement strand
GGCCAATTAGGTATGTTAAGTCATTTATTTCTTGACATACGTACCTGTCTGTGAGATTTTCCTTTCCGGCGACCTCTGTCGGTTGTCGAATGGAGGATCTCGCCATGGAAAAAGATGCGATTGAGGCTGCAGTATTGCACGCCATCGAGGTGTCGCTTGAAGCCCAGCTCAAGGCCGTTCGCCGGCTGCGAAGCCGGGGCAGCTGAGCCAGACCGCAGCGCAAAGGTATGTCCCAAGTTGACATGGCATATGACATACTCAAGCGCGCTGGCCGATCTTTGCACATGAGTGAGATTATCGAACGAATCGAGAAGGTGCATGGCCAGATTGTTGAGCGAGATTCGTTTGTCTCGGCTCTGGCTAAGAAGGTCTCGCGCAGAGATCGTTTCGTTCGCTCGGAGAAGAATGTTTTCGGACTGAAAGGAGGGCAATAGGCATGCTTATTGACCAGTTCCGACCCTCCTTGAGCGATCCTGGCGAGGAGTCTTCTCGCACAGTCGGACCCATCGTCGTGCGATCGAGCATGCGATGGCTCTGCCCTGTGTGTTCGGTCGCCGAACAATCACTCGAACGCTGTGCGCCCTTGGTCGCGGTGATGGTGATTGGACGGCTGATTATAGAATCTTCTCGCGGAGTAACTGGGATGCGACGCGATTGTTTGATCCGGTGATTGACGAATATTTGGGCCGATACCGAAAGGGGCCGATATCCGTGGCGCTTGACGATACGAAACTCAGAAAGACCGGGAGAAAGATTCCGGGTGTGAGTTGGCAACGCGACCCGTTGTCCCCGCCTTTCCACGTCAATTTCATGTATGGTTTGCGTTTTCTGGCAGCATCGATCTTGTTTCCCCACTACCGCGAGGGTGATTTCCCGCCTCGGGGTGTTCCTGTGAGGTTTCAGGAGGCACCACCTCTGAAGAAGCCAGGTAAACGAGCGACTGAAGAGGTGTGGGCCGACTATCGACGACAGCAAAAAGAGAGAAACCTCTCGACTTATGCTGTGGAACTGATTCGCGGTTTGCGCACCAGCATCGACAAAAGACATGGTCAGAGTCGATTGCTGATCATTGTGGGAGATGGGAGCTTCTGTAACCGGACGGTCTTTAGGTCCGAGTTCGACCGGACGAGTGTGATTGCTCGCTGTCGAAAGGATGCACGACTTTGTCTGGAGGCTCCCGAGGGAGGACGACGAAAGTACGATGAGCACGTTTTCACTCCCGAACAAGTACGACAGCAGGACAATGAATGGAAGCGGGGACAGGTCTATCTTGGAGGTAAGAGACGCTTCGTTCGTTTCAAAGAGATGAAAGAAGTTCTTTGGAAGCGGGGAGGGGGCAAGCGGAAGTCCGCCTGATTGTGATAGCTCCGGTACCTTACAAACTCTCGAAAAACTCGCGAACGAACTACCGCGAGCCGGCTTACTTCCTCACCACCGACTCCGAGACCGAAATCCAATTGCTGGTTCAGGCGTGTTTTGATAGATGGCAGATTGAAGTCAATCATCGTGATCAGAAAGATATTCTTGGCGTAGGTGAAGCCCAGGTGCGGTCAGTTAAATCTGTCCCGCGTCATCCTGCATTGGCGGTCGCTTCATACAGCATGTTGCTCTTGGCTGCACTCCGCGAATTCGGGCCAGGGAGAACTGACAACTTCGTCATGCATCCGCGATGGCGAAAGAACTCGAAACGACCATCTTTTCTCGATATCGTGACCTTGCTCCGCAAAGAGACACACGAAACGTCTGTTTCACGGCTTCTACCACCAAATTTCTCGAAGAATCTGACTTTATATGCCGATACTTGACCTTTTTTTGGCCAAACTCCAAGTCCGCTGCCGCTTCGGCCGCGAGCAAGCTAAAGCTTGAACTCGAACACATGAGGTTTGAGTTCAAGCTTTAGCTTGCCGCCGGCGCCGTAGGCGACGCGTCCCGCAGCTAACGCTTTTGCGCTTATCCTTAGTCCAGGGAAGCTATGAACGTTCAAGTCGAAAAGTCTGACAACGTTACTACCATCATTCTTTCGCGGCCGGATGTGCGCAATGCGGTTGATCGAGCGACCGCCGAGGCTCTTGCCGGTGCGTTTCTTGAGTTCGATTCTGATTCGGCGGCTTCCGTCTTTAGCTTGCCGCGGCGCCCAGGCGACGCGTCCCGCAGCTAACGCTTTTGCAAATGTCTAGTCCAGGGAAGCTATGAACGTTAAAGTCGAAAAGGCTGGCAACGTTACGACCATCATTCTCTCCCGGCCGGATGTGCGCAATGCGGTTGATCGAGCGACCGCCGAGGCTCTCGCCGGTGCATTTCTTGAGTTCGATTCTGATTCGGCGGCTTCCGTCGCCGTGCTCTACGGTGATCACGGAACTTTCTGCGCTGGAGCCGACCTGAAAGCCATTGCTGGAGGCAACGGCAATCGCGTCGCGGCCGATGGCGACGGTCCAATGGGTCCATCTCGAATGCTTCTCAGCAAACCCGTCGTCGCAGCAATTTCCGGATTCGCTGTTGCTGGAGGTTTGGAGTTGGCGCTGTGGTGCGATCTGCGCGTAGCTGAAGAAGACGCTGTCATGGGCATATTCTGCAGGCGTTGGGGCGTCCCCCTCATCGATGGAGGAACGATTCGCCTTCCACGTCTGATTGGCTTAAGTCGAGCGCTCGATCTGATTATTACAGGCCGACCCGTCGACGCACAGGAAGCTCTAACAATGGGCCTAGTCAACCGCGTCGTGCCAGCAGGTACGGCGCGCGTCGAAGCCGAGCGGCTGGCACGCGAAATCGCAGCGTTTCCGCAAGTCTGTTTACGCGAAGATCGCATGTCAGCATATGAACAATTCGATCTCTCGTTTGATGAGGCGCTCGCGAATGAGCTCCGACACGGCATGAATTCACTCAAAGCCGGCGCATCGGACGGAGCTGCACGCTTTGCACGAGGTGAGGGCCGACACGGCTCGTTCGGAGCTTAGCGCACTTCGATAACAAGGATGTAAAGCCATGAATAACCAAGGCAATACACGCCGTAAATTCCTGAAGTCTGCGACATCTGCCACTGTCGCATTTCCCTTTATCAGTCGATTGCAGCGTGCTGACGCTCAGGCAAAGAAGTTCGATCCGGACTTCGGCGAGGCGTCGCGTGCCGTCGAGGCGATGCGAACCGGGGTGATCTCTTCTCGCGAATTGACCGCGCATGTCTTCAAACGAATCCATAAATACAACCCGAAGATCAACGCGTTTATCACGTTGATCGAGAACCAGGCAATGGAGCAGGCAAAGAAGGCCGATGACGCGCGCGCAGCGGGAAGAGCTTCGGGCAAACTTCATGGGTTGCCCATTCTGGTCAAGGATTCATTCGCAACCGAAGGGATCAGAACAACCTGCGGCTCAAAGACACTCGAGAACTACGTACCCAAAGCGGATGCGATCGTGGTTGCGCGACTCCGAGCTGCAGGAGCGATCATCGTCGGCAAAACCAATCTGCCCGAGTTTGCTGCAGACTGGCAGTCATACAATCAGATTGCCGGAGTAACGAACAATCCGTGGGATGTTACGCGAACGCCGGGAGGCTCGACTGGAGGTGGCGCCGCAGCGCTGGCCGCAGGTCTTGGATTTCTCGAGATCGGCAGCGACATCGGCGGGTCGATTCGAATCCCCAGTCACTTCTGCGGGCTCTTCGGTCATAAGCCCACCCTGGATCTTGTCCCGTTAGATGGTCACATCCCTCCACCGCCGGGAGTCCTCTCTCCGTCCGAACTACCAGTCGCCGGGCCTCTCGCCCGCAGCGTTGAGGACCTGAAGCTCGAATTGGGTGTGGTAGCGGGTCCGGCCAAATCTGATGCGATCGCCTATCGTTGGTCGATGCCAGCGGCGCGCAAGACAAAGCTGAGTGATTACAAGATCGGATTCTTGATTGACGATCCTTTCTGCCCTGTCGACTCGCAGGTAAAAGCTGCTGCTTGCCAACGCCATCGATGCCTTGCGGAAAAAGGGCGTAACCCTGATCGAAGGCTGGCCGAAGGGCGTAGACGCAAATTCGCATGTACGACACCTATATGTTTCTGCTTTCGGCTGTCATCAACGCGGGATCGCCTCCGCAGGCATTGAAACAACTGGAGGATGCGGCAAAGAGTGGAGTGAAAGACCCCTGGGTGCTCGGCGGAGTCGCTTCGTATCGCGCCTGGGCAAATCAGCAGGAGATGAGATACAGAGCAAGGGCCGTGTGGCAGGAATACTTCAAAGAGTTCGATGCGTTCCTGTCACCAGTAGATTTCGTTCCGGCGTTTCCTCATAACAATGCTAATCCAGACGTTCTATCGCGCAAGCTGGCGACTACAGAGGGTGAGCGGGAATATCGCGATCAGACACGATGGATATGTTTCGCAACTCTCACTGGATGCCCGGCAACCGTCGCGCCTGTTGGACGGACGAAAGGTGGTCTTCCAGTCGGAATTCAGATAATGGGTCCGTTACTCGAAGACGGAACGACCATTGATATCGCCTGCGGAACTCGGCGAACTGTTGGGTGGTTTTACGCCTCCACCAGGATTACGCGTAGCCCTGGGAGCGCCGGCCTCCCGGCCGGCCACGAGCCGCGAAGCGTGCGAGTCGTGGAGAGTCCTTGTGCTGAAGACTCGCACGCTTCGCGGCTCGTGGCCGGCCGGGAGGCCGGCGCTCCCAGGGTCGGCAATCGTGAAGATGTTGTATGCATCATTGACGTTATAGTGAAGCAATCGCTCGAAGTTGCCGATCTCCCTGCCGGCTGTCTGGCGATCGATCTCGAGGTGGGTGCACGCGACGGCCGCATATACGGGTTTGCCGCGGTACGGGGCGACACGGGCGCATCCTACGTATTTCATAAGGGTGATCTGGCATCCGCACTCGCGAGATCTCGATGATTTCTCGAGCGGCGTTACTTTTCTGCTTGGGCATAACCTCCTCGCATTTGACCTCCCGTTCCTGGCCGCAGCAAAGCCTGACCTGCGACTACTGAAGCTGCCATCCCTCGATACTCTTCTCCTCAACCCTCTCGCATTCCCTCGAAATCCGTACCACCATCTGGTGAAGCATTACCGGGACCCGCAGCTCCGGCGTGGGCAATTGAACGATCCGGAGCTTGATGCGCGAATCGCACTCGAACTGTTTCGCGATCAGATCGAAGCATTTCAGACGGTCATTAGAAAGGCTCCTGATCTTGTCCTCGCCTGGCATTGGTTGACAACTGTAAACGGTGCGGAGCGGTTTTGACGCCTTCTTTTCATCATTGCGCGGGAAGCCGCGACCGGCAGATGCAGAGGCTCACACTGCAATCGAACTATTCCTATCAGGTCTCGCATGCAAGACGCATGTCAGGAACGTCATCGCGGATCGGGCGAATCATGGCTGGGGTCTTGCATACTCGCTCGCCTGGTTATCGGTTTCCGGAGGCAATTCCGTTATGCCGCCATGGGTGCGCCATCAGTTTCCCAAAGCGGCCCTGCTCGTCCGGCAATTGCGAGACACTGCGTGTAGTGATCCGTCCTGTTTGTGGTGCAATGATGAGCACAATGCACGAAAAGGCCTCCAGCGCTGGTTCGGTTTCGATGAGTTCCGGCCAGAGCCCGCGGGCAAAGATGGCCGCTCACTGCAACAGGCGATAGTTGAAGCTGCGATGCGCGGCGAGCACGTGCTTGGAATTCTTCCCACGGGCACTGGCAAATCTCTCTGCTACCAGGTCCCTGCCTTGTCGCGTCACCACAAAACCGGCGCACTTACTGTAGTCATCTCTCCGCTCGTAGCATTGATGGCCGATCAGGTCGCCGGGCTCGAGGCGCGCGGCATATCTTCCTGCGCTGCGGTCAACGGTCTGCTGTCGCTGCCGGAGCGCGCTGACGTGCTCGACCGTGTTCGGCTCGGAGACATTGCGATTCTTCTCGTCTCACCTGAGCAATTGCGCAACCGATCGCTGCGAAGGGTGCTCGACCAGCGCGAGATTGGAGCGTGGGTGATAGACGAAGCACATTGCATTTCGAAATGGGGGCACGACTTTCGGCCTGATTACCGCTACGCCGCTACAGTGATTAAGAAGAAGGCGGAAATGGATGCTCGATCGATACCGCCAATTATCTGCCTTACAGCCACAGCAAAGCCTGACGTAGTTAACGACATAATCAACTACTTTTCTGCAAAACTCGGAGTACAGCTCAAACTCTTCGACGGCGGCGCCTACCGGCCTAATCTCGATTTTGTTGTTGTACCAACTACGCCCGCCGAAAAGCTTAATCACATCTATCAGGTGTTGATGAACGATCTGCCGCCTGAACAGCCGGGCGGCGCGATCGTCTATTGCGCCACACGCAGCCAGACCGAGCGTGTTGCTGAGTTCATTCGCGCCAAGGGACTCGCAGCGGAGCATTTTCATGCAAAGGTGCCAGGGGAAACAAAGAAGAGCGTACAGGAGCGCTTTGTTCGCGGAGAGCTGAGAGTGATCGCGGCTACGAATGCTTTCGGCATGGGCATCGACAAGCCGGACGTGAGGCTGGTGATTCATGCCGACATCCCAGGCTCTCTCGAGAACTATATGCAGGAGGCCGGGCGGGCAGGACGTGACCGTGAAGCCGCGCGATGCGTGCTGCTTTATTCTATGGATGACGTCGAACGGCAGTTCGGAATGTCGGCGCGATCGCGACTAACTCAGCGGGAAATACAGTCGATCCTAAAGTCACTCCGCAATCTCGACCGCAGGAAACGTGCTGCTGGCGAAATTGTGGCCACACCAGGTGAGATTCTTGCCGAAGACGAAGACGGCGGCTTTGAACGCGATTCTGCAACCGATGACACTCGAGTACGTACTGCGATTGCATGGCTTGAAGAGGCTCATCTGCTTCGGAGAGAAGAGAACCTCGTTCAGGTTTTTCCATCCTCGCTTCGCGTTCGCACCCTTGCAGAAGCCCGCGCGAAGCTGGCCACGGCGCCTATCACCGATGAATACCGTCGACAGTTGCTTTCGGTAGTTGAAAAGTTGATCACCGCCGACGCGGATGAGGGTATTTCCACCGATGAACTGGGCCTCGCGAGCGCAAAGGTTCGTCAGGCACTCTATGACCTCGAGCGCCTTGGTATTTCAAGCAACGATACAGCCTTGACAGCCTTTGTCCACGCAGGTGTCGAACGGTCTTCGCGAAAACGTCTTGACGAGGCAGCGAGCCTCGAGATCGCACTGATCGACGAGCTTCGTCTTTCCGCGCCCGACATGAGCAAAGGCGAGAAATCGCTTCTTCATCTTCGCCACGCCGTACAACGTCTGAAAGATGCGGGTTTTACGAATGCTCTTCCCGTCAAGCTCCAACGTCTCGTAAGGAGCATATCGAACGATGGAAAAAGCGAGGACGAGGGCAGAGGCAGCATAAGAGTGCGCACAATCGACCCCGAGACGATCGAGATTACACTCGAGCGAGAATGGGATGCAGTTGCCAGGATTGCGCACTTGCGTCAGAGCGCCGCAACCCGTCTGCTGGATCATCTTCTTGATTGCCTGCCGCAGGGGGCTCGAGGCACGGACCTGCTCGCGGAATCGACGCTTGGAAAGCTGGTCGCTGCTCTCGAAAGCGATCTCACGTTGAAAGCAGAAATAAGAAACCCGCAAAAGCTCGTCGACCGCGCACTGCTGTGGCTTCACGAACAGGAAGTAATCCGGCTCAACAAGGGCCTTGCTGTTTTCCGCCCTGCGATGACGATCTTTCTCGAGCAGGACAAGCGCGGCTTTGTGAAAAGCGACTTCGAGCCGTTGAAGGAGCACTACGAAGAACAGGTACTCCAGATACCACGTCATGGCGGAATACGTGAGCCGCGGATTGAAACGCATGGCCGACGCGTTGCGCCTGGCAATGGACTACTTCAGCGCTGATCGTACCGAGTTCATGCGACGCTGGCTGCCAGACCGCGAAGACGAGGTCGCTCTCCAGACGACGCCGGCCTCGTGGCAGGCAATAGTTGACTCACTCAACAATGCAGTTCAGCAGAAGATCGTCACAGACGATCGCGAGCAAACAAACGTTCTTGTCCTTGCCGGGCCAGGCGCCGGCAAGACGCGTGTACTCGTTCACCGCATCGCATATCTCATACGGGTAAAACGCGAGAAACCAGGCGGAATCCTCGCGCTCGCGTATAACCGTCACGCGGCAGTGCAGATTCGTCGCCGTCTCAATGATCTGATCGGTGATGATTCGAAAGGTGTGACGGTAATGACCTGTCACGCACTCGCCATGAGACTTGCAGGTGTCAGCTTTATCGAGCGTTCAGAGAGGGTTGATGATGACGTGTTTGCGGAGATACTGCGTCAGGCAATTGCGCTGCTAAAAGGTGACGGGTTGGAGACAGAGGAAGAGGCAGACGAGCAGCGGGAGCGATTGCTTCGCGGCTTTCGCTGGATTCTCGTGGATGAATACCAGGATATAAGCTCAGAGCAATACGAGCTCATATCGGCGCTTGCAGGACGAACGCTCGAAGATGAGGAGAGAAAACTCAGTCTTTTTGCCGTCGGCGATGACGACCAGAATATCTATGAGTTCGCGGGTGCTTCAGTCGAGTTTATTCGAAGATTCGAGGCAGACTACGCCGCCAGGCCTGCGTTTCTGACAGAGAACTACCGTTCTACACCGCATATCATCGCCGCTGCGAATCGCGTGATCGGGTGTGCACGCAATCGAATGAAAGCCGGACATCCAATCAAGGTTGATCGTGCGCGGGCAAAAGCACCAGCTGGAGGGGAGTGGCAGACGCTCGACGCCGTGGGAAAGGGCCGCGTGCAGGTTCTTCCGGCAGGCACTAATCCAATGCTGCAGGCAATGGCCGTAATGAGCGAGCTGTTGCGTCTTTCAAGACTAGATACTGGTTGGAGCTGGGCTCGCACAGCTGTGATCGCGCGCGAGTGGAAGTATCTGGAACCTGTGCGCACTTTCTGCCAGCTCAATGACATTCCGGTGCAGATGGCGGATCAAGAGACAGTTCCCTACCTCTGGCGGCTGAGGGAGACTCGTACGCTGGTCAGATGGCTACGTGAAGGTGATAGCGAACTCGTTGATACGGCTACCATCCGGTCCTGGCTCGACGAAAAAGGCGATGGTCCGTGGTGGGCACTCTTGCGCGAAGCGGCTGGTGAATACGAAGTCGAAACGGCTGGCGCCGAATTGTTAATCGATCATTTTGTTGAGTGGTTGGCTGAATGGGGGCGCGACGTGCAGCGAAGGCAGAGGGCGTTAATGCTGCTTACAGCTCACAGGGCGAAGGGCCTCGAGTTTGATCATGTTGCTGTTCTCGACGGTGGTTGGGATCGCCGAGGTTCGAGCAACGATGCTGATTCGCCGCGCCGCTTGTACTACGTTGCGATGACCCGTGCACGAAAGACATTGGCACTTGCGAGATTTGACAGGCCCAATCCGCTGATCGACGATTTGCACGGAGACTCGAGCATTCTTTTCCGAGCAGACGCCGGTCCTGCCGGCGCCACCACCCGAGCTTGCACGCCGATACAAGCGTCTGACATTGCGAGAAGTAGACCTCGGCTTCGCTGGCCGTCAGGATGAGACGAGTGTCGTGCATCGGTCTATTGCAGGATTGAACACCGGTGACACGATTGAACTCGGTCAAACACTGACCGGTGGCAGATCATTGATAGGAAAGGGCAACATCGTGGGGAGATTGGCCCGAGCATTCACTTCTCCCTCAGGATATAGATGCGCAGAAGCGCGAGTGGCAGCGATCATCTCTCGCAAGCGCGAAGATTCCCAATCAGAATTCAGTCAGCATGTGCGCTGTCCAGAATGGGAAGTAGTTGTTCCCGATCTTGTGTTTGAGCCGAACGGGACGAAGGGAGAACGACAATGATAGCAAAGACGATGGACGGCAACGAGATCGATCTGAAACAGGAAACGCTTGACGGTTTGAAGCAGCGAATGCGAGGGCCGGTGATATTGCCTGGCGATGTCGGCTACGAGGATTCGCGAACCGTATGGAACGGTATCATCGACAAAAAGCCAGCCATCATCGCGCGTACGATCGGCGTCGCCGACGTCATCGCGTGCGTGAAGTTCGCGCGCGAGAACGATCTCCTCCTCTGCATCAAAGGTGGAGGACACAACATTGCGGGCCTTGCCACAGCGGACGGCGCGCTGATGCTCGATATGTCGCTTATGCGAGGCGTGTGGGTTGACCCGCAAAAACACGTCGCACACGCGCAGGCGGGTTGCCAGCTCGGAGACGTTGATCGCGAAACGCAGGTACATGGGCTTGCTGCCGTCCTCGGTTTTGTTTCGGTCACGGGCATCACGGGACTCACTCTCGGTGGCGGCTTCGGGTATCTCACGAGGCGTTGGGGCTGGACATCGGACAACGTCGCCGGGATGAACGTTGTGACAGCCAACGCACAGCTCGTGAGGGCGAGCAGTGATGAGAACTCGGATCTGTTCTGGGGCCTGCGGGGTGGCGGCGGGAACTTCGGCGTCGTGACTGGCATCGACTATGCGCTCTTCCCTGTCGGTCCCGAAGTTGTCGGTGGCGTAGTCGCATGGCCTGCAAGCGAGGCGCCCAAAGTACTCGAGCTCTACCGAACGCTTGCAGAGACAGCCCCCACCGAACTTACGCTCGTCGCGCTGATGCGACCGGCGCCCCCTGCTCCGTGGCTTCCGAAAGAAATGCACGGACAGCCGATCATAGCTTTGACGGCCTGTTATAGCGGGAGAGTCGAGGATGGCGAGAAGGCCGTTGCTTCGATCAAGGGTTTCGGCAACCCTATCGGTGATGTGCTCGTGCGCCGGCCGTACGCGCAGTTGCAATCGCTCCTCGATGCAACGCAGCCAAAGGGCCGGCGGTACTACTGGAAGAGCGAGTATCTCTCGAGCATCGAGCCCGCACTTTGCGAGAAGGTCATCGAGCATGCAGCAAAGGTCCGGTCGCCGCACTCCGCTGTGATCCTGTTCCAGATCGGGGGCGCTCTGAACAAACTAGCGGACGAGCACTCTCCAGTAGGCAACCGGGACGCCCGCTACGTATTAAACGTTGCGGGCTCGTGGGAGCAGGCCGCTGATGACGCTGCGAACATCGAATGGGCGCGCAACGCCTGGAACGACATGAAATCGTTTTCGACGGGTGGCAACTACATTAACTTCCTGACAGAGGACGAAGGACCCGAACGCATCGAGGCGGCGCTTGGCAAAGGACTCAAGCAACTCGCCGTGATCAAGACAAAATGGGATCCTCAGAACGTCTTCCGCACTAACCGAAACATCAAGCCTGCCTGAGAGGCCAGGACCTGGCAGAGCCTGGCAGAGCCCGGCAGCGAATGCAGGGAACAAGAGCCCCGTTGAGGAGCGTATTGGATTGATATGCAGAAAGTGCAGCCTCCCGAACTCAGTTCTCAGAAGCCGCTCAGGATATGGCCTGGTGTGGTTGCGGTGGTTTTGCTGTTGCTTGTCAGGTTTGGCCTGAAAATCGTCGTCCCCGGATTCCAGGGCTTTAGCTGGGCGATGATGGGCAGCTTCGTTTTAACGTTCGCGGTCCTCGTGTGGTGGGTATTCTTCAGCAGGGCGCGCTGGCTCGATCGCCTGGGTGCCCTCGCTCTGATGATTGCGGCGTTGTTCGTGACATGGCAACTCAACCACGAGTCGATGGGGCCGGTGTGGCTATTGGGCTACGCCGTCCCGCTCCTCTGGCTTGCTTTTGTCGTCTGGGCTGTGGCCAGCCGTCGACTCTCCGACGGCCTGAGACGTGCGACGATGGTCGCCACCATCCTCGTCGCGAGCGGAGTGTGGACGGCCGTCCGGACCGAAGGGATTAACGGCGACCACAATGCGCAATTCAGATGGCGTTGGGCCGAAAGTCCGGAGGAACAGCTACTCGCCCAGGCCAGTCAGCAGCCGGCCGCACTCGCGTCGGCTCCAGCAGTAGCGAGCACTCCCGACCAGCCTCTCGTCGCGCCGATCAGCAACGAGCCGACGCCACTTCCGTCAAGTCCGGCGACAACGAAAACGGCCGCAAAGACTGGGGCAGACTGGCCCGGCTTTCGCGGCGCCACTCGGGACAGCATCATTCGCGGCGTGCGGATCGAGACCGACTGGGCTGCGGTGCCGCCGGTCAAGCTATGGCGCCGGCCGATCGGACCTGGATGGTCATCGTTCGCAATCCGGGGCGACCTCTTTTACACGCAGGAGCAGCGCGGGGACGAGGAGATCGTCGCCTGCTACAAAGTGCCCACCGGCGAGCCCGTGTGGATACATCGCGACGCGGCACGGTTCTTCGAGTCGAATGCCGGTGCCGGTCCGCGCGCGACGCCGACGCTCAGCAACGGTCGTGTGTACACATTCGGTGCTACCGGAATCCTGAACGCGCTCGACGCCGCTAGCGGCGCTGTTGTCTGGTCACACAATGTGGCTTCCGACACCAGTGTCAAAGTCCCGATTTGGGGCTTCTCCAGCTCGCCGCTTGTGTTCGACGATGTGGTTATCGTGGCCGCGGCAGGCCAGCTTGCTGCATATGACCTTGCCAGCGGCAATCAGCGCTGGCGAGGCCCCGACGGTGGCGGGAGCTACAGTTCGCCACAGCTCGTGACGATCGACGGAATCGCACAGGTCCTGTTGCTGAGTGATGCGGGCGCCACCAGTCTCGCGCCAGCCGACGGCAAGCTCAACTGGGAGTACCAGTGGAAAGGCTCACCCATCGTGCAGCCGGCATTGACCGCAGACGGCGATGTCCTGTTGAGCGTCAGCGCATCAAGCGGCACTCGTCGCATAGCGATCGCGCGCGGGGCAGGTGGATGGACGGTCGAAGAGCGCTGGACGTCGAACGGACTGAAGCCATACTTCAACGACTTCGTTGTGCACAAAGGCCATGCCTTCGGATTCGACGGCAGAATCCTCGCCTGCATCGACCTCAAGGACGGCAAGCGCAAGTGGAAGGGTGGACGTTACGGCAACGGCCAACTTGTCCTGTTACCTGATCAGGATTTGCTGCTGGTGCTTTCGGAGGAGGGCGAGCTGGCACTGGTCGGAGCGACCACCGAGCAGTTTACTGAAATCGCGCAGTTCCCAGCGATCGAAGGTAAGACATGGAACCACCCTGTGCTTGCCGGCAATGTACTCCTGGTTCGCAACGGACAGGAGATGGCAGCGTTCCGGCTCTCTCTTGCGGGGCAATGATGCGCTTTTGGAGTCGGCGACGTGTCGCCGCTCTCCCGCTGCCGCTTACGCGGCAGCAGGCGGGCGAAGCAGCGCAAGATATTTAACCCAGGGCGTGAGCCCTGGGAACATAAGCCCGAGACGACCAGCCCTGAAAGGGCGACACATACGCGTGATATCTGCCGCCCGTTCCGGGCTCGGGATTTCTTGATCGACATAGGTAGGCTATCGCTAGCTTTCCCTGTCACACCACCGTGCGTACGGGTCCGTACACGGCGGTTCGGTTGGTTAAGCGATTGACGACAGCCAGTTTGGGAAGTCCGAGCGAAGTCGAAGATACGCGTTGGGAAGGCGATGTGCAAGGCCGGGCTTTTGCCGAGCCGCCACGGGCCGTGAGGGCTTCCCGCGGTTTGAGCCGCCAGGTCGCTTTGACCACGTTCCGCTTCCGCAATTCCGCAAACTTCGTCTTGCCCGTTTGCCACTGTTTCCAGACGACAGCACGCAGCCGTCGCTGGACCCACGAGTCCAAGTCCTCGCAACACCGAGGGCGTTTCGCAGAACCAGAAGTAGCCACGCCAGCCCTGCAAGATAGCGGGACAGTTTCGTGACCATCGCGTCCAGGCTCACGCCCCGCGTCCGACGCGTCAGTTCCCGAACCCGCTCCTTGAACCGCACCAGGGCCTTCGGCGCGATCCGCCGTTTCGGCGCCCTGCCGGTCGTGAAGCTAAAGCCCAGAAACTTCCGCTCCCAAGGTCGGGCCACCGCACTCTTCTGCTCGTTCACCTTGAGCTTGAGCTCGCCTAGTCAGGAATCGCGTGACGCTTTGCATCACCCGCTGACCCGCCCGCCGGCTGCGAACGTAGATGTTGCAGTCGTCCGCGTACCGGGCGAACCTGAGTCCACGTCGGCTCAGCTCCCGGTCGAAGTCGTCCAGCACGATGTTCGACAACAGGGGAGACAGCGGACCGCCTTGCGGCGTCCCTTCATCCGTCGGACTCACCAACCCGTTCTTCCAAGACCCCCGCGTTGAGAAACGCCCGGATCAGCCGCAGCATTCGCTGTCGTTCACCCGCTTGGCGATGCGACCCATCAGGATGTCGTGGTTGACTCGGTCGAAGAATTTCTCCAGATCGAGGTCCACCACCCAGCGGATAGCCCTCGGCGATATAGCCTTGGGCCGCCGCCACCGCCTGATGAGCCGAGCGTCGCGGGCGAAAGCCGTAGCTGTGCTCGGGGAAAACGTCCGGTCCCAACGCTTCTGCAGACACCTGCAAGACCGCCTGCTGGATGAAACGGTCCAGGACCGTCGGAATGCCAAGCTTGCGCACTCCTCCGTCTGGCTTGGGAATCTCCACGCGTTTCACCGGCTGCGGCTCATAGGTGCCGCTTTGCAATTGTTCCCGGATGGTTGGCCAATGCTGCTTGAGGTATTCCAGCAGACTCTCGACGGTCATTCCGTCGACGCCCGGCGCACCCTTGTTGGCCTCGGACTCGTCCGCAATGCTTCTTCGCAGATTTCTTCGCTCGCAGACTTCCTCCATCAGACCGTTCAATCACTGGCCGGGCTTTCGGGTTCCGCGCTTCGCCGCGGACGATTCGGACCCTTCCCGCGAGGCCCTCGGAGCTTCACTCCTACTCTCCTCCGGGAAGGCCAGGTCTTGCTGGATTTTCTGCCGCTTGTCGCTCCATGAGATTCGGGCCGCTTACTGGCCGCTCCATTCAACCCCTTGCGGGGACCGTTCGGGCCTTCACGGTTGTCACGGTTTCAGCGAGCACCGGCTGTTTCTCTCCTTTCGGACGAGTGTCCCGCTCGGCAAACCGACGCCGCTACTACGCCCTCTGCTGACTTCTGCCGTCCGGTCAGAGGACCTCGCGATCCTCTCAGTCTCGTATTCCGGGACAGACGGCAGATCTCCCGAGGTAAGCTTCGACCGCCTTCCACGCACAACCGCCGGATCTACGCTTCGCGTCCTTGATGGATATGGACTTCGCTGTCATTGGCCAGCTCGTCCGACGCTAACGCCTCTATCCGGTTCCTGTTCGTCGGCTCGCGTGTTTGCTCCACGCTTCCTTCAGACGCCGCCTCGCGACGACGCCCTTGCGCTTCGCTAGTCCTTCACCTCCATCAGGTTGGACAAGGGGACTTGCACCCTCAAGCTATCGAAACATGCTCGGCACACCAGATACTGAACCTGGCGCTTACGCGCCAGGCTAAAATTCTTTTGCCGCTTCGCGGCTCAAGAATGGCCAAACTCCAGGCTGCCGCTTACGCGGCAGCGGCAAGCTAAAGCTTGAACTCAAACTCATGGGGTTTGAGTTCAAACTTTAGTTTGTGGTTGGCAGCAAGCCTCATGCAGTTGACGTGAGGCCTCAGCTCTCTTCAGAACGCGACATGGCAGCCGCTAAAGGCTCGATGGGAAACGGCCACTGGGCAAAGAATTACGGTATCTGACAGAAGGACGTTCTTGCAGAGGAACCCGGTCGTTAGCCTATCGGTGTTTGTCCTGTATGGAGTTCAAGCTTCAGCTTGCTGGTATCATTCGAGTTTTTTACCGGCGCGAGAACTGCCTCAAGAATAGGCCTCATCTGAGACAACTGCCTGATCCGGATGACGAGATTCCATGCTCGTTCGAACTTCTTCCATCCCGCGCTGTAAGCGAAATGCTTTAGCCGGTGCTTGGCCGACGCGTGCGTTGACGCTCCCTTAAAGATTGAGCTCCAGCGGTAGAACGCTTCATAGGCCCAGTCATAACCGCGCTTCAGTTCTTCCGGTGACAGGCGTGATGGGTGATACACAACGTGCCGCGTATCGTAGAGGTCCCAGTTCGACGTCGCGATCCGGCCTCGCGCCGCCATGTCCGTGTACAGCGCAGTCCCAGGGTACGGTGTGAGAATGTGGAACGTGGCCGTGGTAAGTCCAGCCTTGACCGCCCAGTCTACGGTGCGCGGAAAGACTTCGGGACCGTCTCCATCGAGGCCGAAGACAAAGCTGCCGTTTATCATGACGCCGAGAGAGTCGAGCCGGCGTACGACCTCGCTGTAGTCGCGGCCGAGGTTCTGGCGCTTGCCTCCACTTTCGAGACCGCTCGTCGAGAGCGTCTCGAACCCGACAAACAGGCTGCGAAGCCCTGCGGCCGCTGCCTCTTCTATCAGATCATCACGCAGGATCGAGTCGATCGTTGCGGCTCCTTGAAAGACGCGGCCCATTCCTCTCATTCCGCGGAAGAGATCTCTTGCGAACCGCGCGCTGCCGAACAAGTGATCATCCAGGAAGTAGAGGTGCCGGCCGGGAAGGCGTTCAATCTCCGCTAGCGCGTCATCTACGCGTTGAGTGTAGAACGAGCGCCCTCCTTCGAAAAAAGCGTCCTTGTAGCAGAAAGTGCAATGGTGGGGGCAGCCTCTTGAGACGACAATCGAGTTCGGCACGAGGTACCGATGTCGCTGAATCAGGTCGCGACGTATGGGCGGCAACTGTTCCAGAGTACGGACCGCTGACTCGTAGCGGCGTTTTGGCGCGCCAGCTGCCAGGTCTTCGAGGAACTGCGGGAAGGTGTGCTCGCCGGGCCCCAGAAAAATTGAGTCGGCGTGCGGGGCCGCCTCATCCGGTAGCGATGTGACGTGAAGACCGCCGAGTGCGACATATGAACCACGCGCGCGATAATGATCAGCGATCTTGTAGGCGCGATATGCGTTAGTTATGTAGACCTGAATGACAACCAGGTCGGGCTGATCGTCGAGGTCGAGTTTTTCAACGTGCTCGTCCTGGAGAGAGATTTCGAGGTCCGGATCGAGATAGGCAGCGAGAGTCGCGAGGCCGAGCGGCGGAAAGAGCGAGTACTTGATCGGCCGCCAGAAAGGGCTTGTAGCCTCGGTCAAAGCTGGAAGAATGAGTTTTACGCGTCTCATTGAGGACCTCCCTTTCACCTGTTCTTCGAAACCGACATCTTAAGCACCTCCATTTGCCACGACTAGTACTTTATATGACAAAGTTGTTTTCCCGTCAAGAGATCCTGATATTCCAGCGCCAAGAGCGACGAGCCCGGTGACACAAGCCGTGCCGAACCCCCGCTTGGCGCTGCTTCGCAGCGCGATCGGCTCCGGAGGAGCCGAATGTTTATAGTCACAAGTGAAGAAATGACGCGAGCTCCGGAGGAGCGGCACCTAATCGTGAAAGAGGATGTCGCTCCTCCGGAGCTCGTTGCTACTTTCAATCGTTTCTATAAACATTCGGGCTCCTCCGGAGCCGGTTGCACTGCAGCAGCGGTTACTCCAAAAGGCCGCTCCAGATCACGTATGCATCAGCTCTGCGAGTTCTTGAGGCTCATTCTTTCCAGAATGTGCGTCCGGCACGTGCTGACTGTCTTCCGCGATTTCACCGACTGTCTTGCCAGCCCGAATCATGCGCCGCTCGCCTAATTCGATTCGTGAAAGAACTTCGATCAACGCCCGCGTATCGGGATCTAAAGTCGATTTAATATAGGTGATTGCTGATGCACAGAGGTTTCGCGCAAAGACGCGAAGAAGAACAAGAATTAGCTCTTCCCCTTCGCGTTCTTCGCGGCTTCGCGTGAGACTTTGTTTCAAAACTCAATGGCTTATATTAAAATTGGTGCGTCCCGCATTTCCAAATTCAATCCATTCCGATGTCCTGGGGGAGAAAATGACATTTCGTCGTCGTGATTTCATAAAGACTGCCGGCATCGCTCTCGGCACGGCTACGCTTCCGAGTTGGGTCTATGACGCGCACGCTTTGACCACTGCATTCATTGAAGTCAACAAGAATGCGCTGGCCGATCTGGCGCTGTCAGCGGCAAAGAAGCTCGGTGCGTCTTACGCTGACATCCGTATCAACCGATACAGAATGGAAGCGGTATCAACGCGCGAGCGTCAGATCCAGAATGTTTCGAGTGGCCAGAATTTCGGGTTTGGCGTTCGTGTACTTGTAAACGGAACGTGGGGGTTTTCGGCGAGCCCACTCGTTACCGAGCAGGAAGTGCAGCGCGTCACAAAAGAGGCAGTCGACATCGCGAAGGCCAATTCCCCGTTTCAAAAACGGAAGATCAATCTCGTGCCGGCTCCGAAGGTCGTAACATCCTGGAAGAGCTCATTCGAGAAAGATCCGTTTGATGTGCCGGTTGACGACAAGATCGCCTTTCTCTTGAAGCTCAATGAAGCGGCATTGGCCGTAAAAGGCGTAAGTTTTGTTAACTCGTCGATGGCCTGGGTCAACGAACAGAAGTTTCTTGCGACCTCTGACGGTTCGCGGATCGAGCAGTACCTCATCCGCGGTAATCCGAGTTTTTCGGTAACCGCGATTGATCGAGCTTCAGGTGATTTTCAGTCACGAAACTCGCTGCGCGAAGGTCAGGCTATCGGATACGAATACATAGAAAAACAAGACTGGATCGCTGACGCGAAGCAGGCGGCCGAGGAAGCCGTGATGAAGATCAAGGCGAAGACTGTTCAGCCGGGCAAATACGACCTTGTCTTACATCCGTCGCATCTCTTCCTGACGATCCACGAATCCGTCGGGCATCCGACTGAGCTCGACCGGGCACTGCTCTGGGAAGCAAATTACGCAGGCACGAGCTTCCTCACACCCGACAAGACCGGAAAGCTGCAGTTCGGTTCGAAGATCGTCAATTTTGTTGCCGACCGGATGCAGCCGCAGGGCCTTGCGACCGTCGGATATGACGACGAAGGCGTCGCGGGACAGAAATGGCATCTGGTGAAGGACGGCATTTTCGTCGATTGGCAGACGACACGCGATCTCGCACCATTGATCGGAAAGAAAACCTCCTACGGCTGCCTGCACGCAGATAGCTGGGGCAGCGTTCCATTTCCGAGAATGCCCAATGTGTCGCTCGAACCGGCAAAGGAAAATGTCACCCAGGAAGACCTCATTGGCGGCGTCGATAAGGGCATCTTGATCATGGGGCGCGGCAGCTATTCGATCGATCAGCAGCGGTACAATTTTCAATTTGGCGGCCAAACGTTCTGGGAGATCAAAGGCGGCAAGATCGTCGGAATGTTGCGCGATGTCGCATATCAATCGCGTACGACCGATTTCTGGGGCGCGTGCGACGGACTCGGCGGCCAGGCCACCTATTTGATTCCGGGATCTTTCAACGACGGCAAGGGCGAACCCGGCCAGTCGAATGCCGTTTCGCACGGCTGCCCGGTAGCGCGTTTTCGCCAGATCAACGTATTGAACACTGCTGCCTCACCATCATTGACGTAAGGGAGACGGATAACAATGTTACTAAATGAAACTGAAGCCAAAGCATTGACCGATAAGATTCTCTCTTACGTTAAAGCTGACGATGCGAGCGCAAGCGTAACCAGTGACAAGTTATCGCACCTGCGCTTTGCGGGTAATAACTTCCTTACGAGCGGCCAGCGTGTCAGTCGCGGTGCCAACGTGACGGTATGGATTGACGGTAAACGTGGCAGCTCTTCGACCAACGACCTGGACGACGCAAGCCTGAAAGCTATGGTCGAACAGGCAGAAAAACTCGCGCGTCTTGCTCCGGTTGACCGCGAATACGTGCCGACCCTGTCGAAGCAAACATACAAGCCTGTAAATAGTTTCGTCGACGCGACGGCCGACCTGTCACTTGCAAATCGGGCAAGCAACATCGGCGCTATTATCGACGAATGCCAGAAGAACAAACTGGTTGGCGCCGGCTTTCATGCATCGCGGGCACAAGCCGGGGCAACGGCTACAAAGAACGGCAATTTTGACTTCGAAAGATCGACTAACGTCAGCCTTTCGATGACTGCACGCACGGCTGACGGGACAAGCTCAGGATATTTTCTTCGCAGCCATTACGATGTCGCCCGTTTGGACGTAAAACGGATCGCTCGCGAAGCGGTCCGAAAAGCTTTGGAAGGTGCAAACGCAAAGGCTCTTGATCCCGGTCGTTACACCGTAATACTCGAACCGCAGGCTGTAGCAGATTTGCTCGGCAACCTGTCGAATGGGTTCAACGCGCGAAATGCCGAAGAAGGAAGAAGCGCATACTCTGCCCCCGGCGGTAAAACAAAACTCGGCGAGAAGATCTTTGACGAGCGGATCAGCATTTACAGCGATCCGTGGCACCCGGAGCTTCCGGGATCGCAATCGTCGCAGGGCGGACTTCCCGCAGAGAAGCTCTACATAGTCAGAAACGGTGTTCTCGAGAATCTGATCTACAACCGATTCTGGGCGAAGCAAAAAGGAAAGGAACCGACACCCGGGCCGGTGAATACGATCCTTGAAAGCTCTGCAAAAACATCGAGCATCGACGAGATGATCAAGGCGACCAGTCGCGGAATTCTGGTCAGCCGCTTCTGGTACATTCGCGGGACGGATGCGCGCACGGCCAGTTCGACCGGCCTGACGCGCGATGGTGTATGGCTCATCGAGAACGGTAAGATCAGCTATCCGGTTAAGAACTTCCGCTTCAATCAGTCGATCACGCAGATGCTCGCACCGGGAAATGTCGAAATGATCGGAGTGTCGGAGCGTGTCGGCGGTTCCGAAGGCGGCGGCGGCAATTCTTCACTATTACCCGCGTTGAAGCTGAAGGTCTTCAATTTCACTTCACTTTCCGAAGCGGTTTGAACCATGCCGTGCATACGCCATGGCTCGAATATCAGGGTTAGAGAAAAGGCAAGCGCCGTGGCATCTTCGGTGGTTCTACGGCGTAATGCGCAAGATGTTCGGCAAGGACCTTACGCCGGTGAAGCTGCAGATGCGTGTGCCCGGTATTGTCTGGGGTGGCATTGCCATGGAAGCGGGTCTGAACAGAAAACGGCGAGTGTCACTGCGCTACATTCAGCTGGCGAAGGTTCGAACTGCAGCGAAGGTAGGCTGTCCGTTTTGAGTGGACATCAATTCTGCGGTCGGCAGAAAAGCAGGTTTAACCGACGAGAAGCTGCTCGCACTTTTAGGAAGCGACCTGACCGTCTTCAATGACCTGGAGCGCCTTGTGATTGAACTAGCGGACTCGATGGCCGTTGCGCCTGCGGATATCTCAGACGACCTGTACACACGCTTACGCGCTCGGTTCTCTGAAGAACAGTTACTTGAGCTGGGAGCCCAGATCGCGTTTGAAAACTATCGCTCCCGCTTGAATCGAGTATTCGATGTTGAGAGCGATGATCTATATTCTCATCCTTGATCTGGATATTTTGCGAAGTCCAAAGGCCTACGTTGACGCTGCGAAGCAGCGCACTGGAGTTTTGGACATTTGTTTTTTGGAATCCGCCTTACGCCGGAGGCGTAAAAGATCGTAGCCAGGGGTTGAGTCTTCGAAACCCCTGGATCGCATTCGTATGAACGATTGCATCCCGGAGGGATGCGAGAAAGGTCCGGTGAAACATATCGTCTTTCTCGCATCCCTCCGGGATGCAATTGGTCAATGGAATCGACCAGGGGTTTCGATGACTCAACCCCTGGCTACGTTCTCGCACCGCTCCGCGGTGATTGCGCTGCGAACCAGCGCATGTCGCTGCGGCTGTGGGATCAGAACTTCAACCAAACGCAGCGGCGCCTGCTTCGGCAACGGCATGATCCTGTTCGCCTGATCCGCCACTGACGCCGATAGCACCAACCACTTTACCGTCACGCTTAAGCGGGATTCCGCCGGCAAAGATCATGATGCGGCCGTTATTGGATGCGTTAATGCCGAAGAACTGCCCGCCCGATTGGGAATGTTCAGCCAGGTCCTTCGTCGCAATGTCGAAAGCGCGAGAGGTAAATGCCTTCTTAATGGAAATATCGATACTGCCAATCCAGGCGCCATCCATGCGCACGTGAGCGACCAGGTTACCTCCTGCGTCGGCAACCGCGATATTCATCGGCTGTTTGATCTCAGCTGCCTTCTTCTCCGCGGCGGCAATAACTTTTTTCGCATCGTTAAGCGTGACCATGAAGATACTCCTTTTGAGTCGATTGATGGTAAAGGAGTGTGAATGCTAGCCTCCCCTCTTTTTCAGGTCAAGACGAGGCGAGGCCACGCTGACATGCGGCCGGAGGCGAGCGCTGCCGGAACTAGTTATCGTTTCCGTTGCCTGGTGCGATGCCGGGTGTCGAGCCTGAGGGCGGCTTGATACCAAGGAAGTTGACCGTGTTGTCAAATACATTCAAGGCCAGAAGTCTGACGGCTGATGGAACACCGGTGGTGTTCGATATTCCGACGGCAAAGCTGCCAGTAACTGAGCTGAATGCGACGCTACCGCTGCTGCTCTCCCTGAACGAAATGCCGTTGCCGGGACTCGGCATATTTGCCGCACTGGGAAAGTCGCCAGTGGCTCCGGCGCGGAAACCCGTGTAGTTGACTTGAGAGTTTGTGATTGACACGCGAGCCGATCCTGAGACGTCGATCCCATTGTTGACGTTGCTCTCAACACGAACGTTGTCGAGCGTAACGCGCGATGCGCCACGTATCCGAATTCCGTCGGTCCAGTTGCGGCTGACGATATTGCGTATCGTTACCGAGCGGTTTGCTGGCGCATCGACGACAATGCCCGGCGCTGCTTGTGCACCATTATTATTCGTTCCAGGGAACTGGTTGGATCGATCACCGGCAACCACGGCATCGATGTCGGCCTCAACGCCCGGCGCTGCTTCGAGCGTGACATTGCCATTGGCGGCAGTGATTGAGACGATTTCACGAAAGCGCCCGGACGTAACTATGGTTACGCGGCCGTTCTGAGCCGCACCTCCATTGGCAGCGCCGAGCGCGGCATTTATGGTGCCAAAAATGCGGTCATTACCGTTGTCAGTGTCTTCTGCCAGGCCGACGAGACCGTCGCCATCGAAGTCGAGTTCCCCCTCAACCAGAACGGGATGATTGGCAGAGACAAAGTTTTGATTCCAGACACTCGCTGCGAACACGAGACTTACCGTAATCACCGTCACCCAAACCGATCGGGCAATGCGCCGCGAAAAAACTGTTTGATACTTCATACTTCTGACTCCTTTGAAATGATCATCGATTTAGCTCGCCATACTCAGCATCGGGGCCTCAAGCAACCCGCAACGACGGGAATGCCCAACTGGGGACGATTACTGACCTAATGGATTAGTACGAGAACAGGCTGAAGATTGGATTACCAGCAGTACACCGCCTTTAGGCGGTATCGCGATGCGAAACAAGCGGAATACCTGTAGCCCAGGGCCTGGGGCGGCATATCTCACGTGATCTGGTAAGCCTTGGTTTGTGGTTACCGTGGTTGCCCGGCGAGGAGAGCAGGCAGCGCGCGATAGATGGCGAGGCAGCAGCGCGCGCTGAACCGGTGATATCACTTTCTAAGACGACGCCGCCCGGCCCTCCCTTCCCCACCCCGCCAATCGAGTGTCATCGATTCTCCGACGGCCAGACTCGACCATATCGCGCTCACACGGTCAAACTCGCGACACACGCGCTTGATGTCCTCGGCCGATACTCCCTCAATCTGACTCAATTCAGAAAAGTTCTTACCCCAGGTTCGGCACGCCAGATAAACAACCTTCTCGGACAATGCTGCGTCATCGCGATTCGCGGCCGCAATTCGCTTATCGCGCCTGGCAACCTTGCGCCTTGGCTGGTCGCCTGCCGAGTGAAACGTGCGTGCATGTCCGCCCGCAGCAAGCTGACCGAATATTCCACCGTTTATGCCAAGTTCGTTCTCCACGACAAAGTGAGCCATGTCGTGTGGAAGGCGAGCGTCGTAACCTGGGGCCGGTTCCATCCAGGACGACACGATACCCGGGCCTTCGACAGAAACGCGGTAGCGGCGCTCGCCAGTTCGTGTGAATGTGACTTTCATTCGGGACACGACATCGAGTCTCTTGACCCGATTACTCGCTTCGGAGCAACGGCTTTTTTGTGTAGTGCGCGGGTATGGATACGATGTCATCTTCAAGCTTCGTCTGACGATCCCGTCGACCTACGACTCGAACGTAGCCGAGATAGCTTCCACGATCGGCCTCGATCGCAGTCATTTCCACGTGGTTGTCAGGGGCTACGACCCTTTGCCAGTCGAGCCAGAGTTGCCAGCCGTCGGGCATCGTGTCGGCCAGTTGGATCTCTATGATACCCGAACGCTCCCAGTGCCTGCGCCACCAGCTTGCCGAATGCAGGCACCACATATCGTGAGTCCACCACTCGCGAAGATGCTCGGGAAGCGGACCTTCGATCTCTTGCACCAGTCCAGCACCCGAAATTCCCAGCTGGCCGCCCGGCTTCAGAAAACGAGCGAGGTAGTTCAGATACAGGTCATCGGTCCCATAGTAGTAAAACGAATCAATGCACACGATGGCATCAAAAAACTCGTTGGCGAACGGCAGCGACCGGGCGTTGACGTAAACTGGAAATACACCATCCTCGACACCAGCATCGCGGATTCGCGACATATTCTCCGAAACGTTGAACCACAGGTCAGCAGCCCAAACCTGCACGCCCAATTCGCGCCGAAGGAAAATCGACGACATCGCCCGCCCACAGCCCAGGTCCAGCACCCGCATTCCGGGTCGCAACTCCATCGCCTCCGTAAGCCACTCGGTCAACCACAGCGAGTTGGCGCCACCGCTCACACTGGCGATGATCCATTCGGGATTGTATTTCGAAGAGCGGGGAAATCGCTCACTGAGAAGCCGATTGTCCAAGTTCACCTCCCGGGAGCGCCGGTCTCCAGACCGGCGCGTGCAGTCGCTAGAACCCTGGTGCGGCGCCACGCGGCTTTCTCGCCGCTGAACGTCACCTTACACTGAGGAACGCAGTTTGCAACATATTTGCGACAGATAAAACCAGCGCAGGAGATCGAAATCATGACAACAATCACTACAAAAGACGGCACGGAGATTTACTACAAGGACTGGGGCACTGGACAGCCCATAGTCTTTAGTCACGGATGGCCATTAAGCGCGGACGCGTGGGAAGACCAGATGCTCTTTCTCGCGAACAATGGATACCGTTGCATCGCGCACGACCGGCGAGGCCATGGGAGATCGAGCCAGCCCTGGAACGGCAATGACATGGATACCTACGCCGATGATCTCGCGACGCTTGTCGAACATCTCGACTTGAAGGACGCGATCCATGTCGGCCATTCCACCGGCGGCGGCGAAGTCGCCCGCTATATCGGCCGCCACGGCACGAAACGCGTAGCCAAGGCGGTATTGATAGGCTCGATCACACCTTTGATGCTCAAGACGCCCGCCAATCCGGGCGGCACACCGATCGAGAAGTTCGATGAGATTCGGTCAGCAGTTCTTGCCGATCGCTCACAGTTCTGGAAGGAGCTCAGCCTTGCCGTTCTATGGCTACAACCGGCCGGATGCAAAGATATCAGAAGGCGTGCGCGATGCATTCTGGCACCAGGGAATGATGGCCGGGTTACCAGCCTGCTACTTCTGCATCAAAGTGTTTTCCGAAACCGATCTGACCGACGACTTGAAGAAGTTCGACTACCGACCCTGATTCTTCATGGCGACGACGATCAGATCGTCCCGATCGCCGACTCGGCATTTCTCGCAGACAAGATTGTCAAAATGCTACTCTCAAAGTCTATAAAGGAGGTTCTCATGGGATAACTGCACAACGCATAAGCACGAGGTCAACAAAGTATCTTCTCGCATTCATGAAGCCAACGTCCCATCCCAATGGACAGTCCTGAAATGGAAGAGGAATGGTCGAAAGACGTAAAACGAGATAGAAATCTGATAACCGAGTGGTCGTCCTGGACACTTTATCTCTTGAGCGTGCTCCGCCGCCGGAGCCGGAGCGCCCTGGGAGCGCCGGTCTCTGACCGGCGCGTGGGAATGAGAGTTGCCCTGCGAGATGCCTTATACCGCGGACTTGTTCTCCAACTCACTCCCCGGCTGCCCAGTTTTTCCGAAGCTCTGAAAGGAACTCTTCGCGGTGTTTTTCCATCTTTCGAAGTACCGCCGGCGGCGCGGCTGTATCCTCGTAACGAGCGCCCCACAGGATCAATTCCACCAGGACCGGCGCGAGGTCGATTCCCTTGGCAGTAAGGCGGTAAATCAATTTCCGTCGATCTGTCGAGTCTTTCTCCGTGCTGATAATCCCACAACGCTCCAGTCGTTGCAGGCGATCGGCCAGAATATTAGTCGCAATGCCTTCATCAGACTCCAGAAACTCCTTGTAGGTGTGGAATCCACGAAACATCAAATCCCCGGATAATCAGTAAGGACCAGCGGTCTCCTAACATCTCCAGGGAAACATTTAGCGGACAGTCAGACCGGCGTGGAGAACATTCCTTCATTGGCACGATAGGACAGTAACAAATATTACTTGCTTTTCACAAGCGACATTATTTAGAATACTTGCTCTTTGCAAGTAAAGTTTAAGGATTGGACTTCGTCGTATTGCGACACTCCAGTGAACGGGAAAGGAAGACAGGTATGCTCGATTCAATGCTAAACGAACTGCGGCAAGAGGCGGCTACAACAAGACGTGTTCTCGAACGCGTTCCGGAAGATAAGTTGTCCTGGAAGCCACATCCAAAATCCATGTCGCTTGGCCAGTTGTCACTTCACGTAGCCAGCATTCCTGGCAACCTGGTGAAGCTGGCCCAACTCGATGAGCTTGATGCTTCGCAAGCGAATTTCACTCCGCCAGATCCGGACTCTCGTGATCAGATTCTTGCGTCGCTGGATGAGAGTGTCAGTGCGGCAGAGAACTATCTTTCCGACATCGACGACAAGACCGCAGCAGGAAACTGGCGGCTCACGATGAGAGGAGAGGAAGTTTTTAGTGTCCCGCGGGCCGGCATGCTGCGCTCGATCATGCTCAACCACTGGTATCACCATCGCGGGCAGTTGTCCGTTTATCTGCGTTTACTTGAAGTGCCTGTGCCGGTAATTTATGGTCGCAGTGCTGACGAAAACCCGTTCGCGTGACTAGTTTCCTGGATCGCCTCGGCCACGGCTTCGGGATGGCGCAAGTGCATGGTGACGTGTCCGCCGTCGACCAGGCGGATCTCGCCGCGGGGGACTGATTCGACCATCGCCGTGTAGAGACGCCGCTTGCCGTCGATTTCCTCGCGCAGCAGTGACTCGGACACGCCCGCCGACACCGCCTCTTTGAAGCCATCGGTTCCCATGGAGCAGAGGACGATCAGCGGCACATCGGGCATCGGTCCCGCGTGGCGAATCTCATCATAGAGCTCATCGACGTTCCTGGACTCCTGGAGGCCGATCGAAGAGCCACTCCAGGCTGACGTGACGTTCTATGAGCAAATCGCGGATCCCCGCAGGCCAGCTCGGCCATCTCCTGCGCGAACAGGGCGCGGTAGAGCTTGCGGTAGTGCTTGATAGCGGGCACGCGCAGTAGCAAACCGCGGCCGAGAGCAGACCGGAAAGCACCGGCGATAGCAAGGTTCATCAGCCGGCCGAGTTGCTTCTTGCTCCACCCCTCCCCACATCTTCGTCAATTCCTGCGGCATGTAGGCATTGTAGTCCTCGTGCGCGGGGTCCAGCAGGAGCAACGCCGCTACTTCGTCGGGAAAGCGCACCGCGTAGTGGCGGGCGTAGAGGCCGCCGAGGGAGTGGCCGACCAACAGATAGGGCGCAGGCACGCCCGCGACGCGTAACAGTTCGCGGAGCTCATCGGTCACTTGAGTCGAAGTGCGGGGGAGCTTGACGGGGTCACTCCACCCGCTGCCGGCGCGGTCGTAGTCAGCACTGGGAGCTTCCGCACTTAACTGCGGTAACACAATCACTGATACACCTTACTAGTTGCCCTTTGTCAGCGGATGTTGATCCTCACGATTTTCGCAGCCTTGCCACCCACCACTAGCGCGAGGTCTACTTCGCCGCGTCCGGCGAGGCTGCGTGGCAGGAGTAGATTGACCTGGTCCAGCCCGACGTATACGCCTTGCGGTCCGGCAAATTGCACCTCTGCACTGACTCCACCGATGCTCGCAGTAACTGCTGAGAGCGCACCAACGTAACGAATGCCAGTGCCGTACAAGATCAAAAAGAGCAGGTCTGTCTCTGGGCCAAGGTCAAGCGGGCGCGGAACATAACGGTTCTGCCCAGCATCATACTCGGCGACCAGCTCGGAAGTCCGCGTCCCATCAGCTTTCACCCGCAGCGCCTCTGCCGCAGGCACACCTTGCCCGTTCGAATTGGCAGTGAACAGTCCTGGCACAATCGTGGCAATGGGAACAGTCCCCTGGGCAACCGTATCGGAACCGTTGAAGATCGTGACCGTAGCCATCCCGGTAGCGGTCCCCGGCGGAATTAGATAGTTAATCTGGTCCCTGGAGACAAAAAAGAGAGGAGCCGAGCGTTCAATGCCCGCTGCATCTTTGACCTGCACGCGAGCTCCTGCCATCTCCGTAGGAAGCGGATCCGTCGTGGCTGTTTGGGTACCAGTCGCGAGGCTGGAGCCAAAAGCCGATACAATGGATTCGCTGGCGACCTCGGCCCCGTCGTAGCTCGCCGCCGATACACTCGTCACCGTTCTATGCTGATCGTGATGCTGCCGCTTTGGGAGGCGCTTATGCCTTGAACGGTGACCGTCACTGACCAGGCGTATGTTCCCGGTGATTGATACGTGTTCGCTGCACTTTGCTGCGAAGAGCTGAGTCCATTACCGAAACTCCAGGAATACGAGGGTGTTCCTGAGCAATAAGTAGTTTGGGCGCTGACCGAGAATTGAACAGCGCTACCGACCACCCCTGTCGAGGGTGCCGAGGCACTGCAAGTTACGTAACAATCATCGTACTGAGCATACACGTAGCTGCCCGAAGGATTCAGCCAACCCAAAAGGCACGCCAATCCTACAGACAGCGACGCCAACACCTTCATAAAGTCCTCCCTGCTTTTTGTGAGACGATGAGCCCGGGCCATGAGCTCTATCAACTTGAATGCAACCCGCATACCGCGGGCTCGGCACCGATCAGATCCCGACAGGAATGATTGCAAGATGCTTACTGTTCCCTCGAGATGAAGTTTCAGAAGTGGCCTGCCCCTAATGGTGACATCGCGCACTCATGGTGTCACATTGCGTTTCTCCCGAGGCTGGCCG
>CAWEYR010000004.1:0-351443 GCA_963813345.1 uncultured Acidobacteriota bacterium | reverse complement strand
GCAGGCGCCGGCCTCCGGCCGGCCACGAGCCGCGAAGCGTGCGAGTCGTGGAAAGTTCTTGTGCTGAAGACTCGCACGCTTCGCGGCTCGTGGCCGGCCGGAGGCCGGCGCTCCCAGGGGCGGTACAACGTACCTTAAATTACGTCAGCGCCTTCTATCAGCGCAACACCCACTCCACCTGCACCTATCGTGTCGGGCAGGTTGAGCTTTCAATGACAATCCAGCCGTTTGCGGGAACTTTCTCGCATTGGTTGGACAATTCCGGCCTTCAAAGTGAAGACCGCGCTTTGACCAGGTCCAATCGTAACCTGTTGGGGATACCCAGGCGTAATGGTGAAGCAAGCCGAACCAAGCAGCGGCTTGACACACACGGTGGCCGGCAAGACGCCGAGATTACTGACAATAAATGGAATACTTGCTCTCGGTCTCCCCTTAACAAGACTCGGAAACTTGAGGTTGCAACTCGGTCCGACATAACCGAAGTCTGCAGTCAGATTGTCCGTCTGACCTACGAATGTTCACGGAATAAGGATCAACCTGGCTGTTGTTGTTTGCGCCAGGGTTCGGACCTGTCGTCTTGGTAAGCGCAGTCAGGACGCCGTTGGTGTCCGTCACCGTCACCCTGTAGCAGCCATGTTGCAAATTCGTGAACAGGTAGTTTCCGCTGGCGTTGGTGGTCTGCGTGCCGACGAGCGAGAAAATGGTGCAAGTCGCGTCGCCCTGTAACAGGTCAACCGTTACGTTGCCGATTCCGGTCTCGCCGAGAGCGGTTCATAGGTGCCGTTCCCGTTGGTGTCGAAAAACACCGTGTCGCCGATCGAAGCAGTGGGTGGAACCACGGTCAAGGTGAAGTGCATTGTAAACTGGTTGGAAATGTCCACTCCTTCGATGCGAAGTTTCCAGACGCCCTCCGGTATGGCGACCAGCCAGAATGTCCGGATTATCCGCTGCGCTTATCGAGATCGTAATTTCTCCCTTCATCGCGCACCCGATGGATTGGCGTTCTTGTAGCCTGGCAGTCGGATCATTTGGATCCTGACCCCGGGGGAACCAACCGGTAGGTAACAAGTCGGTGGGCGCCGGAAATCGCAACTAAGGTTGTCCTCGCGTGGTCTGCCTAATGCCGAGACCACTCTCCCCCGTTCGTCCTGTATTCCCTCGGGCTTTGCATCATATTTTAACTGGCGGACCCATCGGATTCATAGGATCAGGGACAAGTTCGCATGTGACCAGAGCCCAGGGCGGAATGATGTACCCTGGAACCGTCGGATCGGCGGGACAGTTCGGCGGGTTTATCAGATCCGTGTCAGTCATCGCACAGACGCCGCCGGTAGCCGGTGTGTTGGCATCCCCGTTTGGATTGGCCGTCGTCCGGATTGAGCGCCTCTCCAACGTCGAACTCGCCATCCCAACTTCGAGCATTGTTGTTCCCGGCCTGACATCAAATGGAATGTCTCAGATTCCGTTATAGGTCGTGGGCGCCGGGCAGATGCCCGTATCACTCGGCTTACCATTCGGTAGATGATGGCTTGTTCTTCGGCGAGGTCGCCTTCGCGATCAGCTGAATGGTCTGGCCTGAAAAGAGAGTTGACCATCGGTCCGTATCTTGATCCCGTTGATGGGTTGAAGCCCACTTATCAGTATCGGCGTAATTTTGAGAAAGTAGAAATGGGTGCCACCATTCTGCGCAAAGGCGTTATTCTGAAAAGTCAGGTCCCACCAGTTATTCTCGGCGAGATTAAATGGCAGAGCTGGAGCGGCAGTACTAAAGAACGGCCCTATTTCGCTGGCCGAAAGGGGGACCCCGATGCCGTCATTGTCTGGGTCTGCAAAAACCTCGAACATCAAGTCGACAGTAGAAGTGTCCCAGAGGCCCGCAGAATTGGGATCGAATATTCCGATCAGCACATTCCCTCCAGGGCCGCTAGTGCTGGAGAACCCAACATTGAGCTCTCCTCCGACGAAACTGCTGAGTCCGGGGCCTGCCAGAGAGAGCATGCGGCTGTCGAGCTCGTCGCAGGTCGGGAAACATTGACAGGCGGGACATGGGACGAATTGCATCGGGCCCGCGGCCACCGTCGCGGCGGGTGCGGCTGACGTCGCACTCGCCGTAAAGGACGGCCTGGTTACGAACACTGTCATCGCCAGCAAGGCGATCACTAGTGCGCTAAACTTAACACTCGTCGCTTTTTTGAATTTCATCTGATTTCTCCCACGATAGCGAACCCGCCCAAACCTCGAACGCTCTCGACCGGAATTCGGATTCACCAGAGTCACCGCGTCCGCTTGGTAGAGCTGATAGGGGCGGTTAAGTTTGGAGTCGAGTTCTGGTTTTCGGCGCAGACTAGCACTCCCGCCGCAGGTAATGCAACCGAAATATCAGGCAGTGTCGTCAGTCCAGGGCGCGGGCCCACAACAGGTGCTCGCGAAACGCGGGCGTGTAAGTCAAGTTGAGAATGTAGTTTGGAAAGTGCCGGGGATTGTGAGTTGCAAGAAAGAGGCAGACGTTTCTGAATCGCAGACGAGGATTCAAGGTTCGGAAAGAAAGAGGCGAGAAATTGCACAATCATTCGCCAAACGCGTTTTCGAGGCTAGTGCACGCATTCGAGAGCTTCGTCCTGATCGGAGAAGTGAGCTGGAAATGCATGGAAACGAGCGCTTTGATACTGCTTCGGGGCGCGGACAACCGCAACGCAGAGCCTGTCCTACTCAGTTTGTTCCCGCATCTTTGAGAATTGCATCCCTGACAGCGGGAAGGAACTCGAGACCGTCCGGATAAAGGAGATGCCGCACGGAGACCCGGCGGATGAATTCTGCAAAAAAGGAAAGCCGCCGTGGTTGCCAGCCAAGCGCTTGAACAAGACGAGGAATGAACGAATGCTGTACGAGTTGTATCACGGCGTCGGCAGGCGCAACGGGCAATATCTCAACCTCGGTTCCCCATCTCATCACATTACGACGTTCAGGAATGTACACCCGCGACAGCGTCGTCGGCCTGTCGCAAAAGGTACCGAAAGAAGAAGGGCCTATTGGCACTCTTCTCTTTTCGGATGCAGGGTGAACGAGTTTGAAGTCTTCACAGTTGCCGGTGAAGTGAAGCGCCTCATTGGCGACATGCGCATGGTCGGTAGGACGGGAATGCCAGCACTTGCCGATCGGTCGACGTCAATGGAAGAGCGTCGTCTGTCAGGAGCGAATAACCGATCTGGAGGAGGCTCGCCGCAAGACAGCTCTTTCCCGCTCCCCTGTTTCCCAGAAACGCGACCGCGGAACCGCCAACGTTGACGGCGCATCCATGAAGCACCGGCGACCCGGCCCGCTCCAGCCAGTATGACATCACTCCGCCGAGGAACATGTCTTCGATTACCGAATGGCGTTCCGGCTCTGGCTCATAGCAGGCGATCTTACCCGGCGAAAGGTAGAACTCCGTCGAGTTCCAGGTAGCACAGGACCGCGTAACCATCGGCAAGATACATCGAGAGGAGCTTCTCTATCCGTCCTTCTCGCCAGTTGAACGAGGCTTCAAAGACCGATGGATGGCTCTCCCAGGGCTCCGGGATCGGTCTCTGATCCACGTGATTGAATGTCAGATCGGGAACACCCTTGCCTGGCGCGAGGAACGTAGCAAACGGAAATCCGCTTGCCAGCTTGAGCCCAAAGATGGAGTAGACAGTTTCGCTCACAGAATGTTCTTCCGCCTCTCCAGGAGGTCATCTCAAATCGTCCTCAAAGAACACGGTCCCGCATTTGTCAGAAATAGCGCCTCAACCAGTCCTCAAGCGTGATTGCCGTGCCAGAATGTCGATCGCGTCTGTTTGCCTTCAAGGAAGTCCTTGTAGTAAGCGCTCAGTCCGACCTCGTCGACCAGACCCAATTCCGCCGATCGCATGCCGGTCATAAGCGGCCATACTTTGTCTTGCTCGTGTTTGAGACCCCAATCGGCGATCGCAGCTTAGATAAATCTTGTCACGCATGTCAAGCACAATCGCAGGGAGGTATCCCTCGCATCGCGCGACGCACGATGATCTTGCGCACCGCCGCCTGGAAAGTCTGGGCAGTCGGAAGACTCGCAGCGAATTCGACCAGTCCGATGGTCCATGAGGGGATCTCTGCATTCAATGTCAAACGCTGCAAAGTGGCGCATGTGGTCGCTCAGCGATGGATACTGCAGAGCTTTTTGCAACAACGAAAAACGCTGCCTCGTCCCGGTAGTGCGCGCCAGGAGACACCGTTGATCCCGCTGATTAATTCCCGCTGCAGATTGCTTGACGCTATCCTTCAGCCACGGATTCGTGCCCGCAACTCCGCCAGTTTGCCAACGCCCGGAACAAATGACTTCGCAATCGGGTTGATGACCATGTCTACGCAAAATAGCCGGCAACTTCATCCTTGAGTATGGAAGGTGTGCCCGAATCTGTCGTACGAGTTCGCCCCAATGACCGCTGAGTAACAGGTCCGGATAGCCGAAGACATCGCCACCGAAGAGGTGGTCTCCGCCGCATTCCAGCGAAGTAGACACCGACTTCGCGTTCCCGCATGACCTGCAGCATTTGCTCCCATAGTTCGCTGTAGTAGCCCACGAACGGCGATTCGACGGCACGTACTGGATTCCCACAGGACCTGAAAGTGGCCAGAAAAGATCAGCGCGAATTCGTTCCATCGTCAAGCCGAGATGCTCACAAACCGCCGCGGCCTGCAGCTCCTCGTCAGCGTCAGGAAAGTTCGGCGCCACCCAGGTGAAGGCCTTCAGCTTCACGTCGAGTCCCGGACACGCGCAAAGCGCCGCCGCGATGCTAGTCGAGTCAAGACCGCTCGACAGCGTTATGCCAGCTGCGTTCGCTTGGCGCGTATTCACGTACCACTCGGAAGAGCAGTTCTCTGTATGCGTCACTGTACTCGGTGTCTGATGTCAAACGCAGCTCAGGCTGCGGCTCCAGTGTCCAATAATAATCCCTCTCGACCCGTGATTGAGTTACGACCAGGCGTCCGCCCACGGGTAGCGACGAAATGCCTGCGTAGAAGCTCGCTTCGGGTCGAGGGCTATGGTATGTCAGGTGCGCGGCGACCGAAAGGAGATTCGGTCTTGGCGTTTCCCTGAGTTGAGGCCAGGATGGGCTTTACCCTGTTCGAAAGCCTTACTGTGCTTCCGTCGACGCGGTAGTAGATATCGCAGGACCCGACGCGATCTCAGCCGCGGTGAGGACCTTCCGATGATTGTCCCAGATAACATAGGAACAGGGACCGGCAATCCGGCGCGCAGAGTCCTCCGGACTTTGCGCGAACATCGCGAGCAACAACTGCGAGTCGTCGGCATCCGCCTCGAGATCGTTCTGTCGAATGAGTTCGGCGCGGTTGGCTATAAAGCCGTTTCGCCAGAGCAGGTGAAGAGGACCTCGCGAACTGCTCAGCGGTGATCGGTTCGCGGTCCGTTCCGTTTGCCGAAGGCTGTCGGTGTGGACCGATCCCATTGAATGAAGATATCCTTTGCCACGGACAGATTCTCTTAGGGGAAGAAATAGACTACCAGTGTACGCAACACGCCGAGGACACAGCGTTCGGAGAGGAATCCGTCCCTATTTCACAGGTATCTTCTCGGACCATCTGGACGAGCAAGTGCCTGATCTGCAAATGCCTGAACCGCTTCGAAGAGGGTAATCATACGCTGGACGGGCAACTGAAAACGCAACCCAAGGTCATGTCGCACTCGCTGAGGCATCCTGGGTATCTGCAGTGTCATTTCCACCCAGCTCTTGTCAAGTCGGCGAGAGTACCATACGCCGTTATCTTCGGGGAATTGTATGCACGGCGAGGAGCTTCGATGGGCTGTGCCGAAACGGCTGTCTCCATTCCATACTGCTCGTTAGGGGTCTCCTGATCCATAGTTTCATCTCCTGATCATCAAAACGAGGCAATAAATATGCCAAGCATCTGTTGCTTTTCATCGTGCGAGACAAGTTCGGCAAAAGCACGTGGCCTCTGCTCTCTTGTTTCAGGGTGGCCAGTATACTCTACCCACGAGTGCGCAGCAATCCCAAATCCTTCTCTCCGCACGCCAAACTTCAGAACCGACTCAATACCCCTTCTTCCCAGAAACCATTGGAGCGTGAGTGATTGCCGCAAACAAGTCATCGGATGGAAGTGATTGCGGGCCGCTTGCTCGACGATCGCCCTCAAACCAGTCTGCGAGCAATGCGGTCTGCTCCGAACTCGGATTCTTCTTTTTTCTCTTGAATCCGTAACGCACAAACAATTGAATGCGGGGGAGGGACACCTGGCGCAGCGCAATATCGCACACAAGCAAAATCACCCATGCCTGCAGGAAGAGACTCCAATCGCGCAGCGACAGAGCTCGCGCCGCATACAGCTTACGCCGGATCAACCTGAAGTATGCCATGCGAGATCAACTCCTCAACCAGACCCTGAAGATCCTCACGCAGTCTCGGTCCGGTCACATCGTACTCGGCTCAGAAGCGATTCGAACGCTGACTTCGAATTGCCCCTTTTCCGCCAGCACCAACAGCATCCGGGCCCCAACCGCGTCCAATCCATAGTACTGCCCGGTCTGGAGGTTCAATGCAACCATTTCACCGTCAAGGTCACGGTAAATTACGTCGCTGGAAACACGGATTCTCGCCCGAGGATTTAACACACAACCACCTGCACTCGCGCCTGCCCTCCCCGGGGCAAGACCGGCTACTGAACCGAAGGCTGACTCGGCAGCACTCGAAAAGAACCCACAACTACTTGTAACGCTCAAACTTATATCAGGAAGGGTGAAGGGAGTCAAATCAAAAAGGCGAGAACCTAAGCGCCGCAGCTTTCGTCGGGCCAGCGTTTTGCCTGCGGCTTCCTTCAATTCCACCTCACGATGGACACCTTGCCGTCCAGCTAACGACTCCACCTACCGGTTTTCGTTAGGAGACTTTCACTCCAAAGTGATGCGCCCTGCCGGGCGCCTAAAAAAGGGCTCGATTGCTCGAGCCCTTGAAGGTCTGTCTTTGCCTACTTATCCTTCATAAGAGCTGACCTCCAGGTTATGGGTTCCTATCAAACGGACATGGATCCTGAAGCGCTTCGTATTTTGATTTCAGCGCGTTGTAAGCTGCAGGATTACCATAGACTGCGTTGAAATCGTTAACGACCTGCGCTGGCTGTGAACGGGAAGTCCTGTACTGTAGCCGCGTTCAGGTATGCAGAGGCTATGATTCTTTTGAGTGCAGTTAGTCCGCCACCATTTGCCGAAAGAACTTGAATGAAACGTCTGGTTCCCGAATGCGCTGCACTAAACCCAACAGAAGCAAGTGTCGAATTTGGGGTTACAGGTGCGGGGTAACTGCCAAAGTGTTGAGGATTGTTTCCAGTACCCCGGGCTGCAGCCTTGCCCGTTACCGTCCTCTGGTGGAACCACGGTGAATTCGGCGTGAAGGGCAAACTGGTTGAAGACGTCCATTCCCTCGATGCGGAGGTGCCAGATGCCCTCCGGTATCGCTACTCCATCGATGTCCGCGTTTGGGTCAACGCCGGTGGCGATTGAGAATTTCTCCCACTCAGATGTGCCCGATGGATTGGCGTTCTTGTAGCCGACAATCGGATCGTCTGGATCCGCTCCCGGGGGCAGCAACCTGTAGAAAACGCTGCGGTGAGCGCCGGAAAGCGCAACTCAAGTTGTCGTCTTGTGGTCTGCCAATGCCGGGACTATTCTGGGACCGTGTCGTCCTGTATTCCCTCGGGCTTTGCACTGCATACTTTTATTGGCGGACCCATCGGATTCATAGGATCAGGTCCGAGTGCGCATGTGACCTGAGCCCAGACCGGAATGTTGTACCCGGATCCGTCGGATCGGCGGGACAATTCGGCGGGGCTATCGGATCCGTGTCCGTCAGCGCACAGACGCCGCCGGTAGCCGGTGTGTTGGCATCCCCGTCCGGATCGAGGCCGTCGTCCGGATTGGCCGCGTCTCCAACGTCGAACTCGCCATCCCAGATTTCGAGTTTGTTTGTATCGGCACGACCCTGAATGGAATGTCCCAGACTCCGTTATAAGTCGAGAACGCCGGATAGGTCGGGACCGCCGGGCAGTTGACCGCACTCGGAATACCATTCGGGTAGATGACGGCCTTTTCCTCGTGCGCGTGGTCGCCTTCGCGATTCAGCTGAATGGTCTGCCCTGAAAAAGAGAGTTGACCATCGGTCCGTATCTTGATCCCGTTGATGGGTTGAGGCCCACTTATCAGTATCGGCGTAATTCTGAGAAAGTAGAAATGGGTGGCACCATTCTGCGCTAAGGCCTGATTCTGAAAAGTCAGGTCCCACCAGTCATTCTCGGCGAGATTAACTGGCATAGCTGGGGCGTCAGTACTCTAACGAACGGCCCACCTACGCTGGCCGAAATGTCGACCCCGACGCCGTCATTGTCTGGGTCTGCAAAAACCTCGAACTTCAAGTCGACAGTAGAAGTGTCCCAGAGGCCCGCAGAATTGGGATCGAATATTCCGATCTGCACGTTCCCTAAAGGGCCGGTAGTACTGGAGAACCCAACATTGAGCTCTCCTCCGACGAAACTGCTGAGTCCGGGGCCTGCGATAGAGAGCACGCGGCTATCGAGCTCGTCGCAGGTCGGGAAACATACACAGGCGGGACTACAAGTACGAATTGCATCGGGCCCGCGGCCGCCGTAGAGGACGGCCTGGTTACGAACGCGGTCATCGCAAGAAGCACGACGACCAGACAAAACTTTACATTTACGTTAGTGAATCTCATCTGATTTCTCCCACGGTTAGCGAACTCGCCCAAACCTGGAACGCTCTCGACCGGAATTCGGATTCACCGAGAGTCGCCGCGTCCGCTGGCAAAGCAGATGGGGGCGGTTAAGTTTGGAATCGAGTTCTGGGTTCATTATCTGTGGCTGACCATTTCCTAGACGAGTCGTCTGAGAGCGGCTACTCCGTGCCGAATCAGATGGGCAGAACCAATTGGCACAACTGCTCGACCAGCCATTTGTGCGAGCAGTGCGGTTCATCTTCCCCAAGGCTGGAGGTTATCTTCTAGCATCCTGCGACCTAACCATTAATCCACATCCAAGCCTGAATTTCAACGGCAGAGGGCTTTTCCCATCTTTCCAGCCGCTGAATGCTAGCACCGCCTCAAAGCGCGTCTATCCGTACAACTACTCGAATCAGCAACTAAAATTTTTCCGTGCAGCCGGAGGGAAATCCTCAGGCGTCCAGCATCATCAGCGCAAGTAGAAGCGGCAGATAGATTACGGAGGCCTTGAGAAGGCGGCGGGCGCTGGTCTTTGAGAGTGATCGGGCGGTCGCGACACTGACATAAAGAAAGGCCAGGCTCAGTGCCAACGCACCAACAAGATAGGCCTTCCCTGTAAGATGTACCGCCGCTGGAAGGAGACTGACGGGAAGCAAAAGAAGGGTATAAATGACGATCTGCCGCGACGTATCCCGGCCGTCACTTTCAACTACCGGAAGCATCCTGATTCCGGCGCGACCATAGTCCTCCCGATAGAGGCTGGCGATCGCGTGGAAGTGCGGAAACTGCCAGAGGAAGAGAATTCCAAAGAGAATCAACGCCTCAACTCCGACCTCGTTCCGCGCAGCAGTCCAACCAAGTAATGGTGGCAACGCGCCCGGAAACGCTCCAATGAACGTGCACCAGGTTGTACGCGTCTTGAGCGGTGTATAGACAAACAGATAGGTCAGCAGAGCCAGCAGCCCGATCGCAGCAGTCAACGGGTTGAGAAAGTAAGCAAGGTAGGCTTCCGCAGCCACGGAGATAACCACGCCAAAGATCAAGGCGGCGCGGGAAGTGATGCGGTTCGCAGGTAAGTGGTCGAGTCCGCGTTCGATTCATCAGGCCATCGAGATCGCGCTCGAGATACTGATTGAGAGCAGCGATCCCTCCGGACAGTAAAGCCACTCCGATAGCGGTATGCAGGATGCCGGGCCACACCTGCGGTGCACCAAGCCAATAGCCCGCCAGAGCCGAGAGAACTACAAGAAAAGTAATGCGAGGCTTCGTCAGTTCGACGAAGGCGTTGAGGTTGCTCATGTGGAAACGACTATTGTGGACATGACCGGATAAGAGTTCAAGGACGGAACGGAAATCTGGGTCACCAGGGCACTCGAATTCAACCCCAAGCTAAAGCTTGAACTCAAGCTCATTATTGGTTTGAGTTCAAGCTTTAGCTTGGGGTTGAATTCGAACCCCGACATTGGCCCGAAGGATCTCGTCCAATGCGCTTTGATCAACTTTGCCTTCCCCGGAAATCTTCCGGGCCGCCTCGTCGCACTTTTCCTGCCATTCGTGCCCCGCATGGCCAGGAGTCCATGTCCAGTTGACGACATGACGTTCCGCCGCAGCTTCGAGCCTCCTCCAGAATTCGTGGTTCACTTTCTTCCGATATCGGCCCTTCATGGACCTGACAACATATTCCGAGTCGGTATAAAGATCGACCGTGCATTTCTCTTTGAGGGCTTCGAGACCGATACAGGCAGCTACAATCTCGGCCTGCTGATTGGTTCCCTCTCCCATATACTCACCCACAATTCTTCGTTTTCCCTGGTACTCGAGGATTGCCGCGCCGCTGGCTCTTGATCCTCTTGAACCATTGCCGATGCTGCTTCCGTCGCAGAAGATCGTGACGCGCTTCATGTCAGGTCGTCGACGCGACCGGCAAGCTCGAAGTCTTTCTCAGTCAATCCGTTAACACTGTGTGTCATGACGCTGAGACGCACTTGATTCCAGCCGTGGAGAAGAATGTCGGGATGATGATCCAGGCTCTCGGCCAGGGCCCCTATTCGATTGACAAACTCCAAAGCTCTGGGCGAAATTTTCGAATTTGAGGTCTCGCACGATCTCGCCTCCTTCGAGGCGCCATAACGGTCGTGCGCTCAAATGTTTTGAGATCGCCTCGTTGTTCAACTTTGCCGTCGCCATCTATTTAGCGAATAATTGCACAGGGCTTCACTCTTGCGCAATCGAGCGACGTTTCGATAGACTTCCCCGTTGATGATGGCTCCTGATGGAACCGTGACTCTTGACGGCATGCCTCTCGCCTGTATGATCCTTGCGATCAATGGCTCTGTCGCCCAGTCGCCCTGTTTCTGGAGACCGAAACTCACTTATGGCAACTGAGATCAAGCTGCAACGCCAGACTGTGCTCGATGCGAAGACGCTGATCGGCCTCTATCGCACCATGTACCTGTCGCGGCGGCTCGATGACAAAGAGCTTCAATTGAAGCTCCAGAACCGCGTCTACTTCCAGATAAGCGGCGCCGGACATGAGGCCGTCCTCGTCGCTGCCGGATTGCTTCTGCGGCCCGGGTACGACTGGTTCTATGCCTACTATCGCGACCGCGCACTTTGCCTTCAGCTGGGAATGACTCCTTACGATCAGCTTCTGGGAGCCGTTGCGGCGAAGGACGATCCGATTTCCGGATCGCGCCAGATGCCTTCTCATTGGAGTTCAGTGCCGCTGAATATCGTGTCACGTTCATCCGCCACTGGAACTCAGTTTCTTCAAGCCCTCGGAGCCGCCGAAGCCGGTTACCGGTACTCACTTATCGAAGAGATCAAAGATCGCACAAAGCATTTTCGAGAAGATGAGATCGTCTATGTTTCAGCCGGCGACGGAACAACAAGTGAAGGCGAGTTCTGGGAATCGCTCAATACGGCATGCAATCTCAGACTGCCGCTGCTCTATCTGATCGAGGACAACGGATATGCGATATCGGTTCCAGTAGAGGTTCAGACAGCCGGCGGAAGCATTTCGAAGCTCGTCTCCGCGATGCCAAACCTCTACATCGAAGAGTGCGACGGGACAGATGTCTTAGATAGTTACGATACCTTGAAGCGTGCCGTCGACTATTGCCGCGAGCGCCGCGGACCCGCGTTCGTTCACGCGCACGTGATTCGACCATACTCGCATTCACAGTCTGACGATGAACGGCTCTACCGGACAGTTGAGGAACGGGCCCTTGATGCGGCGCGGGATCCGATTACGAAATTCGGGCAGATGCTGACGGAAGAAGAGATTCTGACACCCGAAGAGCTCCGGCAGATAGAAATCGATGTGGACGCGGAGATCCACGAGGCCGCCGACCGGGCTCTCGAGATACCTCAACCCGGCAAGGAGACAGCGCTTCACTATGTCTATTCTCCTGACATCGACCCGACGTCGAAAGACTTCGACACCGAAGACCAGCTCGTGACTGAAGGTCCGCCCGTGATCATGGCGGATTTGATCAACCGGTGCCTGCACGATGAAATGGCGCGCGAGCCACGGATCGTCGTCTTTGGCGAAGATGTAGCGGATGCGAGCCGTGAAGAACATCTGGACCATGTAAAAGGCAAGGGTGGTGTCTTCAAAGTGACGGCCAACCTTCAGCGCCGCTTTGGCAGCGCTCGAGTCTTCAATACGCCGCTCGCAGAAGCAAATATCATCGGCCGTGCGATGGGAATGTCGACGCGCGGTCTCAAGGCTGTCCCTGAGATTCAATTCTTTGATTACATCTGGCCTGCGTTCATGCAGCTTCGCGATGAGGTGCCGATTCTTCGCTGGCGATCGAACAATGCGTGGAAGTGTCCGATGGTCGTTCGTGTGCCTGTAGGAGGTTACCTCAAGGGCGGTGCTCCCTATCACAGCCAGTCTGGCGTAGTTACTTTCACGCACATTCCCGGATGGCGCGTCATCATGCCTTCGACCGCGCTCGACGCCAATGGACTGCTCAGAACCGCAATCCGAAGCGACGATCCAGTGCTCTTTCTCGAGCACAAACATCTCTACCGGCAGACTTATAACAAGGGCGCCTATCCGGGGCCGAACTATATGGTGCCGTTCGGGAAGGCGAAGGTTGTTCAGGAAGGTGATGACGTTACGATCGTCACCTATGGCGCTCTTGTGCAGCGCTCAATTCAGGCGTCGAAACGCATGCGCGAGGACGGGATCGGGCGTCGAGATCATTGATCTCAGAAGCCTGAGTCCCTATGACTGGGCGGCTATTGAGAAGAGTGTCAAGAAGACCAATCGAGTGATCGTGGCCTACGAAGATCCGATCTCGTGGGGTTATGGAGCCGAGATCGGCGCTCGCATCGCGGATGAGCTTTTTGACTACCTTGATGCACCTGTCAGGCGCGTCGCCGCACTCGATTGTTTCGTTTCCTACGCACCTGAAGTCGAGGAAGCAATACTTCCCCAGGTAGATGATATCGAGAGCGCAATAGAAGAAACGTTGGCGTATTGAGCGCACATTTGGAGTGCGGCGGCTTGGCGCCGCTTTAGTGTCCCGATCGGATCACTCAGCGGGAGACTAAAGCGGCGCCAAGCCGCCGCACTCCAAATTGGGCTAAAGTTTGAACTCCAAACCAAGCTCCTCAGCAGTCACACCCGCCGTTCCAACCTTCCCGACGACAATCCCTGCAGCATGATTTGCGATGATCGCTGCCTCCTCGAGCGAAGCCCCTGCCGCAATCGACAATGAGAGCGCGGCAATCACGGTATCACCCGCACCTGTCACGTCGTAGACCTCGCGGGCCACGGTCGGAATATTCGTAAATCGGCCATTCTCATCGAGCAGGCTCATACCGTGCTCCCCACGAGTCAAGAGAACCGAACGCGCCCCAAGCATCTCACGGATCCGGGTTGCCGCAGCGAGAATTGAATTGTCGTCAACAAGCTCGATGCCCGTCGCCTTTTCTGCTTCGATCTGATTCGGCGTGATCACATCTACGCCTGCGTACGATGTCCAGTTCTTCATCTTCGGGTCGAGACACACCGCCCGCTCATGCGCATGCGCAGCCTCAATCGACGAGCGCAGCACTCGCGGCGTGAGAAGACCCTTTTCGTAATCGGAGATAACCACGGCATTGGATTCAGCAAGAGCATCAGCGAAGCGCTTCGCGATTTCTATTTCAATATCAGCGCCGATCTCGCGCCGGTCTTCGCGATCAAACCGGACCATCTGCTGACTGTGCGCTACTATGCGCGTCTTGAGAGTTGTCGGACGCGATGGGTCAACGACAATTCCATCTGTTTCGGCTCCGAGCCCGGCAGCGCGATTGCGCAGTTCATCGCCCGCCAGATCATTTCCTATGACACCAACAATCCCGGCACTTCCCCCGAGCGAGAGCACGTTCTGCGCGACATTCGCGGCGCCGCCAAGATGAAAGGTCTCGCGGCGAACCTCGACTACAGGAACCGGCGCTTCGGGCGAGATACGGCGTACTTCGCCCCAGATGAATTCGTCGAGCATCAGATCGCCGAGCACCAGCAGTCGAAGTCTCTGAAAGTTGTCGATGATTTCAAGGGCGCGTTCGCGTTTCATGATCGCGTGATGTGAAGCGTCTCGATGGCTTTGATTACCTGATCAACGGTAATCGAAAGAATACATTTCGGTTCGTCAAAAGCTTCGCAAGTGTACATCGAGCACGGATTGCAGGCGAAGTAGTTCTGAACGAGCGCTGATGGAGCTTTCCAGGGCCGCCACCTGACTGAGCTCGCCGGCCCGAAAAGAACAATCGCCGGAACTTTGAGCGCGGCTGCGATATGCGCCGGACCGCTGTCATTCCCCACAAAGACTCTCGCGACTTCGATCAGTGCTGTCAGCTCGCCGATGTTCAACGAGCTCAGCTCGCAGATCGGCGTGCGCGTCGCGCGGCGGACTTCGGCCAATTGCTCCTTCTGCTCGTCTGTCGGAGCCCCCGTTGCAACGATCTGCATGCCATTACTGCTCAAATAGTCCGCGATGACTCCATAGCGCTCTGCCGGCCATCGCTTTGTGAAGAACTCATTTGTTGGAGAAAGAACGGCATATGGAACGTCAGGGTCAATGCCGCTTCTTCTGAGGGTGGCTCGGACGGACTCGCGTCGACGCAAATCTACGAACAGGGAGGTCGGCAATGGGTAGTCCAGTGAAAGACCGAGCCACTTGAACCAGGCGAATTGCGATTCAACCGTATGGAGATCCCCGCGCCCCAGGATCTCTTCTGCGGGCGGAATCTTCCAATTGTAGACAAGGCTTGGCCGAAAGTGTGCGGCTCCCGCGCGATGCTTTGCACCACTGAGCGCCACAAACTGAGTGCTCGCAGGCCCGCCGTGCAGATTGATAACCGCGTCAAACTCGCTGCTGCGAATGTTTTTTATGATGGAAGCACGAGCACCGAGCGAGCTTCGCTTGTCGTGTGGAGAACGATCGACGGCGATGACATCAATGTCCGGATCTGCAGAGTAGAGATCAGCAAAGACCGACTCGACCAGTGTGACCAGTCTGAGGTCCGGTCTCTGTCGTTTGAGCGCCCTGAGATTTGCAGTATCGAGGACAGCCTCGCCCAGGTTTCTGAGCCGTATGAAGAGCACGCGTGCATTCGGCGGAAGTTGCTGAAAGAGCGGCGTGGTCATTCCGATCGTTCATCTTCGATCACGGCTTCATCAACAATGAGGACGGGAATCTCGTCGACGATCGGGTAGACGCGACGGCATGACGTGCATTTGAGCCCGGCGGAGTCAGGCTTTTCAATAAGTTGGCCGTGGCACACTGGACAGACAATCAGCTCAAGCAGATCTTTTTCAACTGGCATGACATGTAACGTTGTACCGCCTTCAGGCGGAATCTTCAAATCGAGAAGAGAAGAAGAGAACGCAGATGTCGAGATTTGAGATCGAGATTAGCTCGAGTCTGTCATTGTTTCCGAGAGTGCTACTAACGTGCAACTCTCATCGCGATCTCGCATTGACTCTTCTCTTCTTCTTCTCTTCCTGCTTGAACTCTAAAACCGGAGACGGCACTATTGTCCATTATGACGACACCGCCTGTTGCGAAAAAAATCTGGTACAACGGAAAGCTCATAAACTGGGAAGACGCGAATATTCACGTTATGTCCCACGTCATTCATTACGCGTCGGCGCTTTTTGAGGGGATACGCTGCTATTCAACTCGCAAGGGTCCCGCAATCTTCCGCGTTCGCGAGCACATTCAGCGCCTTCGGGATTCGTGCCATATCTACAGGATGGATCCGACTTATTCCGTTGATGATTGGTCAAGGCTTGTGTCCAGGTTGTTGAGGTCAATGAGTTCAGTGAATGCTACCTGCGACCCGTGGTTTTTCGTGGTTATGGCAGCTTCGGCGTCAATCCCTTTCCAAACCCTATCGAGACTTATATCGCAAGCTGGGTCTGGGGCAAGTATCTCGGACAGGAAGCGATCGACAAGGGCGTTGACGTGTGCACTGCAAGCTGGGCTCGAATGACACCGAATTCCCTGCCGCCGACTGCGAAGTCGGCTGCCAATTACATGAATTCGCAGCTCATCAAGATGGAAGCCATCACCAACGGCTTCGTTGAAGGAATCGCGCTTGACGCACAGGGAAACGTCAGCGAAGGAAGCGGCGAGAATCTCTTCATGGTGCGCGACGGGCAGATCTTTACACCTCCGATCAGCTCCGCAATCCTGGCAGGAATCACCCGCGACTCTGTCATGCAGATTGCTCGCGGACTTGGATACGAAGTCAAGGAAACGGTGATTACGCGCGCTGGTCTTTACGTTGCGGACGAGATCTTCTTTACAGGTACTGCCGCCGAGATAACGCCGATTCGAAGTATCGACAGAATCCAGATCGGAAGCGGTGAGCGTGGTCCGCTGACTGCTTCGCTGCAGAAGGAATTCTTTGCAATTACTTCCGGCGAGAAGGAAGCACCGGGAGACTGGATGACGTTCGTCAACGGAAACGCATCGTGAGAGAGATTTACCTTTCAGGAATTCCGCTTCCGCCTGAAGGCGGTACAACGTACAGGCTCTCCTTCGAAACTGTGATTGTTACAGGCTCGTTCGGCTCGAAGTTACGTGATGGTGCAAGAAGCTCGATCTCGTGACCGTTCTCGAGCGCTACTACAATCCTTGCAGTATCTCTTCCCGGGTGTCGCCGACGGAACTCTTACTTTGAGTTGAGTGCCACCGTGACCGTCTGAAGACCCGAGCGAAATTGCCCCTGGACGTAGAATTGCCGAGACGCGATTGCCCTTCGCGCCTGGATCGCATCGCATTCAAGGGTCACACCCTCCCAATCAAGCCGCGTCCGGCCGTTTTCATGTCCGGCTATGGTCGCATCAAACACATTCGGCAAACCGAGAATATCGGCGACCTCTCGTGAAGCGGGTTTGTCGATTACTTCCTGAGCATCGCCGATCTGATCGATCCTGCCTTCATTCATAACCGCAAGCCGATGACTTACTCCGAGCGCGTCGTCGAGGTTGTGAGTCACATAAATCACTATCAACTTCGCATCCTCCTGCAAGCGGCAAACGTCCTCGTGCAATTGCTGTCGTATCGAGTGATCAAGAGCAGAGAACGGCTCATCGAGGAGAAGCACATGCGGCTCGGCAGCCATCGCACGTGCAATCGCTATGCGCTGCTGTTGACCTCCCGATAGTTCGTGCGGGTACCTTTCAGCGAAGCCTTCGAGCTGCATCCTTTCGAGAAGGGCGTGCGAACGCTCGCGCGCATCAGGTCTCTTCCAGATCGAATAGCCGACATTCTTGAGTGCTGTCAGATGCGGAAAGAGCGCGTAATTCTGAAAAACATACCCCACGCGGCGTTCACGCGCAGGAATGTTGACGAGCGGCTGTGAATCGACCTTGCGAAAAAACTGTGCTGAATCGAGCGTGATCTCACCGCGATCAGGATGGCTCAGGCCAGCAATCACATTGAGCGTCTGCGTTTTACCCGCGCCCGACGGGCCAAAAAGAACAAGGATCTCGCGGCGCGCAGTAAATTCCAGCTCGAGCTTGAAGCCGGAAAGCTGCCTTGTGAATGCGACGTGGAGGCCATCCTCTGGTCTTTCTGTTGTCATCGTTGCCGTAAGGATGAGTACTCAAGGCGCCGCACCAGCAGTAACCCTCCGAGCGAAAGAATGCTCATCACGAGCACCATTCTGTTTGCCGAAGAGTAGTCACGGCTTTGAACCGCATCATAAATCGCGAGCGGCAGTGTCTGTGTTTTTCCCGGTATGTTGCCGGCTACCATAAGCGTCGCCCCAAATTCGCCGAGCGCTCGCGCCGATCCAAGGATCAGACCGGCGAGAATGCCTCGTTTTGCCAGCGGAAGCGTGATTCGCCAGAAGACCTCGCGCTCTGACGAGCCGAGTGTTCGAGCCGCGTTCTCGAGGGCGGGGTCAATTTGAGCGATTGCGGCGCGCGACGCCTGGAACATCAGTGGCAGGCCCATGACCGCCGAGGCGAGTGCCGCAGCTTGCCACGTAAAAACCATCTGAATTCCGAACCATTCCGACAACGGGCCAGATCGCCCGAGCAGCAAAAGCAGGTAATAGCCAAGCACGGTGGGTGGCAGAACAAGTGGAAGATTCACGAGCGCCTCCACGAGTGTCCGGCCGGGGAAGCGATACCGGGCAATAATGAAGGCAAGGGCCAGACCGCTAACGGTTAGCAGCGCAGTCGCTACGATGGTGACCTGCAAGGAGAGGATGAGAGCGTTCCAGTTCATCGCGGCGGCTCCTCGCCTGGAAGAACGAAGCCGAAGCGGCGCATCACATCGCGACCATTCCTGCTGTTGACATAAGCCGCGAAAGACCGCGCCTGTGCTTCGTTTCGTGCGTTTTTCATAACAGCCAGCGCCTGAACAATTGGCTTGTGCATCGCTTCCGGAATCAGAATCCAGCGCCCGTCGCTCGCGATGCTGAGTGAGAGGGCAACAATCGCGACATCAACATCTCCCGTTTCGGCGTACTGAAGTGTCTGGCGGATGTTCTCTCCGTAAACCAGCCGCGATTCCAGTCTCGTCCAGATACCGGCGGCAGTCAGCGCTTCACGCGCCGCCATACCGTACGGAGCATGATCCGGATTTGCGATCGCAATTCTCTTGACGCCATCGTCGACGAGATCTTCGATTCGCGTGATTTCCAGCTGGCTCGATCGCCGTGTCCACAGAGTGATCCTGCCGATTGCGTAATTGGCCTTCGTTCCTGGTGCGATGAGACCCTGTCTTTCAAGGTCTTCGATAAATGAAACATTGGCCGCAGCAAAAAGATCGACTGGTGCACCCTCCTCGATCTGTTGAGCAAGTTGTCCTGTCGAGCCGAAGTTGAAAGTCACTTTTAGCCCATGGTCACGCTCGAACAGGCGGCCCAGTTCCTGGAAAGCCGGCATAAGGTCAGACGCTGCCGACACTGTGATGCTTTGCTCGTTTTTGCGACACGCGCCCGTGCTGCCGGCAACAAAGCACATCGAGAGAATAAGCAGAATCTGCAGAATCCGTTGTCTCATAGCCGGAGACTTGGCTACACTCACACCCGCTCGCTCATTATTCAACATCGCGAAAGGACTACAACAGATGCAGTTCGAGTATTCCAGCAAAGTCAAAGAGCTTCAACAGAGAGTCACCGCTTTCATGGATGAATTCATTTATCCGCGAGAGACTGAATACCACAAACAGATCGCTGAAGGGGACCGTTGGCAGCCAGTTCCAGTGATTGAGGAGCTCAAACCAAAGGCGCGAGCGGCGGGCCTTTGGAACCTTTTCCTTCCTGAGAGCGAGTACGGAGCAGGTCTCACCAATCTCGAGTACGCACCGCTGTGCGAGATCATGGGCCGATCGCCCTTTGCTCCCGAAGTCTTCAATTGTTCTGCGCCAGACACCGGAAACATGGAAGTGCTCGTTCGCTACGGGACACCGGCGCAGAAGAAGGAATGGCTCGAACCGCTGCTCGAAGGAAAGATCCGCTCGTGCTTCGCGATGACCGAACCTGACGTTGCATCATCGGACGCCACCAACATCCAGTCCTCGATTACTCGCAAAGGCGACTCTTATGTAATCAACGGGCGCAAGTGGTGGACATCGGGCGCCGGCGATCCACGATGCAAAATTGCGATCTTTATGGGCAAGACGGACTTTTCGGCACAGAAGCACAAACAGCAATCGATGATTCTGGTGCCTATGGACTCGCCAGGCGTGACGATCAAGAGGATGCTCAATGTTTTTGGTTACGACGACGCCCCTCACGGCCACGCTGAAGTGATCTTCGAAGATGTGCGTGTGCCGGTTGAGAACATGCTGCTCGGTGAAGGACGAGGATTCGAAATCGCGCAGGGCAGGCTTGGTCCGGGGCGAATTCACCATTGTATGCGGCTGGTCGGCGTAGCGAGCCGGTCGCTTGAGGCGATGTGCCGCCGTGTCAGCTCGCGCGTAGCGTTTGGCAAGACGCTGGCGGAGCACGGAACGATTCGGGCCGACATTGCGAACTCGAGAATCGAGATCGAGCAGGCACGGTTACTCGTGCTCAAGGCTGCCTATATGATGGACACGGTCGGGAACAAGGCTGCAAAGGCAGAGATTGCAATGATTAAGATCATTGCGCCGAATATGGCGTTGCGGATTATCGACCGCGCCATTCAGGCTCATGGAGGCGCCGGAGTCTGTCAGGACTTCCACCTGGCCTCCGCCTGGGCACACGCGAGAACGCTCAGGCTGGCCGACGGTCCGGACGAGGTGCATCGGGAGACGGTAGCTAAGATCGAGCTGAAGAAATGGCATGTAGGTATGTTGTACCGGCGTTTAGCCGGAATCGTTGCTTTGTCAGAATTTGAATGTAACGATTCCGGCTAAACGCCGGTACAACGTACCCACATACCTAAAATTAAAGTTTGACAGTCAACTTAAGAACGGGCTAGTATTTGCTGGTTTCTGTTAGCGGCATTCTCGGAGGAATGCCACCTGCTCTTCCCGCATCAACGGTGGTGCGCCGTTAGTCGGTTTGAAGACTTGCGCAGTCGGTAGCTGGAGAGAAGGATTGTTACCAACCCGTGCGAAGCCACTCTAAAGGAGTGCCGATTGCGTGAGCCAGGAACCGTTCCCCGGCCTCTCGATCGCTTCCACACACCTTGAGGAAATTCAATGTCAATAAAGCTTTATGTCGGAAACCTCCCCTTTTCCGCCACGAATCAGGACCTCGAAGGTCTCTTCGCTCAATCGGGCCAGGTCGAATCTGCTAACGTCATTACCGATCGCGATACGGGACGATCCCGTGGCTTCGGTTTCGTTGAAATGGAATCCAGAGAAGGCGCCGATTCTGCCATCCAGCAACTGAACGGCTATGAGCTCGATGGTCGCGCCATTGTCGTCAACGAAGCTCGTCCCCGTGAGGATCGCGGTGGTCGCGGATTCGGTGGCGGAGGCGGCGGCGGCGGCTTTGGTGGCGGCGGTGGCGGTCGCGGTCGCGGAGGTTACGGTGGAGGCGGCGGCGGTGGACGTTCCGGCGGCGGCGGCGGCGGCAACGGTGGCCGTGGACGCGGCGGAAACCGCTGGTAAGCAAAAAGTGCTGAGTGCGAAGAAAAGGTGCTGAGTGCTGAGTGCTGGGTGCTGAGTTGGTAATCGATTCAGCACCCATTGCTTTATTCAAGCAGCACTAACAGCACTCAGCACTTCTTCTTCGCACTCAGCACCCAGCACTCAGCACTCAGCACTCTTTCTTATGCCACACTCTGAGATTGTCGAAGCCGAAGGGCACCTTGTAGATTCGCAGATCCTCTCGCGGATTATGGACCGCGTCATCGAGTGCGGCTGCGCGTTCGAAGTAGTCGACTTCCACCTCGGACGAACCAACGAGGAATTCTCGAGGCTCAAGCTCCGTGTCGTAGCGCCAGATGAACCAGCTCTTGCCAAAGCTCTGGAAGAACTGGTCGAGCTCGGCTGTTACCACGCAGAGATCGCCGACGCGCTTCTCCGCCCTGCGCCGGCGAATCGCGTAGTTCCCGAAGACTTCTATTCAACGACGAATCACCGGACTCATCTCCGACATCGCGGCGCGTGGATCGAAGTCGGAGCCCAGCGCATGGATGCCGTTATCGTTGTCGCAGACGGAGTCGCAACGTGCCGCAAGCTGCGCGATGTGATCGAAGGTGAACAGATCGTCTGCGGCGTTCACGGTGTCCGGATTCAGCCTGAATTCAAGGAACGCGATCGGCTCGGCTTCGCGTTTATGTCGAACGATATTTCATCCGAGCGTCGCGTCCAGACAGCAGCGCGCAAGGTTGCTGAGCTGATGCTCGAGGTCAAGGCTGAAGGCGGGCGTATCGTATTCGTAGCCGGCCCGGTAGTCATTCATACCGGAGGCTCATCGGCGTTTCGCGAAATTATTCGAAAGGGCTTCGTTGATGCACTGCTCGCAGGCAATGCGATTGCAGTGCACGACATCGAGCACGCCCTCTACGGTACTTCGCTCGGAGTTGATCTCGACAACGGTGTCGTCCTCGAAGAAGGCCACAAGAACCATATGCGTGCGATCAACCTGATCAGCAGCCACGGATCGATCCGCGGCGCGGTCGAGGCTGGCGCGCTGAGATCAGGTGTTATGTACGAACTGGTGAAGAACAACGTGCCGTTTGTTCTTGCAGGTTCGATACGTGATGACGGACCGCTGCCAGACACCGAGATGGACCTGATCAAGGCTCAGGAGCAATATGCGAAACTCCTCGAGAACGTAAAGATGGTGGTCTGCCTGTCATCGATGCTTCACTCGATCGGCGTCGGGAACATGCTTCCGTCGTGGGTGAGAATGGTCTGCGTTGACATCAATCCGGCGGTCGTGACCAAGCTTTCAGATCGTGGCTCGCAGCAGACGGTGGGTATCGTAACGGACGTCGGAACCTTCCTCAATCTACTCGCGCAGGAGCTCTGGGCTTAACGCGGACGGGTCGCCTTCCACCCACTCCTCGCCATCAGCAAAGACTTCCTTTTTCCATATTGGAACGGTCTGCTTCAAGCGATCGATTGCGAATCTGCATGCTTCGAATGCTATGCGGCGATGAGGAGACGTGACCACTATGACAACACTGGATTCGGAGACTTCCATTGGGCCGAAGCGATGGACCATTCCAATACGCTCAACATCAGGCCACTGCTCGCGAATCTCCGTCCCAATACGCTTCATCTCTTTGAGAGCCATCGGGACATAGGCGTCGTACTCAAGCCTGATTACCTGACGCCCTTTGGTCTGGTTGCGAACGACACCATCAAAGGTCACGACGGCGCCTGCCGCACCCGACAGGACCCTCTTTTCGAGGCCGACTTTGTCGATTGGTTCTCGCGTTATCTCGAAAATGTCGTCAGAAGTGCTCCCGCCTGACATTGGCGGAAAGATCGCCAGCGTGTCGCCGTCAGCCAGCGGGTGCTCGCGGAGAACATGCTCTTCGTTGACGGCAAAGAGTGCACTTCGCTCAAAGCGCTCCAGGTTCACGTGACGCCGCTTTACCTCTTGAAAGACGCGACTCACGTCGGGAGCTTGATCGAACTCGAGAGTGAGCTCGCTCTCACCTGCTGCTTCCCTGCACGCGCCGAACAAGAGCACGCGAATCATCGTCATGGACATCTCAGGCGGCCACATTCTCAAGCTTTCCACGAAAGCGAAGAGCTTCAATCAGAAAGTTATCGAAAATCACACGGCCGTCGCGACTTTCGTTGCGGTGCTCCCAGTACCGGTCCATCTGCCAGTCCTGAAATGATTTCTCTAAATGAAACTGGACACCGTAGATGAGCTGGTGTTCGGTCCGCCGGACCATCATCTGGATCTCAGCCAGATAGCCGCGTGCGAGCTTCTTGAAGCCTTCCGGCAGCCGATCGAGTTGCAACCCATGATTCTGCCAGATGCGCAACAAATGGCGCCGGTGAGTGTATTTCTGCCAGCGGTTGTCCGGACGGTCATCGATGCCGGCGAAGATTGGATCGTGAGGATCAGTGATCTTCACAAAACGATACTGGTATTCGATCAACCGGTTTGTCCGCCGCTCGCGCGGAAGAAGCTTGTCGAGGGTAACGACTGTCGCGCCAAATGCCTGCCCGACCAGTTGGTGACCGCCGCAGATTGCCAGCACCGGCACTTCGTTTGTCCGAATGAAAATATTGAATCCTTCAATCAGAGCTGGATTGTAAAAATCAAAATCGCGAAGCGTCCCACTCAGAACGATCGCGTCCGGATCGAACTCATCAACAAGCGCATCGCTGAGCTCACCAAAGTGGACAACACGGACAACCGGCCTTTCAACCAGCCGATGGACATTGCCCTCGATATTGGCCATAGCCAGTGACGCGATGTGCCGTTCCTGCCTGACCCAGCGTTTCTGCGTCAAACCCTGGCTCGGCGCGGGCAACCTCGGAAAAATTCTCTTCTGTCTTTATCAAGTCATCTACCAGTAACAAGCGCATCTCGCCAATCCGAGGCTTGATCGGCTCGTAAACGCAGTACCGGTTTCCATCAGTGTGCATCGGGTTATCTTAGCATGTAGCAGAGCATTTCTGCCTGCCGACGGCTCGCTCCCAACCCACAAGCTAAAAGCTTGAACTCAAACTTTGATTGCATTCGACCTCTGGGCGTGAACTGCCGGCGACATTCGACCACTGGAGTCCGTGCTTGCGCTGCAATGGTAAACTGTGTGCGCTTTTCCCCTCACTATGTCGATCGCCGCAGGCATGCACATCGGTCACTACAACGTCCTTGCGCCACTCGGCGCCGGCGGGATGGGCGAAGTCTACCGCGCCCTTGATGCGCGGCTCGACCGCGAAGTCGCGATCAAGGTGTTGCCCGCCGAGTTCGCCAACGACGCCGGTCGATTGGGGCGCTTCGAGCAGGAAGCGCGGGCGACCTCGGCACTCAATCATCCCAACATTTTGACGGTTTACGACATCGGCCAGCACGAGGGCGCGCCTTTCATTGTCGCGGAATTGCTGGAAGGCGAAGAGCTGCGCGCGCAACTCGAGCAAGGTCCAATCGCTCCGCGCAAGGCGGTTGAGTACGCGCAGCAGATTGCCGCAGGACTCGCCGCCGCACACGGGAAAGGGATCGTCCATCGCGACCTGAAGCCGGAGAACTTATTCGTGACGACCGGCGAGCGGGTGAAGATTCTCGACTTCGGCTTGGCCAAGTTGCGGGCGCCGCGAACGGGCGCGGTGGACATGGCCGCTTCGACGCAGAAAAAGCTCACCGATCCCGGCACAGTGATGGGCACGGTCGGTTATATGGCTCCGGAGCAGGTGCGCGGGCAGGAGGCTGATCATCGCGCCGACATCTTCGCGTTCGGCGTGATCCTCTACGAGATGCTCAGCGGCCGGCGGCCGTTCGGCGGCGATTCGTCGGTCGAAGTGATGAACGCGATCTTGAAGGAAGAACCGCCGGAGTTGAGCGAGACGAACGCGAAGATTTCACCCACGCTCGAAAAGATCGTGCGGCGTTGTTTGGAGAAGAACCCCGAACGGCGGTTTCACTCCGCGCACGATCTCGGCTTTGCGCTCGAAGCGTTGGCCACTTCATCTGGATCGTCGGGAACGTCAGGCGGGAGCCTGAAGACCCCGGCGGCTGCGCCTGTGCGTAGCGGCTGGCGCGAGCGCATCTGGATGATAGCGGCTGGCGTGTTGGGGTTGATCGCGCTGGCGCTGGGCGTGGCCTATCTCAATCGCTCGTCAACCGACACACGCGCCCTGCGGCTGTCATTCACGCCGCCGGAGAATCTGGAGTACGACAACGGACCATTTGACAACGTGATCGTTTCGCCCGACGGACAGAGGCTGGCCTTTACGGCTCGGTCGGCGGACGGCAAACGACAGATCTGGGTGCGCACGCTCGACTCGGCGGAAGCGCAACCGCTGCCCGGCACTGACGATCCCGTCCAACCCTTCTGGTCACCGGACGGCCGCTCGCTCGGCTTCGGCGGACAGGGGAAGCTGAAACGGGTTGACCTGGCGGGCGGTCGTCCGCAGACGCTTTGCAACGCACTCAGATTTAACGGCGGGAATTGGAGCCGTGACGGCGTGATCCTCTTTGCGCCGAGTGAAGCTAGCGGCGTGTTCCAGATCCCGGCTACGGGTGGCGAGCCAAGGCAAGTGACCGTTCCAAATCCGGCAGAGGAACGTGGCCACCGCAACCCGTATTTCCTGCCCGATGGCCGTCACTTTCTCTACCAGGCAGGTGGCAGCACTGTCGTCGGCTCGCTCGATTCCAAGGAAGCCAGGCAAGTGCTGGCTGACGGCGCGCCCGCCGTGTACGCGCCGCCCGGCTGGTTGCTGTTTGTCAGGAATGGCGCGCTCTGGGCGCAACACTTCGACGCCACGCAACTGGAACTGAAGGGCGAGGCGGTTTCGTTGACCCCACCGACTGATCGTCGCTTTGATCGCGGCCTTCCCTTTTCGGTCTCTGAGAATGGCGTGTTGATCTGGCAGGGCGTTCCGCGGCGCGATGCTCAGTTGATCTGGTTTGACCGTGCGGGGAAACAAGTGGGTACTGTTGGCTCGCAGATCAAAGGTGGTTTTGCAGAAACGCCGCGTCTGGCGCCCGACGGGAAGCGAGTTGCCACCGCTCCCTTAAATCCAGACACTTTGAATCAGGATGTCTGGGTGATTGACCTGGCGCGCGATCTCCCCACCCGGTTGACCTTTGACCCGGCCAGAGATGTCGAGTCCGATCTGGTCGCCGGATGGCAGCCGTGTGGCCTACTTTTCCATTCAAAGGGGTGGCATTTACCAAAGGGCCGCGAATGGCGCGGGGCCTGAGGAGTTGTTGCTCGAAGTTACCAGCATCGCCACAAGCGATTGGTCTCCGGATGGACGGTTCATTCTCTACAGTCTGCTCGACGAGCGGACGGGCCGGGATGTCTGGGCGGTGCCGCTCAAAGGCTCCCGTCAACCGTACCCGCTTCTCAACACCCAATTCGACGAATACCGGGCGCAGCTCTCGCCGGACGGGCACTGGTTGGCTTATGTCTCGGATGAGTCGGGGAGCTATGAGGTCTACGTGCAGCCGTTTACTGCCGACGGCAAGCTGGGCGGCGACAAGCGGCGCATCTCGACCGGCGGCGGCAATAGTCCGCGTTGGCGGCGCGATGGAGGGGAGTTGTTTTACGTCGCCGGCGACGCGCAAATGATGGCCGTCACCGTGCAGACGAGCGGCGCGACGTTCGAGCACGGCACGCCAAAAGCTTTGTTCAAAACGCGCATGGAGTGGGATGCGCCGATGATGTTGGGCATTCATTACGACGTGACGGCCGACGGGCAGCGGTTCCTGATCGCGACGATGGTCGGCGAGGCCGATCCGGTCAGCGTGATCCTGAACTGGACGGCCGGGCTGAAAAAATGACGATAGCAACCGGCATACATCCTGGCTCTGACGAGATCATCATCCCGCTCGGCGTGGCGCAAGAGTTTTAGCCTGGGGCGTGAGCCCCACGTCTACATCGATTCTTCCCGCCGCATAAATCCCGGCGAAATTCAACCGATCGCTCGTTACTTCCACTTCCACAACCTGAAAACCGCGTCATTGCCGGGGCAGGGTCCTGGGAGCGTCAGGCTGGAGCCTGGCGCTCCCGGAGTGTTAGCATTTTCCATCCTGGATTCCGCCTTCTTAGATGAGGCAGCGATGGTAAACCAGAATGTCAGGTCAGACAGCTTGATCCGCAAAAGCCTGTGCATGACGCTTCTACTTGCCACGCTGTTCTTTTCTGCCTCAGTCGTCCACTCTGCGCCGCCGACAGAGCAGGCACAGCCGAACGCCCAGGAACCCAAAGTGCTTGAACTCGGCAAGCCAATGAAGCGTGACCTGGCTGGCGGGCAGCAACACGCCTATCAACTCACACTCGCCGAAGGTCAATACGTCAGCGTGACGATCGAACCGCGCGCCATTAACGTGGTCGCAAGGTTATTCGGAACCGCAGGAACGTTGGTCACGGAGGTCGCTTCCGGCAATTCGATACGAGGTCAAGTACAGGTGGAACTGCTCGTCGAATCCACTGGCAGTTACCGGCTCAATATTGAAGCGGGAGAAAAACGGGCATTCGGCGGGCATTATGAAATCCTGGCAACCGAGTGGCTCACGACCGTAGAAAACAAAAGGGCCCTGAACGAAGCCAGCAAACTCGATCGGGAATACAATAAACTGCACCGGGCGGGTAAGTTCGACGAGGCATTCCCATTAGCCCAGCGCGTCCTGGCCATCCGCGAAGCCGTGCTGGGCCCGCAGCACCTCGATGTCGCGGATGCCCTTCACAAAGTCGCCGTACTCGCTCATCTCCGCGACAGACTCGCTTATTCCCGCGAGAATGACCATAAAAATGCTGAAGCCCTGCATCAACGCGCGCTGGCAATCCGGGAAAAGGCGCTGGGGCGAGACCATCCTGAGGTCGCTCGTTCTCTGAACCTGCTAGCAAATCTCTATAGGGTGATCGGCGATTATCCGCAGGTAGAGCCACTCTTGCAGCGCGCCCTGGACATTTGGGAAAAGAGCTGTGGAGCAGACAGCTGGGAAGCGGCTCTGGGTCTATCCAGCCTCGGTTTGTTCTATCACGACACCGGCGACTATGTGAAAGCCGAGCAGACGTATCGGCGCACGCTCATCATCCAGGAAAAAGTATTCGGCCCCAACGATCCCAGGATTGGCCAAACTCTGGATGTCTTGACGAGACTCTATCGAATAAAAAAAGACTACAAACAAGCAATCTCTGTGGCTGAACGCTCCCTGAGTGTGAGGGAAAACGCGCTGGGAGCCAACCATGGTGTGGTTGCCACTTCGTTGAATTCGCTTGCCGTCCTCTACTATTACATCGGTGATCATGCCAGGGCGGAGACGCTGTTTAAGCGCGCGCTCGCCGTGTGGGAAGCCATCCCGGGAGCCGAAGATGTTGTTGCCATCGCGCTGAACAACTTCGCAGCTACCTGTCGGGACGCGGGAGACTACGCGAGGGCGGAAACACTCTTTTTGCGTGCGCTGTCGGTATGGGAGAAAAAGATGGGGACGGAGCATTGGAATGAGGCAACGTTTCTCGTCGGACTAGCAAAGCTTTATACGCAAACCGGAGACTACTCCAAAGCCGAGCCGCTGTTCTGGCGGGCGCTAACCCTTCGTAGTAAAGCGTTCAGCCCGAATCATCCTGAAGTCATTAAAGCTTATGACCATCTCATCCGCTTCTATTTATTGAAAGGGGATTCGGCCCAGGCGGTGGCGCTGCAAACGCGCTTGAATTCCCTGCTGGAACAGAATATTGCGCTCAATCTGGCGGTCGGCTCGGAACAGCAGAAGCTCGCGTATCTCTCCAGCTTGCCCGCCTATCTGGATCAGACGATTTCCTTGCACGTCGGTTTCGCGCCGCGCGAGGCGGCTGCGCGGGACCTGGCTGTCACCACTCTGCTGCAACGCAAGGGGCGTGTCCTGGATGCCATGACCGATAGTTGGGCGACCTTGCGGCGGCGATTCGAGCCGCAGCATCAGGCGCTGCTTGATGAGTTGAGCGAAACGACAGCTCAGCTGGCCAGAGTTGTCCTCAACGAATCACCACGCACGCAAACGGAAGAACATCGGAGACTCACGGCATCGCTGGAGGAGAAAAGAGCCAGGCTGGAAGCCGAAATCAGTCGCCGCAGCATGGAGGGGCGCGCCCAGTTCCAACCCGTCACGCTTGCTGCCGTACAAGCGGCTATCCCGCCGGCAACGGCACTGCTTGAATTTGGCGTCTACCGCCCGTTTGACCCACAAGCTGGGAATAACAAAACACCATTTGGTCAGCCTCGTTACGTTGTCTACGTTGTAACCAGGCAAGGAGAGGCGCAGTGGGTAGAGCTTGGCGAAGCAAAAGCGATTGACGAGGAGATTAGTAAATTGCGTCTGGCTCTACGCGACCGAAAGCGGACAGATGTGCTTCAACTCGCTCGCGCTGTTGACGAAAAGATCATGCAGCCGATTCGCCCGTTGCTTGGTGATGCGACACAACTACTGATTTCGCCCGACGGTGCGCTCGCTCTCATTCCTTTTGAAGTGATGGTTGATGAACGAGGAAAGTATTTGATTGAACGCTACTCGATCAGCTATGTGACGAGCGGGCGTGATCTGTTGAGAATGCAGGTGGCGCGCGCTAGCCAGAGTAAGCCGTTGGTGCTGGCGAATCCCTTGTTCGGCGAGCCAGAGCGCGGAACCAAACGACAAAGCGTAACGACTGGTGCTGATTTGTCGAACGTTTATTTCGCGCCACTGGGCGGTACGGCAAGAGAAGCACAAGCCATCAAATCGCTCTTTCCGGAAGCCAGCGTTTTGACTGGAACACGAGCAACCGAGTCTTCACTAAAGCAGAAGGCTGCCGCGCCGCGCCTCCTGCACATCGCCACGCATGGATTCTTTTTGACAGACAGGCGGAGTCCCTCCCCAAATGTAAATGGAGACAACACGAGAGCCATCAACGCAAATGTAAAGATTGAAAATCCGTTGCTGCGCTCCGGGCTGGCGCTAGCGGGCGCCAACCTGCACAAGAGCAGTAAAGACGACGGCATCTTGACTGCGCTCGAAGCCTCGGGACTGAACCTGTGGGGCACGAAACTGGTCACGCTGTCAGGCTGTGACACCGGCATAGGCGAAGTGAAAAATGGCGAAGGCGTGTACGGCTTGCGCCGTGCTTTCGTGTTAGCCGGGACGGAGACGCTGGTGATGAGCCTGTGGCCGGTGTCGGATCAGGTGACGCGAGAGATGATGATGTGCCTACTACACAGGCTTGAGGCAGGGACAAGGACGCGGCGAGGCTCTGCGACGAGTAAAGCTGAACATGCTGAAGCGCCGGGAACAGAAGCATCCGTTCTACTGGGCGAGTTTCATTCAAGCGGGCGAATGGGCCAACCTCGACGGCCAACGCTGAAAAGCCGACAAACCGACTAAAGCCTTGCGCATCCCGCAGTGTTAGCATTTTCCATCCTGGATTCCGCCTTCTTAGGTGAGGCAGCGATGGTAGACCAGAATATTACTCAATTGCTCGACGCGTGGAGCAAGGGGGACCGGGCTGCACTCGAAGAGATGATCCCGCTGGTCTTTGAGGAACTGCACCGCCAGGCGGAGCGCTACCTTCGCCACGAGCGGCCGGGCCATATACTGCAACCAACGGCCCTCGTGAACGAGGCCTATTTGCGTCTGATCGATTGCGATAACATCCAATGGCAGAACCGCGCGCACTTCTTTGCAGTCTCGGCCCAACTGATGCGGCGAATCCTGGTCGATTTCGCGCGCGAGCGTGAAAGCGCAAAACGTGGAGGCGGCCATCATCAGATCTCCTTATCTGACGTTGCCAATGTCACGCCGGAGAGGAGTGTCGACCTTGTCGCGCTCGACCTGGCGCTCGACACCCTGGCTGAACTCGATTCACGGCAGAGTCGCGTTGTCGAGTTGCGCTTTTTTGGCGGGCTCAAGCTGTCAGAGATCGCTGAAGTACTGGGAGTCTCTCTTGGGACAGTCCGCCGTGATTGGAGTCTGGCGCAGGCCTGGCTCTTCAACGAACTGGGAACCGCTAAAGGCGATTGAGGACAACTGATGACTCCGGAACAACACCGGCAAATCGGTAAGCTTTACCACGAGGCTCTCGAGCGCCCGCACGATGCTCGTCAAGCGTTCCTCGATCAAGCTTGCGATGGTGATCAGGACCTCCGCCGGCGCGTCGATGCGCTACTGGTCGCACACGAGCAGGCGGGCGAGTTTCTCGAAAAGCCCGATCCATCACTCGCCCAGGTCCGCGCCCACCAGACCGCTCCGATGACAGCAGCCGGCACCAGGTTCGGGCAATACGAAGTGATCTCGCTGATCGGCGCGGGTGGCATGGGAGAAGTCTATCTGGCGTATGACGCGCGGCTTGGACGCCGCATCGCGCTCAAGCTGCTGCCCGCCGTTTTCACCGCTAACCCTGACCGCGTTAAGCGGTTCAAACAAGAGGCTCGGGCTGCGAGCGCGACGAATCACCCGAACATCATCACCATTTTTGACATCGGGGAGGCTTCCTTCGGTGAAACCAGCATCCACTTCATCGCCGTCGAATACGTCGAGGGGCAGACGCTTCGCCAGCGACTAGTGCATTCGCCACTTAAACTTCGCAACGTGCTCGATATTGCTTTGCAGACTGCCTCAGCGCTTGCCGCAGCGCATGACGCCGGCGTCATTCACCGCGACATCAAACCAGAAAACATCATGATTCGTCGCGACGGCTACGTGAAGGTGCTTGATTTCGGCCTGGCAAAACTGGCGGAAAAATCGACCAGGCAGTCGCAAGCCGGCGCCAACGACCCAAGCTGGACGCAGGTTAAAACCAATCCTGGACTCGTGATGGGCACCTTCGCCTATATGTCACCGGAGCAGGCTCAAGGTCAGGAAGTGGACGCCCGCACTGACCTCTTCAGTCTCGGCTGTATGCTCTACGAGATGATCTCCGGCCGAACGCCATTTGAGGGAGCGTCGCCCGCCGAGATGATAGCTCAACTCCTGGGCGGCGATTCATCATCATTCCTGACCTTTTCAAACGACGTACCCAGGGAGCTCGAGCGCATCGTCGTCAGGGCGCTTGCCAGGAACCGTGAGGAGCGTTACCAAAGCGCCGGGGACCTCCTGATCGATCTCAAGAACCTAAGACTCGATCTCGACGTCGAAGCAAGACTAAGTCGCGCGAGTCCAGACGAGACGACTATTGGCGTACCGACGAAGGCAACTACTGACGCAACTCCGGGAGCCGTAACCAGTCCTGACGCGGAAATACCATACTTGTTGGATCGGATTCCCGACACGATACCAGTCTCTTCGCTCTTATCGGAGCCACGGTCGAATTCACCTGCCATCCGCGAAATGCTTGAACCGGTGGGTGGTGCAGTACCGCTGGATTCGGGCTTTTACATTGTGCGAACGACCGATGAAAAGTTCCGCGAGGCAGTCGACCGCCAGGATAGCATCGTGCTCGTCAAGGGCGCGCGCCAGGTCGGCAAGACCTCGCTCCTCGCCCGCGGGCTCGAGCAGGCGCGTGAATCAGGCGCGCGAGTCGTGCTCACTGATTTTCAGACGCTCGGCAGTCAGTCTCTTGAATCGATTAGCGCTTTGATGCTCGAACTGGCGGTTGCTTTCGCAGATCAGCTCGATCTTGACATTTCTCCGGACAGTATCTGGAAGGCGAATCGCAGTCCCGGTGTCAACTTCGAGCAATACCTGCGTCACGAGGTGCTGATGAAGCTGCCGCAACCGATCGTTTGGGGGCTCGATGAAGTGGATCGTCTCTTCACTTGCAACTTTGGCAGCGAGGTCTTTGGCCTTTTCCGGTCGTGGCACAACAAGCGAGCGCTGGATCCGAGGGGCCCCTGGCAGCGTCTGACGCTGGCCATTGCATACGCCACCGAAGCGCATCTTTTCATCACCGATCTCAACCAATCACCATTCAACATCGGCACTCGATTGCAGCTCGATGACTTCAACCTCGAGCAGGTCTCAGACTTGAATGAACGCCACGGCTCGCCGCTCAAGGACATGGCGGAAATCACGCGCTTTTACCGGCTTTTGAGCGGTCATCCCTACCTGGTTCGCCGCGGGCTGCACGAAATGGTGACGAATAACATGGACCTTTCGCGTCTTGAGGCAGTGGCAGTATCCGATGAAGGGCCATTTAGCGATCATCTACACAGGATGCTGATTTCACTCAACAAAGACGCTGAGCTTCGCGAGGTAGTAAGGGGCCTGCTGCTCGGCAAACCTTGCGCCTCGCCGGAGAGCTTCTATCGCTTGCGCAGCGCGGGCCTCGCTGTCGGTGAGTCGACGCGCGACATCAGACCGCGATGTCAGCTCTACGCCAGATATCTTGAGCGACATTTGCAATGAAGCCCGCATCACTCACGACAGACCATTCACCGAGTCGCTTCTATGTCACCGGTGGGACGCTTAGTCGCGAGGCACTAAGCTATGTCGTCCGCCAGGCGGACGACGATCTGTACAACGGGCTAAGGGAAGGGAAGTTCTGTTACGTCCTGACGTCTCGTCAGATGGGTAAGTCCTCACTTATGGTGCGTACCGCCGCACGACTGCGCGAGGCGGGGTTCGGAGTAATACTACTGGACCTAACCGCCATCGGGCAGAATCTCAATGCCGAACAGTGGTATGGCGGATTGCTGACACAGATGGGACAGCAGCTCGATCTGGAAGACGAGCTTGAAGAATTCTGGGAGAGCCATCCGAGGCTCGGTCCGCTCTATCGCTGGATGCAATCAATCAGGCAAGTACTCTTGAGAAAGTATCCCGGTCCGGTTGTGATCTTCATAGACGAGATCGATGCTGTCCGCAGTTTGCCGTTTTCGACCGATGAGTTTTTTGCCGCAATTCGCGAATTCTACAACCGAAGGGCGGAAGACGAGGAACTCGAGCGACTGACCTTCTGTCTGCTGGGTGTCGCGGCACCATCTGATCTGATTCGCGATACGCGCACGACTCCTTTCAACGTCGGACGAAGGATCGAGCTGCATGACTTCACCGAAGCTGAGGCGGCCCCGCTGGCAGAAGGCTTGCGACAGGCCAAAGATGCAGGGGCTCGACTTCTCAGTCGCATTCGGTACTGGACCAATGGTCACCCTTATCTCACGCAACGGCTTTGCCAGGAGGTCGCGGAAGAGGCTCGTGCTGCGACGACGGACGAGGTCGACCGGATCTGCGCTGGACTGTTTCTTTCACATAAAGCACTCGAGCGAGACGACAACTTGCTCTTTGTCCGCGAGCGCATCCTTCGCAGTGAAACTGATTTGGCAGGGTTGTTGACACTCTATCAAAAGGTACTGGCTCACAAACGCGTTCCGGACGAGGCAACCAATCCGCTTTTTACCGTCCTTCGCTTGTCGGGAGTTACTCGCGTCGAGAACAACTTCCTGGAGGTACGCAACCGGATTTACGAGCAGGCGTTCGGTCTTGAGTGGGTAAAGGAGAACATGCCGGATGCGGAACTGCGACGCCAGCGTGACGCCTATCGCCGAGGCCTGCTGCGCGCCACGGCGATCTACGCATTGATCATTGCAGCAATTGCGGGTCTGGCATTCGTCGCCTTGTGGCAGCGAAAGCGCGCCGAACAGCAAGAGCAATCGAACCGTCGCTTGCTCTATTCCGCCCATATGAACCTGGCATCTCGCGACTGGAGGGATTCAAATATCGAGCACATGCGCGATCTGCTTGCTTTGCACATGCCCGTTCCGGGGCAGGAAGATCTGCGCGGGTTTGAATGGTACCTCCTCTGGTCTTTGGCGTATCAAGACCGCCAGACAATCCCCCTTCCGAGACCGGTCGAGTTCCTCGCGTTTTCGCGAGACTTGAAGACGTTTGCCATTGGGGAAGAAACGGGCGTGCAACTATGGGATGTTGCTTCAGCGAAGCTATCTTCGACGCTCGACGGAATGGGGCTTAAGGGGGCAGTTGAGTTTTCGCCCGATGGAAGGGTGCTGGCAACCGGCAGCATCGATAATTCGATCAGACTCTGGGACCTGGCGGAGCGTCACGAGCGGGCCCGTCTTACGGGGCATACGAAGCCGCTTGTCTCTCTTCTTTTTTCGCGTGATGGTCAGATGCTCGCTTCAACAAGTGAAGATCAAACTGCTCGTCTCTGGGAGATCGCGACGGGCAACTTAGGTGCAACCCTTAGCGGACATATGGGCAGCGTTAATTGCATAGCCTTTTCTCCGGACGGGAAGAGAGTGTTGACCGGTGGTGATGATGAGACAGTAAGAGTGTGGGAAACCGAAACCGGCAAGGAACTACTGAAGCTCAAGGAGCATCCAGCCAAGGCACTATCGAACCCCGCCTCTGTTTGGCGCGTTCAATTCTCGCCGGATGGTTCGAGGATTCTTGCCGTCGGGAATTTTGTCAACATTGCCGTCTGGGATGCAAAAACAGGCAATGCCCTCCCGGCAATCGAAGGACATCGATCATGGATACAAGCACTCGCATTCTCGCCAGACGGCAAGCTGTTGGCTTCAGGAAGCGGCGACCGCACGATCCGAATCTGGAATGTCCCAGAATTGGAGTATCGTCAAGGTCTTTACCGGGCACGGCGATCAGGTCGTCGACGTCATCTTCTCAGAGGACGGCAAGAGTCTCGCGTCCGTCAGCTCGGACAACACGATTAAGATATGGGATGTGGATGCTCCCTCCATATCCCCTTCCACTACCCGGAAACTATCACGTGGCCTTTTCAGTGGACGGTAAGAATGCGGTCTCCGCGGGACGTGGAGCGTTACGTTTGTGGGATGCGACAACCTGGAAGGTGTTTGCATCATTCGAATACCCAGGGCCGAATCAATACTCTAGCCTATTGCCCTGATGGCAAGTTTGTGGCCACGGCCAGTGACGACGAGACGGCAAGGCTCTGGGATGTTGCTACTGGCAAAGAACGCTTCACGCTCAAGGCGAATATGGGTCCGGTTCGGGGTGTCGACTTCTCACCGGACGCCAGGTTGCTTGCGACAGCAAGTGACGACCGAATAGTGAGAATCTGGGAGGTTACCTCGGGCCAGGAGATTGCGAAGTTGGCTGGACATACCGGCTCGGTGCATGGGGTTTCCTTTTCGCCCGACGGCAAGCTGCTCGCATCATCGAGCTGGGATGCGACCATCAAGTTATGGGATGTGGCGTCCAGACAAGAGCTGGCTACTCTGAGAGGTGGTAGTTCGGAGGTTGAAAAGGTCGCATTCTCACCTGACGGCCGCTTGCTTGCTTCTTCGGGCCTCGACAGCAAGGTCAGGTTATGGGATGTCACCACTCGTAGAGAGCTGTTCATTCTCAAAGGACATGCCGGAAACATTTTCGGTCTCGGCTTCTCACCTGATGGCAAGAGACTAGCCAGTGGCGGTCAGGATTTCACCCTTAGACTATGGGATGTCGCCAGCGGGACCGAAATGCTAACTCTTCAACGTCATCGTCGCTCCCATTTTTTCGGTAGCCTTTTCCCCCGACGGCGCGTCGGTGTTGACGTCCGGTGGTGATGGAGTCTTGCGCGTGTGGCGCGCAGCACGAGAGCAGGAGGTGCTGGCTCGGTCAGCGAGAAGGGAATTAAGCGAACAACCCCCAATTCCTTATCCCAACGTTTTTCCACTAGCACTTTTCCCAGCCATTTCCGCCTCTATTGATAACGGTAGAAACACTCTGCCGGAGATGGAGGCATATGAATACCAGCAGAATCGACCACGCACTCTTTTTCATTGCAACATTTACACTCCTCCTTGGGCTGACGGCTGCTGCCGTACAACGTCCGAACAGTATCTCCAATCCATCATGCGGCAATTTCTTCGAGCGCCAACAGCTTACGAGCATTGACAATTCGGCCGGCAACCTCATGGGCCACTCGGTAGCGATTGACAACACAACCGCCGTCGTCGGCGTACCCGGCGAAGACGTAGGTGAGCATGAAGACGCAGGCACAGTACTCGTCTATACGCGCGTGGCGCCAGACAATTGGGTACTGCAAGCACAGCTCGTAGCACCTGATCTTCGCTGCGAAGACAACGAAGGCGACCGTTTCGGTTTTTCGGTCGCGGTCAGTGGAGACCGGATACTGGTAGGGAGCCCTTACGATGATGCTTATTACGGGGCTTCGAGCGGTAGCGCGTGCCCGAGCGACGAGAATAGCGGTTCGGTCTATGTGTTTGAGCGAAATGGCACGACATGGACCCAAACAAGCCATTGGATCGGTAATGAGCACGATCAGCTCGGCTGGTCAGTCGCGCTCAGCGGCGATAGGGCAGTCGTCGGAGCGCCCGGTTTTGACGAAAAACGAGGCGCTATCTGGATCCGCGAAAAAGATCCGGGTGGCTACGACGGCTGGAATAATGGCGGATACTCCACAAGCTTTGAGTCAGCCGCCGGCGACAAGTTCGGCTGGTCAGTCGCAATCAGCGGCAATACAGTCATCGCGGGTGCACCATTCGACGATCTCGGGACCTCAGCAGAGATTGGGACTCCTCTTCACATTCAAACGAGCCGGTCTGGGCAGTTGGTATCTCCACCAACAATTGATCCCGCTGAACGGAGCCGCACACGATCAACTCGGCATCTCAGTCGCCATCAGCCCTGACGAGCAGATCCTCGTCGCCGGCGCTCATTACGACAGAGAAGTCTTCGCCAGTCAGGGCTCGGCCTATGTCTACCGGAAAAATGGCGAGAACTACTTTTATCAAAAGAAGCTCACAGCTACGGACGCGCGTATAGGTGATTCGTTTGGTGAAGTCGTAGCAACCAACGGTAGGGAGATCATTGTAGGCGCCTACTCTGATGACGACACCGGCGCTCCAGACAAGGGGTCCGTTTACGTTTTCAAACATAACGGAATCTCGTGGGCTCAAACGAACAAGATCACTGCCAGTGACGGCGCAGCAGGCGATCAATTTGGCGGCGCGGTTGCGATCAGTGGAACGACGGTGATCGTTGGAGCACAGGCAAATGACCAGCCAGGTCTTGTCGACATCGGTTCCGCTTATCTGTTTACCTGCGGTGCTTGTCCAACTATTACGATCAATCCCGCAACTCTACCGCAGGGAGCCGCAGGGGCACTCTATAACCAAACTCTCACTGCCACTGGAGGATCAGCCCCGTATACGTTCTCTGTTTCGCAGGGGACGTTGCCACCGGGCGTAACCCTCGCGACGAATGGCGTCTTTTCGGGAGTGGCGTCTACGACGGGTACCTTCAACTTTACGGTGAGAGCGACGGCCAGCAATGGCTGCTCACGCTACCAAAGCTACACGATCACAGTTGCGGGCACTTGTCCGACAATTCTCGTCAGTCCTGCCAACCAAACGCTTCCGAGCGGTTTTCAACATTTTCCGTATAACGTGACGTTTGGAGCATCGGGCGGTTCGGCCCCGTACACTTTCGGAATCATCGGAGGAGCGTTACCACCCGGACTCGCCTTAGCGGCGAATGGATTGCTTTCAGGCACGCCAACAGCTGCCGGAACATACAACTTCACCATTAGAGCAATTGCAGCGAACAATTGTGTAGCCGACAAAGTCTACAGTCTCCTTATTCAGACCATTGTCAACGACCCAGGTGCCAAGTCGGCCGATGAGCAAGAGAGTGGATCAACTCTATCCCAGGATTCGCTCAAAGCACTCGATGGGCAACAAGGGAGTTGGAGCGCGACCAACCCGCTCAGCACGGCTCGCTCTCTCCACACGGCGACCCTGATTGACCAACGGCAAGGTGCTGGTGGTCGGTGGCATTAATGTGATCAATCCGTGTTGCACCAACACCGCGGTCGCTGAGCTCTATGATCCCGCAACCGGCCAGTGGACTGCCACCGGCACCCCGAGCACGCCTCGGGCCAACCACGTTGCAGTTCGCCTCACAAACGGCAAGGTTCTAATCGCGAGTGGAAACGGAAACCCGTTCAGCCAGACGCTGACAAGTGCGGAAATCTATGACCCTGCCACTGGGACGTGGAGTCCCGCCGGCAGTCTCGACGTGGCGCGCCAAAGTCCGAAGGCGACCGTGCTGAACGATGGGCGCGTGCTCGTTGTCGGTGGCAGCGCCTCTGCTTCTGCCGAAGTCTACGACCCCACAAGCAATTCCTGGAGCCCGACGGGACCGATGAATTCAGTTCGCTTGATTCATACGGTAACTTTGCTGACGAACGGCAAGGCGCTGGTTGCCGGAGGCAATAACACCAGGATGACACTTCGCAGCGCCGAATTGTATGACCCGCAAACCAATAGCTGGACTCCAACCGGTCAACTGATCAACGCGCGTCAAGTACACGCGGCCACATTGTTGCCAAACGGAAAGGTGCTCGTAAGCGGAGGCGCACCCAGCTCCGGCCCCTTTCTGCCTCAATCGGAACTCTACGATCCCGCCACCGGAGAATGGAGCGCAACCGGCGACATGACCACGCCGCGAGTTATACATACACTGACTGTTCTGCCCAATGGGAAAGTCCTCGCTGCTGCTGGCGCTCAATCAAACAATGGGACGCTCAAGAACGCCGAGCTTTATGATCCAGCGACTGGAACGTGGGCGGCGACGGCCGACCTCAGCGACGCGCGCCAAAACCACACCGCCACTCTTCTTTCCAACGGTAAAGTGCTGGTCACTTGCGGCTCAAGCCCAGAGGGCCAGCGGACCAGCGCCGAGCTATTCGATAGCGGAATGGCAGTACTTGCCAGCGTTCCGGCAGCCAGCTTCTCCCAGGGAGCGCAGCTTGCACCCGAATCGATCGTCGCAGGATTTGGATCGAACCTGGCAACCTCAACCGAGGCGGCTTCAACCGTCCCGCTTCCGACCGTGCTCGCCGGCGTCAGTCTCAGAGTCCGAGACAGCCTCGGTGTCGAACGACTCGCATCACTCTTCTATGCGTCACCTGACCAGATCAACTATCTGATGCCTCTCGGCACCGCTACTGGCACAGCGATCGTGACGGTCGTCCGTGACTCAGCGATCATCGCTGGAGGAATCGTAGAAGTAGCGAGCGTTGCTCCGAGCATCTTCACAGCGAACTCGACAGGGTCAGGTCTGGCCGCAGCGCAGAGTCTTCCGCATCAAGGCCAACGGTGAAGAAAGCTTCGAGCCCATTGTGCGTTTTGATCCAGGTCAGAATGCCTTTGTGGCCATTCCGATCGACCTCGGACCACCGACTGATCAGGTCTTTTTAGTCCTCTACGGCACAGGCCTCAGATTTCGCAGCTCGCAGGCGGCTGTCAGCGTGACTATCGGATCGACGCCGGGCGAAGTGCTCTTCGCCGATGCGGCACCAGGCTACATCGGACTCGATCAGGTCAACGTGCGGTTGTCTCGGGCGCTCATCGGGAGTGGCGAGTTGAATGTAGCGCTATCGGCTGATGGCAAGGCCGCGAATGTCGTGCGCATCAATATTCTTTAGATGCAGGAGGTTCAATGTTGAAGTTTCAAACTCGAATTCCATACGTGGCTTTTTTCTTTGTCGCATCGCTGATGGTTTGTGCCGCTCTCAACGTTCAAGCTCAGTCGCCGCAGACATTCGTTTCCGCGAGCAATGGCGTCGATGCTGGTAGCTGTACTCTGGCATCCCCGTGTCGCACTGTCTCGTATGCGATCACCCAGCTCCAGAATTTTGGGCAAGTACTGATTGTCGATTCCGGCGATTACGACAGCCAGGTTTCAATCGACCGATCAGTCACCGTAGCCGCTGCTCCTGGCGTGGTCGCGGTCTTTAGCGCAGCAGTCAGTAACGGGTCGATCTTCTTCAGTGGTGGCGGCCCGGCTATATGCAGCCAGCAAGGCGTTTGCCATACGCTGGTTTTGCGCGGTCTGATGTTCGACGGTCAGCACGTTACGCACGACGCAGTTCGCGCGGGCGGTTTGAGACTGACGGTTGAGGATTGTCATTTCAGCCGATTCGAGATGGGAATCTTCATGAACGGAGCAGGGACACTCAACATCAAACGCAGCACGTTCCGCGAAATCAATCACGGAATCTTCGTTGCGCCCGTCGGAAGCAACAAGACCGTAACCGGTACGGTCGAGGATTCCAATTTTGTAGAGCTGAGAATCTCAGGCATCAATGCCAATACAAATGGAAGCAACACCCTACGATTGTCGGTCTACAACTCAAGCTTTAGCCACGCCGGATCGACCGCGATTCGCAGCGTTGCGGCGGGAGGCGCCATTCAGTTCAATCTCGAAGGATGCCACATTGCGAGCTCCGGCACCGGTGTGCTCAGTGCGAATGGTAGCTCGGTAGTGCGTGTTTCCAACTCTACGATCGTGAACAATACGACTGGACTGGCCATCGTCATTTGGGGTTTTGCTCACTCGTGGGAACAACACCGTCGAGGGTAACAACGTTAATGGGAGTTTCACTGGAACGTTCTCGGCTCAATGATAACCACTACCCTGGCGCTGCGAAGCAGCGGAATCACGCTGGAGCGGTGCGAGAACGTAGCCAGGGGTTGAGTCTTCGAAACCCCTGGATCGATTCGATGACGAGCCGCATCCCGGAGGGATGCGAGAAAGATCGTCAGCTTGACAAGATCGTCTCGCATCCCTCCGGGATGCGCACTCGTCACACAGATGCAATCCAGGGGTTTCGAAGACTCAACCCCTGGCTACGTTCTCGCGACCGCTCCGCGGTGATTGCGCTGCTTCGCAGCGCCAGGGTAGTGGTTCAGTTTCAGACTGAACCACTACCCGTTTTCTTGTCCGGTGTACAAGTCGCCACGCATCCGCTAAAATCAGAGGTTCGTCGAGTAAAGCAACATCAGGCGATTTACACCATGGCTGACCGCGATGCGATTGTCGTGCGTGGCGCGCGCGTCAACAACCTCAAAAACATCAACTTCGAGATTCCTCTCAACTCGCTGACTGTAGTCACGGGGGTCAGCGGATCGGGCAAGTCCTCGCTCGCCTTCGATACCGTTTACGCCGAGGGGCAGCGGCGCTATGTCGAATCACTCTCCGCTTACGCTCGCCAATTCCTCGAGCGAATGGACAAGCCCGATGTCGATGAGGTCATCGGTATCTGTCCAGCCATTGCGATCAATCAGAAGAACTCATCTCGCAATCCCCGGTCGACTGTAGGAACACAAACCGAGATTTATGACTACCTTAGACTGCTCTACGCACGAGTTGGCGTTACACAATGCAGGCGATGTGGTGGAGAGGTCCGGAGGGATACACCTCAGTCGATTGCCGACGAAGTGATGCAGATCGAGGAAGGTACGCGGTTTTATGTGCTCTTCCCGGCGGCTGCCGGCATGGCAGCAACTCGAGCCGAACAGAACGGACAGCCGACACGGGAAAAGCGCGAAAGGAAAGCCCAGGGAAAGTCGGGATCCTCGCCGACCCGAGCTGGTAATCGATCGGGAGCAAGCATCAAAGCTCACGTCATGAGCCTTATGCAGCGCGGACTGCAAAGGCTTTTCGTTTCTACAAGCGGCGAGGTCATCGAGCTTCAGACTCCGGAAGACTTCACGCGCCCGAGTCTCGACGACGTTTTCGTTCTCGTAGACCGCCTCACCGTTCGGTCAGAGATGCGATCGCGGCTCGTCGATTCACTCGAAACCTGTTATCGGGAAGGTCACGGCGAGGCAGTCATCCTGACGACCGGTGAGAAACCTCGCAGGCTCGTCTTCGCGGAACGCTTCGAGTGCAAGAACTGCGGCCTCGGATACGTCCAGCCCGAACCGCGGCTCTTTAGTTTCAACAATCCTTTCGGCGCATGCCCTACTTGTCAGGGTTTTGGAAACACAATTGGTCTTGACTGGGATCTGGTAATTCCCGACCGCGAACTGTCGCTCGGTGATGGCGCGATCGAACCCTTCACCAAACCACAGTTCGAATGGTGGCGAACGGAGCTCAAGAAATTTGCGCGGCGCGAGGGCATTCCATTTTCGACCCCTTTTGGAGAGCTGTCGCGCGCCCAGCAGCGCGCAATTATCGAAGGTGAGGATGGCTTCCACGGCGTAAAAGGATTTTTCGACTGGCTCGAAACGAAGAAATACAAACTCCACGTTCGTGTCTTTCTGGCGAAGTACCGCGGCTATACGCGGTGCCCGGAATGCGATGGCCAACGGCTGCGGTCGGAAGCTCGGGACGTCAGAGTTGGGGGGAAGTCACTGCCGGAAATCTGCCAGCTATCGATCAAGAATGCCGCGCAGTTTTTTGAAACACTTGAACTGGGCGAGGAGCAGGCATCAATTGCCGAGAGGCTGCTCAAGGAGATTCGTGAGAGACTCCAGTTCCTGATCAACGTCGGCCTCGACTACCTGACGCTCGAGAGACTGGCGTCTACATTGTCCGGCGGTGAGGCTCAACGTATCCAGCTTGCGACTCATCTTGGTTCGTCTCTTGTGGGGGCGCTGTATGTTCTGGATGAGCCATCGATCGGTCTCCACGCGCGGGACAGTCAGCGGCTGATTCACCTTCTGCAGAATCTGCGTGACATCGGCAATACCGTTCTCGTAGTCGAGCACGAAGCCGAGATGATGCGCGCAGCGGATCACATTCTGGATGTAGGTCTCGGAGCTGGAGAGCTCGGAGGCGAGATCGTTTTCGAAGGATCGCTCGACGGTCTGATGGAGAGCGATGCATCGCTGACGGCGAAGTATTTGCGCCGCGAACAACAGATCAAACGCACGGCCGAGCTACGATTGCCAGGAAAACAGGCGATCGAGATTCGCGGATTGCGGCAGCACAATCTGAAAGAATATCGACGTCCGGATTCCGCTCGGACTGCTGGTATGTATCACCGGCGTTTCCGGTTCGGGCAAGTCGACACTTGTTCACGACTGCGTTTATGCCGGTCTGAGAAGCCAGCGCGGCGACTGGCAAGGGCGCGGTTGGCGAATTCTCGAGCTTGACGGGGGCCAGTTCATCGACGATGTGGTTCTTGTCGATCAGTCCCCAATCGGCCGCACTCCGCGATCGAATCCGGTGACCTACATCAAAGTCTATGATGTCATTCGAGAAGTCTTCGCTGCGACCCGAGAGGCACAGGCACGCGGGTACAACGCGAGCCATTTCTCCTTCAATGTTCCGGGCGGAAGATGCGAGACGTGCCAGGGTGACGGAACCGTTACTGTCGAGATGCAATTCCTTGCGGATGTCGAACTGGTTTGCGAGGAATGCCAGGGAACGAGATTCAAGTCGTCGCTGCTCGAGATCCGGTACCGCGGAAAAAATATTCACGAAGTGCTTCAGATGACAGTGCGCGAGGCAATTGCATTCTTCAATCAGACTCCGCGAATTGCATCGAAGCTCAGAGTTCTCGATGACGTGGGACTTGGATATTTGCGGCTTGGCCAATCAGCGACAACTCTCTCCGGCGGAGAGGCTCAACGGGTGAAGCTCGCTTCGTATCTCTCGAGAAGGTCGGGGGAGCGGATGCTCTACATTTTCGACGAGCCGACGACCGGACTCCACTTCGACGATATCAACAAGCTGCTTGCCTCGTTCAGGAGATTGATCGACGCCGGCGGATCGGTGGTCGTGATCGAGCACAACCTCGACGTCATCCGCACCTCAGACTGGATAATCGATCTCGGTCCGGAAGGGGGCGATGCAGGCGGTGAGATCGTCGGTATTGGAACACCCGAAGAGATCGAAGCAATCGAAGCATCACATACGGGGCGGTTCCTTAAGGCGGTCGTTTAACACTTGTAGCGACCTTCCGTTTGATCTAGACTTCCTCGTCCCAGATGGCCTGGTCATCCCCAATTCTCATTCTAATACCCCGATCCTTTGGAGGTTTTCGTGAAAGCCAAATCCGATTCAGCAACCCTCTCGGACGTTGAGGTGCATCCGGTTGACGATGCACCACGTCCATCCTCACTCGACCGACGCAGGTTCCTTGGCAAGGTCGGAACGACTGTTGGAGCAGCTGCCGCAGCCACAATTGTAAGCGGGGCGGCCTCGTCTCCAGCAACAGCTCAGATTCCGGCGAAATGTGACGACGTGATCTTCCCGATGGGACATGAACCGACGTACTTCGCCAAGAACCGCTTCATGAAGTCCTTCAAGTGCCGCCAGGACGCCGCGAAGATGGCGCGCGAGCGAACGCTGGTGACGCAGATCGGCAACGGTGATGAGCTGCTTTACGGGAATAAGATTGGCAGTTATTCGAAGGCACTTCCGCACAACAACCTTGGCGAAGTCGATCTCGCTGCGTATCAGACGCTTGTCGATGCACGCGAGTCGATCGACCCCTCAGCCTGGGAACGTGTCACTCTTGGTCTTGGAGCGAAGCTTACGAGCCCTCAGGCGGGTCTTGGCATGGACCTCGAAGGACCGGACTCACATCACGTGAAACTGCCACCAGCTCCCGCCTTCGCGAGCGCCGAGGAGGCCGGCTGAAGAGGTCGAGTTGTACTGGATGGCGCTCGCTCGAGACGTTAATTTTTCTGACTACAACACAAGTCCGCTGATCGCAAAGGCGTGTGAAGATCTTTCGAAACTCAGCGACTTCAGGGGGCCGAAAGAGAACGGAGTTGTGACGCCGAACACAATATTCCGCGCTAACATTCAGGGCGATCTCACCGGATACTGGGTATCGCAGTTCCTCCTCCTCGATTTCTATTTCGGAGCCAATTTCGTTTCGCAAAGAATGCGAACAACAGTCCCAGGGGTCGACTATCTGACGGGGTGGGCGGATTGGCTTGCCGTGCAGAACGGTGCTGATCATGCCGCAAACATTCAGCGCGACGCGACTCCGCGTTATATCCGAAATCTGCGTGACATGGCTGAATGGGTGCACGTAGACGCCCTTTATCAGGCCTATCTGCACGCGTGTCTGATCATGATGGGTCAGGGGATCCGCCTTGATCCGGGTCTGCCACTTTCGGATTCGCAGACGCAGCTGCCATTCGCGCAGTGTGGAGGTCCGCATATCCTTAGCCTTGTGACCGAGGTAGCAACGCGAGCGCTGAAGGCCGTGTGGTATCAGAAGTGGTTTGTGCATCATCGTCTTCGCCCGGAGGAGTACGCCGGAAGGGTACACAACCATCATTACGGGCGCTGCGAGCTATCCTCTTCATCCCGATGTACTGAATTCAAAGGCTGTTCAGGAGGTGTTCAGCAAGCACGGAACCTACCTTCTGCCGATGGCATTCCCCGAAGGTTGTCCAACGCATCCGTGCATACGGAAGCGGTCATTCGACCGTCGCCGGCGCCTGCGTCACAATTCTCAAAGCTTTCTTCGACGAGACCGATACTGTCAGGAATCCCATGGTCCCGAATGCCGACGGCACGGCGCTCGTTCCTTATGCGGGACCGCCCCTGACCGTTCTTGGCGAGCTCAACAAAGTCGCTTTGAATGTAGCCCTCGGTCGAAATGGCGCCGGCGTGCACTGGCAGACGGATGCACTCAATTCACTGGCGCTTGGTGAAGAAGTCGCTATCGGAATTCTGCAGGAGCAGAAGCTTACATATAACGAAGAGGTGAAGATGTCGCTCACTAAGTTCGACGGCACCAAGATCACGATTTAGGAGTCATTAAGGTACGTTGTACCGGCGTTTAGCCGGAATCGTTGAATTCCGAACGCCTGGAATTCAACGATTCCGGCTAAACGCCGGTACAACGTACCTTCTTACATCATCGCGAAAGCGGTGTGATACCGGACCATTCCACTGCGCCCAGCCAACGCACCTTTCTCGAGTTCCGCTACCATAAATACGTCGTCCGGGACTGAGTACTCGCATTCGAATCCGAGAGGTCTTGCCGGGACAAATCCGAATCTGGGATAGAAGCGCGCGTGACCCACGACAAATACGATGTTCTCGCCTGCGCGCATGCATTGCGCGAGGCCAGACCGGACGAGATGACTGCCGATGCCGGTTCGCTGATGCTCCGGCAGAACGGCCAGTGGCGCGAGCCCGATCGCCTGAAAATCTGAGTCGGCTGCACTGACTGTGACAGTGGCTGAAAAGGATATGACCGACCACCTCTAGTTCCATTACCGCGACAAGAGAGATTAGCCCAGTTGCGACGTTGCGCAAGGAGTCGACCAGATTGGCTTCGTCGGGTCGACCGAAGGCAAGTTCATTGACGCGATGAACCGCCTGGTAATCTGATGCAGTCTCATCCCGAATCACGATCATTGTGGATGGGCACCTTATCGAGCGTACGCGTGGTGTTTTCAATAATACTTGCGGGTTCAGGGAGACTCGCTTTGGCTGCTGACCCGGCAAGCTTGTTGGTATCCAGATCTGTCCCGTCTATGTTTTCCTTAGATCGTTTAATCCGTCCCAGCTGAATTGTCTTCCAAAGGCTAACGACGAAGACCGTCACGAATGCCGCCGCACTCAGGGCACCGTAGCCCACAATGACCGTTTGGCTCAAATCGAGTACCTCCTTGATGACAATCATTCCGCCCAGGACCATGCCCAACCCGAGGGCCGCGACCCAGAAGAGACCTTCCAAATAATCGTCAAAGCGCTTTTCCGTTGCTGAGACAGATTCATCTTTGTTGGCCAATTGAGCACCGCATTGATTGCAGTACTTCATTCGCCGTGGCAAAGCTATTCCGCACTCTGGACAGAACATACGTCAGAAAGTCGCTACTGGATTGAGCGGAGAACCAGTGCCGCCACTTACGGGAATCGGTGCCGCAGTCAGCAGGAACTCCCAGCGATTGAGCTTGGCGCAGGTTTCACTTACCGCTTCGAGATCGCAGTTGTCGAAGATATTGGCGCCCATCGCAATGAGCACCAGCTGATGGATCGGGTGTGTCACGCCAGTGATGCCTGACGGAGAGAGATCGCTTGCAGCATCGCTTCCAAGAATTGCGATGTCGCGCTGCTTGAGCCACTTCGCACACGATGCGTGAAGTCCCGCTGCCTTGGCGCTCACGTCCCACGGCCCGGCTGCGGCTCGCCGCGCCCAGCGCCCGGTGCGTATGAAGATGACATCGCCAGCCGATACGCGCACATTTGCCTTCTTCTCCCAGGCATCCAGATCGGCAGGATATATAGCGGTACCGGGTTCAAGGTATGGCACGCCCTTCAAACGAGGGATGTCCATAAGAATGCCGCGCGTTACGATTCCATTCTTGAGGTTCTGAATCCCAAGTTTCTGAGCCCCTTTGCGCGTCACTTCCTGTTGCGGGAATCCGTTGTACATTTTTCCCTGCCAGAACATGTGGCAAAGCGCATCGAGATGTGTGTGCTGGTATCCGTGGTATGAAACGCCGATGCGATCGATGCTCCACTGGCCCTGTCCACTTTCGCCATTCATCGTCATTTCGTGCGTGTATGGCTGAGCGTTGTCGGGAGCGGTTTCGGTATTAGTCAATCGGGCGAGCGACACGGTCGTGCCATCTTTGACAAGACCCAGCGCCTGCTTGCGCTTCGCCGGAGTAATCAGGTTAATGGCGCCAAGCTCGTCGGTCTTTCCCCATCGCCCCCAGTTCGAGAGCTCCGTCATCCATTTATCGATGTCGGCTTTTGTGAGTTGTGATGGGTTCTGAGATTGAGGTTGGCCAGCTATCACTGCAACCAACAATAAAATGACTGAAACAATCTTCATAATCTTTACCTTGTCGATGCCTGATTTGGATTACATTCGGTCAAGTAACTCTCGGACCTCGCCTGTTGGATCGATTTCAACGCGGCACGGCGAATCGAAAATCATTACGGCGCGGTTTTCCGGGGTGTATGCAGGCCAATTCGGCAGGCCCTTGTGATTAGGACTGCCGGAGCGAGCCAGCCCGGCCCATGCGCCTGCCGTCGCCGCCTCGAGCTTCCTCATCTCTTCATTCACTTTGCCGACCATACTCTCGCTCACATCCAGATTGTTGAAGACAAACGGAATCTCAAGCGTGTGCGGCGACCTCAACCCCATGACAGGAGTTTCCCACGCGAAAACATACAACCAGGTCGAAGCTTTTCCGAGCGCAGCTCTCCGCTCTGCAATCCGAATGGAGCTCATGGCCTGGATGTCAGTACTGATGTTTGTCGATATCTCGAATGGTGTCGCCTTTGGACTCTTCTTACGATACGACTCGATCAACTTCTCAGTAGACGCGCCAAAGATCCTCTTTGTGTTATCAAGCAAACCAGCTTCGTCCAACTGACCATACGATGGGTCATCGATCTGATAGACCGTTCGCTCGGTTCGTGTGTATCCGACTATCACCGGAATATCAGCTGAGATCGGAGTTGCAACGGGATTGAACTGGTTGGCGGGAAGAATCTTTCCATCCACGACTGGACCAAATCGGGCACGATTGCCTGCTGCCATCAGCTGTTCCAGGGGAACCTTCTGAAGTTCACGTCCCTGCCCCGGCTTCAGGCCAAGCTCTTTCATCAAAGTCTCGGCGGTCTTGCTTGCTAGAATCGCGTGGAGTACCGCCAACACTCGCCCCGCTTTGTATGACAGCGCGGTGATACAAACCTTTTGCCGCAGGCATGCCGAGAATTGTCGAGACCTTCGCACCTCCACCGGACTGGCCAAAGATGAGGACATTGCCGGGATCACCGCCAAAATTGCCGATGCTGTCTCGTACCCATTCGAGTGCCAATACCAGATCCAGTTGCCCAACATTTGCCACGCCGGCGAAATCTGCTCCGCCCACATCGCCAAGAAAGAGATAGCCAAGAGCATTCAATCGATGATTCAAGGTTACGACGACCACGTCGTGCGCCTCAGCCAGGCGTGCGCCATCGTAGCCGATTGAGCCGCCCGTTCCCTGATCGAAGCCGCCTCCATGAAACCACACGAGAACCGGCCTCTTTCGACCATCGTTAACCCCGGGGGTCCATACATTGAGGTATAGACAATCTTCGCTGATATCCCCGGGTTTGGTCGCTCCCAGAATTCTGAAGTACTCGCGCTGCTTCACGCCTCGTGGCCGATTCGACTGAGGCGCATAGGGCCCAAACTCAAATGTATCGCGCATGCCGTTCCAGGGCTTCGGGCGGCTTAGGAGGCATAAAACGATTTGTGCCTCCTGTTGGCGCGCCGTACGGAATGCCCTTGAATGAATGTACTTCGCCAGCCTTGCGTCCCCGAACTTTGCCTGACCTCGTGGTCACTAACGGAGTGTTCGTGTTCTGGTTCGTGTTCTCGATGAATCGCAGAGCAAAGGCAGCGGCAGACGAGGCGAGAAACGTGCGACGATCCATATGCTCTCTCCTTGTGAGACGTGGGTACGTTGTACCTGCGCGAGTTATAATCTCCCGCATGAATCTGCAACTACTTATATCACCCGTGCTGCTGTTGGCAACGCTTTTGCAGGATAATGGCCGGCCCTTTAGTCTCGAACAGGTGCTCAGCTCGCCGTTTCCGTCTGAGCTCGTCTCAGCTCGAAGCGGAGCAAGGATCGCCTGGGTCTTCAAAGCGAATGGGCGCCGCAATGTCTGGGTCGCTGAAGGTCCCGGTTTCAAAGCGCGCCAATTGACTCAGTTCCAGGATGACGACGGACAGGATCTGACTCAGCTCACGTTCACGCACGACGGCCGCTGGGTGATTTTTGTGCGCGGCGGCAACGAAAACCAGAGTGGCGAAATCCCAAATCCAACAAGCGATCCTCGCGGAACCCGCCAGACAATCTTCGCCGTCGCATTCGATGATGGCGGGATTCGTCAGCTCGCAGGCGGTCGCGATCCGGTGCCATCGCCGACTGGCGATCAGATCGTTTTCTCGAAGGAAGGACAACTCTGGGTTGTTTCGATTGCTGAAGGATCAGAGCCACACCCTCTGTTCGCTGTGCGAGGAGATAACGGATCACCCGCGTGGTCACCTGATGGCAGCTTGCTGGCCTTTGTAAGCCGGCGCGGCGCCCAGAGCTACGTCGCCGTCTTCGATCCAGCAAAAGAGAGTATTCGCTACATTTCACCTTCAGTTGATCGGGATTCGACTCCACGATGGTCGCCCGATGGAAAGGCTCTGGCATTCATCAGACAGCCGGCCCGCGGCGCGCGGCCTCGCCCGCTGGTCGACGATCAGCCGGACCCATGGACGATCATTACCGCCGATGTTGCTTCAGGCACAATTCGCGAAGTCTGGCGGAGCGCGATCGACTTGAACGCTTCGCCTCCACGAATCGCCGGTGAAGCTCTTCTTCAGTGGGCGGCAAATGATCGTTTGGTTTTTGCATCTGAGATGGATGGCTGGATGCGGCTTTATTCGCTGCCGGCAAAGGGCGGAGATGCTCTGGCAATCACGCCGGCAAATTGTGAGTTCGAAAACGCAACGTTCACGCCAGATCGGCGCGAGATAATCTATTCATCGAACTGCGGTGACATAGACCGGAGACATCTCGCGCGCGTGCCTGTACTCGGCGGAGCGAACGTAGCAATCACTTCGGGCGCAGGTATCGAATGGAGTCCGTCGATCACGGGCGATGGGAAACACCTGTTCTACGCTGCTTCAGACGCGCGCCGTCCGGCGATGCCTTTCGTGCGGCCACTGGCAGGCGATGCACAGAGCACGGCTAAAGCCAACGCTCTCGCGCCGGAGTTGTTGCCCGCTGATTTCCCCGCAGCCGCGCTTGTCGTGCCCGAGCAGATCATGTTCAAGGGTCCGGATGGCATTGCGATTCACGCTCAACTGTTTCGTCCTCCAACTGCTCAGAGAGCCACGCGCATGCCTGCCGTGATCTTCATGCACGGCGGTCCTGCACGTCAGATGATGCTTGGGTGGCACAACCGCTTCTATTATCACAATGCGTTACGCATTCAATCAGTACCTGGCGAGCCGCGGCTATATCGTGCTGTCGGTCAACTATCGAGCAGGAATAATGTATGGCCGTTCGTTCCGCGAAGCGAAGAACCGCGGCGCGCGTGGAGCGGCCGAGTACGAGGATATAGTGAACGCCGGGATGTATCTTCGTTCGCGGGCCGATGTGGATCCGGCACGAATTGGTCTTTGGGGTGGAAGCTATGGCGGCTTCCTGACGGCTATGGGTCTTGCGCGCAATTCCGATCTGTTTGCGGCCGGCGTCGACATTCACGGAGTGCACGACTGGTCGCTCCGAATTTCGACTTCACCCTGGATCGACTACAACGATCGCGACGCGCAACGCATTGCCCGTGAATCTTCACCTATCAACTCGGTATCGAAATGGCGTTCGCCAGTCTTGCTGGTTCATGGTGACGATGACCGCAATGTTGCATTCTCACAAACGGTCGATCTGGTGCAGAGACTGCGCGAGCAAAAAGTGCATTTCGAGCTGATCGTCTATCCCGATGAGGTGCATGACTTCCTTCTCCATCGTCACTGGCTTGAGATTTTCCGCGCGTCTGCCGACTTTCTGGATCGGTTTGTGAAGAACGCCGGCCCGCGATCCGAAACACCTCGAGCTGGCAATACAAGCAAGTGACCGAGCGAGTTGATCCACGAGCAGAGTACGCTGAACGACTCAGGCTGCGGCGCGACCGGCTCTCGAAAGAAGAGGCTCGCAGCCGGCTGTTCTGGACGTGGCGGCGAGTCGTTTTTACCGCAGGAATAGCACTGGTTTTCTCAAGTCTTGCCGGATGGACCTCACCACTCTGGTTGATTCCGCCTGTCGTCATCTTTATTGGATTAATGGCCGCTCACGAGCGCGTGCGCCGTGCGGTCGAGCTCGCTACACGCTCTGTTGCTTTCTACGAGCGAGGCATGGCCCGCATCGAAGATCGATGGGCTGGAACGGGGGACACTGGCGAGCGCTTTGCCGACCGTACTCATCTCTATTCAGAAGATCTCGATCTCTTCGGACGTGGGTCTCTCTTCGAACTGCTTTCTACGACGCGCACAAGCGGGGGCGAAGAGATGCTGGCAGGCTGGCTTTTAAAGCCTGCCTCAATCGATGAGATTCGCGAACGTCAATCTGCAGTGATCGAATTGCGACCCAGACTCGATCTGCGCGAAGAGCTTGCGTTGCTGGGCGCCGATGTTCGCGCAAGCGTCCATCCTCGCGAATTGATAGCGTGGGGCAGCGCCCCTCCGATTCACTTCGCAAGGGCGCTGCCTGCAATTGCGCTGGTGCTTGGGTCAGCGACGTTTGTTTCGATAATTCTGTGGCTGGTTCTTGGGCTTCGCTGGCTCGCGCTCACGATGCTGCTCGCAGAACTTCTCTTTCTGTTTATTGTGCGTCAGCGTGTTTCAAGGTCATAACAGAGATTGAATTGCCGCGGCGCGATCTCCGGCTTCTGGGTGAGATTCTCGCGCGTATTGAACGCGAGAAGTTCTCATCGAGTCGCTTGACTTCCCTCGCTTCACGGCTGAGCGCATCGCCTTCGCACGAAATCGCAAGACTCTACCGAATACTCGAGATTCTCGATTCGACGAAGAACGTTCTCTTCGGACCGCTGGCATTTGTCCTGCTCATTCCTGCACAGCTTGCATTCGCGATCGAACGTTGGAGACAGCGGTGGGGACAGGAAATACGTGTATGGATCGAAATAGTAGCTGAGTTCGAAGCGCTTGCCTCGATCGCAGCCTACAGCTTTGAGCATCCCGATGATCCGTTCCCGGAGCTCACTTCAGATCGAGCTTTATACGAAGGAGTTGGCATTGCTCATCCTTTGCTTCCGCGAACCCGGGCGATTTCGAATGATGTGTCGCTGACGAGCGAAAACCCTGTACAGCCTGCGCTGGTCGTCAGCGGCTCGAACATGTCAGGCAAGAGCACGCTGCTAAGAACTGTCGGAATCAACGCGGTGCTCGCCCAGGCGGGAGCACCCGTGAGAGCAAAACGTCTGCGGCTGTCGCCGCTCGCGATCGGCGCTTCGATTCACATTCTGGATTCACTTCAGGAGGGTAGCTCGCGCTTCTACGCTGAGATCACTCGCTTGCGTCAGATCGTCGAGTTGACGAATAACGATCTGCCGGTACTTTTTCTTCTTGACGAAATCCTGAGTGGCACAAATTCGCACGACCGGAGGGTTGGCGCAGAAAAGGTAGTGAGGGGATTGATCAACCGCGGTGCAATCGGGCTGCTGACAACGCACGATCTGGCTTTGACGGACATCGCGGAGAACGTGCACTTCGAAGATCACCTGGAAGATGGCAGACTGTCGTTCGACTATCGGATGCGTCCGGGTGTAGTCAAAAAGAGCAACGCACTCGAGCTGATGCGGGCTGTCGGACTTGATGTCTAACGCGGAGAACGCGTAGAGTTTGGTGGTTAGTGGTCAGTGGTCAGTGGTCAGTGGTCAGTGGTCAGTGGTCAGCAGAGTTCAAGCTTTAGCTTGCAGAGTTGGAACTTTTCAACTGCAAGCTAAACGTCTTGAACTCAAACTGACCACTGCGCTGACCACTGACCACTGACCACTGACCACTGACCACTGACCGGAAGGCAAATACCATGGCGCTAAAACCATTCGACCCGAAATTCATGAAAGTAGGAGTGCTGACGGCGGCACTTCAGGAGTTGACGCCGCGCGAAAAGAGAGACCCGGATCCGGATCTCGCGATCGAGGAGTGGGTACGGTTCGCGCGCGAGCTGGGTGCCGACTACATTCAGCTCTCGTCTGCTCTGCATCCAACTGAGTCCGATATACCGGCTGAAGCGATGCTTGATCCGGTAGCGAATACACTCGACCTCAGACAGCCATTCACAAAAGAGCGAGCGCGGCGGGTGGAAGCGGTTCTGCAAGAGTATAAGATCGGCATTTCTGATGTCGGGTATTTCGACAACATGCTCCACGATGATCCGACGATCAGACAGAAGAAGTTTGATTTCATGCTGCGTGCGATGGAAACCGCCGTGCTGCTTGGAGTCGATGCAGTCTGCGGATTTGTCGGCCGCAACCAGCACCACTCGATGGATCAGAACCTGCTCGATTTTGAAGAGAACTTCATCCCGATTCTGAAAGAGGCCAAGGCACGCGGCCTGGTCTACCGAAATGAGCAGTGCCCGATGCCCGGTTGGACGGTGGGCGACAACTTTCATAACAACATCGCCTACACTCCAGGTACATGGATTGCCCTGCATCGCATCTGCGAAAGGCATGGAGTAGGCGATAACTTCCGGATCCACTATGACCCGTCGCACGCAATTCTCATGGGACAGGACACGCGATCAATCTTTCAGTATTTGAAGGACGAGGGCTACAACTTCCTGATAGGTGGTTTCCACGTCAAGGGCCAGGTCATAGATGCGAAGGGCGTTTCGGGTTGGGGATATGGTGGTCAAACGGTCGAGCGAGGCGACTGGATTGGCGGGGAGCCATCATCGAATCCTGCCGATCAGGCGAACGCGTGGAAGAAGCAGGTGATTCTGTGCGAGCACGAGCTTCCGGGCACGGCACGCCACGATCCGCTGGCGTACCTTCAGAACCGGACAGTGGACTGGCTGGATCACCAGCTTGCCGCTCGAGAGTTGTTGGACCTTGATGTCGCAAACACGTATCTGATAGTCGAACACGAATACCCGAAGGCGAGAATACAGGATAAGGAGAAGCTCAAACCGATTCTCGAGGGCTCAATCGCGTTCACCCGAAAGATCGACGAGGCTGCCGCGTGCATGTACGCACTTCAAAGCGAAGTGCTCGGAGCGCAGGGCATCCCCGTTCAGGGAGTTGGAAGACAGGCATATCGTTCTTGAATCTCGAAAGAATCTCTATGAAAACCATTCTCTTTCTCTTCGTCACCCTCTCGGCGATGATCCTCGCTCCAATGAACCCCGCACGCGTGTTGTACGTTACGCAATGTAAGGGATTCAAACATCAGGTTCTTCATGAATCTGAAACCGTGATGGAGGAGCTTGGCGCGAAACATGGCTTTGAAGTGAAGCTCACTCATATGGCGGACCGCGCCATTACGCCGCAGGCTCTGGCCAACACAGATGTAGTCGTCTTCTATACGACCGGCGAGCTTCCACTCTCGGCATCGCAGAAGACCGCACTTCTCGATTTCATCAAATCGGGCAAAGGCTTTGTTGGAATTCACAGCGCTACCGACACCTTCTATCAATGGCCGGAATATGGAGAGATGATCAACGGGTACTTTGATGGACATCCATGGACTCAGGACACCGAGGTCACGATCAAAGCTGATGACAGAACTCATCCAACGACGAAGCACATGCCCGAATCGATCAAGTTGAAGGAAGAGATATACCAGTTCAAACAGTTTGCACCTGACAAGGTGAAGGTTCTGGTAAGCCTCGACACGTCGAAAACTGATATGACGAAGCAGGGGATCAAAGCTTCAAGTTTTCCGCTTGTGTGGTACCGGCAGTACGGCAAAGGTCGCGTCTACTACAATGCTCTCGGTCACAGACCGGATGTCTGGCAGTCGGACTGGTATCAGACAATGATGGTAAACACCATCAAATGGGCTGCGGGGGAGATCAAGTAAGGTAGGTAAGTTGTAACTTACTATCGCTGACTGAGTTCGCGTTGTGCGAGGAGAGCGGCACCGGTGACAACGGCTTCATCACCGAGCTCGGCTGGGATGATCCTGCAATCATCGTAGGCCGGAGCGAATGAGCGACTCTGTGTTTCCGCAGCAATGGCAGCCGCCAGAAATGGCCTTGCATCAGGCGCTCCACCGATCGCAACAAGCGAGAGATTGAGAAGATTGATTACCCCGGCAACAGGCCGGCCGATGAAATGACCTGTGCGCTCGAGCATCATCCGCGCAAAGTCGTCACCCGCGACCGCAGTTGAGACCAGTTGCTCGTAGGTGAAACCGCCGACCGCACCCAGCCGCGAAAGCGAAGACGTCGCATCCTTCTTCAATCGAAGGCGCGTTCGCCGAACGATATTTGATTCCGAAGCCATTGTCTCGAGACAACCGAAGCTTCCGCATGCGCATTCGAGACCCTCGGGATCGATGTTGATGTGTCCTATTTCGCCTGCGTATCCTGACTTGCCACGACGTAACTTACCATCCAGAACCAGCCCTGCTCCGACGCCATCTCCGATGTGAAGGTAGAGCCAATCGGTCTCGCCCTTCGCGACACCTTTGGTCATCTCGGCATAAGCGGCAGCATTTGCATCATTCTCAAAATAGACGGGCAGCCCGAAGGCTTTCTGGAACTCGTCATAAAGATTGATTCCGACCAGGCCCGGGGCTTGCGGAAGATTGACGATCCGGAAGTTTGCGTGGTTGACGAGGCCCGGGAATCCAACGCCGATCGCGAGGACTTTTGATTTACCGGAGTATTCTTTGAGAATCTTGTCAGCCGCAGCGAGGACTTGATCTGCGAGAGCTCTGGCACTTACAGCTGAAGCTTGGGTGTCTTGCTGTTCGCGCCGCAACTCAATGAGGTCGCCTGCCGGAGTGATCGCGCCAGTTCGAATATGCTGACTGCCGAAGTCGACTCCGATGAGGATATCGGGGGCATCCTGCGTCGGCATATAACATTTATATCACATTTCAATCTGTCTCGCCCGCCTGCCGCGTGGTAAAGTGGAATTCGAGGAAGGAGAGCCATATGTTAAGAGTGGTGCGTGGAAAAGCCTTCTATTTGCTCGATTAACAAGCACTTCGAGAACTCATCTCTCCCTACCGCAGAAGGCGTGATCATCGACCTGGGGACAGGCGACGGACGCTTTGTATACCAGTGTGCTCAGCGGAACCCTCATCGCTTCTACATCGGAATAGACGCGAGCACGAGCGCTCTCGAGAAGATTTCCGAGAAAGTTCACAGAAAGCCCGCTAAAGGCGGTCTTCCAAACGTTCTCTTCGTTCAGGCTGCAGTCGAAGACCTCCCATCTGAGCTCGACGGAATTGCCGATGAAGTGCATGTACATTTTCCCTGGGGAAGCCTTCTCCGCGCAGTCGCAACCGGAGATCGGGCCGCACTTGAGGGAATGAGACGAGTCTGCGCGGCCGATGCCCTTCTTGAGGTCGTGATTGGCCTCGATTTCGAACGCGACAAAAGTGAGATAGAACGCCTTGGATTGGGGTCTTTAACGCCAGAATATGTTTCGGACGTGCTGATTCCAAGGTACCGGGCTGCCGCTTTTGAGATTATCGAAAGCGGAATGCTCGGTCCTTCGGAATGGCCTGCCCTGCAAACCTCCTGGGCCAAAAGACTGAAGAGCGGAGGCACAAATCGATCGCTGATCTACCTGATCGCGAGAGCAGCAAATCAGGAAGGTACCACGGAACACACGGAAAGAGACACGGAAAAACACGGAATTAATTCTTAAAGTGTCTTTCTGGTTGTTTCGGTGTCTTTCCGTGGCTTTTATCCGTGTGTTCCGTGGTAACTCTTCGCGGCTTCGCGTGAGACTTTTCTGACGCCCGATCCCTGTTGCCGATGACGGCGCGTGTCCTATAAAATCAGTAGTTTCGGATGGCTATCGAAAAGATCACAGTGCGGGGCGCGCGCCAGCATAACCTGAAGAACATCAATCTTCAGATTCCGCGCAACCGCCTTACCGTCATTACGGGGTTGAGTGGGTCCGGCAAGTCTTCGCTTGCGTTTGATACGATCTATGCCGAAGGCCAGCGACGCTATGTGGAATCGCTTTCCGCCTACGCAAGACAATTCCTTGAACAGCTCGAGAAACCCGATGTTGATGCAGTCGAAGGGCTTTCACCGGCAATCTCGATCGAACAGCGCACAACCGGCCGCAGTCCGCGATCGACTGTTGGAACGGTCACCGAGGTCTACGACTATCTTCGCCTTCTCTATTCATCGATCGGTCACCCGCACTGCCACATTTGCGGCCGTCCGATAGCGCGTCAATCCACGGAACAGATTGTTCAGAGCATCCTCGATCTTCCGGAAGGCGAGCGGGTGATGATCCTTGCGCCTCTCGTCCGCGGTCGAAAGGGCGAGTTCCGGAAAGAGCTCGAGAAGATGCAGAAGTCGGGTTTTACGCGCGCCCGTGTAGACGGCGAGATGCGTTCACTCGACGAGGATATTCGACTCGACAAGCGACGCAATCATACGATTGAGGTGGTTGTTGACAGGCTTCTCATCAAGGCTGGCATCACGGCACGCCTCGAGGAGTCGGTCAGAACTGCACTCAAGCTGACTGATGGCCTCGTCGGTTTGTCCATCGTCGACGGAGACGACCGTCTCTATTCCGAGAGAATGGCTTGCGTTGACTGTGGCGTTTCGATTCCTCAACTCGAACCGCGATCTTTTTCGTTCAACAGCGCGTATGGCGCATGTCGATCGTGTCATGGTCTTGGAACGCGGCTCGAAGTCGATCCGAACAAGATCATCAGCGATGAAAAGATACCGATCGGACAGCTTACCTTTGTCGATGGCGCCGACAAGTCGACAGATTCTTACCTGCGCGAGGCGTTGATCGCGATTGCCGGACTCTTTGGCTCCAATGCATCGCACTCGTTCGAATCACTGCCGAAGAGAGCGAAAGAGGTTTTTTTCTTCGGACACGATGAGAAGATCGAATTCCGTTACGGGGACTACCGGTATCAGGCGGAATGGCGAGGCGCGACGACGTGGCTCCTCGAAGCGCTCCAGAAACTCTCGGACGAAAGTGATTCGTGGGTTGATCGGTCGCGATCGTCGCTCGAATCGCTTGTCTCCCCGATCACGTGCCGTGCGTGTGGCGGGAAACGTCTTCAACCCGAATCGCTGGCCGTAAGGATCAATGGGCGTTCGATCTCTGACTACACCTCACTTCCGGTTGATGGTGCTGTTGCTGCGCTTTCAGCGCTCAAGTTGACTGCACGCGAGGAGCTGATCGCAGGTCGAATCTTGAAAGAGATTCGCGATCGTCTGAAGTTTCTCGAGCTCGTAGGACTGGGATATCTGACGCTCGATCGTCCGGCATCGAGTCTTTCAGGCGGCGAAAGCCAGAGAATCCGGCTGGCTACGCAGATTGGTTCGCAGTTGCGCGGTGTGTTGTACGTGCTCGATGAGCCTTCGATCGGACTCCATCCGCGCGACAACCGGCGGTTGCTGGAAACGCTCGAACAGCTTCGCGATCTTGGCAACACCGTTCTTGTGGTCGAACACGATGAAGAGACGATTCGCCGCGCAGACTATGTCGTCGATCTTGGCCCTGGCGCCGGTACGCACGGTGGCGAGGTCGTAGCTGTCGGGACGCCGGAAGAAATCTCACGAGTCAAAGAGTCACTCACCGGTCGCTACATTGCAGGCGAGCTCAAGATTCCGGTCCGCGAAGTTCGCCGCTCACCAAACGGAAAGGGTCTCACGGTTCTGGGTGCCACGGAGCACAACCTGAAAAACATCGATGTCAACTTCCCTCTTGGTCTCTTCAATGTTGTTACGGGAGTCTCGGGTTCGGGCAAATCGACGCTTGTAGAAGACATTCTTTTTCGGGCGGTAGCGCGAAAGCTCTACCGCAGCCTTGCAGAGCCCGGAGCACACGCGACGATCGAAGGGATCGATCTGATCGACAAGATTATCGAGATAGACCAGTCAGCCATCGGGAGAACCCCTCGATCAAATCCGGCAACGTACACTGGTGTCTTTACGCCGATTCGAGAGCTGTTCGCGATGCTTCCTGAAAGTCGTGAGCGCGGGTACAAACCGGGGAGATTCTCGTTCAATGTCAAAGGGGGCCGATGCGAGGCGTGCCAGGGCGATGGGGTCAAATGCATCGAGATGAATTTTCTGCCGGACGTGTACGTAACCTGTGAGGTCTGTCGGGGAGCCCGGTATAACCGCGAGACACTTGATGTGCGGTACCAGGGATTGAATATTGCGCAGGTGCTCGACACAACCATCGATGATGCGCTCGAACTGCTAGGGAATATTCCTCAGATCAAGACAAAGCTTCAGACGCTGAGCGAAGTCGGCCTTGGCTATCTGAAGCTGGGCCAATCGGCGACCACACTTTCTGGCGGTGAAGCTCAGCGCACTAAGCTCGCCAAAGAGCTCTCACGCCGAGCGACGGGCAGAACGGTCTATATTCTCGACGAGCCTACGACCGGACTTCATTTCGAGGATGTTCGAAAGCTTCTTGATGTACTGCAGCGACTGGTTGACCTTGGAAACACGGTAATCGTGATTGAGCATCATCTCGATGTGATCAAGTCGGCAGACTGGGTTATAGACCTCGGTCCCGAAGGTGGTGATGAGGGTGGTCGCGTCGTAGCAGAAGGGCCGCCGGAACTTGTCGCACGCAATCGCAAATCCTATACGGGACAGGCTCTAAGACCGGTTCTCAATGGTAGGCTGAATTGAACCTGGGAGCCAGGAAGCGTCTCGCCAGGGAGAGTACGTTGTACCGGCGTTTAGCCGGAAGCGTGACATTCGAGCTAGCTTGAATGTCACGCTTCCGGCTAAACGCCGGTACAACGTACCTCTCCCTGCCGACGACGCTCCCAGGCGCTCCCAGGCATGCTCGTTATGAAGATCTCGGTCAAGATTAACGTCTTCAATGAAGAGGACAACATCGGGCCAGTGTGCGAATCGGTCGCGTGGGCTGATGAGATCGTGATCGTTGACTCGAACTCTACCGACCGGACTCTCGAGATCGCGCGGCGCTACACTGACCGCATCTACAATCGCGAATTTCGCGGTTACAAGGACAAGCACGAGTATTCAGATTCAATGACGACTGGTGATTGGATCTTCTGGATCGATGCCGACGAGCGAGTGACGCCCGAACTCCGCAAATCGATCGAACTGCTGCGCCAACGGGATCCGAGCTCGCTGCCTGACGGATACCGGATCGCGAGACAAACGCGTTACCTCGGCCGATGGATCCGGCATTCGACGTGGTATCCGGACTACCAGATGCGGCTATATCGCAAGGCAGCCAGCTACTGGGATGGCGTGGCCCCTCACGAAACCGCCCGAGTGCGCGGACGCGTCGAGATTCTGGATGGCGAGCTGCGCCATTACACCAAGCGTAATCTGACCGAGCATCAGGAAGTGCTCAATTCATATTCGTCGCTGGCCGCAGACTATCTCGACCGAAACGGCCGCAAGATAAAGGGACCGGAACTTCTGGGAGTTCCGCTGGCAGTCTTTTTTCGCACGTTCATACTAAAGCAGGGATTTCGTGACGGGATACCTGGTTTGATAATCTCGATGTTTACGGCATACAGTGTCTTTTTGAAATATGCCAAGCTCTGGGAAAAGAGGAACGTCGACTACCCAAAGGAGAAGAAGAAGGCATGCGAACTCTGAATTGCATATGCTTGCTCCTGTTGCTGGTCCTTGCAGTTAGCGCTACGCCGCAGACACCGCCGGAGAAAGCCCGTTCCGTCAAATTCGATGGGGCAAAGGTGAACTATGTTGATTACGGTAAAGGGTCTGAAGCGCTGGTGTTTGTTCACGGCTGGTCGTGCGATCTGGGGTTCTGGAATGGCAATATCCCTGCATTCAAAGACAAGACGCGCGTGATTGCGACTCGATCTTCCTGGTCACGGAGCCAGCGGGATGCCGGCTTCGAAGATCACAATGGATCTCTTCGCGCGCTCGGTTAACGCCGTTATGGAAGATGCCGGGGTCCGAAAGGCAGTGCTCGTCGGGCATAGCATGGGGACACCTGTAATTCGTCAGTTCTACCGGATCTTTCCCGAAAAGACCCTTGCCTTCGTGATTGTTGATGGTTCGCTTAAGCCATTCTTTCGGGGTGAGGTAGCAGAGCAGATGCTTGCTCAGTTTCGCGGACCAAATCACAAGCAGGCCATCGAAGGCGTCATTTCAGCGATGACTGGCACCGTCAAGAATCCAAAGACCATCGAGCAGATCAGGGCATCAATGCTGAACACGCCGCAACCCGCGATCGTTGGCGCAATGGAATCGATGGTGGACGACTCGATCTGGAAGGATGATCCGATTCGAGTCCCTGTACTGGCTTTGATGGCGCCGAATCCCTTCTGGACGGCCGACTATGAAAACTATGCGAAGAGCATTGCGCCGAATATGGAGTATCAGAAATGGGAAGGGGTAAGCCACTTTCTGATGATGGACGAACCGCAAAAATTCAATGACTCGGTGACAGCATTTCTCGTGAAGAATCGGCTCATCGGGTACAAGTAAATTCCAAAGACAACTAACGCATGAAAACAGTAATCCTTTGTGGAGGGCGCGGGACGCGCCTTGGCGAGCACGGTGTGTCGGTGCCTAAGGCACTGGTTGATATCGGTGGCAAACCAATCATCTGGCATTTGCTGAAGCTCTATTCGAACTATGGTCTGAATGATTTTGTGCTGTGTCTGGGTTATCTCGGCAATTCTATCCGGGAGTACTTTGCCGAGAACAATCAGGAGGACTGGAACGTGACGCTCGTCGATACTGGTGAAGATACAAACACCGGGGGCCGGGTTAAGAGCGTCGCAGCGTTCCTCGAAGACGAAGAGAGCTTTGCTGTGACTTACGGTGACGGTCTTTCGAACGTGAATCTCGCGGACCTGATCGCATTCCACAGACAGCACGGGCGCCTTGCTACGCTGACTGCAGTGCATCCGCGATCAAATTTCGGTCTGATCAAGCTCGACAACGCGGGTGCCGTAACGGCGTTTCAGGAGAAGCCTGTTATGAGTGATTGGGTCAACGGCGGATTCTTCGTTTTCAACCGCCGCGTGCTCGATTATCTCGAAGATGACAGCGTGCTCGAGCGCGAGCCCCTCGAGCAGCTGGCACGCGAGCGGCAACTGATCGCCTATCAGCACGACGGCTTCTGGAAATGCATGGATACCTTCAAGGACAATCTCGAGTTCAATCAGATATGGGACTCAGGAAACGCTGCCTGGAAGGTGTGGTGAGGATGAGAAGACCACGGGAACAGGTCACGGAAGAAGACGGAAGCGAGCATCGGACAGATCAATTGAAGATGCTCCGTGTCTTTCCGTGCATCTTTTCGAATGTGTTCCCGCTGGCTCTATTCTTTCTCCTTACGTCCCGTTTGGCTTCAGCCACTGATCAAACCAGTCGAGCACAGTCTTATACCAGAGCTCGCTGTTCTGAGGCTTGAGGATCCAATGCCCTTCGTCTGGATAGTAGAGCAGTTTCGACGGGACTGACTGGCGCTGCAGTGTCGTGTAGAGCTGCAACCCTTCGCCGATCGGCACGCGATAATCAAGCTCGCCATGAATCACAAGAGTTGGCGTTTTGAAGTTTTTCGCGAAGAGGTGCGGTGACCACTTTGCATATAGCTCCGGCTGTGACCACGGTACGCCTTTGAACTCCCATTCAGGAAACCACAACTCTTCTGTAGCCCCGTACATGCTTGTCAGGTTGTAAACACCTGCATGCGACATGAGAGCCTTGAAACGGTTCGAATGGCCGAGTATCCAGTTCACCATATACCCGCCGTACGATCCGCCGGCCGCGCCGAGCCTTTCGGGATCTGACATAGCCGGTCGCGATCATATGATCTACACCCTTCATCAGATCCTCGTAAACCGCCCCGCCCCAGTCTCCGCTGATCTGTTCGGTGAATGCCTGACCATAACCGGTCGAGCCGTGCGGATTGATGAGCACGGTCACGTATCCGCGCGCAGCCCACATCTGCGGATTCCAACGGTATCCCCAGCTGTCAGCCCAGGCTCCCTGAGGGCCGCCGTGAATCAAAAGCATCATCGGATACTTCTTTTTGGGATCGAAGGCTGGCGGTTTGACGATGTAACCGTGAACCTTCATCTTTCGTGCTCCGGTGAATTCAAAGTCCTCGGCGGCACTCAGATGCACTTGAGAAAGAGTCTGTGCATTGTGCTTCGTCAATTGTGTGATCCCGCGGCCATCGGAGCTCGACGTGTATACCTCCGCCGGCACTGCGATGCTCGATCGAGTAAACGCGAACGTCCTCGAATCACTCGACACACTCAATCCGCTACTCGAAGACTTTTCGATGAGAGGCTTCACTCCGCCATCGATCGACGCAAACGCAATCAACTCACGCCCGCGGTCTTCAGCCACGATGAATATCCGCTTGCTGTCTGACGCCCACAATATCTCTCCCACCCAACGATCGAAGCCTGTTGACAGCTCTTTCGCAGTGCCGGCCTTTCTGTCATAAAGCATCAGCCGAAACCGGTCAGCCTCGTAGCCATTCCGCGCTTGCGAGCGATAGGCTATCCACCGTCCGTCAGGTGAATAGCGCGGGGTCGTATCCGATCCGGTGTTGTTTGCTGTGATCTTCTTTGCATCACCGCCGGTGACCGGCACCAGAAAGACATCGTTATTAGTGCTCGTCGCCTCGACCTTTTCAGTATTTCGCGCGAAGGCAATCTCCTGTCCATCAGGTGATATGTCGAATGCCGTCGGATCGCCGAGCGAGAAGGGTGGTACGTCGAAGTCTCCAGGAGTCACGTCACGGGGCTCTCCCCCATCTGAGGAGACGACAAAGAGGTGCGATCGCTTGCCGCGCTTGAACGAATCCCAGTGCCTGAAAAGCAGGCGGTCAGTGACTACAGCCTTTACCTTGCTCTTCCCTTCAGCCTCGGCACGCTCTGCTGTGCAGTTGATTGACTGGCATTCGGGAAAGATGTCGGAAGAAAAAGCAAAGGTTCGTCCGTCAGGAGACCATACGAACTCCGAGACGCCCTCCGGCATTTTCGTCACTTGCTTTGCGTTTGAGCCATCCGCGCTGGCGACAAAGATCTGAGGCGCTCCAGCTCTCGACGAAAGAAAGGCGATCCGGCTGCCATCGCGAGACCAGCGCGGCGAATCGTCATTTTTCTCCGATGTGATGAACTGGCGAGCTTCTCCGCCCGCCGTCGGGACGATCCAAATGCTTCGCTTGCCGCGATTCTCTTCTTTCGAGACTAAGTTGACTACATAGGCGATCTGGCGGCCATCGGGCGAAATCTGCGCGTCCGCTATTCGCTTTATCGCGATCAGATCATCAAACGTGATTGGCCGGCGGCCCTGAGCGAGCGAATTCAGGGCGAGGATGGAGAGAAGAAGAAACAAAGACAAATACCTGAAGCTTGATTTCATGTTGGTTACCCCCAAGATTCCGCCTGAAGGCGGTACGACAGTACATGTCAACATGCACGGGTAATGCGTGAAGACATTAGAAACATTGCAATTGTTGCGCACGTTGATCACGGAAAGACCACACTCGTTGATGCGATGCTCCGGCAATCAGGTCTTTATCGTGCAAACGAGCGAATCGTTGAGCGTGTGATGGATTCCATGGACCTCGAGCGGGAACGTGGAATCACCATCATGGCCAAGAATACTGCTGTGCGGTTCGCCGGAACCAAGATCAACATACTCGACACGCCAGGCCACTCCGATTTCGGCGGCGAGGTCGAACGAGTGCTCAAGCTTGTCGACGGCGTATTGCTGCTGGTTGACGCCTCTGAAGGTCCGTTGCCGCAAACGCGCTATGTGCTCTCAAAGGCTCTTGAGCAAAAACTGAAAGTAATTGTTGTCATCAACAAGATCGACCGGCACGATGCACGCCCGACGGAGGTGATCAACGAAGTCTACGATCTCTTCATCGATCTCGATGCGGATGACGATCAGATCGAGTTCCCGATACTCTATGCCATTTCGCGTGACGGAATCGCAAAGCATGAACTGACCCAGGATTCGACCGATCTGCGCCCCCTCTTTGAAGAGATCATCAAAACAATCCCTGCTCCTGAATGCGATCTCGCTGCTCCGCTTCAGGTGCTCGTCGCAAATCTCGACTATAGCGAGTATGTTGGCAGGCTGGCCATCGGACGCGTCTTCAATGGAAGTGTGAGCATCGGCGACCAGGTTGCCGTAATCAAAGTTGAAGGCGAGCTTCAAAAGACGAAGATCACCCAGCTCTATGTGTTTGAAGGGCTGAAACAGGTACCAGTAGAAAAGGCAGACGCCGGCGAGATCATAGCTCTCGCAGGAATCGAAGGCATACACATCGGAGATACCGTTACGTCTGCTATCGAACCTCGGCCTCTCCCGAGGATTGTGGTCGACGAGCCCACCATTTCGATGATCTTCAGCGTCAACAATTCTCCTTTTGCAGGCAAAGACGGGCACCACGTCACGTCGCGCAAACTGCGTGAGCGGCTGGAGAAGGAACTTCTCGGCAATGTGGCGATCAGAGTCGAGGAGACGGAATCACCCGACAGCTTGAAGGTATCCGGACGCGGTGAGTTGCAACTGGCGATCTTGATCGAACAAATGCGACGTGAAGGTTACGAGGTTCAGGTAGCACGACCACAAGTCGTGACGCGAAAGATCGACGGCGAGATGCAGGAGCCGATTGAGATCGCTGTGATCGACGTCCCGGAGCAGTTCATCGGTGTCGTCACAGAGGCAATGGGACGGCGCAAAGGATCGATGACGAAGATGGTGAATCATGGACATGGCCGCGTGCGCATGGAGTTCGAGGTACCAAGCCGCGGCCTTATCGGTTTCCGGAATGAGTTCCTGACGGAGACGAAGGGAACCGGACTGCTCAATACTCTTTTCCTGCGCTGGGACAAGTGGCTCGGTGAAATGCCGGGGCGCGGCACAGGAAGCCTGGTTGCGGATCGGAACGGAACCGCAACGGGCTATGCAATCTACAATCTGCAGGAGCGCGGAGAACTCTTCGTAAAGCCGACTACGACGGTCTACGAAGGAATGATCGTTGGCGAGAACTCAAGGGGTGTTGATCTGGATGTCAACATCATCAAAGAGAAGAAGCTGACCAACATGCGAGCTTCAACCGCAGACGAAGCATTGAGGCTTGTACCGGTACGCGAGTTGACGCTCGAACAGGCAATCGAGTACGTCGCCGACGACGAGCTGGTTGAAGTCACGCCTCAGGCGATCCGAATGCGGAAGAAGGTTCTCGCGGCGAATATGAGACCGAAGGGGAAGTGAGAAGAAGGGGTCAGGGTTCAGAGTTCAAGCTTTAGCTTGCTCACGAGCTGCGAAGCGTGCGAGTCTTCATCACAAGGACTCGATCCAGCGACTCGCACGCTTCGCGGCTCGTGACAAGCTGAAGCTTGAACTCTGACCACTACTCCACTCGATAGTTTGGAGCTTCCTTCGTGATGATCACGTCGTGGACGTGGGATTCCTTGAGGCTGGCTTGTGTGATCTTCATGAAGCGAGCCTTCTCTTGCAGCTCGTGAATCGTCGCGCATCCAGAGTAACCCATACCCGAACGGAGACCTCCCACAAGCTGCCCGACGAGCGCTGCAAGTGACCCCTTGTACGTTACTCGCCCTTCGATACCTTCCGGTACGAGCTTGCTTTCCGACTCTTCGCGGTCCTGGCCGTATCTATCCTTGCTTCCCTGCCTCATAGCGGCAAGCGAGCCCATGCCGCGATAAGCTTTGAAATTGCGGCCCTGATAGAGAATGATCTCGCCCGGAGACTCATCCGTTCCCGCGAGAAGCGATCCGATCATCACCGCGTCGGCGCCGGCGGCAATCGCTTTTGTGATATCGCCGGAATACTTGATTCCGCCATCTGCAATTATGGGGACTCGAGAACCGCGTGCTGCTCGTGCACAATCCACGATCGCAGTGATCTGCGGCACGCCGGCTCCGGTGACAATGCGAGTCGTGCAGATGCTGCCAGGACCGACACCAACCTTGACGCCGTCAACGCCTGCTTCTATGAGTGCCTTGGTGCCCTCGGCGGTGCCGACATTTCCCGCAATCAACTGAACTTCTGGAAAGCGGCGTTTGACCTGACGCACAGCATCGATCACGCGCGATGTATGGCCGTGCGCCGTATCGATAGCAAGCACATCCACCCGAGCACTGAGCAGCTCCGCGGCGCGCTCGAGATAATCGCCTGTTGCACCGATCGCGGCCGCGCACCGCAAGCGTCCGATTTCGTCCTTGGCGGCCGACGGATACTTGATTGCCTTCTGGATGTCTTTGACTGTGATCAATCCCTTAAGGTGATATTGATCATCGACGACAAGCAGCTTTTCTACTTTATGGCGCTGGAGAATGCCTTCCGCCTCGCGGAGCGTCGTTCCGACAGAAACGGTAATCAGGTTCCCCTTTGTCATCACCTCGGAAACCGGAAGGTCAAGTCGCGTTTCGAACCTGAGATCACGATTGGTGAGAATGCCAAGCAGCTTTCCGTCCTCGGACGTGATTGGAACTCCAGAGATCTTGAAGCGCCTCATGAGGTCGAGAGCATCGCGAATCAGACGGTCAGGCCTCATCGTAACCGGGTCGACTATCATTCCGGACTCGGACCGCTTCACTTTGTCGACTTCATCACGCTGATGATCAATGGAAAGGTTCTTGTGGATGAACCCGATTCCGCCTTGTTGCGCAATCGCGATCGCCATCGGACTTTCAGTGACCGTATCCATCGCCGAGCTGACAATAGGTATGTTTAGACCGATTCCGCGAGTCAGTTGCGTGGCTGTATCGGTTTCGGTCGGAAGGACCTCGGAGTACGAGGGGGCGATCAGGACGTCATCAAAGGTGAGCGCCTCGACAAGATTCTCCATCATCATAGGGCTAAATACCGCTACTGCAGAAACTGCTGATAATTGTCCTTCGTGATGACAACATTCTTTAATCGTGTCTTGCCGACATTCGGCTCGAGCCGCATCGGCTTGCCGTTGAGTTCCACATTGACCGTCAGGACGTTTCCAAGGTCGAGGACCAGCCGGTCAGTCGCAACAAAGTCCTGCGATTCTCCGGTTCGCAAGGTCAGGATTTGCGGTTGCGCGTCATCCGTACCGATACGCATCCAGCAATCTCCGTCGTTGGCAGCGATTCGAAGCCGTAATTCGCGCGCCGTTTCAGGTGTTGGCTCCGGGGTTGGAGTTACTGTCGCTGACGGAGCGACCGAAGGTGTTGGAGTCGCGCTCTGTGCAACCTGATCCTGCGGCTGCCCGGCGGAAGACGAGTACTGATAGGCCGCATATGCAGCGGCGCAAAGGATCATGAAGATCAGAGCCGGCAGCCAGAATCGGCTCGAAGACGAGCGTTCTTCGAAATCCTCCAGGTACGAGACGGAGACTTTCGGTGGCTCGACTCCCTTTTCAGTCATGAGCTGATCGTACCGCGCAGCTACCTGATCCTCGTCAAGCCCTACCTGGCCGGCGTATTTCAGGACGAAGGACTTGTTGAAGATGCCTCCGGGCAGTTGATCATAGTCATCATTCTCAATTGCCTGCAGGAAGCGCATCCCGATGTGGGTCGCCTCAGATATTGAGCGTAACGGGACCCCGCGTTGTTCTCTAGCGTCTTTGAGTTCCTGGCCCAGTGATGGCATGTCGTCTTCTTCGCCTCAAATACACGTATAGGTGGGATGTGTGGAGGCAACTAATCATTTAATTTAATTTTTAAGCTTACGCACAAACTTCCAGAGTGTCAACGTGTTGATCGGTCGAGCGAAGAATTTGAGTGAGCTATTTCGATCGAGCCACTATACTCATCCGTGCCTGCCTCGAGAGGTGAAGTGAAAGATACCTCCATTCATGCGCGTCTTGCGCGCGAGAGGAAAAGAGACTGGGCACTGACACCCAGCGCATGGAGTCAGCTTCTCGCATGGCTCGATCAAAGCTCAGATTCAGGCGGCGAGCGGTACCTCGAAATGCGCCGCCGACTGGTTCAGTATTTTGATCGCCGAAACTGCCTTGCTCCAGATGACTTAGCCGATGAGACGTTGAACCGCATCGCGCGACGTCTCGAAGAGGAAGGCTCGATGGCAGGCGAGACGCCCGCTCATAGCTGCTACATTGTCGCAAGATTCGTCTTCCACGAATACCTCCGCCGTGGAGAACGGCGTCAGGTAAGCCTCGACGAATTGCCAGATCATCAGGAACCCGCTAATGAACCTGCGCCTGACGAGAGAGGTGGCGAGGAAACGCGTGAAAAGATGATGGCTTGCCTTGAGGAATGCTTGCAGGGTTTAGGCCGGGACGCCTATGACTTGATCTCTCAATACTATAGCGGCGAACAGCGGGTAAAAATCGAGAATCGCAGAGAGCTGGCAGCGCGATTAGGCATCACCATAAACGCGCTCAGTATTCGAGCTTGCCGTATACGCGACAAGCTTGAAACATGCGTGGTCGAATGTCTTGCGAAGAAGTCATGAGCCGGGCATGAAATACTTTTCGGATTTCGACTTACATGTAGGGGACGTTTTCAGTGGGACAAAGCAGTCTTAGCGATCAACAGATCGCTCAATATCTCCTTGGCTCGTCGACAGACGCTGAACGCCTGGACGAATTGAGCTTTACGGATGACGAGTTTGCCGCGCGTTTGCAGTCGGTCGAAAACGACCTTGTGGACGCCTATGTGAGGGGCGAGCTTTCCGGACAGGCGTTAGAGAATTTCAACCTGCACTATTTGTCGTCACCTCACAGGCGCAACAAGGTTCAGATCGCTGGTGGGCTCAAGGATGTACTGAACCGGCCTGTTGCTCCTGAGCATTCAGCTGTCGTCGAATCGCCGAGATCGCTGTGGGCGGCGATCCGGCAGTATTTCCTTGTTCCGAAGTTGGGCTTACAGACGGGACTGGCTGCTGCTCTTCTGGTGATTCTTGCGGCTGCCACATGGCTGGCTGTCATTAACTCGCGACTGCGCCAGCAAGCGAATCAGTCGCAAACAGAACTTGTGAATCTGCAAAGGCGCGAGCGGGAACTGCATGAACAGGTTGCTTCACAGCGCTCGGCAGACTCGGAGAAAACGAAAGAACTGACCGATCTGCGTGAGCAGATTGCCGAGCTTCAGCGAAAGACAAGCGAACCGCAACGCGAACAACCCGCTCCACCTCGAAAATCTTCGAGTATTGTTTCTTTTGCCCTCGCCCCTCAGATGCGCGGTGCGGGTCAGATTTCAACGATTGCGGTTCCGGAAGATGCCGACTATGTAAGCTTGCAGCTTGATCTGGAAACGGGCAACTATGCCGCCTTTCGCTCAGAGTTGAAGACACAACCAGGAAATCAAATCGTATGGAGAAGCGGCAAGTTGCGCGCGAGTGACGCAGGCACGAGTAAGGTCGTTGCCGTCAGACTTCCTGCCAGTCTCCTTAAGGCACAACGTTACATCGTTGAACTCTCCGGCATCTCCAGCGACGGAAAGGCCGAAGTTGTTGGCCGTTACCTTTTCGAGGTAAAGAAACCGTGACTCTAAAAATCATGCGCCGAATTTGGAGTGCGGCGGCTCGGCGCCGCTTTTCGTCCGCCTCGAATAGTCTCGGTCTCGCCTTATTGCTTATAGCTGGTTCGCCGAGCCTGATTCACGGTCAACACGTCCTTGCTCCTGATGGGGTTCTCGAGCGCGACATTCGCGGAGGAGAGTCACACGATTATCAAATTGCTCTCCGCGAGGGCCAGTATGCGTGCCTGATCATCGAACAACGCGGCGTGGATGTCGCGATCCGACTCGACGGATTCGAAGGCAATATCAATATCAGCATTGATGCGGAATACAGGGCACAGGGTGACGAAAAAGTTGAGATAGTTGCGCGCGCATCCGGACTCTATCGAATGAGCGTCAGGGCATCTTCGATGAGTGCGGCACGTGGGCAATATTCGATTCGGGTAGTCGAGATACGTTCTGCGACCGAGAATGATCGGTCACTCCAGGAGGCGCGCATACTCGAAGCGGACAGCAAACGGGCATTCAATGCAGGGAAGTATGAGGATGCTCGTTTGTCTGCTGAACAGGCGCTGTCAATCAGCGAAAAGGTCCTGGGTACTCAACATCCTTCCCTCTCCAACCCGCTGTATCAACTCTCCAGGTACTACGAGGATAAAGAGGATTTCGCGAAAACTATATCGCTGCGTGAGCGCGCGTTAGCAATTCTCGAAAAATCTTTTGGCGAAGAACATCCCCTCACCGCTGATTTAAGCAGATCACTGGCGGTCGCATACATCGAGACAAACGAGATGGTGAGGGCCGAGCGTCTCGCGCGACGCGCTCTCGAAGTCACCCAGAAACAACTCGGGCCGGAGCATTACCTCGTTGCACGTTGTCTGTCGGTTGTGGCGCAAACCACGCGGGGCACAACCAGACTGGAGTATTTGCAGAAGGCTTTGACGATTGCTGAAAAAACCTCGGGGACCGATCACCTGTACGTTGGCATCGTGCTCAACTTGCTGGGACTTTTTTACCTGAACATCGGGGACCATCAGCAAGCCGAGAGATACCTGGTGCGCTCAAAGACAGTCAATGAAAAGACGCTGGGGCCAGAGAACATCTCCTTTGCCGTCAGCCTGCACAACTTCGGAATAATTGCTCGCCAACGAAAAGACTACGTCAAGGCTGAAGAATGTTATCGCAATGCTATCGTCATAGTTGAGAAAGCTTTCGGCCTTGAGAATCCTCGCCTCGCACCGATTTTCAACAATATCGCCAACATCTATCGCGCGAAAGGTGAGTACGCAAAATCGATTGAAGCGCACCTGCGCGCGCTGCGAATCTGGGAAACGACCAGAGGACCGTACCACCCCTATACGCTGCTCTCACTTGGCAATCTTGCAAAAACCTACGCTGCGCTGGGCAGTCTCTCCGAGGCAATAGTATTCCAGGAGCGTGTAGACAAAGTTATCGAACGCAACATCGCATTGAACCTGGCGATAGGGTCTGAACGGCAGAAACTTGCCTATCTGAATTCGATTGACCGAGCGAACCGATCGAACTATCTCGCTGAACGCCGATCTCGCGCCGCATTGATCCCGTCCGCAAGCGCGCTGGCAGCCCTCGTTCTTTTGCAGCGCAAGGGTCGCGTGCTTGATGCGATGTCCGAAAGTTTTGCGTCATTGCGACGACGCTCAAACGCCGAAGAGCAGTCGCTGATCGAACAGTTCAACAAGACAACCGCAGAACTCGCCCGCCTTGTCCTTAATGGGCCACAGACGCTCACGTATCAGGAACACCAGAAGAAGATTCTCGAACTGGAAGAAGAGAAAGAACGGCTTGAAAGGAATATCAGTCGTCGGAGCGCAGAATTTCGAGCGTACTTGCAGGTGGTCACACTTAGCGCCATCCAGGCTGCAATTCCCGCGAATGCTGCGCTGATCGAGTTCGCAATTTATCGCCCGTTTGATCCAAAAGCTGAAAGTAATAGCGAAGCCTATAAAGCACCTCGATATGTCGCCTACGTAATTCGACAAAGACAAGGAGTCGGTTGGTGTGATCTGGGTGATGCGAAAGCAATTGATGACGCTATTGAGGGATGGCGTCGCGCTCTGCGCGATCCGAAGCGGAGCGATGTCAGACAACTGAGCCGCGCGGTTGACGAGAAAGTGATGCGGCCGGTTCGTGCGCTGATCGGCAACACCACCCAACTGCTCCTTTCACCAGACGGAGCACTCAACCTCATTCCGTTCGAAGCTCTTTTGGATGAAGAAGGACGCTTTCTGATCGAGCGTTACTCATCGAGCTATTTGACGAGCGGACGAGATCTTCTGCGTTTAGGCGTTGGACGCCCGAGCCAGGGTGAGCTTCTGGTGATGGCCGCACCTTCGTTTGGTGAGCCACCAAAGGCAGGTGCTTCGACGAAGGCTCTTCTTCGCTTCACTTGAAGAAACAGCGCAGGAAGCCCGCGCAATCAAACAGCTTTTTCCCGAGGCCAGAGTAGTCACCGGGGAAGACGCAACAGAGTCGGTACTCAAGAGTGTTGACCGGCCCCGCATCGTTCACATTGCGACTCACGGCTTTTTCTTGAGGAATGCAACGAACGACGCGCACGAATGAGGAAGAGAATCAGATTGCGACTCGAGCAATGAGCTCAACTCGTCAAGACTGAGAATCCGCTACTGCGTTCGGGTTTAGCGCTTTCCGGGGCAAACCTGAACGGAGCCGCCGCCGATGACGGTATTCTGACCGCGCTGGAAGCGTCGGGATTGAATCTTTGGGGCACGAAACTGGTCACGTTGTCGGCCTGTGATACCGGTCTGGGCGAGGTCGAAAACGGTGAGGGCGTTTACGGGTTTCGACGCGCATTCGTGTTAGCCGGTGCAGAGACACTTGTCATGAGTCTGTGGCCGGTGAGTGATTACGTAACCCGTGAGATGATGACTGCCTACTACGAAGGCTTGAGACGAAATCAGGGACGCGGCGAAGCGCTACGCCAGGTGAAGCTGCAAATGATGAAGCGCAAAGACCGCCGGCATCCCTTCTACTGGGCGAGTTTTATACAAGCGGGCGAGTGGGCCAGTCTTGACGGCAAACGCTGACCCTGGGAGCGCCTGGCCGAGCGCCTGGGAGCGCATCGGCTGCCAGCTGACGCGTGCGAGCCGCGAAGCTACAGAGCTTGAGCTGAAACCCGCTAAGCTTGCAGCTCAGCTAGCTTGCCGCGTCTCGAAGACGACGGCGACTGGCCCATGCGGACCAGCGCTCCAGGTGGCGACGTAGCGCATGCCAGGTATTAATGTCTAAGAGTCCTCCACCATCCGTATCTGTAATCACAGCCACTCTTAACTCCGAGAAAACTATCGAGCGCTGCCTCCAGAGCGTCAGTGAGCAATCTTACGAACGACTTGAACACTGGTTGATCGACGGGAACTCAACCGACCGAACGGTCCCGATCGCCGAGCAGTTTCAGCAGAAGAACAACAGGTTACACATAATCAGCGAGACAGACCGTGGAGTATACGATGCTCTTAACAAGGGCATTGATCGATCATCGGGTGAGTGGTTGTACTTTCTTGGTGGCGATGACGTTATGGAGCCGGGAGTGGTGCAGGCTCTTTTCGATTACGTTGACGCCAGCCAAGTCAGATTTCGTTTACGGTGATGTTCGGATGAAGGGCTCGGGTCAGATTTATGGTGGAGAGTTTGACTCGGCGAGACTTGCCGGGCAGAACATTTGTCATCAGGCAATCTTCGTCCGGCGCGAGCTGTTTAGCAGGTTCGGCTTGTTCAAACTGAAGTATCCCCTGGGTGCCGATTGGGCCTTCAACTGGCAGTGCTTTGGAGACCCGTCTGTACGCATCCGATATGTGCCGGTCACTGTCGCGGAATTTGACGAGAATGGCAGAAGCGCCGGGAAGGACGAAAGGTTTTTCAGGGATGCACCGAAGCTCGTGTTGAAGCATCTCTCGTCGTCAATGAGCGCTGACCAGCTTCATACACATGTGTGGACACGTCTGGAAAATCAATTACCGAACATGAATCTGATCGAAGGGCTCAGTCTCATACTTCGAGCCGGATTGTACAGTCGCCGACTGGGACAGTATGCGAGAATGGCCATCGACTGGCTCGTCTCTCGACAATAATTCGCGCAAATTGGATAGGATAGGAAAGCCTACCTATCGCTTCGTTGTCCGGAGCTCTGTCAGCGATCAACTGAATTGCTGAATCGTTTCGGAAGGCTCGTGGTTTGCAAGTGCAGTCTCAACGGCTCGACCTAAATCGCTCAAGGCGCCTTCAAAGTCGCCTTTCATCTGGCGAGCCTTGCTCGCGGTCATACCAGGCGATCGCTAATTGTGGATTAAGTTTGATTGCCTGTGATTGATCCTTGATGGCTCCATCCAGATCGCCTCTGAGTTGGCGCGCAGTGCCGCGATTGCTGTAATTCTCTGCGAGGTGCGGGTTGAGTTTGATCGATTGGCTGCAATCGGCAATGGCTGCCTCGAGTTCGCCTCTGGCGAGCTGAACAAGGCCGCGAATGGCCCAGGACTCAGCCAATCGCGGCTTGAGCTCGATGGCTCGATCGATGTCGCTGAGGGCCATTCCCAGATCACGTATGCATACCTGACGGCGGTCCGGTTGACCCAGGCTTCTGCCAGTTGCACATCGATCTGAAGAGCACGGTTGAAGTCATTCAAGGCGAGGTCCAACTCATGCTGTGCTCCGCGCACCACCCCTCGATTGTAATAAGCCACGGCTGACTGCGGATCAAAACTGAGTGCGATACTGAAATCAGCCAGCGCGCTCTCTAAATTGCCTTTTCCAAAAGAGACATGACCACGATCGATGTAAGAGGCGGCCGAGGCGGCTCGGAAGTTCTGAGCGCAGATGGGGGACGACAAGGCCCCGACGAGGGCAACAGATAAGACCATCAACATTGTCTTCGCTTTTGTCACACGGACTCCTTGACCATTGGCATCAGCGTGATTCATTGTTGGATTCCAATCAACTCGGCCTGCGCGGACAGCCTTCGGGTATAGCTTCACCGGCAAACTTTCCCGGTCCTGCCAGGGACAAGGTGGAATATGCACCTGGTTGGTTTGTGTTGTCCTTCGGGTATCCTGAAGGTTTTCTGACTCTTTTCTGAACTCTTTATGTCTCTTACTGTCAAGACTTTGTATGAATTCGAAAGTTTCAGACTCAATCCGGCAGAACGCTTATTGCTCGTCAACGGAGCGCCAGTTCCGCTCGCCCCAAAGGCCTTTGACCTGCTGGTCGTCCTTGTCCGCAACAGTGGGCGCCTGCTTTCCAAAGACGAGTTGATAAAGACCGTCTGGGCCGATGCGGTAGTCGAAGACAACAACCTGGATAAAACGATCTCTGCGCTGCGCAAGGCCCTCGGCGAGGACAGCGCGGAACGCAAACTGATTGAAACGGTTCGTGGTCATGGCTATCGCTTCAATGGCTCCGTGATCGAGATCGTTGCGGATCAGAGTGAAGGCGCAACGCGGCTAGTGTCGGTAGACAGCCGTGAACCTGGTGATCAATCGATGCTTCTTTTCCAGGCGGACGTTCAAACGGCTGCTCAGGCATCGCCGTCCAGTCCGGTTCGTCAGCGAGTCACGGAGACAGCAACAAGATCCTGGCTGGGCAAGAGTGCGTTGTTCGCGGGCGCCGTACTTTTGCTGGCCGTTCCCATATCAATGCGTGTCTGGCCCTCCAAGGACGCGCTGCCTTATTCGTCTCTCGGGATGAAGGTGGTGCGACTGACAAATGGGGGTTACATCACCCACGCGGTAATCTCGCCCGATGGCAAGTACTTCGCTTACGCGGAGCAGGACGGTGAGGTGTCGCGTCTTTGGCTGCGTCAAGTAGCGGGCGGCCAGGCACTGCTGCTGGTGTCCGAGATTAAGGCCGCAGTTGCTAGGGCTCACCTTTGCTCGTGACAGCCAGGCGATCTACTTCGTGGAGCTTGGAGATGCTAAGCCGCGCGGCGTTCTCCATCGCGTTGGCGTGCTGGGCGGACCAGTGTCGGAGATCCTGACAGGGATAGTTTCACCCATCGCCTTTTCACCTGATGGTCAACGGTTTGCCTTCGTCCGACAGGACGGCGAGGGCGACAAACAGACCTCCAGCCTGGCTGTCGCGGATACTAACGGTACCAACCAGCGGACTGTGCTGACGCGCCCTGGGGCGCAACAATTTGGGTGGAGTGGCCCGGCATGGTCCCCGGATGGCAACGAGATCGCGTGCCAGCTGTTGAGCGGCCTGTCAAAAAACGGTGAATATGTCTGGCGGGTTATTGGCGTTAACAGCGACAGCGGTGCGCAAAGAATGCTGACCGCGCAGCAGTGGGACGCTTGCGGCCGAATTGCCTGGACCACTCGATGGGCGTGGTCTTGTATTGGTGGGCACGAGACAGGGTGAGGGGGTCACGACATCACGGGATTCCGTCTGGTTCGTCTCGCAACCTGACGGAGCCGTCCGCAGGATGACAACCGACCTGAGCCGCCATGTCGTATGTTTCAGTGAGTGTGACCGATGACGGACGATCCCTGCTGGTCATTCCCTTCAATCGTACTTCGCAAATCTGGTCGGTCGAGGGGACGGGTACAAGATCAAAAGACGCGCTTCGATTTGCAGCAGCCCGTGCAATTGACGACCGGCACAGGTGATGGCCGGGCGGGTCTGGCGAGTCTGAATGACGGTCGCGTCGTTTATGTCGCGCGAACAGGAGAGCACGTTGACCTGTGGCGAATGAACTACGATGGCAGTAATCAGCAACAACTGACCACCGACCCGCCATTTCTGGAAGAGGTTAGCGCGCCACTTGACGGTAGTTTCTTTGTCTTTGCCTCGAACCGTGCCAGATACAGCCATCTCTTTCGCGTGAATCGCGAGGGAACAGCATTGCGGCAGTTGACAAGTGGCGAGAGTCAGGAAATTGACTCTGATTGCTCACTCGATGGGCGCTGGATTGTCTACACTTCAAGGTCCGGCCTGTCCGATAAGAATGCCGATTTCAGGCTCTGGAAAATTCCGGCGGAGGGTGGAACACCGATCAGCCTGACCGATCATGCAGTCGACACGCCCCGTTTTTCACCTGATGGTAGATGGATTTCTTGCATCTACCCGAATGAAAAGCACAGCGGCAGGTGGCGGTTATTCCCGCGGAGGGGGGTGCGCCATTCAAAATGTTCGAAGTACCCACCGCTGCAGAGCTGAATGTCGGCTGTCGTTGGACGCCCGATGGGAAGGCACTGACTTATATCGTCAAAGGAAAGAGCTTTGACAATCTCTGGGCACAACCTTTGACAGGTGGGGCGCCGCACGCGTTGACCGGCTTTAATTCCGGCGAGATTTATAATTACGCTTTCGCGCGCGATGGACGCCGGCTATTCCTGGCGCGTGGCCATTCAATTCGCGACGTTGCATTGATCACAGATTTCAGGTGATGAACGCTTAGACGAAATACTTTCCCGTCTTTTGCTCATGTGATTGGCAGCCATAACTGAAGGATGAAGGATGTCAGGAAATGAGTATCAAAGACAGATCAAAGCTTCTCATAGTCCTAATCTGTACTTGCGCTGTGGCAGTGTGGACGATTCCTGCGCTGGCGCAACTGATTGACAGGACGAAAGCGTCAAACACCGCGGACGAGGGAATCAACAAATCGCTCACCCAGCAGATCGGCGCCGGCCGAGGCGATTGGATGACTCCTGATTCTTCGTCGTTCATCATTGCACGCGATCCGTTTCGCGCGATTCGGCGAGGCCGTCAGCTTTTTCAGCGAAAGTTCACCAGAGCCGAAGGACAGGGGCCGGTCGCTGGCGACGGCTTCGGCGACGTGAACAACAAGCTGGCTATCGGAGCGGGTCTGACCGACAGTTGCGCGGCTTGCCACGGCCGGCCGCGCGGCTCGGCCGGGGTTGGCGGCGACGTGGTCACACGTCCCGACAGTCGCGATGCCCCTCATCTCTTCGGCCTGGGATTGAAGGAGATGCTCGCTGATGAGATCACAACCGATCTGCGAATGATTCGTTCGGTTGCAATGGCGAGAGCACATCTCTTCGGCCGGCCGGTAACCAGACAACTCAAGAGCAAAGGCGTCAGTTACGGCTCGATCACGGTCAAACCGGACGGAACCGTGGACACATCAGCGGTTCAAGGTGTCGATGCGGACCTTCGCGTTCGCCCTTTCTTCCATCACGGAGGAACCATATCGATTCGTGAATTTGTCGTCGGAGCGCTCAATGATGAAATGGGCCTTACTGCTGTGGACCCGGAAGTCGCACGAGCAGCCCGAGGCGGAAGGTTTGTTACTCCTTCGGGTATGGTACTCGACGGATCGACGGATCGAATTCAGGTCCCTCCCGCCACAGACGAACAAAGCGACCCGGATGGCGACGGCATCGTGAACGAGGTCCCGGTCAGCCTGGTTGATCACTTCGAGTTCTACCTGTTGAACTATTTCAAGCCGGCAACCTACGAACAGACGAACGATACGGCGCGCGGACGCAGACTTTTCGATCGTGTTGGATGCGCGGTTTGTCATGTTCCGGAACTTCAACTCAATCGCGACCGCAGAGTCGCCGACGTTGAGACGGTTTACGATCCGGTGAAGGGGATATTCAACAGTCTATTTGCAACGGCCATACCGCTGTTCAACACAGTTGATGATGGCAGCGGTTTCCCGCTCCTGAAACCGCCGCTCTTTCAACCGTTCCTTGTGAAAGATATCTTTACCGACTTCAAACGGCATGACCTGGGCCCGAATTTTCACGAGCGCAATTACGATGGAACTTTGAGAACGCTATTCCTGACCACGCCGCTGTGGGGAGTGGGGACGACCGCGCCCTACGGTCACGATGGGCGCAGCATCAACCTGATGGAAGTGATTCTGCGTCATGGAGGCGAGGCCGAAGAAGCACGAAACCGCTTTGCCACACTCACGCGCCCACAACAGAATGACCTGATTGCTTTCCTGAACTCGCTTGTAATCTTTCCACCGGACGACACGGCTTCGAATCTGAATCCCGGAGACCGGAATACGCCGGGCTTTCCTCAGTTTGGACGGGGCGGTATCAAGCTGACAATCCTGTTCAATGATCCTTACGATATCGAATGATTCAGCTCAACCACCATTCAGGAACTGCGCAATCGATCGAACTGAGGTGAACGCACCGTAAATAGCGAGAGCGAAGAGTACCGACATGACCACGTTCTCCCACCAGCGATTGCGAAATGCGGGGCCGATGTATCGGGAGCTCGCTGTAATCCACCACAGTCCGCCAGCAAGCAGGGGCAACAACACGACCTGGGCGCTGTTGGCGACAAGAGTGAGTGTCACAAAGTCGGGCATCCCGGGGAGCGTCCAGATCAGCGGCGATATGAGGCACCAGAGCGACGATCGCTCGATACACCCAGTGATACCGATAATCTGTTGTGATCGCCTTTGTGCCGGCCTGCGCGCGCAGCCAGCGTGACTACCCATCAGCCCTAAACCGGAGGCGTGACCCAGGATCGAAGTATAGATCGCGGAGAAGATACCGATGTAGAACAACCATCGCCCCCCTTCTCCAAGGACTGAGCTCAAGAGACGCGGAAGATCATCGAGCTCTCTTATTTGCCTGTCGGGATAGAGCAGCTCTGCCCCAAGCGTCCATACCGCCAGATTGAGTACAATCATGACGCTCACTGCCAGGAGAAAATCGTAGAACTGAACGCGCCGGTATTGAGGTCCATTCCAGCCTTTGGCCTTGAGGAAATAGGGTAGGCGAGGTTCATAAGCGAGCCGCCAATGGCTCCAATCATTGCCCCGGCAACCAGCAACGGGTTGAACCTGCCCTGATGGTCAGGCATTTCGAAACGATACAGACCCTGCAATACACCTACTGGATTGAAGCCTACCCATACTGCGGACCCGATGAACGAAATCGCGAGCACGGCGAGGAAGAATTTGAAGACCCATTCGAGTCGCTCGTACGACGGTTGAAATACAAGCGCCAACGCGATCGCGTTCGCTGCGAGTGCCCATTGCCAGGTCTCGCCTGCGCGGAAGAGATTGCGGCAGACTTCGCCTACTCCAACTGTCATGTACGCTCCATAAACGTGGCCCATGACGATGGTGGCAATGAAGATTCCGGGAGCGTACCAGCGGTGAAGACGCGCCAGCCCGTCAAGAACACTCTCACCGTGCTGATTGCAGAGCTGATAGCGCGCAATCAGCGAAACGAAAAGAAAGCGCATGACAATGGCTACGACCAGAACCCACATCAGCGCGTAGCCGTAGTTGCTGCCGGCGACACCCATGTCCACGACGTCCCCTGCTCCCAGCCAGGTCAGAACGATAACTATTCCCGGCCCAAACGAGCGCAAATGCTCAAGGAAGGTGGAGGGGACAGGTGGAGCCTCGGTTGTTTTCATGACTGGATTCGCCTGGGAGCGCTGAGCGTCTCGCGTCGGTCAAGCGTGGCTACTGTCACAAGCGATGTTTCGCGACTGCGCTAAAGTGACTCCAGCGCACCCAGGCGCTACAAATACCTTCGAGTGTTTCGGGATCGGTCACTGGGGCATCGCAGACGAATCCGCGGCAAACGTATGCGGCCGCCTTTCCGTTTACGGGCTCGCGGTGTGCGAGAAGCTCGATCCCAGAGCCAGGTCCCAGCGCTACGACCTTGTTTGGCTGGTATGTCCCATTGACCACGCTGAGCAGTTGCTTTACTTCGCTCGATTCTTTCTCACCGACGATCGCGATCTCGAGCGAAGGGCCGATTGCCAGATCCATAGCCGCAAGAAGACGGCCGAATCCGTTCGGCGATCTCACTGCAAGCTCCTTAACCGCTCCAAGCACCTCCTCCGCTTTTCGCCTGTACTCAGCATCGCCGGTAAAAAGTGAGAGTCTGAGCAGCACATCCGCCGCCACGGAGTTGCCTGATGGAGTCGCGTTATCGTAAACATCCTTCGTCCGTGTAATCAGCGCCTCGTGATCATCGCTCGTGAAGTAAAACGTTCCATGCTCTCTTGTCCCAGAAGTTGACGATCATCGATTCGACGAGCGCACGAGCGTCATTGAACCACCTGACGTCGAATGTAGCCTCATAAAGCGAGAGCAACGCGTCCGCGAGATACGCATAGTCCTCGAGGTAGCCATTCAACCGGCTTTCGCCATCCTTATGGGTTCGCAACAGGCGCAATGCGCCATCCTCGGAACGTTGGCTCATGACGCGCATCAGAAACTCCGCGTTTTTCGTCGCGACCTCTGCATAGTCATCGCGTCCAAACGCGCGGGCAGCCTCTGCAAAGCTCTTGAGCATGAGCGCATTCCACGCCGTCAGCATCTTTTCGTCGCGACCAGGCTTGACACGCTTCTCCCGCTCTTCAAAGAGTATCGGACGGCCACGCTCGATCGCTTCAGTCACTCGTTCCGGCGTTACGTTGAAAAGCTTCGCGACCACTCCGGGTTCGAGATCGACGTGAAGAATGTTGTGACCCTCAAAGTTTCCGTACGGCGAAATATCGAAGTAGCGGCAGAAGATCGGCGCGTCATCAGGTCCAAGCAGAGCTTCAACCTCGGCCGACGTCCAGACAAAGAACTTGCCTTCGACACCTTCACTGTCCGCATCCTGAGTCGAATAGAAACCGCCATCCGGGTCGGTCATCTCGAGACGCACATAGTCGAGTGTTTCAGTCGCGATTCTCTTATAGAGTTCCTTTCCGGTCGCAAGCCACGCATCGGTATAGATGCGGGCCAGCAAAGCGTTGTCGTAGAGCATTTTTTCGAAGTGCGGAACCAGCCAGCGTTCATCGACCGAGTAACGATGAAAGCCGCCCCCAAGCTGATCATAGATGCCTCCGCACGCCATCTTTTCAAGTGTCAGCTCTACCGCTTCCAGAATCGATGCATCTCCTGTCCTTCGATAATGCCGGAGCAGGAAATCGAGCGACATCGCAGGAGGAAATTTCGGCTTTGATCCGAACCCGCCGTGCGTTGGATCGAGACCTCGCACCAATTGCCTGCTAGCCACTTCAAGTGATTCCACCGTCAGAGCGCCCACGCTCCCTCGAACGTCACCGAGTCGATCAAGCTCCCTCAGCAGAGAAACGGCATTCTCTGAAATCTCATCGCGGCGCGAGCGGTAGGCTTCCGCAAGCGAGATCAGAATGCGAGGAAAACCTGGCATTCCATGTCCGTCTTCAGGTGGATAGTAGGTTCCACCATAAAATGGAATCTGCTCGGGCGTTAGAAAGACGGTCATAGGCCACCCGCCCTGCCCCGTCATCAGCTGAACGGCAGTCATATAGATCGAATCAAGATCAGGTCTCTCTTCTCGATCAACCTTGATATTGATGAAGTTTTCGTTCATCAGCCTGGCAATCGCTTCATTCTCGAACGATTCCCTCTCCATGACGTGACACCAGTGGCATGCCGAATAGCCAATGCTCAATAGAACCGGCTTGTCTTCTGCTTTCGCCCGATCGAAAGCCTCATCGCCCCACGGGTACCAATCGACGGGATTGTGCGCATGTTGCAACAGGTAGGGACTGGTTTCATTGATGAGCTTGTTTGTGTGCGAGTGTGTCGACATGATTCCTCTCTGATACTATGCTCTGTTATGTCATTCAATTACCAGTGTGTCTTGTTTGATCTCGACGGAACTCTCGTCGATTCTCGCGCGGATATTATTGATTCCGTACAGTTGACACTGGCTGAGCTTGATCTTCCTACGCTTGACGCTACCGAGATAATCCAGTTCGTAGGTGAAGGCGCCCGGCTGCTCGTCGAGCGCTCTCTCCTCGCGTCAATGAGTCGAGCAGCGGCCAGTCGCGATTTGGCGAGACTCGATGCTCGAGTGAACCAGCCATCGGACGAAGCACTTCAGATTCTTTTTAAGCACTATGGGTCTCATCTTCTCAATAAGACCCTGCCCTATCCCGGCGTTCGGTCGACTCTCGAGGCATTGTCCCCGATTCCAAAAGCTGTAGTCACAAACAAGCCCTTCGATTTCTCGGTAAGTCTGCTCGAGGGCCTGGGCCTGAAGCATCATTTCGTATCGATTATTGGCGGAGATACGCTAAATGAACGGAAACCGTCACCTGAACCACTACTCGAGGCGTTGCGGCAGTGCCAGCGGGAGCCGCGCGAGTGTCTTATGGTTGGTGACACCAGGCTGGACATCCAGGCCGGACGCGAGGCTGGAGTGACTACCTGCGGTTTCACCGGCGGTTTTCGCGGGCGGAGGGAGCTCGAGGAGGCCGGCGCGACCTTGATGATCGATCACTTCAGCGAGCTGCGAAAGATAGTTTGCGGGATGGACTGAAGCTCTGAGGATCGAGCAGTTGATCAAAGTGATCGGCCGCCGCGCCCTTCGAGCGCACGAGATCTTATGCAGCAGCACTGGAGACAGCGATCTCGCGCACGGACGCCGCGGCCGAACTTGTACTCGCGCTCAAAGATTCAAGTCTCATGCACGAGCTTCTTAAAGACTATCCAGATGAAATAGATCACTCCGGCAACGAGAGCCAGTTTGATTGCCAGTCCAAGCAGTCCAACGAGCGTTCCGAACAAGGCAAGCGCAATCATAGCCACGGCTGCAATCACAACCAGAGCGATCACAACAAAGATAATGTTTCCTAACACACGAGCCATCTTCAAAGCCTCCAGGTGAGTTAATTAACATCACCATCGCACTATACGGAGGCCGGGCCGAACTTGTTTCACCGTTTCGGCCGCTTGAGATAGAAAACAGGCTCGTTTGGAGTTCCGCCGACGTCAACCAGTTCCCAACCGTCGGAGCCGAGACGATCGAGGTTCTTTTGCACCGTAACTGCCTCGCGACCGAAGTCTTTCTGTTTGCGCTGTCCGACGGACGGGGACGAATTCAGAGTGACGTTGCCGTCAGCCACGATCAGATATTCAAACCCTGGCTTCGGCGCGATCTGTTCGTCCTGGGCACCCGCATGAACAAGAGCTGCTGACACCAGCAAAACTCCCGCGAGAATGAGCAACACACGAGTTGATGTGGGCATGGAAGGTCCTCCTGTCTTATTATTCAGACGCTTGAGAGAACCGAACGTTCCACTATCTCAGTAAGAGTACCGTGAGAAGAAAGTCTCACGCGAGTATGCTCAGATTCCGCCTGAAGGCGGTACAACATGCCTTATAATCCCCGTTTATGCTCGATCACGATAATGATCAAATACAGCAAAGGCGTCACCATCTGGATGAGATTGCCGCGCTCGGTCACGCCGTCTATCCCAATCGATTCGACAGGACGCACACGGTCTCGGACCTGGTTGCTCGTTACCACCATCACGCGGGCAAAAAGGACGGCGTCGAACTTGAAAGCGTAAATCAGCAGCTCAAGCAAGCGGAAGGCTCGGAGATTCGGGTGGCTGGCAGGCTCATGACCATGCGCCTCATGGGGAAGGCCGCTTTCGCAAACCTTTCCGACGGCGTCAGCCACATCCAGATATACATTCGCAAGAACGATGTCGGAGATGATGCCTGGAAGCTCTATCAGCTTTTCGACCTGGGCGACTGGGTTGGTGTCCGCGGTTTTCTTTTTGTTACGAAGACCGGTGAGCTTTCGCTGCACGTCGACCAGATTCAGTTTCTGGCCAAGGCGTTGTTGCCTATGCCCGACAAATACCACGGGATTCAGGACAAGGAGCTTCGATACCGCCAGCGCTACGTGGATCTGATCGCGAGCGGAGCCGCGCACGAGCGAGCCGCCGGTGAGCTGACCGCGCGAGAAGTCTTTGAGCGCCGTGCGATCATAATCCGTGAGATACGCCGCTACTTCGACGATCGTGGTTACGTTGAAGTCGAAACACCTATGCTGACGTCTCTGGCGACGGGGGCGGCTGCGCGACCGTTTGTCACCCACCACAATGCACTGGACATCGACCTCTACGCGCGAATCGCTCCCGAGCTCTATTTGAAACGCCTGATTGTCGGTGGCTTCGAACGCGTATACGAGATCAATAGAAATTTCCGGAACGAAGGTCTCTCGATTATTCACAACCCTGAGTTCACGATGCTCGAATGGTATCAGGCGTATTCGGATTATCGTGATCTGATGGAGATGACCGAGCATCTCATCAAGACGCTCGTCGACAAGGTCTCTCAAACGCGGCAGGTGGTCTATCAGGAACACGTCATCGATTTCGATAACTGGCGCACGATGACGATGCGAGAAGCTGTGATTCACCACTGGCCGGACGATGCGACGCGTCCGACATTGGACAGTCTGATGGATAGCGGCTCGCTCGAGGCGGCCGCCGCGGCGATCGAGCTTGAATATGACCCGCGGCTCTCGGCAGGTGAGCTTCTGGGTGGATTGTTTGAGCGAGTCGCAGAACCACATCTGATCAATCCCACCTTCATCACGGAATTTCCGACGGCGTTGTCACCGCTCTCGAAGCAGAAGCCCGACGATCCGCGTTTCGTTGAGCGTTTTGAACTCTTCATCGCGAACAGGGAGATTGCCAATGCGTTCTCTGAACTGAACGACCCGGCAGAACAGCGGCGCCGTTTCGAAGCACAAATGCATGGCACGCGAACGGGGTAGATGAAGAAGCGATGATGATGGATGAGGATTACATTCGCGCGCTGTCTTATGGCATGCCGCCGACCGCAGGCGAAGGAATCGGAGTCGACCGGCTGGTGATGCTCCTCACCAATCAGCGGTCAATTCGTGATGTGCTCCTCTTTCCGCACATGCGCCCGGAGACAAAATCGTAGCGCACCTGGGAGCGCTGGCCTCGGCCGGCGCGTGCTGAATGCTAAGGGCCTGAGCACCTCCAGCGCCGGCCAGAGGCCAGCGCTGCCAGCGCTCTTGAATCATGCCTTTCGAGCTTTTCATCGCGCTCAGGTATCTGAGGGCCCGGCGCCGGCAGGCGCCGGTTTCCGTTCTCACTGCATCGCCATCACCGGAATCGCGCTCGGAGTCGCCGCGCTGATCATCGCTCAGGCACTTGTCACGGGATTCAGACGAGAAGTTCAGGAGAAGGATTCTCGAAGGCACCGCGCATTGAATCTTCTCAAATCGGATAATTCCGGGATCGAGAATTATCGAAGTCTCGCTGCGCGTATTCGCGAGCTGCCGGGAGTCAAAGCAGTTCGGCGACCACTTACGAACCGGTCCTGATTACGGCTGGCGAGCGTCAGGAGCAGGCTGTGCTCAAGGGCGTTGATCTGGAAGCGCCGAAAGAGGCCAATGAAGTCTTCTCGATAACGGTCGAAGGCGATCCGTCTGAGCTCAGCGGCCGATAGCCCTGACGGAACTGAAGGCAGGCGCTGGATCGTCGGGCAGGAGCTTGCGCGTACACTTAAAGTTCGACTCGACAACGTTGTTACTGTTGTCTCGGCGCATTCGCGATTGACGCCTCTCGGGCTGGCGCCACGTCCCAGGTATACACGTTTCCGGGTCGCAGGTTTGTTCGTTTCCGGACTCTATGAATACGATTTGAAATGGGCGTATGTTTCGCTTCCTGCGATTCAAGCGCTGCGAGGCGAAGGCGACGTTGCAAACGTCATCCAGATGAAGGTCGACAACATTCACGCGTCGATGAACTCGCAGAGAAAGTCAGACAGCTTGCAGGCGAGGGTTTCAGCACCACGAACTGGAAGGAGTTGAACAAACCGCTTTTCACTGCGCTCGAGCTCCAGCAGCGGGTTGTGATCTTCTTTTTTGTCATGCTGATTGTGCTCGCCGCGCTCAACATCATCACCACACTTACGATGACCGTCATCGAGAAGCATCGGGACATCGCGATCCTTCGCGCTCAGGGCTCGACCCCAAAGTCGATTACACGAATCTTTCTATACCAGGGAACGATTATCGGTGTTGCGGGCACAGTGCTTGGAATGGCAATCGGGATCGCAACCTGCTGGCTTGCCAACAGATTCCGATGGGTTTCGATTCCGGCTGAGTTTTATGCAATCTCTTCAGTGACGCTAAACGTGCGCGCGGTGGATTGTCTGATTGTGGCCGCAATCGCAATCGCCATTTGTATGCTGGCCACGATCTACCCTGCGCGACTCGCGGCACGCGTCGTTCCTGTCGAAGCGCTCAGTATGAGTGAGTGAGAGGAGGGACAGTTGACGTTCGCGAATATTTATCATTTGTGATTTGTCATTTATCATTTGTCATTGTTATTTTGCAAGGTACTGAAGTTACAAATTATGAGCAAATGACAAATGACAAATCCCAAATGATAAATAAACTGGTCTCTGCCTGAATCTCCCAGCCCTACCTGCGCCCTGTATCGCATGATCAGACCATCGCCGCCGACGACCCATGCCTGAGTAGACTTGCTGATAAAGCCGTCCTTCCGAACAGCCAGACCATAGAGATTAACTTTTGTCCCGCTCTCCTGCTGAATCCAGCGGCTTCCGCCGTCACCAGTTCGCAGAATGGTTCCATTCCAGCCGATGATCCAGCCGAGTTTGTCGTCTGCGAACGCAATGTTGAGCAGCGTCTCTTTGATTGGATTGTTCACCAACTCCCAGGTGACGCCCCCGTTGTCAGTCCGTAAGATGGTCCCGTTGTCACCAACGATCCACGCATGATCTTTGTCCCGGGCTTCAATGTGGTAGAGATGCGCGCCCGTACCGCTGCGCTGCTTCTCCCATGTCCGTCCGGAATCATTGGTGGAGAGGATTGTTCCGGCACCTCCGACTGCCCAGCCGCGTTTGTCATTCAGAAACCTGACGTGAACAATCTCCTCGCGAGTGCCGCTTTCCTGCGCGATCCAGCTCGCGCCACCATCTTCGGTCGCAAGGATGCGGCCCTCAGTGCCTACTATCCAGCCCCTCTTTCGGCTGGCGAACGCGAGACTGTAAAGCTCAGGAGGATCGCCGCCGGTACGCCGAGCAGGCGGCGCGAGCCGGTACAGTTCTTTCCACGACTTCCCGCCATCATTGGAATAGAGCACTCGACCGCCGGCAGCAACCATCCAACCTTCTGATTTATCGCGGAAAAAGACATCACTCAATCCGACATTCACGCCCGAGCGTAACTCCGTCCAGCGATCACCTCCGGAATCGGTGACCTGCAGAATCCCCTGGTCGCCAGCCACCCAGCCGAACTCGCGGTCCACAAAGTAGATCGCGTTCAGATCCCGTTTCGACTTTATTTCATCGACTTTCTCCCACTGCGCCTCGACTCGTGCGCCGGCAATGACAATCAACAGAAAAGCCGCGAGAAATCGCCTGACCAGATTCATTGAGTACCCTCCCTGGGTCGTTCAAGAAACTCGACTGCCCATTCGAGCGCGCGATCCCTGCCGGCAGCGACGTCAGCAATCTTCAACTCGATTATCTCGTCGGGTCGAACCCCTAAACCTTCGATCCGCTGCCCAAGCGCTGTCCGGTAGTCTGAATCGGAAATGTTGAGCCTGCCGCCATCCGGCAGAGTCAGAGTTCGACTAACACCAACCAGGCAGCCACACGTCGTTGCGTGATTGCCAAGGAGCAATGCACGCTCGTGCTCCTGCATCGCGGCCGCGAACATTTCCGCGCCACTCGCGCTCCTCGAGCTAAGGAGAATCACCATGGGCCCGCGATAAACAATTTTTGACCGCGCGGTCTGTCTGCGTGTCGCCTCGCCTTTTCGCGTAGTGAAGACTCCGAGTTCAGTTTCACGAGCAAAGAAGTGTCCGGCCAGACGCGTCACGCTGGTGACAAATCCTCCACCATTCTGCCTCAGGTCGAGTATCAGCCCGCGCGAGTCACGAAGCGTTGACGAATGCATGCGCGAAATCTTTCTCTACCTCGGGAGCGAATCCGGTGAGTTCAATGTAACCGATTTCGTTTGGAAGCATCCGAGTGATCACGCGCCGCGGGAAATCCACGAACCGGCGCTTGAGTGTGGCGGTCCGCTCACTGCCGGAATCACTCACGAACCCGACTTTGACTGTAGTCTCGCGTGGACCAAAGAAAAGTCGATCGAAACTCAGTAACTCCAGAGCCACCGGCGTTGAGCTCGTTCCGTTGTCTGAGCGGATCTTCTTCAGGGCGCTCTCAATCGGTACATCATCGACTGATTTGATCATGTCGCCAGGGCGCAAGCCGGAGCGGGCAGCCTCTGAACCGGGCTCAACCCAGACAACCATCGGATCACCTTCTACACGCCGCACGATCAACCCCACCGAGATGCCGGCCGGCCGGCTGCGGTCAAAGTTCTCTTCGGGCGAGAAAATCCGCATATGCGCGTCGCCGAGTGTAGCGAGCATTTGCCGCATGACCGTGTAGAACTCGGCGCGGGATGGCGTGTCTACAGCTATCGCTCGAAAGCGCGCGCGTTGCGCCGGCCAATCAACGCCGTGGAAAGTCCTGTCAAAGTACCTTTCGTTGACGGCATTCCAGACACGATCGAAGATTTCACTCCGTGCGCGTGCGTCACCCTCAAGCCGCGTCTGAGAGTAGCTGGCCGAGCAGAAGCGAGACGAGAATTAAGAGAAGAAGGATCCTGGAGCGCACGACGTGAGAACTTTAGCGCAAAGAAAACCACGCGCCCAAGAGTACGAACGCGAAGGCACATTATGCCGATTTGGCATGCGGCGTCATTTGGCGTTCGCTTTATTCGGACGCCCACGAATAGTCTGGCAAGAGACTAAAGCGACGCCAAGTCGCCGCACTCCAAATAGTGCCGCTTCGCATCGTACACTGCACTAAGGTGATCGCATTGTTTTCCGAATGCTCTCTTTCAGCTTGTTCGCTTCAGCATCGCGCTCGGATTGAGGCGGGGGCTGCCGGAAGTTGTATCGGACCAGTCCTCGCACGCTGATTGGCTTGCCATCTTTAGTTGCAGCTTTGAATCTCAGCCGCCGAACGGTGGCGAGAGCTGATTCGTCAAGACCAAAGCCGGCCCACCGCACGATCTCACTTGTTTCCACACGTCCACCAGAGCCGAAGACCGCAGAAACCTCGACCGTCGCGATCAGGTCAATGCTCGCAGCTTGCTCGGTGTAATCAGGTCTCAAGCGTTCGAAAAAGACCGGAGGCGTCAGATCTTTTGACGACTGGTCACCGTCCAGATTGACGACATCGAGAGGAGCCTCACGTGGCGGTTCGAGTGCAAGATCGCGCCTCTGCCGGTGTGCGTTTGCAATGGCATCTCTCAATCCCGACGCACGGGCACTCACGGCTTTGACAAGCGAGACGAAGGCGTCCGCCTCATCGCCAGCTCGCTCGCGAAAGAACTCAAATTTCACAACACGCCCGCTCTTCGTCTCAATGAGATAAATACCGGCAAGAGCTTCGAAGTATGCTTCACCCCCGGCACCGAGTCTCCTCATGTTCCGTACCAGGCCCGTCAAATAGTAATCGCAACCGATACTTTCCCCGAGTGAGCGTGCTTCCTCGGTCGCGAGGTTGAGACTGCCGGAATACAAAGCGCCTCGCGCCGCGCGACGGCTCAAGTCGCGATCGACGACTTCGAACTGGCGAGCGATGTCCTCGAGAATGGACACAACGCGACCATTGTCGTCGCCTTGCAGATCAATGATCGCAACTCTTGGCTGAAGACCCGCCTGCGGAAGAACCAAAATGAGGATTATCAGTACAAATGCCAGCACGAGAGCCCGCCCATCATCTTCGAGCTATGAGATTTTCTCGATTGCCTCTGCAGCTTCTGCCGGAAAACATAGCCGGTGTATCTCATAACCACGCATTTCCCTTACTACGTCGGATACGTCCGCGATATCGCGGATTTCCGGGCGCGGGCCCCTTGTTTCAACGTAGAGCCGCCCCTTACCTTCGGGCCGGTAGTAGCTGTAATAGGGAATATCCGCTGCCCGGTCGACCACAACATAGTAATCGGGATCGAAGCCGAAACCTTCGACGAGCACGCGCGCCCTCAACACGAACTCTGATCGCTCGTCCTCCGGCATCTCAAGATCGATTGCGCGAAAATGGCGGCGATCGATGAACCTTCGTGACAGATCCGCGAGCACCGGATCTTCTTCCCTGACCCACTGTTTGATGTGAAACATGACATCGTGATCGTCAAAGCGCAGATAGTCGGTGGTCGTGACCTCTTCGCCTCGAAGCACCCTCGCGACGACCGAATCTTCGACCACAAATTTCAGGTGTCCGTCTTTGATGACAGCGATCGCGCGTCTTAACAGGCTCTTGAGCAGGGCTTCAGCCGTTCTGAGCGAGCGATGAAAATATACCTGGCGAAACATGTAATACCGGGCCTGGAGATACTCCTCGACCGCGTAGAGTCCTCTCGACGCGACATAGATTCGATCTTCGGCTTCATCGATCTCGAGCGCGTGAAGAATCCATTCAAGATCGTAGATTCCATATTTCGCGCCTGTCATCAGGCTGTCGCGTAACAGATAGTCAAAGCGGTCCACATCGAGCTGTGATGAGACCAGCTCGCCAATGTATGCAGGCCGGTAGCGATGCCGGATCGCGTCGATAACTTTTGCGACGAGCTGTGAATCGAAGGAGGCCAGCCTGCGATGCACCTCGGTTTCGGGATCGGCAATGATGCGCGCCGTCCACACTTCGTGATGCTGGCCAAGCACGCTCTCGATGACGTGTGAAAAGGGGCCATGTCCGATGTCATGAAGCAACGCCGCTGCGCGACCTACCATGCGTGCTTCAGGGCTGATCTGATGGCGCTGCGCAAGCAGGTCGAGGGCGCGCGTCATGAGGTGCATCACGCCAAGCGAGTGGGTAAAGCGGGAGTGCTCAGCGCCCTGATAGGTGTACAACCCAAGACCCAGCTGCTTGATATGCCGCAGCCTCTGGAACTCGGGAGCGTCAATGAGCCCGATCAGAAGCGCGTCATCCTCACGCGATTGCGAAAGGGCGATGATGTTGTGCAACGGGTCGCGGTAGATGCGTTCCATCTGCATCAGAAATGATTACACCGTTTCGATGAGTCTGGCCAGAAGGGCCGCACGCCGGGGAATGTCTGAAACGATAATGTGCTCGTGATCAGCGTGCGCGCCGGCACCATCAACTCCCAGACCGTCGAGCGTCGGCACGCCGAGAGCTGAGGTGAAGTTGCCGTCGGAGCCTCCTCCCACACTTCCTTCTTCGAGCCCAAACCCGAGCTCAGCTGCGAGAGCGCGTGCCTTTCCAAACAATTCTGCGTTGCCTTCCGTGCGTGCCATCGGGGGCCGGTTGAGTCCGCCCTCAATCACGAGGCGCGACTCGGCGAGCACCGGCTCGATAGACCTGATTGCCTCTTCGATGCGCGCTCCTTCGACATCGTCCCAGTATCGGACGTCGACTCGAGCGGTCGCTTCTGCCGGAACAACGTTCGATGTCGTTCCTCCGCGAACGACTCCGACACTGACGGTTGTCCCTCGCGCGAAATCATTGAGCGCGGCGAGTCGAAGAATCTGATGAGCAAGCTCGACGATGGCATTCACTCCTCGTGCCGGATCAAGACCAGCGTGCGCCGCGCGCCCAATCGCCCGCACGGAGAAGACGCCAACACCTTTGCGAGCCGTCTTGACGATTCCACCGGGAATCGGCGGTTCGAGGACAAGGGCCGCGGCCGCGTTGACGGCTGCTTCCTCAATCAGAGCTCTCGAGCTGCGGCTTCCAATCTCTTCATCGCAAGTCAGCAGGAGCCTGACGGGCCGGCGCGTTGAAATCTTAAGATGACGTAATGCCCGGATTGCCTCAAGAGCGATGACTACACCGCTCTTCATATCGAAGATGCCCGGTCCGTGAGCGTGTCCTTCGGACGTAATCCTGAACGGAATGCGCTCGAGCGTCCCGACCGGCCAGACGGTGTCGAGATGGCCGATGATGAGCAGATGTTTGTCGTGCCCGGAACCAAAAAACTTCGCCGAGAGATGGGTTCCAAGCTCCGGTGCGCGAATAAGGTCAATTTCGTCGGCGAAGGGAGCGGCAAGGTTGGCCACAAAGGCAGCTATCTCGTCCAGTCGCTGAGCTTCGCGTGACGAGCTCTCGAGTTCGACGAGCTGGCGGATAGTGTCGAGAATGGAATCGTGCCGCGCGGCAAAGTAATCAATGAGGTTCATTGGGAGCAAATCGGGCGGAACATTTGGGTAATGACGGGAGTCTATAGAGAACGTAGTACCGCCTTCAGGCGGAGTCTTTGGTATTGAAGATTCCGCCTGAAGGCGGTACTACATGCCTGCAACGCGTTGATTCCGTGTTTCTTGACAAAGCATCCGAATCATGCACAATAGCAGAGCATCTGACAAGTTCTTGGAAGTGCCGCCAACGTCGATTCATCATTAGGCTCCGTCAAGATCTCGCATCTCGCCAATCGCCTTCGATGGTGATTCTGGTAAGGCCGCCAAGATTCTCCCACGAATCGGAGTTCGCGCATGTGTCATCGGGTGGCGCTTGGTAAAAGGGGTTTCTAAAGAAGTTTGTCAGTAGGGAAGTCGCTGGGGACTTGCCGATTGCGAGATTTTGGTCTAAGAAAAGGACGAGGAGGAGCAAGCTGGTATGAAGAAGTTTTGTTTTACGTTCGCGTGCGCGATTCTCGCTGCCGCGTTCGTCCTGCAGTTGCCCACAGCAGGAGCCCAACAGCAGCAGCCAAAGTTCAAATCTGAAGAGGAAGGCAAGGACTACAAAGCCTTCTACGACGCAGCATATACGGAGAAGAATGTACCGAAGGCGACGGAGCTCGCCCGAAGCTTTCTTACCAAATATCCCGACAGCGAGGTCGCTCAATTTGCTAAGGGATTCATCGTCAATACGCTGGGTACCGATTTTCAATCCGCCCTGACTGCCTACTACCAGGGCTCCGATCTGCCAAAACTTGAAAAGGTGCTTTCGCTTGGCGGGGAATATCTGAAACTGCAACCCGAGTCTCCATACGTGAGCGCGCAAATGGCGCTTGCCGCAAGCCGCGGAGTGCTGGCGCAGTTCTATAAGGATCTACCGCGGGCGAAGGAGCTGGCAGAGCGCGCTCTTAAAGCGATGGAGAGTCCGACTCCTCCCAAGGACTATCCCCCGGATCAGTACGGACCGCTGCGCGAGAATGTCCAGGCCCAGTCGCATCAGTTCCTTGGCTACTATGAGTTGGAGCAGCCAAATCCGAATCTCGACGCCGCGATCAACCATCTCACCGATTCGTCGAAGATCAGGAATAAGGACGGTCTCGGATGGAAGGATCCGAATAACTACTGGCTTCGCGCGAGTGCATATCAAAAGCAGTATGCCAAGCTGAGCGAGGACTACCGCAAACTTCCGGATGACCAGAAGACTGGTGATGCCGGGAAAGCGTTGCTTGATCAAATCAATCCACTGATTGACAAAATGATCGATGATTATGCGCGCGTGATTGCGGTCGCTGCGAGTCCGGATGCCAAACCGCTGAGGGATGCAGCGCGCGAGTCGCTCGATCAGTTCTGGAAATACCGCTACAGCAACCTGCCGGGCGGCCAGGAAGCGCTGATCGCTCAGTTCAGGACGGATCCACTTGGGACTGCGCCAGCGCGGACTCCGGCCTCGGCAACTCCCGACCCGAATGCGGTTGCGCCTCCCACAGGAGCCACAACCAAGCCAACGCTGACAGCGGCGGCACCGACGGGAAGCAGCAACGGATCGAAGGCTTCGAAGAACGGCAGCAGCACCAAGAAGGCGACCACGAGCAGCAGCAAGAAGAAGAAGAAGAAATAGTATTCGAATTCACCGAATCGTTTGAAGAAAGCCAGCACTCGAACGAGAGAGGCTGGCTTTCTTTGCTACAGAGGATTTGCTTGGAAGAAACGATTGGCGACACCTCCGTTGTCCCGGAGTCGACCGTCGAAAAGCGTCCGGATCTGGAGACGGCAATCGGGTATACATTTCGCGATCCGCTTCTCCTGCGTCGCGCTTTGACTCACCGCTCATACGCAAACGAACAGCCCGAACCACGGCCTCAACATAACGAGGCGCTCGAGTTTCTTGGGGACGCTGTCCTCGAATTCCTGATAAGCTCATGGCTTCTCGAGCGCCATCCGTTCGAGTCCGAGGGAACGCTCTCGAAACTGAGGGCCTCCGCCGTCAGCGCATCGACGCTGCAAAAACTGGCCGCCATACATGAGCTTGGTGAGCACCTCCTGCTGAATCGAGGCGAAGAGAAGACCGGAGGACGTCGAAAAGTGGCTCTCCAGGTGAATGCGTACGAAGCGCTGCTCGCTGCCATCTATCTTGATGGAGGCATCGAGGCGGCGCGGGAATTCGTACGGCGAGAATTCGCCACGATCCTCGAGGAGCTGGACCCGCGCGATCTGACGGCAGCCGACTTCAAGACAGCCTTGCAGGAACGCCTTCAAGCAAACGGGCTGCCTGCGCCGCGATATGTCATCATCGAGTCCGCGGGCCCTGATCATCAGCGAATCTTTCGCGTTGAGGTGACAGTTTCGGGCCAGACGCTTGCTGCAGGGATGGGAAGAACGATCAAAAGCGCTCACCAGGAGGCTGCAAGCATAGCATTCGCCAATCTTGATGAACTGCTCGAAGGACTCAAGCCCACGCAATCATGACTGAACATCCGGAAACTGTTTCCGAGGCACCACCCGACAATCTGGTTCCTGACGAAACGATCGTAATTCCCGTTCCGCCACCGAAATCCCTCATCCGCGACTATTTCGAACAGGCTCTTGTGACAGTCGTCATGGCGCTCTTTCTCATGACATTCATCTCGCAGGCGGTGCAAGTGCCGACGGGCTCAATGCAGAACAACATCCACATTGGTGATCATCTCTTTGTGAATAAATTCGTCTTTGGGGAGCCAACTCCCGTTCTGAGGTGGATTCTGCCACAGCGCGAGATCCGCCGCGGTGACATCATCGTGTTCAAATACCCGCTTGATGCCAACACGAGCTATGTGAAGAGAGTCGTGGGGCTGCCTGGAGATAAGGTCCACGTGCGCGGTGGGCGTCTTTACATCAACGACCAGGAGCTACCTGAGATCAGAGTCAAGGTAAGGCTCATGGGGAATGACTATTCAGCTCACCCCGAACTGGATGTCGAACCGGCACCCGAAGGAGCCACCTACCGCGTGTACTATGACGATCGCGAGCATGACTTTGAGTCGGGAGAGTACGGTGTGAACGAGCCGGTGACCGTACCGGCGGGCCATTACTTTGCTCTTGGAGACAATCGCGACAACAGCCAGGACAGTCGATACTGGGGTTTTGTCCCGCGCAGCAATATCATTGGCCGGGCTCTTTATGTTTACTGGTCATCCAATCCTCGGGATCCGCAGTACCAGGGACCTCAGAACCCGCTCATGCGATTCTTACTCAACACAGACTGGAAGCGCACAGGCACGGCGATAAAGTAGGAGTGTTCAGTGGAGTCAGGGGTCGAGGATCAGTGCTGAGTAAGTCGATTTGAGTTCAAGCTTGAGCTTGTGGTTGCATTCCGAGATCTACGGGCTCAGAATGCAACCACAAGCTCAAGCTTGAACTCAAACCACTTACTCAGACACCTGCCCACTGACCACTGTGCCCCCCTTGCGCCCGGCGAGATTCGTATTATGATGATGTCATAAGTCTCGAGCCTCTCTTCGGTCGCTGCCCCTCCCGAAATTCGGCGATTTGAAGTGTCAGTGGAGGAAGAATGCTCTCGCTGTCTCTGACGCGCCGTGTGTTCACGGTATTGATCTCTGCGTTGTTTATCGCTCTGCTGTTCGAGCCCGGACAGTACAGCCAGGCACAAACTGGAAATACGATTGCGACGGTTTCCGCAGCCCACTACGAGGCGCCTGTCGCGCCGGATTCTATTGCGTCACTGTTCGGAACCAATCTCGCAACGGCTACCGCATCTGGAATGACGAGGCCGCTGCCCACAACACTTGAGGGGACAACCGTCACCGTCGAGGACAGTCTCGGTTTTCAAAGAACAGCTGGTCTTTACTTTGTCTCTCCGGGACAGCTCAACATTCTTATTCCCGCCGACACTGCGACCGGACCTGCCACGTTAAAAGTGGTCGCCGGCAACGGAGCGATGTCTACCGGGACTGTCACTATCGTTCAAGCCTCGCCATCAATCTTTGCGGCAAACTCAGATGGAAAGGGAGTACCAGCTGCCGACCTTATCAGGGTCAAGCCGGGTAACGTGCAGATACTCGAAGCACTGATCCAGGGTTCGTATCCGAACTTCGTGCCTCGCCCTATCGACATGGGACCCGAGACAGATTTGATGTTCCTTATTCTCTACCTGACGGGACTTCGCGGTGTCCCATCGACAGATGGCATTGCTGGAAACGGCTCGGCCGAAAACGTGCGTGTAATCCTTGGCGGCGTCGAGATCACTCCGTCATATGCCGGGATCGCACCCGGGTTTTTTGGTCTTGATCAGGCTAAACGTCCCGATCCCGCGTTCCCTGATAGGGAGAGGAAAGGTAAACGTTTCGGTGACCGCGCCAGGTTTTGGCACCTCAAACGAGGTGGAAATAGACATTGCATCGCCTGGCGGCGCGCAGCCTCCCCTGGTCACAGGCATAAACGGGCCCTCCAGTCTGCTTGCACGGGATCAGTTGGCGCTCAATGGAACGAATCTCCCGCCTGTCCCGGGTGATTCATTAGTTCGCATTGGCGGGATTGAAGCCGGTGTTGAATCCGCCACACCAAGTCAGCTGTTGGTACGCGTTCCTTTTGGCGTCGTAACAGGACCAGTGACGTTGACCACTGTGGGCGGCTCGTGGTCGAGCGGTGGAACAGTTCCGGTGCGAACCTCGATCAGTGGCTTCGTTCGCGACACGAACGAGCAACCACTGGCTGGCGCCAAAGTCAGCCTTGTCGGCAATGCCAGTTTTGTGACTACGCCTCCCGAAGGATGGTTCGTGCTTCCAGATACTCCTACGGGCCCGGCAATAGCCTTTAAGGTCGAGGTCCCCAGTCAGGGTCCGCTTCCTTACCCTAATCCTCCGCTCAAGCTTCCTGTCGCTTCGCAAAGAGACAATCAGTACCCCGGCACAATATATCTGCAGCAGGCCAGTGGTCCCGGCATCCAGTTTGGTGGTAACAGCGCGGGCAGTGGTCAAGGCGCGACCGATGGGTCGGAAGCAACGACCAGCTTGCGTGCGTCAGTGATGCAGCAGGTCCCTCCCGAGACGAGCATCTCAACTGGCGGTGTAACTTTTCGCCTTCCCGTCGGCGCTACGGCCGTGTTTCCAGATAACTCGACTTCAGGCCGAATCACTCTCGATGTTCTTACCGGAAGTCTGACCCCGGCTAAAATGCCTCGTGGAATTTTCAGCCAATCGGTTGCGCAAATCACTCCTCTCGGAGTGACGCTGAGTCCTGGCGGGCGGCTGATATTTCCCAACCTCGATGGATATCCGCCCGACAGTTCAGTAATGCTCTTCAAGTACGACCTCAACGAAGGAACCTTCGTCGACACACGGATCGAAGCGAGGGTCTCAGCTGACGGAAGCACTATCTCAACGCCGCTGGGCTCGATTACAGAGACGAGCTACTACTTCGTGGCCGCACCGCGAACTGTGACGGCGCTGGCTGGTCGGGTGCTTGACTTTGGCGGAACGAATCCGGTCCGAGGCGCCGTCGTCCGTGCGCGCGGGCAGGAGACGAAAACCGACGGCAATGGTGCCTACGTCCTGAGGAATGTGCCTGCGATTGCTGGTATGCCGGTTCCTGTTACGGCAAGTCTGCTCAGATTCACTGGAAGAGTCGACAGAATCTCGGGTGAAAGCCAGGCTGCGATCATCAACAACCTGACGAAGGTCAACGACCTTGTTTTGCCTTCTGCAACTGCCAACCGGCCACCACTGGTCTTTTCTCCAACATCGGTCGAAGCCTATGAGAGTGCTCTATTGGAACTGAACGTCAAGACTCTCGATATCGATGAAGGCCAGCGAGTAACCCTCGTGACTCTCACAGGAGCCAATTTCGTTCAATTGATTCCACAGGGAGCCGATGATCACCTGCTTAGGATCTCGCCTCCGCCAGGAGCGCAGGGCAACCATCAACTCTCGATTCGAGCGACTGATTCGATGGGTGCAACCACCGAGCGATTGGTCAGCGTCATCGTCAAACGTCGGCCGACCGCGTCGAATCAAAGTGTGAACGTAATTGAGGACGGAGTAGCGGGCATCAATCTGTTGGCATCAGATGTCGATAACAAGCCTCTGGTCTTCACAATCACAAGACCTCCGAGTCGAGGCACGCTCACAGGCAGAGCGCCGGCACTTAGTTACCGGCCCAACGCTAACTTCAACGGAACTGACTCCTTCAGTTTCAAAGTCAGCAATGGATTCACTGAGAGTGCAGAAGCCACGGTCCAAATCCACGTGGTACCGATCAATGATCCACCTGTTCTTGTAGTACCTGGACCACAAACAACCGCGCCCTTCACGCCGCTGCAGTTTACGGTCTCGGCTACAGATATCGATGCCGGACAGAGCATTTTGTTGTCGGCACAGGGTCTGCCGCTGGGTGCAGTATTTAATCCTGCAACCGGAGTCTTTCGCTGGCCTGAACCGTCTCCAAGTCAGATCGGATCGCACGTTGTAACCTTCACCGCAACGGATACAGGTGTACCGCCTTTTAGCGATACCAAGACCGTCACGATAACTGTCGTGCGGGGCGCTACTCTGTCGGTACCGACAAAAGGTCCGCGTGGAGGCACCGTCAATGCAAGTCGATCCGTGCGCTAATCAGAGAGCGCAGAGGAGAAGACGCAGAGGGCGCAGAGATATGGCGGCTTGTCTTCTCTGCGGACTCTGCGTCTTCTCTCTGCGCTCTCTGCGTTACTTCTTCTTCTCACCCCACCCCTTACTTCTCAAACACCACCTTCCCGTCGAAGATGGTCATGACGACTCGGGTCTTTTCAATCCTGACCGGATCGATTGCGAAAATGTCATCTGACAGGACCGCCATATCCGCCAGCTTGCCTGTCTCGATTGATCCTTTGATCTTCTCATCAAAGCTTGCATAGGCAGAGCCGAGCGTGAAGGCTCGCACTGCTTCAGCGACCGTGATCTTCTGTTCCGGAACCCAACCTTCGGGCCGCTTTCCATCGAGCGTTCGCCTTGTCGCAGCTCCGTAGATTCCCATCAGCGGTTCCATCGGTGCGACAAACCAGTCCGAACCGAAAGCGAGAATTGCTCCGGCATCCAGCAATGAACGGAATGCGTAAGTCCCCTTTGCACGCGACGCTCCTATACGATTCTCAGCCCACCGTCCATCGTCGATTGCGTGATACGGCTGCATCGAAGCGATAACACGCTCCGGCCCAAATCTGCGAATCTCTTCACTGCGCAAGTGCTGCGCATGTTCGATCCTGAAGCGGCGATCGCGCTCGCCGTTCCGTTTCACGACTTCACGGAACATATTGAGAATCGTCTGATTCGCACGGTCGCCAATCGCGTGCAGCGCGATCTGAAGTCCTGCCTTGTCTGCTTGAGCAGCGCGGTCGAGCATCTTTGTCTCGGGAATCATTTCAGCGTTTGGAAGCCCGGCGGTTTTTGGATCATCCAGATAAGCATCGAAGAACAATGCGGTCGTCGAACCGAGCGAGCCATCAGCGAAGCCCTTGAGCCCGCCGATCTTCAGTTTCTCGTTGCCAAAACCTGCACGGATGCCTGCCTTTGCCAGCCTTTCCCACTCAGCGAGCGGCTGCAGGGCATAAACGCGAACTGTCAGCTCTCCACGATCGAGAAGCCTCTGATAGGCCCTCAAAATGGCCGGCGCTCCTGACATGTCCTGAATGCTCGTGACTCCATTCTGAGCCGCATAGCGCATGGCTGCGCGCAGTGCCTCTGCAATCTCATCCTCACTTGGGTCGGGGATGACCTTCGACACGGCATCCATTGCAGCATCTTTCAATATACCGGTAGGTTCGCCGCTCTCATCGCGGACAATCGTCCCACCTGGCGGATCGGGCGAATTCCGCGTGATGCCGGCAAGTCTGAGCGCCAGCGAATTCGCCAGCGCCATATGACCGTCAAGCCGATTGATAAAGACGGGATTGTCGCGCGTGACATCATCGATCAACTGCCGCCTGGGCAAATCAGGCGGCGACCAGTTCTCGTGGTCCCAGTTCCCTTCCGTAATCCAACGGCCCTTGGCCAGACCTCGCGCGAACGTCTGAATCCTCTTTTGAAACTCCAATGGGGTCCGCGCGTCCCGAAGCTGCACACTCGAAAGCCCTCGCCCACCATCAAAGAAATGAACGTGAGCATCGTTGAATCCGGGAACAACTCTTTTGCCATCCAGTTTGATGACGCGGGTCTCAGGGCCGATAAACTTGCTGATTTGTGCGTTGGTACCTACGGCGAGAATCCTGCCATCGCGACAGGCTACGGCCTCGACTTCCGGCTGCCTCTCATTGACGGTCCAGATTCTGCCCTCAAGCAGTACCAGGTCTGCCGATATCTGTGGGAGTGTCATGCTCAAGAGAAAAAGAAGTGAAGCGATCAGACCAATATGCAGTTTCATTCCTGACAATTGTCGCAGGTCGGTTGTTTGTCAATCTCGACGATCGCCGAGAGGAGTGGATCTTCAAGTTGAATCGTCGAGTGGGTGAGCGAGAACTTGGCGGCGAGCAGGACGCGAAGCTCTCTCAGAATCCGGTAACTTTCACTGAGCTCACTGATGACGACATGCGCTGTCAACGCATGCCTGTCTGACGTGATAGTCCAGATGTGCAAATCATGCACGTCCTGAACTCCGCTGACGGTGCGCATTTCCTCCTCAACTGCAGCCGCATTGATGTGTGAGGGTACACCTTCGAGCAAAACGTTGACGGCGTCCGAAACGAGTCGCCACGCGCTATAGATGATCAACAGGCTGATGAGCACGCTGACCGCGGGATCAGCCCACAGCCAGCCCTTCCAAAGCACCAGCACTCCCGCTGTAACCGCTCCGACCGAACCGAGCAGGTCTCCCAGCACATGAAGCAGGGCCCCGCGAATGTTCAGATTGTCATGACCAACACTGGAAAGAAGTTTCGCTGATACGATGTTGACCACAAGTCCGCCTGCTGCAACAGCGATCAGCGTTACCGCATTGACTCCCTCAGGCTGCTGCAGCCGTTCGTAGGCTTCATAGCAGATGAGGAAGGCGAGCAAGAGAAGGGTCACCCCGTTTGCGAGCGCTGCCAGAATCTCGAGCCGGTAAAAGCCATATGTCTTTCGCGCTGTGGCGGGCCGCGACGCAAAGCGCACTGCAAGCAACGATAGCGCGAGCGCAGCTACATCAGTGAGCATGTGGCCCGCATCTGAAAGCAGCGCAAGACTATTCGAAAAATAGCCGCCGACTGCTTCGGCGATCATGTAGGCGAACGTCAGCGAGAGGACTATGAGAAGCAGCTTTTGCGATACGCCACGCGCATGACTGTGATGATCGTGACTATCTGGCCGGTCCGGCGAAACGAGACGTGGGCGCTCACCCACACCGCTTCCGCCGTCCGTTTTCTCTTTCGAAGCCTTCGCGTTGAACGACATCAAAATGATCTTAGACCCATCAATTCTCTGTTCGCAATGAGTCGATTACTTCGTAGTAACTCTCGCCCGCACAAGCGCGGCAGAAAGTCTTGCCCTCGCGGACGACTTCGCGTCCGTCGTTGATTCCTTCAGCGCAAGAGCTGCACGACACCCGAGTCAATGGATGCCCGGGCATCTCGCGCCGGTCAAGCCGTACACGTACCTTTTCAAAAGTGAATAGAACGTCGTCGGAAAGCTCGCCATAAGCAGTAAGCTGCCGCTCTTTTTTGGTCGGTAGATGGCCATAGCGCTCGGCGGCAATCTCGCGCGATGATTCCCGGGCTACGACACGTACTGCTTCGTCTGTGCCGGTGTTTACAAACGTCGCAGCGAGTTTGCCGAAGTCGCGGAACTTGAGAGTTCGCCGTGCCAAGCCGGCAACCAGTAACTGTGTTGATTGCGTCCGCGGCACAGCGATCGATCTCGATAAACACAATCAACTCGCGGCTGCTCTTTGGTTCATCAATCCCAACCGCCCGACAACCCGACATCGCCATCCTCACGCCAAGCACCTGACCCGGACACATGTGCCCGTGGTTGCGCTCCGCTTCAACAAGATATTCAGATAGCGATTCATAGTCTCAGTACGTTAGCTTATCGGATGAACCATTCGGTAAGCCCGTACTCTGCCTTCAATACAGCATGAACTCCTTCCGCTGCTTGCGAAAGGTCTCTTCATCGGAGTGCCAACTCCGGGAAATGTCTTTCAATGAGACTTCACCTTCAATCGCTTCCCGCAGTTCAGACCCTCCAGCGATCACATCGAAGGGTAAACGATCAAAGACATACTCATAAGGTGGGTCCTGCCACGCAAAACCGTCCGGATACAGATCGCGGACAGCTTTGATTATTGCAATGCCGGTTATTACAGGTTGAAACACGTCTCCTGTCGGTGACGTGTGTTTGCACTCCGTGACAGAGTAACCCCTTGTGCTTCTGAAAAGTCGGCTGGAAAGTGTTAGGTCGAAAGTGGACGCCGGGAAGATCAAACGCGTTCAACCGTGCCGCGAGATCGTGCGAGTCGATGTAGGGCGCGCCGGAAAGCTCAAACGGGCGTGTTGTGCCTCGTCCTTCGCTCACCTTTGTTCCCTCGAGATAGACCATTCCCGGATATACGGTCGCTGTGTCAAGTGTCGGTATGTTTGGCGACGGCATGATCCACGGAGCATCAACTTCATCGAACCAATAGCTCCGTTGATAGCCGCGCATTGCAACCACATCAAGGTCGCACCCGATGCCAAAGGCCTGGTTGAACAGTAGCGCCAGCTCTCCGATTGTCATTCCGTGCCGCATTGGCATTGGAAACATGCCAACAAAGGATTCACAACCCGCTTTTAGCAGGCTGCCCTCAACGGCTTCCCCGCCGATAGGGTTGGGCCGGTCGAGAACGATCACTCGCTTTCCATATTCCTTTGCCGCGCGCATCGCGAGCGCCATTGTGTAGACGAATGTATAGACCCGAGTCCCAACATCCTGGAGATCAACAACCAGAACGTCGACATCTTCGAGCATAGTCGGCAGTTGGTTCGCGAACTTCGCCGTACAACGAATGTGCGGGAACTCCAGTTTGACGGTCAACGAATCCTTCCCACTCGATCATATTGTCCTGCGTCTCGCCGCGAATACCGTGTTGCGGGCCAAAAAGAGCGGTGAGTTGGACTTCGGGGTGGCTGTTGAGAAGGTCTGCCGTATGTCGCAAGGCGTGATCGACACTCGCAGGGTGGCAAATCAGCCCGACACGCGCTCCCTTGATCAGTGAGAGCTTATCGTCGAGCAGGGCTTCGATTCCCAGGATTATTTTGTGCATTTTCGTATTCAAGCCTACCGCTCCGCCTCCAAAAGGAGCAAGCGAAAGAGCCACATGCCGAAAACTAAGAAGATACTAACTAAATTTTTTTGAAAGCTGTTTGGAACTTCATGGCAGTAAGAGCGTGAAGTAGGTAGCTGGAGATGAACGGGAACCGAGTATAGTGAGGATACTCGGAAATAAAATCCGAAAATCATCTCTTCCTACTAAGCGAGTGCAATGTGGGTGAGGCTCGCATCAGGGCAGGGGCTCAGCGGTGAGTGAGGCGCCGACTGAGCCCTTCCTTTTTTGTCCTTCCCTTTTCTCCCTGTCAGGTTATAATTTTCAAATTCCCGTCGCCCCCCTTTTCACAACCTTGTGGTATCGGTCTTCTCAGAGCGGAGGGGCAAGGTGCCTCGCCAGTTCTTATCGGCTCTCCGAGCTTTGCTGGTCGTCGTTTCGCTTCTCGCGATCGTTCGGGCGCAAATTCCCGGCGTCAAATCCGAACAAACGCAGGCGGCACGGCCCAGGCGCGCGACGCCGCGCGGCATTCTGACGGATCGACTTTCGCAAAAAGACCTCCGCAACTGGCGAACAATCGAGCGCTTTGCCCTGGCAAAGACCCGCGACGGCAGGCCAGTCTACCCCGTCCTGCGAGCGCTGTGGGATGCGGTCAATGACAGCCCTCACGCAGTTTTCATTGAGCTCGCCCAGTCGAATCGACTCTCTTCGTGCACCGCCGGCAACTTCAGGATTGAATCCTTCGATCCGAAAGGGCTGCGCCACACTGCAGTCATCTGGTTAAGCCTGACTAACATCGATCAGGCTTATGTTGGACCATCAACAGCCTACCCGGACGGCTTTGTTCCGTTTTCGGACCTCTCTCGTGAAGAGCGATATGCAGAAGTGCTCGGTCACGAGCTGGCGCATGCTGCTCATATCCTCGGCAATTTCGAGCTTGCGAGGAAAGTAGAGGAGCTTGTCCAGCAGACCAACGAGCTTCTTTTGACCACTCCGTCGCGATCTCCGAGGCTTGACCATGACCTCCATATTCAGATCGGGCGACGCGATGTCTTCCTTCGAGAGCTTGAAGCTCAGGCTGAGGAAAAGAGAAAGAAGTCTGGAGAGAGATCATCGCCAGCCGAACGCAGGGAAAGACAAAGAACTAACTGGAGTCTGAGCAATTCGAGCCGAATTTGGAGTGCGGCGGCTTGGCGCCGCTTTAGTCTTCCGTGGAGTAATCCGATGGGGAGACTAAAGCGGCGCCAAGTCGCCGCACTCCAAATTGCGCGCTCGACGAGCTTACATCAGTGACCACCGTTGGGTTTTGCAGGATCGTATACAGGCTTGCCCATCTCTCGAGTGCTGAGGAGTCCTGAGCGCAGGGCTTTCACGCGTTCCCGCGCGATATCAACATACTCGCTGACGATATCGCATCCGTATGCGCGGCGCCCATTCTTGAGCGCAGCGACAACGGCCGAACCTACTCCCATGTAGGGATCAAACACCGTGTCGCCACGATTGGTTAGCGCGAGCACGAGCCGCTCAACAAGCTCGACAGGAAACTGGCATGGATGAATGGTCTTTTCGATGTGATTCGACTTTACATTCGGAATCTCCCACACGTCACTCGGGTTCTTACCCAGCGGGTTTCCGGACAATTCGCCGCGCCTGGGACCCTTGAAATGTTTCTTGCCAGGATACTTCGATGGCACGCGCACTGCATCCAGATTGAACGTGTACTCATCCGAACGTGTAAACCATAGAATGGTTTCATAGCGACCGCTGAAGCGCTTGCTGCAATGGAGACCATGACCAAAGTGCCAGACAATACGATTGCGCAACCGTAGTCCCAGGCTCTTGAACATCGGATAGAGCACCAGGTCCAGGGGGACTACCTCTCCGTTCTCGATATGGTTTCCAACCTGCCAGCATAGCGATCCGCGCGGATTTAGAAGTCGCACACATTCAGAGATGACTTCACCCTGTCGAGCTATGTACTTGTCGAGCTCTGTTCGCCTCTCATACGACTTGCCAATGTTATAGGGTGGTGATGTGGCAATCAGGTGAATACTTTCACTCCGAAGGGAGCGCATGAAGGCGAGGTTATCTTCACAAGCCATGTCGGACAGCAAACATTGGTGGGATTGTATCAGGCATAGCAACCCTGGGAAGCGCCAGGGCTGAAGCCTGGCGCTCCCATAGGACGTTAATGGCAATTGACATACTGTTCTGTTAATCTCGCTCTTTATTCATTGCCTATGAATGCAGGCCGCTACTCGCGACAGATTCTCTTTTCCGGGATCGGAATCGAGGGCCAGGAGGCGCTTTCAAAATCCCGAGTGATCATCATCGGATGCGGGGCCCTGGGTTCGGTGCAGGCCGAGATGCTCGTGCGCGCCGGCATCGGTTCGCTCCGCATCGTTGATCGCGACTTCGTCGAGGAGTCAAACCTGCCACGACAGGTGCTCTTCACAGAAGCAGACGCAAAAGAGAATCAACCAAAGGCAATCGCCGCCGCCACCCGCCTCAAACATATCAACTCTGATATCCATCTTGATCCAGTGGTCGCTGACGTCAATTACGCCAACATTGAAGACCTGATCGCAGACGCCCACGTGATACTCGATGGAACCGACAATTTTGAAACGCGCTATCTGCTCAACGATGCCGCCGTCAAACATGGCAAGGCATGGGTATACGGCGCCGCTGTTGGCTCTTATGGCGTCCAGATGACCATCCGGCCGGGCGTATCACCGTGTCTCAGATGCATCTGGAGTGATGCGCCATCTCCGGGGACATTTCCGACCTGTGATACTGGAGGAGTCGTCCTGCCGGCGATCGGAATGGTTGCATCAGCCCAGGTCACAGAGACTATCAAGTTATTAGTTGGCAGGCTCGATGACTTACACAACTCGCTACTCGAGTTCGATGTCTGGACGTCACGTTTCGCACGATTGAATGTAAAGGATGCCCGACTCGCGGATTGTCCTGCCTGCGGCAAGCGAGATTTTGCATTTCTTGCTTCGCGCGGCGGCCAGATGGTGACCACGCTTTGTGGCCGAAATGCCGTTCAAGTCTCGCCGGGGCGCAGTTCCAGGATTGACCTGAGCGAACTCGCAGAAAACCTGAAGGCCTCTGGCGCGGTCACGGTTAATCGCTACCTGCTCAGACTCCATGCGCAGCCGTATGAAATCACTGTTTTTGCCGATGGCCGGGGAATCATCAAGGGAACTGAAGACACTGCGCTTGCACGCTCTCTCTATTCCCGCTACGTTGGCGTCTAAGCAGCCTGGGAGCGCTCGCCTGGCGCATCGGACCGCCGGCAACGCCAGCGCTCCCAGGCTGGCATTTCGAGGAGTGAACATAGAGATTATCGTTCCAGCATCGACCTCAAATCTCGGCGCAAGTTTTGATGCGTGCGGGCTGGCTTTGCAGCTCTATCTGAGCGTGAAGATCGATGAGACCAGTTCGGTCTCACAATGAGTTCTATATAGTCAGCAACAGGCGAGGGCAGCGCAGGCTCCGAAGCCTTACCATGCTGACGAGGAGAATCTGATCGTACGAGTAGCGCGATTTGTAGCCAGTCGGCGCGGCAGGACCCTGACGGGCGGTCGCCTGAGAGTCGAGAATCAGATTCCACTCAAACGTGGACTTGGCAGCAGCAGCGCAGCGATTATCGCCGGCATATCGGTCTATGAAGCTCTTGCCGATGAGCGTCTCGACGATGACGAGTTCTTCGAATATGCGCTTCACTTTGAAGCGCACGGAGATAACCTTGCTCCGTCGAGGCTCGGAGGCCTTGTTGTCACTTGCGTTTCAAAGAGCAGGAAGACGGACGCGCCTACACTGACGACTGTCAAGCGCAAGTGGCCTGACGACGTGCGACATCGTGCTCGTGATACCGGAGCTGGCACTGGAAACTGAACGGATGCGCGCGGCGCTTCCCGCCTCGGTACCACTCGACGCGGCCGTGTTCAACCTGCAGCGCGCAGCGCTTTTTCAGGCAGCGATATCAGAACGTCGCTTTGATCTGCTTCACGAAGCGCTCAGGGACCAGCTGCACCAGCCCTTCAGGGCCCCGCTGGCGCCACCGCTCGGACAGGTCCTTGAACTAAACAGAGAGGTGGGGGCGATCGATGGCCTTCTTGGTGTTGCGATCAGCGGAGCCGGCTCGACAATGATCGCGTTCGTTTCCGGCAATGCGAAGGAAATCGGAAGGCGAATGCAGTTGCCCTTTGAGGCTCACGGAATCTCTTCACGCATTCTTGAAATCAAGGTGGACAATGACGGCCGGAGGTTTGTATAGGCGCGATGTCAACACTGGCCAAAATCCCTGCCGGAGTTCAGTACTTTTTTGATGCCGAGGCACGCCTGCGTCGTGACGTCGAAAGGCGCGCGATGAAGGTCTTTGAAGGCTGGTCTTACGACGAGATCATCCTTCCGATGTTCGACTATCACGATCTTTTTGCACGCGGGATGGGCGCGGGCCCGGCAGAGCGCACCTACCGTTTTGTTGATCGCGATGGCGCTCTGCTGGCACTGCGTCCGGAACTCACATCGCTTGTAGCTAGAACTGTAGCCACCAGATTTTTGCAACGGCCACGACCGGTGCGGCTTTGCTATTCCGGCGAAGTCTTTCGCTATGACGAGCCCAACGAACGAGCCGTACGCGAATTCCATCAGCTCGGTATCGAGCATATCGGGCAGACCGGAATTGATGCTGATATTGAGATTCTTCTCGTCGCAGCCGACACACTTGAAGCGCAGGGAATCACTGACTTCCGGATTGCACTTTCGCATGCGGGCTTCCTGAATGGCGTTGCGGATTATCTGAAGCTTGCCGATAGCGACCGTTCACGTCTTCGTGAATTGATCGATCGCAGGGCAAGCGGAGCGCTCGAGGTGTTTCTTGAGTCACGAGCGCCACAGATAGAATCGGCGCGTCGAACAGCATTCTGCCGGTTAACGCAACTTGCCGGAAAAGAGGATGCCCTTAAGAAGGCCAGGGAAGTGTTTCCCGGCGAACGGTCACTTAAAGCTATTGATGAGCTCGCGACCATGTACAAGACACTCGGAGCGCTAGGGTTCGAAGACAACTTCGATATCGACTTTGGTGATGCCGGTGAGCTCGAGTACTACACGGGTCTTACTTTCAAGGTGTTTGTGCCAGAGCTTGGAGTTGAGATCGGAGGCGGTGGGCGCTATGACAACCTGATCGGCAACTTCGGCGCACCGGAAGCTGCTGTCGGATTCTCGCTCTCACTTGACGCGCTTGCGGGGCATATTGGCACGCGTGCAGATTCAGGCGAGTCGCTGTCCGAACCGGGAGAGACCGTTTCTTTGGGGGGCGATCGGACGCGTGCGTTCCGCGAAGCAAGAGCGTTTCGCAAAGAGGGAAGAAAAGTGAGGATTGAGGACTGACCCATGCTCACCGTCGCAATCTCAAAAGGGAGACTTCAGGATGAGAGCCTCGAGCTTTTCGCGCGGGCGGGCGTGAAAGTGGAGAACGGAGCTCTCAGCTCGCGGCGACTAAGGATCGAATCAATCGACGGTCAGTTCAGCTTTGTGTTCGTCAAGCCGTCAGATGTCCCGACATATGTCGAATATGGCGTAGCGGACGTGGGTATCTGCGGTCGTGATGTGCTGATGGAATCTGAAGCAAGAGTTCACGAACCAATTGACCTGAAGTTTGGTCACTGTCGCATTGCCGTTGCCGGGCGCACAGCAGTTGCCGGGGAGGACTACAATCTGCTTGCAACGGTACGCGTCGCAACGAAGTATCCCCGGATCACGTCAGAGTATTTTCAGGCAAAAGGAATCCCGATCGAGGTGATTACACTCACGGGGTCAGTCGAGTTGGCCCCGGTCCTCGGCCTTTCCGATCGGATTGTCGACCTCGTGGATACAGGGCAGACTCTGAGAGCGAATGGTCTTGAGGTGATTGATGTGATAGCGGAGTCGACTGCCCGCCTGATTGTCAACCGCGCGAGCTTTCATCTTAAGCGCGAAGAAGTGGGAAACTGATAGCGGAGCTAGGGCGGGTGCTGAGTGCTGAGTAAGCTGAGTGCTGAGTGCAAGCTTGAGTTTGTGAGTTAGCATTCTGAGGCTTGTTTGATCTTGGAATGCAATCACAAGCTCAAGCTTGAACTCAAACTCAACTTACTCAGCACTCAGCACCGGATTTGAGGGCGTTTCACATGATCGAAATCATCGAGATCGGGTCGAGCAACGCAGTCGAGAAGCTCTTGAGTGTTCTCGGTCGAACGAATGGTCTTGACGCGGATATCCTCGTTCGCGCCGATGCCATCGTTCGCGATGTCCGATTGCGCGGTGATGCGGCACTGATTGACTACACGGCGCGTTTTGACGGTCTGGTCGTTGAAGCCGGCGATCTGCGCGCATCTCGCGAGAGAATCGATGCGCTCGCGAGCAGGGTCAACCAGTCGCTCGTTGATGCGATGCGCAAAGCAATCTCCAACATCCGCGAATACCACGAGAATCAGATGACTCGCGATTGGGAGATTGAGCGAGCCGAAAGGGGTTCGACTCGGCCAGCGTGTTCGACCCCTTGAAATAGTTGGTTTGTATGTGCCCGGCGGCTCTGCTGCGTATCCTTCGACGGTCATGATGAATGCGATTCCGGCAATTGTCGCTGGAGTAGATCGCATCATTGTCGCTACGCCTCCGGCACAGTTCTCGGAGAATCCCGTGATAGCGGCTGTACTGAAAGAGTTGGGCCTGTTCGAGGTCTACACGATAGGTGGTGCTCAGGCCATCGCCGCGCTGGCTCACGGAACTGCGACTATTCCGCGCGTTGACAAAATAGTAGGACCAGGCAATCAGTACGTCGCGGCGGCGAAAGAAGCTGCTTTACGGAGTTGTCGCCATTGATTCACTCGCGGGTCCAAGCGAGATTGTTGTCATTGCGGATGACTCGGCGCGTCCTGATTTCATCGCCGCGGATCTGTTGTCGCAGGCCGAGCATTCGGAAGATGCCGCTTCGATTCTCGTGACTACAAGCAGACGCATTGCCGAAGCCGTACGTGAAGAGATCATCCATCAGACTGAGACCCTCTCGAGGAAAGCAACCATAACACGATCACTCGAGCGGTACGGCGCGCTGATTGTGGTCGATTCACTGGATGCTGCGTGCTCTCTGGTTGACAGGATTGCGCCGGAACACGTCGAGGTCATGACGGCTGATGCAGATGCGGTCGCGGCACGTTTGCGTCATGCGGGTGCAATCTTTATCGGACCCTATTCTCCGGAGCCTGTCGGTGACTATTTTGCCGGCACAAATCATGTACTGCCTACTGGAGGCACAGCGCGGTTTTCCTCTGCTCTCGGGGTCTATGACTTTCAAAAAAGGACCAGCATCATACGCTACTCAAAAGAGGCGCTTGAGGAAAACGCATCGTCGATCGATCTGCTTGCTCGAGCCGAAGGCTTCGATGCCCATGCACGTTCGGTGACAATCAGGACAGAGACATGACGTCACCACTCGACAAGATCAAACCTCAGGTTCGCGCTGTCCGCGCGTATCATTTGCCGCCGCTCAAGGCGCCTATCAAGATCAATCAAAATGAGAATCCGTTTGATATCCCGGACGAGATCAAACGCGAAGTCACGAGACGGCTCGAGCGGCGACCGTGGTCCCGATACCCTTCCTTCGTACCCATCAGAGTTGCACGAAAAACTGGCGGCACACGCCGGATGGCAGGTGGATGGTGTACTTGCGGGAAACGGCTCAAATGAGCTCATTCAATCGCTGTTGACGGTGACCGTGGGGCCGGACACAAAGGTGATGGTTGTCGAACCAACCTTCTCGCTATACCGCCAGTTCGCGGCGATTCTCGGCGCTCAGGTCATTCCGGTTCCGCTGAGCGAAAACCTGACGTTCAATGCATCGCGGATATTGAGCAAGCAGTCGCTGACGAAGCCGGACCTGCTCATCATCTGTTCACCGAACAACCCTACCGGTTCCACCCTGACTGAACGAGATCTGAGGCTCTTGCTGCGAAATACGGACGGTCTTGTGGTCGTGGATCAGGCCTATGTCGAATTCGGCGGTGACAATTTCGTTCCGCTTCTCGCTGAGCATCGTAACCTGATCATCTTGAGAACGTTCTCGAAGGCAATGGCAATGGCCGGTCTCCGCGTCGGTTACCTGCTGGGAGCGCCGGAAATCGTTGCGGAGATCAACAAAGCAAAGCTTCCATACAGCCTCAATTTCTTTTCGATCACGGCAGCTGAAGTGGCTCTCGAACGTTACCAGTCTCTGGTCCCACAAATCGATCAGATACGATCTGAACGCGATCGCCTCTTTGCCGAGCTGAAAAGCATCCCTGGAGTAGTTCCGGTTCCATCCGCCGCCAACTTCATGCTCGCTACGTACACCGATGCCGCCGGACCAACTTTTTGAGGCGCTTCACGAGCGTGGTATTCTCGTGCGGGATGTAAGTAAGTACCCGATGCTTTCTGACTTCCTGAGAATCACTGTCGGCTTGCACGGCGAGAATGAACGGTTGATTCACGACCTTCGCATGATCTTCGAGACATAATGGCACGAAAGGCTGAAGTAGTTCGAAAGACTAAAGAGACTGATGTCCGCGTCGCGCTCAACCTCGACGGTACGGGCGTGTCATCGATTTCGACTGGCGTTCCCTTTCTCAATCATATGCTTGAGTTGTTCGCGAGGCATGGACTTTTTGATCTCGAGGTCCAGTGCAATGGCGATATCGAAGTGGACGATCATCATTCAGTTGAGGACGTCTCGATCTGTCTTGGAAAAGCCGTTGCCGATTCCATCGGAGACAAGCGTGGAATTGCGCGCTTTGGGTCCGCTTATGTTCCCATGGACGAAGCTCTCGCCCGAGCAGTCATCGATCTATCGGGACGGGCTTTTCTCGTCTATCAGGTCAAGAATTCACGGCAGAAGATCGGTACGTTCTCTACCGAGCTTGCGGAACATTTCTGGCATTCATTTGCCGAGCATTGCCATTGCAACCTTCATATCGAAGTCTTCTACGGCCGCAATCAACATCACATCATCGAAGCAGTCTTCAAATCGACGGCCCGTGCTCTCGCACAAGCCGTTCGCGTCGATCCGCGAGTCGAAGGAGTGCTGTCGACGAAGGGAGTGCTGTAGGGGGAAGGGGTCAGGGGTCAGGGGCCAGGTGGTCGGGGTATGGAGTTCAAGCTTTAGCTTGCTCTGATGAGTTCGAAGCGGAAGAGAGCAAGCTAAAGCTTGAACTCCATACACCGACCCCCGACCCCCGACCCCTGACCCCTGACCACTCCCTCGCAATCATCGACTATGGCGTAGGCAATCTGCGCAGTGTTGAGAAGGCTTTTACATCGCAGGGAATCCCTGCCGTCGTCAGCGGCGACGAGGAAGTGCTTCGCAGTGCACGCAAGCTGGTATTGCCTGGCGTTGGCGCCTTTGCGGCTTGCATGAGTGGTCTAAAAGAGCATGGCTTCGATCGGCTCGTTTTAGATGCTGCCAGGGCGGGCACGCCGATTCTTGGAGTCTGCGTCGGACTACAGATGCTCTTTGATGAGAGCGTCGAATTCGGCGTACATCGCGGACTTGGTTTGATTCCAGGCCGTGTCGAGCGCTTTCCCTCGACCCTGCGCGTACCGCAGGTGGGCTGGAACCAGGTCAACATCAGGCGCGATCATGCCCTGTTCAATGAACTCGACGAAGCGACATTTTTTTACTTTGTACATTCGTACTATGTTGCCCCCCATGATTCCTCGAGTGTGCTCGGCGAGAGCGAGTACGGATTGCGCTACGCTTCAGTATGCGGCGTTGATCAGATCGCAGGTGTGCAGTTCCATCCCGAGAAGAGCCAGGCTGCAGGCTTGAGGCTGCTTAGGAATTTTGCAGAACTGATGTAAAAGAAACCACGGAACACACGGAAAGAAGACGAAAAGACACGGAAGATCATTATCTTCCGTGTCCTCCGTTTTCTTTCCGTGTGTTCCGTGGTTTCTTCCACGTTCTCTTCGGTGACGCGGCCTACAATGCCTCTCGAAGGCGCCGGATCTGGGCGGCGTGATTGTGAGCATGGTCGGCATAGATGCGAAGCCACTGTTCCGTCGAATACTTTCCGCTCTCGGTGTGAAAGCCCTCGCGCTTCCAGTCATCATCAGTCATCCGATCCAGCAGCTGAGACGTTGTGGTTCTCGCAGATCGGAAAGCATCAAGTGCAGGAGCGATTTCACGAGAGTTGTAATCGAGACGCGTGGTAAAAGCTTCCTGATCGTAACCGTAGATTACCGGATGGTCCTCAACAAGCAGCTTTCTGAGTCTCATAGCACTGGTCATCTCGCTATCAGCAAGATGATGCACAATCTCGGCAGCACTCCACTTACCCTGGATAGGATGCGAAGTCAGCATTCCGGCTGTCATGCCATCGAGACTCTTCTCAACCTCGTCATAACCCTGCTTATATTTTGCGATCAGCTCCGCCCTCTCTTCACTTTTCATGCGCTTATCTTAAACAATTAGGGATAAAAGGTCTTGCTTGAACACTCAAAATAAGTAGTATTGTGGCCGGCGGTACCGTTCACCATGAGCCTACATTACCGGCAGACGTCTTCATGATTATCATCCCGGCGATCGATTTGCGTGGCGGGCGTTGCGTCAGGCTTACTCAGGGGCGCGCGTCTGACGAAACCGTGTACTCTGAAAACCCGGTGACTGTGGCACGACGCTGGTACGATGCCGGTGCCGAGATTCTGCACGTCGTCAATCTCGATGGCGCGCTCGGCAAGGATGACCGCGACAACCTGAAAGCGCTCGAGCGCATCCTCTACGAGGTAAGCATTCCCGTACAGTTTGGTGGAGGCGTGCGATCGATCGATGATGTCCGTCATCTCGACGAGCTCGGCGCCACTCGAATTGTCCTCGGAACCACAGCCATAGAGAACGCCGTGCTTCTCGAACATATTGTCGGAGAGTTCAGCTCGACCATCGTTGTCGGTATCGATGCACGGGAAGGTAAGGTAGCAGTTCGAGGCTGGGAGAAAACTTCGAGCATCGACGCCATCACCTTTGCGCAAAAGGTTGCAGATATGGGCGTCGAGCGCATTGTTTATACGGATATCGATCGCGATGGAATGATGAATGGCGTGAATCTGACCGCCACAAAAGAAATCGCCGAAGCAAGCGGAATAAAGGTTACTGCGTCGGGCGGTGTCGCATCTCTTGACGATATTGAAGCCCTCAAGGAGATCGAATCGTCCGGTGTTGATAGTGTAATTATTGGTAAAGCGCTCTACGAAGGACTATTCTCCCTTGAAGATGCGCTTGATGTGGCTGAAGATTAGTCTCGCCCCTCTGGAGGGAGGAACCTCACCTGCCGGACAACCTCCCGAAAAAAGCTAACATCAAAAGACTATTACAGTTATAGCCCCGCGGGAAAAAGGCTGCTTGAACCTGAACCGATGTTCATGCTATTTGATTTAGCCTTTTGCACGAAGTAACGGATTATTAGTTATGTCTAAATCTTTGGTCATCGTCGAATCGCCGTCAAAGGCGAAAACCATAAATAAGTACCTCGGTGCCGGCTTTAGTGTCGTCGCCTCAGTAGGTCACATAAAGGACCTTCCTAAAAAGAACCTCGGGGTCGACGTCGAAAACAATTTCGCTGTCACTTACGAGGTAATGCCGGGCAAGGAGAAGGTAGTCAAAAGCATCAAGGATGCAGCCAAAAGCGCCGACGCTGTCTACGTTGCAACTGACCCCGACCGCGAAGGAGAGGCAATCGGGTTTCACATCGCAGAGGTCGTCAAAAGCGGCAAAGGCCAGGCAAAAAAGCCGATCTTTCGTGTGATGTTCAACGAGATCACCAAAGCTGCGGTTCAGGAGGCATTCAACCATCCCGGAAAAATCGACAACCATCTTGTCGACGCTCAACAGGCTCGACGCGTCCTCGACCGTCTGGTCGGCTACCAGGTCAGCCCTCTGCTCTGGGACAAGGTGCGCCGCGGCCTCTCTGCCGGGCGCGTCCAGACCGTTGCGGTCAGGCTTGTAGTAGAGCGCGAGCGCGAGATTCAGGCGTTCATCAAGACCGAATACTGGACGATCGAGGCAAATCTCGGCGCACAGCTTCCGCCGGAATTCGATGCGCGTCTCTACAAGGTTTCCGATCATGTGGTCAAGACCACAGGTTTCGATCAGGGCGTCAAGAAGACCGAAGTTCATATCGAGAACGAAGAGACAGCAAAGACGATTCTTGCAGAGCTCGAAGGCGCGAGTTACGAGGTCAGTGAAGTCACGACGCGCGAAAAGAAACGCAATCCCGTTCCACCGTTTATTACTTCGAAGCTTCAGCAGGAGGCATCACGCAAGCTCAGATTCTCAGCCAAAAAGACAATGCAGCTGGCTCAACGGCTCTACGAAGGAATCGAGCTTGGAGACGAAGGGGCGATCGGTCTGATCACGTATATGCGAACCGACTCGACCAGAGTCGCTGAAAGCGCGCTCGCTGAAGTTCGAGAGTTTGTAAACAAGCAATTCGGGCCGAATTACCTTCCCGAAAAAGCCATTCATTACAGGTCAAAGAAAGATGCTCAGGACGCTCACGAGGCTATTCGTCCGACGGCCGTCGAACGCACACCGGAGTCTCTCTCGCAACTGCTCGGGAAGGACGAGCTTGCCCTCTATCGCCTCATCTGGCTGCGCTTCGTGGCTTCGCAAATGATGCCGGCAATCTTCGATCAGACGACGATCGATATCTCGGCCGGTGAAAAGTATCTGTTTCGCGCAACCGGCTCGGTAATGAAGTTTGACGGGTTCCTTGCGGTTTACGAAGAAGGCAAGGATGAAAAGGACGACGAGGACGAGGAACGGGCTCACACTCTTCCACGTGTAGCCAAAGGGGAAGCGCTGAGGCTGAACTCACTTGCGCCATCGCAGCATTTTACGGATCCGCCTCCACGTTATACGGAGGCCACGCTCGTCAAGGCGCTCGAGGAAAAAGGCATTGGGCGACCATCGACGTATGCATCGATCATGAGCGTGATTCAGGATCGTGAGTACGTTGAAAAGACAGAAAACAAGTTCTTCCCGACCGAGCTGGGGTTCATAGTCAATGACCTGCTGGTTGAGAGTTTTGCGGATATCTTCAACGTGGAATACACGGCGAGGATGGAGGAAGAGCTCGACGAGATCGAAGATGGCAAGCTTGAATGGACTGAAGCACTCAAGGAATTCTATGGAAAGTTCACCAAGGACCTGAAGACTGCCAAGAAACACATGCGCGACGTCAAACGCCAGGAGATCATCACTGACGAGGTTTGCGAAAAGTGCGGCGCGAAAATGGCAATCAAGTTCGGTCGGTTTGGACAATTCCTGGCGTGCACTAATTATCCCGAATGCAAATCGACCCGTGAGCTTGCGCGGCCTGCCGGGACAACAAGCGAGGCTGAGGCGCCGGTCGAAGCGGCTCGCGAGAACCCGTACGCTGATGAGACCTGCGAGAACTGCGGAAGCGCGATGGTGCTCAAACGCGGGCGTTTTGGTCAGTTCCTGGCATGCTCGGCATATCCTGAATGCAAGACGACGCGACGAATTTCAAAGACTGGCGTTGTTGCGGGACCTCCGGTGATGCTCGATGAGAAGTGTCCCGAGTGCGGCTCGCAGCTTTCAGTTCGTCAGGGACCCTTTGGTGAATACACGTCCTGTTCGCGCTATCCAGAGTGCAAGTTCATCAAACGAGAGACCACCGGTGTAGCGTGTCCGCGTGCAGGATGCGAGGGGGAGCTTGTTGTCAAGAAATCGAAGCGCGGGCGAGTGTTCTATGGTTGCTCAGCATATCCGGCGTGTGAAATGGTCTTCTGGGACAAGCCGGTGAGCGAACCCTGTCCGCAGTGCCAGGCACCCTTCATTCTTGAAAAGTACTACGCGAAGAAAGACACGACCGTGCGCTACTGCCAGAACAAAGAGTGCGGCTACCGAAGCGATACAGAGGAACGGTCCGCGCCCAAGGTCAAGCCCGCCAAGCGACGCGCTTCGTAAGGGCAGAAAAAAGAAAACCACGGAACACACGGGAAGAAGCCGAAAAGACACGGAAGATCAATGATCTTCCGTGTCCTTCCGTGTCCTTCTTTCCGTGTGTTCCGTGGTTTCTTACTTCGTCCTGCGACTGAAATTTGCTGATGTCTCAGGAGTGCCTGAGCGGCGATTCGCGACTCTTGCCAGTACAAAGAGCAGATCAGAGGCGCGGTTGAGGTAGCGCAGGCAATTTGCATTTAGCTCATCGCGCGCTCCGAGGGTTACGACTCCCCGCTCAGCCCTCCTTGCAATCGCACGCGCGAGATGGAGTGCGGCTCCCACATTCGTGCCACCCGGAAGAATGAACTCTCGGAGCGGCTCAAGCTCCTCGAGGAGTCTATCGATAAGCTGCTCCTGCTGATCAACCATCTCCTGAGAGACGCGAGGAACATCGGTCCCAAGTGGTGTCGCCAGATCCGCACCGACGGTGAAAAGATCGTTCTGCATGCCTTCGAGAATGGCAGCGATCTCTTCGTCCTCTGTCCACGCGCGCGCGAGCCCGAGCACTGAATTGAGCTCGTCCACTTCACCATAAGCTGCGACCCGCAAATCGTCTTTTGACACGCGTGACCCATCAACCAGTGATGTCTCACCGGCATCGCCTGTTCGTGTATATACGCGAGTGATTCTCAAAGCCTCACCACGATGCCACCGACGCTCGGCGACTACAAGACCTGCGATCAGGAGCAGATTCAATGTGAGAGCAGCGCGTCCACGATACGTGCGGAAGTTTGTCCGTCCCACAATTCAGGAACACTATGCTCGCGTTTTTCATTGCTCGAGAGCTGCTTCAACGCCACTTCGACAATGCAATCAGGATTGCGCCCGACAACGTGATTTGTTCCCTGACTGACCGTGATTGGACGCTCGGTATTCTCGCGAAGCGTCAGACAGGGAATTCCAAGCACCGTCGTCTCCTCCTGCATTCCGCCGGAATCGGTAAGAACCAGTGATGATTGACTCCAGAGCCGAAGGAAATCGAGATACCCCAGAGGTTCAATAACGCGGACCCGGGAAGGTGAGACAAGGCCATGACGCTCGATGCTCGCCACGGTTCGCGGATGCGCAGGGAAAATGACCGGAATACGTTCAGAGATTGCGTCAAAGGCGTCTCAAGAACCCCTGGAGAGTTTCGGCATCGTCAACATTTGCGGGGCGATGGAGAGTCGCAACTGCATATCCCTTTGGCTCGAGCCGCAAGCTGTCGATGATCTGTGACGCATTTGCCTTCGCAAGTGCTCCGAGCAACGAGTCGATCATCACATTTCCGACACGCACGATTCGCGACGCGCCAATTCCTTCACGAATCAGATTATCATCGGCATCTGGACTCGGAGTTAACAGGAGATCCGAGAGCTGATCGGTGAGTAACACGATTGAATTCCTCCGGCATGCTTCTGTCAAAACTTCGAAGACCGGCTTCAACGTGTGCAACTTTGACCTCACATTTGGCCGCAACCAGTGCACACGCCAGCGTCGAGTTGACATCGCCGACGACCACAACCCAGTCTGGTTTTTCAGTTTCGAGAATCGGTTCGAAAGCGAGCATCACACGTGCTGTCTGCTGCGCGTGAGAGGCCGATCCAACGCCCAGGTTAATGTCAGCGAGAGGAAGATCAAGATCGCGAAAGAACGCGCCGGACATCGCATCGTCGTAATGTTGTCCGGTATGGACGAGGACCTGCCGGATGGCGCGAGGACGCCGCTCCATTTCGGCGACGATCGGTGCCATCTTCACAAAGTTCGGCCGCGCGCCAACAACGTTAACGACTTTGAGCATCGGAGTACGGGTCAGCTCGCCTCTTCTCGAAAATAGCAATTCCGAGCACGCCGCCGAGAACAGTGAATGCCGCCAGAATAATTCCGGCAATCAGACTGCTTGCGAGCGCCACAGTCGCTCGAAGCACCATATTCTGCTGCACCTCAAGGAATGTTTCGGCCCACTCGGGAGGGAAATTGGGATTCGTCGTAAAGGCTTCGATCATCTTCTCCATTTGCCAGGTCATGAGCGGTGCTGCAATCACAAAATAGATCAAACCGCCAATGATACCGGCAGCGAGTCCGATCTTCGCGCCGTCCGAGTAGGTCAGGGGATGGATCGACCGACTTGTTACCATCCTGGCGGCAACGATGCCACCAATCCATGCCCACGCACACAGGCAGAAGTTGGCGTAGCTCAGAAACGGTATGATAGAAGCAATGCCCACGATCAGGCCGCCAATCAGCGCAGGCTTTTTCCAGTCCAACTGATTCATAACGGGTTGTCCTCCACAGTTCTTTCTTTAAGCAGAGCAGATTGCGCGATTACAGCCGCGACAAAATATGCGACACCGGCTCCTGCGATCGATCCCGTCAGGAAGCGTGTGAAGTGGGTGTTCTCAAAAATGCCAAACCATCCTCCGAAACCATCGACGATCAACGGCAGAAACGATACTGCGAGCACTCTCAGAAGCGTTTTGGCACTTCTCGGAGCCACGCTAGCTACTGATAACGCGAGCATTCCAGCAGCAAAGCCTGCGTAAAGCCCCGAACAACGTGCACAGACGGCAAGCGGAAATCCTGAAAGCGCAAACGAGCGTTCAGGCAACTGGTGGCACAAGGGAGCGAATGTCTGATAGATCACCATACTGAACGCCGGGTGTCCCACAGATGCGAGCCACGGCGCGGCGACTGTTAACGCGACAATCAAGATTGCTGTTAGTAGTACCAGACTATAGATTCTCGTCACTCGAGAATCGTCCTACCCTGGGAGGCGCTCCATACTGATCAAAACCTGTCAAAGCGCACGAATGAGTCTGGTCCACCCTCGACGTGCACAGTGTCAACAAAACGCACGTGCCTGGTTTCAGTCGTCATGACGAGCGATTGCGTTCGCTTCCCTGTTCCGAAGAATCTTACGCCGCGAAGAATCGTTCCGTCGGTCACCCCTGTTGCTGCGAAGATGATCTTTTTGCCCGGGGCCAGTTCGTTTGTGTCGTAGACGCGCGACGGATCGGAAATGCCCATAGCTTTCATGCGGTCGACCAGGCCGTCAGCGATCTTGCTCCTGTCTTCAGGCTGTTCAAGCTGCTCCTTGAGAACAAATCGTGCCTGAATCTCGCCGTTCAGACACTTCATTGCAGCCGCAGTGATGACTCCTTCCGGCGCGCCGCCAATTCCCATCAGCGCGTGAACTCCTGAACCCGCAACGGCAGCCGAGATTCCGGCTGAGAGATCTCCATCCGAGATAAGTCTGATCCGGGCACCCGCCTCTCTGATTTCAGCAATCAACTTCGAATGCCGGGGACGTTCAAGCACAATCACAGTAAGGTGAGACACGGGGCGGTTCAGTCGCGAGGCGATTGCGTTCAGGTTGTCTTTGACGGGTGCATCGATATCGATCGCGCCCTTGACTGACGGACCGACTACGATCTTGTTCATGTACATATCGGGAGCATGCAGCAGTCCGCCGCGTTCGGCAGCAGCGAGAACAGCGATCGCGTTAGCGGCTCCCGTGGCGCACAGATTCGTGCCCTCGAGCGGATCGACTGCAATGTCAACCTGCGGGTAATGCCGGTTCGAGCTGCGAGCCTCCTCACGTGCGCCCATTCCAAGACGCTCGCCTATGTAGAGCATCGGAGCCTCGTCGCGCTCGCCTTCGCCGATGACGATGGTACCGTCCATTGGAATTGTCTCCATAACGGACCTCATCGTCTCCACCGCCACCAGGTCGGAGTATTTGCGCGCGCCCATGCCCATTGTCCTCGCGGCAGCGACGGCGGCAGCCTCGACGACACGCAGGAAATCAAAGAGCAGGTCGTGCTCCATCGGACGTTCAGTGCTCATTTGAGAGCTCCTCTATGTCTTCGAAACGCTCTCCGCCTCATCAGCAATCAGCTGGCTCAAATGCGGATCGAAACAGCGACGGCAACGTGCCTCGTATGCGCCTGCAGCGGCGACGACTACACGTTCGCGCCTTTGAATCAGACGTTGTGTGAAATTCGCGGGGCTGCCGCAGAGAACGCAGATGGCGTGTGTTTTGGTAATGTCTTCTGCAATAGCCAGCAGTTGCGGCATAGGCTCAAAGGGCCGGCCGAGATAATCCATGTCCAGCCCCGCAATCACGACGCGCTTTCCCTGATCGGCAAGGATATTGGCTACGCGAACAAGATCCTGATCAAAGAACTGCCCTTCGTCAATTCCCACAACCTCGGTATCGATGTCGACCAGTGCGAGGATCTCTCCCGCTGACGACACGTTTACCGATTCGATTCTCATTTCTGAATGAGACACAATCTGCGTCTCGGAGAAACGCTCATCGATGGCCGGTTTGAATATCTGAAACTTTTTCCGCGCGATCTGAGCGCGGCGCAGGCGTCGAATCAGTTCTTCACTTTTTCCGCTGAACATCGAGCCGGTGATGACCTCAATCCATCCCGCCTCGGATGCGTGACGTTCCAAATCAGTGTTCTCCTTTTGGTTGCGTGCTGACACTTCACTGTTGCGAAGCTACACCAATCGTTAGCAACGGTCAATTTGGGATGTACGCTGTAGCGCGCGTTGCAGGCGCGAGATCGCGAGAATCGAGACTCTGCGATTCGCCAGCACTCCGCCTAAAGGCGGTACTACCTACACTTGATCTTCCCTGCCCACTCCCGCGACAATGCAACTTTCCCCGTAACCTGAAGAATTGGAGTTTACGATGCTGCGCACACTCACACTTGTTGTCCTTTCGGTCGCCATTTCGGCGCCCTTGCCGGCGTTTCGAAGAACTGAAGCAATCGACGCTGAGATCAATGCGAAGATTCGCAAGGAAGGGATGGAAAGCCCGCACGCTATGCGCACTCTCCACACGTTGACTGACGTGTACGGACCGCGGCTGACGGGATCACCCAATCTCAAGAATGCGGGAGAGTGGGTCGTCAAGAAAATGACCGAATGGGGGTTTGAAAATGCGCATCTCGAACCCTGGGATTTCGGCAAACCCGGATGGCTCAATGAGAGACTGACGGCACACATTACGGCGCCGGTAAAGGATCACCTGGTCTGCGAAGTTCTTGCCTGGACTCCGAGCACGAATGGCACCGTCACCGGCTCGGACTTTCAGAATGATTCCCCCTCAGAGACCGACGCAGGAAGTCCTGACGAACTATTTCAACACCATCAGGGAACAGATCCGCGGCAAGATCGTTCTCATGGGAAATCCCCTGGTAGTTCCGGTCAATATCACGCCACCCGCAAAGCGGATGGATGATGTGCAGGCGAAGGCGCGATTTGATCCAGCGAATCCGGCGGCCAATCAACCTCCCGACTTCGTGCGACGGCAGCAACAGGAGCAGCAGGAACCGGCGCAGCCTGGCCAGCTCTCAGCACAACAGGTCACCGATCAGATCGACGCCTTCCTTCTGGAGAGCGGAGTTCTGGTACGAGTCAATGATGCCGGGCGCGAGCATGGACAGATCCGCGCCTTCAACAATCGCTCGTTTGATCCTTCGAAGGTCGTGCCGACAGTCATTATGCGAAACGAAGACTACGGCAGAATCGCCCGCCTGATGTCGGACAACGTTCCCGTCGAGCTCGAGTTCAACATAGTCAATCGGCTGTATCCGGAGGGGCGCACGTCGTACAACACGATCGCAGAGATCACGGGAAGCGATAAGCGCGATCAAGTTATCATGCTGGGCGGACACCTCGATTCCTGGCATGCAGCTACCGGGGCTACAGACAACGCAGTGGGCTGCGCAACGATGATGGAAGCAGCGCGCATTCTGAAGGCAATCGGAGTCAAACCGCGGCGAACGATACGCGTAGCGCTGTGGAGCGGCGAAGAGCAGGGGCTGCTCGGCTCGCAGGCCTACGTCAAAGAGCATTTCGGTTCGTTTGAGGCTCCCAAACCCGGATTTGAGCTGTTTAACGGATACTTCAACATCGATTCCGGAACCGGTCGCATTCGTGGCCTTTCAGTCTTTGGGCCGCCGGAAGCATCTCAGGTCCTTCGTGAGATCGTTGCGCCGTTTCAGGATCTGGGCGTTGCAGGGGCCGTGTCAGGCAGCAGCCGGCGCACTGGAGGGTCGGACCACACTTCATTCAACAATGCCGGGCTTCCCGGAATCGGATGTGGTCAGGATCCAATCGAATACAATTCGGCGACGTGGCACACCAATCTCGACACCTACGAGCGAGTCATTGAGGACGATGTCAAGACGTCAGCGATTGTAGTTGCTTCGGCCGTCTATCATCTCGCGATGAGAGACGAGCCGCTGCCACGATTCGCAAAGGACAAGATGCCGCCTCCGCCACCGGCGCGCAGGAGCGGCGACGATCAGGCGCAGCCGGCGCCTACGGTCGCGCCTCAAACAACTCCGGCAACGCGTCCGAACAACCGCTGAGTGTACATGCGGCGCCCGCTTCTCTCTTCAACCGAGCGTCGAGTGCAGAAGTCGATCGACGTGCTCGTTCATGACAGCCGGGTGAAGCGAGCTTTTGAGTTCATTGATTCGTCAGAAGAACGTTTCAGCTCGGAACACGCAAAGATCTGCGAGATTCCGGCGCCGCCGTTCAAGGAAGAAAGACGTGCACAGTACTTTGCTGCCCGCTTTACGGAGCTGGGTCTGGCAGACGTGCACATCGACAGCGAAGGAAATGCAATCGGCTTTTATCGCGGGGAATCTGCCGAGCCGCTTGTCGTTTTTCTGGCACACCTCGACACGGTCTTTCCTGAATCGACAGACGTTCGTGTGCGGCGCGAAGGAACGAGAATGTACGCGCCGGGAATTGCAGACAATTGTGCGGGGCTGGCGGCACTCATCGGTCTGATTCAATCCCTGAATGCCGGACAGATTCGCCTCCGCGGCACCCTTGCGTTTGTGGCTACGGTTGGCGAGGAAGGTGAAGGCAATCTTCGCGGCGTGAGGCATCTTTTCAGCGAAGGAAGACTTCAGGGACGTGTCTCATCCTTCGTCTCTCTTGATGGTCCCGGACTCGATTACATAACGCATCAGGCTCTTGGATCACGGCGTTACCGCGTTCGGCTCGAGGGGCCAGGTGGTCACAGCTGGGCAGATTTTGGTGTGGTCAACCCGCTTCACGCGATGGGAAGAATCGCTGCACGGCTTGCCGAATACAACGCGCCCGTGGCACCGCGGACTACATACAACATTGGCCGGATAGCCGGAGGCGAGTCGGTCAATGTAATCCCGCAGCGCGCTGAGATGGACGTCGATCTGCGATCAGCGTCTGAGGATGAGTTGCAGCGGCTTGATGATTACCTGCTCAGTTCGATCAACCAGGCCGTCAGCGATGAGAACTCGCAGAGAGCTGCCTCGGGCGAAAGCCTCAAAGTTGACGTGACATTGATCGGAAACCGGCCATCAGGTGAAACGAGCACTCGATCTCTGGTTGTGATCGCGGCCCAGAAGGTATCCCGGATGTTTGGAGTAGAGCCCGTCCTCAACCGCGCTTCGACCGATGCGAATATTCCGATCAGTCTCGGAATTCCTGCAATTACTATCGGAGCGGGAGGTCAGTTTGGCGATTCTCATCGATTGAGCGAGTGGTACGATTCAAAAGGGCGGGACATTGGATACAAGCGGGTGCTGCTAATCGCGCTCGTGCTTGCGGGTATCGTGGACTGAAGTGGCTTGGGGGTGCGAAGGAAAGTCTCACGCGAAGCCGCGAAGACGCGAACTCAGAACCAGAGACGATTCCAGCAACGAGATTTGAGTTGATTCTTTATCGCGTCTTCGCGGCTTCGCGTGAGACGTTTCCTTTGCGCCCTTCGTATTCTCTTCACGCGCTATCGCCGATCCTCACTGCCTTGTATCCGCCTGCGAGGTAGTCCTTGATCCACCAGACGCCGAAGATCACGAACGGGATCACTGCGAGCTTGGCCACAAACTTGAATGCCGCGGCTGGTCCCCACGCGTCATAGACACCTCCCATCTGGAAGATGACCACGCCCAGCATGAACTGACCGGCAAACCCCATGAGGCCCATAGTGAAAGCGCCACCCTGCGGGAATCTCTCTGACGTAATTCCGAGCATCGTCGGCCACATGAAACATACGCCAACATAAAAAACGGTCGCCATAACGTACGCCATTGCCGCCGTTTCAACGTTGGAGAGCAGCCACAACCCGATCGCTGTGATCGTCACCGAGGCCCACATCATTCCGATGGGTGAAATGCGATGGGCGATTGGTCCGGCAAAGAAGCGAAGCACAAACATAATTGCGCTGCCGTACACGAGTATCAGCGTGCCTGACATGTCTCGCGGTTCGCCGAAGCACAGACTCGACCCACTGACCCGGCGCAAGCTCGAGTGATGCAGTGATCATCATCGCACCCAGAAGCAGCAGAAAGGCCGGACGCAACGCAACCCGAAGCATCTCTCCAGTTGATATTCCCGCAGCGGCACGTTCAGTCTTCGGAAACTTCTGCCCGAAGATGAGGATGCCGTAAATCACCGTCGGAATGAGCACGATTGCCATCTGCGTCTTCCAGTTCCACCCCAGCTTGCCCATAAGCACGGCGAGCAGACCGCCGATGATCAACCCTCCGGGCCACCACGCGTGAAGAACGTTCAGTCGATGCGTCTTTTCTTCGGGATAGAGAGTCGCGGCAAGCGGATTGATCACTGCCTCGACAAGGCCGTTTCCAAAGCCCGCAAAGAGCATTGATAAATAGAGAACCGTGTAGTTTCCCGCAGTTATGAAGGCGATGATTCCGCCAATGTGCAGGAGGAACGCGATGTAGAGGAGATTTCGCATTCCGAGTTTATCGAGAAGAGCGGAGACGACCAGGATGGATGAAGCGAATCCGAAGAATGCCATCGAAGAAACCCAGCCGTATTGCTCATTCGTCAGCCCGTAAATCCCCTTAACCTCGTCAGTGATAGCGCCGCGAATGACGAAGATCATGGCGGTGACTACGAGAGAGAGACAACTGGCGATGAAAAGCCGTCGTTGATTCATCTTATTTTGGGACCTCTTCTGTGGATTTTCTGCCCAGTGCGGGATCGGGCGTGATTATGCCCGAAAGGAGCCCCATTTGACCAGCAGCCGGATGGTCATCTGTAGTATAAATTTATGGAACAACTTAGGGTTCCTGGGCGTGGTTGAAGCGGCAGACTTGTCTGCACGCGTTTTGGCTCGTAATGAGCGCCCGGCGGCCCTTGGTGGCTGGAAGTCGAGCGCATGCAAGAAGTTCCAGAGAAAGATGCAGAGCAAACGCCGTCGGAGCCTTTACCCATGACGACCCTCACGCTGAGCGCCTCACTCAATACGGCGGCCGAAAAGGCGGCAAAAGCAGCGTCCGGTACGGTGCCGGGAAGGGATAGTCATGCGGACATTCCGGTCGAGCAACTCGACGATCACAGCCTGCTCGAGGCAACGCGGACCGGAGATGAGCTCGCATTCCAGGAGATTGTTAAGAGGTATCGGAACCCGATTACGAATTTCGTCTACCGGATGTTGAACGATTACGATCGAGCGGTAGACCTTGCGCAGGAGACTTTTGTACGGATTTACATGAACGTCGAGCGGTATCAGGCGACTTTCAGCTTCTCGACCTACATTTACCGGATCGCATCAAATCTGGCGATCAGTGAGCTTCGCCAGCGCAAGCGACGTCGGCTGATTCCGATTCCAACGTTCTATTCCGACAAGGAGAACGAAGAGTTTGAAGTCGACCTTCCCGATACGCGACAGGTCACGGCTGAGCAGACCATGATCCTTGACGAGCGTCGAGACGCAGTCTCGAGAGCGATTGCGAGCCTTCCGGAAAAGTACCGGACGGTCGTCGTACTTCGCGATATCGAAGGCAAGAGCTATGAAGAGATCAGCGCGGTCCTCGATCTTTCCGATGGAACCGTCAAATCCCGGATCAATCGAGCGCGCGGTCTCTTGAAAGATAAATTGAAGGAATATCTCTAAGTGGGAAGTATAGGAACTATGAGCACGAAGGGAGTTGCCCAAATGAATTGTCGAACCGCCCGTGAGGCAATCGACACAAGTCCAAGTCAGCAACAGGATCGGCTCGAGCAGAACCTGGCGGGGCATATTGCAGAGTGTGGCGCGTGTGCCAGCTATGCAGATGGGACTTTTAAGCTGATAGCGCTTATGCAGTCTCAACCGCGGGTTGAAGCTCCGCCGGATTTCGATTTCCGCTTGAGGGCGCGGATAGCTCGAGAGCGTGATGTCCAACACGGACTGCTCGACCGTCTTGCCGCTTTCTGGCAAAAATCCTTCTCTCCTGCGAGAGCGGCCGCCGCGCTGGCTTTGGTTGCTGTATCGATCACATCCGGGACGATCTATTTTTCACGGAACGCTGGAGAGCAGAATCGCCAGGATATAGCCGCAATGACGGAAGTGGTTCCTGCCGTGCCGGCGTCGAGTCCATCATCAGCCCCGCCATCCGCGACTGTGCCCGGACCTGTAGCGCCTGCCGCGCCTGGTCTTGTGGGTCACGTCAAGCGCGAAGTTCCCCGGGGAGCGCTCGTCAGTCACGTTGGCTCAACGTCTGAACCGCGAGTCGTAGCAGTGCGCTATGGCGGCTCTGAAATGACTTCGCAGGAAGTGTGGATCTACCGGCCAGGAGGGTCGCGGTCGATCATTGTTCCGCGACGAGGCCAATCGCTTGGGGCAGAGCTCGCAGGTCTTCAGAAAGCCAGCTTGTCACGAGCACCGGGATCCGCAGCTCCTGTACCCGCTGTTGAAACGTTTTAGTACGGACGTCTGATGAGAGTAACGGGCTCCAGACTAGTTGGATTACAAGTAATGCTTCTAGTGGCGATTGGAGCGAGCTTTGCCCAACAGGCTCCAATCCAGGCGCCGGTCCGCCCGAACCCCCAGCTTATTGATCCACCTCAGTCTCTGGTTTACGTTCAACAGACGATCGATCTCAGCGAGCAGCTCGGCAGTGAAGAGAACCTGATGACCCTCGACGGTGAACCCCTGCCGCCGATGCTCACAAAGAATGTAACGCTTGGTCTCGTGGTGGACGATCAGGGTCACGTTGTCACACGGCTCGTCGGAATCGGACCCAGGACGCCGCCATATGAAGTTCTTGTCACGCCGCAACGCGGACGTCCCGTTGCAGGGACCTTCGTTGGATTTGATCCCGTCACCGGACTGTGCGTGCTGAAGGTCGATTTGACAAAAGACAGTTCGGGCGGATTCAAGTCGGTAACGATCAGCAGCGACAGCGCGTCGACGCAGAGTGAGAGCGTCAAACTTTACGGTTTCAACGCGGTTCAGGCAATCTCGCCTCGCATAGGCTTTTCTCGACCGCGAATTCATATGTTTGATGGTCGAATTCTTCCGGCTACTGCTGATTTCCGCTTTCACCGAAGCCGCCCGCTTTTTTGCCTGTCAAGTCCGAAGCTGACTCCGATCCAGGATGGCACCCTGGTTGTTCAGGAGAATGGCTCAATCTTTGGTGTCGCATCACACGACACCACCGAAACGGGCAAAAGCATCGTCTATCCACTCGGGCGACTTAAGAGCATTGCTGACGACGTAATTCGCGCGAAGGGCAGCCTGGCGCACGGGTGGTTGGGCGCCACCGGCGTTACCCTCTATTCTCCGATTCCAACTCCGCTCAAAAAACGCTCAAACGATGTTGGCGTTCGCATCACAGGAGTCTTTCCCGATAGTCCTGCCGCGGAGGCAGGAATGCAGGTCAAGGACGTTCTGATATCGATAAATGATCGAACAGTGACAACAGTCGAGCAGTTGAGTAGCGCTCTCAAGCTTCTTACTGCTGACAGTGAGGTATCGATCAAAGTAAAGCGTGGAAGCGAGTACATGCAGCTTCGGGCAAAACTTGTGCCCGCACCTGCGCCCGAGTCGGGACAGCGTCTTGCCGCGTTGGCCAGCCAGCTCCGGGACCTCGAAGACAAGTTGATTGCGCTCGCTCCGGCTGATCCGGCACGACGAGACCTCGAACCCAAGGTCGCCACTATGCGGACGATCATGGACAGCGTGCTTGCACCTGCCCCGCCCGAGGTGAGGCTGCGAGTCCGGTACGGACTCGAGGTGGCACCCCTGACGGTTCAGCTGATGCGTTACTTTGCAGTGCCACGAGGCGTGCTGGTCACGTCTGTCAGCGAAGGTAGCCGCGCCGCACGCTCGGGTCTGAAGGCCGGAGACTGCATTACTGGCGTTGGACAGCGTACGGCAGTTGATGCTCAGAGCGTCCTGCAAGCGCTTGACCAGGCAACTCAGTCCCCCGTGATCGCCCTTTCACGCCGTCGCGAAGAGATTCAGCTGACGCTTGCGCAGTAAGAAGATAGTGGTCAGTGGTCAGTGGTCAGGGGTTTGAGTTCAAGCTTTAGCTTGTGGTTTCATTGGTACCGGCAAGCTAAAGCTTGAACTCAAACTCCATCCCTGACCCCTGACCCCTGACCCCTGCCCCCGACCATGCTATTCTTCCTACAGCGGTCTACCGCAAAACCCTGACAAAAACCGGATGCCAGCAAAAATCACCGTCATCGTCTATATTCTGATCTGCCTCGAGGTTGGCATACTGCTTATTCTGTTGCCGTGGACTTCCTATTGGGACGACAACTTCTTTTTGTACTTTCTGACAGGAAAGCTTCACGCCGAATGGGCTGGCGAGGTACTTCAAAGTGGTTATGTTCGGGGGGCCGTCACGGCGCTTGGCTTGTTAAACATCTTAGCCGGAATCTGGGAGATTTACCGGTTTCGCGACAGTGTCCGTAGATTCTCTGCCTGGGATGGCGAAAGACGTGACGACTCGAGACACTCTTCTTCAACGCCCGGTGATCTGCCTGATCACCAACCGACTGGCGTTTCCTCATCCTCGGAGCGTTGAAGCTCAGCTCGAAGCCATCGACATTGCCGCTCGATCCGGATGTCAACTCATCCAGGTGCGTGAACGCGACCTCGAGGCACGCGAGCTTGCCGCTTTCGTTTCGAGCGTGATCGCCGTGGCGAGACCCTGGGGATCGAGCGTGCTCGTCAATGATCGAATTGATGTCGCACTGGCTACGGGCGCGGATGGTGTCCATCTGAGAAGCACCTCACTCGTCGCGGCAGAGGCCCGGAGAATTGTAAACCAATGCAAACGCGACTCGTTTCTCGTGGGTGCGTCAGTTCATTCAAAAAGTGAAGCGCTCGCAGCCGTTTCGGGTGCGGACTTCCTGATATGTGGACCAGTTTTTTACACCGCCGAAAAGCGAAAGTATGGCCCACCGCTCGGACTCGATGAATTCGAGGCGATAGTGTCGTCGGTCCAGATTCCAGTACTTGGAATCGGGGGCATCGGAGTCTCTAACTTTCGGGATGTTCTCAGCCGAGGCGCCGCCGGCATCGCCGCAATCTCATTGTTCACAACGATTGAAGAGATCGAAGCCAGCGCTGGACGGTCGATTCTTGGGTAGGACGAGTAGAGCAAGCTAAAGCTTGAACTCCATACTCATTGCAGTACCATCGCGGGATCAAGTATGCTTCGATGACAAGGGAGGGATTATCATGAGTGACGCATCTCAAGCCCCGCAAATCTCTCAAGGCGATACCGAAAACATCGATAGAATCAGGGAAATCCTCTTCGGGTCACAGGCACGGGACATGGACCGCAGACTTGATGCTCTCGAAGATCGCCTTCTCAAAGAACTTGCTGCAATGCAGGAAGCAACCCGACGTCGCTTCGATGCATTCGAGGTCTATGTCAAGAATGAAGTCGATGCCCTGTCGGGCCGCCTGCGACAGGGTCAGGAGCACCGCGAGCAAATGAACGAAGAGTGGTTCGGCCGCCTCGGCGAAACCAGCAAAGGCCTCGAGAAGAAGCTCTCGCAGCTCGATGAACAGACATCTCAATCCCACCGCGATCTGCGTCAGCAGATTCTCGACCAGTCAAAGAGTCTCTCGGAAGAGATCAGAATGAAGTACACTGAGCTTGCGGGCGCACTTGCTCGTGAAGCGCAGGGGATTCGCTCGGAAAAGACCGATCGTGCCGCCCTGTCCTCGTTCTTCAGCGAAATCGCAAGACGCCTCGAACAGGAACCCGGCGCTTAAAATCGCGGCACTCTCGGCTGATTTGCCGACATGACGACCCGGTCGCCGAAACCCCGGACTCCATCCAGGACACCTGCGGAAGAGCAGGAGGCAATTGTTGAACTGCGCCGCCTTCTGTTCGGATCAGACCGAGAGCTCGCCCAGCGGCTTCGCGTCCATCTCGAACGAGTCGAACCAGACGAGCTGGGACGCGTCCTTCCGACCGCAATCCGGCTTCGAAACGCGCAGGATGAGGTTCTCACCGATGCGCTCATGCCTACGGTAGCAACTGCTCTTCGAATAGCCGTAAAGCGTGATCCGCAATCCGTAGCGGCAGCAATCTTTCCGGTCATGGCACCGGCAATCCGTCATGCGATCGCTACGGCCTTCAGCCAGATGGTTCAAACGATCGACAAGACTCTCGAGCACAGCCTGTCGTGGCAGGGTCTTAAGTGGCGCTTTGAATCCTGGAAGACTGGAAGAACCTTCGGCGAAATCGTCCTCTATCACACGCTGCTTTATCGAGTCGAGCACGTCTTCCTGATTCACAAACAGACTGGCCTGCTGCTCGATCACGTTTCGGCACAGGGTCTCTCCGAGCCGAGCGCAGAGATCATTTCCGGCATGATGACGGCCATCAAGACCGCATGGCAGGACTTTGCACATGATTCGTTTGGAACCGCACCCGATGCAGTCATGAGTACGGCCCGCATTGGCGAGTGCGAAATCTGGTTCGAACAGGGACCCTCGCTGATCCTTGCGTGCGTCATTCGAGGCGAGGCGCCCGAAGAACTCCGAACGGAGTTTCTGAAGCCTACAATCGAGGCCATTCACCGTGAGCAGGCCGAAGAGATTGTCCGTTTCAACGGTGATCCGTCTCCCTTCGTCCTTTCACGCCGTCATCTTGAATCCTGTCTGCAGGCCCGCCTCCGCCGCGAACAGCGTGAGAACGTCGGGCTTCGACTGTCGCCGCGCATCCTCGTCCCTTTGGTGCTGGTGCTTATCGCGCTCGGAATCTGGGGTTTCTTCTACGTTCGAGAGAACTGGCGGTGGCAAAGCTATCTTTCGCGTCTCGAGGCAGAGCCGGGAATTGTGATTACCGAAACAGGGACACGAAAAGGAAAGTTTTTTGTCGCTGGAATGCACGACCCGCTTGCAACAGATCCTCAGTCGATCCTGGGGGCCGAAGGAATGCCTTCATCGAACAAAGTCATCGGTGACTGGACTCCGTACCAGGCGCTTGAACCTGCTTTTGTTCTAAATCGGGCAAAGAGCGTTCTTCAACCGCCGGCGACAGTTGAGATGAACCTGTCTGGAGGCGTGCTTGAGTGTAAAAGGAAGCGCGTCACGCGAATGGATTGACTCAACCAGAACGCTTGCGCGAGCTATACCAGGAGTTACAAACCTGGTTGAAGAGGGGCTGATCGACGACGAGATATTGAGAGTCAAAGCGCAGATGGAAAAGGAGGTACCGCGTTTCATCGTGGGCACGGCGCAATTCGTTCCAGGTCAGGAACAAACAGGCCGCCAACTGGTCGCAGATGCCCGGAAGCTGCTTGACCTTGCACGAGCGGGCGGCGTGAACGTAAAGGTCGAAGTCGTCGGGCATACCGATGAAACCGGCACGACAGAATTCAATGACCGCCTCAGTCAGGAGCGCGCGGAGAGAGTCAGGTCACTGCTCGTCGCTTTTGGTATCGAAGCCGACCGCCTCTCGGCAGTTGGAGTCGGCTCGCGACAACCGATAGCGGCAGGCTCGGGCGCGCTCGAGCCCGAGGTCAACCGCAGTGTCACGTTCAGAGTAGCTGTTGACGCCGCTCGAAAGCAGAACTAACGATTGCCTGCGTTGCGAAAAAAAGTATGCCTTCTTGGCGCGTTTGCTGTCGGCAAGACGAGTCTTGTCTCGCGTTTCGTCAAAGGCATCTACTCTGACAAGTACCTGACGACAGTGGGTGTCAAAGTCGACCAGAAATCGATCGCGATCGGCGACACCGACTTAAGTCTGGCCGTCTGGGACCTTGCCGGCGAAGATGAATTTCAGAAAGTGAAGGTGTCGTATCTGATTGGCGCGACATGGCTACGTGCTGGTCGCCGACGGAACACGCTCCGAGACCATTGAGACTGCGAAACAACTGTATCAGCGCGCGAGCGAGGCAATTGGTGACGTACCATTTGTACTTGTCATTAATAAGACTGATCTCGTTTCCGCCTGGGACGTCGACGATCGCGTCATCGACGAACTGACAGCGCGAGGATGGCGAGTGATACTCGGCAGCGCGAAGACCGGCGCGGGTGTCGATGATGCTTTCACTTTCCTTGCACGCGCGCTCGTCGGAGAGAAATGAACAGTCTTCCAACCGCAATCGTTGACTACCTGCGTTCCCTCGAGGTTGAACAGCGATCGCCGGCCTTTCTGCATGTCGATCGAAATACAGCGCTTCTCGATAAGGGCGGGCCGCTGCATGAATACGGCCTTGAAGGCTTAGTGCTTGGAGAACCGGTCTGCGAAAAGGCTTTTTTTCTTTCCGGACTCATTCCACTTGATGGCGTTGAATCCATTCTCCTTGAATGTGTGAAGACAGACGGCGCGCGGCCTGCTGATATACACGTATTTCAAAGACCCGATGGCTACTGGCTTCTTTTTCTTGATGCAACTGAAAGTGAGGCGCGCCAGCGTGAAGTGCAGCAGAAAGGAAACGAGCTCAACCTGAGCTACCGGAAGCTTCTCAAGGAAGTACAGAAGAAAGAGGTTCTGCTCCACTGCATCGTCCACGATCTGTCAGGCCCGCTTATGGGAATTCGTGGCGGCTTTGAGCTGCTTGAACGAGAGAATCTTTCTGAAGAAGGGCAGGTTCTTGTTGATATCGGTCTGAGACAGGCACGTCGTCAGGAGCACCTGATCGGCGAGATTCTGGATGCATTTGCCGCCGAGGTCGCATCACTTGAGTCATTTGAAACTGATCCTGCCAAAGCTCCAGGCATCTTTAAGGCCGCCCGCTCAGCTATCGAGCTTTTGACGCCCGCCTTTGATCTGGCGCAGGTGAAAATTGTGTTCAAAGCTGGCACCGCACAAGAGTCGAATTTGCGCGTCGTCGGAGAAGAGTCACGGCTGGAACGCATTTTTGCGAATCTGATTGAGAACGCGCTACGGTTCAGCCCTGCCGGAACAAGTGTGACAGTTGAATTGAAGGATGAGGACTCGTCAGTTCTGGCAACGATCGATGATTGCGGTCCTGGCGTAGGACCCGACGTCGCGCCACATCTTTTCCAGAAGCTCTCGCAAGGGGCGCAGGGCAAGGGAAAGATTGGTCTTGGACTCTACTTCTGTCGAATTACAGTTGAGCAATGGGGCGGTGAGATCGGCCACGAGCCGGGAGCGGAGCGCGGTACCCGCTTCTGGTTTCGATTGCCGAAGGCAAAAGGCATGTAGTACCGCCTGAAAGACAGGAGTTCACGGAATGCAAGACCCGAGACTAAGAGCATTGAACTCAGAACTCAATAAGTTTGAGTCTCAAGTCTTCTAGCTGTGTGGTCTGCTTTCGAACGCGGTATCTACATGCCTGTCAATCTTCACCGATCACGATCCTGCGCGTCGTGTTTCTGCCGGTAGACGTTCCGGCTCGAATTGATCAATCGATCCTGAATTCGCGCACGTTCGCGCACTGTGAATACATCACCCGAATTACGAGCTCGAGCTTCAGCAAGCGCGATATTCGCCTGCTGCCTTTCAAGCCGTGCCACTTCCGTCCTCGTCAGCTCGTCGTTGCGAATACCGTTGCGGATACGATACTGCTGATTGACCTGACGCTCGTTAATACTTCTTCTGCAATCACGCCGAACACCTTGCGCCATTCCGCTCACAGAAAACGTTAAGACGACCAAAGAAGTCAGTGCAACCAATCTCATCCACCGTCTCATACAACCTCCTTCGATTCGCGCGCCCGAGGGGGAAGCGCTTCTACCCTAAGAGCGAATCTAATGATGGAAGGTCGAAGAAAGTTTCATTAGAAAGCGAGTGATATACTTCACCTGCAACTCAATGCGTGTAGTCATAACAATCGCAGGTCTCGATCCATCCGGAGGCGCCGGCATTCTTGCCGACCTGAGAGCATTTGCAGCTTTCGGCTGTTTTGGCACCGCCGCAATCACATCGCTGACCTCGCAGAACACTCACAAAGTTTACGGCGTATACCACCAACCGGCTGACGTCGTGCGGGCGCAAATCGAGCCAATCATCGAAGAGTTCAAGCTCGCGGCAGTCAAGATAGGAATGCTTCCGACACTCGAAGTGATTGAAGCTGTAGCGGGCATCATCGAACGATACAACCTTCCAAACGTCGTGCTCGACCCGGTCATCCGCTCAACCAGCGGATTTGACTTGATCGACCGAAGTGCCGCCAGGGTTCTTGCGGAGCGTCTGATGCCTCTCGCAGACATCGTAACGCCGAACATGGCAGAAGCCGAGATTCTGACAGGCCTCGAGGTGACAAACATCGACGAGATGCAGAAGGCCGCGATTCAACTTCGAGATTCGGCTCGCACCGCGGTTCTCGTGAAAGGTGGCCACCTCACGAAATCCGCCACGGATGTACTCGCAAGCGAACAGGGCATCCGGCTCTTCGAGGGAGAACGCATTGAGGGGAGCAATACGCACGGCACCGGATGCAAGCTGTCGTCCGCAATAGCGGCCAACCTGGCAAATGGCGAGCCGCTCGACAGAGCTATTGATCGAGCGAAAGAATATGTTTCCGGTACGTTGCTGAAGGCGGTACAACGTACTTGAAGTCTGCTCTCTCCGACGGTATGTTGGTTAGTTTGAACCATGCCAAAACGCGAAGACATACACAGAATACTCATTATCGGCTCGGGCCCCATCGTAATCGGCCAGGCGTGCGAGTTCGACTATTCCGGGACTCAGGCCTGTAAAGCTCTCAAGCAGGAAGGTTTCGAAGTCGTCCTTGTCAATTCGAATCCGGCTACGATCATGACCGATCCGGAGCTCGCTGACCGGACATACGTCGAGCCGCTCACTGTGGAAACGCTGACCGCGATTATCGAACGCGAAAAGCCAGACGCGCTGCTCCCCACAGTCGGCGGACAGACGGCACTCAATCTCACGGTCAAACTGGCTGAAGCGGGCGTTCTCGAGCGCAATGGCGTCGAGTTAATCGGCGCAAAGCTGAATGCAATAAAAGTCGCCGAGGATCGCCTGCTGTTCAAACAGGCAATGGATGAGATCGGCCTGGTGATGCCGAAAGCCCGTTTCTGCCGCACGATTGAGCAGACGCTTGAAGCCGCCCAGGAGATCGATTTTCCGATCATCATCCGGCCAAGCTTCACGCTCGGTGGCACTGGCGGCGGCATCGCATTCAACAGTGAAGAGTTTGAAGAGATCGCAGAGCGCGGCCTGACCGCAAGTCCCATCAGCGAAATTCTTGTCGAAGAGTCGATCATCGGATGGAAAGAGTTCGAGCTCGAGGTGATGCGCGACCTTGCGGACAATGTCGTGATTATCTGCTCGATCGAGAACTTTGATGCCATGGGCGTCCATACCGGTGATTCGATCACCGTCGCTCCAGCGCAGACGCTCACCGATCGCGAGTATCAGACTCATGCGCGACGCAGCCATCAGGATCATTCGCAAAGTAGGTGTAGAGACGGGCGGCTCGAACATTCAGTTCGCAGTCAGCCCGCGTGACGGATCGCTGCGTGTGATCGAGATGAATCCACGCGTGTCGCGATCATCAGCTCTGGCATCCAAAGCGACCGGATTCCCGATTGCCAAGATTGCCGCCAAGCTCGCCGTCGGATACACGCTCGACGAGATTACGAACGACATCACCAAGAAGACGCCGGCCTCGTTCGAACCGACAATCGATTATGTCGTCGTCAAGATCCCAAAATGGGCGTTCGAGAAGTTCCCGGGTGTCGATGCAGTTCTCGGAACTCAGATGAAGTCGGTTGGCGAGGCTATGGCCGTCGGCCGCACTTTCAAGGAAGCATTTCTGAAAGGCGTGCGATCACTCGAGCACCGCGGCTCGGTTTTCGTCGGGAATGTGGATGATGAGACTTTGCGTCGCAAACTGATCATTCCGAATGCCGAGCGAATTCATTACCTGCACGCCGCATTTGAACGCAACTGGACCGTCGACGAGCTTTATGAATTGACGAGCATCGATCCGTGGTTCTTGACGCAGCTCGAACAGATTGTCGCCATGCAGCGTCTGATCGCTCAGGAGGACATTCTCTCGCTCTCGAGTGAAATGCTGCGCAATGCCAAGCGTTTCGGATTCTCTGATGTCCGGCTCGCTGAGCTGCTCAAGGTTCGCGAGGAGGTAGTGCGCGAGCGGCGGCTGAAAGAAGGGATTGTTCCGGTCTACAAGCGCGTAGATACGTGCGGCGCAGAATTCGAGTCGTTTACACCGTATCTCTATTCGACTTACGAGAGCGAATGCGAAGCCGACCCACAGGACGGAAAGAAAATCATGATCCTCGGTTCAGGGCCCAATCGCATCGGCCAGGGAATCGAGTTCGATTATTGCTGCTGTCATGCCGCCTTTGCGCTCAAGGAGGATGGATACGAGACGATCATGGTGAATTGCAATCCCGAGACCGTCTCGACCGACTACGATACATCTGATCGTCTCTATTTCGAGCCGCTGACGTTCGAAGACGTCATGCATATCGTCCAGCTCGAGAAGCCTACGGGTGTCATTGTCCAGTTCGGAGGACAGACGCCACTCAATCTGGCAATGCGGCTGCACGATGCGGGTGTACCGATCATCGGAACCAGTCCTGAGTCGATCGATCTGGCGGAGGATCGCAAGCGATTTGGCAAGCTGCTCGCGGATCTGCACATCCCGCAGCCGGTTAATGGCACAGCAATCTCAGTCGATGAAGCACGACGTGTCGCAGCATCGATCGGATATCCGGTGCTCGTGCGCCCAAGTTACGTGCTTGGCGGCCGCGCGATGATGATTGTTTACGATGAGGCCAGCCTCGAGGGCTATATGCAGAATGCGGTCGAGGCCTCACCTGAAAAGCCGGTGTTGATCGACCGTTTTCTTGAAGATGCCTTCGAGGTTGATGTCGACGCGCTTGCTGATGGCGAAAGATGCGTGATTGCGGGAATTCAGGAGCACATCGAAGAAGCCGGCATACATTCGGGCGATTCGTCGAGCATTCTTCCGACCTACATGGTCAAGCAGGATCACGTCGAAACTATGCGCAAATACACGCGCCAGCTCGCAAGCGCGCTCGATGTGCGCGGGCTCATGAATATTCAGTTTGCGATCAAGGATGACATTGTTTACGTGCTCGAAGTAAACCCGCGAGCTTCGCGTACTGTTCCATTTGTGTCGAAGGCGACCGGGGTGCCCCTGGCGAAAATAGCGGCTCGTGTAATGACAGGCAGGAAGCTCAACGAGTTCAATCTTCCTGACGAGCTGCCGGTAGCCGATTTCTTCATCAAAGCGCCGGTCTTTCCGTTCGTCAAGTTTCCCGGAGTTGATCCGATGCTCGGCCCCGAAATGCGATCGACGGGCGAGGTCATGGGAATGGCAGAGACGTTTGGAGCCGCGTTTGCAAAAGCTCAAATAGGAGCAGGCGCGCGCCTGCCACTCGAAGGCACAGCGTTCATCAGTGTGAATGACAGCGACAAGGTAACCGCGCTCAGAGTTGCTCGCCGCCTTCACGAGCTAGGCTTCAAGATAGTAGCCACGCGCGGCACAGCCAGCTATCTGGCTGATGCCGGTGTTCCCTGCGAACGCGTATTCAAAGTGAACGAAGGCCGGCCCAATGTGGTTGACCTGATAAAGAGCAACGCGATCGATATGATAGTGAATACACCCCTCGGCCGTTCATCGTTCTACGATGAGAAAGCAATCCGGCGCGCAGCCATGAATTACAACATCGTGACCTTCACCACGCTTACTGGCGCAAGTGCAGGAGTGAGCGCGATCGCTTCAGTCAAGCAGGAAAAATTGAAGGTAATCAGCTTGCAAGAGCACCATGCTTAGGAGTCAGTTCAGGAGTTCTGGCTTGCAGCATTGCGGGGCAGTAAGTCTGAGTCACCGCCTGAGCGAAAGCGTGCCAGTAGTCGAACTGTTGGTGGAGGGTTGCAAGCGATGCATCGTTGAGCGTAAGGCCCGATCCCTAACGGTCGGGTCACCGACACGCCCACGCGTCCGAGACACGCGTGTTTCTCGAAGAGCAAGCTGAAGCTTGAACTCCATGCCTTAGGATCTGCCAATCGTCAGATAATTGAACGGATTGACCGGACGATCGTGAAGGCGGACTTCGTAGTGGCAATGTGGGCCCGTGGAACGGCCGGTGCTTCCTACGGCTCCGATCTGCATCCTGCGATGCACGCGGGCGCCTACGGCGACATCGATCCGCGACATATGTGCGTAGCGCGTGGTGATTCCATATCCATGATCGATGACGACGACATTTCCATAACCGAAATAGCTGCCTGCATAGATCACGATGCCGTCGGCAGTTGATTCAATCGCGGTGCCGAATGTGGTTGCGATGTCGAGGCCTGAGTGAGCCTCGTACCCACCACCCATTGGATTCCGGCGGCCGCCGAAACCATCGGTGACGTATCCTCGAACTGGCCACCCATCGGGTGTCGACGAAAGCCTGACCTGATCGCGATCCACGACTTCCTTGATTTGACGGATCTCGCGTTCGAGAGCCACAGTCGCCTGCTCGATCTCGTTGAGGTCCCGCCGCTCGTTCCGCTCGGACCGCCACTGCCGACATTCTGGCTGACGTCCTCTTTGCGAGCTATCCCTGAAACCTCAGCGAGCTTTCGCGATGTCGTTTCGATGACAGCAATCCGTCCCTGAATCCGGTCGAGATTATTTCGCACCTGGTCATTCTCGTCTTTGAGTTGGCGGTTTTCGACCTGCATTAGATTGAACTTAGCCAGCACAATCGCGTGCCTCGTCAGTCGAAATGCGCCGACTCCGACCGTAACCAGACCAACAACCGCAAGGGCTAAAACCAGGTAAATTGTTCGATAGTGAATATTGAGCTTCCTGAATGGCGAGCTCGCGGAAGGCGCGAAAACAAAGGTATAAAAGCGTTTTTCGGGCATTAAGATACTCACTCCTCTACTCCGCAGTCCGTGGAGTGTGGTATGACGAATGAATTAGAATAAATGCGCTATAGGCTTGGGTTTCTCTTAGTCATCTGCCCTAGATTCGCAGGGGGCGCGGTCAGTGACCTTTTGTACGTAACAACAATCAAAGATTTTAGCACCCACGATTTCAGGAACGCAAGGCGATCCGTACCCCGAAAAAGTCGGGGTTTGGCCTGAACGAGGCAAACTTTTCTCGCGACCCGGCTATCTGATAGACTGATAGTAGTCTTTTGCCTGCCTTCAGGGTAAGCAAGGAGGAATCAATCTCTATGTCGTATCCGCAAAGATATCGCGGCGCCGCTTTTGCCATCCTGATTGGCCTGGTTGTTTCATTGTCGCTGGCTCTCGCCGCTCTCCCGCCGGATGCGTTTGCGCAGGCAGGGCGAAAGTCAGGTGAGAAGCAGAAGAAGAATCCCGGCGCGACAGGCGACCCTGAGGAGCAAAAGAAGCAGGACGAGAAGAAAGTTGATAAGACCCAGCCTCCCGCAGCGATCTCGATCTCGACCGACCTCGTTAACGTCGAAGCCGTCGTCTTCAACAAGAAGACGGGCAGTGTCATTCGCGGTTTGACCAAAGAGCAGTTCGAAGTCTATGAGGATGGTGTCAAGCAGGACATAGAGAACTTCACGACGCCTGAAGCTCCTTTGACCATGGTCCTGATAGTTGAATACAGCAAGATCGTCGATCTGCTCGGATCGGCATCGACAGGACCCTACGGGTATGGCCGCGAAGAAGTGCTTCGACCTGCATATGAATTTGTCAGAACCTTCGTCAAGCCGAAAGATTTTGTATCGATCGTCGCCTACGATATCCGGCCGACTCCGATCGTCGATTTCACAGATGACGCCTCCAAGCTGGCAGCTGCGGTAAATCTGCTGATCCGCAACAATCCGGCATTCAGCGAGAGTAATCTTTTTGACACGATGAATTTTGTCCTTCGAGGAGGGATCGGAGACAGTGTCGTCCTCGAGGAGAACAAGAGCGAGAAATCGGATTACGCAGGACTCGAAGAGGTCGAAGGTCGAACAGCCATTCTTCTGATTGCGTCGGGGATGGACACTTTCAGCAAGATCAATTACGACCAGGCACGCAGAGTCGTTGAGAACGCGGGAGTCCCCGTATACATCATCGGGACCGGCAACATGTTCCTGAAGAAGTATGATCAGTATCTGGACCCGATGCGCGTGCCTTTCGGGATACCGGACCGGATGACACTCCTCCAGGCGCAGAATACGCTCAAAACCTTCGCCGATACGACGGGCGGCCGATATTTCCCGGTTACATTTCCTGGCGAGATTCCATCAGTGCTCCAATCGATATCAGCACTTACCAGGAATCAATACAGCATTGGTTACGCGTCATCGAATTCCCGCAAGGAAGGAAAGCGTCGAAAGATTCAGGTAAAGGTCAATCTCGGCGATCAGATCGATCCCAAACTGGTCGTCATCCAGCATCGACAGAGCTACTACGAACCGAAAGGTTGACGGACCCGATTCCATCCACGGCTGCCGATCAGGCTTCGCTCTCACACGCAAGCGAATTGACCCGGCGTCTTCGCGACACCGAAGACCGGATTGCGCAGGCGTGCGCGCGCGCAGGCCGCGATCGAGCCGAGATTACGCTTTGTGCAGTTACCAAGACCGTGTCGGCGGATCGCATTCGGGAGGCGGCAGACGCCGGTCTTCGCGTCTTTGGAGAGAATCGCGTTCAGGAAGCATCAGGAAAAGTGATCGAGCTCGAACCTCTGCGGGATGAGCATCGAATCGAATGGCATTTCATTGGTCACCTGCAGGCGAACAAAGCGCGCCGCGCATGCGAGCTTTTCGACGCAATTCAGTCTGTCGACAGTCTCATTCTGGCTGAACGCCTCGATCGAATCGCAAGCGAACAGAATCGAACCCTCAAATGTCTTCTGGAAGTCAATCTGGGTGCCGAAGCGACAAAATCCGGAGTCGCGGAGGATCAGGCAGTGATACTTGCAGAGAGTATCTCTCGATTTCCAAACATAGAGCTGCGCGGATTGATGACGGTGCCACCTTACCTTGAACCAGTCGAACGAGTAAGGCCATACTTCTCGCGGCTTCGCGAGCTGCGAGATGAAGCGCGCGATCAGGGAATTGAGCTTCGCGATCTCTCTATGGGAATGAGCCACGATTTTGAGATTGCCATAGAAGAAGGCGCAACGATCGTCAGGATTGGGACGGCGATTTTTGGTGAGAAGAGCTTGAAGTAAAACGTACTAATTATGAATCCTTCTCCTCTTGTTTCAGCCGGCGAGTACATTCTGCAAGCTGCACAATTCATCAACTTCGTGTCGTGGTACGTCTACCTCGGCGTGGTGATTATTGTAGTCGCTCTTCTTGTCCTGCGGTATTTGAATGATGTGTTGAGGGTCAACCCGTTTGGGCGTTGGTTTCAGCTGACGTCGCATCCCGCAGATCGAATGATCAAAAACATGCGCCAATCGCGGTTCTATTTCCCCTTGAAGCGCGCGCTGAACTTTGACCCTGCGATACTGATGCTGTTGATATCGACCGCGATCGTCTGCTATGTCGTCGCGCTCGTGCTCAACTATTTGATTGTCATTCTCTCAGGTCTGGGCAACAGCCTGATCGCGTTTGGAGCCGGAAGTGTTTTTACAGGCGTACGCTTCCTTGCCGGGACTATTCTTCTTGGCGTCATCTTCTTTCTGATGAGCTTGATGCTCATTGTTTTCGTCAATTGGATTTTTGGCTTCTTTGCGAAGGCGGCCTACCGTGCACTTGAACGAATAGCTCCGCTGCTTCGAATATTCGAGTTCGGTGGAGTTTTCGCCGGCTGGTCGTTTCTGATTCTTGGAATCGCTCTGAGCTTTGCCGCGAGCGCAGTCCAGCTCATCTTTCTAAGCTGATCTAACTCTACTCTAATGCGTTCAATGAAGATTACATTGCCCGAACGCGGCCTCGAAGCTCTCTTCGGACCGTACGATCAGAACATCAAGTATCTGGAATCACTCCTGAGCGTGAGGGTCGGCGCACGAGGGGGCGAGCTCACGGTCGAGGGCGATGAGGCCGATGTGGCCGTCGTCGACCGCATATTGAAAGACTACAGCCAGCTCTTCGGTGAAGGGCGTGCTCCTTCCGACGCTGAGCTGCGCTCTGCATTCAAGCAAATTGCAGAGGACCGAACTGCATCGCTGAAAGAGCTGTTCTCTACACAGAAGCGCATAAATCCAACCGGTCGAAAGTCAGTCACGGCCCGCTCACCGAACCAGCGCCTGTACCTCGAAGCGATCGAACAGCACGACATCGTTTTTGGGATAGGCCCTGCCGGTACCGGCAAGACATTTCTCGCGGTTGCAATGGCTCTGCAGTATCTGATGACGAAACGCGTCAACCGGATCGTCCTGGCACGCCCCGCTGTCGAAGCCGGCGAGAAGCTCGGCTTTCTTCCCGGCGACCTTCAGGACAAGGTTGATCCCTATTTGCGACCACTTTACGATTCCCTGTTCGATCTCATGGAGTATGAGCGCGTGACGCAGTTTCTCGAGAAGAGAGTGATTGAGGTTGCGCCGCTCGCGTTTATGCGAGGTCGAACGCTGGCCGACGCTTTTATCATTCTGGACGAAGCCCAGAACACGACCTCGGAGCAGATGAAAATGTTTCTGACACGGATCGGCTTCGGGTCCAAGGCAGTCATCACCGGCGATGTCACGCAGATCGACTTGCCATCAGGCCGCAAATCCGGCCTCGTCGAAGCACAACGCGTAGTCCGTAATATCGAGGGCCTCGCATTCGTCGAATTCAACGAGCACGACGTCGTACGCCACCATCTAGTGCAGATGATCATCAGGGCCTACGACGAGCACAGCAAGAAGATTAGTATTTAGAAGAAGGGGGTCAGGGGTCAGGGGTCGGGGTATGGAGTTCAAGCTTCAGCTTGCTGTTTCAACAATCGGGTTACCGACCAGCAAGCTAAAGCTTGAACTCCATACCCGACCCTGACCCCCGACCCCCGACCCCCTCTCTTATGCTTCCCGTCGAGATTATCAATCGGCAGCGGTATTGCCGGGTGGATTCTGAAGGGTTAGCCCGGCTGGCGCGGACGGTTTTGGACCGGATTGGGCGCCCTGACGCGACGCTCGATGTGACTTTCATTCGAGACCGCGCGATGCGAAAATTGAACCGTGCTTATCGCGGAATCGACTCGGCGACCGATGTATTAAGTTTTTCTTATGAAGAGGCGCCGGACGGCGCAGCACCTGGGCGATGTTATCATTTCGGTCGAGACGGCCGAAAAGTATGCGCGCCAGTTATCGCTTGAGCTCGAACGTGAGCTCGAGCACCTCGTGATTCACGGAATCCTTCATCTGGCGGGTTTCGATCACGAGACTGACAACGGAGAGATGAACCGGCTCGAAAGGCGCTTGAGGCGCCAATTGCTCGATGGAAGCTGAGATAGTTCTAACCGCTATTTTCATTCTAGTTCTGGTAATCGTCGCAACAGCGAAGAGTGCGCTCGACGAGCTGAGCGACGTTTCACTGCGCATTCTCGCCAGCGAAAAAGCGGCGCATCAGTCATTCCTGCGCGGAATCATCGAGCACCATCGACGCTTCAGTTTCACTGTAACTTTTGGAATCCATCTCTCGATCGCCTCAATTGCGATTCTCATCTCATCGATCTCCTTTCAGATAAGCAACAGTCATTTTCTGCTCGTAGCATTCGGAGTGATGCTCGTCACGCTGATCCTCTTCCGGCAGGTGATTCCACTGCTCCTCACTCAAAATGATCCGGCTAAAACATTATTGCGTCTGCGATATCCTCTGCGGCCTATCTATCCGGTCCTCGCATTGATTGCACATCCTATCTATCGTTATCTCAGAGGCCTGAGGGACGACGAGCCGGCGGCAGTTGAAGAGGTCGAACATACAGATGATGTCGGCGAGATCAAGGCTCTGATCGATGTGGGCGAGCAGGCAGGCATTCTCGAAGAGGATGAAGGCGAGATGATCCAGTCGATCATCCGCTTCAGCGACCGCACAGTCGGTGAAGTAATGACGCCGCGCGCCAATCATTATTGCAATCGAGGCGACGCAGCCTCTCCTCGCCGTCCGCGAAATGATGGTTGAATCAAAGTACTCGCGACTGCCGGTATTTCGGGAACAGCTCGACAATATAGAAGGGATAATCTACGTTCGCGACCTCCTCGCATCCTGGGCCGAGAACCGGCTCGAGCAAACGGCGATTGAGCTCGCTCGGCCAACCTATTTCGTACCGAAGACCAAACCGACCGACGAGATGCTGCGCGAGATGCAGAAGGCCAAGGTCCAGATGGCTATCGTTATTGATGAGTACGGCGGCCTGGCAGGAATAGTCACACTCGAGGACCTGGTCGAAGAGATCGTCGGCGAGATCGAGGACGAGGATGAGCCTGAATCCGAAGGAATCGAGGCGGAAATCGTGCACGAGGAAGACGGCCGCTTCATCGTGAAGGGGAACGTCGAAGTAGGAAAGCTTGAAAGGCGTATGGATGTCGAGCTTGCTGACGACGACTTTTCAACCGTCGCCGGTCTCGTCATCAATGTGTTCGGCCATTTGCCAAAACCCGGAGAATCAATCGATTTCCGCGGTCTGAGGTTCGAAATTCTCGAAGGCGACGAGCGACGCGTCAATCGCGTCCGTGTGGGGCGAGTGGCCGAAGACGTTGTTGAAGCAGAAAGAGCCGGCGCCGAGATTGCCAGCCACGCAACGTTTAGTCAGAATGACCGGTCATTAGGGTACGTTGTACCGCTTTTAGCCGGAGCGTCACATTCGAATATTCGAATGTGACGCTTCCGGCTAAAAGCCGGTACAACGTACCCTCATCCCAGCACTCAATGAACTCCGACTCGAAGTTTCACTCGGGACTGGCCGCCCTCATCGGGCGGCCCAATGCGGGGAAGTCAACTCTCCTCAATCACCTCGTGGGTGAGCATATCGCCGCGGTTTCAGACAAACCTCAAACAACTCGTACTCGAATCCTCGGCATCCTGAACGTTCCTCAAGGTCAGATTGTTTTTGTAGACACGCCTGGCATCCATAAGCCTGGCTATGCGCTCAACCGTAGAATGATGGGTACAGTCACGGATGCGCTCTCGACTGTCGATGTCGCGCTTCTGATTCGTGATGCAGGTTCGAGCCTTGGCGCCGGAGACCGCTATACTCTCGACCTTGTAAAAAACGCTAACAAAAAAACGCTCCTCATTCTCAACAAGATCGACCTGATTCCGAACAAACGCGAGTTGTTGCCGCTTATCGACAGTTATCGCCGCGAACATGACTTTGCCGAGGTCATTCCGATCTCTGCGCGCACAGGCGACGGATGCGACCTGCTCGTTCGAACTGTCATCGACTATCTTCCCGAAGGTGATCCGCTTTACGATCCCGATCAATATACTGACCAGACTGAACGGACGATCGTCGCCGAGCTGGTACGCGAGCAGATTCTTTCGGTGACGTCAGAAGAGATTCCATTCACATCCGCCGTGCGTGTCGAGAACTGGACGGAAGAACCCGATGCGACCGAGATTCATTGCGTCATCTATGTCGAACGGGAATCACAAAAGCCGATCATAATCGGCCGCGGAGGGCAGCGCCTTAAACAGGTAGGAATAGAAGCCCGCAGGAGGATCGAAGCAGCTTCTTGAACGCCACGTCAGGCTCCATCTGTTTGTGCGCGTGCAGGAACACTGGCGAAATGATCCACGAACACTGGATGACCTTGGAATCGCCGACAAATGAAAGTCTGGCATGCGCTTGAGCTCGAGATTCTGCGAGTCGCGGAACAGGCTGTAAACGCACAGCTTTGGATTGCTGGCACAACCGGCATTGAATTCTCTGACGCCGAACCCGGCGTTATCGTGCTGCGAGCGTATTTCGATACACCCAGAGACGAGGGAGAAATGCGCGATCAGCTGCTCGCCGCGCTCCGGTTGGCGGAGGTAGCTCCGAACGCTCTCAGGTCGGTGAAAGCCCTCACTGTTGCCGATGAGGATTGGCTCTCCGAATGGAAGAAGGGCTACTCGCCTGTCCAGATAGGAGACCGCCTTATCATTGCGCCTTCATGGAAGATCGATGAAGTCGTCGACTCAGATCGAGTTGTGGTTCAGATTGATCCTGGAATGGCATTTGGAACCGGAACGCACGAAACTACGCGCGGGTGTCTTGAGATGCTGGACGCGCACTGGAAGGGTGGTTCTCTTCTCGATGTTGGAACAGGAACCGGAATTCTCGCGATTGCCGCGTTGAAGCTCGCACCGGAATCTTCTCGCGTTGTGGGTTTTGATATCGATCCTGAAGCGATTGAAGTCGCAATCGAGAATGCGGCAATCAATGGCGTTGGTGACGACGTGTCGTTCGAAGTAAACAATCTCGCTGCATATGAAGGCGAGGAGTTTTGATTGCGTCACTGCGAACCTGACTGCAGATGTGCTGATTACGCTTTCAGAAATGTTCGCGAGAGTGCTACGACCAAAAGGTGTTCTTATTGCTTCCGGTATTCTTATTGAACAGGAAGGCGATGTTGAAGCTGCGTTCGTCAGGGAACAGTTCACGGTTGTGGAACGGAAACCCGATGGAGAATGGGTGACACTTCGAATGCTGGCAAGCTAAAGCTTGAACTCCAGGTAGCGCCAAGTTCCAGCATTCCGCTACGCTGCGAAGCACGCAATCACCGCGGAGCGGTGAGAGAACGTAGCCAGGGGTTGAGTCTTCGAAACCCCTGGACCGATTCCGTTGACCAGTGCATCCCGGAGGGATGCGAGAAGTGGCGACGTTTTACGGATCCGTTTCTCGCATCCCTCCGGGATGTAACCATTCTCACACATGCAACCAGGGGTTTCGAAGACTCAACCCCTGGCTACGTTCTCCCACCGCTCCGCGGTGGCTAGCGCTGCTTCGCAGCGCATGCGCCAGGCCAGCATAGGTGCTCTCGGACGATCCGCTATTCAGCCATCCCGAAGGTGAGCGTCGTGAAAAGCAAAAAGATCAGCGCATAGACAATCTCGGTAATTCCGATGCGCTTCAGGTTTAGGGATGGCGCCGGCTTTAGCAGGCTCCATAACGTGCGGATCAACGCGGGTGTAAAGGCGAGCAAGACGAAAAGTGAAAGGCTGCCCGTAATGGAAAGCACCGACAGCGCTGTAAGCAAAAACACATGATAAGCAATGCATTGCCAACGCGCGCGGCGCCTGTCGTCTGGCCGCCTCGCATGCAGTCCAGTCACACGCAGCTTGACGTAAAAGACGCTGCTGGCGAAATAGGCTGAGCTCAGCATCCACAGCCACACAGCCCACTGGTCCCATTCTCCACGCGCGACGTAATATGCTGCCGGTGCCGTTAGCGTTAATCCCACGATCGCCAGGACTTCGCTCGTTACGGAGCGATCTTCTAACCGCGTCCCCTGCTTACCATTGACCACCAATAACACGCCCCCGATCAAGGCGAGTGGCAACAGCCAGTAAAGCCGGTAGAACAAAATCAGCGGAACGCCACTCGCCACAGCACTTGCGAGATAGACGAGCAACAAGCGCCCCGCCCTGCGGGAGGCCAGGGTTTTGCGACCGCGGCTCCTGGAGCGCCACCATATCAACAAGGATTCGCGCGAGATAAAAACAGCCGAAGTTGCCAGCAGCAATAGCAGAACTGGCAGCGAGACCCTCCCTGCCACCAGAATGCCAAGCATGAACGGCACATAGAACATCGCCCACGCGCCATGCTCTCTCGGCAGACCCAGAGTGGATCGCAAGCTCATCGTTTTCCCTCAGGATTGACGCTTCCTGGGTAACCATCACACCACGGCAAAAATTTCCAAACGATGACTTAAGTCACTGTGTGTGCGAACGCAGACCGATAAGCTGCAAGTGTAGTGAAAACGAGCATGTTAACAATCTTCTTCATTTGGATACCAAAGGAGTTCTATGTCAGTCAATAAATTGAACAAAGTTGGCGAGTTGGCCGTCACAGTGCCGGGTGCGACTCGCATCTTCGAGCAGTTGGGCATCGATTACTGTTGCGGCGGAGGCCGCACGCTTGAAGACGCCTGCCAAAAATTGGATCTGCCCGTCAGTCCGATTCTTGAACTTCTGGCAACTGCTGCATACGCCATCAACCCTGGCGATAAGCTGCGCGACTGGCAAGCCGAATCACTCACGTCGCTGGCGGCCTACATCGTTGACAAGCATCACTTGTTTACCAGACAGGAACTGGCCCGGTTGGAAACGCTGGCCGACAAGGTGTGTTTGAAGCACGCGGAGAATCATCCTGAATTGATAGAGCTTCGAAAGGTGTTTGAACACCTTAAGCAGGATCTGATTCCGCATATGCTCAAAGAGGAGCAAGTGCTCTTCCCTTTCATTGAGCGAATGGAAAAGGCCGTCTCCGAAGGACGATCTGTCATGCCACCGTTCTTTATTACCGTGCGAAATCCGGTGCGGATGATGACCGAGGAGCACGACAGAGCGGGCGAGTTGCTGGTCGAGCTGCGGCATATCACTGAGGGTTACACACTGCCGCCAAATGCTTGTGCCAGCTTTCAGGCTCTTTATCAGGCATTGCAGGAGTTAGAAGCCGACCTGCACGTGCACATCCATCTGGAGAACAACATCCTTTTCCCGCGAGCGGTCGAAATGGAGAACGCTGCCGAGCGCGCCGGGGAAGTCCGGAGTCTGCGGATTTGGTGAGCACTATTGCATGGGCGCTTGAAACAACGAGCGCGCCGGGAAAGTGGCGCGTGATTTAACGCACAGTTGCGGAGTTCTCCCCACTTTTGTCTCCCTGGTCACGAAAAGAATCTGAAAAGAAAGGAGATCCGCTGGCACATCGATTGCCCAAACGTTGGACAGTCAGGATTTCTGAAAGTCAGGAGGCCGATTATGAAACGCATTATTCAGGTCACATTAGTGCTGTTCGGGATGTTCATCCTTGCTGGCGGCTCTTGGTCGTCAGAAACGAGCGCGGCCACACCGCGCGTCGAATCTGCCGTCGTTGAGTTCACCGACCTTGTCAAACTCGGTGGCGTGCTCTTGCGTGGCGAGTACCTTGTGGTCCACGACGAGCAGAGAATGGCAAACGGCGAAGCCTGCACCTACATCTATCGCGGTAAACAGATCGACGAGACAAAGCTTGTTGCCTCGTTCCACTGCATCCACGTTGAGCGCGAAAAAGCCGACGTTTTCAAAGTTACGATCGCCCGCCTGAGATCCCCCTATGGAGTGCCGGAGGTCCAGGAGATCCAGTTCGCGGGAAGCACAGATGGGCACAGAGTTCCCTGACTTATGGCATTTCTGACCGGAACGTGGATCAAAGCATGAAGCGTCATCGAAGTCTCTACCCTCTCTCTCACGATCATCATCACGCTCTGGTTCAGGCCAGAAACCTGAAAATCGTGGGAGAGGCAAACGATCCTGACAGCTCGAAAGACGCCGCCGTCCGTTTTGCGAATTTCTGGGAGAGCGATCTGCAGAGGCACTTTTTGCAGGAAGAGCAGTTCGTATTGCCGCTGTTGGCAAAACATAAGTCGCCGGATGCTCTTGAAATCACAGAAACGTTACGCCAGCACGTTGAAATCACGCGACTGGTTGCCGGGTTGCGCGACAAGCTGGCGAGGCTTGAGACGATCGAAGGCAGTCTGCTCAGCGAGCTCGGAGAAGCGCTCCAGCTCCACATACGCTTCGAAGAGGGCACCCTGTTCCCCGCCATCGAGAGATCATCTTCGGACGACGAGCTATGGCAAATGAATAAAGAACTTCAAGAAGAACGGCCGGGAGCCATGTTCGCTAGCCGTTCGGCAGCAGTACGATCTTGCCCAGCACTCCGCCTTCGCCCAGCATCTCGTGCGCGCGGCGCGCCTCTTCGAGCGGCAACCGTTGCGCGATCAGGGGCTTGATCTTGCCTTGTTTCAGCAGGTCGAGCAGCGTTAGCAGGTCATGACGGAACCACGCCGGTTTGAACCGCATCAACCATCTGGATGCTGTACGGCACCATGCTCTTTCGGCCGGGCTTGAACCAATTGCGCAGGATGAACCAACCCAATTCAGCGGACTCGCGAATGGTATGACGCCCCTCGCTGCCGGAAGCCACGCGTCCCCTACGCAATTTCGACTGGAAGCCGTAGGTTACCACGCGGCCGCCCTCGCGCAGGGCGTCGCGGGAGCGCCACAGATTGTCTCCGCCGATGCCGTCGAACACGGCGTCGACGCCGTCACCGGTAAGGCGATGAATCTCCTTCACGAAGTCCGCGTTCTTGTAGTCGATGGGGATGCCGCCCAGTTCCCGGACCACTGTGGCCCCCTGCGCCGAACACGTTCCGTACATCTCGACGCCGGCCAGCTTCGCCAACTGCAACATCGCGGAGCCGACGCCACCCGAGGCCCCGTGGATCAACATGCTCTGTCCGGGCTGGGCCTTCGCCGATCGATGCAGCATCTGATACGCGGTGATGTAGTTCAACACCACGGCGACCGCCTCCGCCGCGTCCAATCCCGCAGGCACGGGGACGAGCTTGCGTTGGGGCACGCACACGTACTGCGCGTAGCACCCGTGGATGGGCATGGCGGCGACTGTCTGGCGCAGTTCGAAGCCAGTCACGCCTTCGCCGAGTTGATCGACGGTTCCGACGAGATCCCAACCCGGCGTGTAAGGCACGCGCGGCGTTTCGGGATGGACGCCCTCGCGCGCCAGGACGTCCGGCAGACTGACCCCCGCCGCCAACACCTTCACTCGTACCTCGCCTGCCTTTGGGGTGGGGATATCTTCTTCGATGGCGGTGATCACTTCCGGGCCGCCGTAATGAGTGATGACAACTCGCTTGTGGCGCATGTTCCTGACTCTTTGGCCCCTGGCGGAGCTAGGCTCAGGCACTGTCCTGGACATTATGCCACGCGAAGTGTCCCCGGCCGAAGGCCGGGTTCGATCAATTCGGCTATACGGAAGTGATCCGCTTCAGCGCCCCAGTTGACTAAGTCTAAGAGAGAACCTTATTGACCGGATTGACCAGTGGATCGCCGCCCCGCTTCGTAGACTTCGCGGGCGCGCGATAACGCCGCTTCAACATGTGGAAGCATGTTCTCCTCGCCGAGATACTGAAGGAACGTCGACTGCCTCAACAACTGTTCCGGTTGACTACGGGCGCCACACAAAAGCAGTGTGCGACCCGTGGCGCGCAGGCGCTCAGTGAGCCTCTCCAACTCGTGCAGGCCCGTAGCGTCAATGGCTGTCATATTTCTGAGACGCAAGATCACTACAGGTGGAAGCGAGTCTACATCGACTGTCGCATCGGACAGTTTCTCCGTTGCCCCGAACAAAAACGGACCATGTATCCGCAGGACCAGGACGTAGGGAGGCAGCAGCTTGTCTTGCAGGACGTGCGGACGACCGTCCTCGATATATTCCTCGGTCACCGGGACCACCGTAGTCGTCTGCGAGACCCGATAGATGTACAGCAGCGCTGCTAAGAGCATTCCGATCTCGACCGCTACAGTCAGGTCGGCCAGCACGGTCAAGGCGAACGTCATAACCCACACCGCTATGTCCGCTTTTGAAAGCTTGAGTATCGTCCTTACTTCGCGCCATTCACTCATGTTATAGGCGACCACGAAGAGGATAGCTGCCAACGTGGCCAGCGGAATGAAACGTGCGAGAGGCGCGGCAACCAGTAAAATGACGAGCAACGTCAATGCGTGGACCATTCCCGCAACCGGTGTGCGAGCGCCTGATCTGATGTTCGTGGCCGTGCGCGCGATCGCGCCCGTGGCCGGTATACCTCCGATCAAAGGGACGGCAATGTTAGCAATGCCCTGTGCGATCAGTTCCATGGTGGAGTTATGTCTGTCGCCGCTCATATTATCCGCGACTACCGCGGATAGAAGGCTCTCAATGGCGGCCAGCATCGCTACGGTGACGGCCGCCGGCAGCAAAGGAACGATCAGTTCGGGACGAAATTGTGGTATGGAAACATCTGGCAAGCCAGTCGGGATACCGCCGAACCTACTCCCGACGGTCTCTACGGGAAGTCCGAGAGCGGCCACGGCGAGAGTAGCCAGCACGAGGGCGACGATTGAGCCAGGGACGCGCTTAGTCAGTCTCGGGAGCAGCAAAATGATGGCGAGAGAACTGATGGCAACTACCAGGGTAAGCCAGTGGATGCTGCCAAGATTATCCGCCAGGAGGCGCATACGCAATACGAAATCACTTGGTAAGGCGCCGGTCTCAAGGCCCAGGAAGTCTTTGATCTGGGTCGAAGCGATGAGGACGGCAATGCCGTTCGTGAATCCAATAGTGACCGGGCGGGGGATATATTTCACAGCCGTCCCCAAGCCTGTCACTCCCATGAGCAGGAGGATCACGCCGGCCATTAAGGTAACCATCAGCAGGCCAGAGATACCGTGGGCCGCGATGATTCCAGCAACGATGACCACGAACGCCCCGGTGGGGCCGCCGATCTGAAGGCGTGAACCGCCCAAAGCCGATACGAGAAAGCCGGCCACTACGGCCGTGTAAATCCCTGCCTGGGGCGTGACGCCAGAAGCGATCCCAAACGCCATAGCCAACGGAAGTGCAACTAAGCCCACCGTCACACCTGCGATCAGGTCCGAGACGAGGTCCTGTCGGGTGTAGCCTCGCAAGCACAAGAGCGATTTAGGAACCCATTTTTGACTTGGCGCTGTCAAAGTTTTCACTTAGCGGGCGGGGATATGAACGCCTGGCGAACCATTGAGATTTGGAACAGAGACCTTTCCCTCAGGGCTGTGGCTCGAAAACTAGCGACATGGATCTGCAAGCCTTCTTCGTCTCGGATGATCAATCCGACGTTTCTCTTTTCGTTATGTCGGATTTACTGCTTGCCGGGGGGATTCCAGGTTATTAGACCAGCTTCACAAAATCTCTCGCAAAATAAGTAAGGATAATATCTGCTCCTGCGCGCTTGATCGATGTCAGGCTTTCGAGCATCACACGTTCTTCATCGATCCAGCCCAGCCGGCCTGCAGCCTTTATCTGCGCATACTCGCCGGATACCTGATAGGCGGCCAGTGGGAGGTCGAAGCTCTCTCGCGCGGCGCGAATGACATCAAGAAACGGGAGTGCAGGTTTGACCATCAGCATGTCAGCGCCCTCGAGCACGTCGAGCTCTGCTTCGCGCATGGCTTCCCTGACGTTTGCCGGATCCATCTGGTAACCTCGGCGGTCCCCAAACTGAGGGGCACTGTCGGCGGCTTCTCGAAACGGACCATAAAAAGACGATGCGTACTTGATGGCATAAGACATGATCGGTGTGTCGCTAAGACCGGCCGCGTCAAGGCTTGTTCGAATTGCTCCGACCATTCCATCCATCATTCCTGACGGAGCAATGATATCTGCGCCTGCCTTCGCCTGGCTGACGGCCGTGCGCCCGAGCAGATCGAGAGTCGGGTCATTTGCTACGTCACCATCTTTGATGATTCCGCAATGTCCGTGATCGGTATATTCGCAAAGGCAGGTATCTGCAATCACCAGGAGGTTCTTCACTTCCCGCTTGAGCGCGCGGATCGCCTTCTGGGTAATTCCGTCCTCTGCCCATGCGCCAGTTCCACTCTCGTCCTTTGACTCAGGAAGACCAAACACAATCACCGACGTAATTCCATCCTGAACTGCAGCGCTGGCTTCCTTAACAAGCTCATCAATCGACAGATTGAAGACTCCGGGCATCGACTGGATTTCGCGGCGCACACCTTCGCCAGGACAGACAAAAAGGGGATAGATCAATTGCGCCGGGTCAAGGCGTGTTTCGCGCACGAGAGTGCGGAGTGCACTCGTGCGTCTCAGTCTTCGAGGCCTATGCGTCAAAGTATGATTCTCTCGACTATCAGTCATTATAGAAACCCGCAATCTGTGAGACTACATATTCCTGCATCTCGGGGGTCAGCTCAGGATAAATCGGTAACGACAAAACCTCGGCCGCCGCATGCTCAGCGACGGGAAGGTCTCCTGTCCGATAGCCGAGATACGCGAAGCATTCCTGAAGATGAAGCGGAACAGGGTAATAGACTTCAGAACCGATCCCCGCATCGCGAAGGTGATTCATCAGGTCATCTCGTTTCGATACGCGTATCGTGTATTGGTTGTAGATGTGCCTGAGCCCCGGTTTTACAGGTGGACGCACAACACTCGTCACGCCACGCTCTTCGAAAAGAGTCTCATACCGGGCCGCATTCGAGCGGCGTCTTTCAGTCCAACTTTCGAGATGACGCAGCTTGACGCGTAACACTGCTGCCTGCAATGCATCGAGCCGGCTGTTTATGCCGATAACGTGATGATAGTACTTTGGCTCCATCCCGTGGACGCGAAGCATTCGCAGCTTCGCTGCTATTTGCGGATCATCCGTGGTCAACAGCCCGCCGTCACCAGCTCCGCCGAGATTCTTCGAAGGAAAAAAGCTGAAGCACCCGATGACGCCCATCGTGCCGGCGCGCCGTCCATGATACTCCGCGCCGATCGCTTGAGCCGCATCCTCGACTACAGCCAATCCATGCCTGGATGCAACTTCAAGGATGGCGTCCATGTCGGCGCACTGGCCGAAGAGATGAACGGGCATGATTGCGCGCGTTCGCGGGGTGACTGCTTTTTCGATCAGCTCCGGATCCAGATTGAAGTCTGGTGCACGAATGTCCACATAGACAGGTCTGGCACCCAGACGCGCGATTGCTGAGCCGGTTGCAAAGAATGTAAACGAGGGAGTAATGACCTCATCGCCTGCTTCGATCCCGAGTGCCATCAGCGCGAGAAGGAGGGCATCAGACCCGGAAGCGCAGGCAACAGCGAACTGGCTCTCGCAGTACAGAGCCGTCTCACGTTCGAATGCTTCAACTTCAGGTCCGAGAATAAACTGTTGAGATTCGAAGACTGCGTTGACAGCAGCCATCGTCTCTTCTCGAATCGTCTGATATTGGGCTTTCAGATCGAGAAGTGGAACCTTCATTGAGAGACGCTGCAATTCCCTGGACGCGAAGATTCCGCCTAAAGGCGGTACAACATCCTGCAAAATGAAATGGCGCGCCAGAAACTGGCGCGCCGGTATTGGAAACCAGGTTAGTTCGCCACTTATGGACGGAAACCGCTCACGACGATAGAGGTTGGAGTGACATTGTCCGAACTCGCCGCAGCGATGATTCCGGCAACCGACGCACCAACTCCAGCAATGATGAGCGCAGCGATCGCCCCACCGCTCATTCCGTGCGATACTGCTGGTCAGCAGCCGCGTGCAGCGCGGAGCCTGGCTCGCCTGCGTACCGACGGCAACTTCCTGTCCCGCAGCTACGTGCTCGACCTTGCTGCCGGATGTGAGTTTGGCATCGCTTTTGGTCGAAGCAACTCGCGTGTTTCCGCAGGAGACGTCAACAGTCAACGCAACTGCCTGCTTGCCTTCGGACGCCGCCACGCCATCTGCCGTAGCGACTGAAACCGCCACGCCAGCCGGAGCGCTGACAACTGCGCGGCCGCCAGTCAGCTTGCCGCCAACCGTGCCATCGGCGAACTTCACCAACATTTCTGATTCCGGTCCGAGTTCAACTCGTCCGAGTTTTCCAAGGTTGACGGTTACCGCACCGTTTTTGCGCTGTCTTGATCGTGGTATCACTGAAGACTGTTGCACCGGAAATCGCAGCAGTGCCGTTGATGGTCGCAGAGCCGACGACAGACACCTCGCCCGCTGCCTTCTGTGCCGTCTGAGCCAGCACCGACGTTGTCCCGAGCGAATAGAAACCGGCGACCGATAGCATCAGCACCACGGAAATGATCTTCCGCAACATCGTTGGTTTACGACTCATGATTGATCCTCCCGTTAGCAAAAAACAAAATTCAAGAAGGTCTGCGCCGATGCTCAAGTGGCTCGGCATGCTTTTTTTAAAGTCTTTGGTCAACGGCATTCCCCGAACCCTGTCGGGTCAGCACGGCCTCCCACTGCACCGTAGCCGGTCGGTTATTCAAGAGTTACGATTCCATCGAATCAGGAACGCACTAAGTTTGTACCCGAAAACTGGTCAAGGTGTCAACCACAAACCTGTGTAGAATGCAGACTAACGGCGATCCGAGCCTATGTCGCCTGTTGGGTCTTGATCCCCGTTCGGTACCATTCAATAGTCCTTTGGAGCCCTTCCTCGACCGGAATCTGCGGCTCCCAGCCGAGAACTTCCCTTGCCCTCGAAATATCAGGCTGCCTCGTCTTTGGATCGTCTTCAGGCAGCGCCCGGTAGACGATGCGGCTTGAGCTTCCAGTCAGTTCAAGGATCAGTTTCGCGAATTCCATGATCGTCAACTCTCTCGGATTGCCTATATTTACAGGCGAATGATAGTCCGCCCCCATAAGCTTCCTCACGCCCTCGACAAGGTCCGCCACGTACTGGAAACTTCGCGTCTGGCTGCCTTCACCAAAAACCGTGAGCGGCTCGCCTTTTATGGCCTGATTGATAAACGTCGGTACAACGCGGCCGTCATCGACCCGGTTCCGGGGGCCATAAGTGTTGAAAATACGCACTATACGGATGTCGAGCTTGTGCTCGCGGTGATACGCCATGGCAAGCGCTTCAGCAAATCGCTTCGCTTCATCATAGACGCCGCGTGGTCCGATAGGATTGACGTTGCCCCAGTAGGTCTCCGGCTGGGGATGGACCAGCGGATCTCCATATACTTCCGATGTCGAAGCCAGCAGGAAGCGCGCTCCCCGCGCTTTTGCAAGCCCAAGCGCGTTGTGAGTGCCTAACGCTCCGACCTTCAACGTCGGGATCGGGAACTTCAGGTAATCGATTGGACTCGCCGGACTGGCAAAATGGAGCACCCAGTCAATCGTGCCGGCAATATGGATATGATTGCTGACATCGTGATGGATGAACTCGAATTGCGGATTGCCGCGGTGCGCCGCGACATTCGAAAGAGCGCCGGTAATCAGATTATCGAGAACAACGACGCTATGACCCTCCTCGAGAAGCCGATCAGTCAAATGGCTGCCGATGAAACCGGCGCCGCCTGTAATCACAATACGCATCTTCACCTTCCCACTGCTCGATACTTGAACCCGGCGGCCTCGAACGCTTCGCGATCGAGCATGTTCCGCCCGTCAACAATTACCTTCGTATTCATTACTGCCCCGATCTCGACAGGATTCAGATGCTGAAATTGTTCCCATTCAGTCACCAGTACCAGGGCATCGCAACCTGACGCGAGACTCAAAGGATCCGGGCTGTACTCCACTTTGAGTTGCGGGTGTTTCGCGCTGCACGCCTCGATAGCGACTGGATCATGCGCCTTTACCCTCGCGCCCATCTCCAGCAACTGTCTTGCAATCTCAATCGCAGGCGCATCGCGAAGATCATCGGTCTCCGGCTTGAATGCCAGCCCGAGCAAACCTATCGTGCGCCCCTTGATGATCTTCAGCGTCTCTTGCAGCTTTTGAACAATCAGTTGTCTTTGACGGCGATTCACGTCGACCGACGATGTCAGAAGACTTGGCTCATAGCCGTATTCGTGAGCGACATCGATTAGCGCGGCCAGATCTTTGCCAAAGCACGAGCCACCCCACCCGACCCCTGCATTAAGAAATCTCGGACCAATGCGACTGTCGAGGCCAAAACCCCGGACGACTTCCTTGATGTCTGCGCCCACGCGCTCGCAGATGTTCGCGATCTCATTTGCAAAGCTGATCTTTGTCGCGAGAAATGCGTTGGCTGCGTATTTGATCATCTCGGCCGACGCCAGGTCTGTTGTTACTACCGGCACCGCGGTCAGATCGGCAGGACGAGGCGATGATGCTGGCGGATTGAAGGTCTGCTCGATAATCGGTTCATAGAGTGCTCGAAGACGCTCGGTTGCATATGTATCGGCCGCGCCAATCACAATTCGATCAGGATAAAGAGTATCGTGAATCGCGGTTCCCTCACGCAGGAATTCCGGGTTGGATGCAACTGAGAAGAGAGGTTGATTGCTGCTTCCGGCGGCTTCGGTATTCTCTCGCAGACCTTCTTTGATCAGCATTTCAACCCAGTTGCCGGAGCCGATGGGAACGGTTGACTTGTTGACTACAATCCGGCGGCGCTGGTGATCGAGAGCGCGACCGATCGAGCGCGCCACGGCCTCAACTGCTGAGAGATCTGGTTTTCCTGTAGGTTGTGGCGGCGTTCCTACCGCAATAAAAACGATCTCTGATGCGCGAACGGCTTTCGGGAGATTTGTCGAAAAGCTCAAGAGTCCACGCTGAACTCCGCCCGCCATGAGCGAAGCCAGTCGCGGTTCATAAAAGGGTAATTCTCCTCTGCTGAGCGTCGCGATCTTATCTTCGTCGATGTCAACGCATGTGACGTTTCGACCAAGAAAAGCGAGGCACGTTCCCGTTACCAGCCCAACGTACCCCGTTCCAATTACACAAACTTCCATAGCATCAAAGCAGGGGTCAGGGGTCAGGGGTCGAGGGATCAGGGTATGGAGTTCAAGCTTTCAGCTTGTCTGGTATCATTATCGCTTCCAGGAGCAAGCTGAAGCTTGAACTCCATACCCCGATCCCTGACCCCTGACCCCTGACCCCTTCCTATCGGTTCCTCTCGTATAAAAAGGCGGAATCTACAAGCCTGGCTTCCTTTCCGTCATGCACTGCAAACTTTGCGCCCTTCCACAGCACTGCGCCTCCGTACTCCCCTTTTTTGTTCAATGCATAAAAGTTGAGATTGAATTTGCGCAGCTCGTCGAGATTGTTGTTGTAACGCGCCGAAACGCGCTTGATCGCGTCCATAGCGGCCTCAGAAGGTGACATTCCGCGGCGCATGTTTTCGACGACCGTCCTCGAACCGTTGATGTAGATGCACTCCTCGCCTCGTCCAGTCGAGCCCGCTGCACCAACTTCATTGTCGACGTAGACCCCGCAGCCGATCAGCGGCGAGTCGCCGACGCGGCCCGGTATTTTCCAGGCGAGTCCTGAGGTTGTCGTCACTCCGGAGATATCTCCACTCGCGTTGATCGCCAGACAATTGATCGTGCCTGTAGGACGTTCACTGATAATTCGAGAAGCCCACTCGCGGAAGGCAATCTCGTCCGGCGAACTTTCGCGTCTGGTAACCGGCTTTTGAGGATTCGGCTTCGGGTGGTCAGAACTTGGGCCCCAGGCGTCCTTGCCGCTCATCTCCTCCCGCCACTGCAGCCACACTTTTCGCGACTCCTCAGTCAGCAGGTCTTCCTTCTTGAATCCGTGCTTGACCGCAAAACGCAACGCACCTTCACCGACAAGAAGAATGTGATCGGTTCTCTCAAGAACCAGCTTCGCAACATTGGAAGGATTCTTGATGTACTTGAGGCTCGCTACAGCGCCTGCACGCCGGGACGGTCCGTGCATTACTGAGGCATCAAGCTCGACTTCGCCTTCCTCATTGGGAAGACCACCGTATCCGACTGAGTTGTCTCGCGGATCATTCTCGACAATATTGACACCCGCGACAACTGATTCGAGCGTATCGCGACCGCTTTTGACCATCTCCATGGCGCGCGTTACACACGCTATCCCGCCCTGGAACACCTGGCCGTCAGGAGAACGGCTTACATTGGCACTCGAAACTACGAGTGGAAGCTGAGCTTGCAGCGCGCTCGCGCTGCCACGAAGAAAGGCTGGCGCGGCGATTCCCGTTACCGCGGAGCCTTTCAGAAACTCCCGTCGTCGTATGTTGTTACTTTTCTTCAAGGGTGTGCCTCCTCAAGATGGGGCGAAACGAAATGGGTGCTGAGTGCTGAGTGCTGAGTGCTGAGTATGGGGTTTGAGTTCAAGCTTTAGCTTGTGGTTGCATTCCGCAGATCAACAAGGCCTCAGAATGCAACCACAAGCTAAAGCTTGAACTCAAACCCCATACTCAGCACTCAGCACTCAGCACTCAGCACTCAGTTCTCATCGCCATTCTCACCTTCCTGCAGCTTCTGCGTCAAATCAGGGTTTCTTTTCTTCAGGCGGGCGTGGAGTCGAGAGCTGCCGGAGCGCCTCTTCGACCAGAATCAGACGCCGTTCAGTATCCTCATTTGATGATCTCAAGGCCTCAACTATTTGGCGGAGTTCGGCCTCCTGGGGCTGCAAACGCGCCTTTTCCGTTTGAATAGCAAGCAGTCGTGCCTCGAAATCGCTCTTCATGCGCCGCATAGTCGCATCACGATCGAGCGTCCCAAGCTGGTTCACACGTGCAACGAGCGCATCCGGCTTGAGCGATTCCGTGACAGCCAGTTCTTCATTGTCGAGACGGGTCGTCTGTTCGGTTACCGCCTTAAGCTCGCGTTCGTAGTTTGCAAGAAGTCCGTCAGCGCGCGTCAGTTTGAGCATGTCGAGTTGTGCCTGCTGACGCACATTCATCGCGCGGATTTCCTGCACCAGTTGTTTGAGCTCCCCGTTCAATGCTTCGAGAGCTCGCACAAACTCCGGAGTAGCAATCGGAGACGCGGCTTCAGTTGGCACGTCGGTTTTTGGCGTGTTGGCTTTGTCTTCAGGAGTTGGCGTAATGATGTTCGGGTATTGAGGGGGATTCTTCGCTGGCCGCTGCTTGCGGCTCTGAGGATTCTGCGTCGCTGCAGAGCTCTCGGTCACTACCAGGAAAAGAATTGCGATCAGGAGAACAGATTTCATGTCACTGCCTCATTGGCGCGCGCGGAAAGGATGGAACACTGGCATTGCCATCGCGATCAATTGCTTGCACCGCAAAAAAATAGTCATCTTTCGAAAGACCTTTCATCACATATTCAGTCACGTTTCCCACCTCGATCGACCTTGTCCAGAAGGGCTGCCACGTATCGCGCCAGACAATGCGGTAACCATTTGTGTCCGGCTCCTTATTCTTTTCCCACGTGATCAGGGTATCGTATTCCTGACGTGCGCTTCGGAACCTGACTGTTGAAGGTGACGCGGGCGCAAGAGCCAGGCTGGCGAGCGAAGCCGCATTTACTCTGGCTACCTGGGCGACGTAAGGAAAGTCTACCATTTCCGGCACATCGCCGTACTTGATTCCATTCTCTTCACGAATGCGCTGGTGCTGGCGCGAGAATGCTTCGTTCGGCTCGGTGAAGCGGACAGCAGGCCAGCCTCGCTCGAGAAACGGAATGTGATCACCGCCGCGGCCATAGCGGTCCCGCCGGAAGACAAGCGTCACTTCGAAATTGTTCACGTAACGCTCCCCTGTCTCTTTGATAAACCGCGCAAGTTGTCTCGAGGTACTATCGTTCTCGCCACCTACTCCCTGTCGCTGTCGAGCTTCAGCCTCTGTCTCGGCTGAGGAAACACCTTCTGAAAAGACTCTCACCCTTCTATTATCTCTCACGCCATTTCCACCCAGGGTGTTCCCGATAATGTCATTCGTGAACATCGCACCGATGTTCATATTCTTCGTCTTTGCCGCTTCTGCCCAGTGACGTGCGCCGAGCAACCCCTGTTCTTCACCCGGAACCGCCATAAAGACGATGGTCGCATCGAACTCGTACTTCGACATGATTCGAGCCATCTCCATCACGGCTGCGGTGCCCGATGCGTCATCATTCGCACCGGGAGCATCACAGTTCACGTCGCTTTGTGGTGAGCATATCGAGTCGTAGTGGCCGCTTACCACGTAGACACGGTCGCGCGCTTCGGCCTGAATTCCGGGCAGCGTAGCGACAACGTTGACCAGCTTTACTTCCCTCGGCACTCGCTGCGTGGCAGGCTGAATGAACTCGTCTTCGGTGACCAGGAGACGGCCTCCAGACTCGCGGCTATAGCGATCAAGCTCTTCTTTGATCCAACGCCGCGCAGCGCCAATCCCGCGTGTTGGACTCTCCTGATCCGAAAGCGTATGCCGTGTCCCGAATGAGACCAGCTTGCGGACAATCTTCTCGATATTCTCCGCTGAGATTTCAGCTACGATCTTTTCAATCTGCGGGTTTGGCTTTGGAAGGAAGTTGAACCTGTTGCGGAATCAGTGTGAGTGCAATCAAGAGGGCGGCGGCAGTCTTCATGGAAGAAGACTTTACATTTGTCAGTTGTCATTTGTGAATAGTGGTCAGTGGCCAGTGGGTTTGAGTTCAAGCTTTAGCTTGTGGTCTCACTGTAACCACAAGCTAAAGCTTGAACTCCATACTTACTTCACTTCGTAGACCTTCAGTTGCCAGACGACGTTGACGGGACCGAGGTCGAAGAACACCTTTAGCTCGGGTATGTCTGTGATCAGCTTTTCATACTCAGGGCTTCCACGTTCGACACGCTGTGCGCGGAAAGAGATACTCGAACCTTGAACTCCTGATCAATCCACTTCCCGCGCTCATACCGAAATGTTTTGTCGCGAACCTTGCGCGTCATCGGGCGGAAGTTCTCGTCCTCGATATTCGGCGTCGGAGTCGGCTTAGCCAGCTTCTTCATCAGCGCATCGGGCTGAGGCAGAAAATCTGCTGCAGCCTTGCTCGCACGTGCACGGTCCGCCCCTTGCTCGGCCTTGTCTGACGCGTCTCGCTCGAATGCGACCGCGCGTTGATCCGATCGCATGCGCAACGAGCTCGCACTTCCAGGGTTTGCTGGAGCTATGGCGTCTGCCAGAGCGAGAGCAGGTGGTGAAGTCGGAGGTAATGCACCTGCCGCCAGCGCGAATTGCTGCTCATTTAGGCTCTTCGGGAGTTCCGGCTGCTCGACTGCCGGCTGACCAGCAGTGCGATCTGCGATCAAAGCCGTCTCGTTTCGCTTCGCCAGAAGTGTCGCTGGGCTGGGTGACGGCTTGACCCCGCGAGACATCTGCTCCTCCGCGCCGCTTCAGGCACTGGAGCAGCAGCCGGTGATGCCATCGAGACGACTCCGGCAGCCTCACGTTCAGTCATGCTGTTCAATGACTGCTGGCGCGAAATGAAGCTCGTTATAGCGAGCACCACGGCACACGCTCCGGCGGCGGCAGTTGCCCATCGGAAAGGCGCCACCCTGAAGCTATCAGCTAACGCCTTGAACCACCCGACTTTAGCGACTTCAGGAGTTACGAGATGCGGTAGTCGTTCGGGCTCCGCCGACAATGACATCCGCTTGAGATCTATTACGGCCTGACGGCACGTGCCGCACCCGGAAAGATGCTCTTCGTACCGGCTGGCCTCGACGCTCGCAAGCACTCCTTCCACAAATGCACTGGCCCTATCCGGATCGAAACCTTCGCAGCTCACTCGACGACCGCCGCGCCTTTGCAAGTGGAGGCTGAGCATCGTTTCGAAGTCGTGCGCCGAATTGTTACGTTCAACCGCCATTTGTCTAAACCACCTTATCAAAAGAACGAACTGTGGCTCAAAACTTGCCCTCTAGAAGCTCTTGCTCTCCCTGAGAAGCTCCTTAACATCTATTTCGGCTTGAGCCGCTAATTGAAGACATTCGGCCACTTCACTGCGCCGCATTCCGTAATCACGGCGAAGAACCTCTTCGGTCTTCTTTCTGGCCTTGATCAGCGTCTTGTGCAGCCATCGTGAAACCGTCGCTTCGTGAACATTGAGCAACGATCCAATCTCTTTGAGCGTCAATTCATCAAAATAGTAGTAGTTCAGGAGCAGCCGGTCACGGGGTTCAAGCTCTGCAAATCCCCGGGCCATGGCTTCGTCTGTCGCGCGCCTCAACCGTGCATCTACAAGCTGATCCGGACGTCCAAATGGCGTCGAAAGCGGAGTAGCCTTTGCTGCCAGTCGTTCGAACTCTTCGACTTCCTCGATCTGTTCAAGGCGCGAATTCTGGCGTTTGCGGTTTATGAATTCCTGATAGACGATGGCGCGCAACCAGCCCGCAAGCGAACCGCGTCCGGAATAGTGAGCAAGTTTACCGACTCGATGTTCGCCTTCGACTCGCAGACCAAAAAGCTCGGCGAAGACCACTTGTGTCAGGTCTTCAGCTTCAGCATCGTCTCGTGTGAGAGTTCGTGCTGCAACCTCGACAGAATGCCGATAGGACGCTTCCAGGTCTCTCCAGGCGAGATCATTTCCCGACTCGCAGGCGATTACCAGGCAAAGATCATCGACTCTGACGCTCTCCAGATAGTGCGTAGGGTCACCCGCATCGAGCTCACCGCTTCGCGAGGCAGACATGTACAAACGTCGGCCAAACTCCGTCTCGGTAACTTCATATTGCCGGATTATGTTACGCCAGAGCGTGGCGATAGATTTCGCGTAGCGAGCTTGGAACTCGTCTGACGTCATTGCCGAGTCGAATTCTAGCACGGTTCTGAGTACGCTAGACATCGGTCATGCTACTATCTGAGAATGCGAAAACCTGCCACTTCTTGCAGCTTCTTTGGCCGCTTTTTTGGTTTTTTTAAGCGTGCCTGCATTTGCACAGTCAACTTCTTCGGAGCTTCTGCGCCCGGCACGGTTCCTGATCGAGCCTCCGATGCACACGGAGGGAGCCGCCGATGGAGCCACGGGCCGTGAACCAGAGCCGAAGCCAGAACCGCCTCAGCTGAGTAGCTGCCACGAAGTTGATTTCGGGGTTCTCGACTCGAGAGCGGCACGCACCCCGGCGTGACGACCGCACGACGCTGAACTTTGGTAACAAACACATCAACGCGATTCTCGGAGGCTTGGATCAGGGCGCCGGGTTTGCATTTGGCGCGGAGTTTACGACGGCGGATAAGATACCCGGCGTCGAGTTGCGCCTGTCGCTCATCACGTCGACTTTGTTTTACTTTAGAGGCGAGGTTGCTGCCACCGTGCCGAAGGTATTCAATGAGCGAAGTCACGGAGAGGTCTGGTGGAGTTACTCACGGCGGCCCAGGGACCCATTCTATGGCATAGGCAACCGGACCAATCTTGACGATCGAACGAGCTACGATCTCGAGTCCCGCCTCTTTGGTGGCATCTTTTCCTATGATCTCTCGAGAAAGACGACAACGGGGGTTTACATCTTCTACAACAACGCGTCGAACTACCTGGGAAACCGTGACGACCTTCCTCCGATCGACCAGGAATTCTCAGGCAACCCGAACACACTGCCGGCTACTCGCTACGTCCCCGGTCTACTCCAGGGAACCGGGATTTTCGGCTACGGCGCCTTTATCGATCTTGATTATCGTAACGATTCGGGCCCTCTGACACGGGGCGGATACTTCTATGCGCGTTTCGGTTCGGCCGACAGTGTCAAGGAAGGACCGAGGCAGGATTTCGGCTGGGTCGAGGCGGAGATCGACGCCCGTGGCTACATTCCACTTGGTGGGCCGAAAACGTCTTTGGCGCTGCGAACGTACTACGACACTCGCGCTCCCAAGGGTGGAAGTCAGATTCCCTTCTTCCTCGATACCAGGCTGGGAGGCCGCAACGCCGTCAGAGGATTCAACAACTGGAGATTCATCGGACACAATCTCCTCTACTATTCGGGCGAGTTGCGTCGCACGGTATATACATTCAAGGAGGAGATGGGGATTGATCTTGCGGGTTTTGGAGACGTCGGACGCGTCTGGGGCGATACGCGATCGGAGACCGATCCGGCAGTTCTGAGAAACAACGAATACAGCGAGGCGCCCTGGAGGGCGGGATGGGGCGGAGGAGTCGTGTTCCGGTACAACAAAGACGTGGCGGTTCGAATGGATTTTGTACACTCACCGGAGAAGAACATCTTCTACTTTGCATTCTCGCGCGGGTTTTAAGAAGAGGGTCGGTGGTCAGTGGTCAGTGGTCGGTGAAGAAGTGGGCTAGTGGTCAGTGGTCGGTGAAGAGTGGTAAGGGAGTCACTGGCAACTAACTACTGAGCCCTGAGCACCGATCCGTGACGCACTAGCACTGACCACTCAACCACTGTTCACTGGCCACTGACCACTGACCACTTCCTTCACAACTTCACCTCGTCCAAATATCCCGGAATCGACACTTCCCAACCGAATCGTTCGCGAATTCTTGTCTCGAGGGCAGCCGCGGCGCGAGGCTCGCCGTGAACCAGGAAGACGTGTTTTGGGGCACGTTTGAATCCGGAAAGCCATCGCAGGATTTCCTCGCCAGTCGCCGTGAGCTGAGAGACTCTCGATCTGCTCAATACGCGCTCTCACCGGAATCAACTCACCAAACATCCTTATCTCTTTCTCGCCATCGACGAGGCGTCGGCCGCGAGTTCCTTCGGCCTGGAACCCTACGAAAAGTATGGTGTTCCTCTCATCGCGGACGCGCTTTCTGAGGTGATGCAGGATGCGCCCACCCGTTGCCATGCCGCTTGCGGAAATAACTATCGAAGGTTCTTCCTGAGCCGAGACCGCTTTCGACTCGGGAACAGTCCTTGCTAAATGGAACCGATGCGTCGCAAGTGGATTACGGTTCGCGTCAACGAGCGCTTCCATGTCGAGGTCGTGATTCTCGCGATGTCGAAGATAGAGCTTCGTCGCGCTTACTGCCATTGGACTGTCGACAAACACGGGAAGAACGGGGATGCGCTTCTCATCCTCGAGCTCCCGCAGCAGGTATATGAGCTGTTGAGTACGGCCGACTGCGAATGCAGGGATCAGAACATGACCACCTCTTGCATTCGTGTCATTGATAACCGCTGCAAGCTGGTCCTTGACGTCAATGTCGGGGTGTTCACGGTCGCCATAGGTCGATTCGAGAATCAGGTAGTCCGTTTCGTCGACCATCTGCGGATCATTGAGTATCGGTTCGTCATATCGGCCAATGTCTCCCGTCGCCAGAACTCGCGTCATGCCGCCGTCATCGCCGACTACTTCCATATTGACGAAGCTGGAGCCGATGATGTGACCCGCTTCGACAAACTCAAAACTGAGGCGTTTGCTGAGTTGTACCTTCTTTTCATACTTGACTGATTGAATCAGTTTGAGCGCGGCGCTGGCATCGCGAATAGTGTAGAGAGGAAGCGCCGGACCATGCTTTGTATACCCTGAGCGATTGGCGTATGCAGCTTCCTCTTCCTGAAGCGATGCCGAGTCAGGCAGAAGAATTCTGGCAAGCTCGACTGACGCCGGAGTGGCGTAGACAGGTCCTCTGAATCCCTCGCGCACTAACCGCGGAAGATAGCCGGTGTGATCGATATGCGCGTGGGTGAGAATCACCGCATTGATTGAGGCCGGATTGACCGGGAAGGGCTCCCAGTTTCTCAAGCGGAGCTCTTTGAGTCCCTGAAAAAGCCCGCAATCAATCAATACGCGGTAACCGTCGGCTTCGAGCAAGTGGCGGCTGCCGGTTACGGTTTGCGCTGCGCCAAGAAATTTTAGCGTCGTCAAATCAAAAATCCCGTTTCTTACCTGGCTGGTGGTATCAGTTCGATGCGTTTCGAGAGCGCGTCAAACCCGGAATCGGAACGAAGCTTGTCATAGAAAGGATCCACCCGGATTGCCAGCGCAGATCCGTCGCGAATGTCGATTGCGCGATTTAACTGTTGAAGCGCTCGAGTTGAATCATCGAGACGCAGATAGGCTTCCCCGATCGCTGAAGGAGGCACATACGCGGTCTTTGAAGTGGCGTCGAGGTATTCGAGTTCTTTGCGCCAAAAGCCAGCCCAGCCACCTTGTCCGTATCCATCCTTGAGCCTGCCAAGGTGTGCAGAATAAGAGCGAAGCCCTGAACCTTCCTCAACCAGAAAGCGCGCCTTGAGATATTCCTCGATTGCTTCGAGCCTCAGCCCTTTTACTTCATACACGCGACCGAGCAGGTCGTGCGCCGGATAGTATTGTGTATCGAGCGAAACAGCGCGCTTGAGAATCTCAATAGCTTCGTCGTAGCGGCGATCGTAGTATTTGACCAATGCTGCGGTCTTCGCTACCGGAGCCGAAGCCGGCGCTGATTTTATGGCGATATCGATTTCGGACTGCGCATCGCTTTTTCGTCCCAGCACAGCAAGCATCTCAGCGTATTGTGAGTGTGCCAGCGCGTTCTGTGGTTCGAGCTCAATTACCCTGCGATAGACCCGCTCCGCGGTTGCAAAGTCGCGATCATAGGACCAGCTCACCTGCGCAAGGGTGAGGTGAGCATCTGCAATCCGATCATTGCGCTTGAGAACTGAAAGGGCTGCGCTCTTCGCCCTGGGCATGCACTCGTCGGGAGGTTGATCGTAATCTGCTCCAAAGGCGTGCGACGCAGCGCACCCGGCAGCAGCAAGTGTGAACTTGTGATCGATGCCTGCTGCCCGCTCGAACAGCTCGTCGGCTTTCTTGAGCGAAGTCGGAGTGCCCTGATTCCAGAAATAGCGCGCTCGCAGATATAGATCATATGCGTCGTTTTTTGCAGTTGGCATTGTCAGGGCCGCCGCACGCTCAGTTGCGCCCAATCGAGATCGCAATCGGCTGGCGATCGCTCCTACGATCTGCTCCTGGAGTGCGATGAGATCCGTCGCCTTTCTGCGAAACTGCTCTCCCCAGGATCTGACGCCGCGTCTTTGAATCTACGAGCTCTGTACTGATGACGACATCGTCACCCTCGTGGCGCACGTCACCAAAAAGCACTGCATTGACACCCAGAGTCTGCGCCAGATCACGGACATCAATCTGTTTCCCCTTGAATGCAAAGACAGAGTTCCGTGAGATAACACTCAGATCCGGTAACTGCGATAGCTGGCTGATCAATGACTCGGTAATGCCATCACTTAAATATTCCTGCTCACGCCCTGCCTGCTGATTCGAGAAAGGCATCACTGCCAGACTGTCGATACGCGCCGGTGATCGAGAATAGAACCACCAGGCCACGGCGGCCAGCACTCCGACGAGCACAGCTCCGGCTGTCAGAAGCCGATTACGGCGGCGTAGTCCTTGCTGCAGGTCGGCCGATGATCCGCTTCGCGCTGTCGAAGAGACCGATGTAGCGAAAGGATCGGCCTCATCTGTTAATCGGACTTTCGGGCCAAGACTCGGCAGTCGCGTCTACTGTCGGAAGATCTTCGAAAGATGGATTCGAACCGAGTGGTATGGTTTCACTGAGAGCCTCCGTCTCCGACGAATCGATCCGTGCTTTCGCGCGCCGGAGATCCCTGAGCATCGACGAGGCCGTCTGGTAACGGGCCGCGGCATCCTTCTCAAGCGATTTCGAAACAATATCTTCGACTTCCTTTGGAATGTCACTTGTTTTGCTGGAAAGCCTCTCAGGTTGCTTCTCGATCAGCGCTACAAGCACGTCCGTGGATGTGGCACCATCAAATGGCCGCGCGCCTGAAAGAAGTTCATAAAGCACGACTCCGAGACTGAAAATATCTGAACGGCCGTCAAGCTTCAGACCTCGCGCCTGCTCCGGTGACATGTACGCGATCGTACCGAGAACCCTTCCCGGTTCTGTTTCGAGAAGTGACTTGGTTGGTCCTGACATCGAATCCGTTTCAGTCGCCTCGGTGAGCTTGGCAAGACCAAAATCGAGAACCTTGATATAGCCATCTGGCCTGCGAATGATGTTTTCAGGCTTGATGTCGCGATGCACGATGCCCGCATCGTGCGCGGCCGAAAGCGCGCTCGCCGCCTGAATCGCTATATCCAGCGCATCGGGAACACTCATTGGTCCGGCCGACAAAAGCTGACGAAGTGTTAGTCCCTCGACAAACTCGGACGCTATAAAATGCCGTCCATTCTCTTCACCGATGTCAAAGATAGTGAGAATGTAGGGATGATTGAGAGATGAAGCAGCGCGCGCTTCCAACGCAAAACGGCGGATGCGCTCTCGATCACCGGTGAAATCCGGCGGGAGAACTTTGATCGCTACCTTTCGACTGAGGCGAATATCTTCTCCAAGGTAAACCTCGCCCATTCCGCCCGCGCCGATCCGTTTGAGAATCCGATAGTGAGATATTGACTCCACGTCGAGTGCCTTCGCACCGTATTACACAACATCGCGAATACGATAAGCAATCCACGACTTGGCGCCGCTTTAGTCTTCCGCCGAGTACAAGGGAAGAGTTACCACGGAACACACGGAAAGAGACACGGAAAAAACACGGAATTAATTCTTGAACTTTTCTGGTTGTTTCCGTGTCTTTCCGTGTCTTTTTTCCGTGTGTTCCGTGGTAATTCTTGAGTTACTTTGGAAATTTGTGGGGCAATATGTCCGGTATTACCCTGACACCGGTAGTGAATTTGAGTGGATATTTCCCGTAACCCGTATATGTAAGTTGGACAAAGAAAGCTGTAAAGCCTTCAGACGGTCGCTCAACCTTACCAACATAACTCCCGTCGGTCTGCGGTTTGAGAACCGTGCTCGTGTACGCTTTGCCGATCGTGTCGACGCGAAAATCGCGGGCCTTCGGATTTGTCGCCTGCCACAAACGAACTTCCGCCGGCGTATCCTTCGGGTTTACTACCAGCGTCCCAGGGCCTTCCGACTTCCAGGCAAATACCGGGCGTTTCCTGCCTTCGAGCACTGAAACGTAAAATGCGAGCAGAGTTTCACGTGCATCGCTACCCGCGAGATCGTGTTTCGCATTCTCGACATAACGCAAATACTTCTCGCCTTCGATCCGGTCAAAGTAGAACTGGGAATTGTCTGGCAGAAAGAACTGATCCCCTGACGCATTCATGATGAACTTGGGAATGCTTCGCAATCGCTCGCGCTTGAGATAATTGTATGGATCCTCGATCGCAAGTATCGCCTGGTACTCCGGCGTTCCTATCTTGCCGGGAAAGAGTCCGTGATTCACATAATCGTTGAGCGAAGGTGAAAAGAATCCGTACGCTTCATAGTGGTGACGCGTGATCATCTCAGAGTTCAGCGCATCGATTACCGTGGGTGCAATGCCGATGACCCGCTTGTCGACGACACCAACCAGCCAGGTCGTCCATCCCCGCTTCGACCCACCAGTCACGACAAAGCCATCGATCTTCACTCCTCCACCGTCCGTGCCCGCCATGAACTCCTGAACGGCGTCCATCGCGCGCACTCCGCTTTTGACCATCGCCAGGCGCACGAGCCACTCGTCATCCTTCGTGGCCATATGTTTCACGCGCGTGTACGCAATCAGATCGTCTTCCGATCTCGCCTTGTCCTTTGAATCGGAAAAGAAGAGAGGCTGATTCGGGACCTGACCGAGGTCAGCAACAATTGAATTGCTGCCGAGCGCGAGCATCGTCGCTCGTTCCGGAGCTGATTTCGGAGGGCCACTCAGATTGTTGCCGCTGCCAATGTAGAGCAGCGCCTTTGAGCTCGTCACTTTGTCAGGCTTGACGACGGTCAGCCAGTGCTTCCAGACCGGACGGTCGACGTCCTTCTCAGAACGCCACGTCTGTGACGTCAGCTCCAGGACAAACGCCTGATATCCATCACCTGGTAGACGCGATACAAGCTTCCACGCGTAGACGCTGTCAGCTTTGGCAATGTATCGATCAAGTGCGGTCTGCCCGGGTTGAGGTGCCGGCTTCTGAGTGCTGAGTGCCGGGACCGCGCAGAGGAGGAGCGATAGAGCAAGTAGATTGCGTTTCATCCTCGCAAGATACAGCACCCCACGGTCATTGCGCCATATTAGATGTGCGGCTTCGGCGAGCGTCAGAAAGTGATCCCGAATCGTAATGATTCGGCCGCAGCGTGAGCTCGATATCAAGCCCGCGAAGCTCAGCTATAAACTGACGCACCGCTTCAAGGGCGAACTTGCGAAACTCTTCGTCGCTTGCGAATCGATCGCGTTCACGCATCAGACACTCCATCAGAGGTCCAGCTGGTTTTGTTTCCATACACTAACTCCTGGGATGTAGTACCGCCTGGGAACGCGCTGCGCTATGCAGCGCAACACCGCGGAGCGGTGCGGGAACGTAGCCAGGGGTTGAGCTTCGAAACCCCTGGATTGATTCCATTGACGAATTGCATCCCGGAGGGATGCGGAGACGACAGGTTTCGCCAGATCGTTTCTCGTATCCCTCCGGGATCATTCTCTCTCAATGCAACCAGGGGTTTCGAAGACTCAACCCCTGGCTCCGATCTTTACGCACTCCGGCGTAATCGATCTTCAAAGCAGGAACAGCATTTCCCGATATTTCGGAAGGGGCCAGAGTGTATCGTCGACCGTCTCTTCGATCTTGTCGCAGACCTCACGCACCGCCACGAGTGCGGGCGCGACGCGATGCGCAAGAACATCCGCTTTGTGTTCGATGTCGTCGCTTTCGGCTGCGGCCGTCGCAGCATCGAGTCCTTCAAGCTCGGTCTTGAGGTCTTTGTATCATGCCAGCAAGCGATTCTGCCTCTGCCACCTGAGCCTTGAGTACATCCTTCCCAAGGCCAATGTCGGAAAGATTCTTCGCGGCTCCCGCGACAACGGCAAGGTGTTTGAAAGCTGCGGGCAATACCATCGTCTTGACGATGTCCCTCAAAGCCAGAATCTCGATTTCGAGATCCTTTATGTAACGTTCCGTTTCGATATGGAACCGCGCTTCGAGTTCGGCCGCGCTAAGTGTACCAGTCTTGACAAAGAAGTCGGTAGCATCCTTCGTGCGAAGCTGAGCAAGTGCATCCGGTGTCGTCCGCAGGTTCTGAAGCCCTCGCGCTTCGGCCTCGGAGGTCCACTCCGGAGCATAGTTGTTACCTTCAAAGCGAATCGCCTTCGTCTCGACTACGACCTCGCGGACGACCTCCATCACAGCCTTGTTAAAGTCGCCGTTCTTGAGTTTCCGTTTCTCAATCGAATCGGCAAGCTCGCCGAGAGCCTCGCCGACTGCCGCATTGAGCGTCATCATCGCAGTCGCTGTCGTCGCTGATGATGCGATCGCGCGAAATTCGAATTTGTTACCGGTGAACGCAAACGGTGATGTCCGGTTGCGGTCAGTGTTATCGCGCGCCACTTCGGGGAGCTTCGAGATTCCGAGATTGATCACCTTCTGTTCGGCGGTTTCCCCCTGCGCCGTACCGCTTTCGATCGAATCGAGAATTGCCGAAAGGTGCTCGCCAAGAAAAGCAGAGATGATCGCCGGTGGCGCCTCGTTCGCTCCCAGGCGATGATCGTTGCCCGAGCTTGCGATTGACGCGCGCAGAAGACCGGCTCGCTTGTGGACTGCTCTGAGCGTCGCAACAAGAAAGACCAGGAACTGGATATTCTCCTTCGGTGTCTCTCCCGGATCCAGGAGATTGTTGCCGTCAGAATCCTGGAGCGACCAGTTGTTGTGCTTGCCGCTGCCGTTGATCCCGGCAAAAGGTTTCTCGTGGAGCAGCAACGCCAACCCATGCTTTCGCGAAACCTGACGAAACACCTCCATTGTGATCTGATTGTGATCGGTCGCCACATTTACTTCTTCAAAGATGGGCGCCGATTCGTACTGGCTCGGAGCAACCTCGTTGTGACGCGTCTTGACGGGAACTCCGAGCTTGTATAGCTCGTTCTCCGCTTCCTGCATGAACGCGAGGATCCTTCCCTTGATACTCCCGAAGTAGTGATCTTCGAGCTCCTGGCCCTTCGGAGGTTTGTTCCCAATCAGAGTCCGCCCGGCAGTGATCAGATCAGGGCGGAGCGTGTAGAAAGCGTAGTCAATGAGGAAGTACTCTTGTTCCGGTCCAAGCGTCGGAACCACTCGGGTTGCAGTCGTATTGCCGAAAAGCTTGAGGACGCGCAGCGCCTGCTCGCTCAAATACTCCATCGAACGCAGCAGCGGGGTCTTTTTGTCGAGAGCATGACCGTGATAGGAAATGAAGACCGAAGGAATGCACAGCGTCTTCCCGTTCGGCCCGTCAAAGATGAAAATCGGGCTTGAAGGGTCCCATGCAGTGTATCCTCGCGCCTCAAAGGTCGCGCGCATTCCGCCCGACGGAAAGCTTGATGCATCAGGCTCACTCTGTATCAGCTGCGATCCGCTGAAGCGCTCAATCGGATGTCCCTGATCACTGAATGTCAGGAATGCGTCGTGCTTTTCCGCGGTCAGTCCCGTGTGCGGCTGAAACCAGTGGCAGAAGTGTGTCGCGCCTTTATCGAGTGCCCACTCCTTTACCGCGTGTGAGACTTCGTTTGCGATCGCAGGATTCAGCTTCTCACCCTGCCTGATCGTTCGAGCTAATTCCTTGTAGATGCCTCGCGGAAGTTTCTCCGACATGACCTTGTCGTTGAAGGTGTTGGACCCAAATATCTCTGATACTTTCTCCTTGGCCAGTGAAGGTACAACTCTCGGTACCCTCCTGCTGATTTCACTGATCGCCCAGAGTCGACCCTGATTACCCGCCAGCGTATTGCTCATGACTTAAGCTATCTCCCCAATCTTGCAATTTGATATTGATTATCGCGAAAATTACAGGAGGACACTTTGATCCTCCAGATCTTCCAGTATTCTTCGTGCAACTTCCCTGCCAGAGCCCTCCCTCACACTAAGTCGTGTGCAGGATGCTATTTAGAAGAAGGGCTCCCGAAATGTCGTCTGCCAAAAATGTCGTTTTTAGCAGCCCGAATGACGACTTTGTAGGTGCACTATTGCCGGAATCGCTTGCACTCGATGTCGTACTTTTTGACCTTGTACCCCAGGATCCTTTCGGTCGTGTCGAGCAGGCGGGCGGCTCGAGCGCGGTTCCCGCGCGTCGTTTTGAGCGCATCCTGGATCAGATCTTTCTCGTAAGCCTCGACCGAATGTTCGAGACTTGCGCGAGTCACGGTCCCTGACCCTTCCGCCGTCTGGAGAGTTGGTGGCAGGTGATAACCGTGAATCACGTTGCTCTCACACACGAGGGTCGCCCTCTCAATCACATTCTCCAGCTCGCGCACATTCCCCGGCCAGTGATAGCTCATCAACATGTCAATCGCGGGCGTTGATATCCGTCTAATCCGCTTGCCGTTCTGACGGCTGTATTTCTCGAGAAAGTGGTCGGCAAGCAGTAGAACGTCCGTCTTGCGCTCCCTGAGGGCCGGCATATAGATCGAGAAGACGTTCAGCCGGTAATAGAGGTCTGAGCGAAAACGCCCATCCTGAACGGCCTGCTCGAGATCGACATTGGTCGCGGCGATCAGCCGGACGTTGGCACGTATCGTTTCGGTTCCTCCAACCCGTTCGAACTCGCGTTCCTGAAGGACTCTCAGTAGCTTTACCTGCAACGCCGGTGAAAGGTCTCCAATTTCGTCCAGAAAGAGAGTGCCGCCTTCGGCCAGTTCAAAGCGTCCACGCTTACGTGCCACTGCTCCGGTGAATGAACCTTTTTCATGACCAAAGAGCTCCGACTCGATCAGCGATTCCGGGAGCGCAGCGCAATTCACCTTGACGAAGGGTCTCGTTCCCCGCGGGCTGGTGTAATGAATCGCGTGGGCAACCAGTTCCTTTCCCGTGCCCGACTCTCCCCTGATCAGAACCGTCGTCACGGTCGACGCGACCTGCGCGACCTGTTCGTAGACTTCACGCATCTCCTTGCTGGTGCCGATGATATTGCTGAAGTCGTACTTCGCCTGGAGCTCCCGTTTGAGCAGCGCGTTCTCGTCAGCGAGTTGAGCTTTCTCCTGCTCGACCATATGCGCCAGTCGAAGTGACTGCGCGATGATCGAAGCGACAATCGTCAGAAGCTTGAGCTCATCTTCGAACTGACGGTGCTGTTTGAACGGGTAGAGAATCGAAAGCGCTCCAATAGTCTTCCTTCGGTCTTTGATTGGAACACAAATGAAAGACTCTTCCTGGGTTGTGGGCCGTCGCCGAGTGCGATTCAGAAAGAGCGGTTCTTTGCTCACCTGAGGCACCACCACGGGCTTTCCGGTAGACACGACCTTTCCCGTGATTCCCTCATCGAGACGGTAGCGGCCACGCTGGCGCTCGTTCTCGCTCATTCCGTGGGCATATTGAATTGTAAGGTCGCCGTTCTCCTCGATGAGTGCAATCGCACAGCGCTTCATCCCGAGCTCGCGATCAAGAATCTCGAGGACTCGCTCGAGCGCGACTCTGAGGTCAAGGGTGGATGCAAGAGCCTGACTGACGTCGAGTAACGCCGACAGACGGCGAATCTGCAACGCCTGTTCGTCCATTCAAATCACTGAACCTTAGTGGATTAAACTTCCAGCACGAAAATGTCGTCGATGGGAGCGAAGATAACAGTTTTGTAGCGGAGTGTAAACGGTCGAGGAGATTACTTTTCCTTCTTTGTCCCGCACTCTTTGTGGCCGCAGTTGCATTTTTCCTTTTTCGCATCCGCATAGGCGGCGCAATAGTGCGTGCAGAAGTGGCGGCCCGAGAGATCGATGCGCGTCCCATGCGAGACCATGCACTGACAGGATGGATTCTGGCACTTTTGGACAAACATAACCGATTCGTCGATCTGCTTCGTGGCTAATCTATCTTAGCTGGTGATCGCATTGCAAAGTAAGTTAACATTTCTTTCTTATGCTCAAGCGGGTAATGCATCATCTTGAACACCGGCTCTATGCGCGCGACGTATCGTTGCGCGCTGAACGCCCGTTCGACTGGGGTTTTGAGCACCTTGGCATCAAACAAAACGGAGAGGGGGAAAACGGACACGGGGAGAACGGAGGCGGGCCGTTGGCTGACTTGAAACAGTTCACGGACTCCGCGCTCGAATCCAGTCAATCCTTCTTCTCGCCATCTCCCTCTCACGCGGATGACTTCACATTTGATGGGCACACGCTGAGATTCCCTTCGGCTCTCTCATCGCCTTACGAGGAAAACAACACCTGCGTGGGTCGTTACTTCCCTGCAGGAAATGAAGATCGTGCCGTGATCATCTCGCCGCACTGGAACGCTCCTCCCGACGCGTATATCGCACTCGCAAGGGCGCTCAACAGATTTGGCGTATCCGCTCTGCGGCTGAGTCTCCCCTACCATGATCAAAGAATGCCTGATGGCCTGACCCGAGCTGACTACATGGTAAGCGCGAATATCGGGCTTACGATTCAGGCGGTGCGTCAGGCTGTCCTGGATATTCGACGCGCTGCTGACTGGCTCGCTCTCAGGGGAATCAGGCGAATTGGCTTGACCGGAACAAGTATTGGCAGCTGCGTCAGCTGGCTTGCCTTTGTACACGACAAGCGATTCGAGGCTGGCGCCTTCAATATGGTCTCGAGTTACTTTGGCGATGTAGTCTGGCGAGGACTGACGACCTCTCATGTGCGAAAGGGCCTTGAGACCATGATGACAGCATCTGAGGTGCGCGAAGCCTGGCTTGCGATCAGTCCAAGCGTCTACGCAAAATTGCTGAAAGGCGATTCGAGAAAGCTTCTGATGATCTCAGCTCGCTACGATCTTACTTTCCTCCCTGACCTTTCTCAGGATCCTATTCGATGACTGCCATGCGCACGGCGTCGAGCCGCGCAAAGTTCTGCTCAGCTGCGGTCACTACACGATCGGGCGCAGCCCCTTCAAGTACATTGACGGATTTCATCTGGTCAATTTTTTCAGAGGACTGTAGCAAGGTACGTTGTACCGCCTTCAGGCGGAACGTCGCCTTCAGGCGACGTGAACTGGATTTACGTCGCCTGAAGGCGATGTTCCGCCTGAAGGCGGTACAACATACATAAGAAAAGGGCAGCTGGATTTCTCCAGCTGCCCTTTGTGATTACCTCGAAAGGTAGTGTTGTTGCCTTAGCGGCGTCGTGCCGGAGCCCGTCTTTCGGGTGACACGTCACCGAGTGTCGCAGGCGCTGCACCCGCAGGCGGTGTCGCACCGGCCGGCACCAGGTAGATCTTCGACTGGCTGCCGTCGGTTGAGACTCCGCTCGGCCGGACGGTGATGCGGTTCGGATCGATTGTGATACCAACCGAACCATCAGCCAGCCGGTCGCGGATGTTCTTGCCGCGCTGGAGGTCGAGATCAGCAGGTTTCTCGTCAGCCGCACGGAAGGTGTCGACCACGAGTGTAGCCTGAGGATCAGCCTGGAGCTGCCGTGCGATATCCTGAAGCACGGCCTTGCAGGCGTTGTCGACCCTGGCGTTGTTCTTACGGAACGACGAGCACGCAGACAGCTCACGATGAACCGGAACCGGTGGCGGAGGCGTCCGCTCGACGCTGACTCTTGCCGAGCCGCTCGCAGAGCAGTTGCCTGCCGACGACGTAGCCGTCACACGAACTTCGATCGTTGTGCCCTCGGCAACGCCCGTCGTGTCAAGACGTGCGCTCGTGCCCTGGCCCGTGATCGTGCCCGCTGACGCTGTCCATGCGTAACTCACAGTTCCATAGTTCTGACCACCGGAGACTCCCGGTGTCGAGAGGTTGACGACCTCGCCGGGCCTGACCGCGCTGCGATCCTGGCTGACGGTAAGATTCGAATCAAAGCAAGTAAGTGGCGGTATGCAGTTCGTGACGCGAATCGTCTTCGTGTCAAACGAAACACATCCGCAGCCGTCATCTACCTGAACGGTTACACTGTAATCGCCAGGCGAGAGTCCGGCGCTGTCAAACGATGTGTTTGCGCCCTCGCCGACGATCCTTCCGCCAGTGCTTGACCACGAATAGAGCAGCGTGTCTCCATCGGGATCGGTAGCGTTCGCCCGCAGCGCGACAGTGTCACCCACGCAAACCGTAGTAGCCGTTTCGCGGACAACGTTGGTCGCGACAGCCGTCACGGCACCAACCTCGAGGTTAACTGTCGGTGGATTGTTCGGAAGGACCGGGTCGATCCGTTCGTTCGTTCGGCCGAACCCGAGACCGAAGATAAACCCGTTAGCGCCGTGGCGGGTGTTAATCTCGGAGAACCAGTTCAGATGCCGCTGGTATGCCATGCTGATTGAGAACCAACTCGACGGATAGATCTTCGCGCCTGCCACGAAGTCGACCGGGTTGTTCTTGAGAACCGTCGGCGTTCGCGACCCGACATAATACGTGGCACTGATTTCCGCGATAAATTGCAGGTACTTGCTGAGCGGGAAGTCAAATCCGATACCCGCTCTCCATTCGTCCGGAATATCGAGAGCGCGCTCACTGCTGCCGAAACCCTGGACCACGCCGCATCCAGCGCACAGCGGACCAAGGTTCATATTCTCAGCCTTGGGATCCAACTTCTTGATGTAACCGCGAGTTTGCGCTGAGGTGAACATGCCTGCTGAGGCGCCCGTCGAATGCCAGGATGAAACCGAATTCGTGGCCACCGGTTCCGCGGCCGCGATGAAGCCCCGTACTGAGTGTTGTGGTCGTCGGGATCTTCCAGAGCGGAATCACGGCGAATCCGAATGGATTATTCGGTCCGGTGAATCTGATCTTGCCTCCAAGCCAGACATCTCCGGTGTGAAGGTCATTGAACCGCGAAAGGAATGGAGCGTTGGGATAGTAGTTCGGATTAACGTTAGGCAGCAGTGCCGGGAGGATACCGCCGACTGGAGCCCCAAATCCTGGATAGACCGCGGTGTCATTACCGCTCGGCTGCGCTACAAAGGGCCCTCTTACGGTGAGCGATATAGGTTGTCCGGGGAAACGCCCTGGCACAACGCACGGACCCGGGAAGCCGCCGTTACCGCACGGATCACCCTCCAACACGGAGACACCGAATCCTCCGGGAACGATTACGAGTCTGCCGACTGTGAGAAGACCAGGAGTCCTGACATCCGGCATGTAGAAACCGCTCAGCAGCTGTGGCGTTCCCACATTGACGTTTCTCAGATACTCAAAGTTAACAAAGAACTCAAAGTGATCTGAGAACCCGATTTGAAAATTGACCGGATATACCTGCCAGGCTATGTCGCCCGGATCACGGTGAAAGTGATTCGCAAACAGCCCGATGTTGAACTCGCCCTTCCTCAGCGTCTGGGCGTCATAGACTGTGAAAAGTCCGGTACCTCCGCTGACGGTTGGTGACAAGTTGCGAGGATCGTCTGTGTAACGAGGGGTTTGCGCTTGTACCACAGCTCCTAAAATAAAGAGCATCAGCGACAAACCGAGCAATCTTCTCGCGGATGTCATATTCTCCTCCTGGATACGCTTAAGTAAGCTTAAGTCTGTTTCCTTCGCTCTATCAGCTCGTTAATCCTTGATATCCCGGACACGCCCGGGACATCACTCCATGCTCCGCTCCCACGACCCGTACTCAAAGATCAACTCACCACGAGACCAATCTCGATGGCTGGCTTCTAGGCGGAGGCGACGCCGTTTTCTAAATCACGATCAATAATGACAATGTGAAGCCTTGGTGCTCCGGAAAATCTACAAGAACCTAACTCGCGTGTCAAATGAAATTCGCGCCTAGTGGCTTATTTCAGAAAGAGTTCCCACGACTCGTAACCCGGTTGCTAGGCATAAATCCCTCGAGTCCTTGTAATGTAGGCTACCCGATCGATGGCAAGCATGTAGGCGGCAATCCTCATATTCACGCTATGTGTGCTTGCATACTTACAGACGTCACTAAAGCTCGCAACCATAATATCTTTGAGCCGCTCGTTCACCATATCTTCTTTCCAGAAGTAGCCCATGCGATCCTGTACCCATTCAAAATAGCTGCATGTTACTCCGCCCGCGTTGGCCAGAATATCCGGAATTACAAATACTCCCTTTCGTTCCAGTATGTCATCGGCCGCCGCTGTAGTTGGTCCGTTCGCTCCCTCACACAAAATCCTGCACTTGACGCGCTCTGCGTTCTGGCTTGTCACCTGGTTCTCCGTCGCAGCCGGGAGCAGGACATCACAGTCCAGTTCGAGCAACTCATGATTTGAAACCGGCTCTGCATCCGGATACTTCTCGAGACTTCTGTGAGCCGTAAGGAATTCGAGTACCTCCGGAACGTTCAGCCCCTTCGAATTGTAGATGCCTCCGTGAATATCCGAGAGCGCAATGATTTTGTAGCCAGTCTCGTACATCAGGCGCGCTGCTGTTGCTCCTACATTTCCCGAGCCCTGCACCACAACTCGCGTCTCGGTCCTCGTCATCCCCAGACGCTCAATCGCTTCATCGGTAACTATCAACAAACCTCTTCCCGTAGCTTCGCGGCGGCCTCGTGAACCGGAAAGGTCGATAGGCTTTCCTGTCACGACTGCTGTCACGGTGTGCCGCGCGTGCATCGAGTAGGTGTCCATGATCCACGCCATCGTTTGTTCGTTGGTATTCAAGTCAGGCGCCGGAACGTCGCGCTCGGGTCCGATGAAATCGATGAGTTCCGCCGTGTACCTCCGCGTCATGCGCTCGACTTCTCCAAGAGACATCTGCTTGGGATCGCAAATCACCCCACCCTTGGCCCCGCCGAACGGGATGTTGACGACAGCACATTTCCACGTCATCCAGGCCGCCAGCGCACGGATCTCGTCCAACGTCACATCGGGAGCATATCGAATACCACCCTTCGCAGGCCCACGCGCAAAGTTGTGCTGGACTCGAAAGCCTGTAAAGACTTCGATGTGGCCATCATCCATGTAGACTGGGATGTAGACGGTGATCTCTCGATTGGGAACGCGCAAAACCTTGTAAAGATCCGGATCAAGATCGAGCAGCTGCGCTGCGTGATCAAATCGGGACATCATCGACTCAAAGGGATTCTCTTCCTTGATCTGCCGGGCATCATCGACAAACGCGTGAAAACTCGGACTCAACCAACACCTCCGGAATCTTCAGATGTAATGCGCAAACAAAGAGCGCAAATTAAAAAGGCGGGTCCTCGCGGCCCCGCGCACTCAATTCTTCTTCAGCACCTCGTTAAGTGCGCCGGTGCGATACCCATCGAGATCAACTGTGATGTATTTGAAGCCTAGCTCGCGTAAAGCCGCCGAGATACCGCGATGCAACATCTGATTCGAGCGCCTTTTGAATCTCTTCTCGCGCAACTTCTATACGCGCCAGTTCACCGTGATGACGTACCCTCACTACTCTGAACCCGAGCGAGCGCATGAACGCTTCACTCTGCTCGATGACCCCAAGCTTTTCGATAGTCACGGGCATCCCATAAGGTATGCGTGAGGAAAGACAAGCAGACGCGGGGCGATCCCAGACACTCAGTCCCGCATCCTGTGCAAGCGCGCGGATGTCAGCTTTTGTCAGTCCAGCTTCAGCAAGCGGACTACGCACCCCGAGTTCTTTCGCAGCTTGCCTGCCGGGTCGAAAGTCGGTGAGATCGTCAGCGTTATTCCCGTCGCATACAACAGCGAATCCTCGATCACGCGCAAGACCAGTTAGTTTTTCAAACAGCTCGTGTTTGCAAAAATAACAACGGTTGGCCGGATTGGCCTGGTAATTCGGGTCTCGGAGCTCATCTGTCGCAATGAATTCGTGGCGGATTCCGAAACGCGAGGCGACATCAACTGCGTCGTCGCGTTGAACCAGCGGATAACTCGCGCTTTCTCCAGTGACAGCGAGCGCTCGCTCACCAAGCTCACTTGCTGCAGCAAAGGCAAGGTAGGCGCTATCCACCCCACCTGAATACGCGACGATGATTGACTCCATACCCCGAAGAAGGTCCCGCAGCTGCATGTCTTTTGATTCGACTGACTTCATAAAATCAATTTGGAGTGCTTAGAAAACTGAGTAACCTTTAGCGTCGAAGGGAACTTGATATACTTTCTGAGTTGCAGTGACGATCAGATTGCCTTTGTAATCAAACGCCACACCAACCAGTGCCGATCCCGAGACTACGACTTCAGCATTTCGACCATCGGGCGATATCCTGACTATTCCACGGTGCCCGCGCAGCGAAGCGGCAACATAGAGATTTCCGTCAACGTCGAAAGCCAGCCCCTGGGGCCGCCCAAGACCGGTATAGAACCGCGACACATTCCCCATAGCATCTATTCGCATGACACTATCGAATGAAGAGACAGTGGGACCCGTGACGTAAAGGTCGCCCTCTGGGGAAAAGGCGAGATGATACGCCGAAACGCTCGCCTCAAGCGTTGCAAATGGCCGTGTCTCGCCGATCTCGTTTACTCGAAAGATCGTACCACTGCGGTCACCCACATAAGCTGTTCCGTTGCGGTCAAATGCCAGTCCCGTTGCGATCCCGAGATCGCTTGCAAATTCCGAAACCTCCTTGAAATGCGTGACGCGGTAGAGGGTGCCGTCGTAACGGCTGGTTACAAAAAGGGTCCCATCCCTGTCAAAGGCGAGACCGGTTGGATTGACGATCTCAGAAAGAAACGGCTCGATGAGCCCGTCAGTTTCAATCTTGAAAATGGAGTACGGAACTTTCTGGCCACGCGTTCCGGAAAGCGTAACAAAAATGCTTCCGTCATCGTGATCAATTGCCGGATTGGAAACCGGATGGAGATTCTCGGCTATCTTTGCTCCAAGTGCGAATGAGATGCTGTCGCTCTTCGATGCGCTTTCAAGACGAAGCGAGTCGGCGCCAGAGCCCGTCTCGTACTCGGGCAAAGCCACAATAACGCGGGACGCAGATGCACTCACGACGCGACCGCGATGCTCGCCGAAGTAAACGCGGCACGCGCGGTGATCGCTCGCATCATAACCTGAGCACGACAGCACTACCTCGCCGCCCTCAACGCCGGCGCGTGGAACAACATTCGTGATCTGCGCGCTCGTCTCTCCGTGACCCTTGAGCATTTACAATGACTCCGTTTTATCGAATCGACCGACCATGATACTTGTCGGCAAGAGTAGAGTACAAGCGAGAGGTACGTTGACTACCGCATTCAGGCGGAATCTTCTTCACCTTCAGGTGAAGTTCGCGTAAACTCAGCCCACATCACTGGACGCTACCTCGGCAAACCCACTCAGCCAATCGGAGGTGGCTCCAATGTTCCTTTTCGTCTTGTTTGCTTTCTCTGTCTTCTCTGCATTTTCCGCATCCGTTGTTTCTCCTGCTTCACCCGATATTGTTATCAGCCAGGTTTATGGTGGAGGAGGAAACAGCAATGCGACGTACCGCAACGATTTTATTGAGCTATTCAACCGTGGAAGCTCCTCTGTAAACATCGGAGGATGGTCAGTTCAATATGCTTCCGCGACCGGGTCCGGATGGTCAAAGCTCGATCTGTCCGGGAATATCTCCCCAGGGCGATACTATCTTATTCAGCTCGCATCCGGCGGAGCAACCGGGGCACCACTTCCGGTTTCAGATGCCACAGCAACGATCTCGATGGCAGCAACGGCGGGTAAAGTCGCATTGGTTCAATCTTCAATTGCCCTTTCGGGAATCTGTCCTTCGGCCACGAACATCGTCGATCTGGTCGGATACGGCTCAGCTGCAAACTGCTTCGAAGGGCCGGCAGCAGCAGCCGCTCCAAGTACGACAAGATCACTAACGAGAAATGAGAACGGTTGTAAGGACAGCGACAATAACCAAAGCGACTTCGCACTAGTTATTCCAGCTCCCCGCAATTCTTCTTCGACTTCCGCACCCTGTCAGTCCCCCGGTGAAGAACCTCCTCAACCGCCTTTGCCTCAGCGCACTGGTACGATTCTTGTTTTTCCATTCTACAGCTCCAGCGTGGCTGCGCCTTCGCTTGAAAACACTCGCATCTCGCTTACAAATACGAGTGCTGAGCAGAGCGCGATACTCCATCTGTTTTTCGTAATCAATCAGGGCGCCGGCACAGCCGATCGTTTCATTTGCCTGTCCCCCAATCAGACAGCTTCATTTCTGACTTCCGAAATGGATCCCGGAGTAGCCGGTTTTGTTATCGCCGTTGCAGTGGATGCAATGTCGGGTTGCCCGATCAGATTTGACGAGATTATCGGTAATGCTGACATCAAACTGGCATCACAACACCGTGCGAATCTTCCCGGTGTCGCACTTTCGTTACTCGATCAAGCGTTGTCGGATTGTGGACAGGTGAGTGAACTTCGTGTGAACGGGTCACGAGTTCTGGCAGGTACCATGATGAGTTTTGATGATGGCTTTCGAGAGCTTTTGGTTATCACGAGAATCGGCGGCAGTCTGCTTGCCGGTACTTCCAACCTTGGAGAACTTGGCGGACTGGTATTCAACGACGCTGAACAAGGATTCAGCTTTTCACTGAACGTGTCGAGGCGGCAGCTCTATGAGGAAATCGACTCAACATTTCCGCGCACCACGCCGAGAGTAACATCGATTGTCAGCTCCGGCCGTTCGGGTTGGTTCAAGGTGTGGCGAGTCAGCGATGGTGCGATCATCGGCACTCAATTTGTTTTCAATCCAAGACAGGGAATCCAGGGATTCACAGGCGGGCGTAATCTCCATCAACTCTCAACAACGGTTGCAACATTGACCGTGCCGGTGTTTCCACCCGGATGTTAGCCTACCGCTAATTTGGAGTGCGGCGGCTTGGCGCCGCTTTAGTCTTCCGCCGAGTAATCCGAGCGGGAGACTAAAGCGGCGCCAAGCCGCCGCACTCCAAATAAGGTTCTCAGCTCTTAACGGTGTGTTCTTCTTCGGCTCCCAGGGCAAGTTGCTGTTGCCTGAGCGAAGCTGAGCCAAGAAGTCCACCCATGCCCATCGACTCGACAGCCGTGCTCGGCACGATCATCAGCGCGCCCTTCTGTTTGAGCCCTTCATACAGCATGTTCATCGCACGCAGGTGAAGCGCAGTCGGATTGTCTCGATATGACTCAGCAGCCTTGTCGAACAGATGGGCAATCTCGAGCTCTGCCTGCCCGAGAATAATGCGCGCCTGTTTCTCTCGGGCTGCCTGGGCCTCGCGCGACATTGCATCCTGCAACCCTTCAGGAATAACGATGTCTCGCATTTCTACCGATTGCACGGTCACACCCCACGGGTTTGTGCGCTCGTCAATCAGTGCCTGAAGTTCTTCCTCGATCCTTTCGCGTCCTCGCAACAACTCGGTCAGCTGCGTCCTCCCGATGATATCCCGCAACCCGGTTTGCGCCGCCCAGCTGACTGCCTGCGCATAGTCCTGAACTTCGAGTGCCGCCTTCTCGGGGTCATAAACCATCCAGAAAAGGACCGCGTCAACGTTAACCGGGACAGTATCCAACGTCAGTGTCTGCTCGGCAGCGAAGTTGGTTGTAATCACCCTCTGATCGATCCAACTCGACACAGAATCGACAAAAGGAATGATCCAGAAAATGCCGGGTCCGCGGAGTCCCGCGTACTTTCCGAGCCGGAGCACCACAGCGCGTTCCCACTGCTTTGCCACCCTCGGAGAAAGTGCACCTATCGCTCCCAACACAAGCGCAACGATCACCCAGAGAGGATTGAGAGTCAGGAAGGTAACCAGCGCACCGAGCAGCGTCGGCACCGACAGGATCATTGTGCTGACGAAGTTCGTGCGCAGAAATTTCGAGCCTGCCCCTGATGATGTCGAGGTCATCGACTTGGAGAGTTCTGTAAGAAATAACTCACCGGCCATTGCTGTCTCCTTTCGCGCGTTCTTCCGCCAGATGATCGAGCAGCTCGTCCACGGAAAATCCCAACGACTGAGCCTCTCCGACGAGACGGCGTACAAACGCGCGCAAATTCTTCTCGCGCGTTCCGCCGCGATTGCGCAGGGGCGAGAAATCGCGCACGCGGACAAACGTGCCAACGCCGCGTCGCGTTTCAAGAATCCCTGCGCGCTCGAGATCCGCGTACACTCTGGCGACTGTGTTCGCGTTTATCTTCAGCTCGACCGCCAGCTGCCGTACCGTCGGCAACTGCTCTCCAACCCGCAGCCGCTCAGTGGCAATCGCAAATCGTATCGATTGCTCGAGTTGCGCGTAAATCGGCATTCGATCAGAGAGATTGATATGGAACCGATCGTCCATTGTTCACTCATCCTTGTCACCTTGTACTACGACAATGGGACAATGAAAGTTCCACGGAAGAAGTGCTGAGTGCTGGGTGCTGAGTGCTGAGTGCTGAGTGCTGGGTGTCTGAGTTCTAGTGCTTAGCTTGTGGTAGTGCGAGTTCTAGGCCTTGTTCGTTCTGCAGCTCGAATGCAACGCAGCAAGCTAAAGCTTGAACTCAAACCCCATACTCAGCACTCAGCACCCAGCACTCAGCACCTTCACTCAGGCAAGCTAAAGCTTGAACTCCATGCTTCGCCTGATAGATGATCGGCGACATGCCGTTGCCACAAGGTAATGATCGACCTCTGGTCGCAATCGTCATGGGAAGCAAGTCTGACTGGGAGACGATGCGTGAGGCTGCCAGTGTTCTCAAAGACTTCGATATAGCCCACGAATCGCGTGTCGTTTCGGCACATCGCACTCCCGCGCTTCTTGCGGAGTTTGCCGCGTCTGCCGAAGACCGTGGCATCGAAGTCATCATCGCAGGCGCTGGAGGGGCAGCGCATCTTCCGGGCATGGTCGCGGCGCAGACGCCGGTTCCGGTTCTTGGCGTTCCGGTTGAATCCAGGGCGCTCAATGGCCTCGATTCGCTCCTTTCGATTGTCCAGATGCCTGGAGGAGTGCCCGTGGGGACACTCGCGATTGGCAAAGCGGGAGCGCGCAACGCCGGTTTGCTTGCCGTAGCCATTCTTTCGAACTCGAGACCTGATTTGCGCGAACGTCTTCGCAAATTTCGGAACGAGCAGACGCAAAAGGTCCTGGAAGACAAGGTGGAATGAGAATCCTTCCGGGAGCAACCATTGGAGTTCTTGGAAGCGGTCAGCTCGGTCGCATGTTCGCGATCTCAGCGCGTCGCATGGGTTATCGCGTCCACACCTTTTCTCCGCTCTCGGATACCCCGACCGGACAGATCGCCGATCGTGAGTTCAGAGCTTCGTACGATGATCTTGACCAGGTTCGCGACTTTGCGCGCGGCGTCAGTGCCGTCACTTTCGAATTCGAGAATGTGCCTACAGCCACCGTCGAAGCGGCTGCAGAGTTTGCACCAGTAAGACCGGGTGGGCACGTTCTTTACACCGCTCAGAACCGGCTGAGAGAAAAGGGATTCCTGCTATCCCGAGGGTTTCCCGTGACAAACTTCAAGGCCATTCGATCACTTGAGGACCTTTCGAGCGGCCTACTCGAGCTCGGTACTCCTGCCATACTCAAGACGGCGGGCTTTGGATATGACGGAAAAGGGCAGACGCGCATTTCTTCAGCCGAGCAGGCTGCACAGGCATTCGATTCAGCTGGACCGCAGGAACTGATTCTTGAAGCATTTGTGGACTTTGCCTGTGAACTCTCGGTTATTGCGGCGCGTGGCCTCGACGGCAGCCATGCAGACTGGGGAGTTATCGAGAATCGTCACCGGAATCATATCCTCGATGTTTCGGTAACCCCTGTCGAACATCTGCCACAGGAAACATTGAATGAGGCGCGAAAGATTGTACGAGCCGTGCTTGAAGAACTCGATGTAGTAGGAGTCATGTGCGTTGAGTTTTTTCTGACTCGAGACGGCCGTCTGCTGATCAATGAGCTCGCACCCCGGCCGCACAATTCGGGACATTTGACGTTCGATGCCTGTATTACCAGCCAGTTCGAGCAGCAACTGCGAGCTGTTTGCGGTCTTCCTCTTGGCTCGACCGAGCTGTTGCGACCTGCGGCGATGGCAAATCTCCTGGGGGACTTGTGGAATGATGGCGAGCCTGACTGGGCGTCGGCCTGCTCGTTTCCGGATGTGAAGCTGCATTTATACGGAAAGATCACCCCGATGGCGGGCCGAAAGATGGGTCATTTGACGGCGCTCGGGTCCACTGCGGCGGATGCTACAACGAGGGTGCTGGCGGCCAGGGACGCGCTTGGTAACCAGGATTCCGCCTGAAGGCGGTACAACGTACGCTTGTTAAATCCGGTAGCGCGTGGTTATCATTCTCTCTTGTGCTCTTTTCAGTTTGAAACAGGAGAAAGATGGCGGATTCAACATTTGATGTCACGGTGGTAGGCGCGGGGCCGGGAGGCTATGTTGCCGCAATTCGAGCGGCTCAGGTCGGACTCAAAACCGCAATTGTTGAAAAGGATAAGGATCTGGGAGGCACCTGTCTTCTGCGCGGCTGTATTCCTACGAAGGAACTCCTGCATGCCGCGCATGTGTACGATCTTATACGCGGCAGTGACGAATTTGGCGTTTCAGTGGAAGGAGTCAAGTTCCACTTTGACAACGTCATGAAACGCAAGAATAAGGTCGTGAGCGGCCTTTCAAAGGGCGTTTCCTTCCTCATGAACAAATACAAGATTGCCGTGTTCAAAGGGACCGGGAAATTTGAAGGCGGGGGCCGCCTCACAGTGACGGATTCGAGCGGTAAAGTCGAAGAGGTCAAGACCAAAAATGTAATCATCGCAACCGGCTCGGCGCCGCGATTGCTTCCGGGAATCGAGGTCAGGACTCCCCGGATTGTTACAAGCGATGAGCTGCTCGAAATCAAGGAAATGCCGAAATCCCTGATTGTGCTTGGCGCTGGAGCCGTTGGAGTCGAGTTTGCTTCGGTCTTTGCAAGCTACGGTTCGGAAGTCACCGTCATCGAACTTCTTCCTCGTCTTGTGCCCATCGAAGACGAAGAAGTGTCAGCCGAGCTGCAACGCGCCTTCCGCAAGCGCGGAATCAAGACGATGACAGGAACTCGTTTTGAATCCGCCAAAGTCGGCAACAAAGACGTAGAGGTCAGCTACAAGACGAGCGACGGTAAAGAAGGAAAGATTACCGCCGAGACGCTCCTTGTGGCTGTCGGACGCCGCCCTTACACCGAAGGCCTGGGCCTCGAGAACACGAAGATCGAAGTAGATAGAGGCTATATCAAAGTTGATGAGTTCATGAGAACAGGAGAGCCGAATGTCTACGCGATTGGTGATGTAGTACCGACGCCATGGCTCGCTCACGTCGCATCAAAGGAAGGTTGTCTCGCCGCTGAACACATCGCCGGCCGCAATCCGAGGCCAATCAACTATAACCATGTGCCGAACTGCACGTATTGCGATCCCGAGATTGGAAGCGTCGGGTTCAGCGAAGCCAAAGCGAAGGAGAAAGGTTACGAAGTCAAAGTCGGCAAGTTTCCGTTCTCGGCTCTCGCCAAGGCGAGAATCCTTGGCGAGACCGCTGGATTTGTCAAAGTAGTCAGCGACGCCAAGTACGATGAGGTGCTGGGAGTCCATATTATCGGTCCGCATGCCACCGACCTGCTTGCCGAAGCGTGTGTTGCAATGGGACTCGAAGCCACGGCTGAAGAGCTGGGTACCGTGATGCACGCTCACCCAACGCTCTCGGAAGCGGTGATGGAAGCGGCTGAAGGCGTTCACGGGATGGCGACGAGCATATAGCGAGTGCTGAGTGAAGTGGTTTGAGTTCAAGCTTCAGCTTGGGGTTGCATTCTGAACGCTATTGATCTCGGAATGTAACCCCAAGCTGAAGCTTGAACTCAAACCACTTACTCAGCACTATTCTTGACGTTTTTGAAGGAGAGCTCCAATGGCGACCGAAGTATTGATGCCTCAGATGGGTGAATCCATTGCTGAGGGAACAATTATCAAGTGGCTTAAGAAGGTTGGCGATCGCGTCGAGCGCGATGAACCCCTGTTCGAGATTTCAACTGACAAAGTTGACGCCGAAATACCTTCTCCCGTAGCGGGCGTGCTGATAACCATCCTTGCCCAGGAAGGCGAGACGGTTGCGGTTAACGCTGCAGTTGCGCGAATCGGCGAAGAAGGAGAGAAGGGAGAAACTTCTGAGGCCGCCACTCAACAACCGGCAGCAAAACAGGAACCGGTGGCGACGCCCGCAGCGGCGAGTGCAGCGCCAGCTTCGGCGCCGTCTTCAGTGCCGTCTGGGGCTCCGGCTGCAAGACTTACTCCCGTACCAGAACCAGCCCCAGCGCCCCCAGCGACCGCGCCCGAAAGGGAGGACAACAGACGCGTCCGTTCCTCGCCTCTTGTCCGTAACATCGCTCGAGAGCACGGAGTCGACATCGAAGAGATTACCGGCACCGGGCAGGGCGGCCGTGTGACCAAGGAAGATATTCTTGGGTTTATTGATCAGCGCAAGAGTGCCAAAGCCGCACCAGCGAAGAAGGAATTGGCGCCCGCAGCAGCGCCCGCACCTGCGCCGGTTCCACCAGCCCAGCGGATGCCCGCATTTGCCGCCGGAGAGCGCGTTTCAATCGAGCCAATGAGTGTCATGCGGCGGAAGATCGCCGAACATATGGTGCTCAGCCGCGCCACTTCGGCTCACGTCACTACATTCTTTGAAGTCGACTACACCAACATCGCGCGCCTGCGGGAACGGGTGAAGAAACAGTACGAGGAGCGCAACGGCGTCAAGCTCACCTATCTTCCCTTTGTTATCAAAGCGGCGGTTGATTCACTAAAGGCGTTCCCAGTGGTTAATGCCTCGGTTGATGGGGATAACATCGTCTACAAGCAGGACGTCAACATTGGAATCGCGGTAGCGCTTGATTGGGGTTTGATCGTGCCGGTCATCAAGCAGGCCGACGAACTTAGCCTTATGGGCATCGCGCGCGCAGCGCAGGACCTTGCAGGGCGAGCGCGCAACAAGCAACTCAAACCGGACGAAGTTGGCGGCGGCACATTCTCGATCACCAACTTCGGTCTTTACGGCGGGCTGACTGCAACACCTATCATCAATCAGCCACAGGTGGCGATCCTGGGCATCGGCGGCATCACTAAGCGGCCATGGGTTGTTGAGACCAATGATGGAGATGCAATTGCTGTCCGCTCGATCGGCGTAGTCAGCCTGTCGTTTGATCACCGGATCATCGATGGCGCTGTCGCGGATCAGTTCATGGCGCATCTGAAGAAGTCTATTGAGACCACTGATTTCTCCGCACTCATCTAGGGTCTGCGAAGCCCGATATCTGGGACGCGTCGCCTATGCTGAGGCGCATGAGTTGCAGGAATCGCTTGTCGCGAGGCGCAAGGCTGAAGATATTCCCGACACGCTTTTGCTGCTCGAGCATCCTCACGTAATCACGCTTGGGCGCTCATCGAACCGCGCGAATGTGATCGCCAGTGAAGTCGAGCGTACAAACCTCTCGGTTGAACTATTCGAGACGGGGCGCGGCGGCGATGTCACGTATCACGGGCCGGGCCAGCTTGTGGGCTATCCCATCATGAATCTTGCCCCGGATCGATGCGACATTCGGAAGTATGTCCGCGATCTCGAGGAAGTCTTGATTCGGACAGCGGCCGAGTTCGGAGTGAAGGCCGAGCGGATTTCCGGATTGACGGGCATCTGGGTCGATGGCGCCAAGCTGGCAGCGATTGGTGTACGAATCTCGCGATGGGTTACGATGCACGGGTTTGCATTCAACGTGACAACTGATCTGAGTTACTTCCAACTGATCGTTCCGTGCGGTCTTTCGGATCGCAGCGTAACTTCACTCGAGAAGCTGCTTGATGAAAAGATCGACCTTGAGCGCGTAGCACGATCGGTTACGAATCACTTCGGCGAAGTATTCGAAAGGAAGATGTACAAAGACACATGCCCCGCAGATTCCGACTGACACTCACAACACAGATCTTCATCGGTCTCGCCCTTGGGGTCGCTTTCGGCATTGTGATTCATGAAATGGGGAGTCCGGCGGCGCTCGTTTCCTGGGTCCGGGTGATCAGCCGGGTTTTTCTGAGCCTCATCAAAGTAATCATCGCTCCACTGATTTTCTCTACGCTGGTAATTGGGATCGCAGGTGCTGGAAGCTTTCGTGAAATCGGACGAATAGGGCTCAAGGCCATCATCTATTTTGAGATTGTGACGACCCTTGCGCTCTTCATCGGGCTTGGTGCAGTCAACCTGACGAAACCTGGCGCAGGCGTCAATCTGCCAGCAGAGCAAAGCGCAGACGCGCTCGAGATCGCGGCACGTTCTGCAAAGCTCACTCCTCAGGATCACATCGTCAATATCTTCCCAACCAGCATCATCAAATCGATGGCCGAGAACGATGTCCTCCAGATCGTGATCTTTGCCCTGATTTTTGCAGCCGCAGTGTCCGCAGTGGGCGAGAAAGGCAAACCTGTCTTCGCCGCACTCGAATCGCTGTCAGAGGTGATGTTCAAATTTACCAACTACGTCATGCGGTTTGCGCCCTACGGAGTCGGTGCTGCAATGGCAGTGACGGTTGGCACCAAAGGACTGGGTGTCCTCAAAAACCTTACCCTTCTGATTCTCACGTTCTATGGAGCACTTGCGGTCTTTATCATTTTTGTTTTGGGAGCTGTTGCGCTGATAGTCCGACTACCTGTGCGCCGTTTCCTGTCACTTGTCAAAGAGCCATTGCTTCTTGCGTTCACAACGACATCGAGCGAATCAGCGTTTCCAAAGGCTATTGAGAATATGGAGCGGCTGGGCTCGCCGCGCAGAATCGTGAGCTTTGTTCTTCCCATCGGATATAGTTTCAACCTGGATGGCTCGACACTCTATTTGTCGCTTGCGGCGGTCTTTGTCGCTCAGGCTGCGAATCATCCAATGACGCTCACTCAGCAACTGATAATGATGCTCACGTTGATGCTCACGACGAAGGGCATTGCGGCCGTGCCGCGCGCCTCTCTTGTCGTGCTTTCAGGAACTCTTGTGACCTTTGGGCTGCCCATCGAAGGAGTCGCGATTCTTCTGGGTATCGACGAGATCATGGATATGGCGCGGACGGCTACCAACGTCCTGGGCAACTGCCTCGCCACCGTTGTCGTCTCGCGCTGGGAAGGCGAATTCAACGACGCAGGCAACGAGATCGAGAGTTTGGAAGAGGTGGGTGCGGAAACATGAAGAGTGCTGGATGCTGAGTGCTGGTTCTGAGTTCAAGCTTTAGCTGTGTGGTTGCGTTCCGAGATCAACTAGGGCCTCAGAATGCAACCAGCAAGCTAAAGCTTGAACTCAACACCACAGTACTCAGCACTCAGTACTATCAGGAGGTGTTGTGCTTTCACTAGATCTGATTAACACACTCGCGTTCGCAGGAATAATCCTTTTCATTGGTTACGGCATCCGGTACTTCGTCAAACCTCTCGCGCGTTATAACGTGCCGGCGCCAGTAATTGGAGGCTTGCTGATCGCGATTGTTAACGTGATTGCAAGAAACTCAGGGACTCAACTCTTTCAGTTCGATACGACACTACAAAGCCCCTTGATGATCGCTTTCTTTACTACGATCGGATTCGGTGCCAGCTTTGGACTCCTCCGGATCGGAGGGTTGCAGGTCATTATCTTCTTCGTGGCATCGACCATCTTTGCGATCCTTCAGAATGTTATCGGAGCACTGGTAGCGCTGCCCTTCGGATTGAATCCGCTGTTTGGCGTGCTCGCGGGATCGGTCACTCTCACGGGAGGCCCGGCGACTGGACTCGCATTTGCCCCACTCTTTGAACAGGCAGGCGTACCCGGGGCAGCTTCGGTCGCAGTTGCGGCAGCCATGGTCGGGATAATCTCAGGTGGAATCATCGGGGGTCCGGTAGGAACGTTTCTGATTGAGCGATACAAGCTGAAGGTCCCGCGGAAAGGCGGTTCGACTTCAGAGCTGCCCACTCCAACGGCAGAAAACATCGTCGAGGAAAAGCTCGAAGAGCCGGTCACGGTGACCCCGGCCGGTGAGGATGTGGAGGCATACGCGCTGCTCAAGAGTCTGGTCATAATTCTGATTGCGATGTGGATCGGGTCATGGGTAAGCAAGGGTTTCGCCGGCATCGGCCTGACGCTTCCGGCCTACATTGGCGCGATGCTGGTTGCAGCCGTGATCCGCAATCTTGATGACGCCACGAAAGTCTTCGGGCTGTCGCAGCGGGTTATCGATGACATTGGCAACGTCGCGCTGTCGCTCTTCATCGTCATGGCGATCATGACGCTTAAACTTTGGGAACTTTCCGGTCTGGCATTGCCCCTGATTGCGATTCTTGCTGCGCAGGTTGCAGCAGTTGCAATAGTTTGCTTCTGGCCGATTTTCCAGATTATGGGACGCGACTACGATTCAGCCGTCATGAGTGGCGGATTTTGTGGCTTTATGCTCGGAACCACTGCGAATGCGATGGCCAATATGAAGTCACTGGTCGAGCGCTATGGCAGGGCGCCCCGCGCTTTTCTCGTGGTACCGATGGTGGGCGCATTCTTCATAGATTTCACGAATGCGATCATCATCACGATCTGCCTGAACATCTGGGGGCGTTGAGTTGTTCGCGCGGCTCAATCAGAGGGTATAATCAATTCGCTTATGGCATTAACGACTTTGAAAGGTCCGAAACCGGACTGGTTGAAGGTTCGGCTGCGGATGGACGATGAGTTCCTGAGCGTGCGCCGCCTGGTGAATGACTTGAGTCTTCACACTGTCTGTCAGGAAGCTCGCTGCCCGAATATTTACGAATGCTGGTCGCACGGCACCGCTACGTTTATGATTGCGGGCGACGTCTGCACCCGTAAATGCGGCTTCTGCGCAGTCAAAAAGGGCGATCCGATTCCTTTGGATCACGAAGAACCGCGTCACGTTGCTGAAGCTGTCCAAAAGCTCGGCGTGCGCCACGCTGTCATCACTTCTGTCAACCGCGACGATCGAGAAGACGGTGGAGCATCGCATTTCGCCGCAACAATCCACGCCGTGCGATCCCTCAATCCTGAATGCCGTATCGAGGTCTTAACACCCGATTTCGAAGGCAACGAAAAGGCACTCGATATCGTGCTCGATGCTCAACCCGATGTCCTTAACCACAACACCGAGACAGTCCAGAGGCTCTACCGGCGCGTACGTCCGTATGCCCGCTACCGCGAGTGGACTTTGCGACTGCTCGAACGAGCAGCCGAGCGTCGCGATCTCGAGCGGCGTGGAATGCTGACCAAATCGGGCGTAATGGTCGGATTGGGTGAAGAATGGGACGAACTTGTCGAGACAATGCACGACCTTCGTTCTGTCGACTGTGACGTCCTGACCCTTGGTCAGTATCTGCAACCTTCCGAGAAGCGGTTGCCCGTCGAAAGATTCTACACACCTGAAGAGTTCGCCGCGCTCAAGATCATTGGACTCGAAATGGGCTTCCGTTATGTTGAGTCGGGCCCGCTGGTGCGATCAAGCTACCATGCGCACGAGCATCGGCCGGAAAATGCCCATCGTTAGCCGCCCTCAGCATGCCCGATCGCAGTTCAAAGTTTCATGACAACAACCCTGGCCCATACTACGTCGATCGCCAGTGCATAGACTGTGATGTCTGCCGCGACATCGCTCCCGAGAACTTCGTGCGAAATGCTCCTGAAGAGCATTCCTACGTGGTCAAGCAGCCTGAGACCGCCGAGGAGGAAGCTCTCTGTCGCGAAGCTCTCGAGGCCTGCCCCGTCGACGCCATTGGCGACGACGGCCAATGACTTATTGATTGCGCGAGGCCGCGCGCGTAGGATCAGGGGGCTGGGACCAGAAGAATAACCACGGAACACACGGAAAAGACACGGAAAGGGAGATTGACAAAACCTTAAAGCTTTTTGTTTTTCGGTGCTTTTCCGTGTCTCTTCCGTGTGTTCCGTGGTTATTCTTCTGACGTCAACTACTGGAGGAATCTGCCAATGCCGCAAGACGATGCCACCTATAAGTTCACGCGTCTTTTCGGATCGACTCGAGCGCCAGTTGGAGCTCAGATGGATCCGCGACTGCAGAAGCTGATCGCATTTCGACGCTCGGGCATGAGGAAACCTGCAACGTCTTCGACCGACGCCGATGAAGTCGCCGTTATTGCCAAGGTCACCGATCTCAATGCCTGGAACGCGCAGAGCGAAGTGCGGCCAGGCTCCACGATCGGGCCGAAGGCTGCCGATGGCACGTACATCGTTACGGCCCGGATTCCGGTTTCTCGCATCGAAGCAGTACGTGCACGCCCTTTTGTGAAAAGCATGAATGCCGCGCGACGGCTGAGCCCTTCGCTCGCCGCGACAACTCAAGAAATACTCGCTCTCCCGGCTCTGCTACCAACCGGGGCCAAACGCAAGACAGGAAGTGGAGCAATCGTCGGCATCGTAGACATCGGATGCGATTTCGCTCACCGTAATTTCATGACGTCGACCGGCAAGACCAGACTCAAAAAAATCTGGGATCAGTGGGGATCAGGTGGCGGTGTTGCGGGAGGTGTCACTTATGGAAGTGTCTACAATTCTACTCAGATCAATTCAGCGATTACCAAGACCGATCCCTACACTGCCCTCGGATACGGACCCGAGGCAGTTGGTGCGGCACACGGAACACACGTCATGGACATTGCAGCCGGAAATGGTCGAGGAAGCGGTGTCCGTGGCGTAGCGCCGGATGCGGGATTGATCTTTGTCGAGGTAGCCAACAGTGACATCCCGTGGGAGGGTCCTGAAGCCGTAGGCAAGAATTTTGGGGATTCCGTTCAACTTCTCGAAGCAATGAAGTTCGTCTTCGATGAAGCAGGCACTGCGCCCTGCGCGATCAACGTCAGCCTCGGCACCAATGGTGGGCCGCATGACGGTTCCTCGCTTGTCGAACAAGGCATCGACCGCCTCATCACTCAGGCAAAGAACCGAGCCGTGGTAATCGCAGCATCGAATTCATTCGCAGATGGAATTCACGCGGCTGGCACTGTACCAAAGACAGGCACGCTGGATCTTCCGTGGATGGTGGCCGCGGGCGACTGGACAGACAACGAGCTTGAACTCTGGTATGCAGGTGCTGCGAGACTCAGCGTCGAAATCCTTCAACCCAACGGAACAAGTGTCGGCAACGTTCCTCCCGGAGAAAGCGGAACAGTTACAAGTGGAGGCAAAGTCATTCTGTTCGCGGCGAACAGACTCAATGATCCAAATAACGGCGACAACATGATCGGAATCTACCTCCATCCCAACGCATCATCCGGCAAATGGAAGCTGAGGCTGAAAAGCCTGTCGAACCAGGAGGTCGGGTTTCACGCCTGGGTCGAAAGAGACGATGCGGGTCAATCGACATTCCAGGAACCACACGACAATTCACGCACGCTGGGATCGATCTCGTGTGGACATCACTCGATTGTTGTAGGGTCATATGATGCGCACAAGCCAGACCGGCCGCTCTCCTGGTTCTCAAGCGCCGGTCCGACGCGTGATGGACGCGAAAAGCCCGAGATATCGGCGCCGGGACATGCTGTTATTGCAGCGAAATCCCGAAGTAAAACCGGCGTCACCTCGATGTCTGGAACGAGTATGGCCGCACCAACCGTGACGGGCGCGATTGCCTTGATGTTGGCAGAGGCAAAGGCGCGAAACAAATCTCTCTCGGTCGCGGATATTCGGCAGGCGCTGATTTCCACCGCGCGTCGTACGCCTCCTGCCGGAACCGTGTGGGACTCGCGTTACGGCACCGGACGCGTCTCAGCAAATGGCCTTGTTGCGACTGTGATGGGAGTTTCCCCCACCACCAGGAAGCCCGCAAAGAAAAAGGCATCCAGGAAAGCAGCTAAGAAAGCAGTCTAAAAAGTCAGCTAAAATGGAGGTCAGGAAAGTGCCAAAAAAAGCCGCAAAAAAGGCAGTCCGACAGCCCGCCCGAAAAGCAGCAAAGAGAGCAGCAAGAAAAAGATAGTAGTCGACCGTAAAAGGCATCTTCCGGGCAAGATCGAACTGTCCTCAACCAGGAGCACAAAGCCTGGCGACAATGAGACACTCTCCTGCATCGTCAAGGTGCGAAAGCCGAACTACGTCCCTGACGGATTCAAGGTGCGAACCTGGATCGACGACACGATGTTTACTGCTGACTGTACGGGAGCAGATCTTCGTGCTGCCGGGAACGACCCCAATGTTGAATCTATTTCGCCTTCCAAACGGATGAGGCAGATCGGTTAGGCGCGGAAGCCCCCAGAAGTGCTAAGTCCTCAGATAGGACGCTCCGTTGATATCGATGATCGAGCCTGTAAGGAAGTCGGTGCCTTCGGAGGCTAGAAAGAGGATCGTGCGGGCTACTTCCTCAGCGCGTGCAACGCGTCTCAATGGACTCTGATCGCGAATTGCCTCGCCGCCGGGGCCCCTGACCTTTTCTGAGACTCGCTCAGTATCAACGAACCCAGGGGCAACGACCGACACAAAGATATTGTGCGGAGCCAGCGCCTGCGCGAGCGACTGGCTCATGGCGTTCACCGCTGCCTTACTGGCAGCGTAGGCCGGCGCTTCGGGCTCGCCTCTGAATGCACCCCGTGACGACACATTGATGATCCTTCCCCCTCCCTGCTCAATCATCAGGCGGGCAGCACAAAACGTCACATTTGCGGTACCAATGAGATTAGTTTGAATAATGCGTTCCCACGCCTGTGTCCATTCAACGTAGGACACTTGAGCTATCGGATGGGGCTCAAAGATTCCGGCATTATTGACGACCACATCAATTCGACCGAAAGTCCGTGCCACTTCATCAACCAGCCTGCTTGCCTCGTCTGCGTGACTGAGGTCACCTTGAAAAAGGCTATGCTTCCCAGTCGAAGCGGGCGCAAGCGCATCAAGCGTTTGCTCGGCATTCTCCTTTTGACGAAAGTAATGAAGAGCAATCAGTGCTCCAGCTTCTGCAAACTGCTCTGCGACCGCGCGGCCTATCCCTTGTGAAGCGCCAGTTACAAGCACGACCTTTCCTTTAAAGTTCATACTTCCTCCGCCGTTTCCTCAGGTCGTATCCGGAGTTCCTGTAATTTGCTTCATCCGGGCCTGATAGGCTACAAGAGAACGATTGAGAATGGTGTCTCAGATGGAGAGAATCAATGGATTCGTCAAGCAAAATTCCCGAACTTGTTGCAGGTCTCAGACAGGTGACAGACGATGTTCGAGCAACCTTCGGCCCGTTAAGCGTTGAGCAACTCAACTGGAAGCCGAATCCGGAAGCCTGGAGTGTCGGGCAATGTCTGGATCACCTGATGACATCCAATCGCCCTTACGTGAAAATCATCGATGAGACGTTGAGCGGTACCAGACGAACGCGAGCGCTCGAGAGGATTCCAATCCTGCCGAAAGTCTTTGGAAACCTGTTGGTCAAGGCCTTGGATCCCAAAACGGTAAGAAAGCTCAAAGCTCCCGCGAAGTTTCAGCCGGCGAGCAGTAATGTTCCCGGCACAATCGTTTCCGGCTTCATTGATCTTCAGAATGAGCTCGTCGCAAAGATTGAAGCTGCTGCGAGACTCAACCCCGAACGCATCATCATTACTTCGCCCGCTCTGAGCGTCATCACTTACAGCCTGCTCGATGCATTTCGCGTTATCGTGAACCATGAGCGCCGGCACTTCGCTCAGGCCGAGCGTGTGATGCACGCTCCAGAGTTCCCGGGAGCAACAGGCTAGAAGAGTGGTCAGTGGCCAGTGGTCAGTGTTCAGAGTTCAAGCTTTAGCTTGCTCTTATGACGCGATAATGCAACCACAAGCTAAAGCTTGAACTCAAACACTGACCACTGGCCACTGACCACTGACCACTGGCGGCCTAATGACTGCTAAAGAGATCGAATCAAAATTGAAGGCAATCGGAAGCAGCGAAGATGCGCGCTTTGCTCAGAAGTATTTCAAGACCGGACCGGGTGAGTATGGAGAGGGCGATCGATTCCTTGGGATTCGCGCCGAGCCTTTGAAGAAGATGGCTCGCGACTACCCGCTCGACCAGACTGAGTCGCTAAAGCTGCTCAAATCGGCTTTCAACGAAGCTCGCCTTGTTGCGCTCCTGAATCTGGCGCGGCATTTTACCAGAGGTGGAGAACGCGAGCGGACAACGATATTCAAAGCGTATCTTGCACATACGCGCTTCATAAATAACTGGAACCTGGTTGATTCTTCAGCTCCTGAAATTTTGGGCGCGCATCTGTACAAACGAAGCCGCAAGCCGCTCTATAAGCTCGCCAGATCGCGAAGTCTCTGGGAACGGCGTATGTCAATAGTGGCAACACACTACTTCATTCGCGAGTCAGATTTCGCCGACACTCTCGCCATCTCGAAGCTGCTGCTATCTGACGATCAAGATCTCATCCACAAAGCATCAGGGTGGATGCTGCGTGAAGTTGGGAAACGCGATCAGGGCGCACTCGAAGAGTTTCTCGCCAAAAACTATCAGGTCATGCCTCGGACTATGCTTCGGTACGCAATCGAGCGTTTTTCCGCGTCGCGCCGCAAACAGTATTTGAAGGGAGTCGTTTGATGAAGAGGCACACGCCTGCACTTCACAGAAACGCTGCGACTCGCTATTCTGAACCAGGGAAACCTCTATGAACCGTAAACGCTTATTTATTGGAATCACGCTGCTCCTCGCTTTGATCGCGCCTGCAATCGCGCAGGATGCGTCGCAGGTACTGCGTCTTTCGGTCACTTATCGTACCGCCAAGAACAGCGCAACCCTCAGCCCCGAGAAACGCAAGGAAGTCGAAGCACTCGAAGCGAAAGCGCGGTCCGCGAGCAATGACGGAAAGTTTGGTGAGGCGCTTCGTTCGTATCATCACGCAATCGCGCTCATAAGAGACCAGCAGTGGACTCCATCACGGGCGCTTGGTACAGCGCTTCAGCTCAAATCCGATCGTACAGTTGTTGATCCCGGGGACACTGCCCGATTAAGTCTTTCGCAGTCGTTCACGCTCCTTGAGCCCGTGAACGGCAAGCTCAGCGGTTCTCTCGGGATTGGGCGTCTCAGAAACAACCAGCCGGAAACGATCACAGAGATCAGACCAATCAAGGATGTCGCGGCAGATTTCTCAGGGAAACCTCTCGAACTTGACGCCAGAGTGCCGGACCTTCCTGACGGAAGCTACGCATTTATTTTGACTTTGAATCCCGTTACGGGTGAGCCGATATTCAAGACGACGGGAGTACGCATTGCCCGGGGCGTCGTGAAAAAGTCAAACGAGATATCCCAGCGCTCAAAAGCGCTCGTCCCAGAGCTTAAGTCCAGGAATAAACCAGACCTCATCCGGGGCTTGGCTGCCGTTGAATATGCAGCGCAGATGGTTGAGCTCGCGAACAGGGGCGAGATTCCGGGCGAGCGCATAGCCTTTGCAGAAGAACTGGCGACCGCTTCGTCACGACTCGACCAGATTGCAAAGGGAGAGAATCCACTGAACACAACTCGTGGTGATTTTCGTTGGGCCTACGTCTCCGATGTGGACAAGACTCTCCAACCTTACCGCGTGTTCGTTCCGTCCTCATATGATGCAAAGAAGAAGTATCCGCTCGTGATTGCACTGCATGGTATGGGCGGTGATGAGAACAGCTACTTTCTTGGCTACGAGAACGGGATGATAAAGCGAGAAGCCGAAGCTCGCGGCTACATTGTCGCGTGCCCGAAAGGCCGTGGATCGGCCTCGATGTATCTCGCGAGCGCTGAGCGCGATGTGATCGATGTCATAGCTGAAATGAAGCGTGACTATTCGATCGATCCCGATCGAGTCTACCTGACAGGCCATTCGATGGGTGGATACGGCACCTGGTCGGTAGCAGTCAACCATCCAGACTTGTTCGCGGCCATTGGTCCGATCGCAGGTGGCGGTTCGCCGCTCACAGTCAACAAGTTGACCGCGATTTCACATGTACCCGAGATTGTCGTGCACGGTGATGCTGATCCGACGGTGCCCGTGGAGGAATCCCGAAAAATGGTCAAGGCTGCTCAGGCTGCGGGCGCAAAGGTCAAATACATCGAAGTACCGGGTGGCAACCATAGCAATATTGTCACGCTCCATATGAAGGACATCTTTGACTGGTTTGACGTTCACACGCGCCAGAGCAAAGCGAAGGGTGCGAAGGCAGCGAATGCAAATTGATATCACAAAGCTGACTGGTAAGGGACAGGCAAAGCTCGGCGACTCAGTGAAAGTTCATTACACGGGCCGCTTTGATGATGGAACCGTATTCGATTCCTCCGACGGCCGCGACCCGCTCGAGTTTACTGTCGGGCAAGGTGAGGTGATACCGGGTTTCGATGAGGCTATGATCGGGATGCGAGTAGGTGAGTGCAAAGACGTCCACATCCAGCCGGACGATGGATACGGTGAGAGGAACGAACAGCTCGTGCAAAGAATTGCTCGCGACCAGATCAATCTTTCTGTCGAGCCGGAAACGGGTATGAACATAGAGATGCACACTCCGGACGGCACGATCATTCCATTGACCGTGACCGAGGTGAGCGACACGTCGATCACTCTCGATGCCAATCATCCTCTTGCCGGCCGGCAGCTTCATTTCTCGCTTGAGCTTGTAGAAATCGCTTCCTGAGCCATTGCATAACCTTCACGACTGGAATCTTAGTCCCACCGAAGCCATTGCGCTCCAGTACCGGCTGCGCTCGATGGTCCGCGAGATCCGCGTCAGGCGAAAGATCAGGCTGATTGCGGGAGCGGACATTTCCTACAACAAACTCTCGACGCGAATCTTCACCGCAGTTGCCGTTCTGAATCTCGAAGATCTGACGATTGTCGAGACTGTAGCCGTGCAGAGCACAGCACGATTCCCTTACGTCCCGGCCCTGCTCAGCTTCCGTGAGGCGCCATCTGTGCTCGCTGCGTGGAAACATCTCAAATGCAAACCTGACGCGCTCCTGGTCGATGGGCACGGCCGAGCGCACCAGCGCCGTTTCGGAATCGCGAGTCACCTTGGCGTCCTGCTCGAGATTCCCACCATCGGATGCGCAAAGACCATACTTGTCGGTGAGCATGGACGAGTGCCCGTGACGCCAGGCAAATGGACGCCGCTCATCGATCGCGAGGAGACTGTAGGTGCAGTACTCCGCACAAAACGGGATGTTGCACCAATGTACATTTCGGTCGGCCACATGATCGATCTGCCGTCAGCCATCGATCTTGCAAGACGAGCTACAAAAGGCTTCCGTCAACCGGAACCGACCCGGCAGGCACATCTTTTGGTGAATAGGATGAGAAGAGACGGAGGAGTAGTCGGGGTCAGGGGTCAGGGGTCAGGGGTCAGGGGTCAGGGGTATGGAGTTCAAGCTTTAGCTTGCTGGTCTCATTCGATCTTGGAAACAGCAAGCTAAAGCTTGAACTCCATACCATCCTGACCCCTGACCCCTGACCCCTGCCCCTATTTCGCAGCAAGCTGCGCTTCGAGAATCTGGAAAGGTTCACGGCGCGTGGTGATAGTCTTTCCGGCGACTTGATCGTTGATAACCACGGAAAGATCGTAGAATCCGGGTTTCAAATCTTTCAGTTGAAACAGGCGTGCCAGCGTAATCTGTTGGCTGTTGAGCGTACTGAAACCGCCCTTGCCGTCCTCTTTGATTCTCATCACTTCTTTTTCCTTCTGAGTGACGAGGTATTCAATGTTTACGCTCGGCCGCAACGTTGCCTGGTCAATCGCAACATTGTAGACCTGCATGTACACGCCCATCGTCTGATCCTGCCTGAAGACGCCGGTCGCATTGGGGATGACTTTCATTGCACCCAGCACGAACTGTCCGGTGGGCATACGCCCGTTCAATTGTTCGAGACGCGATGCGATGATGAGCGAAGAGGTTCCGAGGTCCCCTTCCGGATATTTCGGCACTACGAAGCCCTGTTTGATTACGCCCGTTTTTCCGCTGACTACATCACGTACAACAATATCAACTTTGAAATTCCCGGGAGGCAGAACCAGGTTCTTCTGATACACCGATCGCAAGCCCATGCCCGTCTGGAGAATCTCCGTCGGGTAGCTCGCCGTGACTACATCCTCGAAAAGGCCTGCCTTGCGGCCGGCGACGCTCGTAATCTTCGCGTAAATGTTCGCCGTGGCCGTGTGCAGACCACCTACATCGCGAAAGACAAGGTCCTGATTCTCCATCTGAACCGTGAAGGATGTGATCACGGAAGTATCAGTTACACGGAGATAGTTGATGACAAGACCAAAATCGAGTACATCGAACGTGGCCTTCGGGATTTCTGATTCGCGAGCGATCTCAGCCAGATCGTTGAACTTGACCTTTGGCGGTTTTGACAATCGATACAACAGGTCCAGTTTCTCAAACGGCTGATCCTTCGCGCGCATTCCGAACATCTGATTCTGGCCCGTGCCTCCGAACGCGATCCGATCGGCCTTGGACGACAGACCCAGCTGCTCTGCAAGAGTGAGACCCGCGTTGGGAACATAGAGCAACGCGTCCTTCTCCCAGGCATTTCGCGCAATTCGATATTCACCTGAGCCAGACGGATCGACAAACTCGACCTCGACGTCGGAGCCTACGCCTTCGATATACCGGTACCACCAGATCTCGAATGGATAGGTCGATGTCGAGCCGCCACCTTCCCAGGTTGGGCGATCGTATGAACCGCCCGAAGGATGCGATTCCTTCTCATCCGGAGGACCAAACATGATGTACATGCGGCCACGGTCAGTCTTCCATCCGGGAATACCGCTGGTGAAATGCTCATTCGCATACGCAATGCGGGTGTAATACTCTTCGCGGTACTCGTTGGAATCGGTGTCCGGGTCCGGATCGCGACGCAGCCAGAACTGCTCGATGAACTGTTCTCGCTCATCGTCGGTCTTCAAAGCCTTGAACGTGTTGCGCTCTTCATCAGTGATGATCCAGCGCACATCCTCATCCATCCACCTCTTGTAGACGTTGAGGATCGATTCCCTTGTCTTTTTCTCCTTCTTTTCCTGCTGCTCCTTCTCCTTCTTCTTCTGCTTGTCATCCTGACCGAAAGCCGTCATCGATGAGAAGACGAGAGAAAAGGTCAGCAGGATCGAAAGGCTTCGCAAAGACCTTCGAATAAGCGAATTTTTGCGCATACGTATTACTCCCGGCCCTTTTAACGTAACGATAAGTGTAGCGGCCGACCCTCAGAGCGTCAAGGCAAGGCATGTAGTACCGGCTTCAGCCGGAATCTTCCCTGACGCAAGATATTAAATTCAACAAATTTCGAGCGCTGTAGAACCCAGATCAAGTGCCGTAATAAGAGCGTCGGAATGCCCGCGTCTTGCACGCAAACGACAACCCTGGGAGCGCCAGGCCAGGTTTTCGTTAGAGTTGATGGGATTGGCGTGAAACGCCCCCGCCGGTGATGGTCATCCGAATTAACGGATTAAGGGGAACCATCACCGGTCAGGGGTGGACCTTTATGGTCGTCTGTCAGACCACAGGTGCAGTACTCGGGCGCCCGTGGATCTTGATCGTATCGTAGTCCGCGGCGTCAACGGTGAATTCATAGTCACGCGCTGGCTTGTATTTGCCGATCATCTCATTGAACTTGATGATCATCGGCTCAACAAAGTTCACCTTGAAGTCGCTCTCCTCGACGACCTTATGCTGCAAATGTGCGATGTCATCCTTGCCGATTCCGATGTGGTGCAGAAGGCGCAACGGAAGGTCTTTAGCCTCCATAATGCCGGTGTCAACCAGGTATTCCTCTCGGCGAGATTCCAGCTCCATCAACTGGCTGTAAAACGCATCGTTGTCGGCGAACGGAATGTGTTTTTCCATACTTGTCCTCCAGGTTCAGCGGGGATCTATAATTCACCTCTGTTGTGACAAGGATGTCTCTTCGAAAGTAAATCACCAGATCAGCTAAAGTCAACGCTGGGCACGTTGTACCTGGGAGCGCCAGTCACGAGCTAGGCGCTCTCGGGAAGATTCCGCCTGAAGGCGGTACAACGTACCAGGATTCCAATCCCGCTTAGCAGAGCGCACCCTATCGCGAATAAGTCACCATGTCTGGTGTAGAAAGTCTTCGAGTTCCTCGTCTGAGCGCTCCAGACTTTCGAGCCTTCGACAAACCTTGGCAATTGGTCGATGACGCGCCCGTCGGATGTGACAAGGGCAGTGATGCCAGTGTTCGTCGCGCGCACAATGTCGCGATCGTTTTCAATTGCCCGCATTACCGCATGCGCCAGATGCTGTTCGGGTCCGGATGTGTCACCAAACCACGCGTCATCGGAAACATTTACCAGAAGAGTCGCTCCGTTCCGGACAAACTGGCGCACCAGATTCGGATAAGCGGCTTCGTAACAGATGAAAGCACCCGTGCGCACGAACCTGGTCTCACGTTGGATCTGATATTCAGCTACATCTCCGAGCGCAATTCCTTCGCGCTTTGATTCGAGTCTGAGCGCATTAACTACTGCATCCCGGCCGGGACTAAACTCACCAACGATTGCGGGTACGAATCTGCCGAGAATTGGTCGCATGGGAACGTACTCACCGAACGGAACCAGTCGAATCTTGTCATAACGGCGAAGAGGCACTGTCTGGTGACGCTCATAGCTGGGAGGAATAATGTTGACGCTGTTAAAGTATCTCTCGCCGTCACGACTGATCGTGTTTGCAATGACGTAGCATCCCGATTCGCGCGCGAGTGCCTCGACACTGCTCCGCACGGTCGGATCGTTTTCGAGCGCAAGTGAAAGCGGAGATTCAGCCCAGATGATTAGCTCGGGCTTTCGATCTTTACTTTCCGCGATAGCTCGGCGACTCAGTGCGAGTACCTTGTCAAGGTTTCGCTCGAACTGGTCTCGAGCTCCGGCTGAAGTGATCGAAATATCAGGTTGGACGGCAGCGACATTGACCGGCACGCTGCCCTCAGAGTCAATACGCGGAAGAAGAAGCGGTGCAAGCAGCATGATTGCAAGCGCCGCAATGACGCGCGCGACACCCGGAACTCTGATCCGCGCAAAAAGCACGCACAGCGCACTCACGCAGACGATCTGCCAGCTGATCAAATAGACTCCACCGAACTGGGAAAGGCGGGCAATGCTCAAGTGCTCATATTGAGAAACTCCCAGCGCATTCCATGTCACGCCGGTGACGAGCGGTCTTAGCCACTCTGTGGCGACCCAGAGTGCCGGAGTCAAAGCCAGGGTCCATAATCCGAACCTGCTTGAAAGCCACGCCGTAAGCATCGAAAAGAGTCCGGGGAAGAGTGCGAGAATGGCGGCGAAGAGCAGCGCTACTCCATAAGCAACGATTGTCAGAAAGCCGCCATATTGCGTCATCGAATGCGCGATCCAGCTCTCTGCAAGGAACGTAAAGATCAGTCCGGCGAGCCACCCGAGAAAGAAGGCTTTTCGAAGACTGATTCCGCTTGTGATCACCAGCAGCAGAGGCGCGAGCGCTATCCACGCGAAGAAATCGAACGAATAACGAGGAAACGCCAGCCAGAGAAGCAGACCTGTGAGAACCGATGCGAGGATGGGCATGCGCAGGATTATACTAGAGAGGTTTGAGTTCAAGCTTTAGCTTGCCGCACGCTCCGCGAGTGTGGCAATCTCAACATCACGAGGCATTGTCTTCAAGGAGGACCCACATGAAGAAACTTCAACATCCACGGCGTCGTGATTTTCTGCGAACAGCGGCGGCAACTGGTACCGGCCTGCTCTTTGTGCCTGCTGCGTCGGTTTTCGGAAGCCCTGCCAACTCGGCAGTCAATCTGGGCATCATTGGCTGCGGGGGACGCGGCAACTATGTAGGCGAAGAATTCGTGAAGAACTCAGGAACGCGAGTTTCGGCAATCATGGATCTCTTCGATGACCGGCTCGAATCAACGCGTGCGAATTTTGACAAGCTGAACGAGGAGAAAGGGCTCGCGAAGGTCGCTCCCGAGAACATCTTCAAGGGCTTCAGAAGCTATGAAAAACTGGTCGCATCAAAGGATGTCGACGTGGTCCTCGTGACTAGTCCACCGTACTTTCATCCTGACCATCTCGAAGCGGCGGTCGATGCGGGCAAGCACGTCTATCTCGAGAAACCGGTTGCTACCGACGTTCTGGGCTGCAAGCGAGTAGTCAAAGCGGGTGAAAAGGCGAAAGGCAAGCTGAGCATTCACGTCGGTTTTCAGAAGCGCTATGACGTGGGTTACAAGGCCGTTGTTGATCGTATTCATGCGGGAGAGATCGGGCCGATAGCGCTCGGCCAGACTTTCTACTACACGAATGATCTCGACCGGCACTCAAAGCCCGGCGTCCCCGAACTTGAAGCTCGACTTCGCAATTGGGTCTTCGATCAGGCGCTCTCCGGAGACATTCTTGTCGAACAGAACATTCACATAATCGATGTCGTCAACTGGGCAATGAAGTCACACCCGGTGAGGGCTATGGGTAGTTGCGGTCGAGCCGTGCGAAAAGAAGTGGAAGGAATTCCACCATCCATGTTAACTCACGACTTTTACATCCTGACCTTCGTCTATCGAACCGACGCAGGCGAAGTTCACATCAGTTTCAACTCGAATCAGTTCCGCAACAAGGCTTATCGCATTCAGGGAGAGCGGTTCTTCGGCACCCTTGGTGTCGCCGAAACTATGCAGAGCGGCCCGGCCACTATCACACTGAGCAAGGAGGGCGCGACCCGCCAGGATGCAGGGCCGGTCAACCTCCACAAAGCAGTTGGCGACAAGATCAAATCAATGATTGATGGAATCCAGGCGGGGCGCTTCGAGAATCAGACCGAGATCGGCGCTGAGTCTACTCTTTCAACCATCCTTGGACGAACGGCTGCTATAAGCGGGCGTGAGGTGACCTGGGACAAGCTGATCAAATCGAATGATAAGTGGGATCTGAAATTGAACTTCGACTCTCTCGGCGCGCTTGCGACAGCGAGTAGATAGTGACGGGAGCGCCAGGCTCCAGCCTGGCGAGTGAAGTTTGGCCATTTGGCAGTGATCGCCTGACGCCAGAGGCGTCAATGATCGTAGCCAGGGGTTGAGTCTTCGAAACCCCTGGTTGCATTGCGCGAGAGAGTGCATCCCGGAGGGATGCGAGAAACGATCTGTTCACGGCTGTCGTCTTTTTCTCGCATCCCTCCGGGATGCAATTCGTCATTGGAATCGATCCAGGGGTTTCGAAGACTCAACCCCTGGCTACGATCTCGCACCGCTCCGCGGTGATTGTGCTCCAGGAGAGTGATTGGCGCTCAAGGATCTGATTTCGATCAACGACCTCACCACTGCTGAAGTCGAAAAGATATTTTCAACCGCTAAAGCGATCAAAGCGCGGCCGATCGATTTCCGGGAATCGCTGATCGGCCGCAGCGTGTGCCTCATCTTTGAAAAGCCGAGCCTGCGTACTCGAGTCACGTTTGATCTCGGAGCTACGCAGATGGGGGCTTCGTGTGTCTACCTTGATCATCTGGGAGTGCGGCTGGGAGAGCGAGAGTCGGTCAAGGATATGGCGCTCAACCTTGAGCGTTGGGTGGATGCGATTGTCGCGCGCACCTACAGCCATGAGTCCGTGATCGATCTTGCGGCGCATTCATCGGTTCCAGTCATCAACGGCCTGAGTGAATTCTCGCATCCCTGCCAGGGGCTTACTGATTTTTTCACTCTCAGGGAAAGGTTCGGAAAGAACCTTAAAGGATTCCGGATGGCTTATGTCGGCGACGGCAACAACACCTGTCATTCTCTGATGTTTGGTGCCGCGAAACTTGGTGTCCACATTTCAGTCGGAGCCCCTCGCGGGTATGAACCGGATGCTGACGTCGTTCGCCGTGCGCGGCGCGACGCGCGATCGACCGGCGCCCGCATCGATATCGTCAACGATCCTCAGGAAGCTGTTTCAGAAGCGCAGGCGGTCTACACCGATGTCTGGGCATCGATGGGCTTTGAGGCGGAGACAGAACGGCGCCGCGAGATATTTGCGCCGTTCAGAGTGACCAAAAAGCTTATGACTGCGGCGAAGCGCAAGGCTGTATTTATGCACTGTCTGCCGGCTCATCGTGGTGATGAAGTTGATCCGGAAGTTATCGATGGCAGGAACTCGATCGTCTACGACCAAGCCGAAAACCGTCTACACACCCAAAAGGCAATCATGCTGCTTCTCATTCAGGCAAACCAGTGAGTAGCGCCGGCGGTTCCAGTTCTGAGAAGCCTCACGGCAAGAACATTCCTATCTCACCCGAATCTCCTCACAAAGAATCGCAATCACGTGTCGCCAGATCGGCTGGCGTAGTCAGCATCGCCGTTATGGGCAGCCGGGTTCTCGGTCTCGTGCGCGAGCTCGTGTTCGCGGCATTCTTTGGTGCGGGCTTTGCCACAGACGCTTTCATCGTTGCCTTCCGAGTGCCAAATCTTTTGAGGGACCTTTTCGCTGAGGGCGCGCTGTCAGCCGCATTCGTGACCACCTTTTCTCAGACCGTCGCGCGGAAGGGCGACCGCGAGGCGTGGCGCCTTGCAAACCTCGTAAATAACGGCCTCATCATCGTACTCGCAATAATCGTTATCCTCGGAATAGTCTTTGCCCCCCAGGTAGTGGGCCTTTTGCTCAACCCGGGCCCGGAGTCAGCCAACACCGAGCGCGCGGCTTTGACTTTTGATCTGGCCGTCACAATGACTCGGATAATGTTTCCGTTCCTGCTCATGGTTTCGCTGGCCGCGGTAGCCATGGGCGTCCTCAACACCAAAGACCGCTTCGGAATTCCCGCGTCCGCCTCGACGATGTTCAATGTCGGCTCGATCGCGGGCGGCCTTTTGTGCTCGTACCTCCTTGCTCCCGACTACATTGGTGGAATCACGCGGGAACTTCTGAGCGGAGCAGTTCCACATACGAATCCGGATGGCGCTGCTCGCGCTGTAGTAGGCATGGCAATCGGAACTCTTGCAGGTGGAATTCTGCAATGGCTTATTCAGGTGCCAAGCCTCCGCGAGGTTGGCTATCGCTGGGAGCCGATACTAAGTTTTACTGATCCTGGAGTACGCCAGGTAGTGCGGCTTATGGCGCCCGCTGTGATCGGAGCCGCCGCCGTCCAAGTGAATGTCTTCGTCAATACCAGCTTTGCATCGAGTCTCGGTGAAGGACCCGTTTCATGGTTGAACTACGCATTCCGGCTGATTCAGTTTCCGATCGGAGTTTTTGGCGTAGCCATCTCGACTGCAACTTTGCCGGTCGCATCGCGTGCTGCGGCTCGCGAGAACCTCGATGAATTTCGACATACGATCGCGTCTTCGCTGAGATTGACATTCCTCCTGACGATACCGTCGGCTATCGGACTCGTGGCACTGAACCAGGCAATCATCGGATTGATCTATGAGCGTGGCCGGTTTACTGAGTTTGACACGATTCAGACAGGCCAGGCGCTCGCTTTCTATGCGCTCGGTTTGACGGCTTACTCAGCGATCAAGGTGCTTGCGCCAGCCTTCTATGCTCTCAACGATACGCGCATCCCAATGCTTGCGAGTGTTGCATCGATCATCACGAACTTCGCCATTGCGTCTGTAGCCGTTACAAGGATCGGTCATCGAGGTCTTGCGCTTTCAGTCTCCGCAGTCGCGCTTGTCAACTTCGTAATCCTCTTTGTATTCCTTCGAAGAAAACTGGGTGGAATCGAAGGCCGAAGTCTGGCAGCAGTCTTCTTGAAGGTGGTCGCAGCATCCGTCGCAATGGGGCTGCTTGCGTGGCTTACAAGTCAGACAATCGAGGGCTGGCTCGGAATGGAGTCACTCCTGGTGCGATTGATCAACGTTAGCGCATCGATTCTCCTGGGAATTGCGGTTTTCTACCTGGTCGCCCGAATTCTGCGTGTGCAGGAAATTGTCCTTATGACATCGTCACTGAAACGACGTTTGGTCAGGTAGGTTGTACCGCCTTCAAGCGGAATCACCGACAGGAAGAAGTAAACGCAGAGAGCATGAAGTATGTTGTACCGGCGTTTAGCCAGAAGCGCAACATTCGCAGTAGTTCGAGTCGTGACGCTCCCGGCTAAACGCCGGTACAACGTACTTAACGAGGAATTCTTCCGGTAAGTGATTCGAGGAAGGCGACGAGATCCTTCTGGTCAGACTCGCTCAGATTAAGGGCGTGGAGCTCCCATTCGCGGTTGATGTTCGGTTTGCCACCGTCATTGTAGAAACGAACGACATCGTTCAATGTCTTCGCGCTTCCATCGTGGAAATAGGGCGCGGTCAATGAAACGTTGCGGAGCGACGGCGTCCGAAACGAACCAAGATCAAAGACCTGATAGCTGTAGAGCATCCTTCCGAGCTCATCACCGCCTTCTTCACGTCCAATCGCATCAATTGCGGGTTTTGCGCCTTCGCGTTCTGCGACTTCGTATGCACGGCGCGAGATATCGGCAAAGCGAGCATGATTTGCGGCGACTCCCGTGTTGTGAAATGAGAAGTCAGTGAAAAACGGATTCAGGTCACTGAATGTGTGACACCTGGAACATCTGGCTCTTCCTCGAAAGAGTGCAAAGCCTCGCTTCGCCTGCTCGCTCATCGCCGCTGAATCGCCGGCAACAAACCGGTCGAAAGATGAATCGGCTGCGACCAGTGTGCGTTCAAAGCAGGCAATCGCTTTCGCGAGATCCTCGATTGCAGGTTCTTTGCCAAATGCGCGGTGAAATGATGCGCGATACTCGGGAATGGCGCGGATCCGTCCAATTACTTCGTCGTAAGTGCGATTACCCATCTCCAATGGGTTGATCAGGGGAAGCGTTGCCTGGTCTTCGAGTGTATCCGCACGCCCGTCCCAGAACTGACCCGGATTGAAGACAGCATTGAGGATCGTGGGCGAGTTGCGAGTTCCCGTTTTGCCGCCAATTCCTTCAGCCTTTACCTTGCCATCGGCAAAGCCCTTGTTCGGATCGTGACAATCAGCACAAGAGATGGTTCCATCGCCGGAAAGACGCTTGTCGAAAAAGAGCTCTCTGCCAAGCGCAATCTTTTCTGATGTCAGAGGATTTTTTCGGGGAACGTAGAAGCGCCACAGACTCGATGGCAGCCCCAGAGGAACCTCAAAGCTCAACAACTCATTCGACTGCACATTCTCTGACAGCAGGAAGGTTGCGATAACGAAGAGAATCACAGAACAAACAGAGATTCTCCGGCGATTCTTCCTTTTGTCTTCCTGAGTGTATTCCGCAGTCCTCTTCATCAGATTTGATCAAGAATCAGTTTCGCGAGCGTCAGATAGATTACCAGCCCGGTGGCATCGACCAAAGTCGAAATCAGCGGAGCCGAAAGAACCGCCGGATCGATCCCAAGCCGGTTCGCAACAATTGGAATCAATGAGCCGACGGTTGTCGACCAGATGCATATAGAGAGCATCGTGACCGCAACCGTCAGCGAAAGCTGAAACGAATTGCGCCATAATCCTATGGACAGAACAAAAGCGAACGCTCCGATCGCTACGCCGACAACTGCGCCCGTGAAGGCCTCGCGAAGCACCACCTTCCACGCATTCTTGAGCCCAATCTCGCCAAGCGCCAGACTGCGTATCACGGTCATCACCGTCTGGGATCCTGCGTTTCCACCGGTTCCAATCAGTAATGGAATGAAGAACGACAGGGCGACCACCGTCGCCAGCTCGGATTCGTAACGATGCAGTACCGCGCTCGTCAGCGTTCCTGCAACAAAGAGCATCAAAAGCCATACGATGCGCTTCCGTACCACGCCCAGGATGGAGTACTCGAAATAGGGTTTATCAAACGCACCGGGCTCTACCGCCGCCATTCGTAGAATGTCTTCAGTCTGCTCTTCGATCATTACGTCGATCACATCGTCGACTGTCACAAAGCCCACGATGCTGCCGTCCTGTTCGAGCACTGGCACAGCGAGCAGATTGTACTTGGCGATCTTCTGCGCAACCGATTCCTGATCTTCGAGAGCTTGAGCAGTTACGGGCTTGCGTCGCATGACCTCGCTGACGGGTCTGTCAAGCTCTGCCATCACGAGATCCCGAAGCGAGACTGAACCGAGCAGACGCTCGGTTTCGGGCTCGAGAACATAGCAAGCGTAGATTGATTCCTTTTCGCGTGCGACGTTGCGGATATGCTTCAACGATTCGCTGACCGTCATCTTTGGATCGAGTCTTACAAACTCGGTCGTCATGATGCCGCCCGCAGTGTGGTGAGGATACTGAAGAAGATGCTCGAGTTCCGTCCGCGCCTCGTTCGACAGCTTTGGAATCACACGACGGCGGTCGTGCTGTCCCATATGCTGGACGATGTTCGTGCGCTCATCAGCAGACAGGCCCTCGAGTATCTGCGCGGAGCGCGCCGGATCAAGATGCTCGAAAATCGCGCTGCGGCGCCGCATTGTTGGCTGATCAAAAAGCTCGATGCATCGAGCGATCGGCAACATGGTGACGACCGTTGCAGCTTCGATAAGAGTCAGTTGATTTAAGAGGTCAACGACATCGGCGGCGGGAAGGTCAGCTACCTGCTCGCCGATTCCGACGAAACTTTCTTCGAGGCGGAGGTGGATTCGTTCGAGAAGCTCCTGAGGCGCAGGCAAATCGTGGTTTCTCCTGATCAGATCACTGGCGGTCTTTCCATCTCATTCCATGTCATTGACGTTCTTCCCACCGCTTCTTGACCGTCTCAAGAATGCGGGTAAATCGCTCATCGCCCCTCAGCTTATCCAGACGCGGATTCTCTGCAAAGAGCGGATAGTTCTCGTTTCCAAGTTTGACAGCCCGCTCTACCCACTCGATTGACTTTTCAATCATTCCTTCCATTGCAAAGAAAGATGCCAGCCAGAATGAGATGTCGTGATCGGCCGCAGCCGTCTCTTCAACACGAGGAGTAATCAGCGCTCGAGCCTCTTCGTGCCGTCCCTTCGCGCTCAGGCACCAGCCTCTCAGCACCTGGAGGCCATCAAAATGCGGATGCTGCGCAAGAACTTCGTCGACGATAGCGAGCGATTCATCTACCCGGCCCTGATTGTAGAACGAAATCGCAAGAAACGTCTTGACCAGTGGATGTTCAGGCTCAATCTTGCGCGCGTTCTCGAGCTCGACTTCGGCTTTCTCGTACTCGTGCTGATAATTGTAGATGCGAGCACGATTGTAGCTTGCCATGACCGTATCGCGCGGATTGAGCTCGACAAGCCGGTCATACTGGCGCAGTGCCTTCTCGTAGAGACCATTCAGTCGATAAAGCATCGCGGCAATAATGAAAACCGTGGGATCGTTTGGAGTTTCGCGGCGGACGTCAGCAAGCGTCGCGAGTGCCCTGTCCTTTTCTCCTCTATGCAGATAGACATAGACCATCTGGAGCCGCGCACGGGTGAGCTCAGGGTCTAATTCGAGTGAGCGCTCAAGCGCTGCCTCCGCCAAAATGTAGTAGTCTTCGCCACCGTAACCCTGCGCGTGATGAATGTAGCAGCGGCCAAGCGCCGAATGAGCGCGTGCAAATTGTGGATCAACTCGCACAGCCTCCTTGAACATTCCGATCGCCAGGTCCAGCTCGTGGTCGTCAAAAGTGCGTGCTATGTATTGAAAAAGCAGATCGCGGCCTCGCAAATAGAGCTCGTAGGCCTCGCTGCTCGACGTGAGCGGTTTGTCAATCTTCTCCTGCTCCTCCTCCGTCAGATTCAGCTTCAACCCCTCGATTACGCGCTCCGCAATCGTGTCCTGGATCGTCAGTAACTCGCGGTTTGCGATATCGATCTTGTCGCACCACAGAATCTCGCCAGTGTCAGTCGCAAGAAGCTGGGCCGTAACGCGGAACTGGTCCGGCGCTTTCATGAAGCTTCCCGTAAGTACGGCTCCGACGGCGAGGTCCAACCCGACATGCCTCGGATCGACGTTCTGACCAGAGTATTGCGCAACGTAACTTGATGGCCTGACGACAAGAGACTTAAGGTTCGCCAGCTCTGTAATGATTCCGTCCGCCAGCGAGAAACCATAAAAGTTTGATTCCGGATCGTTGAGCAGATTATGAAACGGGAGGACTGCGATAGTTTTCTTCGTCTCTGTGCCCCACGAAGGTGGACGCGAGGATCCGCCTCCTGTGCTCCGGTTTGCTGCACTCGAATCGCCGGAACCGCTGGCCGTCGAAGGCGGCTGGTTGGGAGCGTGGCCCTTGAACCTGCCAAATACCCGTCCAAGAGTGTCTGAAAGTCTCCACGAGTTGCGCGATCGGTATGTCGGGACAGGGACTGACGTGTGTAACGGTGAATCCGCAGCGGGGCCAAGCGGACGGGCGAGTTCCTTAAGCGCATCGCGCAATTCGCTGATTGTCGAGAATCTGTCGTCAGCCGACTTCGCCAGCGTACGATCGATTAGCTGCTGAAGCGCTGCGGGCGCGCGAGGGTTCAGTTCCGCGATGGGTCGGGGAGTGGCGTTTATCACCGCGTGCAGCAATTCGATCCGATGTCGCCCTTTGAATGGCGCCTGGCCGGTCAGCATTTCATAGATCATTACTCCAAGACTGAAAACGTCGGTCCGGTGGTCGACCTTCTCGCCCGTAGCCTGCTCAGGCGAGCCATAGCCCATCGTGCCATAAGGAACTCCGACTTCGGTCATCGTGTGCTCATTGGCGAAGTTCTCGTCCTGACCAAGCATCTTGGCAAGACCGAAATCGAGAACCTTCACCTGGCCCGAGTCAGTACACGATAATATTTGTGGGCTTTATGTCGCGATGAATGATTCCGCGCGAATGCGCTACCGCGAGCGCATCGGCTATTTGAATTGCTATGGAGAGTGCCGCATTCAGCTCGATCGGCCGGCCACCAATGACCTCTTTGAGAGTTCTTCCCTCGACGAACTGCATGACGATGTATGTCACGCCATCCGTCTCTCCCACATCGTAGATTGTCGCAATATTGGGATGATCGAGCGCGGAAGCGAGTCTGGCCTCACGCTGGAAGCGGCGTCTTGCGGTCTCAGTCGAAGCGAGTTCAGGAAGAAGAGCCTTGATGACTACAAGGCGATTGAGCCGGACGTCTTCTGCCTTATAGGCAAATGCCTGACCGCCCTTACCAAGCTGCTCGATAATCCGATAATGTGAAAACGTTGTGCCTGGTGTAAGCGGGGCCATTTGTTTTGCACTCTTTTACATTGGGATCTTGAGGCCGAAGCCAAGGCTAATCTACTACCCGATCACTCTCGCTTCAAGGCATGTAGTACCGCCTTCAGGCGGAATCGTGAAATCGAAGAGCCCTCGAACGCTACGATTCCGCCTGAAAGCGGCACTAAGCTGCCTCCTTTTAAACTCAATGGTTCGGATTCGGCGACATGAAGACAAGAAGCGTCAGCCGCGAGTCGCCGGGATTGCTCACTCCATGTTGCAGGCCTGACGGCGCGAATACGACCTCTCCTGCAGAAGCCTCGCGCTTCTCCTCGCCAACCACGAAGACGCCCGTACCCGCAGCTACATAGTAAACTTTGTCGGCGTCTGAATGACTGTGAGGTTTTTGTTCCTGTCCCGGCTCAAGCCCATACACATCACAGAAGAAGTTCTTCGTATCAAAAAGATTTATCTTCTGCATCTTCTCCGGGGAGAAGCGAGCTTCATTTTCTATCCTTCTGAAGTTCATTGAATCGACTCGCTTGCAGCGATCACGTCCGATGATGGCGTTGGTGAGGCGTGATGATGAATCATCCGCCACTCATTCCCCTGGCGAAAGAAAAGATTTGTGGCTACCGTCGCTGCGCTCACAGGCGCGGAAGAATGATCGAGAAAGATCACCAGATTCTCGGTGCAGATCAGCCATGCGAAATTACCATCAACAACCGCGCGCGGACAGCTCGCGGATATTCGCATGCCGCTGGTGTTCTCAAATATTTTCCTCCAGCTCTCACGCACGCCGTCCCAACCCACAATCAGTTCCCAGCCGGGATGCACACACTTCACCCAGTCTTCGTGAAGCCACACCTCTTCCATTGCGCTCAGATCTCCCTCTTCGATTGCGCGGTAGAATCGATCGTTGACCTCTTCTACGTTCGACTCGTCATCAAACGCATACCGCGCCCCTGCTTCGAACGGCCTCCTCGCATCCATATAAAGCTACCTCTTGATTCTCTATTGATTATAACTGCTTCAGGGGAGGATCGCGACGATTCTCACGGGTCCACCTGTACCTCGCTGGATCTTCATCGGAAGCGCGATCAGCGTGGCCCCAGTCGCGGGAAGCTTGTCGAGATTGGCTACGTTCTCAAGCCCGTAGATGTCGGCGCCATTGAGTATCTGGTGAGCAATAAAATCGCGTGACTGTCCAGGATCAATGCTTGCAGTGTCGATGCCTACACCGTCAACCTTTCGTTCCCTTGCAAGAAACTCTGCGGCTTCGCGCGAGAGACCCGGGAAATGCAGATTGGCTGTGTCCTTCGGAACATCGCTGCCAAGATAGTTTTTCCTATCGGGCCAGAATCGCCCCCACCCCGTGCGCACAAGCACGATTGCCGAATCCGGAATCTGACCGTTGGTCTTTTCCCAATTTGTGATTTCCGTAACGGTCATCGGCATGATCTGAATTCCGTGCGCATGCCGCCGTGATGTCGATGACGATTGCCGGTCCGATCAGCCGCTCGACAGGGATCGCATCAATCGTCAACTTTCCTTCGCTGAAATGAATTGGACTATCGAGGTGTGTGCCTCCGTGCTCGCTTGCCGAATAGCGTGCAGCCGCGTACCAATACCCGCCCGCAGACTTGCCCCAGGATTCTTCCTCCCATTTGAAGGGCTGAGCGTTCGGCCAATAGATCGTGCGAGCGTCAAATGCATAAGTAAGATCTACGAGCCTCTCTTTGACATCGATTGGTCTCTGTTGCTGAGACGCGTTGTTGCAAGCAACAACAGTCAACACTACCAGGATCATCGTTGTCATCGTCAGTGTGTTCATCAGCAGCTTCCAAGCAGCTCTCATGGGCTACCTCCTGCTCGTTCGTTCGGTTTTGCCGGAGAATAAATGAAGTAGGGGCCAATTGCGCTGCTTCTTCTGTAATGCTTCCTCAACGTTTCTACAAGCTCCGGAGTAAACCTTTCCCGATCTGACGCTGACATTTCTCCATCTTCGAGAGCGAACTCCGTCACTACCCACGCGAAATCTTCGCTTTCGACCTCACGCAGGAACGGCGTCTGATCCCAAAGCCCTTGCCGGCTTAGCGCTGAGAAATGAAACAGCTGAATTGGAATCTCGCCACGGCTGAAAAGAGAAAAACTTGATTGCTGCGAAAGTACCGGACCAGAAACAGTCTTGAGGAGGGGATAGATGCTCTCGGCAGCAGAGTTGCTCGCGCGGGCGGGACGGCCCTCTTCGATAAGCACATAGAGCGGCGCATAGACCATGAGAATGGCAGCCTGCGCCAGAATGAGTGAATTGCGTACCGGCCATTCGCGAAGAACAACCATAACGGTAACAACCAGCAGCTCGACGACATACTGAGTATGAGCTCCCAGGCGTCCTGACGATATGACAGTCTCAAGGACTACTGCTACAAAATAAATATCCAGCAGATCACCGCTACGCGCACGCAGTCGCTGCCAGACCTTCACTGCGGCGAAACCGATAAAAACGACCATTGGACCTGCGTGATGAAGAAGGACGAGCGGAATGTCGGTGAGCTTGTACGATAGCGCATTTAGAACGACCGTATGGTTGAGAAACTCACCGCCGGTCTTCAACTCAAGGACGACAAGCGCGATTCCGCCAAGAAGAACCGCTACCGGCACGAAAACGATAAGGCGGCGGCGCTGACATAGCGCAAAGCAGATGACCGCAGCTACTACAATCGCGAACTGAGTCTGCTTCGTGAAGATGGCGCAGGTCGCGAGGACGGCACCCAGGAATGTAGCGGCATTCGATTCTTTGAGCAGCAGAATGAATGCCCAAACCGAGAAGGCAACCGCGAGCATTTGAACGTGCACTCGTGTCACGTTGTATAGAAACGCCGGGGTCATCAGCAGAAAGCAGAAAACGAACCATCCGGTTGACGCGCGGCCGTGCCATAACTTCGAGAGATGAGCAAGAGCGAGAGCGATCGCGAGGGCCGAAAGGACAGAAAGCAACTTCGCACCGATCGTACTCAAGCCGGTGAACTTGAGTGACGCTGCCGTCAACGCAATATAGAGAGGTGGATAAGCTGTATGGATGTAGGGTGGATTGTCGATTGACTTGTAGATCGGTTGCGCATTTGCAAGCCGCCACGCCTGATTCAGGATTTCCGGCTCCGCATCATCCCAGGCATGGTGCGGGCGAACCGCGAATGAGGCCCACGCGATCAGGCATAGCGCGGCTATAGCAGGAACCATGTACCGGATGATCTTTGGCATGTTGTACCGCCTTCAGGCGGAAGCGGAGTCCAGTGCAGTTTGAGCTCAGAGAACCTGTGAGCTGTCAGTTGATTACGCAGAGTCGTCATAAGTAGCAAGCCTAAATTGCTCTGATATCTCTGGATCTCTGCGCTCTCTGCTTCCGCCTGAAGGCGGTACAACGTACAGTTTTCTTCGCACTGTGATTGGTGTACGATTTTCCGTTATGCGATCAGACGAAATAACCAATATTATCGCCTCCGAGTTTGGCGCCAACGCCACCTACGTTGAGGATCTATTCCGCCGATTCCAGCTCAATCCACAATCAGTCGATGAAGAATGGGGCGAATACTTCAATTCTCTCATCAACGGTGGAGGAAACGGCGCGGCTCAGACTCCGACCGCGGCAGCCTCGTCAGCACCTGCATCAGTTCCGGCTCAAGCTTCAATGCCTGCTCCCGCTCCTGCCTCCTGCTCCTGTTCCCGTTCCCGCTGAAAAAGCGAAGGTCGAGAGAATTCCGATCCGGGGGCAGCGCTCAGGATCGTTGAGAACATGGACGCGAGTCTCAGCGTACCCGTCGCGACATCGATGCGCGAGATTCCCATAAAACTTCTCGACGAGAACCGTCGCTGGATCAACCGGCACCTCGCATTCACCAATCGCGGTAAGACCTCCTACACGCACTTCATTGCCTGGGCAATGATCAAAGCTATTGCGAAGTATCCGCAGATGAACGACGGATACGACGAGGCAGATGGTACTTCCTACAGACTCAGACGTGAAGAGGTGAATCTGGGTGTTGCCGTTGACGTCACAAAGAAGGACGGATCGCGCTCGCTGCTGGTGCCGAATATCAAGGCAGCAAACCGGATGAGCTTCCTGCGATTCCTCGAGGCGTATCAGGATGTGGTGACGCGCGCGCGCGACGGAAAGCTGCAGGTCGCTGATTTTCAGGACACGACCATCTCGATCACAAATCCGGGAACCCTCGGTACGTCTGCGTCGGCTCCGCGCTTGATGGCCGGTCAGGGCGCAATCATTGCCACGGGCGCGATGGAATACCCGCCCGAGTACCTGGCGATGACTGCGGCAGCTCTTTCGCAGCTCGGAATCAGCAAGGTGTTTACGATTACATCGACTTATGACCACCGCGTCATTCAAGGAGCCGAGTCGGGCAGCTTTCTGGCATATATCAACGAGCTGCTCCTCGGCGAGCACAAATTCTATGATGAAATCTTCAGCGACCTTGGGATCACCTACAAACCCCTGCGATGGTCCGTAGACGTCAACCCGGCGCTCTTTGGTGTTGACCGGGAGCGCGAACAGATCAAGAAACAGGCACGCATCTTCGAGGTCATCAATGCGTACAGGGTTCGTGGTCACCTGATTGCGGACATTGATCCATTGAACATGATCCCGATTCACGAGCATCCCGAGCTCGAGATCGAAACCTATGGACTTTCAATCTGGGATCTCGATCGTGAGTTTTTTGCCGGCGGTCTGGGAGGCACGGAGATCGCATCGCTGCGCGAAATCTGGGCGATGCTCATCCGCTTCTATTGCGGTAAGGTCGGTATCGAATACCGGCATATTCAGAGCCCGGAAGAGAAACAGTGGCTCCGCGAACGGATCGAGCAGGACCCGCCGCCGATTCCCGTCGAGATCAAGAAACAGCTGCTTACGAGGCTGATAGCCGCCGACCAGTTCGAACGCTTTCTGCATACAAAATACCTTGGCCAGAAACGCTTTTCAGTTGAAGGTGGCGAGTCAATCATACCGTTGCTTGATCAACTGATAGTCGGCGCAGCAGAACGTGGTGTCGATGAGATCTACATGGGCATGGCGCATCGCGGCCGCCTGACAGTGCTGGCGAATATCATCGGAAACTTCAGCGAGCGCATCTTCACCGCCTTTGAAGGCAGTGTGCATCCGAACTTCCCCGCGGACGAAGGCGACGTCAAGTATCATCAGGGAGCCAGTGGCTTCCGCGAGGTTGGAGACAAAGAGATTCAGCTGATTCTTTCGCCGAATCCGAGTCACCTCGAGTTCGTAGATCCGGTTGTTGAAGGAATGTCACGCGCCAAACAGGATCAGCTGGCGATTGATTCAGACAAGGAAGAGGCCAGGCGGCGCATCCTTCCGTTGCTGATTCATGGTGATGCCGCCTTTGCCGGACAGGGGATCGTCGCGGAGACCCTCAATCTCGCTGACCTCAAAGGCTATCGTGCGGGCGGCACAATTCACATCATCATTAATAACCAGATTGGATTTACCACCACCCCTGAGCGCGGCCGATCTTCGATCTATTCCACCGATGTAGCCAAGATGACGCAGCTGCCGATCTTTCATATCAATGGTGACGACGTCGAGGCTGCATACCGCGTCTTACAGATCGGGCTCGACTTCAGGCAGAAGTTCCACAAGGACGTCGTCATCGACGTCATCGGTTTCCGCCGTCATGGCCACAATGAAGGTGATGAACCGAGCTACACGCAGCCATTGATGTATCAGCGCGTTCGTGAGCATCCCGGTGTAAGAGAGCTCTACACACGTCAACTGCTTCGAGAAGGAGTCATCTCGCAGGAAGAAGTTGACAAGATGATCGAAGACAGATGGCGACGCTTCGAGAATGCTTTGCTTGGCGCGAAGGAGATCGTGGCACGCCAGAAGCCTGTCACGAAGCAGCTTGAACCGAAGCCGGAAGATGACGGATCAGACATCGTCATCACGTCTGTAAGCCGAGACCGCCTTGATGAAATCTCGCAGTCGCTTTCAGTTGTTCCGCAAGGCTTCAACCTGAATCCAAAGATGGTTGGTCAAATGGGCCGGCGATCGAAGATGGGGTCAGGCGAAGTTCCCATCGATTGGGCATTCGCCGAAGGACTCGCATTTGGATCGCTTCTGCAGGAGGGGACATCAATACGCCTCTCTGGACAGGACAGCGGCCGCGGGACGTTCAGTCAAAGACACGCCGTTCTGTACGACACACGAACGGGTCAACCATGGGTACCGCTCGAAGGGCTGACGCGGAGCGGAGTGCGGTTTGAAGTATTCGATAGCTCGCTCTCCGAGGCTGCTGTTCTCGGTTTTGATCATGGCTATGCGGTGATTGCGGAGAATACGCTGACGCTTTGGGAAGCTCAGTTCGGAGATTTTGTGAATGGCGCACAAGTCATAGTCGACCAGTTTATTTCCTCGACCGAGGATAAGTGGCAACAGACTTCGCGTCTGGGATTGCTGCTGCCACACGGTTATGAAGGTCAGGGGCCGGAACACTCAAGCGCAAGACTCGAGCGGTTCCTGCAGTTGTGCGCTGAAAACAATCTGCAGGTCTGTTACCCTTCGACGCCCGCTCAATACTTTCATTTATTGCGCAGACAGATGCGACAACAGCTGAGTCGCCCGTTGATCGTCATGACACCGAAGAGCCTGCTGAGGCTTCCGGCTGCAGTCTCAGGTCTTGAGGAATTTTCGACGAGCGGATTCCGGCCCGTCATTGCAGACTCTGTGGGTACGCCCTCGCGTATCGGTCGATTGATCCTCTGCAGCGGCAAAGTGTATTTCGATCTCAAGGCGCGGCTTGATGCACAGGCGAATGAAGAGATTGCGGTGCTGCGTGTCGAGCAATTCTATCCTTTCCCGTTGCGCGCGATTCGAGATTGGATCACTTCGTTCGTCAATGCCGACGAGGTCGTCTGGCTGCAGGAAGAGCCTCGGAACATGGGCGCGTGGGTCTTCATGCGTCCTCGTCTTGAAGCGATCATTTCTGACAACCAGGAGCTGAAGTATGTTGGCCGAGATCCAAGCGCAAGTCCTGCGACGGGATCGTACACAATTCACAAACTCGAAGAAGAACGCTTTCTCAACGAGGCGATAGGAATTTAGATAGACAGGGATCAGGGGTCGGGGGTCGGGGATGAAGCATGTGAGATTCGAGATTTAGATCTGCATGTTCTTGGCTCTTCGATGATCAAGAACAATGACAAGCTAAAGCTCGAATCTCCAATGCACCGACCCCCGACCCCCGACCCCCGACCCCTGACCCCATTCTTATGCATGCCATAGATGTTGCACCGGTCCGTGCCGGCGAAGAACTAAACACTTCTGCACTTGCGGCGTATCTAAGATCCCGGCTCCCTGGTGTCACTGACGATGTCATCGAGATTGCGCAGTTTCCCGGTGGACATTCGAACCTGACGTATCTCGTTCGCATCAGTGACCAGGAATACGTGCTGCGGCGCCCACCTTTTGGCCCGGTAGCACCCACTGCTCACGATATGCCGCGAGAGTATCGACTCTTGAAGGCGATCCACCCGGTTTTCCCGCTTGCTCCTGAGCCGTTTCTTCTCTGCGAGGATACTGAAGTGATAGGCGCCCCGTTCTATCTGATGGAACGGAGGCGTGGAATCGTCGTCCGGCGCGACCTGCCGGACGAGATCGGCGAAGACCGGGATTTGCGAAGACGCGTCGGCGAGAGCATGGTCGATACACTGGCAGCACTTCACGCCGTCGACATCGAAAAACATGGGCTCATATCGATCGGCAAGCCTGCGGGATTCGTCGAACGTCAGGTGACCGGATGGTCAAAACGTTGGGAACGTGCAAAGACAAGCGAGATTCCGGAACTCGACGAGGTCGCCGGCTGGCTGATCGCGCATCTTCCTCCAGATCCTGCTCGCCCAACTCTGGTTCACAATGATTTCAAGCTCGACAACGTGATTCTGGATTCTGCTGACCCGGCGCGAATCGTCGCCATCCTGGACTGGGAGATGTGTACCGTTGGCGATCCTCTCGTTGATCTTGGCTTGCTGCTCTGTTACTGGCCGCAAGCGGAGGATCCTGAAGCGCGGCTTCAAGCGATCAGCGGCGTCACCGCTCTTCCAGGATTCATCACCCGGCCTGAGATTATCGAGAGATACGCACGTGCTTCGGGGCGTGATCTTTCACGAATCGGGTTCTACGAAGTATTCGCACTCTTCAAACTGGCAGTCGTGCTGCAGCAGATATATCACCGATATCACATAGGCCAGACCCACGATGAACGATTCGCAGACTTTGACAAACGCGTGTCGGGTCTTGTGGTCGCTGCGCATCAACTGATAGCCAGCTAGACCCGGGAGCGCCAGTGCTCGGAGTTTGGACTTCTTCAAATTCGATGGGTTCTATCGCCGTCGCCTTCGGCGACGGCGGCAAGCTAAAAGCTTGAACTCAAACTCATTGGGTTTGAGTTCAAGCTTTAGCTTGCCGCTGCCGCGCAGCGGCAGCGAAATCTGTGGAGACAATGGACAACCAGGGCGAATCATTGCTCATCGCATCACGACTCACAAAAGGTGTCCTGGTAAAGGCGTCGATCGAGCTCGTGCTTGTATGTCTCCTCGTGTCGTGGGCTGCTTATTCAAACCTTCATCCGAGCGTACGAGGAGTCATCGACAGCGTCGCTCACGATCGTATTACCGGTTGGGCCTATGATCCCGATTCAAAGGAGAGACCTGTCGAGGTGCATCTTTATATAGATGAACGCTTCGTTGCTTCGCAGCTCGCCGACCAGGAACGTGCCGATCTTGTGACAGCCAGAGTTGCTGCAGGCCCAAACTATGGCTTCTATTTCACGCCACCGACTCTCACTCCCGGACGCCACGCGATTCAAGTCTACGTCGTCCGAGATTCGTTCAAACGCGGCAAGATCCTACTCCCGCTCGCTCGAAATGCGGTCACGCTTGGTATCGATTGACCTGCCCACCATGCTGATCGCCATGCCGACGATGACTACAGTCGCGCAGCCAATCACGTTGAACCAAAGGAAGCTGATTGGAGTCCCGCGCGCCGAGCTGATTCTCGCGACAGCGGCAACAGTCGCTACGCCCGACAGCAATCCCCAGAATGCACCCGTGCCCGTTGCTCTCCTGGTGCCAATCGCAAGGACAAATACACCCAGCAGTGACCCGTAGAAATATGAACCAAAGCGGTTGACCACCTCGATCAGCGACCCGAGGCGGGCTGCATACAAGGCAACGATGCAAGCGAATACTCCCCATAGTCCCGTCGCCAGCTTCGAAACGTTAAGGTAATGCGCGTCCGGAGCTTCGCGCTTGAAGTGCCTTTTGTAGAAGTCGATAACCGTGGCCGTTGCCAGTGAATTGAGCTCAGCGGCAATCGATGACATGGCCGCTGCAAAAATTGCGGCAATAATCAAACCGACGACTCCAGCTGGCATATAGGTCGTTACAAAGCTCGGAAAGACGTAGTTCACGTCATTGAACTTCTCGTTAGTTACCCTCTCGACCAGTCGAATACTTCGACTGCGGACGTCGTTGACAGCAGCTTCAGCAGCCCGATATTGCTCGCGCGTTCTCTCCTGATCTCCGCCACTCGAAGAGGCGATTGCCGTGGCAGCCTGCCGTCGCGCCCCGAGGGCTTGCGTATATTCCTGGTCAAGCGCCTGGTATTCTCCACGCGCTTCGCTCCGCTCAATGCGAGCGCGGTCATCGGATTTGAACAGGAGTGGGGGATCAGTGAAGTGATAAAAGACAAAAACCATCACTCCAACAAGCAGAATGCAAAACTGCATCGGAATCTTTACAAATGCACTCATGAGCAATGAAGTTCGTCCTTCATCAACCGAGCGCGCAGTCAGGAATCGCTGCACCTGACTCTGATCGCAACCGAAATAGGCAAGGGCAAGAAACATTCCACCTATCAGACCGGACCAGAGCGTATAGGTAGCACTCGGATCAAACGCTGTGTCGATGGTACGAAGCCGGCCAGCGGCGCCGGCAATCGAAAGCGCACCACCAAACGAAACACCATCAGGCAATGCGCTGATAATCATAAAGAGACAGACTGCCATCCCGATGAAAATGATCACCATCTGTTTGACATCAGTCCACGTAACCGCCTGAACGCCTCCGAACATCGTATAAAGCGTCGTCGAAACTCCCATCGCCAGAATCGTTGTCGCTTCGTTCCATCCGAGAACAATTGAAAGAATGACCGAAGGCGCCGCAATAATCACACCGCACGACATACCACGCGATATCAGAAAGCAGAGGCTGGCGAGAGATCGCGTCTTCGCGTCGAATCGGCGTTCGAGGTATTCGTATGCCGTATAGACTCCAGCGCGGTAGAAGAACGGTACGACCGTTATGCAAAGGATCACCATGGCGAGCGGCAGACCAAAGTAAAACTGGATAAAGGTCATGCCAAAGGCGTAGGCCTGGCCCGTCGTTCCGACGAGCGTGATCGCGCTCAATTGCGTCGCCATGACCGAGAGTCCAACGGCCCACCACGGCAGACTCCGGTTGGCGAGAAAATACCCTTCGACCTCGTTGCTTCTTTTGGTGAGGCGCAGCCCGTCGTAGATCATATAGATCAGGTAGGCCGCCACAATCAGCCAATCGATCCAGTGCATTCGCTATAGCTCCAGGATTATTCGAAAGCCCGGGAGAACGCCCACAACAGCGCGATTACCAGAGCCGTGACGAGGATGACCGCGATGTAGACACGACGCCAGTGAGGATATTCATGCTCTTCCGGCATCTACTCTATTCCCTCGAGCGCGTGAAGGACGCGCTGGTGAAGGGATGGCACACGCGCCAGATGTTCCGGTTTCATGAGAACGCTGCGCAATCCGGTAAGTGAGGGGCGGTCCCATATGAGACCGGTGAGGTCCGTTCCAACCGGCGGATTCACGTGAAACTTTGCCAGATAGACCGGCTCTTCTTTAGCCTCCATCAAGCGAGCAAACAGCTTCTCGGAAAGCTCGCTCATTGTCGAGACTCGCGAGTCTCGTGAGCGCGGCACGAATGTAACGATATCCAGCGAAGGATTCACGATAAGCGCCAGCTCTTTCGTCTGCCCGATCAACTTCGACCACTGCGTTGCGGCTGCTCGAGTCTTTCTCAAGACTGCCCCAATGCCTGAATCAGCATCAAGAGGAAAGCACTTGAACGTTGTCCATAACGCCGCGGCAGCAGCACCCGCCCGCGAGCATTCGAGACTGATCTCACCAAGATGAAGGTCCGTCGAAGTGAAGTACGTGTATGGTGAGTCGTGCTTGTAGTACCGGCCGATTGACGGGTCACGGAAAAGAATCGAGCCGCATCCATAGGGTTGTAGACCGTGCTTGTGTGGATCGACGACGACACTGTCCGATTCCGAGATTGCACGAAAAGCGCGAGCATCGGCTGGTTCAAGGTCGCCGCCGGAATCCGCAAGTAACCGGAAGAAGCCTCCGTACGCTGCATCGACATGCACCCGGAAATCAAATTCGCTGCGCAGCTCGAGAATCTTGTCGAGCGGATCAACCGCACCGAGCGGTGTCGTGCCGGTCGTTGCGACAACGGTCCCGATCTCGCCGGTGCTGAGCTTCTCGCGAAGATCATCCACATCCATCCGCCCATGACTGTCGACAGCGATCTCAATCGAACGAGCGCCAATCACCTCACACATTCTCGAGTGCGTGTAGTGAGCTTCGCGAGAGAATGCAATCGCGCGCTCAGGATGGAGACTGCGCGCTATCCAAAGCGCTTCCAGATTCGCAATCGTGCCGCTCGATGTCAGGTGGCCCAGAAAGGTCTTGTAGCCGAACATCCGCGCGAGCTCGGCTGTCACTTCATTCTCCATCTTCGCAGTCGCAGGACCTCCATCAAGCGCGTGATTGTTCGGGTTGATCTGTTGCGCGATGAAATAGGCGATCGACGCAAGCGCGTGTGGTGGCTTAAGCATCTGGCCGGCGTAATCAGGATGGAAGAATGGATAATTCTCTCTGAGGCGATCGACCAACTGCAAAAGGACGGTCCTCGCCTTGTCTTCCGGAACCTCCAACGTTTCATCGATCTGGAAGTCAGGCCATTGCGATTTCCATTGTTCGAGCGCGTCCAGCGGAGCTTGAAGTAGTTCGAGAGAGGATGGCAGACGTGTCATTTGGTAACTGTCCTGATCGTTCTCGTAAGCATCTCGGCAAGAAACTCGACAAGCGGCTGAGTGAGCATCCGAAAAGCCGCTTCGAGGGCATTCCGATATCTGACCTGCGTGTCGGTGTCATCGAAGATTATGAGAGGAGGGAAACCCGCGCGTTCGGTGTAAAAGCTCGCCGCACGCAGTGCGGTCTCAGCGTTGAGCGACGGGAAAGGCACGAGATCACTGAGGCGCAGCAGCACGAGTGCCGCCTGCTCGACTGGATGAATCTCGTTGAAGCTCTGCGTGCCAAACCAGTCGAAAGCATTCTCCAGAAATCGCGGGAGCAGACTGGGCGGCGCTGGATCGTGTTGGTCCAGGACCGGCTTCGCCTCGAGCACCCGCAGTCCTTCGTCTTCACCTTTGAGCGTTGCATGGAGCTCTCTCAGACGTGCGACGTTCAGGGAGGCATCCTGCGCCGAAGCCCATCCGGAAACGAGGTCAAGTGCGCGCTTCGCTTGCTCGCCGGCAAGTTCAAGAATGCGATCACGAACTCCGTCGCGATCCCGTTCGATTGCATCGATCCAGACAAGCTTCTCCCGTTCAAGTTCCGCGAGCCACCCGGACGACGAACGCAGGTTATCCTGAAAAACAGGCAGGTCCATGTACGGTTCTGAGTATACGTGAATCATGTGGTTTGAGTTCAAGCTTTAGCTTGTGGTCGCAATGGGACGTCGTGCGGACACTTGGGATCAGCAAATCTTAAGCTCAACGCCGTTGCCTTCGGCAACGGCGACAAGCTAAAGCTTGAACTCAAACCATGAGTTCGAGCTCAAGCGATGTGAGCTCAAATGCAGATTCCGCCTGAAGGCGGTACAACGTACTTGAACTCGGCTCTTTCGCAAGGTGATAATCGCAGGCACGATGGCGATTGACCTTGGCGGAATTATTGCGGCGCTTCCCACGCCCTTCAGTGAGGGCGGCGATGTTGCGCTCGACAAGTTGAGGACTAACTTTGACCGCTGGAATCTGAGCGATCTCAAAGGTTACCTGATTCTCGGTTCAACGGGCGAGTTCCCGCATCTTTCAGTTGAGGAAAAGCTCTCGATTATTGAAACCGCGCGGGATGTAATACCCTCCGACAAGCTGATGCTCGTGAGCACCGGCGAGCTTTCCACGCGTGCGACTGTCGAGATGACAGCAAAGGCAGCGGATCGCGGCGCCGATGCAGCCGTTGTCCTCACTCCCTTTTACTACAAGAAACTTCTGGATGAGGACCATCTCGCCGCCCACTATCGCCGTATAGCAGATAACTCACGGATTCCAGTAATCATCTACCTGATCCCGCAGTTCTCAGGCGTTTACCTGCGACCTGAGACGATCGCGTCATTGGCTGAGCATCCGAATATCATCGGATTGAAAGAGAGCTCGGGTGATCTGACCGCTCTCAAGGATCTTTTCCGGATCCTCACGCGAACCGATTTCAGCGTACTGGTGGGAGCACCCCCGATCTACAAGGAAGCGCTGGCAGCCGGTGCGCATGGAGGAGTGCTCGGAGTTGCGTGTCTTGCGCCGAACGCCTGCGTCGAGCTCGATCGTGAGTGTCGCTCAGCATATGGTGGCCGCTCCGATGCTCTTCAAGACCGGCTTGCGCGACTGTCGCGCAAGACAACGGTCAACGGCATTGGTCATTTGAAGGCCGCGCTGGATTTTGTCGGCTATTACGGATATCTGCCGCGCTCCCCGCTTCCCGCCCCAACCGACGACGAAAGACGCGAGATCGAAGACGCGATCGTGGAAAGCGGATTGTTCGAACAGACGGTCGACGCAGTTACGTGGATCGAAAGTTCGGAATACAGCCATCTCGAGTACGCCGACTGACGAATGCCAATCAGCAACATCACCTTTCGTGAGATTCCCAGAACCACGGGACTCTTTGCTGACTTCCTTTACGACTTCGAGCGCGTGGCGCCGTTCTTCAACTCCGACGCGAAGAACGGAAAGCTGGTCGAACGTGCTCGTCGTGTGGCCGCCGAGAAGTTTTCACGAAATGAAGTCGCCGATGCGCTCCGCGATCAGAATCGAGCGGCCGGAGCGGGTGAGTCGGCATTCACGAATATCGAACTCCTTCGCGACAGCGACTCTGTAGTTGTGATCACCGGCCAGCAAGCGGGGCTTTTTAGCGGGCCGCTATTTACGATCTACAAGGCTCTGACTGTCATCAAGCTCACAGAGAGACTCAGGCAACAGGGCGTCAAAGTCGTTCCGATGTTCTGGATTGCAAGCGAGGACCACGACTTTGCCGAGGTCAATCACTGTCAGATCGTCAATCGCGAAGGGCGCCTCGAGAAGATCGCCTACACCGCCTGTGAGCCAAAGGAAGGAAAGCCCGTTGGTCGCGTCGAACTCTGCGCCGAGATCGATAAGCAGATTGCTCAGCTTGTAGCGTCGCTTCCCGAATCAGAATTCGTTTCGCAGATCGAAAAGGACCTGCGATCTGCATACAAGAGTGGAACCAATTTCGCCGCCGCCTTCGCGAGGCTGGTGACAACGCTGTTCGGACGATACGGCGTCGTGATCATCGATCCGCTCGACGAACGATTGAAGAGAGTAGCGAGTGATATCTACGCGAGCGCAATCGATCATGTGGACGAGTTTGCTTCAAGCCTGCTCGAGTCCAGCGACGCGCTGGTGAAGGCCGGATATCACGCGCAGGTTCATATCACACGGGAATCGGTGCCACTTTTCTACCTGAATGATGGCCGCCGTACAGCCCTGCATCGTGAGCCGGACGGTTCGTTTCTGGTGAAGGGAACAGGGACAAGATTCTCGCCAGCCGAGCTTCGCAAAAGAATTGAACAATGTCCTACGTGTTTCAGTCCGAATGTGACTCTTCGGCCGATCGTCCAGGATTTTCTGGTTCCAACACTGGCATATATCGGAGGACCTGCCGAGATTGCATACTTTGCTCAGATTCGATCAGCTTATAAGGTTCTGGGGAGACTCGAGCCTTTGATTCTGCCACGGGCAAGCATGACTCTGGCAGAGCGGCGAATTGTGAAGACTCTCGATAAACACGAGCTCGAGTTCAAAGATCTCTTTCCGGGGCAGGATGCGGTTATGGAGCGGGTCTTCTCAAAGGGGCTTTATAACGCGACAGACGGAGTCTTCGAAGAAAGCGAGCGGGTGATCGGCGATCAACTCGACAAGCTTGTGGCTTCGTTAAGCGCTGTTGAGCCGACACTCGCCGACGCTCTCAAGGGTGGTCGAGAAAAGATCCGTTATCAGCTCACGAATCTTCGAACACGCTTCGTCCATAACCGTGCAAAACACGATGAAACCACGAACCAGCAGATAGAACGCCTCTTTGCAGTCCTCTTTCCCAACAGGAACCTTCAGGAACGTGAGATCAACGTCACCTATTTCCTGACCCGCTATGGCTACGGACTGATCGAACGTCTGCTCGAAGAGATCGATCTCGACTCGCCAGATCACAAACTGGTTAGCCTCTAAGGAACGTATGTTGTACTGCCTTCAGGGCGGAATCGGGGAGTGGGTGCTGGGTGCTGGGTGCTGAGTGCTGAGTGCTGAGTACGGAGTTCAAGCTTTAGCTTGCTCTGCTGAGAAGATCTACATGCGTCGCTCACTGACGATAATCTCAAGGAAATCCGAAATGAATCGTGGCAGCGGCTTTCCTGCCGCTCGCGGAACACTTGTGTTCACCTGCACCGCAATTGCGACTTTGTGATCCGGAAAGTAGATCATCTCCGTTATGTAGCCTGGAAAGAATCCGCTGTGACCATAGCTGACTGCCATATTGTGTTGGACGAATAATAGCGCCAAGCCCGTACTTTGCTTCAGGACCCAGTTTTGCCGGCACACCCTCCAGCATTTGAGGAAGCATTGATGGGTGGAATGCACGCCCTTCATACATCGCCTTTGCCCACCGAGCCAGATCTTCCGAGGTCGAAGCCATTCCCCCGCCACACCATTCAAACTGCGGATTGATCGCAAACTTTCCGTTGACGATCATTTCATCTGTTCCGCCAAACGGATTGTTCGGGCCGGCATACCCCTGGATAAGCCCCGGGATTGTGCGTCTGTCAGAAGGAATCGTACGATCGAGCTTCAAAGGCTTGAGCAAGCGTGCCGTCGCAAGATCGTAGTAACTGGATCCTGTTACCTTCTCGATGATCAGTCCCAAAACGATGTAGTTGGTGTCTGAGTAATCCCACCCTTTCCCTGCAGCAAACGGCGGCGGAGTATCGAGAATATATGCGATCAGCTCTTCCGGCTTCCAGACTCTGTCCGGATTCGCCGTCAGGTCCTTCGTGAACTGTTCCTTGAACTCGTACCGGACAAGACCGCTCGTATGGTTCATGAGCATGCGGATTGTGATCTCTGCCCCATTCGGAAGTCTCGCAAACCAACGCTCTTTCCCAAGATACTTCTCGATCCGATCGTCGAGCGCGAGTCTCTTTTCGTGGACCAATTGAAGCGCGACAGAAGCAACGTAGGTCTTTCCCACGCTGCCCTGCAGCATCAGATCACGAGGTGACATCCGGATCTTTGCGGTTCGATCGGACCAGCCGGTTGCAAGCCCAAACGACGTTCCGTCAGCTAGTGCAAATCCGGCAGTTGCTCCGGGAAAACTTCCGGCGGCATGCAACGCGTCGAACTGTGTCTGCAGCCGCTCCCGCAAGCGGACCGACGCGTCTCCAGTGCGGACAGCGGTCTGAAACGCAGACAGGAGCGCAACAACGACGATCGGAAAAGTAACGAGCTTTCTCATTTGAATTAAGGTACGTTGTACCGCCTTTTAGGCGGAACCGTTGAGATCCTCGATTGCTGAACCATTCCGCCTGAAGGCGGTACAACATGCCTCGCTTACCCAGCTCTCAGCTTCTTGTAAGCGGCAAGACACCGTTCGGCAGTTTCCAGCGAGGGGTACCTGCTGCCTTCCTGTTCGATAAGATAATACTCAACACCCCCACCTGACTCGGCCGCCTTGAAAATGCCCGCCCAAGGCGCATCACCTTCACCAAGCACTACCTTATATCCTTTGCCTTCTCCCGCGCCCCAGTCCTTCAGATGAAGACTCTTGATCCTTCCCGGGTTTGCCTTGATCCAGGCAACCGGATCAGCACCGGCATCGACGCACGTGCCGACATCGAGCTGAAGCGCCACATCCTTTGGAGTGTTTGCCGCGATGATCTCCATAGGACGCTTGCCATCGACTGGCACAAACTCCGGTTTGTGATTGTGAAAGCCTGCGCGCATGTTCAGGGGTTTCAGCTTCTCTGATGCCTGGCTGAGCCTGTCAGCGACTCCCTTCCAACCGTCCGGTTCAGTCACCCTGCCCGGACTGGCCATGACGATGTACTTGGATCCCAGAATCTGATTGAGATCGATCGCTTTTTGAATTCCCTCTGGCGTGAACGCGTTCGCGCCGTTGTGCGTTGACGGGCAGCGAATTCCCAGATCGTCAAGCAGCTTGCGCACCTCCTTTGCATATTCCGGCGTCCACTGATAGTAAGGCGAAAAGAACTCGACGACCTGGTAGCCCATCTTCGCCACAGCGCGCACTGTGCCCATGAGATCCTTGGCCAGCTCGTCGCGCACTGAGTAGAGCTCGAGCCCGATCGGAACGCGATTCGCTGTTTGCGCTGCAAGTGCAAGGGGCGCTGCCGCTGTCATCGCGAGAAATGAACGACGTGAGAGTGAAGGAGTCGATGTCATGGCTAATTTCTCCTGAAATAAGGGGTCGGATGTCAGGGATCAGTGTAATCGAGTTCAAGCTTTAGCTTGCTGGTTTTAGTCGAGCTTGCGACCGAGCCAGCTGAAGCTTGAACTCCGGACTCTATACGTCACTCAGGTGGTCGAGTTTACCGGTGCTGTCGCCAAGCTTTTCGGTCGGGACTCCGGCCTTGTCGAGCAACGTCAGAAACAAGTTCGTCATAGGTGGTTTGTTCTCATAGACGATATGCCGTCCCGATTTGAGACTGCCGTTACCGCCTCCAACGATAATCACGGGCAGATCCTCGTGAAGGTGCTTGTTGCCATCGCTCAGGCTGCTGCCATAAACAATCACGCAATGATCGAGCAGCGTGCCATCGCCCTCCTGAATAGAGTCCAACCGTTTTACCAGGTATGCGAACTGTTCCACGTGATAGCAGTTGATCTTTGTGACCTTCTCGACGAGATCGGGGATATACCGATGATGAGTGATCGGATGGTGCCCATCGGTAAACCCGAGCGCGGGATAAGCGCGGTTGCTGCCTTCCCGACTGTAGAGCAACGTTGAAATACGCGTAATATCAGCCTGAAACGAGATCACCAGCAGGTCATGCATCAGCCGCACGTGCTCTGCGAAATCGGTCGGAATTCCAGTCGGCTTCTCGATCTCCGGAGTTAACTCACGATTCTCAGCTTCCACCCGCGTAATCCGTCTTTCGACCTCGCGAATCGCTGTCAGGTACTCTTCAAGTTTTCGCCGGTCAGTCGGTCCCAGGCTTCCTGTCAGCTTGCGCGCGCGATCGTTGACAAAGTCAAGGATGCTCTTGCGATCGTCAGTCAGTGCGGCCCGCGACTTGGGATCAAGACTCGTTTCCAGGCTGCCATAAAGACGTTCGAAGACCGAGCGGGGATTAGTTTCGGGAGGCATCGGCGTGGATGGAGTCCGCCAGGCAAGACTGTTCTGGTAAGCGCAGCTGTAACCAGCATCGCAACTGCCGACCATACGCGTCGATTCGCAACCGAGCTCGAGTGAAGCGAGTTGCGTCCTCGATCCGATTGCCTGGGCGGCTACCTGATCCACTGAGATTCCAGCTTCGATATCCGCTCCGGTCGTACGCTTTGGATGAACACCAGTCAGATATGTGCCGCCAGCCCGCGCGTGATCGCCCGCTTCCTTTGATGATCCTGTGTGGTGTGCCAGTCCCGAAAGCACGAGAAGACGATCGCGGAAAGGCTCGAGAGCTTTCAAAATGCGGGTAAACTCAAAGTCTCTTCCGACACCGGCCGGCTTCCAGGCCTTCATCTCGATGCCATTCGGCACATACACAAATGCAAGACGCAGGGGAACTCTTCCGGTCTCTCCAGGTCGTGCGAGGGCAGGCGTCATCGCATCAAGCACCGGCAATGAAACGGAAACGCCCATGCCCTTGAGCAATGTTCTGCGTGACAGTCTTTTTTTAGTGATGATCATCGCTGAAGCTCCTTTAGAAACCCTGAACTGAAGAAGAACCATTCGAACGCTGGCTCTGCAAGACCCTGTTACTTTGTTACCTTTGTTTCCTTCTGTTGGTTTCATGTCTCTTTTAGCCTCGGCCCTTCTGCGCTGAAACGGAAGACTCTTCACGATCTCCATCACCAGACTCGAAAAACGATAACGATTCGCGGATACATTCGCAACGATCCTGTTAACCGCGGCGCGATCATGTCTCTCTATTCCGCGTCCCAGTGCATATGTCAGCAGCTTTTCGGTAAACGATGCTGCAAAGGCTTCGCGTTCGCCTTCGAGCATGCGAATCAATTCTCCCGAGTTCTTGAACGATCTGCCGTCAGGCAACGTGCCGGAAGGATCGATTGGGAACTTGCCATCCTGCGAACGCCACGCGCCAACGGCGTTGAAATTCTCGAGTGAGAATCCAAGCGGATCCATTCGTGCGTGACAGGATGCACAGACCGGATTCAGCCGGTGCTGTTCCAATTGCTGCCGCAGTGAACCCTTTGATCCAATCGCTGTCTCGTCGAGTGGAGGCACATTCGCAGGCGGTGGAGGCGGCGGCGAGTTCAATAGATTTTCCAGAATGTACTTGCCGCGAAGAACGGGTGAAGTGCGGTTGCCATACGATGATACTGTCAACACGCTCGCCTGCGTAAGGATTCCTGCTCGCTCGCTCCCCGTCAGATCCACTTTTCGAAATTCCGGCCCGCGGACGCCGTTGATTCCGTAATGACGAGCCAGCCGCTCGTTCAGAAACGTGTATCTGGCACCGACAAAGTCCAGGATGCTGCGGTCCTGGAGGATGATGTTCTCGAAGAAGAGCTCAGTCTCCTTCAGCATGGATGCTCTCAGGTATTCATCGAAGTCGGGGAACCGATCGCGATCAGGCTGCACCGATTCGAGACGGCGAATCTCGAGCCATTGACCGGCGAAATTCTCTACCAGAGCACCGGTTCTCTTGTCGCCTAACATCCTCCCTACCTGTGCAGTCAATACGGCAGGCTTTCTGAGCACGCCATGATCTGCCAGCCGTAGCAGCTCATTGTCAGGCATGCTGCTCCACAGGAAATATGATAGTCGCGAAGCCAGCTCATGCTGACTTATCTGAGCGGGCACCATTGCATTCCGAGCTTCACGATCTTTCTCGATACGAAAAAGAAAATCCGGAGAGACCAGGATCGCCTGGACCGCCAGCGCCAGACCCTGTTCAAACGACCGCCCACGTTCCTCGGCACTGGTAATGATCGCAGTCAGCCCTTCCACCTCAGATGGTTCGACAGGGCGACGGAACGCGCGATGCGCAAGATGACGCACGATTCTGGTTGCGCAAGCAGAACGGTGCCTTCCATTCCGATGACCGCACATATACAACTTCTCAATCGTCTCAACCGAGGGCCCCTTCGAGTATTCAAACGGCCCGACGATCTCGACCTCTGCAATTGCCATCCCTTCAAATGAAGGCTTGCGCGATTTGAATCGCTCGATTGCAGCTTCTCGTGCTTTGACCTGCTCAGGTGTTGCATTCGCCGAAAGCGCTGGGAAAACTCGCGCTGGATCAGGCGGCGGAGGTTGCGGCAACTTCGACGGATTGGGCCCATTGAACGATTGCGGCAAGCCTTCGAAGAGACGTGGAAAGGCAGCGATTACCTGATGAGTGCCGGCCGTGACCTTCAACCGCGTTTCCATAAAGACTGGCAACCGTTCGTTGGTTGCCGTGACTTTATTTGGCACATCGAAGGATTGAATGATTCGCCCATCGAGATACAGGTCCAGCTCTTGTGGTTCTGAACCCGGCGGTTTGGCTCCGTCCGCGCGAAGTCGGAATAGATATTCTCCGCTTGCGGGAAAACGATGCGTCAAATGATATGAACCTGGATGCGAGATGCCCGTCTGATCATAGTCGTGCATCGTGTAGAAAGGCGGTTGCTCGAGTCGTACAGGATTGATCTCCAGACGCCGCGGCCGCACAGGTTCGACGCGAAAGCTCAGCGGTTTCAATTCCGGACCGAAGACAGCCAGGCGAGCGATCTTCTCCGCAGCCGCCATGTACTTTTCCATCAGCGTAGGCGAAAGCGAAAGCGCGTCTGCAATATTGTCGAAGCCGTGTGCCGAATCGTCCTGTGGGAAATCTTTGGCAGGCTCAATATCAACGCCCAATAGGTCGCGCACCGTGTTGTTGTACTCGGCACGGTTTAACCGCCGTGCCGTCACGCGTCCAGGGTCAGGCTTCACCAGATGGTCCAGCCGAGCGAACTCGCCCTCGATCCAGGCTACTACATTATCGAGTGAGTGTTTGTCAGGACGCGGCATACCCTTTGGTGGCATTAGCCCCATGCGCAGTCTGAAGACAACGTCCTCCCAGAGCTGCCGGTTCTCTGCGATTGCCACAGCAGCCTGAAAAACCTCGAGATTCAGGCCGCCGGATTTCGATTGCGCGTTATGGCATTGGTAACAATGACTGGCAAGAAATGGCTGGACCGATTGTTTGAATGGATCCGATCGCTGCGCTCGGCTCACGGGTAAGATCAACGGGAACACGGCTGCAAAACAGGCAGATGAAAACAAGGTCAGAAGGAAAAGTTTGAACGCGCGCAAAACAGATTCCTTACGGTTCAATCAATCGATAGCTTACAAACGCAACGTTGCGGCTGTCGGGCGACCAGGATGGCACATTGATCGTGCCCTGGCCGCCAAAGAGTTTCGCGAGCACCTGGATCGCGCCCGTCTCTGCAGACGCCCCGCCAGGTGTTGGCGACGTTGGCGACGTTGCCGACGCCGCCGTCGTGATAGGCATAATTCGCAGCATGACATCCTTGTTTGCAGGATGGCCCTGTACGTCTTTGTCGTATGAAAGAAAGACAAGCCATCTGCCATCAGGCGACGGATGCGGAAACCAGTTGTTGTACTCGTCGCGCGTGATCTGGGTCTGTTCGCTGCCATCGGTCTTCATCCTCCAGACTTGCATCAAGCCGGAGCGATCTGAATTGAAATAGATGAATTGCCCGTCGTGAGAATAGTCAGGTCCGTCATCCAGACCCTTCGCCGTTGTCAGCTGTCTCTCTTTGCCGCCTTCGACGGGAATCGTGTAGATATCGTAATCGCCGTTTCGCTCAGCGCAGTAGGCAAGCATCTTGCCGTCAGGCGACCAGCCATGCCAGTACGATGGCGCAAGCTCGGTGACGCGCCGCGGCGTTCCTCCTTCTATCGGCAAGACATAGATCAATGAGCGGCGCGACTCCTGAGATTGATCGCTGATCACAAGCTGCCTGCCATCTGGCGAAATACCATGATCGTTGTTGCAGCGCGTCGCAAAGCCAGTATCGATGAGTTGTGGTTCGATAGCGTGCGATCCAGCAACCGGCAACCTGTAGATACGGCCGGCCTGATTGAAGAGTAAGAACTTCCCGTCGGGCGACCAGTTGGGCGCTTCGAAATGCGCCTGTTTCGTGTAGACCACGCGACGATCCTTCGATGAGATGGCTACAGTCTCGAGCGTGCTTTCGAGCAACCGCTGCGGAGGTTGTTTGAGCTCGACTTTCGAAAACACGGCTTTCTCGAGAACACTGTTGTCGTGCGCGCAGACACCAAGACCAACGTAGAAGGGTTCATTCAGCTTGATTCTGAACGAGCCGCCAGCTGATTGCAGCAGTTCATTTTCGCGCCCAGCTGGTCGAGAGATCGACATGAAGACATAGTCGCCGCGCTTCTCGATCTGAATGCGGCCGGGTGCCTTCACGTTCGACTGAATTTCGCGCGTTGGTCCGCCCTTTACTTCGCGGTATTGCAGCGAGGTCAGACCGTCTCCGTGGAGCGCAGCATCCGCGTACGCCGAATCAGGATCGAGGCTCTGCCGAATGATGAGACACGCTTTGCGATGCGCATTGCCACCGTTTCCGATAAAGCGGATATCGGCCGCAATCGCAAGATCTCCCGAGACCCTTTTCCAGATGTAGTGAAAAGCGTCAGTCGCCCCCCACATGTTCTCACCGCCACCAGCAACGGTGTAGGTCTTCGCTGCCTCGTCGTATTCGACCGAACCCTGCAGTTTCACAGCGCCTATGTCGCCATTGCGGTCAAACAGTCCGAGTTTCGGGCTCTGCGAGGCAACCGGGCCAATTGACTGCAGCAACGCGGCGCAAAGAATGACGACGGCAACGGGTGTCAATGTTCTCCACATCAGAGCATTCCTATGTCGCGCAACCATTCACCAAACCTGTGATGCCAGGTACCAAACGGAATTCCATCTCGTGGCTTGATGCCTCCGCCATGACCGCCACGCGCATAAATGTGAAGGTCTGCCGGGACACCAACCTTAAAGAGCGAGTTGAAAAACTCTACAGTTTGACGCGCGTGCGAGCGATCATCTATGCCCGCACTTGTGAGAAAAGCCGGGGCGGCATCGTTTGGCGCCGTGATGTCCATCGGTGCCCACCCTGGATATACGAGACCTACGAAATCGGGGCGGCAGCTCTCGCGATCGATCGGATCGGTTGCATCAGGCCGCCCGCGATCAAATCGAATATCAGCCAGCGCCGCCAATGCGCCGCCTGCAGAGAATCCGAGAATACCGACACGTGCCGGGTTGATTCCCCATTCCTTAGCCCGGTGGCGGATGATACGAATGGCGCGCTGCGTGTCCTGCAGAGCCTCTCCTTCAACAGTGTATTTGTAGTTCGGTGTCTGCGCCAGACGGTACTTGAGATTGAACACAGTGATGCCTAACCCGTGAAGCCATTCAATCAAATCGTATGCTTCCGTGCCGACATTCAGTTCGCGGTGACCACCGCCAGCGGCGACGATCAGTGCCGTACCGTTAGCCTTTCCTGTCGGAGGCAGCAAGACCTCGATCGATGGATTATGGATGTTCTTGATCTGGCGGATGACTTGCCCAGGCTGCGGGTTCGGCGGGTTCGTGATCTCTTTCTCGTTTGCTCCCTGAAGTGTCGCTGATCCACTGGGCCAAAGGTAGATCACCTGAGGTTTGTTCTGCGGCGTCGCAAGTACGAGCGCGAGCGCGAGCGCAAACGGAAGAATTGTCGTCAATGACATGAATCGTTGTTTCCTCCTGTATGTAGTCCTGGGAGCGCCTGGGAGCGCCGGTCTCCAGACCGGCGCTCCCAGGCGGTACAACGTACCTCAAAAGATCAGTTTGAGCGCGAGTTGGATCTGACGCGGACCGTTGCCCTGACCGCCGACAACGCCAAAGTTACCGGAATCGACTGCGCCTCCCGGACCGGCAAAGCGGACGCGATTGAATGCGTTGAAGAACTCGGCGCGGAACTGGACATTCCATTTTCCCTCGTTGAAGTAGTTGTTCTTGAATATCGAGAGATCGAAGTTCTTCTCACCGTCCATGCGCAAATCCGGCATGACGCGCGGCGTATTGCCGAAAGTAAACGCTGGCGTAATCGCGAAGGCCGAAGTGTTAAACCACCTCGCCAGTTTGTCGGCCTTGCTGCCCTCGAGATTCGGGTCGCTCCCGTTCCACGTAGGCCGCTGCGAAGGATTGAAAAGACCGACGTTGTTCGCGCCCTGCGTTATCAGTATTGGAACACCGCTCTGGAACTGGACGATGCCATTGAATTGCCAGCCTCCCAGCACCCAGTTCAATGGACCGGACGCGTCCCTGCCGAAAGCTCTTGCCCCTTCCAAACGGCAGATCGTAGACAAAGCTTGCGACAAAACGATGCGCAATATCCTGTGAACCAATGGCTCGCTCCGCCGCACGGTTATATGCGTCCTGGCGCGTGCTTGCCTGTCCAAGAAACCCGACGGTAGTTGACACGTCGTCGATCAGCTTGCTCCAGGTGTACGCCGCGAGAAAGCTTACACCGCTCGAGAAACGTTTATCGGCCTTGAGCGTTCCGCCGTGGTATATCGAAAAGCCATATGGTACGCGGAAAGCGTTGATGCCCGTGTACTGCGGATAAGGTCTCAAGAGCTGCGCACGCGAGACTGTCTCAAAACGAAGCCCCGAAGAGGGGTTCGTGATGATACCAAAAAAGGGATTCGGAACCTGGTTCTGCAACGTAGTTCCCTGGCTGAGGAACGATGCCGGCAGTTGTGATAGCGTGAGTCCGCTCTCTCCTGCTAACAGACGAGTCCCTTTGCTGCCAATGTAGGCAGCCTCAAAGACGATGTGACCCGGCAGTTCGCGCTGCACGTTGAAATTCCATTGCTGAATGTAAGGGCTGTGCCAATCCGGGATGACACCTTCACCAATTCCCAGACCGATGTTGGTCGCCGGACCAAGAGCTGTTCCCGGCGGCAGGTTGAACCCGTTCGGGAACGGATTGTCGAGGAAGGCGATCGGCGTCCGACCGTCAAGACTGACAACCATCGAGCTCGCTGTGCGGTATCCAATCATCCCTGCGGTTCCAGTGTGACCGGCCGCCTGCAGTGCAGACGGGGAATAAGTGATTCCGTAAGCTGCCCGGATGACCGTCTTGTCTCCGACGCTGTACGCAAATCCAATCCGCGGTCCCCAGTTGTTCTTGTCGGTCGGGAATTGCCGGCGGTTCTCCGGCGTAACAAACTGAATCGCGCCAGTCAGACTTGCCGGGTTGAAGAATGGGTTGGCCGGCACGCGCCCTGCGAGCGGCGATGCCGCGTCAAAATCAAAGAAGCTCAGGCGATTGAATCGCTCTGTTCGCGGTACATCCAGATCGTACCTCAAACCGAGGTTGACCGTCAGTTTTGGTGAAACGCGCCAGTCATCGTTGACATAAAACCCCCAGTACGAGCTCGCTGAAGCCGGTGTTGGATCGTGACTGAGAGTGCCTGAGGCCGGTGTCCCGATGAGAAGTGACGCGAGTCCAAATCCGGCGGTTCCACTCGCCTGATTCGGATCGCGCTGAGTCCAACCCTGGTTGAACGAGTACTGGCCCGAGGGCTGACTCAATTGAAGAAAGTTGAGCATCAGCTTGCGATAATCCATCCCGAACTTGAGCGTGTGTTGAGTCAGTGTTTTGGTGACGTTTGTGTTGAAGCTGTGGGTCGTTGGCGCGATCACCAGATCGTTGAAGGTCTCCTGACCGAGCGACGAAACCCCGTTGATGTCGAAACGCGGGAACTCGAGCGCATCGGCCACCGACTTGAGCGAAGCCGGGAAACCGAGCTGCGTGAAATCAAACCCGGTCGAGAACGGCGTACGCTTGGCTGTTCGCCGGTTCAAACCGTAACGCAAAGTGACTATGAGCGTCGGATCCACGGTGTAGGCGCTGTCAATCGAAAGGCTGCGCGCCGTGCTGTCAACCGGCCCCGCATTGTTTGGCGTCGCCAGATTACCGTAATGATTGAACGGGCGGCTCGGATTCTTGAAGAGTGATGAGAAACGCACGAAAGCACGCCAGTTCGAACTGAAGTTGTGATCTACACGCGAGTCGATCTGATTGGCATTCGAAATGTTTGTGCCCGACGCAGTGAAGTTGTTCTGCTGCGTGTTGACGTTTGTCGGCGTCGTGTTCGGTGCCGGCCAGTATTGCATCAGCCGCGCGGCAATCGGACTGATTCGGTTCAACGGAATCTGGTTGTTCGGGAACGGGTCACGCGTGAATCGGCCAGGATTGGCGGGATCAGGTTTCGTCGTCAGCGGATCATAAATAATGATCGGCTGTCCGGCGGCATTTCTCAGATTCGAGAAATCCCCTCGCTTCCAGGCCTCGATAGGAACGGTGAACGATGCCACCGACGCCGTTCCCTGTCGCAGCCCTTCGTAATTGAAGAAGAAGAATGTGCGATCCCCGATGATCGGTCCACCAATATTGCCCCCGAACTGATTTCGCTTGAAACTGCCCTTCTTTTGATTCGCCCGATTCGTAAAGAAGTTGGTGGCATCCAGGGCACTGTTCCGGAAAAACTCAAACAATGTCCAGTGATACCTATTCGTGCCGCTCTTTGTGACAAGGTTGATCACCCCTCCGCCGAACCGCCCGAATTCAGCGCTGATCGAATTGGTTTGCACGCTGAACTCCTGAACCGCGTCCACTGATGGCGTATAGTTCAGATCCAGAATCGACACGTTGTTCTCAGCATTAACATTCGAAATTCCATCAATCGTCACTTCGCTCGTCGCATTCCGGCCTCCGCTGATGAAGGGCGAAGAGCCGGGCGCGGGAATTACTCCGGGACTTAGAGCTGCCAGGGCAAATGGATTGCGGCCATTAAGTGGCAGATCCACAACTCGTTTGTTCTCGATAGTCTGACTGATCGTGGAGCTGGTGGTCTCAATCGTCGTCGCGCCGGAGGCCGTGATCGAGACCGTCTCAGTTGCCGCGCCAACTGTCAGCGTGATATCGGTTTCCCTGACCTGCTGCACGTCAAGTTTGATCTCGTCGAGCGCGGCCGATTTGAAACCTGACTTTTTTACGACAACGAGGTACAAACCCGGCCTCAATTGAGGCACGACGTAGCTCCCGTCACTCTCTGTGATCGCGGTGCGAGTTTCGTTGGTTGCACGGTTGATGGCCGAAACCTCTGCTCCGACCACGACCGCACCTGCGGAATCCAGAACCGTTCCACGAATCGTGCCGGTGAACTGTTGTGCCCGTGCTGTGACCCCCGGTCCGGCAAACAATACGAGCACGGTCAAGACACTACTCGACAGCATTGCTGATCGTTTTGACATAGCGTTCTCCTCAAGATAAATGTGGACGAGACGATCTGATCCCAGCGTGGTTTGCCAGCGTGTTAGCCAGCCAGCGTCTTAGCCAGCGTGTCTTGGGAGGACGGCATTGATTGGCGTCTCCCAGTCGGGCTAATATCTTTCCAGCAAAGCTGCTAACTGTCGCAATCGTGGCTTCAGCTTATCGTGGCTTCAGATTAAGGACATCCGGTTGGCTAGTACTTTAGGTGAGCTAAATTCTTCGCTAAAGAGAGTTCTAAAGTTCAGCTAAAGATCAGCTAAAGACCGTATATGCAACACGGTCGAAACAACTGTCCCTCAATACTTCGAGTTTGGGCCTTTCCGGCTATCGACTGGTGAACACAGGTTTTACCGGGATGGCGTTCCTGTCCTTCTGCCGCCAAAGGAGTACGAGCTGTTGCTCCTTCTTCTCCAGAATTCAGGCCGGGTCATGGACCGGGAAACGCTGATCAAAGCTTTGTGGCCTGACACCGTCGTTGAAGAAGCGAATCTCAACGTTCACATTTCGGCTCTAAGAAAAGCTCTTTCCGAATCTCCGAACGACCATCGTTATATCGAAACCCTTCCACGCCTTGGATACCGCTTCATCGCCGAAGTTAAGGAAGTCACCGAAGAGGAAAATGCGCTTGTAGTGCCAGCACTGAATCCGGATGCGATCGAAAAGGATCCCGGACGTGCCCGAGAGCCGGGCTCTAGCGAGTCGAGATCGCCGGCGATCGAAAAAACTCGCTGGCCTCAGTGGTTCGCACGTGTGCGAACGGGTTTGACGATCATCCTCAGTCTGCTGGGTGTTCTTCTACTGGCGTTTGTAGCGGTTCAGGTTTTTCAACCTTCGCGAATCGCACAATCTGACAATGCGGCCCTGGTAAATCTCAATGCAATGCCACTAACCACATATCCGGGACGCGAGTTTCAGTCTGCCTTTTCCGCTGACGGCAAACAGATAGCTTTTGTCTGGGGTGGTGAGAGTGAAGGAAATGCAGACATCTACGTTCGAAGAATCGAGGGCGGTAACTGGGTACGCATAACTAATCAGCCTGGCGATGATGTCAATCCAGTCTGGTCGCCCGATGGCGGGACCATCGCTTTCTATCGCAGCTCTGCAGATGGCGATGGAGTCTTTCTCGTCCCATCACTCGGCGGGGCGGAGCGCAAGCTTGTCGATACGTGGGCAAATCGTTTTGGCTTCGGACCGCACACCTGGCTCGACTGGTCCCCGGACGGTAAATGGCTTGTCGTCAGCGACAAGTCTTCAGCGGCAGAACCCTTCAGCCTGTTTCTGATTTCTTCGGAGACTGGCGAGAAACAACGACTCACCTTTCCTCCGGCTGCCGTTGTAGGTGATTGCAGTCCCGCGTTTTCTCCGGATAGCCGCTTTGTAGCCTTTGTGCGAGTAAGCGGCGCCGTTGTCGGCGAGGTCTATCGAGTACCGGTTGCGGGCGGCGAGCCGAAACAACTTACGTTCGCTGGTTCTGGTGCCAGTAATCTGGCCTGGACACTGGATGGACGCGAGATAGTTTTCTCAAAACGGTACAGTGGTAAGAGCTACCTTTTCCGAGTTCCCGCTGAAGGTGGTTCATCGCAATGGCTGACGTCCACTGGAAGTGACGCGCAGTTTCCAGCGTTCTCGCGCCACCAGAACCGGTTGGCCTGGACCCAGAATACGAGCAACACGGATATCGTCAGACTGGCTCTGAAGAGTTCCTCCCGATCTGGGACTGCTGCAACTAAAACGACCTCCAATCTGATAGCGTCAACGGCAATAGAGGTCAGTCCGCGTTATTCGCCGGATGGCCGGCGCATCGTCTTTGTGTCGGGACGGTCGGGGAGCGATGAGATCTGGCTTTGCGGCAGAGATGGCGAGAATCCCATCCAGTTGACCTCTTTTCGCGGTCCGCTTGCAGGCTCACCGAGCTGGTCGCCTGATGGACATCAGATCGCGTTTGATTGCCGGCCCGAGGGGAACCCGGACATCTTCATAGTAAACAGCGAAGGCGGCCAACCGCGAAGACTGACGTCTGATCCCTCTGAAGATGTCGTCCCGGCCTGGTCGCGCGACGGGCAATGGGTGTACTTCACTTCAAACCGCAGCGGCGGACTGCAGATCTGGAAAATGCCAGCTCGAGGTGGCGCGCCAATTCAGATAACGAAGAACGGTGGCTTCGAGCCGCAGGAATCTCCCGATGGTCAGTGGCTCTACTTTACGCGAGATCGCGGATCGTCCGCTGTTTGGCGAATCCCGGTCAAGCGGTGGCGAAGAAACGCCGGTCTTTGATTTCCGTGAGAAGAACTACAGCCGCAGTTGGACAGTGACGAACGAGGGCATCTATTTTGTCGTAGCCGAGTCGCTCGTGCAGTCCTACATCAAATTCGCAAACTCAGCCGATGGTAGTGTAAGGACAGTAGCCTTGCTCGACGGCAATCTGCATGGCGGCGTGTCGGGCATCTCGATTTCACCCGACGGGAAGTGGCTGCTCTTTCCGCTCGTTACGCAGCGCGGAAGCGACCTCATGATGATCGAGAACTTTCGTTAGAAAGCGGGATGTTGAAAGAGCGGCCGACAAGCATATGGACGATCGGGCACTCCACGTCTGTCGATTGATGACTTTCTGAAGCTGCTCCACTTGAACGAGATTAGAACACTTGCCGACGTGCGGAGCTTCCCGTCCTCACGCCGCTACCCGCATTTCAATCGCATCGCGCTCGATGAAGCGCTCGCGGCCGAGACCATCAAGTACTTTCACTTGCCGGAACTTGGCGGTCGGCGGCGCGCGCGTCCTGACTCAGAGAATATTGCCTGGCGCAACGCATCTTTTCGAGGTTATGCCGACTACATGGAGACAGCCGCTTTTCATGCTGGAATCGAGCGGCTGCTCGAGATTGCTCAGAGCAATCGAACAGCGATCATGTGTGCCGAAGCAGTCTGGTGGCGATGTCACCGCGGACTGATCGCTGACTACCTCAAAGCGTCCGGCGTGGACGTAACTCACATCAACTCGACGACCAGTAATACCGGACACCCTTACACCTCAGCGGCACGAATAATCAACGGACAATTGTCTTACAAAGAACTGCTCGATATGGTTTGAGAATGTTAGCTTGCAAAGTGCATGCTGTGCTATTGTTACTGACGCGGCCACCTTTCAGGGTGGCCGTATCCAGTTTCGGGGTACCTGCCATGACTACAAGGACCAGAGCCACGATCGACGACCTTTATCACGTTCCAGAAAACGGCAAAGCCGAGATCGTGAATGGAGAGTTGGTTCGAATGCCTCCAACAGGAGGAAAGCCAGGACGTGCCGGCGGCGAAATATTTGTCGCTCTTCGCCGCTACGAGCGGGAAACCGGCAGAGGTTACGCGTTCCCTGATAATGTCGGGTTCATTGTTCACCTCCCCAATCGGGATTCCTTTAGCCCCGATGCTGCGTTCTATACCGGGGGAGAAATAACCGGAAAGTTTCCTGAGGGCGCTCCGATCTTCGCTGTAGAAGTCAGAAGTGAAGGAGATTATGGCGCGCGTGCCGAGCGCAAAATCGCGGCGAAGATTGCTGACTACTTCGCCGCCGGCACACTCGTGGTCTGGGACGTTGACGTGCTCAAAGAAGAGGTCGTGCGCGTCTACCGCGCAAATGATCCCACTCATCCGACGACATACCGAAGAGGCGAGGTCGCCGAAGCCGAACCCGCACTTCCCGGCTGGCGCATGAAAGTCGACGAAGCATTCTCGTAGCGCAAGCTGAAGCTTGAACTCAAACCTCAAGGTCCTGCTTACGAGGTTTGAGTTCAAGCTTTAGCTTGGGGTTGCATCGAAACCGTCTTCAGTGCTCTGTCGACTGCACCATCTTTGATGAGATCGAGAAAGGATCGTGCCGCCTGCGAGAGCGAGTGCTCGCGGCGATAGATTATCCGCAGCATCTTCTCAATCTTCATTCCCTTTACCGGAATCTCGATCAGTTTGCCCTTGTTCAATTCTTCGCGAACCGCGAGGCGTGGAAGGATCGCGACTCCCGCATCACGCATGACAAACTCTTTGATCGTTTCCAGTGTGGCCAGCTCGATTGAGATGTTGAGCTGCGTTCTGTGCTCTGCAAAAAGCTCGAAGATTCGAGCCCGCGATGGCGTCTTTACGTTGTGAGCTACAAATCGCTCTTCGCCAAGTTCGCGAACCGTAACACTGTCGCGCTTGGCAAAACGGTGCCGCGGATGAACCACAAAGACGAGTTCGTCCCGGAAAAGCTCCATCGATTGCAGTGATGGATGCATCGGGTCGTACGACAGAAATCCGAAATCGAGGTTCCGTTCGAGCACTTCGGACGGAATTCTCTCCGATATGTTCCGGTAGACTTCGATCTTGATGTTCGGGAAGCGGCGCCGGTAATCGAGAAGCAGCGGAGGAAGCAGGTAGAGTGAAGTACTCTCGTTCGCGCCGATGCTCAACCGCCCTCGATTCATGCCGCGAAGCTCTCCTATTGATGTCAGAGCTTCGTCGCGCAGATTGATCATCCGTTGAGCATACGAATGCAATACCCGTCCTGCCTCGGTCATCGTTCCCGACTTGCTCGAACGGTCAAACAGCTGTTCACCAAGCTCTTCTTCGAGCCGCTTGATCGCGATGCTGATTGCAGGCTGCGTGCGCAACATCTTTTCCGCCGCCCGTGAAAAACTTCGCTCCTGCGCAATTGCAAGAAAGATTTCAAGCTGTGCCAGATCCATACGACATATGATAAGCAGAATTTATGGTCTTGTAAATAATATAACTTGGCGCATCTCCGGTTGAAGTGATAGGATCGGCGGACCTATACGTGTATATGCTACGGGAGTGTGAACCATGAGCGGTAATCGAGTAACAGTCTTCGACACAACGCTTCGTGACGGCGAGCAATCACCGGGCTGCAGCATGAACCTTGAAGAGAAGGTTCGAATGGCGCGGCAGCTCGACGCGCTTGGAGTGGACGTGATTGAAGCCGGCTTTCCAATCGCTTCTGATGATGATTTCTCTGCGGTGCGCGAGGTGGCGCGCATTTGCCGCCGACCGGTGATCGCAGCACTATGCCGCACGACACCTGAGGACATCGAGCGTGCGTGGGAAGCGCTTTCAGACGCTGCACGCCCGAGGATTCACACTTTCATCGCAACATCGGACATTCACCTGCAGTACAAGCTTCAAAAGACGCGTGAAGAAGTTCTCGAGATGTCGTGCCAGGCGGTGCGAATGGCCAAGCGTTTCACCAACGACGTTGAATACTCTGCAGAAGATGCTACGCGCACTGACCTCGACTACCTGTGTCAGGTAATCACCGCAGTCATTGATGAGGGAGCCACCGTTGTTAACATTCCGGACACGGTGGGTTACACGGTGCCCGCGGAATACGCAAAGATCATCTCGACGCTGCGCGAGCGAGTTCCGAATATCGAACAGGCTGCGATCAGCGTCCACTGCCACAATGATCTTGGGCTGGCCGTAGCGAATTCGCTGACTGCAATTGCGCACGGAGCGCGTCAGATCGAATGCACGATCAATGGAATCGGGGAGCGCGCTGGAAACGCATCTCTCGAAGAGCTTGTAATGGCGCTCCGCGTTCGTCGCGATCTCATGCCCTATGAGACAGGCGTAGTGACGGAAGAGATCTATCGATCGAGCCAGCTTCTTTCGAATATCACCGGTGTTCACGTCCAGCCGAACAAGGCGGTGGTTGGAAAGAATGCTTTTGCGCACGAGGCAGGAATCCATCAGCACGGTGTGCTGAAGAATCGACTGACTTACGAGGATCATGACGCCCGAGTCAGTTGGTGTGAAAACAAACAGTCTGGTGCTTGGCAAGCATTCGGGCCGGCACGCACTCAGCAAGAAGTACGAAGAGATGGGTTACGCGTTGTCGCGCGCGGACCTGGACAAGGCGTACAAACTGTTCACGAAGCTCGCCGATCAGAAGAAAGAGATTTTCGAAGAAGACCTGCTCGCGATTCTCCAGGACGGGTTTGCGCAGATTCCCGAGCGGTTCAAGCTGAGAGTAGTTCAGGCCACGGCTGGAACTTCTACGCTTTCAACTGCGCTGGTGACGCTGCAGGACGTGTCGGGTGAGGATTCATTGACGCGCACGGCCGCGGGCGACGGGCCGGTAGCTGCTGTGTACGAAGCGATCGATCAGATCACGGGCCTTAAAGGCAAGTTGATTGATTACACCGTGCGTTCAGTTACAGGTGGAAACGATGCAGTCGGCGAAGTCTTTGTTCACGTGGAGTTCAACAACACATCGTATACAGGCAAGGCAGCGAGCACCGATATTGTTGACGGAAGCGCTCGCGCATACCTGAACGCCGTCAACAAAGCGCTCTATTCGCTCGAGCGCAACTGAAGCTTGAAGCATCTGGGAGTGCGACAGTGAATGAAGGTACGTTGTACCGGCGTTTAGCCGGAATCGTGACATTCGACGCTACTCGAATGTCACGATTCCGGCTAAACGCCGGTACAACGTACCTTCATAGATTGATGAGTCATGGAACATTCGAATCACGGTACTTCCGGGTGATGGAATCGGGGTTGAGGTAACTCGCGAAGCGGTCGAGTGCCTCAAGGCGGTCGGTGAACTTTACGGACACTCCTTTGAATTCGCTACCCACCTCATGGGTGGCGCGGCGCTTGATGCGAAGGGCGTTCCTCTGCCGGACGAAACTCTCGAGGCGTGTCTCTCGAGTGACGCGGTCCTTCTCGGTGCAGTGGGCGCGCCTCGATACGATTCGAATCCTCCTCATCTCAAGCCCGAAACCGGATTGCTCGGTCTCCGGGCCGGGCTCGGTGTGTTCGCGAACCTTCGTCCTGCATTTCTTTACGATTCACTGATAGACGCATCGCCGATCAAGGCGGAGATCATTCGCGGCACGGATTTGCTGATCGTGCGCGAGCTCGCTGGCGGCCTCTATTTTGGAAAGCCGCGCGGACTCGAAGAGGACCGCGGTCTCAACACGCTTGTCTACACTGCACCCGAAGTTGAACGTGTCGCTCGTGTCGCATTCGAGCTCGCGCGCAACCGACGCAAGAAAGTGACATCGGTGGACAAGGCGAACGTGCTTGAGAGCTCTCAACTCTGGCGCAAAGTCGTGAAGCGCGTGGGAGAAGATTATCCCGACGTCGAGCTCGAACACGGATATGTGGATAGTTGCGCCATGTCTCTGGTCACGCGTCCGCGAAGCTTCGATGTGATCGTGACCGAGAATCTTTTCGGCGACATTCTGAGCGATGAGGCAGCCGTACTGACTGGCTCGCTTGGAATGCTTCCATCGGCAAGCCTCGGAGGCAAGGTCGATCTATATGAGCCCGTGCACGGGTCAGCTCCCGACATCGCGGGCCAGGGAATTGCCAACCCTGTTGGTGCAATCGCGTCTGCGGCTATGCTTCTGCGGCACACGTGCAAACTCGAAGCGGAAGCCAGCGCCCTCGAGAGCGCTGTGCGCAAGGCTCTGGATGACGGTTATGGAACGGCCGATCTTTCCGGCGTAGCGCACCGGGTCGGAACGTCAGAAATGGGAAACATCATCCGTGCGAACCTGACACGGGCAGACGCACGCTCGTGACTGCATAAATGATTATTATCATCTGATAAAAAGTATTAAGTGGACGCCGAAGGGGCCGGATCCGTATACTGTTAGCGTATCTGCATTTCGCGCAAGCTGCAGGAAACAGAAAATGTCGTTGAATCCAGTTCATTCAGTTCATACAAGTGTCATCCTAGTAGTTCTCGGGGAGATTATTGCGGTACCGATTAGATCGAATCGGCTCGCCGCCTCGCTGGCCTGATGACTGCAGGCCAGAAGAAACCGAAGGCCCCGGCGAGCTTACCAAGCGCGCCGGGGCTTTAATTTTGATTACCATCAAAACCAGAGGTAAAGAAACAATGAAAATGCGTGGAGCGCGTGTATTGATCGAAGCGCTGCGATGCGAAGGAGTCGAACACATCTTCGGCTATCCGGGCGGTGCGGTTCTTCACGTTTACGACGAGCTCAATCGTCATACCGACCGGATCAAGCACTACCTTGTCCGTCACGAACAGGGCGCGTTGTTTGCCGCAGCAGGTTATGCCCAGGCAACCGGCAAGACCGGGGTCGCGCTTGTGACCTCCGGCCCTGGAGGCACAAACGCTGTCACCGGAATTGCGAATGCCTTCATGGATTCGATTCCAATTGTGGTCTTCACCGGCCAGGTGCCGACTCATCTGATCGGCAATGACGCGTTTCAAGAGGCAGACCTGACGGGCATTACAAGATCGTGCACGAAGCACAACTACCTTGTGAAGAAAGTCGAAGACCTGGCGCCGACTATAAAGGAGGCTTTCTATGTAGCGGGCAGCGGGCGTCCCGGGCCAGTCCTGATCGACATGCCGAAAGACATGACCGCGCAGGAGACCGAATTCCGCTATCCCGAAACGATCACCATGCGCAGCTACAAGCCGACGCTCCAGGGCCATTCCGGACAGATTCGTCGCGCCGTTGAATCGATGATGAAGGCCAGGCGTCCAGTGCTTTATGTCGGAGGCGGCGCGGTTGCCGCGGGAGCGCACGAAGAGGTGAGACTACTCGCCGAAAAGCTGACGCTGCCGACGACCTGCACGTTGATGGGCCTCGGAACATTCCCGGCAAGTCATCCGCTGAGTCTTGGGATGCTGGGAATGCACGGTGGCTACTGGACGAACATGGCGATCGATACGAGCGATCTGATCATTTCGGTCGGGGCACGCTTCGATGATCGCGTCACCGGCAAGCTGGATCAGTTCGCGCGCCAGGCAAAGATCGTTCACATTGATATTGATCCATCGTGCATCGGCAAGAACGTAAAGACTGAGATTCCGGTAGTCGGAGATGCCCGCGTTGTGCTCAAGCAGATGCTTGCCGAGCTCGAGCGACAGATTGAGTCGGGCGAAAAGATCGCGGATCGTAAACCGTGGTTTGACCAGATTGACACGTGGAAGCGCGAGCATCCGTTCTTTGTTCACGACGACGGCGAGGTGATCAAGCCGCAACGAGTCATCCACGAGTTGCACCGCCTTACAAATGGTCAGGCAGTCGTCTCTGCTGATGTCGGCCAGCATCAGATGTGGACTGCTCAACTTTACGGCTTTGAGCGGCCGCGGCAATGGCTGAACTCTGGCGGGCTCGGAGCGATGGGATATGGATTGCCGGCGGCAATGGGAGCGGCAGTAGCGCGACCCGGTGAGATGGTAGTCGCGGTTGTCGGCGACGGCGGATTCCAGATGAGCTTCCAGGAGCTGGCGACGATTCGCGAACATCAGATTCCGGTCAAGGTGGTGATTATCAACAACGGTTATCTCGGAATGGTGCGTCAGTGGCAGGAGCAATTCTACGCGCACAACTATTCGTTCAGTGACCTCGTCGTTGCTCCGGATTTCGTAAAGCTCGCCGAAGCGTTCGATCTGAAGGCGCTGAGAGCAACGAAAGCGTCGGAAGTAACGGCTGTCCTTGAAGAGGGACTGAATACCGAAGGGCCAGTGGTCATGGATATTAAGGTGGCGCGCGAAGAGAACGTCTTTCCGATTGTTCCGGCAGGCGCAGCGTTGAAGGAGATGATACTGAGCTAAAGATTCCGCCTGAAGGCGGTACAGCGTACGTACATAAAGACAATGAGACACACGATTTCGCTCCTGGTTGAAGACGAGTATGGGATGCTGCCGAGAATCGCCGGACTATTCAGTGCGCGAGGTTACTCGATTGACACACTGTGCGTGGGTCCGACGCTTGAAGAAGGCATTTCGCGGATGACGTTGACGACGCACGGCAAAGACGAAGTCATCGAACAGATCATCAAGCAACTTCGAAAGCTGGTAAAAGTCATCAAGGTGACGGACCTTACCGAACGTGCTCATGTCGAGCGTGAAATGGTGATGGTTACCGTAAGTGCCGAGATGGGAGAACACCGTCAGGAAGTGTTGAGCATGGTCGAGATTTTCCGAGCCAAGATCGTCGATGTATCAAACGATTCGTTCATCGTCGAGATGACAGGCAACGGCGAAAAGGTCCAGGCGTTCATCGATCTTCTGAAGCCGATCGGAATACGTGAGATGGTGCGAACGGGTGTTGTTGCGATGACTCGCGTGGCGGCGACGAAGGTCTATCAGACCAAAGGCAACGAAGAGACATTCTCGCAATTAACTTTGAATGAAAAAGTCTGAGGAGAGACCGAATGAAGATTCATTACGATAGTGATGCTGAGCCGAAGTATCTCGCGGGAAAAAGAATTGCCGTTATCGGATATGGCTCACAGGGGTTCGGGCATTCAAACAATCTCAAGGACAGCGGATGCGATGTCATTGTTGGTCTCCGTGCCGACAGCCCGTCGGTACAGAAGGCGCAGTCAGTGGGGCTCGAAGTGCTTCCTGTAGCTGACGCAGCTGAGCGAGCCGACATCGTCATGCTGCTTACGCCCGATGAGTTGACGCCCGGAATCTACAAGCGTGAGATCGAACCCAAACTGAAGGCCGGAAAATATCTGGCGGTTGCTCATGGCTTCTCGATTCACTTCAAGAAGATCATTCCTCCACCGGACGTCAATGTGTTCATGGTGGCTCCCAAAGGTCCCGGACACCTTGTGCGGAGAGAGTACGAACGCGGAGCTGGTGTTCCCTGCCTGATTGCGGTTGCACAGGATCCGAGCGGCGACGCTTTGCACGTTGCACTCGCGTATGCGCAAGCGATCGGAGGCGCGCGCGCTGGCGTGATCGAGACGACATTCAAAGAAGAGACCGAGACGGACCTTTTCGGGGAACAGGCGGTCCTTTGCGGCGGGCTGACAGCTCTCATACAGGCCGGCTACGAGACTCTGGTTGAGGCGGGATACTCGCCTGAGATGGCGTACTTCGAATGTCTTCACGAGATGAAGCTCATTGTCGATCTTCTTTACGAAGGCGGCGTTTCAAACATGCGCTATTCGATTTCGAACACCGCCGAGTACGGAGACCTGACGCGCGGTAACCGGATCATCGGACCTGAGGTTCGCAAGGCGATGAAACAGATATTGAGCGAGATTCAGTCGGGTCAATTCGCGGATGAATGGATGGCAGAGGCTGAAAGTGGCAAGCCCAATTTCTCACGCCTCGTCGAGGCCGGGAAAAAGCATGAGATCGAAGATGTCGGCGCAAAGCTGAGAGGGCTCATGCCATGGCTGGCCGCAAATAAGTTGGTCGACAAGGCGAAAAACTAGAATGTTTGTTGAAATCTACGACACTACGCTGAGAGACGGAGCACAGGGAGAGGGGCTGGCATATTCAGTCGAGGATAAGCTGAAGATTGCTCGATGTCTGGACGAGCTGGGTGTGGCGTATATCGAAGGAGGCTGGCCGGGCGCGAATCCCAAGGACGTTGATTTCTTCGACAGGGCGAAATCGCTTGTCTTGAAGAATGCGAAGCTGGCTGCATTTGGCAGCACTCGAAAAGCTGGAGGCGTTGCCGGAGATGACACCATAGTGCAGGGACTGCTGGCTGCGCAGACTCCGGTTGTAACGATTTTCGGGAAGTCGTGGGATTTCCATGTCGATGTCGCCCTCAAGACGACACTCGAAGAAAACCTGCGGATGATCGCGGATACGATCGCTCACTTGAAGTCGCAGGGACGCGAGGTGCTCTACGACGCCGAGCATTTCTTCGATGGCTTTCGCGCCAACTCGGAATATGCGCTCGATACTCTCAGTTCAGCGGTCAAGGCAGGCGCAGAGACGATCATCCTGTGCGACACAAACGGCGGAACGCTGAGCGAGCAGATTCGTGAAGTTGCAGGGATTGTGCGCGCGCGTTTTCCTCAGACAAAACTGGGGATTCACGCACACAATGACAGTGAGCTGGCTGTGGCCAATACGCTCGCGGCTGTCGAGGCAGGTGCAACGCATGTCCAGGGTACATTCAATGGATACGGCGAGCGTTGCGGTAACGCGAATCTATGTTCAATCATTCCGAACCTCGAGCTCAAGATGGGTCATCGATGCCTTCCGGAAGGCAAGATCAAGCTGCTCACCCACACCAGCCGTTATATCAACGAAGTTGCCAATCTTGTTCCAAACGATCGCGCTGCATTCGTCGGACGAAGCGCATTTGCCCACAAGGGCGGCGTCCACGTTTCAGCAGTAGCGCGCGCCAAGGAGACGTACGAGCACATTCCACCTGAGTCGGTTGGTAACGAAACTCGAGTGCTCGTAAGCGATCAATCAGGTGTGAGCAATGTCTACTTCAAGGCTGCGGACCTCGGCGAAGATTTCGCAAACAACGGAGAGGCAGCACGAAAGCTGCTCGCCGAGCTGAAGAAGCTCGAACACGAGGGCTATCAGTTTGAGGATGCGGATGCGAGCTTTCAGTTGCGGGCTCTTGATGCCCTCGGCAAGCGCAAGAGGTTCTTTGAACCGGTCGAGTATCGTGTCTGGATCGGATCAGGCGGTGATCCCGAAGCGGTTGTGCGTCTGAGGATTGGCGATGAGGAGCTGCATACTGCAAGTTTGGGCGTTGGTCCGGCCCACGCATTGGATCTGGCTTTGCGGAAAGCGCTCAAGTCCCACTATCCAGTCATCGAGGAGTTCCACCTCATCGATTTCAAAGTGCGGATTCTCGACGGCGAGAACGCAACGGCCGCAAAGACGCGAGTGCACGTTGAAACGAGTGATGGCGAGAAATCGTGGAACACTGTCGGTGTGGGCGAGAACATAATCGCCGCGACATGGCAGGCAATCATCGAAAGCATCGATTATGGTTTGCAGGTAAGGAGCCGGAATGGCAACGAATTCTAATCCTAAACATTGGAGCGGGACGATTACTGATGGGCGCGATCGGGCGCCGGCCCGCTCGATGCTCAAGGCCATCGGCTTTAGTGACGATGATCTGCGCAAACCGATCGTCGGTGTCGCTCACATGTGGATTGAGACGATGCCGTGCAACTTCAATCACCGTGACCTGGCGGTGAAGGTGAAAGAAGGAATCCGCGCTGCAGGCGCAACGCCGATGGAGTTCAATACGATCTCAATCAGCGACGGCGTGACGATGGGCACGGAAGGAATGAAGGCTTCGCTTGTGAGCCGCGAATTGATCGCCGATTCGATTGAGCTTGTCGGCCGGGGCTACATGTTCGACGCGGTCATAGCGATTGTGGGATGTGACAAGACCATTCCAGCCGGCGCAATGGGATTGATTCGTTTGAACGTGCCCGGAATGATTCTATACAGCGGATCGATAGCACCGGGACGGTTCGGGGGCCGGGACGTCACGATTCAGGACGTATTCGAGGCGGTCGGACAGCACGTTGCCAGAAAGATTTCGGATAGCGAATTACTCGAGATCGAGAATGTGGCCTGCCCCGGAGCGGGCGCGTGCGGCGCTCAATACACGGCAAACACGATGGCGATGGTAATGGAGTTCATCGGTCTTGCGATACATGGGAAGCGGAAGCGTGTCCGCAGTGGATCCGTCAAAGGACGATGTCGCGTTCAACGCCGGGAAAGCAGTCGTGGAACTGCTCAACCGCGGGACGCGTCCGAAAGAGATTCTGACGCGAAGAGCGTTCGAGAATGCGATCGCTTGTGTCGCGGCTACGGGCGGATCAACGAATGCGGTGCTGCATTTGCTGGCAATGGCAAGAGAGGTTGGGGTCGAGTTGTCAATCGACGATTTCGATTTGATCAGCAGCCGTACTCCGTTGATCGCAGATCTGAGGCCGGGTGGACGGTACAATGCGATCGACCTTGGGAATGCCGGAGGCATCGGTCTCGTCGCTCGCCGATTGGTCGAAGGCGGATTGATCGATGGATCTCAACTGACGGTTTCGGGTTTGACTCTGGGAGAGGAAGCTGAGCTTGCGAATGAGACTCCGGGCCAGGATGTTGTTGTCAGCGTGAAGCAGGCATTAAAGCGCTACCGGCGGCCTTGTCATTTTGAAGGGAAACCTTGCACCCGAAGGATGTGTGATCAAAGTCGCAGGTCACGAGCGCCCCTATCATCGCGGTCCCGCACGCATTTTCGATCGTGAAGAAGACGCGATGCATGCCGTCACTGAAAGGCGAATCAAGGCGGGCGATGTCGTTGTCATCAGGTATGAAGGTCCAAAAGGCGGTCCCGGAATGCGGGAAATGCTTGGCGTGACCGCTGCGATTGTTGGTGAAGGGCTTGGCGAGGAGGTAGCGCTCATCACTGACGGAAGATTCAGCGGCGCCACACGCGGACTGATGGCTGGCCATGTAGCACCTGAAGCTGCCGTCGGCGGCCCGATCGCTGCGCTTAAGGAAGGCGATACTGTCGTAGTCGATATCGAGAAGAGACGCCTTGATGTTGAGCTAAGCGATGACGAAATCAGAAGCAAGACTCGCGGCCTGGACCCCACGTCCACCAAACTACCCTTCCGGCGTATTTCACAAATACGCCGCCCTGGTCTCCCAGGCGTCCGAAGGAGCCATCACGAAGGCGACCTCATAGGTGAAATTGAAAGAAAGTACGTTGTACCGGCGTTTAGCCGGAATCGTCACATTCGAACTACTCGAATGTTACGCTTCCGGCTAAACGCCGGTACAACGTACCTTCTTAACTAGAGCCCAGGGTCATCCCAGCCTGCGCCGTAGTCCTTGACAGGATAGTTCTTCCAGATCTCCATCGCTTTTTCTCTCCCAACGGAAGCCAGGAAGGCCGACGCACTGGAGAACGGCCACTCATCCCATCGACTTGCGTACCCGTGACGCACGGGGTTCTGGTGAATGTAGTTGATAGTCGCCCAAAAGTGCCTTTGGCTGCGGATCGCCCGATCTGCGCACCCATGCCAGACCGTGCGGCCTGTCTTATGCTCTTCGAGATTCCATTCGCGCGAGGTCCTTCCATGAAGCTGTCCTATCCTCTTCTTGAGCACTCTGAGCCTCATGGTCTCAGTCAGGACGTGATAGTGGTTTGGAAGCACGCACCATGCAAAAACTGGAGACCCAACCTCCATAAGTGTTGCTAATAGCGCGCGGCTGAAATCCCTAATGCGTTCAAGGCTGGCGCCCACATACGGGCGGTGCTCGTAGCACGCCACCGTCAAGTGAAATCGGCCCTCATGAAATACGGTCGGCGGACTATGCCACGGTTGTTCAAGACTGATGCGTTGCTTTAGTAGTTCTTCACGCTGCGATGCTGTTAATTTGCGCCAGATATACATATGATTGCCGGAATTCCTTTTAAGTTCGGTACAACGTACATGTTGGATTCTTGAGGACAAAGCATGCGCAAGTTCCTGTTCGTAGGGTTTCTACTTCTTTTCACCTTTCCTGTTTTTGCTCAATCTCAATCTCTCGATGGTGTCTGGCAGTTCACTCCCGATCCCGAAGGGAAAATCAATATCTCCGGCCTTGGCTCTGTGACCGGGTGGCGCGATGCGCGCGTGCCTGCTTCATGGAATGAACAGTTCGCGGACCTGCGCGATTATCGAGGTGTCGCGTGGTATCGAAAGCGCATCAGTCTGACGCCGATCACCCCTTCTGAAACTGTCACCCTTCGATTCGATGCCGTCGATTACTTTGCTGAAGTCTTTGTCAATGGTCAGAAGGCGGGAGAACACGAAGGGGGTTATCTTCCATTCACCCTCGACGTCGGCAAGCTGATCAAAGCAGGGGAGAACGAAATCGCGGTCCGTGTGATTGACCCCGATTCAGACAAGGCGCGCTGGGGAGACAGGAACTTCGACGAGATACCGCATGGAAAACAAAGCTGGTATGTCCATACCGGCGGAATCTGGCAATCGGCGAGCCTGCGGGTCCGCCCTGCAACTTACATCGATCGCGTTCAGATAACCTCAAAGACTAACGGCGAAGTAACCGTGGACGTACTGCTCGCCGGCTCGTTCGTGAAAGATCCAGGCAGCCTTCGCGCAATCGTCAAGAACGACCAGGGTGCAATCGAATTCAGCACGCCGGGCAACGTGGTGCTCGCTGAAAAGCGCGGTCAGCTGAAAGGACGAATCAAGGCTCCCCGTCTTTGGCATCCCAGTGCTCCGGCTCTCTATTTCATAGAGGTTTCACTCAACGGGAGCAGCGATGTATGGAGCGGAAGGTTTGGGGTTCGCAGCTTCGAAGCGCGCAATGGCCAGTTCTTCCTCAACAATGAACCGATTTACATCATTTCCGCGCTCGACCAGGACTTTTATCCGGACGGAATATATCGGCCACCCTCGTACGAATACCTGGTAAAGCAGATGCGCAAAGCGAAAGAACTCGGTCTGAACATGCTGCGCACGCATATCAAGGTTCCCGTTCCTGAGTACCTTCGCGCCGCCGATGAAGTGGGCATACTCATCTGGTACGAGATTCCAAGTTGGAGCGATAACACGTGGAGCCCGGAGGCTGCACGCCGTGGCGAAGAGACGTTTCTCGGAATGCTCGATCGCGATTGGAATCACCCATCGATAGTGATCATGAGCATCATCAACGAAGCCTGGGGAGTAAAGGGTCTGCGCGATGCGCGCGAGCGCGACTGGCTCAAACAGGCCTACGACCGACTGAAGCCAAAAGCAGCTGCAGCAGGACGTCTGGTTGTCGATAACAGCCCTTGCTGCGAGAACTTTCACCTCAAGACCGATATTGCAGATTTTCATCAGTATTACTCGATTCCTGATCGCGCACGCGAATGGGATAAGTGGGTGGCGGATCTCGCGTCGCGCCCTGCGTGGCTCTGGAGCAAGCACGGCGATGCGGCGCCGACCGGCCAGGAACCGATCGTACTCTCGGAGTTCGGGAATTGGGGGCTGCCGGCGTTGCCGAAGGAGCTTCCCTGGTGGTTTGAACGTGATTTTGGAGGCCGTGAGATCACGCGTCCCGCTGGAGTCTTCGATCGCTTTCACGCTTTCAAATTCGACAGACTCTTTTCCGGATTCAACGATCTGGCGCTCGCGACTCAAAGACACCAGTGGATATCGCTCAAATACGAAATCGAGTCGATCCGGACTCACGCCTCAATCCAGGGCTACACGATCACCGAATTCACTGACCTCAACTGGGAGTGCAACGGCCTCCTCGACATGTTCCGCAATAACAAGGTCTATGCGTCCGATCTGACCCGCATTCAACAACAGGATGTGATCTTCACGCGGCTGACAGAGTTTAACTTTGCGGGTGGCGCGAATGTGGAGTTTCCGTTATTCGTCTCGCGTTTCAGTAAGTCAGCTGAAGAAAGGCTCACGGCGACAGTCTCGCTCGAAGGTAAGACAATCGCGCAAACGGAAGTGCCTTCAGGTACGCGCGGCGAAACGAAGATTACATCGCCGGTAAAGATTACGTTGCCCGCAGTTACCGAGCCTCGCGTCGTGAAGCTAAGGCTTGATCTGAAATCGGGGGACGGGCGTATCATTGCGGACAATTCGACGGACATCTTCGTCTATCCACCCAATCGTCCTGCTGCGTCAGTGATCTACCTTGCAGGCAGCCTCAATCGGCTCGAGCAACCGTTTCGTGCGGCAGGTTATACGATCATACCGACAGTAACCACGAGCGCCCTTACGATCACTGATCGAATCGACTCGCAGATCGATTCTCTGCTCGATGCAGGTGCGCGCGTCATCCTGCTCGCTGATAGCGTTGAAGCACTGCCAGCGCAGAGCGGTATTAAGATAGCGAAGAGGTCCGGTGAGCTGAGTGGCAACTGGGTGACGAATTTCAACTGGATCAACGTAAATTCGGCACCATTCAAGGCTGTAGCGTTCGACAAGCTGCTGGGTTTGGAATCTCTGGCAGTGATTCCCGAGTACACGATACAGGGAGTTCCGGGTACTGACTATGATGATGTGTATGCAGGAATTTTCTATGGATGGATCAATCAGAATGCTGCGCTTGCACTCGGTGCACAGCGCGGGCGCGGGCGGCTGTTGATGACAACTCTGCGTCTGGCTGAAGGATATGGAAAGGACGAGTACGCCACACATCTGCTCGACGAGATAATACGTCTCGTGCGCAGTGACTCTTTCTCGCCACGAATCCAATTGAAAGTGCAGGACAGGAGGAAGATTGCCGCCTGAGAGGCGGTACCCAACGGCTACCGCTATGACTAGCTCGACTGATCTGGATTGATTACTTAGTACTTGCGCTCTATTTTGCCGTCATTTTTGCGATTGGTTATTACTTCGCGCGGCAGGAAAAGACATCGCGGGGATACTTTCTTGCAGGTCGTAATGTAGCCTGGTGGGCGATCGGTGCTTCGCTCTTTTCGTCCAACATCGGGAGCGAGCATTTCATAGGGCTCGCTGGCACAGGAGCTTCTTCAGGGTTGGCAGTAGGCCACTTCGAATGGCTGGCTGCAGTCATCGTGCTCATCCTGGGGTGGGTCTTTGTCCCGTTCTATCTGCGGTCGAATGTCTACACGATGCCTGAGTTCCTGGAACGCAGGTACTCGAGCGGGTGCAGGTATTACCTTGCGAGCATTTCTCTCATTGCCTACATCTTCACCAAGATAGCTGTCGCGATCTTTGCTGGGGCAATCGTCCTCAAGGCAGTGCTTGGCTGGAATATGTGGCAAAGCTCGCTTGCGATCGTAGTCGCTACGGGCATCTACACGATCGCAGGTGGTCTCGCAGCGGTGATCTACACTGAAGTCATCCAAACGGTGGTTCTGGTTCTCGGCGCATTGGTTCTCGCAATAATCGGATTGAATGAGGTCGGTGGATGGTCGAGTCTGCGTGAAGCAGTTCCGCCGGACTTCTTTCATATGATGAAGCCGCATGAAGACCCTGACTTCCCGTGGACGGGGATTTTCTTTGGCGCGCCGATTCTGGGCATATGGTATTGGTGCACTGATCAGGTGATCGTTCAACGCGTGCTCTCGGCGAAGAGTATTGCTCACGCGCGCGGAGGAACCGTCGTTGCCGGATTTCTGAAAATCCTTCCGGTCTTCATGCTGATCGTGCCCGGCATGATTGCGCGAGTGCTCTATCCATCTGAAATGGCCGCAGATTCAAACGCGGCGTTTCCAACGCTCGTCGTCAGGTTGATGCCTTCGGGTTTGCAGGGACTGATGGTGGCTGCGATGCTTGCGGCGCTCATGTCGAGTCTCAGTGCAGTCTTCAATTCGAGCTCGACCATTTTCACTATGGACTTCTACAAGAAGTGGAAGCCCCAGGCCACTGATCGCGAGCTTGTGCACATTGGACGCCTGACTACGGCTGTCATGGTGGGACTCGGCGTAGCGTGGATTCCGTTCATGAGCAGGATCAGCTCGCAGCTCTACATTTATCTGCAAAGCGTACAGGCCTACGTTGCGCCGCCTATTGCGGCCGTTTTCCTTTTCGGTGTTTTCTGGCGAAGGATCAACGCGCAGGGAGCAATGACGGCGTTACTAACCGGCTTCGTTCTTGGCACTGCAAGGTTTCTACTCGAGATCACAGTTACCGGTGAAGCGAGAACGGGTCTGGTGGGATGGTTCGTAACGATCAATTTCCTTCATTTTGCCGCATTGATGTTTGTCGTCTGCGTGGTGGTGTTGGTTGTCGTCAGCCTTTTGACTCCAGCACCCGCATACGAAAAGGTCGAGGGCCTGACGTGGCAGACGGTCCAGTTCAAGCGTAACGGCGGAGGACGAATCGATCGTCGATACACGAGCTGAAAAGAACGTCGCAATGGTTGCTTCGTCCTTTGCACTGATACTCATTGCCACAATGATCTCGTTGTGGATCTATTTTGCGTGAGCCAACCAATGGCAGAACGATTGAAACCATTTTTCACGCGCGCGCAGGCGGCATCACGATTCCGGTCGCAGTTTCGTGAGCTCCGCTACGGGCGTCTTCGGGCGGTGGTCGAGCTCTACATCCCGTATGACGTTTTCAACGTGACTTTCGAGAGCCATCGTGGCCAGGCGGGTGACTGTATCCAGCGCAACTTATCAATTGATGCAGTCAAAGGAACGCTAGATCTTTACGAACTCGACGAATCCATTCAGCCTGATTGGAACTGTGAAAAAAGCAACAGAATCGAGCGTCAAATCGACGCCGCATCAACTCGAGCGATACTCAAGGAACGAGTATCGCGACTCGCTATGATGCGCGGGAATGACAGATTCGAGATCAGCGAAGGTCCGATTGCGCACCCACACTTCCCATATTGGATTGGAGTTTTCGAGCGGCGCGGAGTCGTGTCGCTTGATGTGATCGATGCCGTGCGCGGTGCCCTCGAAGGCGCAAAACTCAGGGAGATGGCTGAAGAGTGGTTTCGAATGAGAGGTTCAGACTGAGACCAACTCGATTTCAGGATCAACGTCGGCCTTGAGCATGTGCTCGATCGCATACATAGTTCCGGCAAGTGAGCTGGGGCAGCTGCCGCAGGCACCCTGATACCGGATCATCAGCTTCTTATCGTGAAGTCCAATGATTTCAAGGCCTCCACCGTCACCTGCCAGGCCCGGTCTGACCTTTTCATCCAGAATCGCGTTAATCCTGTCCAAAAGGGGATTCTCTCCGGGCACGGTTGCCGGAGCTTCCGGCAAAGGGGCATCTGCAGTTGCGGGAGCGGAGCGAATCGGCTCGGCGAGCTTCTTAAGCATTTCCTCCCAGGTGGCATAGTCTTCCTTATTGACGGTGACAAAGCGATCCATATAGAAGACCGAAGTCACGTTGCCCACTGCAAACAGGGAGGTTGCAAGCGCATCACCAGTTGCCGCGTCGGATGACTGGAAAGAGCGCGAAGTACCGCTAGTGACCGGCTCCTTCAGAATAAACTTAACCGCGTTCGGATTTGGCGTGTATTCAATGTCCACAATCTTCGGCATGACTCCATTATATACCACTCTCGAGGTTATAATTCCCCTAGAGGCTGTTCCGATTTGAAATCCCATACCAGTTTTCTGACATTCAAGACCAGGAAGCGCCGCGACTTCGTCAACATCACAAACGACGTAGCGAAAGCGCTCACCGCTAGTGGCATTCGCGAAGGTTTGGCACTCATCTCCGCGATGCACATCACTGCATCGGTCTATATAAATGATGCCGAGGACGGACTCATTCATGACATCGATGAGTGGCTGGAGAAACTGGCTCCCGCTCGGCCTGATTACAGACATCACCAGACAGGAGAGGATAACGCAGACGCGCATCTCAAGAATCTGCTTCTTCATCATCAAGTCCTCGTTCCGGTGACGGACGGCGAGCTAACGCTTGGCACCTGGCAGCAGATCTACTACGCGGAATTCGATGGGCAACGGTCCAAGCGAGTGATCGTCAAGATCATAGGCGAGTGACGAGTGACGAGTGACCACTGATGACTGACATGAACGTTCTCATCGCATACGACGGCTCAGATGCCGCAAACACAGCCTTGAATGATGTCGTCAGAGTCGGGATTGCCGTCAAACGCTTCGGCGAAAGTGCTCACCGTTGCAGATGTATGGGTTCCACCTGGCGATATTGAGACTGGATCTTCTTACGCATCCAATCTTCCCGTAGTTATTGAACGCGCGCGGGTGCAAGGGCTTGAGGCATTGGAGAAGGCACGGACTACCGCCGATGCTGGCGCCAGGCAGTTGCGCGAATTGATGCCCGGTTGGACAGTGTCCTCTGAGACGACAGCGGATTCGCCGGCCTGGGCGGTGATCAAGCTCGCGGAAACATGGCCGGCACATCTGATTCTTCTTGGTTCGCACGGCAGGTCGAGGATCGACAGGCTGTTGCTTGGAAGCGTGTCTCAGAAGGTTCTGGCTGAGGCTTCGTGCTCGGTTCGAATCGGCCGCAAGTCTCGCCGCGCGGCTTCCGAACCAGCAAGGATCGTGCTTGGCCTTGATGGGTCTCCTGATTCGAAAGCAGCAGTGGATGCGATCGCAGCGCGAAAGTGGGAGGCGGACTCAGAAGTGCGATTTGTGACAGCCATCGACGACAAGATTCAGACGGCGGCCGCATATCCGCATGCGTCGCTTTTCAAATGGATGCGAGAGGATGACGAGGACCTGGATGCATGGATCTCGCGAATGATCGCTTCACAGCGCGAGCGTCTGGAAAAGACCGGATTGCGGACGTCAGTCTCGGTCAATTCTGCTGATCCAAAAGCGGCTCTTGTTGAAGAGGCCGAGAGTTGGGACGCGGACACGATTTTTGTCGGAGCGCGCGGGCATCGGATGCTGACTCGATTTCTTCTGGGAAGCGTATCGTCGGCTATCGCAGCTCGTGCCAGTTGTTCAGTTGAGGTGGTGCGCCGCGATGATGCGGAGCGCGCTGCGGAGTCTCGATAATCATATATGAGTGGATTGCTTCCCTGGATCATTTTCGGTTCCGTGGTGCTGGGCTTGCTGGCCCTGGACCTTGGAGTCTTTCACCGCAAATCTCACGAGGTTAAGATCAAAGAAGCGCTTATCTGGAGCGCCGTTTGGATATCACTCGCGCTTTTGTTCAATGTCTTCGTCTATTTCACGCGCGGGAGTGGGCCAGCGCTGGAGTTTCTGACTGGCTATCTGATTGAAGAGGCTCTGAGCGTCGACAATCTGTTCGTCTTTCTTCTCGTCTTCTCCTATTTCAGGGTTCCGGCAAATGTGCAGCACAAGGTTCTCTTCTGGGGAATTCTTGGAGCCCTTGTTATGCGGGCTATGTTCATCGTCGCCGGCATCGCGCTTGATTCAGAAATTCCACTGGATCGTCTACGTCTTCGGCGCATTCCTGGTATACACGGGAATCAAGATGGTGACGGACCAGGGAAAAGAGATTCATCCCGAGAGGAATTTTGTATTGAAGCTGTTTCGCCGGATGATGCCAGTCACGGCAGGCTATGAGGGCGATCGATTCTTCGTCGTGCGAGGAGCGAGGCGGTTTGCGACCCCACTGTTTGTCGTCTTATTGATGGTTGAGACGACGGACCTTATTTTCGCGGTGGATTCGATACCAGCAATCCTGGCAATCACGCGCGACCCGTTCATTGTTTACACATCGAATGTCTTTGCAATTCTCGGGCTGCGTTCCCTCTTTTTTGCGCTTGCCGGCCTGATGCAGCTCTTCCGATATCTCAACTACGGTCTGTGCTTCGTTCTGGTTTTTGTAGGCTTGAAGATGCTGACGACGGATGTCTTCAAGCTTCCGGTTGTAGTTGCGCTCGGTGTGATCGTCGGAATTCTCGCCGCGTCAATCATCGTTTCACTTCTAAGGCGAGATAAGTCGAAAGAGACTGAAGTAGCCGATCTTCCCGTCAAGATCGAGGAGCGGGATGAAATCATGAGCGAGAAGTAAGGTAGAAGAAGAAGAAGAAGAAGGAAACGCAGAGGGCGCAGAGAGAAGACGCAGAGATCGCAGACAAACAACCGACATCCTCTGCGATCTCTGCGTCTTCTCTCTGCGCCCTCTGCGTTTCCTTCTTCTTCTCGTCTCCGCGTCACCCTTGAATATCAACCACGTCGTATCTGGTGATGATGCCGACGATGCGGCCGTATTCTTCAATGAGAATCGCGGGAGCGTGTTTCAGGTATTTTGTCGCGCGCTCGACTTCCACACTTTCGTTTACCACTGGAAATGGCCCGTCCATAACCTCGCTCACAGGACCGTGCAGGAGTTCCTTGTCGTTGAGAATCTTCGACATTACACGACCTTCGCGCAGGCTTCCTACTGCGGTTCCATCTTCGACTACGGGCATTTGTGAAAGGCCATGCTGATTCATCAGCTGCAGCGCTTCGGAAAGCTTGCTGTCAGGTGTTACTGAGACCAGGAGAGGCGTGTCGGATTGTGGCTTCATTTCATTTACCAGGCCGAGCGTCATCTTCTCGACGCCAAGAAGCCGCTTCTCTTTCATCCATTCATCTGAAAGGAACTTCGACAAATATCGCTCACCTGTATCGCAGACGATAAAGACTACGACATCATCCTTGCTCAGACGTTCGGCGACTTTGAGCGCGGCCCATGCGAGTGTCCCGGTGCTGCCACCACAGAATATTGCTTCCTCACGACCCAGCCGCCGCGCCGTGTTGAACGAATCGCGATCCGTGACGTTGACAATCTCATCGACATACTTGAGATGAACATTCTCGGGAATAAGCTCCTGACCAATACCTTCGACAAGGTAAGGCGTGGACTCCATCAGTTTTCCGGTCTCTTTGAATGTCTTGAAGACTGAACCATAAGGGTCCGCTCCGATGATCTTGATCTTCGGATTCTTCTCCTTGAGAAAGCGGCCTACACCACTGATAGTTCCACCCGTCCCCAGACCGGCAACAAAGTGAGTAACGCGGCCATCAGTCTGCTCCCATATCTCCGGACCGGTAGATCGATAATGTATTTCGGGATTGGCTGGATTCCCGTATTGAAATGCGAGGATCGCGTTCGGAGTCTCCTGAGAAATGCGCCGCGCCGTATTCACATAGTTCTCCGGTGAATCGGGCTTGGCTGCAACCGGAACTACGACCACATCGGCCCCGAGGGCTTTCAGGTATCGTACTTTTTCCTGGCTGCATTTGTCTGTCATCACAAAAACGCAGCGATAGCCTTTGATCGCCGCTGCCAGTGCAATACCAATCCCCGTGTTTCCGCTCGTTGCTTCGACAACGGTACCGCCAGGCTTGAGCTCTCCAGATCGCTCGGCTCGCTCGATCATCGCAATTCCGATGCGGTCCTTGACACTTCCGCCCGGATTACGGGATTCGATCTTCGCAAGCACAAGTGGTGAAAGCCCGCGCGTCAGCTTGTTGAGCTTGACGAGTGGCGTCTGTCCGATCAATTCGAGAATATTGTCGAAATACTCCATATCTACTGCGCCTTCTCTACTCTCGCCTCGCGACTAAGCTCCACAGCCTTTGTTGTGGTGTAATACTTGGCAAGCATATTAGGACCTTCCCACGCGGGGAGCTTCGCCGGATCCTTCAGGTATTCGAGGAAGTGGCCGGTCACCTCACCGAAGTGTGCTTCATGTCCGGTGCGATATTTGTCGGGGAAAGTAAGCATGAATTCTGTCCCGCGATCTTCGACTCCGACACCAGGATACTTCGCTGCAAGCGAGCCGATGCGCCGATCGAGCGCAGCCCTGATGGTTGCTCTCGCGCCAGCTTCTAGCGGCACAACATAGACTTCAGGACGGAACTTCTCTTTGCTCCCCTGTCGAACCTCAATGCGGGACTTGCTTCCTCGAAAAATCGCCAAATGAGTATCGCCACCTTCCGGCGTTTCGTAGTTCCACACAGTGTTGACCTTCGCCAGAATCCCTCGGAGACGATAGGAGACGAGACCATTCGCCATTACTTCAATCCGGTCTCCAACGGGTTGAAGTGAATCCGGAAAAGTGGCTGCGTTGGTTACACGTTTGAACTGCTCGAGGTTAAGAACGGTCGGCCAGCGCCTCGCTGACAGGACCTCGATGTCCTTTCGATAGTCGAGCGCCACTTCCGGGAACAGCATCCATTGAATCAGGTCAACCAGATGTGTCGCCACATCTGAAAGTCCTTCACCCTGCTCACGTACATCAAAGAACCACGCCGGCCGAATGTTTGGCGCTCCGGCAACGACCTTGAGAATATGATGGACGCTATCCATGAATACTGCGGGTTCCTTGTCGTCACCTTTGACAATCTCTCCGAAGACTTCAGCGTCGTGGATCAGCTCTTTCTGGAGAACGGTCGTTATCTCATGACGTTCGGTCATGATGTCGTATGCAATCAGCTTGCCAGCTGCTGCAGACGCCAGCACCGCCTCGAGTTTTGGGAAATCTGCGGACTCAACAATCCAGGGTTTGTCAGCGAGCACGTTCAGCCCGGCATCGACCGATGCTTTGATCTTGTCAATCTTGCCGCGGTTCCTTCCTGAAAGGACTACAACATTGCCCGGCCGCTCGCGAAGCATTCGCTGGAGACTGTCCTCGCCGGTATGAACTTCGAGCGCCCAGTTGGTTGGCGAAGCGCTTCGCAGGTTGAATCTGGCAATACGATTCAGATGTTCGGTCAAATCGAAGCCAAGAGGACTGTAAACATGCACTTTATTCGATACACCCGGGTAGGTCTCCTTCTGAATCAAGGCAGCATGGAAATGCCCCGGATCGAGGGTCATCAGCCTGACTTCGTTGCTACTATTTTCAGGGTTCACTCTGCTCGCTTCCTCCCGTTCCGCACGCATATCGCAGGCTGTCATTGACACTGCACTGAGCGCAATAGCTGTGATGAGCGCAATTCCACAATACCAGGACTTCATTTTTTTCGGCTCCGTGGGATAACTTTTAATTGCAGTTTTAGCTTCACACAGCCGCGCCGCTTAATGCAAGATAGCCTATGTGGCGCGTGCTATGATCCGGCGCGTCTTCAGGATCAATCATAACCGGGAGGGAAAACGCGATGGGCGACTGGAACGAAATCGAAGGCAAGCCCAAAAGTTATTCTTTTCAGTTTGGCGACGATGAAGATGATGATCGGAGCCTTTGGGAAGATGACGACGACGAAGACAGACTCAAGTCCGGCATCGCCGATCTTGTGGGCGATGATCTTCAGGACGATCTGAATGATGACGATGACGACGACCTGGAGGATGAAGTCGATTTGAATGTTGACCGTCGAATCGACATCCGTCCTCTCGAAGCGGACGTGATCACTCGAGAAGTAACGGTCGTTGTGATCGCAGTACCCGCTCCTCCTCCTAGCAGCCTGCCCCCCAAAACCAGCGAAGGCTGCGAAGAAGGCTGTTGCTAAGGCGGTTAAAGTTAATGCTGCTAAGAAGGCAGTGAAAAAGGCTGTTGTTAAGAAAGCTGTCGCGAAGAAAGCTGTCGCGAAGAAAGCGTCAAGAAAGCTGTCGCGAAGAAAGCGGTCAAGAGAGCTGTCGCGAAAAAAGCAGTGAAAAAAGCCGTCGCGAAGAAAGCGGTAAGGAAGGCTGCGAAGGGCGCGACCGTCAAATCCGCGATCCAGTCTTTCAGAAAGACTGGCAGAAAGGCCGGCAGGAAGGGCGCGAAGAAGACCCTGAAGAGGAAGGCTATTGCGTCTAAACTCGCGCGGAAGGCTGCAGCGCGCAAAGCTTTACGGAAGGCTGTTAAGAGGCGCGTGGCTGTGAAAAGAATAGCCGCCAGGAAAGCCGTCAGAAGCGCCTCCAGGAGACCCGCTGCGAAGGCCGCAAAGAGAGCTGTAAAGAGAGCTGTTGTAAAGAAAGCAGTAAAGAAAGCGATTGTTAAGAAGGCGGTAAAGAGACGTGTGAAACGAGTGGCGAAGAAGGCGATCCGCTCTGCAAAACGGCGTCGCTAAGACGACGCCTTCGCCATTTCGACAAGCAAGCGTATTTCGCGGTTCAGGTCCCGCCATTTTCGGTCGAGCTCCGCGGCGGGTCTGACCACGCTCCATTGACGGTCAATGTCACCGGTGAGAACCGTCAACCGCTCGGCACTGCGTCGCCGGCTCTCACCCGTTGCTTCTGCCCCCAGCACTCCTCGAAAGAGCTGAGTTGAGTCTTTGAGAGTGCTCAAACTGAAAAGCAATTCTGTTTCTTCAACGCGCAATATCCTCTGCGGATTGAATTCGTACTTGCCATCCGCCTTCCGCGTCGCGCCAATCGATGCAGCATAATCTGCTGCCAGTACATCTGCCTTGTCGGCAATCCTCGCGACCATTTCACTGAGACTAAGATCAGCTCGCGCTGCGGCAACAGGCGGCGACGAAGGCACCGATGGCGTAACGTTGGTTGAATCTGGCGGCGACACGACAGGCTGCGCTGCAGAATTCACAGGAGGATTCGTAGCTGCCTGCGGCGGAGGATTCGCTGCAGGACGTGTTGAAGAACTCGTTGCAGGACTCGCTGCATTTTTCGCTGGTGGAACTGTGACCTGCTGTTGAGGCTCTTCGCGATCAGCTTCAAGCTTTGGGCGTGGACTTATTCTCACAATTCCTGTCGACCCCAACGAAACATCGAGCGGACGATTCAATTCGACGCCAAGACGTGTGCCGGGCTCTACAACTGCCTCTTTTCCTTTCGCCAACCAGGCTGCAGCAACTCCTGCGGCCGCGCCGATCCCGGTGCCAAGCAGCACGCCTCCTGTAATCATCCCGATTGCTGCACCAGCACTCGAGCCGCCTCCGATAAAAACGATACTCTGAAGTGTGGTCGATCTAGCGGGCCTGATATTGCCCTCTTCGTCGATCCGCTTGCGATCCTTCGAATCAGTCGGCGTGAGCGTGCCGCTCAATGGAATCGCACGTCCGTCCGGAAGGCGGAGCGTATCAAACGTCACCGAAATAATGCCCGAACGCCGTTTCCGCTGAGCCGGGACGATCGCGTCGATATAGCCTTCGACGAGTGCGGACTGTGGAATGAGCTCGCGGCCGCGAGTATCAGTCACCGGTTCGACAAACCTCGCGCGAAACCTGTCCGAAATACGGGATGTTTCCGAATCAAGCCTCGTCTCGAGTTTGACCATAAGCACGGTTCCCGCGGGAAGAATACTTGACGTAGTCGTGACCTGTGGAGTTGAGCTTATGTCCTGGGACGTCGGTCGCCGTTCGCGCTGCGATGCAGCTATCGAAGTGACGGTCAGGCAGATGGTGAGAGCGAGCGCTACAAGCTTGCGCATGAGTAGAGGATAGCACAGTTTTGTAAGGTATGTTGTACCGCCTTTCAGGCGGAATCGTGGAATCCGACGACGTCGGATTTCACGATTCCGCCTAAAAGGCGGTACAACGTACCTTAATCAAATCGATCCGTACCAGATGCCTCCTTTTTGACGGAACTTCTTGTCAAAAAGCGTTTGCAGCAGATTCAATCGGGCACCGAAGTGTTTGACTGCCAGCACCGGAATCTGGCTTTCGATAATAGTGTGCTCGGTTTCGCTGCCAAGAAGTACCGCCGAAGCCCGGCTGCGACCGCGAGTACCCATGACTATCAGATTGATCCCCTCGCTCCGTGCTACACGATTGATTGCGTGAGGAACGTTTGAAGCTTCCTCGAAGATCGGTCGAATCGTCACGCCATGACGGTCTATAGGAGCGACAAAGCGGTTGAACGCAATCTGCTCGCGTCCACGCACTACTTCGTCAGACCCTTCATACGTTGTCGTGGACTCATCGAAATACACGTGCAAAGCAAGACACTCTCCGGCGCCTGCTGCGCTGGCAAGCGCCGTCGCAACACTCAGTGCATCTGCAGAGGGTTCCGAGAAATCCGTCGGTACTACGATTCGATCGATTGCCGGCGCTGATCCTTCCGGAACCATGAGGACTGAGCAGGGCGCCTTCATTGCAAGCCGCCGGGCCAAAGATCGGCGGCCGGATGTCGCTTTTCGATGTCCCACTACGACGAGATCGTTTTCGTTCTCTACCAGATACTCGAGAAGCGCATCTATACGATGACCTCGAATTACCTGATCGACGACTAGTGTCCCTGCGACGGGATCGCCAAAGTGTTCATCGACTGCCTTGCGAAGCGACTGTTGCGCAGAGTCGAAAGTAATTCCGACCTGGGGAAGCACGTGTACAAAATGGATCGCTTTCGGACGAAGCGTTGCAGTCAGGTTTCTGGCATATCGGATGAGTTCGTTGTCTGCGTCAGAGTTTGCGAGACCTACGACAATATTTTGAAATGGAACGGCCATAAATTAACTCCTTTCTTCAGGCAGCACCCGTGTCGGCGAGCCCTTGAACTTTACGTTTTTCGATGACGCGATAAAGAACCGCATAGATCACGATGGCTGAAAGTACCCCCGTCAAAAAGTCCGTCACAACGACCATAACGGCGGTGTAGACCATCAGGCCAACGTGAAATCTATTGTGAGCAAAGACCTGACGCACCTCTGCGGGTTTGACCATTCCGGTAGCCACAAAGAGCAGAATGCCGCCGATGCACGCCATCGGAACTACTTCGAGAAAACTCGCAAGATACAATGCAAGCAACAGCTTCAGCACCCCCTTGAAAATACCCGCCAGCGGCGACATTGCGCCCACCTTGATGTTCGTGGCAGTGCGCGCCAGCGCTCCGGTGTGGGGGAAGCCGTTGAGCATTGGGACGATGATATTCACCAGCCCTTGTCCCCACAGTTCCTTGTTCGGATCGAACCGTTGTCCCTGGTTGTCGGCAAGTCTGTCAGCCATCCTCGAACAGAGAACACTCTCGATCGCCGCAACAAAGACGATGGCAATCACGAAGTACGACAAATCCCAAAGCATCCTGTCCGTCCAAAGGCATCCACGATGGCGGCGTAAATACCCAGAAATCGGTCGGGATCGCACCGTATTTGTCCCTCACGAGCAACAGTCCCTTATCTTTCCAGACCGTAGCCGAGAGAAGCGTCGCCACACCCAGCGCAATCAGCGGCGCTGGAAGGAATACGGATATCTTGAGGATGCCTTTCGTGATCGCAAATGTGAGAAGACCAATGACGATCGCATAGATGCTCACTTCGCCCAGATTTGCCCAGATACCGCTGATCTTCTCGAAGAAGCCATAGCCGAGCGCGGCTTTCACACCAAGAACTTCGCCTAACTGCGAGAGCGCGATTACAATTGCAATGCCAATTGTGAATCCTACGACGATCGAATGTGGCACAAGCGCAGAGAGACGACCGAGTCTGACTGCGCCCATCAGCATCAGAATGGTCCCTGCAATGATCGAAGCCAGGACGAGCATTTGAAAATTGTAGGCAGCCATGATCCCGCCGATGATCGGGATGAATGCTGCAGTCGGCCCGTACACCTGGTATTTCGATCCCCCAAACAGTGCTCCAACGAGGCCCGCAACTGCGCCACCCACGATCCCCTGCTCAGGCCGCAGGCCGCTCGCCATCGCAAATCCCATGGCCAGCGGAATGGCAACCATCGCTACTATCAGCCCGGCCGTGAAATCGCGCATGACGTTCAAATACCATTTGCCTTGCCGGAGGTCTTCGTAACGCCCATCGATCGGAGTAAGAAAATATTTGATTTGCGAGATGAAATTGGACATTACTTCTGCCCTCCTCTCTCGCTGCCAACGGCCTCAAACGCGAGCGCAGTGAGCGCTACGAATTGCTCTTCAACCGGGTCATAGTGATAGACCTGTCCTGTCTCAATTTCATAAACCCAGCCGTGAAGTCGCAGATCATTGCGAGCAAGTCTTGCCGCGACAGCCGGATGAGTCCGGAGGTTTTCAAGCTGGACGAGAACGTTTTCTTCTATCGCTGCCTTGTGCTTTGCAACCGCATCCAATGCACTGTAGTTCTCGTTGATGATCCGCCGCGTTGCCTCGGCGTGTCCCAGCCACTGCGCGAACGCCGGCAGATGGAGAAGTTCTTCTTGATGAAGGAGTGCTTTCATCGCGCCACAGTGCGAATGTCCGCAGACTATGACGTCCTTGACACCCAGTGCGTGCACCGCGTACTCGATCGTAGGAGCTTCTCCGCCATTCGACGCGCCGTATGGCGGAACGAGATTTCCGGCATTGCGGAGAATGAATACCTCTCCCGGTTTTGCCTGAGTGATGAATGTCGGCGAAACGCGAGAATCCGAGCAGGCGATTACCAGAGCTTCGGGTCGCTGACCGTGCGCCAGCTTCTCAAATATCTCCTTTTGAGGACGAAACAGTTCTGATTGAAACTGATGGATTCCAGAGACAAGCTTTTCCATTGGACGAACACCTTTCCTGATCGAACGGGGGGCGAGACAAACCCTGTGTGCTCAAGCACACATTGCCTGTCGACGCCGATTGCTGAATTAATTGAGGTTGGTTATGAAACGAGCGCTGGTGGCGCGCGGAGTAACGGAGGGGTTGATGACCAGAAGCACATTGGAGGAGCCAAAGCTTCAGGTAGAACCAGTATTATGTTTTCGTCATCAACCGGTTTGAAAAAGTAGTGCTCGCGATGGGGAGTGCGTTTGTGTCGACGTGAATGGCACGTCTTCTGCTCGACAAACTTCGCTTCCTCTATCTCAACGATCTCGCTCTCACCGCTTCGAACGGCCGCAAAAGCCTTAACCGGCGTGGAGATCGAGAGAAAGACGGCAACGGACGCCAGCACAAGTGCAGGAATCCGTGAAAGCCAGGTTTTGAGAATGCAAGGGTTCATCTCAAAATCAGTCTCTATTTTTTATCATCCGCGATGGTGGTCTGGTCAAATGGAGGCGAGTGCTGGGTGCTGAGTGCTGAGTGCTGAGTGCTGAAGTCTCACGCGAAGCCGCAGCTGCGGAAAGAACAACATGAGCAAAGAAACCTGCTTTGCTCATGTTCGCGTTTTCGCGGCTTCGCGAGATTCTCAGCTTCAGCGCTCAGACCCAGCACTCAGCGCTCGGCACCCAGCACTCACGCACCTACATACTAAAATACTTCTCACACAATTCCTTGAAGCTGCGCTGGATCGGGGATGAGTAACTGGTCTTGAGCGAAGCGAGTCCGAGCTCGTAATACACGTTCAGCCGGCGCACCTTGAGAGCTTTCAACGTTCCGCTCGAGATCTCCTCGCGAGCCGATGATCTCGGTACGATGCTGACACCCAGATCGTGCTCGACCATGCGCTTTATTGCCGTCATGCTTCCGAGCTCCATCGTGACCTCTGGCCTCATGCCTTCAGTCTCGAAAAACATGTCAATCAGCCTTCGGGTGTTCCCGCCCTCTTCGCCCAGAATCAAATGCTCATCGGCCAGCTGAGAGGCACTGACACTTGAAAGACGGGCGAGCCGGTGACCCGGCGGCACTATTGCGACGAGCAGATCTCGATGAAGGACCTCGGTACGAATGTCTGATGCCTCGACCGGAAGCGAAACCAGGCCAAGGTCAAGATCTGTCGAGAGTATCTTCGTCACAATTTCAGCGCTGGTACCACGCTGAACCGTAAGCTGGGAGCGCGGAAACGCCTGCTTCAGCTCCGCAAGGATCGCGGGAAGTGGATGGTGGCTTGTCATCGTTGAAGCAGTCCCGATACGAAGGCGTCCACGACCCGCACTGATTCAATTCTGCAAGCTCGTAGAGTGCCTCGTCATGCTCGCGCAATATCCGCTCACCGCGCGCAACCAGCAGTTCGCCTGCCTCTGTCAAAAACACTTTCTTGTTTACTCGAGCGAAGAGTGGTCTCCCGACCTCCTCCTCGAGGCCCTTGATCTGAGCGCTGACGGCCGCTTGTGTCAGGTGCACGCGATGAGCAGCGCGCGTAAAACTCGACGTCTCTGCTATCGCGAGGAAGGTTCGCAGCTGTCTCAATTCCATCGTGATGGTCGCTCCGTTTGATAGAACTCATTTATGAGAACGATTAGAACTTTTAGTGACGTTTATCGTTAGGCGGAGTGTATGATGAAGGTCTGGAGCTTGTAAAGTTTCGCCCTCATTCGTTGAAGTGATGGCAGGGGTGCGGGGGAGGCACTGTGAAAGGCGGCGGCAATCAGTACTGGCTTGGCGTTGATGGTGGAGGAACCAACTCAAGGTCGGCAGTCATAGATAGCGCGGGACAGGTGCTCGGTGAAGGTCGTGGAGAGGCGGCAAATTTCCTTCGAGTCGGGCTTGCCGCTGCTGTGGAACACATAACCGGAGCAGTCGGGCAGGCGTGTCACGAAGCGAATATCAAGACAGCTCAACTCACGCGCGCATGCTTTGGACTCGCCGGCGTGGGAAGCGCAAAGCATCGGCACGCGATGTACGATGCGCTGCAAGGGGCCCTCGAGATCAGCTCGATGACAGTTGAGACGGACGCCCGTGTAGCACTCGCGGGAGCGACCAATCTCGAGCCAGGAGTAGTGATAATTGCCGGAACCGGCTCGATCGCTTACGGCGTCAATGCTCACGGAGAGTACGCGCGCGCGGGTGGCTGGGGACCGGCGATGGGCGATGAAGGAAGCGGTCACTACATCGGCCGCAAAGCCCTCGAGGCAGTTGTTTCGGCCTACGATCATCGCGCCCCCGAGACCAGTCTGACCGATGATGTATGCCGATACTTTGGCGTCACATCTCCTTCGGAGCTCCCGCCCGTCATATACGATTCTCCGACCGAAGTGGTGCGCGAGATTGCGCAGCTATCACGAATAGTCGTTCACGCCGCACGCGAAGGTGACTCAGTCGCGCACGGAATTCTGACTGACGCCGCAATCGAGCTCGCTCGCGCCGTCGCCGCAGTAATCGAACGGCTCAAGATGCAACATCAAACTTTCCGTGTCGCCTACGTCGGCGGTGTCTTCGAGGCTGGTGAGATGGTGATAGCTCCGATGCGCGATTCGATTACAATGGTGGCGCCGCACGCGACGGTGACGGCTCCGCTGTTCCCGCCCGTCATCGGCGCAGCGAAACTTGCTCTCGCGGGTTCAGAATCCCGCGAGCACGTCGCGAGCTGACATTCATTCATGCTAACTACAGAGCAGGCAAATCCGAACACGTCGGAGATCGATCGACTTTCGACGGTCGAAGCGTTGCACCTGATCAGCAAAGAAGATCAAAAGGTAGCCGTGTCCGTCGCGGAAGTCATTCCGGCAATCGGAAAAGCCGTTGATGGCATTGCCGAACGGCTTGAGCGGGGCGGAAGACTTTTTTACGTCGGCACCGGAACGAGTGGACGGCTGGGAGTTCTTGATGCCGCCGAATGCCCGCCCACCTTTGGAGTTCCGGCCGACATGATTCAAGGTTTGATCGCAGGCGGATACGAGGCGTGCTATCGCGCCGTTGAAGCGTCAGAAGACGATTCAGCCGCTGGCGCAACCGATCTCGCCGCCCGTGGAGTCAATGGGGGAGATGCGGTCGTGGGGATCGCAGCGAGCGGGCGAACTCCATACACGATTGGCGCTGTGGAGTATGCGCGGCAGCAGGGAGCGTTGACGATCTGCATTACCTGTAACAAGGAAACACCGCTTGCAAGCGTAGTCGAGATACCGATCGAGCCCATTGTTGGTCCTGAGGTCATTGCCGGTTCAACACGTCTCAAATCGGGGACTGCTCAGAAACTTGTATTGAATATGCTTTCGACCATGACAATGGTGCGTCTCGGTTATGTTACCGGAAACCGCATGACCAGCGTCCAGACGCGAAATGCAAAGTTGCGCGAGAGGGCGGTGCGGCTGATGCGAGAGGAATTCGGCATTGACGAGAATGAAGCACGGAACGCACTCGATGCCGCGGGCTGGGACCTGCGAGTCGCAATTGTCATGAGAAAGACGGGCGTGAAGAAAGACGAAGCCACGCGTGCACTTCTCGCGTCACAATCCGTTATTGCGAAGGCTATCGAACGTTTGGAGTTCAAGCTTTAGCTGTCGCCTTACGCCGGAGGCGTAAAAGATCGTAGCCAGGGGTTGAGTCTTCGAAACCCCTGGTTGCATTGTGAGAGAGTTTGCATCCCGGAGGGATGCGAGAAACGGATCTGGTGAGACCGGTCGTCTTTTCTCGCATCCCTCCAGGGATGCAATTCGTCAATGGAATCGATCCAGGGGTTTCGAAGACTCAACCCCTGGCTACGTTCTCGCACCGCTCCGCGGTGATTTGCTGCCACACGTTTACATACTATGCCACCCTGGACCATTCCTGGATATCTCGAGATTGTCGATGGCCACCTGAGCATCGATGGCGTGGATGCGCTTTCACTTGTGCGCGATTTCGATACTCCCCTGTTCGTATTCTCCGCTCCCCGCATTCGTCAGAACATTCAGCGGCTTTCAGAGGCTGCCAGCCATCACGCGCGACTGAAGCTCTGCTATGCGTCGAAAGCAAACAATCTCCTCGGCGTGTTGCGTGTCGTCAAAGAAGCAGGAATCGACGTCGAAGTGAACTCTGGTGGTGAGCTCTTCCGCGCACTCCGCGCAGGTTTTCAGCCCTGACCAGATTGAGATGAATGGAGTCGCGAAGACAGAGCGCGAAGTCGAAGAAGCGATTGAGGCGGGCATCTATTCAATCAACGTCGATTCGGCATATGAGCTCGAGCTGATAAAGCGGGTTGCCGAGCGCCTTGGCAAACGGTGTAACGTCACCGTCAGATTGATTGCCGGAGTCGGGACACGTTCTCACATTGGTTTGCAGACTGCGCTCAATACATCGAAGTTCGGGATCTCCCCAGCTGAGGCGAGAGGCATGATGCTCAGCGCACTCCAGAGTCCGCAATTAGTCAACCTGGCTGGAGTTCATATCCATGTCGGCTCCCAGACGCCCGATCTGGCCCCGTATCTCCAGGCTTTTTCAGCGATGTGGGAGCATCTCGTCTGGCTCTACGCTGAGACCGGACACAAGCTTGAACACATCAATATTGGCGGTGGAATTCCGGTGAACTACCTGCGTGATCGCTCTCTTGCGCCAGAGTTCGTCGAGAAAACCCGGACGATGCTCGAAGCGGATCTGACGGCATCGGAAATGATTGACGCAGCGGTGAATGCAGTACGTGAATCGGCGCGAAGGTCCGGCGCCGGCGGGTTGCTTGACGACCTCGAGATTGTGATGGAGCCGGGGCGAAGTGTGATTGCGGATGCTGGAACGATTCTCACGACGGTCCGCAACCGCAAGCACCGTGAAGAAACCGGCGACGATTGGCTGATGACCGATGCCGGTTACAATCTCATGCTTTCGATGGTCATGTATCAATGGTACTACCACGCGATCGACGCTTCACGTGCAACAGAACCACATACTTCGCGATACAAGATGGCCGGGCCGCTGTGCGATGGCGGTGATGTCTACTTTGACCTTCACGGCGAAAGCCGGCTGCCGGATTACCGGCTGCTTCCCGAAGGCGTCGAAGTAGGCGAAGTAATTGCGATGCTCAACACTGGCGCTTATACGATGGCGCAGATGACTGCTTACAACGGGCGTCCATTTCCTGCTGCCGTCCTGATCCACGATGGTGGCCGTGTCGAAACCCTCCGGCGACAGGACAGCTACGAAGACCTTCTATTGAACGAAAACTAACTGAACGAAAAACACCTGAATGAAAACTGAAGAGAGATCGCAGCTCATCCGTGGGTTGACGCTGACCGGCACGACTTCGCTTGTCGTGGGAACGATTATCGGCACCGGCCTTTTTCTCAAGACTGCCGTCATGTCACAAAACGTCGGCACACCCGAGCTGGTACTGCTGGCATGGGTGGCGGCTGGAGTGCTTTCACTCGCGGGAGCCCTCACCTACGCTGAGCTTGGAGTGTTGTTGCCGCGTGCAGGCGGCGAGTATGTCTATCTGCGCGAAGCCTATGGAAATGCGCCGGCCTTTCTTTACGGGTGGATGCGCTTTGTTGTCGGGTCGACGGGCTCGATAGCCAGCCTTGCTGCCGGATTTGCGATCTTCTTTACATCGTTTTTTGGTCTCAGCGAACCGTGGCTGACGCGTAATGTAAACGCATTCGGTCAGGACCTGATCTGGAAGTTTGGGCCCGCGCAGATCGTCGCCGTAGGCATCATCATGACCTTCTCGCTGATCAATTGTGCGGGCGTAGCCTTCGGAGGGCGCGTACAATCGCTTCTGACTGTAGCGAAGGTACTCGGCATTTCAGTGATTGTCATCGGCGTCTTTCTGTTCACGCCGAGTGTCGGGTGGGGCGTCCTCCCGCAGGAAATGCGCACGCCAAATCTGACAGCGGTGCAGGCGTTTGGAGCGGCAATGCTCGCGGCTCTCTGGGCATATGACGGCTGGAACAACATGCCGATGGCTGCGGGTGAAGTGCAGAACCCGGGCCGCAACGTGCCGATTGCGCTGATCGGCGGAATGATCATCATTCTCATCATTTACTGCACGACGAATCTCGCTTACTTTCACGCGCTGCCGATCACTGAGATCGCGGCATCAAACGCTACGAAACCAGTTGCGACCAAAGCCGTAGAAACCTTTCTCGGGCCGGTAGGTGCAAAATTTGTGACGGCGGCAATCATGGTTTCGATATGCGGTGCGCTCAACGGGTCGATTCTTACGGGAGCACGAGTTCCCTTCGCGATGGCTCGCGACGGTCTCTTCTTTCAAAAGCTCGGAACGCTCAGCGAACGCACGCATGTACCAGTCTGGTCGCTCGTGATCCAGGGCATTCTTGCGAGCATTCTGGCAATTCTGGGAACTTTCGATCAATTGACGAACTATGTCGTCTTTGCGTCCTGGATTTTCTACGGCCTGACGACCTCGGCCGTATTTGTTCTCCGGCGAAAGATGGCGACGGCGGAGCGCCCATACCGGACGCTCGGGTATCCGGTAATGCCGGTAGTTTTTGTGCTCGTCGCGATATGGCTGATCATTAATACGCTTCAAACGAATCCGGTTGAAGCAGCTGCAGGCCTTGTGCTGATTGCTCTCGGGCTGCCGCTCTATTTCTATTATCGAAAGTGAGATGGTGATGAGTACTGAGTGCTGAGTGCTGGGTGCTGAGTATGGAGTTCAAGCTTCAGCCGGAATCGTCCCATTCGAACTAGTCGAATGCTGCAAGCTGAAGCTTGAACTCCAACTCAGCACCCAGCACTCAGCACTCAGCACTTCTTGTTTCTATGCGATTACTTGATCTCGCAATCATTGTTGTTTATCTGATCGGAACCGTACTTCTCGGTGCGTGGTTTTCGCGTTCACAGAAGGATGTAAAGGACTATTTTGTCAGCGGACATCGAGTGCCGTGGTGGGCAATTGCTGCTTCGATCGTGGCTACCGAGACATCTACGGTAACCTTTATCAGCGTCCCGGGCTTTGCGTATGGAGGCAACTTCGCGTTCATGCAGCTGGTGATTGGCTACATGATCGGACGACTCGTAGTCGTTTCGATCTTTGTGCCGATGTATTTTCGAGGTGAGCTGCTCACAGTTTACCAACTGCTCGGCCAGCGATTCGGAATGGGAGTTCGACGGCTCGCCTCACTTCTTTTCCTGATTACTCGCAGCCTGGCCGATGGCTTTCGCCTTTTTGCTGCCGGGCTCGTGCTTTCGGCCCTCGTCCTCGCCATGCCGGGGACGGCGGATACAGCTCGATCAATCATCCCTGCAATCGATCCTTCAGTCACGATCATCGTGCTGTCGATACTGGTCATGGGACTAGCGATGATCATCTTTTCCTATCTTGGCGGTATCAGCGCTGTCGTCTGGATCGACGTGATTCAGCTCGGCATATATCTGCTGGGAGCAGGCATTGCAGCGTGGCTTCTGCTCGACAAGATTCCAGGCGGATGGAGTGAAGTAGTCGCGACGGGAAGTGCTGCGGGCAAGTTCCGATGGTTCGACTTCAGTTTGACGCTGACAAAAAGCTATACGTTCTGGTCAGGAGTACTTGGCGGAGCTTTTCTGACAACTGCCACGCACGGAACAGATCAGTTCATGGTTCAGCGCTATCTTTGCTGCAGTACTACCCGGCAGGCGCGCGCCGCGCTCCTTTCAAGCGGAGTCGTGATCTTCCTCCAGTTTGCTTTCTTTCTGACCATCGGAACGATGCTCTACGTTTTCTATACGTCGCACGCATCGCATGAAATCGCGAACTTTACGCTTGGCGGCCGCCTTCAGACCGATCGCATCTTTCCTCACTTCATCGTGACGCAGCTCCCTCACGGCGTGGTTGGACTGGTCATGGCCGCTGTCATAGCTGCAGCCATGTCATCTTCGTTGAACTCTGCCGCCTCCACATCGGTCGGCGATTTTTACATGCCGATGACAGGGAACCGGAAACCTGAGCGTCACTATCTGAATGTTTCGCGTATTCTGACCGCGATCTGGGGGGCAGTTCAGATCGCAGTCGCGCTGCTGGCTATCAACGTCTCGAGTCGAGTGGTCGACGAAGTCCTTGGAATTGCATCCTTCACGAATGGTGTCATTCTCGGCGCTTTCTTTCTGGGAACGTTTACAAAGCACGTCGGACAAGGTGCGACTTTCGCCGGGATGGTGACGGGCGCGTGCGTCATGCTCGGAGTCAAGCTGGGAACTGCGATCTCGTGGCAGTGGTACGTCCTGATAGGGTCGCTCGTCACGTTCGCATCAGGTTACATTTTCAGCCTGCTTCAATCCGGGAAAAGAAGTGAGATTCCTGTAGAGGATGTCGTCCGATGAAGCCTGCCGTTTCAAATGTCGGACTGGTGTTCGCCACTCTGGTGCTCCTCACCTGTGCGCTCGCCTTCTCGGGCGAAGCCCGTCAAACACCCGGAACGAAATATCTTCCGTTTAACAGGACCCTGTCACGCGCTGAGCAGCAATGGATAGAGCAGACGTTGAGAGCAATGACAACCGACGAGAAGATCGGTCAGATGGTTGCAGCAGACGCAAATGCGATCTTCATGAATCGGGAGAGTGAAGCGCACAGGAAGCTCGTTCATCACGTCATCAACAACAAAGTAGGCACGCTGATTCTGTTTAGAAGCGATGTCTGGGCATCAGCCGTTCTTACGAACCGTCTGCAGGGATTGGCAAAGGTACCGCTCCTCGTCTCAGCGGACCTTGAGATGGGGCCCGGAATGCGTTTCAACGATACCGAATGGTGGGCCCCGAACATGGCTGTTGCCGCAACTGGTTCTCCCTCCTGGGCGCGGCGCCAGGGCGAGATGACGGCGATTGAAGCGCGCGCGATTGGTATCAACTGGCTCTACGCGCCTGTCGCCGACGTCAATAACAATCCGAATAATCCTGTTATCAATACACGCTCGTATGGTGAGGAATCCGCAAACTGTCGCAACCTTCGTCAAAGCATTTGTCGAGGGTGCGCAGGGTGCGGGTGCACTTTCGACAGCCAAGCATTTCCCCGGTCACGGAGATACAGCAACCGATTCTCATATCGGGCTGCCGGTCGTCGATGTGGATCGTGGCCGTCTTGAGAGTATCGAGCTGGTTCCCTTTCGAGCAGCGATCGGTGCGGGCGTCGGCTCTGTGATGAGCGCGCACATTGCGCTTCCAAAAATCGAGGGACAAGCGGCTCCGCCAGTGCGCGCGTTCACTGATAAGGAGCGTGAACTCGCGGAGTTTGTGTCTCTGACCGAGAGCGAATCGCAGAACGTGACCATGCCCGGAACACTCTCAGCCAAAGTAATGACCGGATTGCTTCGCAAGGACCTGGGCTTCAACGGCATCATTACTACGGATGCCATGTCGATGGCTGGTGTAGCCGCGCGATTTGATCCGGGACAAGCAGCGGTTCTTGCAATCCAGGCCGGTGCCGACGTCGTTCTCAAATCGCCTGATGTGGATGCTTCAGTTCTTGCAATCCGGAAGGCCGTCGCGAGCGGAGGGATCTCGGCGCCGCGGCTCGATGCGTCCGTGCGGCGAATCATTGAAGCAAAGGCGCGTCTGGGGCTGCATTTGCGACGTCAGGTCTCGATAAGCGAACTTGACCGTGTCGTCTCAAGTCCGGAATCGTTGCGGGTTGCACAGGAGATCGCGGACCGCTCGATTACGCTTGTCAAAGATGAGAAGCGGCTGCTTCCGCTCGACTCTGCCGGACAGAATCGCATTCTTCATGTCACCATCACTGACGACGAAGATCGGAACGTCATGACTCCGCTGTTGAACGAGCTTCGAAAACGCAGTCTGAATGTTGATCAGGTTGTGATTGATGCCAAACAGAATGCAGCCGCAGTTGAAGAGCGAGTGCCTCGTGACAAAATCGAACGCGCCAGCGTGATCCTGGTGTCAGTTGCGGTGCGGGCCCGCAGTGGGAAAGGCACCGTCGCTTTGCCCGGAGGCGGTGACCGTGTACTTGAGCTCCTTAAAGCCAGTGGCCGGCCAGTGGTGGCGATCACGTTTGGTAATCCATATCTTCTGAAGGAATTTGAAGGAATCGGGACCTGTCTCGCTGCTTACAGTATTGTGGCCGTAAGCCAGCGTGCCGCTGGCGCGTGCTGTTACCGGCGAGATCGAGATCAGCGGGAAGCTGCCAGTCAGCATTCCCGGGTTGTATACGCGCGGTCATGGTCTGCGGGTAGAGCGACGAAAATGAGTGCAATCAAGTTCGCAAATATCCTGTGTCTGCTGTTTCTTTTCTCATACTTTCAATTGCCGGTCGCTGATCCGGAGTCGGTGGGGATGTCAGCGGCGCGGCTTGCACGAATCGACGAAGCAGTCGCCAACGAAATCGGAAAGAAGCAGCTGCCCGGCGCGGTTGTCGTTGTAGGACGACAGGGACGTATTGTCTGGCGACAGGCGTACGGCCATCGCGCGCTCGAACCCGCACCTGAAACGATTACCGCAGATACCATTTACGATCTCGCCTCTCTCACAAAAGTCGTGGCCACCGCCACGTCAGTAATGATCCTGGTTGAGCGTGGTCAGGTGCGGCTCGGTGATCCGGTCTTCCGCTATATTCCAGAGTTCGGTGCAGCAGGCAAGAAAACAATCACGGTTGAACAACTGCTCACACATCGATCCGGACTGATAGCGGACAATGACATCAAGGACTATGAGCAGGGACCTGAGAAAGCGATTCGAAAACATCTGGAATCTTGCTCCCGTTGCGGAAACGGGAACGCGATTCATCTACTCTGACGTCAACTTCATCGTTCTTGGAGAGTTGGTGAAGCGAGTAAGCGGCGTCACGCTTGATCGATTTGCGACTGAGTCAATCTTTCGGCCGCTCGGGATGAAGGACACTTTCTTCAACCCGCCAGACTCGCTGAAGGGCCGGATCGCACCAACTGAAGCGCGGCGCGGGCTGGTCCACGATCCGCGCGCGAGCTTTCTTGGCGGGGTAGCCGGTCATGCTGGTCTCTTCAGCACTGCCGACGACCTGGCGATCTACTGTCAGATGATGCTCAATGGCGGCGAGTATCGCGGGATGCGTATTCTGAGCGCGCTCGGTGTTCGCCGAATGATGGAGGCGCGAGCTTCTGGCGGCAACGCTTCTGACGGGATGGCGCGCGGACTTGGCTGGGACTCAGCCAGCGGCTTTTCTGCAAATCGCGGAGACCTCTTTCCACTGGGAAGCGTTGGCCACACTGGTTTCACGGGGACGAGCATCTGGATCGATCCATCGAGCGAAACCTTCGTCGTATTCTTGAGCAACCGGGTGCATCCAAAGCTGGACCCAAAAGAACCCGCCGACGTCTCGTCATTGAGAGGCCGTGTTGCTTCGATTGTTGCGGCTTCGATCATGGCGCCTCCTTTCGCTGCAATTGACACAACGCGCCCTGCTTCACCTGCTCCGCGAGGCGCCATGCCGTCATTGCAGCTCAACACACTCAACGGCATCGATGTTCTCGCGAAAGGCGGCTTCTCTCAATTAAAGGGCAAGCGCGTCGGGTTGATAACGAATCACACGGGGCGTGACGCGCAGGGCGGCACGACGATTGATCTGCTATTTGGTGCAGAGGGCGTGAAGCTGGTCGCGCTCTTCTCGCCCGAGCACGGAATTCGCGGACAGCTCGATCAGGAAAAGATCCCAAGCGGGAAAGATGAGAAGACGGGGCTGCCGATTCACAGTCTTTATGGAGAGACGCGACAGCCCACGGCCGAAATGCTCAAGGGCATAGACGTTCTCGTTTATGACATTCAGGACATCGGAACGCGGTTCTACACATATATCTCAACACTCGGACTGGCGATCGAAGCAGCGGCAAAGCAGCGCATCAAGTTTATGGTTCTGGATCGCGTCAATCCGATCAATGGAGTCGATGTCGAGGGACCGATAGCTGATGCGGACAAGCTCTCGTTTATTGCTTATCACCAGCTTCCCGTGCGTCACGGAATGACTGTCGGTGAGCTGGCACGTCTCTTCAATGAGGAGCGAAAGTTCGGCGCCGACCTTGAAGTGATTCGACTTGAAAACTGGCGACGGAATGCTTTCTTCGATCAGACCGGTCTGACGTGGATCAATCCTTCGCCGAACATGCGGAGTCTTACCGAAGCGATCCTCTATCCCGGTATCGGGTTGCTCGAGACGACCAATCTGTCGGTTGGACGCGGGACTGACACACCGTTCGAAGTCGTTGGCGCTCCGTGGATTGACGGAGTAAAACTCGCACGCGCACTGAATGAAAAGCGGTTGCCGGGAGTGAGATTTGTCCCGGTCAGGTTTACGCCGCGGGCAAGTGTTCACCAGGGAGCCGAGTGTGGTGGGATCAATATTGTGATCGTCGATCGAGCATCTTTCGAGCCGATCACGACGGGGCTTGAGATTGCCGCTCAGCTGCTGGCGCTTTTCCCGAAGGACTTTGCGGTTGACCGGTTTACGAGGCTGCTTGTGAATCAGCAGGTATTTGACGCACTCAAAAAGGGTAGTGAGGGCAGGGCTTTAAGGCAGATCTGGGCGGACGACCTCGCCCGCTTCCGCGCGGTGAGAAGGAAGTATTTGTTGTATGAGTAAGGTACGTTGTACCGCCTAGGAGCGACGCAGAGGTCTGCAGACCGAGCCGCGAGCCGCGAAGCATGCGAGTTTTCATCTCGGCTCTCTGCGACTCCACGCTTCGCCGCTCGTGCGTCAGACTCCTGTAGCACCGGCGCTCCCAGGCGGTACAACGCACCTTAGAGCCACAAATCTGATTTATGCATATCATTAGAACTTTTAGTTTCATTTATCTCGCCTGTAAGTGTAAGCTTTCCTAAATTCCGAAGGTGACAGCTCACAAGGCCGCTCTGCTGGGATGTGCAAGATAGGCTCGGATGAGTTTCGGGCAGTGTGGTCACTCAGTCATAAGAGGAGATTCCTAATGTTGAAACGGCATTTTGCAGCCGGGTTTTTGCTGCTTTTCCTGATTGTCTGTCAGCCATGGTCAGCGAGCGCGCAGACGGTAACCGGCACTCTCAACGGCAGCGTTACAGACGCCACCGGCGCGGTTATCCCGAACGCGACCGTGACAGCGAAGAACAAGGAGACCGGACTTGTAAGAACGGTAACGACCAACGCTGAAGGTTCGTTTCGTGATGTCTTTTCTTCCACTGGGTTCCTACGATGTGACGATCGACAACAAGGGCTTTCAGAAGGTCACCAAGACCGACGTCCTGATCGAGCTCAACAAGACCACGGTATCGCCGTTTCAGCTATCCGTTTCGACGGTTGGAGCTGAGATTCAGATCACGGGTGAGACGCCACTGATTGAAACGACAACGGGTGAAATCAAGCATTCGCTTGACGAAAAGCGGATTCAGGACACTCCGCTTGCGGGCCGCAACTTCATGTCGCTCGTCGAGCAGATTCCGGGCTTTCAGAACGCGCCGTGGATCGGCTCTTCAAACAATCCGACAAACTCGACCGGATCATACGCTTCGTTCAGCGGCCAGGGTTCGCGCTCGTCAACGTTTCAGATTGACGGAGTAAACAACGACGATTCGTCGGAGAACCAGAATCGACAGAACGTAAACATCTCGACCATCAAGGAATTTCAGGTTCTGACAAATTCGTACTCGGCTGAGTTCGGACGGGCAGGCGGAGCGGTCGTTCTGGTCCAGACGAAGTCGGGTGGAAACAACTTTCATGGCGATCTTTACGACTTCGTTCAGAACGACATCTTCAATGCGAACGGTTTCTATCGCAATGAGGCGGGACGATCAGCGACAACCGGGCAGGAGCTTCAACCGCGTCAGTCGGTTCGACGCCATCAATACGGCTGGACAGTAGGCGGGCCAATATGGCTTCCCGAGAAGGCCTTTGGACCGGCTGCGTTTGATGGACGCGACAAGGTGTTTTTCTTTATCAGCGGCGAACGCGTGAGCAACAAGACGAGTGGAACTGTCGGACGTTTTATCTGGCTGCCGGGAGAAGCACCGCGAGCCTGCAATCCGGGCGAAGTGCCTGCGCCCTGGCGGTCCCTACTGTGTTGTGCCGTCGGAGCATCCAAATCTGCAGCGAGACCTCGCAGTTCATGCGCTCAGTGGTTGACCTTTGGGACACTCCCGAACTTAGTGGAGTTACGCCAAATGACCCGACAGTTCTGCGGTGACCTGATCAGAAGCGGAAGGCCGAACCGCTGCGTGACGCTGAACGTTATAAACGTCTTTCCCCGATTCTGATTACACTGGCCGCCTTGATCTCAAGCCGTCGAGCCGCGACACGTTCAGGCTTCGCTACCAGTACAGCCGGCAGATACGCGAATCGGGCCGAATCATCCTGGGCGACAATTTCGGAACGAATAACAATCGTCAATACAATATCGGCACGACGTGGACACACGTCTTCTCGAATCGTCCAGGTTGGAGAGTTCCGTTATGGTTTTGGAAACCGCTCGACGCTTCAGGATGTGGCCGATGACAACGCTATTCCGACGATTCGATTTGCGAATACGCTTTGCAGCGCAGCACTTTGCGGAATTTCGTCATCGGAACGTCGACTAACGTTCCGATCAACCGCCGCCAGCACGATCATCAGTTTGTCTACAACCACACGCTGACGCTGTCCGGTCACACCTTGAAGATGGGTGTTGATCAGCGCTATCAATTGCTCGACGACATGACGGGCGACCGGGCACGAGGATTCTGGACATTCAGCACTCTCGATTCGCTCGCATCTATTCAGGCGAAGACCGGGTTTCACGGGCTGGGAGAACTTTCTTCGAGGTTTTGCCACGGGCTATCAGAAAGGGCTTCGGAAATCCGACTGCAGAGAATCGTTTCGGCGAGACCAACATTTACTTTGAAGACAAATATCAGATGAAGCGCAACTTCACGGTCTATCTGGGCGCGCGGTATGAATATGTCAAGGCACCGGTCGAAGCAGGAAGACCGTTTCGAATATGGCTATTCGAATGACAACAACAATATCGAGCCACGCATCGGATTCGCCTGGTCACCGTCAGGCTGATGACGGAGTTCTGAGAGCATTGACAGGAGGACCGGGCGCTTTTGTGATTCGCGGAGGCTATGGCATCTATCACAGCCGGCTGTTCCAGTCAGTCTTCTCGCAGAATCAGTTGAGCATTCGCACTCAACCGCCGAATGGTTACGCACAGGTATTTGACGGCCTCTGCCGGAACGAGATTTCAGACCCTTCGTGCGGTTTTGTTTTTACACCTGGCGTGGCTTCCTACACTCCTCCATTCACAGTCGCGAGCGCAGGCGGCACGGGAGTCGTCCGGGACATCGGCGGACGGCTGAACTCGACGCTTCTGATTCCGGCATCCAACCTCGAGGTGCCGTACACGCAGCAATGGAATCTGACGATGGAGCGGCAGATCGGGAATAAGTTTGCCCTCCAGGTCGGATACAACGGAAATCGCGGTATAGGTCTTCCGTTTTTCGATAGTGGAAACGATGCACTATATCCGATCGACTTCACCGAACCTGCAAGTCGATGTAGGAGGCGGAAATTTCAGGAATGTAGTCTTCGACAGGGCTGTGCACTGATTTCAGCGATCCGATTTGTGTGATTCGCACTGCTGCCGGAGCTATCGACCTGAATGCGAGCGGCGCCTTGCGCGCATTCAGCGCACTCAACCTCACTGCAGCCACGCTTGCACAAAAGGGAATAGTCGTCGAGAACGGCGTACCTCACGGGTACATCTCGCTCGGACAGCTGCGAACTCAGGAGCGACGGCCCGATGCGACTCTGAGCCGTTTCGTGAATCTTCAGAACTTTGGCTGGAGCTATTACCACGCGGCCGTCGTCAAGGCGACGCAGCGACTTTCACGCGGCCTGGCCTATACGGTCACCTACACGTTCAGCAAGTCGATCGACACAGGTTCCGAAGCGACATTTACAGGCGTTGACACAAACGCTCCTCATCGAAGACGGGCGGCGCAGCGCAATCGCTTCGAGGCTTGAGCGGCTTCCATGCAGCTCACCGGTTCGTCGCTTCGTATTCATATATGTTCCGTGGTTCGCCATCGCAGCAGGGAATCCTTGGTCACATTCTTGGAGGATGGCAGATTACGGGAATCACGACGCTGCAATCAGGTAATCCGTTCACCGTAACACTTGGATATGACGTAAATGCTGACGGGCTCGGTGGCGATCGACCGCGGATCGCCGATGTGAGTCTGCTCGGAGCGTCTGTCGACAATGGGCGGCAGTTGATCAGGACCAGGAGGCGTTGCTGCTGACACGATCTCGCAGACTCAGCTTCCCGGCAATCAATTCATTCCCGGGCAAGCGGCAACAATCCTTGCGGATCAGAGGATATTCCTCCCAGGCACGGCAGCCGACGGAACAATCGGCAGAAACACTTTCTTTACGCATGGTCTGAACTACACCGACATGACGCTTGGCAAGGAGTTCAGGATCACCGAAGGATCGAAGCTGATTCTGAGGATGGAGATGTACAACCTCTTCAACCGGGTCTCGTTTTGATATGCCACTCTCGACGCCAGCGGCGCGATCCATTTTCAGTGCAACCCCGCTCGGACGAATTACTGCGCAGCGCAACCCGGCGAACTTTGTGAATTCCGGTCGGACAATGGATCGCGTATAGCAAGACCAACCGCGGCGCCAACAGCGCCAGCGCCATGGCGCTGGCGGCGAGACGATGTCGAGCGCCGCGAGCGAGAGCGTGACGCTGTGGCCGACGGTGAACGAGGTGACGATCCACGCCAGTCGCGGCACGTCCCGCCGAGGAGCAACAAGCCGATCAGGAACAGGATGTGTTCGGCCCGATCAGGATGTGCTCGATCCCGGAGACGACGAACGCTTCACGACCGCCCATCTTCCCTGCGTGCTGCCCGAGTAATACCACGCGTCCTGCTGCGACGCGTTAGGATGGCCTGCAGCTTCAGCGCCGAATCCTCGTAGATGTTGATGAAGGTCTGTCGGATCGGGTTGTACGGAAACAGATAGGCATGAATGCCGACGTGCCCTGGCCTGGACGTGCTGACCGTGCACGCGAGGCGCAGGCTCTGGCGATCATAGACGACCTCGATGGCGCCCCACGCGATCGTCGCCGGACCATCGTCGAGCATCAGGCCGAGGCGCGGGCCAAGCAAGGCGACCAACGCATCGCGGATCGAGCGGCCCTCAGCCGGATCTCCAGCCAATCGGCGTTGGCAACGCCGAGATCGTGGGCGGCATTAAGATCGCGGACGGTCAGCGTGCCCGTCACGCCGTTCGCATCGAGATGCAGATTGAGGTAACTGAAGGGCGCCTGATGAGCGGCAGCAACGGCCGCGATCAAGGTAGAAGGCGAGCGCGCAGGAAACTGTTCGGATCAGCATCAACCCTTTCCTAAGACGCCGCGAGCGGCGGCCCAGATCCAAACCATGCAGATGAGGGAGGTCAGCAGGACGTCGCTCGGCCAGTGCGCGCCCAGCGCCACGCGCGCGAGGCAGCCCAAGACACCATGGCGAAAGAGATCACATCACGGGCTGGCGCATCGGCGCGTTCTTTCGCACCATCGCGACAACGCCGAGGGCGCCGAAAGTCACGCTGAAGAACGTGATTGTCGTCGAAGGAAACGTATAGCCGCTGAAGTTGCCGAAGGTCGAATGAGTTCGCGTGACGGTCGCGGCCGCTTGAAGATCGCCTTCGTGGACTCCGCGCCGTACTGCTCGAGCAGCAGAAAACCGACGACCAGCGCGAGGCCCCGCCACCCGCCGACGAAGAGCGCCGCCGTCAGCACGATCGCCATCACGTAATACTTGCCGGGCGCCGGTGCGAGGCGGCTCACCGGGGTCGCCCACGCTTCGGCAGGCGGCGTGATCGATTGGACGGCTCGCGTCACGGCAACGTCGCCGGCGAAATACGGCTCCATCGCAACAGCGATCCCTGTCAGCAGCGTGAAAGCCAGGGCCAGGACGAATGGCATCAAGGGTGGACGCACCATAGAATGCGTCATTCAACCACGAGCAAGCCTTCGCCGAGTAATCAGAGTATGAGTCAGAGCCGCCGCCTTCTCCGCAGAAGCACACGCCGCATCAGCTCAAAGCGCGCTTCCGCGCGCACTTGCGCGCCAACCTCCGGTGGCGTTTCTCATCCTGGCGATTTCGCTTGGGATTGGGATGGTGGGGTACCGCCAGCTCGCCGGCCTTGGCTGGGTCGACTCGTTCCTGAATGCGTCGATGCTGCTGTCGGGAATGGGCCCTGTGACGCCGCTGAAAAATGACGGGGCTAAGCTGTTTGCCGGGCTATATGCCATCTATTGCGGCGTGGTCTTCATCGCCACCGTCGGCCTCGTGATGACGCCGGTGGTGAGCCACCTGCTGCGGCGATTCCACCTCAACGAGAAGGCTTAAAGATGCCTTTGGGCATCTTGACGTGCACGCCCATCGTGCCGTCGACGAGCTGCGTGATCGCCACGTCGCCGGCGATGCTCGTGAGCTGGTAGGCCTGATGCTTGTCCATCTTCTTCGTCGATGCGAGGAAGTCGACCATCTCCTGGATCGCGATTCTCGTCGCGATGCGCAGGTCGACATCGGTGCCCATCGAGATGTAATGCGTGTTCGTTTCACCGCGCGGCCACGCCAGCTTCATTCCCTTGCGCACGGTCAGCTGGATGCGTCCGCGCAACGAGGTTTCGATCGCGGTCTGATCGACTTCGCCGTCGCCCTGCGCGGCATGGCCGTCGCCGACTTCGAAGAGCGCGCCTTTCACGTGCACCGGAATGAACAGCGTCGTTCCGGCGACCAGCTCCTTGTTGTCGAGATTGCCCGCGTGCGTGCTCGGCGGGTTGCTGCTGACGCGGCCCACTTCGGCTGCCGGAGCGACGCCCATGCTGCCGAAGAACGGCCTGAGCGGAATGACGATGCCCGGCAGGAACGTCGCCGTCATGTTCTTGCGATCGAGGCGGATGATCGTTTGCGGGCGGCCCTGCTCGCAGTTCTCCCGCACGTAGCCGCTGCAGCCGTTGTAGCCGTAGGCGATCGGCAGATCGATCGACAGCACCTTCACCTCGAGCGCGTCACCGGGCTCGGCGCCGTTGACGTAGACCGGACCGGTCAGGATGTGGCCGCCGGGGCCGCGATCCTTGACCTGATCGACGATGGCGCGGAGCGAGGCCTGGATCTCGCCTGCCGGCACGCCGGATTTTTCGAGCCGATCCGGCGTGTTGGTCAACAGCGTGTCGACGTCGATGATGTCGCCGGAATCAATCGCCAGTACCGGCTTCGTCTCAGCCCAGTAATGCCCGTACGCGACCGTCGAGGGCGTCGCTTCGAGCCGGTGTGTCTTCGGCGACTGCGCACCGGCAATGGTTGCACCGACGCACAGAACCATCGTGACGAACCATCGTGATGAACCTGCGTTTTGAACCATCGTGATGAACCTTTGGATGACCGTGATGAACCTCCGCGCATTGTAGTGTCGAACTGCTTTACGATGATGGCCGATATGGTCCGGTTGCTGGTCGCGTTTCCGTTGATCATCCTGGCGACCGCGCCCGCGCCCGCGGCCGCGCAGCAGGCAGACCAGGCCGCGCTCGTGGCGCGAGCACGAGAGGTCGTGGAACGGCTGGTATCCGGGGAGGTCGAGCCCTTGTTGCCAACGCTCACCGACAAGATGAAAGCGGCCATCGATGCGAATGGCCTCCGCCGGCTCATCCCGAGCATGGTCGCCCAGCTTGGCGCCTTCAAGTCGCAGACCAGCGCCCGATTCGAGTCGCAGGGTGTCATGCGCGTCGTGCTCGTGTCGTGCGCGTTCGAGCGCGCGAACGTCGAGATCCGAGTCGCATTCGACCCGCTCGATCGTCTTGGCGGCCTCGGCGTCGGGCCACCCGAGCCGACCGTTCCTTACTCGGCGCCAGCCTACGTCACCGCGTCGGCTTTTCGAGACGAGGCGCTCACGTTCGATGCCGGAGGTTGGCCGCTTCAGGGCACGCTTTCGATGCCAACCGGTGCTGGACCCTTTGCGGGCGTGGTGCTCGTCCATGGTTCGGGCCCGGGCGATCGTGACGCATCGTTCGGGCCGAACAAGCCGTTTCGCGATCTGGCGGAAGGATTGGCCAGCCGCGGGATCGCGGTGCTGCGATACGACAAGCGGACCAGGACCCACGCCGGCCGGGTTCGCCCTCTCCTCGACTTCACCGTCAAGGAGGAAGTGATCGACGATGCCGTCGCGGCCGTGAAGAAGCTGCGTGAGACGCCTGGAATCCGCGCCGACCGTGTGTTCGTGGTCGGGCACAGTCTCGGCGGCATGCTCGCGCCGAGGATCGCCGCAGCGGATCCGTCGATTGCCGGACTCATCCTGCTGGCGGCCGCGGTCAAGCCACTCGAGCAGGCGATCGTCGACCAAACGCGATACATGGCGCTGCTCGACGGCAAGATCACCACGGAAGAGCAGGCGGCGCTGGATACCGCTACGAAGCTCGCGACGGATGTCCGTGCGCTCAAGCCAGGGGACCCGCCGATCGTGACCCCGTCGTTCAGCGCCCCCGCGTCGTATTGGCTGGACCTGCGTGGTTACGATCCGCCTGCCGTCGCGAGCCTGCTCAAGCAACCGATGCTCGTCCTGCAAGGGGAACGCGACTACCAGGTCACGATGGAGGATTTTGGGATGTGGAAGCGCGCGCTCGGATCGCGCGCCAACGTGCAACTGAAGTCGTATCCGGCGCTGAATCATTTGTTCATGGCAGGATCCGGACCGTCCGCGCCCGCCGAATACCAGCGGCCCGGCCACGTGGACGAGACCGTCGTCCGCGACATCGCCGCCTGGATCACGCGATAACGCGCTCGTCCGCGGTCCCGTTCCCGCCCTTCGACAGGCTCAGGGCGCCCCGAGCGCCGTCGAGGGGCGGTTCCCGACTAGAATCCTGCCAATGCCTTGGTACAAAGAGGTTTCCCGTCAGGAATGGAAAACGTTCCTGACCACGTTCGCCGCCTGGACGCTCGACGCATTCGACTTCACCATCATCACCTTCGTCCTCACGGACATTCGGCGCAGCTTCGAGGTCAACCTCGCGCTCGCCGGAGCGCTGGCGACGGTCACGCTGTTCTTTCGCATGATCGGCGGCATCGGCGCCGGCACGCTCGCCGATCGGTACGGCCGTAAGGGGCCGATCCTTTTCGCGATTGCCTGGTATACGGGCTTCGCGTTCCTGAGCGGGCTGTCGACGAGCTACGTGATGCTGTTCGCGTTCCGCGGGCTCTTCGGCATCGGCATGGGCGGCATGTGGGCCGCGGGCATGCCGCTCGCGCTCGAGCAATGGCCGGCCAAACATCGCGGCATCGCCTCGGGCATCCTGCAGGGCGGCTACTCGACGGGGTTCCTGCTGTCGTCGCTCGTGTATCAGCTCGGTTATCCGCTGGTGAGCGACAACCCCGACTGGGCGTGGAGGCTGATGCTGTGGGCCGGCGTGGGACCGGCGATTGTCGTCTTTTTCCTGATGACCCGCGTCAGTGAGAGCCCGCTCTGGCTCGAGCAGCAGCGCCTGCGCGCGGGCAAGCCGGCGCGGCTGTCGCTCGCGAGGCTGTTCGATCGCGATCTGTTGTGGGTCACGGTCCACACGTCGCTGCTGATGGGCGCGTTCGTGTGGATGTACCAGTCGACGACGATCTGGTATCCGACGCTGCTCGCGAACCTCAAGCAGCAGCCATTGTCGTTCCTGTTGTTATTGAATGCCGGCGGCATGCTCGGATCGATCGCGTTCGGCTGGCTCTCCGAACGGTGGGGCGGCCGCCGCGGCGCTGCGACTCTCGGAATGGTCGCAGGCATTCTCTCGACGCCGCTCTATTTGTTTTCGGAATCGAGCGGCATGCTGATGCTCGGCGCCTGGCTGATCGGCTTCTGCGCGTCTGGCGCGTGGGGCATTGTGCCCGGTTACTTATCCGAACGTTTTCCCGACGGAAGTCCGCGGCGTCGGCACCGGCTTCTCGTATCACGTAGGTGTCGGCTTCGGCGCGTTCGCGCCCTATTTGATTGGCGTCTTGCAGGACGGGGGGACCGAACTTCAAACGGCGATGTTCTGGTGCATCATCGCCGGCGGCATCTTCGTGGTGACGCTGCTCTGGCTCGGCCCCGAAACCAAGGGCCGCGAATTCTGACCGTAAGCCCGTGAAGCCCGCAGCCCGCAAGCCCGTAGCCCGCAAGCCCGTGCCCGAAGCCGACAAGCCCGCAGGACCAGAGAGCGCCTTGATAATGTCCCACCTCGTAATGATGTAGGTGGCGTCGAGCTTGAAGTCGCGGACCAGGACGGCCGGGCTCTCCGGTGTCAGCATCTGCGCGAGCGCATCCACGCTCGTCGAAATGTCCGCGAAGGGCAGGGCCGGCTGCATGATCGCTTCGACCGGTCCGTGGACCACGTCCGGGTTCTTCACGATCTCCGAATACAAGTAACCTTCGTTGACGGTGCCGATGAGGCGGCCGTCCGCGGTGACCGGAATTTGCGAATACGCATGCTCGGTCATGATGTGCGCGGCTTTTTCGACCGTGTCGTTGCGATCGATCGTGACGAGCGGCGCCTTCTCGCGATTGACGACGAGGTCGCGCGCGGTGAGGCCCTTGCGATCGATGAAGCCCTTCTCGCGCATCCAGTCCGGGTTGTACATCTTGCCGAGGTAGCGCGTGCCGTGATCGTGGAAGATCACGACGACGGTCTCGCCCTGCTTGAAGCGATCGGCCAGTTGAATGAGGCCTGCCATCGCCGAGCCCGCCGAGTTGCCGGCAAAGATGCCTTCTTCTCGCGCGATGCGGCCGGTCATGATCGCCGCATCGCGATCGGTCACCTTCTCGAAGTGATCGATCAGGCTGAAGTCGACGTTCTGCGGCAGGAAGTCCTCGCCGATGCCTTCGGTGATGTACGGATAGATCTCGTTCTTGTCGAAGACGCCGGTCTCCTTGTACTTCTTGAAGACCGAGCCGTAGGTGTCGATGCCCCACGCCTTGACCGAAGGCTTCTTCTCCTTCAGATACTTCGCGACGCCGCAAATCGTGCCGCCGGTGCCGACGCCGACGACGAGGTGATCGACCTTGCCGCCGGTCTGCTCCCAGATCTCCGGCCCGGTCCATTCGTAATGCGCCTGCGCGTTGGAGGGGTTGTCGTACTGATTCGCCTTCCACGAATTCGGCGTCTCGCGCTCGAGGCGGGACGAGACCGAGTAATACGAGCGCGGATCCTCCGGATCGACATCCGTCGGGCACACGATCACCTCGGCGCCGAACGCCCGCAGCGCATCGACCTTCTCCTTCGACTGCTTGTCGGTCGTCGTGAAGATGCACTTGTAGCCCTTGACGACCGCCGCGATCGCGAGGCCCATGCCGGTGTTGCCGGAGGTGCCCTCGATGATGGTGCCGCCAGGCTTCAACTTGCCGGCCTTCTCGGCATCCTCAATCATCTTGATCGCCATCCGGTCCTTGATCGAGTTGCCCGGATTGGTCGTTTCGATCTTGGCGTAGACGTCCGCGGCGACGATGCCCTTCGGGATGCGGTTGAGGCGAACGAGCGGCGTATCGCCGACCGTTTCAAGGATGTTGTTGTAGATTGGTCTGGCCATCGCGCAGCGACGTCGTGTCAAACCATCATACACGCCCCGTTTTGTTCTCGCTGGCAGTGTTCGTGCTCCTCGCTGCCATGCACATGTGGCCGATGCCGTCGGCGCCGCGACACTGGTCGCGCGTCGAGGGCGACGGCGCGCTGAACGTCTGGGCCGCGGGGTGGGTCGGACACACCCTCGTTCACGCGCCCTCGCGCCTCTTCGACGCCAACATTTTCTATCCTGAAAAACGCACGCTGGCATTTTCGGAGGCGATGCTCGTGCAGGGGGCCATCGCCGCGCCGATCATGGCGCTCGATGGCGACGCCGTGCTGGCCTACAACGCGTCGTCGTTCATCGGCTTCGCGCTGACGGGCTGGGCATTCTGCTTGTTGGTGTGGCGCTGGACGGGCAGCTGGTCGGCGGGCTACGTCGCAGGTTCGCTGGCGGCGTTCAACGCGTTCACGCTGGTCCACCTGACGCACCTGCAATTTCTTCACGCCGAGTTCATCGCGGTGATTCTGTTCGGCCTCGATCGGCTGATCGTGGCAAGACGCCTGGGCGACGTCGCGACCCTGGCCGCAGGCGTCGTGCTGAACGCGTTCACGTCGATCTACCTGATGGTCTTCTCGGTCTGGCTGATGCTGTTTGCGTGCCTGGCGCGCGCCAGGGAACTGCTGAGAGGCGGCGCGTCGACGATGGGACGGATTGCGGCCGCTGGAGCGGTTGCGGCACTCCTGTTGTCGCCGTACCTCGCGCAATACACGGTTGTCAGCAAGGCGATGGGGTTCGTGCGCGGCGCCGACGAAGAGGAAGCGGCATCGTTGGTCAACTACGCGTCGACGGGATCGCGCGTGCATTACGAACGCTGGAGCCGCGATTTCAGCGCCCTCGCGACGTCGAACACGTTTCCCGGGTTCGTCGCCCTGGCACTGATCGCCGTCGCCTTCAGCGATCGGCGGAACACCGCCGACCCTCGATTCCAGATGTGCGCCGTCGCCGCGGCCGGTTGTGCCGTGGTGTCGTTTGCGCCGCTGCTGCCGTTCTACCGCGTTCTGCACGAGTCAATCCCGCTCTTCCAGGCGGTGCGTGCCCTCCATCGCATCGGCCAGGTCGTGTTACTGATGGTCGCGGTGCTCGCCGGTTTCGGAATGGCTTCGCTCGCGCGCTCATGGACGCACGCGCGAAGCCTGCCCGTCGCCGTGCTTGCCGTGCTGCTCCTGGTCAATGGCGAGGCGCTACGGGCGCCGATTGGCTACACGTGGTTCGACGGCGTGCCGGACGTCTATGACGCCCTGTCGAAGGAGCCTGGCGTGGTCGTGGCCGAGGCGCCGTTCCCGATGCCGCAGCAGTGGTTCCTCAACGCGCCTTACATGGTGAACGCGACGCGGCACTGGAAGCCCATCCTGAACGGCTACAGCGGTTTTCGGCCGCCTTCGTACGAGAAATCCTACGAAGCGATGCGCGGGTTCCCGTCGGACGAATCGTTGCTGGCCTTGTCGAAACTCGGTGTCACGCACGTCGTGGTGCACCAGCGGGCCATGAATCACGGCGCGTCCGACAATCGCTTCAACCCGTACGAGAAGGTCGCGTCACTCCAGCTGATCGCGCGCGATGACGATGTCTTGATCTACCGGCTGCTGCGCCACTACCGGCTGCTGAAAAACCCCGCCGAAGGAATGCAGGCAGAGGCAGAAAACGTCCGGCAGTTCTGCCCTGTCATTCGCTCGACTAGGCGCGCTCGGGGCAGCGCGCGTTGGAGTAGCCGGAGCGAAATGGCGTGACGACGCCGCTCACCGCGTCGAAGCGATGACGCGTCACACAGGCGGTGTCGTTGGCGAGGAGATGGATCGAGATCGACGGCGTGTCGGAGATCGTTTTCACGTAGTGAATGTCGTCGAGCGGCGGCAGCAGCGTGTAGAACTCGCCGGGCTTCACCGTCTGCCGGCGCGCGACTTCGAGCGTGCGCCCGCGATTCGTCGCGGCCATCGTCGGTGCGGCGATACACCGTTTCATCCTGGACGCCGCGATAGACGCCGATCAGTCCCCACGCGAGATGATCGTGAATCGGCGTCTCGGCGCCGGGAGGAATCACGAGCGAGAACAGGCAGAGCGATCCGTCTTCGGCGCGATAGAGCGCGTACTGCCCGATGCCGCCGCCCATGCCGCTCTTGAGATCGGGCTCGCCGTATTCCTTCGGCAGCCAGTCGTCGCGCGCCAGCAACCTCGCGAAAGCCGGACGCAGCGCCTCGACCCGCGCCTTCGTGTCGTCGATCTCTTCGGTCAGCGCGTCGGGTTTCGAAGATGAGCGAGCGGATTTCGGGCACATCGACGATGAAGCCGAAATCCTTGCGATCAGAGATTGTGCGTGACCGAAGTCGCACATGCGACCGGATGATAGCAGGGCGCCGGCGGTCCGGCGCCCTGCGGTGATGGTTCAGAATGTGTAGCGGACGCCGAATTGCGCCTGGCGCGGGAAGCCGCCGCCGCCGCGCAGGTTCGTCAGCACGAGGAACGTCGAGTTCACGCGCTCATCGCCGGACGGATTGTCGAAGTTGGCGCGGTTGGTGACGTTGAAGATGTCGAAGAAGATCTTCGACGGCCTGCTCGCCATGGATCCGCCCCCGCCAGCCGGCGCGCAGGTCGAGCTGCAGGTAGTCGGGACCGATGGCGCCGTTCCGGCCGCCGTCGTTCTTGACGTCGGTCAACACCGCGGCGTCGGGCGCCGTCCCGCTGTAGGTGCCCGCCGGCGACGGATCGGTGAGCTCGCCGTTCCGATCGACGTCGATGTTGCTGTTGAAGATCGTGAACGGCGCGCCGGTCATGTACCTGAACGTCGCCGCCAGCGTCGCGCCATGCGTCTTCGGGACGTCCATGCGGCCGTTGAGGGCAAGAATGTGCCGGCGATCGACGCTCGACGGCGCTTCCCACTGATCGAGGTTGAGCGATCGGTCAGCGTCTGGAAGGTGTTCTTGTCGGCCTGGTTCTCCGCGGTCCCAAACGATTTCGACAGCGAATACGAGATGCGGCCCGACCAGCTGTTGGCGAACCGCTTCTCGAGCGAGATGTTCAAGGCGTCGTAGTCGTTGTAGCCGGTGTTTTCCATCACCCAGACGCGCTCGGTGTAGGCCTCGTCGAGCACGCCGAACGCGTTGACCCTGCGTGATCGCGCCGGTGCGCGTCGTGTTGGCGCGCACCATCGGGTTGAGGTTCCGCGCCAGGAACATGTCGCGGTTCGCCGTGTGCACGAAGTCGGCGTTGATCGCGATCGTCGGCGTCAGCTCGCGGCCGAACCCGATGGTCGCCTGGTGCGCGAAGGGCTGCTGGCGTCCGGGCGCGTCGAAGATCGACGACGCCGGCGTTCTTGATGCGCGCGCCCGGCGGGAACATCTGGTTCGAGCAGCGCCCGATTGACGACACGGCCCGTTCACGAGGAACGGATCGGTCGGGAAGCGGCCCGCGGACGGCCCGGGATCGGCGCTGGCGTTCGGGAAATTGACGACGTTCGATGTCGTGTACTTCGACAATTCGAGCACATCGTCGATCGCGCCGAGGATGGTGCGGTTGTAGAAGATGCCGTAGCCGCCGCGCAGCACCGACTTGCCGCGATCGTCGAACGTGCGGCTGAATCCGATGCGCGGCGCGATGTTGTTGCGGTCGACGGGATGGTTCTTCGATCCGCTGAACAGCGGGTTGTCGGTCTCATCGATCGGGATGATCTCGAGGTCGTAGCGGACGCCGATGCTCAGCGTCGTCCGGCCGCCGAGCTTCCATTTGTCCTGCGCGTAGAGCTCGACGGTGTGGTTCTTGATGAACTCGTTGAACGTGCCCATCCGGATCGACAGCCGCTCCGGATAGGTGCGCGGATCGGCGGCGTTGAACGGCGCGTCGCTGTTGATCGTGAAGGTGCCGTTCTCGTTGATCTGCGAGACGCGCTTGAGCTCGGTGTAGTTGTAGCGCGCGCCGACCTTCATTTCGTGGTCGCCCTTCTTGCCGGGAATGAACCACGAGAAGTCGTCCTCGATCTGGTAGTTCGAGTCCCACGGTCCCTGCGATTCGGTGCTGGCCTGGCCGAGGAAGCTCTGATAGCTCAGTTGCGGCGGGCACAGCATCTGCTGGCCGTCGGTCTCCTGTCCGAAGTTGAAACCGGCGCGATCCGGATTCGGGCCCTGCGCGCGGAAGCAGGCATTGCCGTGCCACCAGTGCTCCCAGGTCCGCGCGATGCGCACGGTATTGACGTGCGAGTCGCCGATCACGCTGGTCAGCGTGCCGACCGCGGTCTGATCGAGGTCGGTTTCATCCTGCGCCGATTCCGGCGTTTGCCGGTTGCCGATCGTGTTCCACTGCGGCGCCCATTCGCGCAGCCAGCGCACCGCCCAGCTGTGCGACTGACTGATCTGGTGATCGACCCGAATCAGCGTGTTCCAGTCGGTGCGGTCTTCCGCGATGGCAAAGTTCTGGTCCGGCCGCGTTTCGAACACGCGCGAGCGGTTCGGGTTGTCGACCTGGCGCTCGAGGCTGCCGAAGAAGTGCAGCTTGTTCTTGATGATCGGCCCGCCAACCACGCCGCCCCATTCGCGCTTGGTGGTGGTGGGCTTCGGGAGGTTGTTGCGGTTGACGAAATAGTCCTCGGCCGTCAGCGCGTTGGCTGCGCCGTAGCCGAACAGCACGCCCCGCAACTGGTTGGTGCCGGACTTGCTGACGGCGTTGACGATCGCGCCGCTGGCGCGGCCGAACTCCGCGTCGTACATGCTGGTCAGGACCTGGAATTCCTGGACCGCCTCGAGTGGCGTCCGCACCTGCGCGCCGGAGCTCGTGCCGAGCGCATCGTCCGCGTTGTAGCCGCCGTCGACCGAGACGTTGGTGTTCTGCGAGGTCTGGCCGTTGGCGACGATGGTGTCGTTGCCCATCTGGTTCGACGGCGAGAACTGCACGCCGGGCAGCAGCGCCACCGCGGAGAAATAGTTGCGATTCATCGCCGGCAGCTCGCTGAGCTCGGCGGTGCCGATGTTGCCCCCGACGGTGGCGCTGGTCGTGTCCACGAGCGGCGATTGCCCGGTGACGGTGACGCTCTCCTCGATGCCGCCGACGACTAGCGTGAGATTGATCGTCAGCGTCGTGCCGACGAGCAGCACGAGGCCGCTGCGCGCCATCGTTTGAAATCCCGGCAGCTTCGCGGTGACGGCATAGCGGCCGGGTGTGAGCTGCGCCGCGAGGTAGGTGCCTTCGACGCTGCTCGTCAGCTCGCGCGTGGCGCCGGTCTCCTCGTTCCTGACCGACGACCGAGACGCCGGGGAGGACCGCCCCCTGTGCATCGGTCAACTTGCCGCTGATTTGCGCGGTGCCTTGTTGAGCTGCTGCGGGTGCCGCGAGGACGAATGCGGCCACCAACCAAGCCGACACGACGTGGACTCGACCCATTTGCCGCCTCCCTGAAACATGGTGGGATCTCGCGATAAGGGCGACGCCGGCGAAATGACGAGGGCCATTACACTCCTGGCCCCCGTCCGGGTCAAGGTCGAGACTAATGCAGTGAGGACGACGGCGCCAACGGCTCGAGCATCGTCAATTGTCAGCAATCCGAGTTCAGCAGTGCGGACTACGAGCCGATCTTCTTCAGCTGCGCCTCGATCGCCTGCATCTCCTTGATCAGATCCGCGTAGCGTTCGTGCGCGTCGCGGCCGACGCGCTGATCGGCCTGCGTGACCATGCGCTGGATGTTGTTCAACTGGCTGATCAACATCGGCTGCGTGTAGATGCCAGGCGTGTCGACCACGCGCGCGTAGAGCTGCTGCAGCGGATGATCGTACTTGGTCGTGCTCGGCGAGTCGCCGGGCACGGCCGGGCGCGAGCTGCGGCTTCAGGCCGGCCTTCTGCATCGCCTGTTCGATCGACTGCTGGAGCTTGCGCGCGTCGCTGATGGCATCGCGCACCTGCAGCTGGAACTTCACCTGCTCGGCGATCGCCGCGTCGGTGACGCCGTCGGCGGCGACGCGCGGATCCGACTTCGAGCTCGAACGTCCGCGTGATGGTCTGGCCGCCCGAGGTGAGACGGACGCTGTACTTCCCGGGCGGCACCATCGGCCCGCCGGCGCCGCCGGCCGGATTCTGCGCCGTCCATGGACCGGGGTAGCGCAGGTCCCACGGATGCGCTGCATGCCGGCTTCGGCGCGGATGCTGGTCGAGCCGCCGCCGCCGCGGCGAGAATGGCCCGCGCATCTCCTGCGCCGGCGCGCCGGCGCTCTTGCGGCGGCGCGCACGTTCCAGGTGCGGAGCGCGGCGCCGCCGGCGTCGAGCACTTCGAGCTTGGTGTCCGCGCCGGGCGCGCTCGCGAAGTAGAGATCGAACTGCGCGCACTGGAGCGGGGTACTCGGGTTCGACGCTCGAGTAGCGGCGCGGTGCTGCTGCGATAGCGGATGGCCTCGCGCGGCTGGAACAGCGCGACTGCGGGCAGCTGCTGTTGCTCGATTCGGTCGCGGCTGAAGCCGGAGCCTGCAAGCGCCCCATCGTGCCCGCCCGCGGCCGTAGGCGTCGCATTCACGATCCGCGCGAGCTCCTGCAGCGGCGTGATGTTGTCCATGATCCACGCCGACCGCCCCATCGTCGAGATCACAAGATCGTTGCGATGCACCTTGATGTCGGTGATCGGCGTCGCCGGCAGGTTCTGCTGCAGCGGCTGCCAGTTCTTGCCGCCATTGAACGAGACGAAGAAGCCGAACTCGGTGCCGGCGTAGAGCAGGCCGGCCTGGCGCGGATCCTCGCGAATGACGCGCGTCGGGTGATCGATCGGCATGCCGTTCTTGCCGTCGGTCAGCAGCGTCCAGGTCTCGCCGTAGTTGTCCGTGCGGTAGATGTACGGCTTGAGATCGTGCTCGCGCATGAAGCGATAGCCGGCGATATAGGCGCGGCCTTTCATGTGCGGCGAATCCTCGACGGTCTGGATGCGCGCGCCGACCAGATCCTTCGGCGTCACGTTCTTCCAGGTCTTGCCGTTGTCGCGCGTCACGCTGACCGGGACCGTCGTTGGCGCCGACCCAGATCACGCCGCGCTCGAGGCGCGATTCGATCATCGCGTAAATCGTCGAGTAGACCTCTTCGCCGGTGACGTCCCGCGTGATCGGATTGCCCGAGACGATCTGATACTGCGGTTCCTTGGCGGTCAGATCGGGGCTGATGATGTCCCACGAAATGCCTTCGTCCGTCGAGCGATGGAGCACGTGCGAGGCCTGGTAGATGACGCGCTCGTCATGCGGCGACACGTAGACGACCGTCTGGCGCGGGAAGCGGTACTTGATCTCGTCCGGATCGTGGCCGTAGCGGTTCTGCGGATACACCCAGTAGTGCTTCTCCTGCCCGGTGTCGATGTTGTAGCGGCCGACCTCGCCCTTGCACGCGCCCCACACCACCTTGCCGTTCTTCTTCGGCCAGATCTGGCCGGTCTCGCATCCTGACGCCTGCGACCACGCCTGCGCGGGATGCTCGAAGCCCCACGACACCGGCGGGATGCTCGGGATGATCAGCGTGCTGTTGTCCTGCTGCGGCATGTAGAGGCGATACGGATACTGCTCGTCGACCGCGACCATGTAGTACTCGGCGGTCGGCTGGTTGAGGATCGTCGACCAGCTGCGGGCGCCGTTGAGGCTGACGTTGGCGCCGCCGTCGTTGACCTGCAGGATGATGCTCGGGTTGTCGGGGTTGAACCACATGCCGTGGTTGTCGCCGTGCGGCGTCTCGACGGACGTGAAGGTCTTGCCGCCGTCGGTCGACTTGTGCAGCCCGAGCTCGTTCACCCACACTTCGTTTTCGTTCTTCGGGTTGACCGTGGCGTAGTGGAAATAGAACGGGCGGGCGCGCAGGCGCTGGCTGCTGTTGACGAGCGTCCACGATTCGCCGGCGTCGTTCGAGCGGTACAGCCCGCCTTCGTTGCCAGGCGCCTCGACCATCGCGTAGAGGACCTTGGGATTGCTGCGCGCGATGTCGATGTCGATCTTGCCGATCAATTTGGCCGGAAGGCCGGCGCTGATCTTCTTCCACGTCTCGCCGCCGTCAGTCGACTTGTAGATCCCGCCTTCGCTGGCCGGACCGCCGCTGATGATGTCCCATCCCTTGCGGAAGCCGCGATACATCGCCGCGTACAGGATGTCGGGATTCTCCCAGTCCACTTCGATGTCGCGTCCGCCGGTCTCGTTGTTCACGAACAGCGTCTTCTTCCAGGTCTTGCCGCCATCGGTGGTCTTGAAGATGCCGCGCTCGTCGTTCGGACCGAACGGCGAGCCGAGCGCCGCGAGCCACACGGTGTTGGTGTTGAGCGGATGGACCTTGATGCCGCCAATCTGCCCGGACTCCTTGAGGCCCATGAACTCCCACTTGCCTGCCCGCGTCGGTCGACTTGTAGACGCCGCGGCCGATAATCACGTTCGAGCGGATCGCGGCGCTGCCGGTGCCGACCCAGACGTGATTGGGATCCGACGGCGCGACGTCGATCGAACCGATCGATCCGGTCGTCGTGATCTGCCCGTCGCTAATCGGCGCCCACGTGATGCCGGCATCGTCGGTTTTCCACACGCCGCCGCCGACGCCGCCGAAATAAAACGTGTGCGGCTGCTGCCGCACGCCGGAGTACGCGGTGACGCGTCCGCCACGCGTCGCGCCGACGCTGCGCCATTTCAGATCCTTGTAGGCGTTCGGCGGCACCAGTTGATTGGCGTCGCCCTGCGCGGTGACGCGCGTGGCGGTGGGAGCGGAGAAGATCAAGGCGGTCAACGCGATGGCAGCCGCTGCACGCATCAGGTTCGGGTGAGTCATCGAAGCAGTCCTCAGGCAAAAACGGGCGAGCTCGTAGCCGAGAAGTATATCGTCACGACCGGCGCCAGGTTCGTTGCCGGGCTCCTCGCGTTGGGGGACTTGCGCGGCCGGACGCCCGCCCTGAGCGTCAGCGATCCTGCGGGTGCATCGACTTGAAGAGCACCCCGGCGACCGCGCCGGCGGCGAGATTCGCCACCAGGAAGATCCAGATATTCGCCATCGACTGCAGGCCCATCATCGTGGCGCCGACTGCCACCGCAGGATTGAAAGCGCCGCCGGAAATGCCGCCCACCGCATACGCGCCGGTGAGGACCGTGAAGCCGATCGCGAGCCCATACGCGGAGTTGCCGCTCGTGGCCTTTGCCGTGGCGATGTTGAGCACGACGTAACAGAGCGCGAACGTGTAGAGGAATTCCGCCACGAGCGCCTTCGTCACGTCCAGTTCCATCGGCGTCACCACCGGATTGCCCTTCATGAAGAGCACGATCATCGCGGCGATTGCGGCGCCGGCGAGCTGCGCGATCCAGTAGGGAATAACGTCGGCCGCGGAGCAACGTCCGCGCAAATAGACGGCGAGAGTCACCGCCGGATTGTAGTGGCCGCCCGAGACGTGGCCGCCGGCGTAGATCATGACCATCAGCGCCGCGCCAATGGCGAGCGGCGCCATGTCACCCGCGCCGGGCGTAATTACCGTGTAGCCGATCGTCGAGACGAGGAAGAACGTGCCGATGAACTCGGTGAGGTACTTAGCCATTCGCGAATCCTAACATCTATTTCTTGACGTGACGTTCGAGCATCTGCCGCCGCACCACCGCGCCGTAGACATTTCCGTGCAGGTCGACGCCGACGCCTTCGGCACCCGAATGGTCCGCCGTTGTCGATTCCATATCCTCGATGAATGCCGTCACCGATCCATCTCGAGCATTGCCGATGCGGATGCCTTTCTTGATCCCGGTTAGCTCATGCGCACCGGTGTCGGGGCCCGACTCCGAGTCCGCCACGTAGATCGTGTCGTCCTTCGTAATGAAGATTCCGCTCGGGCGCCCGAACTGTCGCCACTCGTCGAGATACCGGCCGTCCTGATCGAAGATCTGAATCCGGTTGTTCTCGCGATCACCGACGAACAGCCGGCCGCGCGAATCCATCGCGATGGTGTGCGGCTCGCTCATCTCGCCTCGCCCCGACCCTTTCTTGCCCCACTCCTTGACGTAGGTGCCGTCCTTCGTGAACTTGACCACGCGATTGTTCTTGCCGTTGCGATGGCTGTCGGTCACGAAGATCTCGCCGCCTGGCGCGATCACGACGTCGGTCGGCTGATCGAAGAGGCCTGGCGCCGATCCGCTCACGCCCGCCTTGCCGAGCGTCATCAGGATCTTTCCGTCTGGATTGAACTTGAAGACCTGGTGGCCGATGGCGAAGGGTTGTCGCCTCGCGCGTCGGTGACCCACAGGTTGCCGTCGCGATCGACCGTCCCGCCATGTGGAAAGATGAACATCCTCGAGCCCCACGATGCGAGCAGCTTTCCGTTGCTGTCGTACTTGAGGATCGGCGCCTCGGGCCGGTTCGCGCAGGAGTTGGCGAAGCATCGATGGATCACGTAGATGCTGCCGTCAGGTGCCGGCTCGATCGCGGTCACTGCCGCCCATTTCACGCCCGGAGGCAGCTCACCCCAGTCGCGTGCGGTCTGGTATGGCTGCGGCAGATCGTTCCTGGGCGCGTTCGACTGCGCCGAGCCGGCCGAGAGGACGATGACCACGGCGAGAAAGCCGAAGATACGCATGAGCCTCCACTGCCATTAGCGGTTGACGATTGGAGCGCGGTGAAGCAAATTGTAGCTCCCATGACTTCCGCAAATGCGTCACCGACGACCCTGCTCGGACTGACCGATTCGGTGCCGGCAACAAATACCGCCATCATCGTTCCCGAACAGAACCTGAAGATTAGTTACGCCGCGTTGAGGGAGAACGTCACCGCGCTCGCCGAATCGCTGGCCGCCGCCGGCGTCCGGCGAGGCGATCGGATCGGCATGGCGATGCCGAACGGCCTCGCTTGCATCGTCTCGTTCCTGGCCTCGTCGATGGCCGCCACCTCGGCGCCGCTCAACCCGGGCTACAAGGACGACGAGTTCCAGTTCTTTCTCGACGACACCAATGCGAAAGTGATCCTGCTTCCGCCCGATGGCCTGCCCGATGCCCGCAGCGCGGCGCAGGCAAAGGGTGTCCGCATGCTGATCGTCGATACCGACGCGAACGGCAAGGTCACGATCCAGGGTGTGGGCGAACGCAAGCCGTTGCCACCGCCGTCAATCGATGACGTGGCTCTGATCCTTCACACGAGCGGCAGCACCGGGCGGCCAAAGCGCGTGCCGCTCAGCCACCGGAACCTCTCGATCTCGTCGCGCAACGTCGCCCGCAGCTACGCGCTGTCGCAGGAAGACGTGTCGCTGTGCGTGATGCCGCTCTTTCACGTGCATGGCCTCGTCGCGTCGACGCTCGCCACGCTCGCCACCGGTGGCACCGTGGTCGTGCCGGGCAAGTTCAACCCGATGAACTTCTGGCAGACGGCGGAGGCGCACGGCGCGACGTGGTACTCCGCGGTGCCGACGATCCACCAGCTGCTGCTCGCGCGTGTGAAGACCGGCCAGCCGAAGCCCGCCGGCGCCGCGAAGCTGCGCTTCATTCGTTCCTGCAGCGCGTCGCTGCCGCCGCAAGTACTGCACGATCTCGAATCGGCATTCGGCGCGCCGGTTCTCGAGGCGTATGGCATGACTGAGGCCGCCCACCAGATGTCGTCGAATCCGCTGCCGCAGAACGGGCCGCATCTGCCGGGATCGGTCGGGCCCGGCACCGACGTGGAGATCACCATCGCCGACGACAAGGGCAATCACCTCAAGCCGCTCGAGCGCGGCGAGGTCTGCATCAAGGGCCCGAACGTGATCACCGGCTACGAGAACAATCCCGAGGCGAACGCGACGTCGTTCTTCGACGGATGGTTCCGCACCGGCGACCAGGGCTTCCTCGACGAGAACGGCTACCTCACGCTCGTCGGCCGGTTGAAGGAGCTGATCAACCGCGGCGGCGAAAAGATCTCGCCGCGCGAGATCGACGAGGTGCTGATGGCGCATCCGGCGGTCGGCGAAGCGGTGTGCTTCGGCGTGCCGCACAAGATGTGGGGCGAGGAAGTCGAGGCGGCGGTCACGCTCAAGGACAAGATCACCGAGGCCGAGCTGCTCGCGTACTGCAAGGAGAAGCTGTCGGACTTCAAGCGGCCGAAGCAGATCCACATCACCGAGACGATTCCGCGCACCGCCACCGGCAAGATCCAGCGTCGCATCGTCGCGCAGGCGTTCGCTCCGAAAGCCTGATGAAAATAGTAATCGCGGGCGCCGGCGCGATCGGTGGCTACATCGGCGCGCGGCTGGCGAAGGCCGGGGCCGATGTCGTGCTGTTTGCGCGCGGCCCGCATCTCAAAGCGATGCAGGAGCGCGGCCTGCGGGTGACGAGCGCCGAAGAAGGCGACTTCGAGGTCAAACCGCTTGTCACCGGCGATCTCGCGACCATCGGCAAGGCCGACGTCGTCTTTCTCGGCGTCAAGGCGCACGCGCTGACGGGACTCGCGCCCTCGTTGCCGCAACTGTTCGGGCCTGAGACGTTCGTCGTCAGCACGCAGAACGGCATCCCGTGGTGGTACTTCCAGAATTTCGCCGGCGAGCTCAACGACCTGCGCCTCGAACGTGTCGATCCTGGCGGCGTAATTGCGAGCGCGATCGAGCCGCGGCGGGTGGTTGGCTCGCTCGCGTATTTTGCGACCGATATCGTCGAGCCTGGCGTCATTCGACACATCGAAGGCAATCGACTGAGTTTCGGTGAGCCCGACGGCACGAAGTCCGAACGCACCAAGAAGCTTGCTGAAGTCCTGATCGGCGCCGGCTTCCGCTGCCCGGTGACCACGAGATTTCGGCACGAGATCTGGGTCAAGCTGCTCGGCAATGTCGCGTTCAATCCCATCAGCGCGCTGACGTTCGGGACGCTGGCGGAGCTGGTCCGCCATCCCGATACCAACCGGGTCATCCGCGAAATCATGAATGAGACGGAAGCCGTGGCCGGGAAGCTTGGCATCGAGTTGCCGATCTCGATCGACCAACGCATGGCCGGCGCCGAAAAAGTTGGTGCGCACAAGACCTCGATGCTGCAGGATCTGGAAGCCGGACGGCCGATGGAGATCGAGGCGGTGGTCGGCGCCGTCGTCGAGCTTGGCGATCGCCTCGGTGTGCCGATGCCGGCAACGCGCGCCGTCTATGCGTGCGTAAAGATGCTGGACGAGAAAAAAAGGAGTCAGGCGTGAACCTGAACAACCGGTGGTTTCAGCTGGGCGCGTCCCTGATCGCGATGATCATGATCGCGAACTTGCAATATGCATGGACGCTGTTCGTGCAGCCGCTGCAAACCAGCACGGGCTGGAAGCTTTCGGACATCCAGTTTGCGTTCACGCTGTTCATCCTGTTTCAGACCTGGGTGCAGCCGCTTGACGGGTGGCTGATCGATCGTCTCGGTCCGCGCGGGTTTATCAGCGCGGCCGGTCTCTTGTGCGGGCTCGGATGGGCGGGCCTTGGCTACGCCACGACGCTGCCGCAACTCTACGTCCTGTACTGCATCGCGGGCACCGGCGCCGCATTCGTCTACAGCGGATCGATCGGATCGGCGCTCAAGTGGTTCAAGGACAAGCGCGGCCTCGCGTCGGGCATCATGGCCGCGGGGTTCGGCGGCGGCACGGCGCTTTTCATTCCGATCATTTCGTCGATCATCGCCAACGGCGGTTATCAACAGGCCTTCATCGCCACCGGACTGGTGCAGGGGTTCCTGATCCTGCTGGTCGCGCAGTTCCTGCGTCACCCGCCGCAGGAGGCCGCATCGGCGCCGAAGCCGGCGGCGTCGGCCGGATCTCAGCTCGGCAAGCGCCAGTTCACGACGCTCGAAGTGCTGCGTACGCCGCAGTTTTATGCGATGTACGTCGCATTCGTGCTGATGGCCACAGGCGGATTGCTCGTGACCGCCAACGCCGGGCCGATGTCGAGATCGTGGGGCCTCGCCGCATCGGCGCTGACGCTTGCGGCGACATTGAGCCCGCTCGCGAACGGCGCGAGCCGCATTTTCTGGGGCTGGGCTTCCGATCGGCTTGGCCGCGAGCAGACGATGATTCTCGCGTTCGTTCTCCAGGCGATCGCGCTCTTCATGGTCGTCGCGGTTGGCTCACGGTCGAGCGCGTGGTTCTCGGCGACGCTGGTGTTCGTGTATTTCACCTGGGGTGAGATCTACTCGCTCTTCCCGGCGATGTCGGGTGACTACTTCGGCGCCAAGCACGCGACCTCGAACTATGCGGTGCTCTATACCGCAAAGGGTGTCGCATCGATCATGGGCGGCTGGGTCGCCGCGATGCTGTACGAGCAGTCGGGCAGCTGGTCGATGGGCTTCTACGGGAGCGCGATCATGGCGCTCGTTGCGGCGGGCATCGCCTTTGGATTGAAGACCTCGCGGCAGAAGGATCTCGTCGTGGCGCCACAGCTTGCGGCCGCCGGCCGCTGATCGATCGATGGCTGATGCACCTGGGCTCGCCGCGGAGATTGCCGCTGCGTATGCCAACAAGCAGCTGATTCAAGCGCCGACGATGCGAGAGGGGAGCCTGGACCTCGCCGGCGCGTATGCGGTTGAGCGCGAGCTCGTCCACCTGCGACAGGCTGAAGGCCGCCGCACCGTCGGCCGCAAGGTCGGCTTCGCCAACAAGGCGATGTGGCGCGTGCTCAAGCTCGACACGCTGGTGTGGGCGCACATGTACGACGACACGGTGCGCCTCGCCGCCGGCAACGAAGCCACGCTGACGATCGGCAGGATGGTCGCGCCGAAGATCGAGCCGGAAATCGTGTTTCGGCTCAGGAAGCCGCTCGACGGCGCCACGGAAGCCGGCATGGTGCTCGATTGCGTCGAGTCGATTTCGCTTGGCTTCGAGATCATCGATTGCGTGTTTCCCGACTGGAAGTTCACGCCGATCGATTTCGTCGCCGCGTACGGATTGCACGCCGGGCTGATCGTCGGCGCGCCGCTTGCCGTCACAGCCGCCAACATCCCGGCGCTGGTGGACCAGCTCGGATCGTTCACCGTCACCTTGCAAAGGAACGGCGAGACGGTGGCGCAAGGATCGGGGAAGAACTCCCTGAAGAGTCCGGCGCTGTGCCTCGGCGAGCTTGGCAGCGCAGTCGTCAAGCAGGGTCAGCCGCCGCTGGCGGCCGGAGAGTACGTCAGCTCCGGCACGCTGACCGAAGCGCAACTCCTCGCGCCCGGTGAGACTTACAGTGCCGTTGTCGAAGGAATTACCCTGCCGCCACTCACGGTCAGGATCGTCGCTTAAGCCGACGCGGCCGATGCCGGGAATGAATCGCCCGGTCGATGCGCGGTACGCGCGATAGGGTTCGCCGAAACGTTCGAGCAGCTTCTTCTCTTCCGTGCGCGACCGCGCCGCGAGAATCGAGAAGGTCACCACTCCGGCCGCCATCACGAACCAGTTCGCGGTCATCAGCGCGATGCTGATCAGAAACAGGAACATGCAGTCGTAGAACGGGTGCCGCACCCATCGATATGGTCCGCGCGTCACCAGCGCGTGGGCCTGACGCGTCACGACGGTGTCGGTCAGGTTCGGGCCAAGGCTGCGCAGCGTCCACAGGAGAAGAATCGCCGTGATCGCGATGAGGATGACGCCCGACCATCGGCCCGCGGCGTTCAGCGGCAGCGACGACCAGGCCATCGAGGCCGGGCTGATCATGAATGCGATCACGCCCGCCCACGCCGCGAGCCCCATGAGCCGCAGCGAGATCAGCGTGACCACGCCCTCCTGCATGCGATCGAGCTTTTCGCCAGTCGACTGGGATCGGATCCGGAACGGGAGCGCGATCCCGATGATGGTGAAGAACGCGACGACGACGATGGGCCGGAAGGTGGCGTCGAGGTCCATGCAGTCGTCAGTCGGTCTCTCGGACGGCCGCCTCCATCTCGCCCGACCAGCGATTCGCGTCGAGGTGAATCCCGATTTGATCGAGGATGCGCGACACGGAATGATCGACCATCTCGTCGATCGATGCCGGCCGGGTGTAGAACGCCGGCAACGGCGGGCTGATGACTACGCCCATCCGCGACAGCTTCAACATGTTCTCGAGATGAATCTCGCTGAGCGGTGATTCGCGGACGGCCAGCACCAGCTTGCGACGCTCCTTGAGGACGACATCGGCGGCGCGATGAATCAAGTTGTCGCCGATGCCGTGCGCGATCGCGGCGAGAGTGCGCGCGCTGCACGGCACCACCACCATCCCCATCGTCAAGAACGATCCGCTCGAAATCGACGCGCCCTGATCGGTCAACGGATGGACGACGTCGGCGAGCTTCTGGACCTGTTCGGGCGTGTACGGTGTTTCGTGGACCAGCGTTCGCGCCGCCCAGCGGCTCATCACGAGGTGCGTCTCGATGCCGGTGCCGCGCAGCTTCTGCAACAGCCGCACACCGAAGATCGATCCGCTCGCGCCGGTCATGGCAACGATCAGGCGTCGAGGCGGCTCAGTGAAATGCGCCATAACAGGCTAACAGGCTAACAGGCTAACAGGCTAGCAGGCTAGCAGGCTACGCTACGGGCTAGCGGAATGGTCCCATTCGTAGCCTGCTGGCCTGCTGGCCTGCTAGCCTGCTGGCCTGTCTCACCACCCGACCCGCAACCCCGTCGTCCACGACGTGCCCGAATAGGCGCCGCCGTCGTTTGCACGATCCTGCATGTCCGCGAATTGGACGCCGGTCTGCAGCTTCAGCCGGTGTCCGTAAAAGTAGTAACTCGCGCCGACGTAGCCATCGGTGTAGCGATCGCCCTTGCCGCTGACGACATTGTTTTCGTAGGTCGCGAGCGAGAGGCCGTTGATGCCGTCGCTGTCGAGATACGTGTAGCGCGCCACGAACTGCAGCTTGTCGGTCGCGTTGAAGATCGGCATCGCCATCACGCCGAAAACGTTGCTCTGCCCGAGATAGCCCTTGGTCTTCGACACGTCCGATCGGAAGCCCCAGCGCGGCTCGTCGAGCCTGAAGTGGACCGACACGACGTGCTCGAAGCGCTTGGTGAAGGTGTTGTTCGCGTCCGGATGCTGATAGACATAGTTTCCGGTCAGCGTCGCCTCTCGCACGCCGAGCTTTGTTCCAAAGTCATAGGCAAGGATCGCCAGCGTGAACGCGTCGCCACTGAAATCGCCAAACTCGCGATTCATCGCGCCCGATGAGTACACTCCCGCCCGATACGTCCACGGCGCGGCGCGGCCAGAGAGGCTGATCCCGGGCATGTATTCCTGCGTGAACCAGATGTTGTTCGCGTGATTGCTGCGATCGATCGTCACGAGCTCCCTCGACGAGGTCGCGCCTTCCTGCGTGAATTGCACGGCCTGTTTGCCGACGGTCACGACGGCCTTGGGGTGCTTCTGCCAGGCCACGTAGGCGTCGGTGAGGCGGACGTAGAACGGATCCTGCTCCTGGGGATTCAGTTCGACCTCGGTGTGCACCAGGTAGTCGCGGAACATCGTGATGCGCGGACCGAGGCGCAACCGACGCGCGTTCCATTCACTGTGGCTGCCTTCGTCGGCTTCGACGGCGGCGTAGTCCTCGTGAAAGCGGCCCGTGAAGAGGACGCGTTGGACGACCGGGTTGTCCTTGTCGGTGTACCAGTCGGTGAATGTCGCCCAGATCTTGTCGTAGGTGGATGGCGGCCTGGGAGCCGGCTTCTGGTCGCCTTGCGCCGAAGCGCCGATCGCTGGCAGGAGGATGACCGCTGCTGCGAGCGTGCATCGCGCGAACCGATTCATGTTGCGAGCGTACGTTGCGTGGATTTTACGTATGTTACGTCAACGTGAATTCTGTGTAACAACCGTATCGCGTTGCCGATTGGCCAGCAACGCGTAAATCGCCATCGAGGCGGCGAGCGAGGGTAATGTAGCGCCAATCGGTGCCGCAAGCTTGTAAACAATGAAGCCTGCGATCCAGGCGGCAACGCCGGCGTTGTTGATCGCAGGGAGCGACTGCAGGGTCGTAGAGTCGCGCAACGTCGATTGGTTTCTTCAACACGACGAAGTGGGCGAGGAAGACGCCGCCCACCGGGACGAGGATCGATCCAAGCAGCACCATGAGCTCGGCAAACCGCGTCAGCCAGCCGGACGAGATCAATCCGAGCGCGGTGCCGATCAATCCAATCGTCCACACCGTTCCGGAGCCCGTCGATCGCGGCGACAGCGTTCGCCAGGCAAGCGACGACAGGTAGATGTTCACGAAGTTGGTCGTCACCGACGCAAGCGCGATGAGCAGGGCAGTCCACCAGCCCACCCCCGCCGCGGCGAGCATCGTGCCCGGATCGTCGCTGCCCGCGATTCGCGCCAGGCTCCATCCGACCGGCATCAGCCACAGCGCCGGCACGGCCAGTCCGGCGAACACCGCAGACGCCGCTCGGCGGCCCGATCGTGTGTAGCGCGAATAATCGGCAAACATCAGCAGCCACGACACTTGGTAGCCGATGACAACGTCAAGACCCCAGAACGCACTGGGTGCCTCAGGTGCCAGGGGTGCCTCAGGTGCGCAGAGGTGCGGTCGTAAACACTGCGTATGTGAGTACCCCGCCGGCGATCGCCATCATCGGCACCGCGATTCGATCCGCGTATCCGACCGCGCGTGGGCCGCGGGCGACGACGATGACGGCGGCGACGCCGAGGATTGCGGCCCAGATGCGTGCGCTGTCCGGGCCGCCGAGCACCTGCGCGCATGCCGAGGCCGCGATCTGGTTATTGATTGCGATCCAGGCGAAGTTGGTGAGATAGAGGAGGCCGGAAACAATCTGCGCCCCCCGATACCCGAGCGGCGCCCGCGCTGCGATCATCGACGGCATGCCGGTCCGCGATCCGACCGGCGCCAGCGCCGCGACCAGCAATGCGCCGAATACGGCGCCGGCCAGCGCGATCGCGATGGCCTGGCTCCCGCCGTAGCGCAGTCCGAGCGCCGCACCCGTCTGCATTGTCGTGGCGACGACGTTGGCGGCGGCGAAGATCAGGAAGAGATCGAAAGGGGATTGCGTGCGTTGCGCTTCCGGGACTGGTGAAAGATCGGCAGCGTCCACGCCGCATTCTAATCCGCCTATACTCAGGCAGTCTCAGGAAGCGTCCATCGTTATGAAGATTCGACTCGTCGTATTGGCACTGCTCGCCCTGCCGGCCGCGATGTCCGCGCAGCAGCCGGCTCCCGCAATCGTCGTCCTGCAACCCGATCGCGTGTTCGACGGCGAGTCGATGCGCGCGGGATGGATCGTGGTCGTGCGAGGCGAGCGCATCGACGCCGCGGGCCCCGCCGCTTCGACGACGGTTCCGGCCGGCGCGCGCACGATATCGCTGCCAGGAACGACGCTGATGCCGGGGATGATCGAGGGGCACTCGCATCTGTTGCTGCATCCCTACAACGAAACCGTCTGGAACGATCAGGTCTTGCGCGAGCCGCTGGCGCTGCGTGTTGCGCGCGCGGTGAACCACGCGCGCGCGACCCTGATGGCCGGAATCACCACTGTTCGCGACCTCGGCACCGAGGGCGCCGCCTATGCTGACGTCGGTCTCCGACAGGCCATCAACGAGGGCATCATTCCCGGCCCGCGCATGCTCGTCGCCGGGCCGGCGATGGTCGTCACGGGCAGCTATGCGCCCAAAGGCTTCGCACCGGAAGTGACCGTGCCGCAGGGCGCGGAAGAAGCCGACGGCCTCGACGGTGTGGTCCGCGTCGCCCGCGGCCAGATCGCGCACGGCGTGGATCTGATCAAGATTTACTCGGATTATCGCTGGGGCCCGAACGGTGAAACGCGCCCGGGATTCACCCTCGAAGAAACCCGGCGAGTCGTCGAAGCCGCCAACAGCAGCGGCCGCCCCGTCGTCGCGCACGCAGCTTCGCCGGAAGGCATGCGCCGCGCGATCATGGCCGGCGTCGACACCATCGAGCATGGTGACGAAGGCACGCCGGAAATCTGGAAGCTGATGGCGGAGAAGAACGTCGCGTTTTGCCCGACGCTTGCCGCCGGCGATGCGACGTCGCAATACGCGGGATGGAAGAAGGGAATCGATCCCGAGCCCGCCCGCATCGCGCGCAAGCGCGACACATTCAAGGCGGCGCTCGCCGCGGGCGTGAAGATGTGTTTCGGCGGCGACGTCGGTGTGTATGCGCACGGCGACAACGTGCGCGAGCTCGAGCTGATGGTCGACTACGGCATGTCGCCGGCCGCGGCGCTCGTCGCCGCGACGTCCGGCAACGCGACGTATTTCAGGCAGGGCGAGCGCATCGGACGCGTCAAGCCGGGGCTGTTCGCCGATTTGATCGCGGTTGAGGGCGATCCCTCGGCGAGCGTCAGGGCGCTTCGGCAGGTGAAGTTCGTGATGAAGGGCGGAAAGGTGTTCAAGGAGTAACCATGCGTCGCATCATTGTCTCGATCGTTCTCCTCGCCAGCGTCTCCTTGTCGGCGGCCGTTCACGGTCCCGACAAAGGCACCCTCGTCATCGTCGGTGGCAACATGCAGGATCCGGCGATCGTCAAGCGCTTCATCGATCTCGCCGGCGGCCCCGACGCGCCGATCGTGATCATTCCCACTGCCGGTGAGGCGGACGACGACTACGACAATTATTGGTCGGGGTTGAAACAGTGGCGCGAGAACGGCGCGAGGAACCTGACCGTGATCCACACGCGCGATCGCAAGGTCGCCGACTCGGAAGCGTTCGTGAAGCCGATTCGCGCCGCTCGCGGCGTGTTCTTCGGCGGCGGGCGCCAGTGGCGGCTGGCGGATGCGTATCTCAACACGCTGACGCACAAGGAGCTGACCGCGCTGCTCAACCGCGGCGGCGTGATCGGCGGCTCGTCCGCGGGCGCGTCGATCCTGACGTCGTTCATGGTGCGCGGCGATACGAAGAGCAACGAGCAGATGATCGGCGATCACACCGTCGGTCTCGGCTTCCTGAAGAACGCCGCCGTCGACCAGCATTTGCTGCGCCGCAACCGCCAGTTCGACATGCTCGAAGTGATCGACAAGCATCCGGAGCTGCTCGGCATCGGCCTCGACGAAGACACCGCGATCGTGGTCGAGGGTGATCAGTTCGACGTGATCGGCAGGAGCTACGCGGTGATCTACAGCAACAAGCCCGTCGCCGGATCGAGCGGCCGCTTCTACTTCATGGGCGCCGGCGATCGCTTCGACATGAAGACGCGCAAGGCCACCCGCCAGGGTAACGAATGGCGCCCGCTGCAAGGAGTACGGGCTCCTGGAATCGTCGATTGATGATTTATTGATTTAGCGACTGTTTGGTGAATTCAGATCCGGCGAATTGGTAAATAACCAAATTGGGGATCGCCAATTCGCCCATTTGCCAATCGCTAAACAGTCACCCGATCGCTAAATCAACAATCATCAATGTGATCGCTCAGACGATGTTGGCTTCGCCCGCCATCGACTTGCGGGCGAAGCGATCCAGCTCGAACGGCGTCAGATCGAACTTCGGATCGCGTCCCGCAATCACATCAGCGAGGATTCGGCCCGCCGCGGGTGAGTGCTGGAAGCCGTGGCCGCTGAATCCGGCGATGGTGTAGAAGCCTTCGACGTCGCTCGACGGCCCGATGATCGGATTGTGATCGGGCGTCATCTCGTAGAGCCCCGCCCACGCGTGTGACACGGCGGCGTCCGACAGCGCCGGCAGGCGCAGCATCGCGACCTCGATCACCTTCGGCAGGAAATCCCATCGCACGGTGATGTCGAAGCCCGGCCGCTCGTCCGGATCGCCCATGCCGAACAGCAATCCGCCGCCTTCCCGATGGAAGTAGAACGTGCTGTCGAAATCGATCACGAGGATCTTCGACTTCGGGACGCGGCCGGCATTGGCGCGGCTCGTCCCACGATCCGCCGCCCGGCGGCGAGGCGATGAAGATGTGACGACGCTCGGGCTCGACCGGCACGTCGACGCCGAGAAAGCGCCCGATCGATTTCGCCCACGGCCCCGCGGCGTTGATGAGGATCGGTGTCGAGATGTCGCCCTGCGACGTGCGGACTTCGGTGAGGCGATGGCCGTTCAGCCGCGCGCCGGTGACTTCGCAGTCGCGGATGATCTCCACGCCGAGCGCCTGCGCGCCCTTCGCAAATCCCATCGTCACGCCGTTCGGATCGGCGACGCCGTCGGACGGGCAATAGGTCGCGCCCTTGACGCCGGCGAGATCGAGGCCGGGCGACAGCTCGCGCGCCTCGTCGTTCGTCACCCATCGCACATCGACGCCGTGCTTCTGCTGCAGCGCGACGTTCTTCTTGAACGTCTCGATGTGCGACGATTTCGAGAGCAGGAACAGGTAGCCGTCCTGGTGAAAGTCGATCGGCGTGCCGACGATCCGTTCGAAGTCCTTCATCAGGGCGATCGATTCGATCGACAGCTCGATGTTCGCCGAGTTCGAGAACTGGTGGCGGAAGCCGCCGGCGTTCTTGCCGGTCGATCCGGTGCCGAGCTGCGGCTCGCGCTCGAGAAGGACGACGTTGGTGATGCCGCGCTGGGCGAGGTGCCAGGCGACGCTGCATCCCATGCAACCACCGCCGGCAATGACGACATCGGCCGAGGACTTCATTCGTGCGATCTTATCGCGAGCCAGGTGGGGCATAATTTCGCGCATCAGGAGGCTGGGCGTGTCGGAAAGCGAGTCGAAGCTGGCGATCGAAGAGCGGCAGGTCGGCGACGTGATCGTGCTCTCGCTCAAAGGCGAGATCACCCTGGACGATGGTGAGCTGAAGTTTGGACGGCGGGTCGATGACCTGCTGAACAAGGGCGAGCGCAAGATCCTGGTTGATCTCGCCGGGGTCACCTACATCGACAGCGCCGGCGTCGGCATGATGGCCTTCGAATACAAGGCCGTCCGCGCCAAGGGCGGCGCCCTCAAGCTCCTCGGCCTCACCGGGCAGAGCCACCGCACCTTGGCGCTGATGAAGCTGATGACCGTCTTCGAAGTCTTTGAGGACGAGTCGATGGCGATTTCGCAGTTTCGCAAGGACCTGACTGCCGTAGAACTTTGTCACGAGGACTGCCCGCTCGACCCGGTGCTGGCGCTTGCCGCTGTCGCACAGGCGCAGGAGTACGCAGGGCCGAGCACGTTGCAGTGCCGGCCCTGCTCCAAGTATTCACGCCACGTCGAAGCGATCGAGGTTCATGACCTTGGTCCACGCCGCGACGAAGTCGTTCACGAACTTCTCCTTCGCATCCGAGCTGCCGTAGACCTCGGCCAGGGCGCGCAGCTGCGCGTTCGATCCGAACACCAGGTCGACGCGCGTGCCGGTCCACTCGACGCGCGTCGGTGCCGGCATCGCGGGCCTCGAACAGCTCGTCGGCCTCCGAGGCCGCCTTCCACGCCGTCCGCATGTCGAGCAGGTTGACGAAGAAGTCGTTGGTCAGCGTCTCGGCCGCTCGGTGAAGACGCCGTGCTTCGAGCCGTCGACGTTGGTGTTGAGCACGCGCATGCCGCCGACCAGCACGGTCATCTCCGGCGCCGTCAGCGTCAGCAGTTGCGCGCGATCGATCAGCAGCGCTTCCGCCGACACCTGGAAGCGGGCCTTCTGGAAGTTGCGGAAGCCGTCCGCCACCGGTTCGAGAACGGCGAACGACTCGACATCCGTCTGCTCCTGCGACGCGTCCGTGCGTCCCGGCGTGAACGGCACCGTCACGGCGTGGCCGCCGTTCTTCGCGGCCTGCTCGACGCCGCGCAACCGGCCAGCACGATCAGGTCGGCGAGCGAGACTTTCTTGCCGCCTCCTTGCTGGGCGCCGTTGAATGCCGCCTGGATGCCCTCGAGCGCCTTCAGCACCTTGGCCAGCTGCGCCGGCTTGTTGACGGCCCAGTCCTTTTGCGGCGCCAGCCTGATGCGGGCGCCGTTCGCGCCGCCGCGCTTGTCCGAGCCGCGGAAGGTGGACGCCGACGCCCACGCCGTCGACACCAGCTCCGAGACCGTCAGGCCCGACGCGAGGATGGTGCTTCTTGAGCGCGGCGATGTCTGCGGCATCGATCAGTTGATGATCGACGGCGGGAATCGGATCCTGCCAGATCAGATCTTCCTTGGGGACTTCGGGACCGAGATATCGCGACTTCGGACCCATGTCGCGGTGCATCAACTTGAACCAGGCGCGCGCGAACGCGTCCGCGAACTGATCGGGACGATCGAGGAAGCGCCGCGAGATCTTTTCGTAGGCCGGATCGAATCGCAGCGAGAGATCGGTGGTCAGCATGCTCGGCGCGATCTGCTTCGACGGATCGTGCGCATTCGGCACCGTGCCCTCACCCGCGCCGTTCTTCGGCCGCCACTGATGGGCGCCCGCGGGGCTCTTGGTCAGCTCCCACTCGTACTTGAACAGGTGCGTGAAGAAATCGTTGCTCCACTTCGTCGGCGTCGTCGTCCACGTGACTTCGAGGCCGCTGGTGATCGCGTCGCCGGCGAGGCCCGAGCCGAACGTGCTGGTCCAGCCCATGCCCATCGCTTCGATGCCGGCGCTTCCGGATCGGGGCCGACATGGTCGGGCGTGCCGGCGCCATGGGTCTTGCCGAAGGTGTGGCCGCCGGCGATCAGCGCGACGGTCTCTTCGTCGTTCATGCCCATGCGCTTGAAGGTTTCGCGGATGTCCTTCGCGGCAGCGACCGGATCGGGCTTGCCCTCCGGGCCTTCGGGATTCACGTAGATCAGGCCCATCTGCACGGCCGCGAGCGGATTGGCGAGATCGCGATCGCCGGAATAGCGCTTATCGCCTCCGAGCCACGCCGCTTCCTCGCCCCAATAGACGTCCTGGTCCGGCTCCCAGACATCGGCGCGGCCGCCGCCGAAGCCGAAGGTCTTGAAGCCCATCGACTCGAGCGCGACGTTGCCGGTGAGGATCAGCAGGTCGGCCCACGAGATCTTCTTGCCGTACTTCTGCTTGACCGGCCACAGCAGCCGGCGCGCCTTGTCGAGATTGCCGTTGTCCGGCCAGCTGTTCAGCGGCGCGTAGCGCTGCTGGCCCCTGCCGCCGCCGCCGCGGCCATCGCCGATGCGATAGGTGCCGGCCGCGTGCCACGCCATGCGGATGAACAACGGTCCGTAGTGACCGAAGTCCGCCGGCCACCACGCCTTCGAGTCGGTCATGACCGCGAGCGAGATCCTTCTTCACCGCCTTCAGATCGAGGCTCTTGAACTCTTTGGCGTAGTTGAATTCCGGATCCATCGGATCGGACTTGGCCGAGTGTTGATGGAGGAGGTCGACGCGCAGCTGGTTCGGCCACCAGTCCCTGTTGGACCTGCCGCCGGATGCGTGATCGAAAGGACACTTTGCTTCGGTTGACATTCGGATTCTCCTAGAGACCCGCAGTATATGAACCGGTCGCCGAGCTATCCAAGATATCGTCTATCTCAAACTGATAGTCTTTGGCTATGTCGCTGTGGGACACCTTTCCCTATTCGCTCCGGCAGATGCAGTACCTCGTCGCGATCGCCGATCTCGGCGGGTTCCGGAGGGCGGCCGACGCGCTGCGGCGTCGCGCAGCCGTCGATGAGCGCGCAGATTGCGCACGTCGAGCAGGCGCTGGGCGTGCAGATCTTCGAGCGCGGTCCTCGCGGCGTGCGGGTCACGGGCGCGGGCGCCGCCGTCATTGACCGCGCGCGGGCGGCGCTGCTGGCCGCGCGCGATCTGGCGGACACCGCGCGGCTGCACAGCGATCCGCTGAGCGGCACGGTGCGGATCGGCGTCATCCCGACGGTGTGTCCCTACCTGCTGCCTGAAGTGGCGCCGTCGTTGCGCCGCGCGGCTGCCGGATCTGCACGTCGTCTGGAGCGAGGACAAGACGCAGGCGCTCGTTGGGCAGATCGAGCGATGCGGCGCTCGACGGAGCGATCGTCGCGCTGGACGATCGCGTGGCGAACTTTGATCACGAGGTGATCGGTGAGGATCCGTTCGTGCTCGCGGCCGCGCCTGGGCACCCTCTGGCGAAGCGTCATGGCCCGGCCTCGCCCGATGTCCTCGCCGGCGAGACCGTGTTCCTGCTCGAAGACGGTCATTGTTTTCGGGACCAGGCGCTGGCCTTCTGCGGCGCGAAGGGGGCGAACGAAAGCGACCTGAAAGCGACCGGGCTGTCGACGCTGGTCCAGATGGTGGGTGGTGGCGACGGCGTCACGCTGCTGCCGCGGCTGGCGGTGCGCGTCGAGAATCGCCGTGGCCAGCTTGCGGTGCGCGCGTTCGAGTCGCCGGCCCCGGCCCGCACGCTGGTGCTGGCCTGGCGGAAGAGGTCGGCGATGAAGCGCCCCCTTGCCGCCGTGGCGGCGGTGATCCGGAAGGCCTGGCCGAAATCGAATTTGTAATCGATTTGTAATCGGGTCTGGCACCTTAACACTCAAAAACGATTCAGTTTCTGCGTGCGTTGGCAGAAACAGCGTCGAAATCAGGTGTTAAGGTGCCAGTCCCCGTTACATTTTAGCGCGGAACCGCGACGCCGGCCAGATACACGCTCGAGATCTTCCGCGTGTTCGTGATGTCGTCGAGCGGGTTGGCGTCGAGGATCAGGAAGTCGGCGATCATGGCGGTTGCGATCGTCCCGGTCGCCGCCATCCGCAAGAACTCCGCGCCGTTCCTGGTCGCCGCGACGATCACCTGCGACGGCGTCATGCCGGCCGCGACCATGTCCGCCATTTCCACGTGCGGCGCCCACGGCGTATTGCCGTCGGTGCCAACCGTGATTCGCACTCCGGCGTCCGACATCTTCTTCAGGTTGCGGCCCTGGATCGCCCAGGTCGCGGCGACCTGCGGCCGATCGGTCGCCGCGGCCTGGATCTTCTGCAGCTCGCCGTCAGGAATCTGCCCCTTCAGCCAGCTATAGTCCGCGGCCACGCCGCGGTCGGGCATGTTGGGAATCAGCACGAAAGCCGGGCGCGCCTTGACGAGCGTAACTGCCTCATCGTCCATGTCCCGATCGCGAATGCCGTGCGCGAAGCTGTCGACGCCGGCCTTCAATAGGCCCTTGGCATCGTCGAGCGAAAAGATGTGCGCGGTGACCCGCAGCTTCTGCGTGTGCGCTTCATCGATGACCGCGCCATAAAGCGCCGGCGTCAGCTTTGGAAACTTGCCGTCGCGATCGTCGACCCAGATCTTGATGATGTCGACCTTCTTCGCCGCATTCTCCTGGACGGCCTTGCGCGCCTCCTCGGGAGTCGTGATCCAGAAGGGCACTTCGGTCCGGCCCTTCTCCGGCGCGGTGATGCCGCGCCCCGCCGTGAAAATGCGGGCCAGACCAGGCGAGATCTTGCTGCGCTGCGCGAAGGCCGCATCGGTGCCATCCAGTCCCATGCTCAGTGCCGCGCCGACGCCGAAGTGAGCGCGACGCCGAAGATCGGTTTCGAGCTCCGGCGCCGTCGTGCTCGTGTGCACGTGCGCGTCGACGATCGCGGGCATTACCGTCTTGCCGGCGAGGCTGACACGGACGGAGCCGGCAGGCGCGGTGATGATCGACGCCGGACCGACCTGCGTAATGCGGGCGCCCTGCACGAGGAAGCTCGCGTTCTCGATCACCTTGCCGTCGCCGACGATGATGCGGCCGTTCTCGAAAATGGTTACGGCGATGCCGTTGAGCGATGAGACGCGCCAGCGGCCGTAGACGGCCATACGAACTCCAATCTGAATCGACGTCACAATTGATCAGCAATCCGAGATCTGAAATCGTCAGCGTTTGTAAACCTTTCCATTTCGCATTACGAATCGCACGCGCTGCAGCGCCGTGATGTCCTGCAGCGGATCACCCTCGATGGCGACGAGGTCGGCGTTGAGGCCGGCCGCGATCGCGCCGAGCTCCTTCTGAAGGCCCATCGACTCGGCCGCAAGCGCGGTCATGCCGATGATCGCATCCATCGGCTTCTGGCCGGTCTTGACGCGCTCGATCGGCTCGCGCGCGTTCTGGCCGTGCGCGCCGGCGACGGCGTCGGTGCCCATCACGATCTTGAGCCCGGGCGTCTTGATTGCGGTCGAGAACATCGGGCCGCGCAGGCCGAGCGCCTTTTCCATCGACGCAAAGCCTTCCTCGGTGTAGTTGCCGATGCCCAGGAAGCGCGCCTTGTTCTCGAGATAGTTTTGCGTGACGAGGCCGATGTTCGGATCGAAATACACGCCGCCGTCGGCGAGCGCCTTGAGCGCTTCGGCATTGGCGAGCCCGCCGTGTTCGACCTGTGTGCACTTCGCGCGCGCGGCGCGCAGCATCGATTCGGGGCTGTGCGCATGCACCACGCTGCGCAGTCCCTGGGCGCGCGATTCTCCGCACGCGGCGTCGACCTGCTCCTGTGACAGCGTCGGCACGCCGCCATCACGGATGCTCGCCGAGGCGAAGATCTTGATCAGGTCGGCGCCGTCGGCCTTCAGCTTGCGGATCTGCTCGCGGATCTGATCGGGTGTCCACTTCGCGTTCGAGATCTGGCCGAGCGACGACAGGATGCGCGGGCCGGGCAGCACGCCGCGGTTGATTGCATCGCGCAGCACCTTGTCCGACATCGCGCCCAGGCTCTGCACGGTCGTGAAGCCGGCCATCAGCGTGACGTAGGCGTTCTCGGCCCCGTAGAGCGCGGCTTGCTCGGCGGGCTCCGGCCCGCTGTGATACCGGCCCTTGTCGTCGAAATGCCAGCCGATGTGGACGTGCGTGTCGATGAACCCGGGCAGCAGCGTGAGGTTGCCGAGATCGATCGTCGGCGCCGCGCTCGATGCACCGACGCTCACGACCTTGCCGTCCTTGATCGAGACCGTCGCGTTGTTCGTGACGCCGCCCCGCCCATCGATCACCTGCCGCGCCCGAATCGTCACGCCGGGATCCGACTGCGCGATGATCGACGAGCCCGACATGCAACGACGATGAATAAGAGCCTGGCAGTACGCATATTCGCCTTTCAGAACCTTAAGCCCGTAGCCCGTAAGCCCGCAAGCCCTACTTCTTGACGATCTCCGCCGCGCGATACAACTCGTCCGCCGACTGCAGCGTGATATTACGCAAACGCTCCGGATAATTCGCCGGCAGATTCTTCAGGAACGCGCGCGCCGTATCGGCCATGTCCTTCGTCTGGTATCCGCCCAGCGTCGCGTCGAGCCAGCGTTTCGGGAAGAAAATGTCGCCGGTCTTCTGGATCTCCCACAGCATTTCGAGACTCGGCTGCACATATTTCTTCGAGGCCTCGGCGCGCAACGGATGATGCAGGTAGTTGAGACCCTCGAGGACCCACGGCTCTCGACGGCGATTGTTCACGTCGCCGAGCGCCAGGAACCACTTCTCGCGTTCAGCGGGATCCGCGGAGAGCGCCGGCATCACGAACTCGAAACGGCCGCGGCGATCGGGATTCTCGATGCGCCCTAACTGCGTCTTCAGGACGTCGCTCCAGCCATCCACCTCGCGGACGGCGAGCTCCAGCGCGAGCGAGGTGTAGTCCGCTTCCGCGAGCGGAAGCCCAGGAACAGGTGCCTTCTTTTCCCAGACATCCCGCAGCCAGCCGACGGTGCCTGGCGTGATCGACACAGTGCGTAAGGTGCCAAACCACGATGCCTTCTGGCTCGGCGTGCCCGCCTGCGCCAGTCCTTCCCGAAGCAACGATTCGAATCGGGACGCGCGGGCTCACCCGCTGCGGCTGACCGAGGAATCGCCAGTAAGTGTTCGCGGCATAACCCAGCACGCGCGACGTCAGCTGCTCATCGGTCTCGCGCGGGAGCGCCCGGAATGTCAGGTCGAGAAACGTCTCCGGCGGCACCTGCCCGTCGAGCAGCGCATCCCATAACGTCACCCACGCGCTGCCTCGCGTCAGCGCATCGGCGATGTCCGGCAGATTGGTGGTCAGGTAGGCGAGCGTCGTCTTGTCGAGCATGAAATCGCCGTACGCCCAGCCGGCGCCGTTGGGCAGCACGAAGCGCGGCACCGGTTGCCCGACAGCCTGCTTGACCTCCGCCTCGCGGCCGGTCATCTCGACCACGATGTCTGCGTGGAGTCCGGCTTTAGCCGGACTGGCGCCCTCACCGATCGCGACCCGCAGTTGCTGCGGCCACACGCGGTTGCGGTTCCACGAATCGCGCTGGCGGAACGAAAGCCTGGTGACGACGCCGTTCTTCGTCTCGAGAATCGTCTCGACGGACGGACGGCCCGGCTGATCCACCCACACCTGGCTCCACTGCTGGAGATCCATCGGCGTGCGCGCGTCGAGGACGTTGATCAGATCGGACCATGTCGCATTCGCGAACGCGTGCGCCTTGAGGTATTCGCGCAAGCCATCACGAAAATTGTCTTCGCCGAGGATCGCCTCGAGGTGGCGCATGACGATGGGCGCCTTCTGGTAGATGATCGCGCCATACATGCTGCCGGCTTCGTTGAGGTTGTCGAGCTGCTGGCGGATCGGATTCGCGCCGGGAGTGCGATCGACTTCATACGCGGCCGGATAGTTACTGAGCAGGAAGCGCAGGTCGTGATTCACGTTCGGGAATGACGGATTCACGATCTTCGCCGCCATGAAGTTCGCGAACACTTCCTTCATCCACACGTCGTTGAACCACCGCATCGTCACGAGGTCGCCAAACCACATGTGCGCGGTTTCGTGCGCGATCACCGAGGCGCGGCCGAGCAGCTGGTTCTGTGTCGCCGACTCGTCGAGCATCAGGCCCGTGGCGTTGTAAAGAATTTTCCCGGCGTGCTCCATGCCGCCGAACTGGAAGGCCGGGATCGCGACGAAGTCGAACTTGCCGAACGGGTACGGGATCGTCGTGTAGTGTTCGAGAAAGGCGATCGCGCGGGCGTGCAGATCAAAAATAGCGTCGCGATTGCGCGCGACCTTGGCCGCGTCCGTCTCGCGATGGAACATCCGGAAGGTGCGGCCGTTGCGCTCCGCGGTTTCCACCTTGAAGTCGCCGGCGATGAACGCGACGAGGTATGTCGGCAGCGGCTGGGTCTCGGCGAATGTCACCGTCGTGCGATCGCCAGCAGTCGTGCGCGACAGTTCGGCGCCGTTCGCCGCCGACTGCCACTTCGCCGGATGTTCCAGCGTCATCGTCCAGCGCCCCTTCATGTCGGGTTGATCGAAGACCGGGAACGCCAGGCGTGCGCGCGCCGGAACGAAGAGGGTGTACAGGAAATCCTTGCTGCGATTGAGCGACGCATCGCCGGCATCGAACGCAATGTGGACGGTGTTGGCGCCGGCCGTCAGCGAACCTGCAGGAATCACGATGTGGCCGTTGACGTAAGTGATCGGAACGGTCTTGCTGTTCGCATCGACCGACTTGACGCGCTCGCGGCTCGTCTCAAAATCCAGCACCAGCGGCGCCGAGGCGTCCTTTAAGTCAAACCGGATCGTCATCTTCCCCGTCAGTGGAGAGGTGAGGGCCTCGGGAATCGACAGCGACAACTCGTATCGCAGGTTGCTGACGCTGGCGGCGCGCCTGGTCGCGACGTCGAGCGGGACGCCTGGGTCGGGTGTCATGGTTTGCCCGCCTCCGCTCGCGTCATTTCGAGCGAGCTCCGGCGCGGCTGCGCCGTAGCGGCCTCCGGCCGCGAAGGCGAGGCGGATGCGGAAGCCGCCACGACAGCCAGGCCGAGGAAGGCCGGTAAAACACGCATAATGGCGACCATTCTAGTGGAGGAGGACCCATGATCAGCCGACGTGAGGTGGTGACCGCAGGGGTGCTGGGAACGCTGGCGACGGGTGGCAGCGCGGCCGCTTCGGAGCTCCAGCAGGAGGTGCAGACGTTACGAGCGGGCTTCGACGCTCTGGCCAGCAGCCTGGATGAGCTCCAGACGTCCATCGACGAAGGCCTGCGCGGCAATACGATGAACTACGCCGGCGTGGGTGCCGTGAAAACCAAGATCGAGCAATACACCAAGGTCACCGGCAGGTTCCCCGATTACTGCGACATCGGCCTCAGCGTGTTTTACGACGTCTACGGCTGGCACGTGCGCAACCAGCAGCAGCTCAACATCACGCGCGTCGGCGAACAGCGAATGGCGATCCAGTTCATGTTCACGCAACTCGTGCTGCGAATCGAGAACGACTCGAACTACATCAGCACTCCCTACGATCGCTAAGAACTAAGGTGCCTTGAGTGCCTAAGGTGCCTCAGTGCCACGCATCCAGGTGCCGAGGCGTGCCAGGCCCTCGTCGATTTTCGCCGTGTCGCGCACGAGCGGGCCGAACGAGATACGCACGCCGTTCGTGAGCGACTCGCCGAAGCCGCCGCCTGGGACGACGAGCACGCCGGTGGCTTTGAGCGCCTTTGGCACGAACTCATCGGCGTTGGTGCCGATGTCGACGCAGGTGTAAAGCCCGCCGAATGGTGTGAGCCGCGGACGCTGCAGATGCGTGTCGATTGCTTTCAACGTCACGTCCGCAGCGTTCTTGTACAGCGCATTGGCATCCGCCACGTACTTCTTCAGCGATCCGTCGGCGATCGCCGCCTTCAAGTATTTCGCCATCGTCATCTGCGACAGCGTGTCGGGGCAGAGGATGCTGCACTGCTGCACGCGCTCGACCGCTTCGACGACCGAGGCATCGGCCTCGATCCAGCCAAGCCGCCTGCCGAGCCCGCGCGCCCACTTCGAGTTGGAGTGAATGCCGACCATGTTCGGATGATCGGCCGGCGACCAGGCGTAATACGCAGGGGGCGTCTGGAAATATTGCGCCTTATACGCAAAATCGATCGCCAGCCACGCGCCGGCGTCGGAGGTTTTCGCGAGCATCTCGTCAGCGAGCGATTGCGGAACGACCTGGCTCGTCGGATTGTCCGGCGCGCCGAACAGCACCATGCGCGGGCGATGTTGATCGAACAGCCGCGTGAATTCGCGCGCGACGGCCGCGGGATCCGTCTCCGGCAGGTACGACCATGTTTGCGGGTCGAGCACGCGCAGGCGGACGATCTTCACGCCGGGTACCGAGAAGGCAAGCTGGCCTTCGTAGTTCGCGTAGGTCGGATCGAGCAACATCACGGTGTCGCCCGGATCGAGCAGCGTGCGGAAGAGATCGTGGGTGAGCTGCGTGCTGCCCATGCCGATCGCAATGTGCTCCGGCCCGAGGCGCGGCACGCCGAAGAGATGCTCCTCGAAGCGCGCGATCTGCTCGCGGCATTCCATGTCGCCGAGCGTTGCCGTGTAGCCGCCGCTCTTGTGGAAGAGATCAGCGTCCGCGACGATCGACTCGTAGGCGCGCCGGAAGTCGTCCGGGGCCGAGTGATTCACCCACCCGCCGCCGAACGAGATCACGTTGGCCGGATCCAGCCCCATCGCGAGGATGTTCTGCCGCTCGGCCATTTTCATGATCTGGCGGATCGGCGAGGGGCGGTTGAGTTGCTCTCGGACGAGTGAAGACAGTGCCGGACCGGCCGCGGTTTTCATGAGCCGACGATCATATCAGCCGCAATTTGTATCCGCGTCTGACACCGTGACACTCGGTTTCGTTGAACGAACTGTTACCTATGTCCCCGGAATGGACCCGCGTGAAGGTGGCGGAGAGAAAGGGATTCGAACCCTTGGTACGGTTTCCCGTACACACGCTTTCCAAGCGTGCTCCTTCAACCACTCGGACATCTCTCCGTTTAGAATCAACCACTTGCGAGCGGTAGCGATCAGATTATCGCACGCCGTCGGCGAATGCATGCCTCTTCGACATCACCCTTGAATCCAGCGGTTTACGGACCGCCCACAGCAGCCCGTGCGCGGAAATTGTGTCAGACCTCAAAATCTCTTGAGATCACTTACGGACGCTGAAGCGCGCGAAGCAGGTGCGGTCCGGTACGCGCGCGCCCCGGCTCGACTTCCGCAAACGAATCCGCCGCCCTACGGCAGTCGTGCGTATTCCGCCCGTGCTTCGTTGATGAACCGGAATCCTGGCGTCGGCGTTCTCCCACAGCGCAAACAGATCGTTGTACACGCTTCTCGCCTTGACGGTGTCGCCCGAGAGCGCCAGCGCTCTCGCCAGCTGCAGCCGCGCGAACGCGTCTATGGGATCGACGAGCACGATGCTTCGATGGTCGACAATCCGCTGGAACTCGGCGGCGGCCTCTACCGGCTGCTGCGCCGCCAGATACGCCAGGCCGCGAACGTAGATCGGATAGAGCTTGCCGAAGTACCCATTGAAGCCGATGCCGCCCATGGCGAGGTCGAAGCGGGAGGCCGTCTGCAGCGATTGAATCGCCGCTGCCGCATCACGTGCGTCCAATGCGAACAGGGCCCGCAGCGTCGGTAAATACATGAATTGCACCGACGTGTCCTCCGGATAGTCACGGGCCAGATCGTCGGCCAGCGCGCGCGATCGCGACACATCACCGGACACGGCGAGCGCGAACGCGGCGGCATAGTCCACCTCGCCGCCCCTGCCGAGCGCGAGGGCCGTGGTGACCTTCTGTCTGGCGGCTGCCGGATTCCCGTACAACGCCTCCCACACCGCCGTTGCCGCTTCGAACAAGGCGGCCCGCTCGAGCCTTCCAGACTGCTTCGCGATGGCGGCGGCGATCGCGGCTGTCTGCCTCGCGTCCTGCAGTTGGGCGGAGCCAGCCAGGCGCAACGCTTCAAGATGCGAGATCAAGTCTTCCGTGGAGCGACTGGCTCTGGCGATCGCGGCCTGCTGACGCATGCCTTCGGCATCCCCGCGCAAGAACGCGATGAAGTAGCGAACCAGGAAATACTCAGAGGCAAATTTGTCCTCTTCCGCTCGACGGATGGTGGCCTCGGCCGCGTCCAGGCGATTCAGGTAGAGTTCGCTGTACGCCTTACTGCCGTATGAAGGTGCGGAGCCTCCTGACTAAGAGCCATTGACCTCTCGGCTGCAGCGATCGACAGCTCGTATTTGCCGGTGCTCCTCGTGGCGAAAGCGGCCAGCAATCCGTGAGGTATGGAATCGCGTGGATAGGTCTGCGCCCACGCCTCCAGCGTCTCCATCTCGCGGTCCATGTTGCCCGTGACCGACCGGTCGTACATCGCTTCGATGTAGAATCGCTCGGCGTCGCTCGCGCGATGGCGCAACTCGTACGCCTTCGTCGTACTCTGGCGCGACTTCGCCGATTCTCCCTGATTGCTGTAATAGGTCCCGAGCCTCGCATGGGCGACCGCGAAGTCCGGATCGATCGCGATCGCACGCTCGAACAGCGGTATAGCCCGCGCGCGGCCGGATGACGCGAACACCTGCGTCGCGGTGGTGAACGCTTTCCACGCGTCCAAAGATGCCGTCGTCGCTTCCTGGAGCGGCCTGGAGTATTTCTCGATACTGACGACCGATTCACCCAGTCGCTGGCGGACCTGGGTGGCCATCTGGCTCAGCGAGCCGAGGACATCTTCCTTGCGTGCCACCTGCGCCTGCTCGTCGGCGAGGATGTCGCCGGTGGCGCAGTTCTTCGCCCGCAGAGCGAGGATGTACTGACTGCCCAGGCTGGCGATCGAGCCATCGAGCACCGCGGCGCTTGCCGTTCGCACGCACACGCCCTGAGCGATCTCCGGAGTCAGCCGCGCATCCGGCGACTGCTGCATCATCGCCAGCGTTTTTCCGATGCGGTCATCCGAAACGAGGCTGAGGAACGGCGATTGCTGAAGCTGTGCCGCGAGTCCCTGGCGCAACGTGTCGTCGAACACCGGATCGCCGGTCGTGTTGGTAAACTCGGCGAGCACGATCGTGTCCTTATCGGTCAGCGTCGCGGGACGCCGGCCATAGATCGTCCACGCGACGGCGGCGGCGATGACGGACGGCGGCGCCGATCGAGAGCCACAGCGCGCGGCGGCGCGCGAGCGCCGGATGCTGCGCCATCGTTGCGCCCGGCCCGCTTCTCAGGTGCTCGAGATCGGTCCGCAGCTCGGCGGCGTGCTGATATCGGAGTTCGCGGTCGGTATCGAGGCATTTCGAGATGATGCGTTCCAGCTCCGGCGTCCCCTCGACGCGCAGCCGGACCCCCGGCGCGGGCCGCGTCCCCGTGACCATTTCATAGAGGACCACGCCGAAGCTCCAGATGTCGGCACGGTGATCGACCATCTCGCCGCGGGCCTGCTCCGGCGCCATGTAGGCGACAGTTCCCATCACGACGCCCTGCCGTGTGCCGGCAATCGTGGTCACGTCCGCCTGGTGTGTGGCCGGCACTCGCATCTTGGCGAGGCCGAAATCGAGAACTTTCACCTGCCCGCGCGATCCGATGAAGACGTTGGCGGGTTTGATGTCGCGGTGGATGATGCCCGCGGTATGGGCGGCGTCCAGCGCGTCGGCGATCTGGATGCCCACGTCGAGCACCGTGTTCAGAGTCATCGAACCGGCGGCGAGCCGATCCTTCAGCGTCATGCCCTCCAGATACTCCATGACGATGAAGGACCGCCCGTCCTGCTCGCCGATGTCGTGGATCGTGCAGATGTTCGTGTGGTTCAGCGCCGACGCCGTCTGCGCTTCGCGCGCGAACCGGCTCAACGCCTCGGGATCGCGTGAGAGCTCTTCGGAGACGAACTTGAGCGCAACGGGACGGTGAAGCCGCGAATCTTCGGCTTTGTACACCACGCCCATCCCGCCGCCGCCGAGCTTCTCGACGATGCGGTAGTGCGAGAGCGTCTGACCGATCAGCGGATCGCCGCCGGCCTGACTGCCGTCGGCGCTGCGCTCTCCGGCGAGCTCGCGTGCGGCGAGATCGATCGCCGGAGCGCCGAGGAACCTGTCGGCACGGTCGTGTGCGGCGAGCAGCGAACGGACTTCGTCTTCCAGCCGTTGGTCGCCGCCACACGCGTTGCGAAGATAGGCGTCGCGCTCTACCGCGGGAATGTCGAGCGCGGATTGCAGCAGCTGATCGACGTGATTCCAGCGGTCATTGTCCATTGGCGGTTGGGCCGGCGAGCTCTCGATACAACCAGGCTTTCGCGCTTTTCCACTCCCGCATCACGGTGATCGGCGATACGCGCAGAACTTCGGCGGTTTCCTCCACGCTCAGGCCGCCGAAGAAGCGCAGCTCGACGACTTTCGCTTTGCGCGGCGCCCGCGCCGCCAACGCGTTCAAGGCATCGTCCAGGGCCCCGAAATCATCGGAGCGATCGGCGCAGATAACAGCCTCAGCATCGAGCGAGACATGCTCGGCGTTCGCGCCCCGCTTCGCATTGCGCCGCCGCGCGTGGTCGACGAGGATGCGGCGCATGGCCTGCGCCGCTGCCGCCATGAAATGAGCCCGGTTCTGCCACTGCATGCGTTTGTAGTCGACCAGCCGCATGTAGGCCTCATTGACCAGCGCCGTCGTCTGCAGGCTGTGGCCGGCCTGCTCGCGCTTCAGGTAGTAGTGCGCCAGACGGTGGAGCTCGTCGTACACAATCGGGGTCAGCCGAGCGAGCGCGCGCTGGTCGCCGTCGGTCCACGCACGGAGCAACGCACTGACGTCGTCGGGAACCGGTTCACCCGTGCTCACGAGCTCAGGCATGGTGGTTGGTCGGCATTATATCGGCCTTCGCCGTTTCTTCGATTGATAGCTCTTCCCGGGTTTCTGCGCCTATTTCAGTAGAGCCCGCGGTCAAACCAATGGCCGGGCCAAGGGAGCGACCTATATGGTGAAGATCATGTCGACCACAAGAATCCTCGGGACACTGCTGCTGACCGGCACGTTCGCGCTCGCGGCGACCGCGACGCAGGCCCAATCCATCGCGCGATCTGGTCAGAGTCAGGAGCGGCAGGACTCGAGTAGCGACGAATACCGCAAACTGGGACGGCCGTGGGGCATCGTCGGCTCCTGGTTTGGCACCACCGCCACCGGCATCAGACAACTCATCACGTTCCATGCCGATGGAACCGTCCTCCGCTCGGTGCCAGGCGAAGTCAGCACCGACCCCGCACGTCCGCCGCACACCGCGGCCCATGGCGTCTGGCGCTACCTTGGCAAGGGGCGGTTCGGCGTGACGATCTGGGACCTCTTCTACGACGTCAACACGGCCCAGCCGCTTCGGTACAACAAGCTCCGCCTCGAGGTGACGCTGGCCGATGATCGCGATAGCGCCAGCGCGAGGGCGATAGTGGAAACCATCGATCTGCAAGGTGTTGTGGTGGGGTCGCGCACAGGCAGCGCCAACTTCGTGCGCATCCCGTTCGAGCCGCTCGAGTAGGCCGCGATCTTGACGGGCAGTATTGCACGAGCGCGTGGAATCTGCCCGTCGTCCCACCGGCCTGGTCCCTATCTTGGGGCACGGCAGCCGCCTCGGCACGGAGGAGTTGGGACTGCTGGCGAAAGCTGAACGAGCGTCGCGCGCTGTCGGTACACATCGACACTGCGCGCTGGAGAAGTGACGCTCGGTTCTGTGTCAGAACTGTGTCAGATACCCCCTGAAACCCCGGTCAAACACCGTGATTTACGGGGACACTCCGATGCACATCGTTGTTGCGGGAAGTCGTTGATGGAGAGTGCGTTGGTGCGTTTCGGTGTGCGTTCATGCACGCGCGACCGGAATCAATTTCCAAGCGTGCTCCTTCAACCACTCGGACATCTCTCCGTGTCTTTCGAATCAGCAGTTTACAGGCTAGTGGCTGAGCCGGCAAACCCGAATTGTGATACCGATTGTGATAGACCCCCGAATGTGCCGCGATCACTTACAGGGATTCGGCCTGCTCGGCGACCCCAAGCCTCCGGAGCGCAACCGTCCGACTCCGGCTTTCCAGTATAGAACGCAGCGGGGCATTCCGGTTCGGTTGAAACCTCTGAGCCTCACGCGGCCGACCGCGATCGACGACTTCATGACCGTCCCACGCTCGCGCCCAGGGTGACGAGAAGCTCGTCCAGTTGCGCGAACGTCTCGACCATCGCATCCGCCGCCCCGGTGCCGGCAGCGTCGAGAGCTTCCTTCGAGGGATAGAGCTCGTGCATGACCAGCAGCGTCTTGCCACCCTTTTCCTCGAAGGTCACCGTGGTGACGGGCCCACCCTCACCACCTTCCTCATTGGTCCAGACGAGGCGCGAGGGCGGTGTCACTTCGAGGTACGTGCCGAAGAACGCCATAGCATCGGGTTCGAACTCGAGACGGTACTTGCCCCCGACACGAACATCCATCTCACAGGAACGCAGGGACATGCCCATCGACTTCGGCGCCCACCACCGCTTGAACAGCTCGGGCTTGGTCCACGCCTCGAACACGATGCGCGCCGGGCCGTTGAAAGTTCGCGTAATGACTAGCTCACGCTCGGACTTCCGTTCCACCGTCGTGCGGTTCTTCATGGGGGTAGGCTCACTCTCTCTTCTTGCGTCCATCGACCTTCTCCTTCCGTTTCAGTTCCTCAACAACCTTGTCCAGCTCGTCGAAGCGTGCGTCCCAGAGCTGGCGGTACCTCTCGATCCATGCCGCCTCTTCCTCCAGTCGGCGCAGGCCGAGCTTGCAGGTCCGCACGCGCCCGACCTTCTCCGTGGTAACGAGCCCCGCCTGCTCCAAGACGCCGACATGCTTCTTCATGCCCGTGAGGGTCATGTGGAATTTCTCGGCAAGGTCCGTGATCGAAGCGTCTGCACGCCCGAGCTGCTCCAGAACGCCGCGTCGGGTGGCGTCCGAGAGCGCGGCGAACGAGGCGTCGAAGCCGGTCCGGGAATACTGAACCATGTGGTTCAGTATATAACACACGGATTAACGGCATGCAAGGGAGGCTGAGCGCGCGCTAAGTTGCCGGCCGCTTCACTCCCAGATCGACCTCGTTCGACGCAGATTCGATCGACTCGGCGATCCCCAGGCCCTAGGCGTCCCTATTCGTCCGTGCTCTTGTCGCGCATGAGCCACGTCACCACGTCTACTCCGTGCGCCTCAGCTTCCTTCCGCAGTTGCGCGACAAGCGCCTCCGCGATGCATTTCGACAGCAGCGCCTCGAACGCGGCGAGTTCGGCGCGTTCCCTGTCGCCACCCACCGCGGCTCGCTGTCTCAGCTGATCTCCGACGGACATGTCCACCCGCGCTGGCGAGCCATCCCTGCCGCGAGGCTGACGGAGATGAGAGCGGGCGGCGAGCGAAATCTCGCCGCCCGAAAGCGCAAGGACAAGGAGAGCAACTGGCTGCCCGCGCCCAGCGGTCCATTCTGGACGGTGCTACGGAACTACGGACCGGCCGAATCGGTCATAACGGCTCTTATCAGCGGCCGGACTACGTCGCGACGCCGCTGGAATTGCTCACGCGCCTCTGGAGATCGCGATGAAGCCAGTGAACGCGCCGCCTGACCAGCTTCCTGGCCGCAAGTTGGAGGTCGGGGGCTAGAATCAGGAGGTTCACACCGAACGCGGCGGGATGACTTCGGAGCGGCCTCGAGCAAACACCTCTCGACACGTCGGACGGCAGTCGGGGGCCACTAAACGCGATTCGGACTGCCTGCATGGGGTCAGAGCTGGGGTGCGTTCCATGACCTTCGTCGTCGCCGCCGTCCTGGGCGGTTTTGTGATTCTTGTGCTGGCGATTGCCGGCCTACAGGTCCAGCGACGAGCGCAGCGCAGAGCGCCATTGAGCAGTTTCGGCTCATCGCCAATCAGGCACCCGTCCTGATTTGGACGACGAGGCCGGACTCGACACTCGACTTCTGAATGGCATCTGCATGACTTTTTCGGGCCGGCCGCTCGAACAATTGCGCGACAACGGCTGGCTGGACTTTGTCCATCCCGAGGACGTCCAGAGCTGCGTTGGCATCTACATGCCCGCAGTCGAAGCACGGAGGCCGTTCCTCCTGGAGTATCGACTGCGCCACGCCGACGGCGAGCTACCGATGGCTTCTGGCGACGGGCGTTCCGAAGTACGGACGGGACGGCAGTTTTACCGGCTATATCGGATGCGACGTCGACATCACCGAACGGAAGAACGCCGAAGATCGGATTCTCGCAAGCCAGGCGGCACTGGAGGCGAGTCACCAAGAGGTTCAGTATCTGGCCGGCCGGTTGATTGGGGCGCAGGAAGTCGAACGGGCGCGGATTGCGCGGGACCTGCACGACGATGTCAGCCAGCAACTGGCTGGTGTCTCGATCGCCTTCAGTGGTCTCAAGCAGCGGTTGGGCGAGTATCACCTCTCCGCGGAGCTCGAACAGGAGCTCGTCGAGCTTCAGCAGCAAACGCGGAGGCTCGCACGCAACGTTCGCCAGCTCTCTCACGATCTGCATCCGGCCGTGTTGCAGCACCTCGGGCTCGTAAAGGGCCTGACTTCATATTGCGGCGAGCTGGGGCGTGCACATGGCGTGGCGATCACGTGCACCGCGGAGGGAGATTTGAGAAACATCACGCCGGACGCTGCGCTCTGCGTCTACCGAATCGCGCAAGAAGCCCTGCGGAACGTCATCGCGCACGCCGGCGCCAGCGGTGCGGATGTGAAGCTCCTCCAGATGGATGATCAGGCGCAGATCACGATCGCGGATGATGGGCGGGGATTCGATGCCACGAACCGGGCTGAGAAGGACAGGGGTCTCGGGCTCGTCAGCATCTCCGAGCGCGCGCGGATCATCGGAGGCACCGTCAGTATCGTGTCGGCGCCCAATCAGGGAACACGGGTGCAGGCGACGATTCCGATGCGCGCACGAGTGAAGTTGGACGTCGGCTCTGGAATGGAAGGCCAGGTCGCATGACCCGCCAACACACTGTCCTCCTGGCTGACGATCACACGATTGTCACCGACGGTCTGTCGAGAATACTGCGAGACGCCGACTTCAAGGTGGTCGGCGCGGTTCGCGACGGCCAGGGTTTGATTGACGCCGCCACGCGGCTTCGCCCCGACGTCATCATCACCGACCTCTCCATGCCGGGGCTCACGGGTCTCGACGTGCTCGCTCGTCTGAAAACAGAGCGCCTCGACTGCAAAGTCATCGTGCTCACGATGCACCACGATGCGGACCTGGCGACCGACGCGCTGCGCGGCGGGGCCTCCGGCTTTCTTCTCAAGGAGTCGGCCGGCGACGAGCTCCTCACCGCGGTTCGGAACGCGCTCGACGGGAAGGTCTACATCACGCCGGCCATCACGAAGGAGGTCATGGAGCGCATGGCCGGCCCTTCGAAGCCGAAGGAACCGCAGCTGACGCCACGGCAGCGCGACATCCTGCGGCTGATCGTGAAGGGCCAGCGGATGAAGGAGATCGCGGCGAATCTTGGCCTGTCGACCAGGACGGTCGAGGGCCACAAGTACGAAATGATGGAGACCCTCGGGGTCACGTCCACCGCCGAACTCGTGAGGTACGCGCTCGACCGTCGGCTCAATATGGACTAAGACGGCGCACCGTCGCCGAGAGACCTCCTTACCCCCGTAGTTTTTCGGGTCCCCTCCTCCCGTACTTCTGCTCTCCCTCCTCCCCCAGCACCGCAACGAGAATGCGGTTCCGGTTGATGAACACCATGTACCGCCCACGAGTGCTGCTGGCCGAGGATCACGCGGAAACTGCGGAACGGCTACGCAAGCTGCTCCGAGCGGACTTCGACGTCATTGCGTCGGTCGAGGATGGTGATGCTCTGGTGGACGCGGCGGAGCGGCTCTCACCGGACGTGATCGTCACCGACATTGCCATGCCGGGTGTCGACGGAATCGAGGCGGTCGTGCTGATCCGGCGCCACAACTCGAACGCCCGCATCGTGATCGTCACGGTGCATGCCGAGCTGATGCTGGTCGAGGCAGGCCTGGCGGCCGGTGCGCTCGGATACATCCTGAAAGACACCGCCGGCGACGAGCTGTCCCTGCGGTTCGCGCGGCACTCGGCGGTCACCAGTACGTCAGTCGTGAGCTCGATGGGTTCGATCGCGAGACAGAGAACTGAGACGCCCAATGGCTTTCTTCAGAAAAGGACGGACGATGAAGCGCTCGAGTGTTCTGCAATCGCTCCTGTTAGGTGTGCTGACATGCGTCGGCCCGCTCGCCGAACCACAGCCTGCGTCGGCTCAGTATTTAGGCAACAACTTCCACGGTGACTTCGGAGTCAATTCCGGCTCTCAGGCCGGGCCCGGATTCTATGTCGCCATTCCGTTTGCACAGTGGAACGCCGACAACATCAAGGACGCCGACGGCAACACCCTCGCGGCCTCGCGGTTCCAGGGCTTCGATGTGCGAGCGCTGTTTCCGACGATCATCGGCGTGACGCCAAAGAAAGTGCTCGGCGCCAACTACGGGTTCATGGTGGCGCTGCCCTTCTCGACCATCCGCCCCGAACGCACCATCCCGGAGTCCTTTGTGCCCGACTGGGGGCTCAACGACATGTATGTCGTACCGCTGTATCTCGGATGGCATGCACCACGAGCGGACTTCGTCGCCGGGTACGGCTTTTATGCGCCGACCGGGCGGTACGAGGCGGGCGCCAACGACAACGTCGGGCTGGGCATGTGGTCGCAGGAAATTCAGGCCGGCACCACGGTCTACCTCGACGCGGCGAAGAAGATGAGTGCCGCAACGACGGCGTATCTCGAGCTCCATTCGAACAAGAAGGACCAGGATCTGAAAGTCGGCAACCTGCTGACGCTCGAAGGTGGCGCGGCCTACAACGTGCCGAAAATTGGCGGAGCGTTTGGCATCGGCTACTACTTCCAGACCAAGTTGTCGAATGACACCGGCGCCGATGTGCCGGTGTCGGCTCTCCAGGCCCTCAATCTGTACGGGAAGAACCGGCTCTTCGGCATCGGCCCGGACGTGACGATGGCGGTCTTCCAGAAGGGCGGCACGATCGGCCTCGTGAATGCCCGCTATCTCTGGGAATCCGGAGGACACAGCTCGTTTCAGGGCGGCACGTTCCTGATTGGGTTCACCATCGCCCGCCCCAAGACCAACTAGCCAAGGAGGTTCGCTATGAAGAGCATCGTGGTCGTTGTCGTCGCCTCACTCGTCGCCGCGTCGTGCGGACAAGCGCCGCCGGCGGCGGAACCGGCCGCGGCGACCGCACCGACACGCGCGCCCGCGGGCCCGAAGCCAAAGTACGCCGCCATCGTGCCGGCGTCGGTGACGACGCCCGACACGGTGCAGACCCGGATCGGCACGCTCAAGTTCAGCGACGGCCTGCCCGACGCCGACACCGTGAAGAAGGTCTACGACAACCTCGATTTCGCTCGTGGCGTGGAAGCCTTCCTGTTGGGCGTTCCGTCGGCCAATATCCAGGGCATGCGACGGGGCTACGCCGAAGGCGGCTTCCCGTCGAATCAGGGCTTCGGCATCTCTGAAACCCTGGCGGACGCCCGCTCGCTGTTCCTGACCCCGAACACGGTCGTGGTCTATTGCTGGGGAAACCTGGACGTCAAGGACGGGCCGATGGTCCTCGAGGTGCCACCGGGCGTGCTGGGCATTCTCAACGACGCCCACTGGCGCTGGGTCAACGACCTCGGGGTCACGGGGCCCGACGCAGGAAAGGGCGGCAAGTACCTGATAGTGCCGCCGGGCTACAAGGGCCCGCTGCCCAGCGGGGGGTACTTTGTTCAGAAGACACGTACTTACAGCCACAACGTCATCCTGCGCGGCTTCGTCCAGGGCAGCGACCTGGCGACCATCGTTAAGAACATGAAGGCGAACACCAAGATGTACCCGCTTTCGGCCGCGGCCAATCCGCCGACTCCGAAGTTCGTGAACTTCTCAGGGATGCAGATCAACACCGTCCACGCCAACGATTTCACCTTCTACGAGGAGTTGAACGAGGTCGTGCAGCACGAGCCGGACGACTATCTCGAATCGGAAGTGGTGGGAATTCTCGCCTCGATCGGCATCAAGAAGGGCAAACCGTTCAACCCGGATGCGCGGATGAAGGCGATCCTCACCGACGCGGCGGCGGTTGCCAACGCCACGTCGCGCGCGATGACATTCGCCTCGCGCGACCCGCTGACAAGGCCCTACCCCGACCGGCACTGGACCACCATGTTCACGCATTTGAGCCACGAGTTCGCCGATGGCGGCGAACGCACCCTGGATGCGCGCACCATGTCCTTCTACTACGTCACCGGTAATTCGCCGATGATGGCCAACCCGCAGCTGGGCAAGGGCGCGGCCTATGTGTACACCGCCAGCGACGCAAAAGGCGAGTGGCTCGACGGCAGCAAGAACTACAAGGTGACGCTGCCACCCAACGTACCGGCCGGCCAGTTCTGGTCGTTCAACGTTTATGACAATCAGCACCGTTCATTTCTGGAAACAGACCAGCGGGCCGCGGGCCTCGACAGCACGATGGTTCCCACTGTGAAGAAGAACGCCGACGGCTCGACGACTGTGTGGTTCGGCCCGAAAATGCCCGCCGGGCAAGAAGCTAACTGGGTCCAGACGTGGCCAGGAAAAGGCTTCAACGTGATCTTCCGGCTCTACGGGCCGCAGCAGGGGTGGTTCGACAAGAGCTGGAGACCCGGCGACCTCGAGCGGGTCGATTGATCATGGAGACGCATATGACGATGAAATTGGCATCGGCGGGAGTGGTGGCGCTCCTCGCGGTATCGGCGTGCGGGCAGGCGCCGCCATCGCCGCCCGCTGCCGCGCCAGGAGCGGTTGCGTCCAGTTCGCCGGACGCAGTGCAGACGCGGATCGGCACGCTGAACTTTGAGAAAGGATTTCCGACCGAGGACACCAAGCACAAGATCTTCGACGAGGTCGACTATCAGCGCGCGGTGCAGGCCTTCATGTGGGCCTATCCGGCCGTATCTTTCGAGGCTATCCGGGTTGGACTCAAACGGGACCTGGGCGTCGACTATTACGACATGGCCATCGCCGATGACTACCTAAACCCCAAGAGCCTCTGGCTCACCGCGAACGACACCACGATCTATGCGGTGACGAATGTCGATCTCGGCAAGTCCGGACCGGTGGTGGTCGACATGCCGCCCGGAGCGATCGTCGGAATCATCGAAGACTACTGGCAGAGGTCCATCAGCGACATCGGACTGCCCGGCCCGGATGGAGGCAAGGGAGGCAAGTTCCTCATCCTGCCGCCAGGCTACAAAGGCGAAGTTCCGAAGAGCGGGTATTTTGTGCTGCAAGGGACGATGAACGACTACAACATCATGGTCCGCGGCATCCTCGTGAACAATGACCAGCAGGTCGCCGTCCAGAACACCAAGCGCGTCAAGGTCTATCCGTACAGCGACCGCGACAACCCCAAGCCGAACAGATTCGTTTCGATGTCGGGAAAGGTCATGGATACGCTTCCGACGAAGGGACTCGCCTTCTGGGAGACGTCTTTCGAACTTCATCAACAACAATCCCATGGAGGAGCGCGACGTGTTTTTCATGGGCATGCTGAGGCCGCTGGGCATCGAGAAGGGCAAGCCTTTCAAGCCCGATGCGCGTCAGCGCGCCATCCTCGAAGAAGCGGCAGGCATGGGCGAAGTCATGGGCCGGGTGACGCTGATGGAAGGGCCGGAGCGATTCGGCAATCCGGAACCGTTCCCTGGCACGCATTGGCACTGGGTATTCCAGGTGAATCCGGTTCAGGAAACTGAAAGATACGGGCAGATCGACGAGCGGCTGCACTACACGTACGGCGCGATCTACACGACCCCTGGACTCGGCGTGATGAAGGCCGGTCCCGGAGGAAATTATGTCCAGGTCTTCAAGGACAAGAACGGCAACCGTCTTGACGGCGGCAAGTCGTACCAGTTGCACGTGCCCGCAAAGGCGCCGGCCGCGGCCTTCTGGTCGATCACGTTGTACCACACGGGAAATCGCTCCATGGTCCAGAACCGGACCGACGACGCGGCTCGCTCGTCTCTCGACAAGCTCAAGACAAATGCCGACGGTTCGATCGATCTCTACTTCGGCCCCAATTCACCGGCGGGAATGGAGAGCAACTGGATCGAAACAGTTCCCGGCAAGGGCTGGTACCCGATGTTCCGCTTCTACAGCCCGACAGAGGGACTTTTTGACGGGACGTGGA
>CAWEYR010000003.1:0-67825 GCA_963813345.1 uncultured Acidobacteriota bacterium | reverse complement strand
GGACGACGTTTGACCACTTCGTGAAGGTGTTGTTTGCCAGATTCGGATCGAGTGTGAGTATGGTATCCACAGCGGCCGATGCCTGATTGCTCGTCAAGCCTCTGAACTGCGGCTTCACTGTAATCAACGCGTACTTCGCCGTGAAATGATTGATCTGACCCATATCACAACTCACGATCCGGGTTAGACGGATTGAAGCTGCAACTGCCAACCCCGGGTCCAGCCGTGACCGAAACAAAGAACTGATCCATTGCAACGGTATCGGTCAACTGCACACCAAGAGCCGGTGAAGGACCATCATTGATGATCTCAACCCTGTAGGTCAGGAACTGTTTGACCTTCGGCGGATTGGTGAGGGGATCAATCACCACCCGTACGTCGGCCAGAGTGCGAACTTTGATGGTCTGGACACAGGTCGCGATCTGGTTGGCCGCATCCGTGGCTTTCCATTCGATCGTCGTAGTTCCGACCGGATAGGTCGCATTCAGCGGTTGACCGTCGCTTCGAGTTCCCGTCACGACCACGGGACAGCCGCCAGCGTCTGTGGCAGTTGGTGTACCCGGATTGAGTGTCGCAAAGAGCTGTCCCGGGTCACTGAATGTATCAATGTCCGGAGGACACGTAATCTCGGGCGGCGGGTTCGAGACGGTTGTCGAATCCGATGACGAGTTATTCGCTGTAATCGGATCCGGCTGAGGACTGGCAACCGATGCGCTGTTGAGGACAACCGTTCCGGTTGTGACATCGCAATTCGCGGTTGCTCCAATTGTAACGATTGCTGTCGCATTGACCGCGAGTGAGGCAAAGGTGACGGTTCTGTTGTTCCCCGCACCGCCGCACACGCCGCCGAGTGTGGACACGCAGGAGAAGAACGTTGTTGTTGCCGGGAGGTTATCGGTAACCACTACGTTCGCTGCCGTGCTCGGACCGAGATTCGTCACACTCAGAACGATCGACATGTTGTTTCCAGTCGTCACGGGATCTGGATTCACCTGCTTCGTAATCCTGAGGTCCGAGATCGGCGTGATCGAGGCCAGCGCTTCGAGAGCCATGACTATGCCAACGCCCGAGTCCCGATCGACACCCGGTGCCTCAATATCGAGGGCCGTTGATGTGAGGGCTGTTCTGACCTGAGCGGCCGTCAATGCTACGTTCGATGACCAGACAAGCGCGGCTATCGCGGCTGCATGCGGAGCGGCCGCCGATGTCCCGAAGAACGGCATGAATCCGCCGACATTTGTCGCGGCTCCGTCGCCGGCAGCAATGTCAGGTTTCTGTAAGAGCTGGCCGCCATTGGTGCCGAAGAGCACATTGCCCGGAGTAATTGCTGCGCCGGCGGGCGTAAAGAAGATTCTGACGGGGCCCATCCGAACTGAACGTCTCGACCGGATTTGCGGCGCCTCCGGTAAAGACACCACCTACTGCGTCGTCAACATTTACCGCCGCCACGCCTAAAGCTGATGCCGCTGCCTGGTGTCCAAACGTGACACCTGAAGTCGCAATCGCCAGGCGACCTCGATGGGTGTTGAGGTGCAGCGCACGCTGCGCAGCACCAGTCCTTTGAAGAATGACAATCCGATTACCGGCAGTGAAGACCGGCGTCATGGCGTTATTGTGCGATGCACTTCCAATGGATTCTGCGTGCCGTTTTGCGTGTTTGTCGACGAAGCGATAATGGCCGTCAAAGCTCCATTCAGTATGTAGAGGTCATAGTCGTTGTTCGATGCGCCAAGCGGGTCCGACCATTTGAGAGCTGATGGGTCGCGCAGGCTGACCCACCTGGTTTATCAGATTGTTGGTGACCCCACCGCCAAAATCGTGCACGTTGCCACCCGGAACCAATGCAATGGGACCACCATTGTTGAAGTCACCTTCCCAGACGCCTGACGGTACCATCGTTTAGATTTCCCGCATTGCCGGCCGACGAGAAATAGAGCGCCCCTGCAGCCGTAACCGTATTGACCGCCTGAGCAACAACATCATCCTGAAATACACCCTCGCCTGGGTACGCCAACATCGTCGACGATGATCTGGCAGTTGTTGGTGTTTCTGAGAGCGACGATATTAGCTGCAAAACTTGCTGTCGAGATGAAGGCCGTTGCAAAAAAGAGCTGAGCTCCGGGAGCGAGATCGTGAATCAGATGCAACATCGCTCGGCCTTCGTCAGTTCCTCCACTCCCGAGGTCCTGCACGACGGTCACAGCAGTCGTATTGCCAAAGGGATTGCCTGGACCCGGAAGGTCTCCGTTTGTAACGTCCGTTGCAGCTCCTCCATTATTGTTATAGCTGTCCGATAGAACGCCGATTCTGATTCCGGTACCGTTGAAGCCGACGTTGCGCACGAGGTCTGCCTTATGAGCCTCGTCACCTTCAGAGTTGGCGACTCCAATAAAGGCTGAGTTGGTTGCCGGGCTACCTGCAACACCTGGAAGTGCTTTCAACAACTGCGCCCGAACTCGAGAGAGTCGGTCTTCCCGCGAACCGCGTGGGCGCGGTGTGCTGGTCGGAGTTTCACGATTGGTCATCGCCTGATCTGCGGGCCCGATCCACTTGACGTCTTCGGATTCAGCGATGGCTTCAAGACTTTCGAGCGGCACGCGAGCCTGTATAGCTTTGAATTCTTCATAGGAGCTGAGGACTTCGCCGCCAAGAGTCTTAATGCTTGCGAGCAGTTCTGGCGTCACCTGAGCTGAAATATCAACAAGAACGCTGCCGTTTGAGTCGATTGCGGCAGCGGACACCATGTTCTTGAATGCGGCTGCGAACTCCGGGCGATTACGTTTGAGAGCGTAGAGGAATTGCGAATCGATCTTTTGTTGTGCCGGTGTTCGCGAATCTTTCTCTGCATTCAGCGCCGCGATCTGGCCCAGCGCCTCGTCGCTCATTCTGACCTTCTCCTGGGCGGCCGTTGAACTGCCAGAGCCAGGCCAACAGAATAAGCCTCCGGTAAGAGTGAACAGAGTAAGCAGGGCTATAGATGAGGTTCGATGCTTCAACATACACGGGTCCTTTCGTTTTCGCGTGGAAAGGGGATGAATTCCACCAGGAAAGCCTTGGCTGAGTCTCCGGTTTCTCCGGAGTGTACGTACGCGCGGATTCTATTCGGACGGCGTCATGTGGTCATGACCGAATGGTAATGATTTGGTAAGCAGCTTGTGAAGGTACGTTGTACCGGCGTTTAGCCGGAATCTTGCAATCTAAGATTTCACGATTCCGGCTCAAGCCGGTACAACGTACCTGCGCTTCCAGCGCCTCACGAATCCCTTCCGAGTTTCCAAGTTCGCGTGGCGATTCTCGATGCATCGCTGGCGGCGAGGAAGGCAGCCTCCGTATTACCGGACTGTTTCTCAAGCCGTGCAACATCGATCAGGATTCGAAACTCGTCATCACGGTCACCTATAGCGCGCACCATCTCGAGTGCCCGATCGAAGTGTTTCTTCGCGGCCTCAACCTGACCGGTTGCAGCGTCTGCCTGACCGAGCAGCCATAAGGCTTCGGCTTCGCAGTGAGAATCACCTCTTTCCTGCACCTGGTGAAGCACATCAGTCACGATCTCTTTTCCCTGATCACACAGACCCTGAGCGATTTGCACCTGCCCCACCGCCAGGTTCGCTTTCGCGACGCCAAGAGTATCGCCGGTCTGAAAAAACCCGGAACGCGCGCGAAGTGCCAGACAAACAGCCGTCTCGTAGTTGCCCAGACGAAAGTATGCCCAGTGCAACCGGAGCTCGAGACGTGATACCTCCCTTACGTTCTGCTCGAGCCTGTGCGCTGCAATCGCCTGCTCGATCAATCGAATGCCTTCAGCCATATCCCCAGCTCTCACTCGCGCCCAGCCAAGGATGCCATACGCGATATTCGCTGCCAGGCTGTTTGGCTCGGCAACCTTCAGCATCAGTTCGAGCAGGGTCGCAGCCTGCGTGTAATCACCCATCGCTACACGTGCATTGCTCAAATGCAGCAGTGCGAGCCTTACACTTTCCGAATCACCGATTTCGCCGTAAATCTCGAGTGCTCTTTCTGCCGGAGCAATCGTGTCACGATAATGAGCACGACCAAAACGCGTCTGGCTGAGGCTCAAAAGCGCGTCGGCTACCTTTGCCTGATCGCCGATCGGTTTTGCGAGCGCGAGGGCCGCATCCAACGCTGCCTCGGACTCTTTCATTCTTCCAATCGCGCGATACGTTTCGCCCAGACCGATAAGACATTCCGTTCGCTGTTCAGGAGAAATGACTTCAGCGCTTGCCTCGATCATGGCCTGCACAGCGCGCCAGGCTCTCTCGATAACGGTTGCTGCCTCGCGCCACTGCCAACGGCTGCGCGCCGCCCTCCACGCGCGCATACTCCACTCGAAGGTTCGTCTCGCATCTCCCGGCAGCCTCGTGCTGCGCGCTGATCGCGGCTGCCACGCGATCTGGTTCAGACGCATAAACGGACTCGAGTGCACGTGCTGTCTGAGCGTGCAGCCGCCTTCGCTTTCGTACCGAAAGGCTCTCGTAAAGAACGCGTCTGAGAACATTATGGTAAAAGCGACAGTCCTCTCCGCTCGAAAGACCGTGTTCGGAAAGAACCCCGCTTCGTAAGCCCTCCTCGATAGCCTGGGTGATCTCGGCCTCATGGCGTTCCGCCGTCAACGAAATAGTCTCTATTCTGAACTCATCTCCGATGACGGCAGCGTTTTCCAGAACCTCCCGGGTTTGTGGCGAGAGCCGGTCGAGCTTTGTTTGCGACATCAGTACGAGCGTGGCAGGGAGTTGAAGATCACGGATGCCAAGCCATTCCCAGCGACTGCCGGGTTCGTCGCGTCGATCAATCGCACCGTCGGTCTGAAGCAGCCGAAGCATTTCTGTAAGAAAGTAGGGATTCCCTCCTGTAATGTTGAAAAGCATTCGCAGATCGTCTGCCGGCACTTCCGGAGCGCTTGCAGGGCCGCCGAAGATCGCTTCGATCGCTTGGGCACAATCAGTTTCGCCGAGCGGCCTGAGCGCGAGGTCCGAAAAGCTGCGATAGCCTGCCTGTGTCCGTAACCAGCCCGAAAAGCTATCGGCTGTTTCGCTGGTCTCAGCCAGGCGCATCAGTCCGAGTATCATCAACGGATTACCCGAATCCGTACGCATCATGTGTCCAATGCAATCTCTGCTCGCCTCGTCTGCCCATTGCAGATCGTCAAGAATCAATACGATCGGACGTTCGAGGCTCAGTGTGTCAAAGCTTCTTGCGATCGGTGCGATCATGCGCAAGTGATCGCCTGAAAGAGCTCTCACACGGCCTGACAGTGAGACGTCAGGCGCAGCGAATAACTCTTCCGGAAGATCGACTCCAAGGCGTTCGCGAACTGCCGCCTTCAGGTCTGCACACCCGAGACCGGTTCGCAGCAATCCCAGAAAAACCTCGTATGGCGCAAGCTGGCTCGCGCCATAGTCAAAAAACCTTGCATAAAGACAGAGTGCTCCCTGATCCTGCGCCCATTTCTCAAATCGGCGAGCAAGTTGCGTCTTCCCGGCACCCGCTTCTCCGGTAATCAGCAACGGCTGCCTGTGCCCTCCGAGCGTTCGCCGGTACTCGGCGCAGAGCGCTTCAAACTCCAGTTCTCGACCAATCAATTGATCGTAGTCCGGGTCTGGAAGTGTTATCGCGGCGTCCGACCGAGTCGTCTCTTTTTCAGATCGCTTGACGCGTCCAATGAACTGATAGCCGCGCGAATGAAATGTCTCGATATAGCGAGCATTATGGGAATCATCTCCAAGCGCACGCCGCACTTGCGCCATCGCCTGCTTGAGCACCGCATCGCCCGTAAACACGTTGGACCAAACCTTCGCCAGAAGCTCGGCTTTCGACACAGGACGCTGATGATTCTCCACAAGATAGCGAAGCAACTGCACTGCACGCGGTTGCAGAGTGACTATTTCTTCGCCGCGATAGAGGAGGTCGACATCCGGAAGGAGGTGGAAGGGAGGAAAGTCCAGTCTGTCAGATCGGGGTGCGGGCATGCATCGATCCGCTCTTATTCATACCCGATTGCTTCGATGACACCCAGATTGACTGCGCGCCTCGCGGGCCACCATGCCGCCATCAAAGCTATCACCGTCACAATCGGAAGTGTTACCAGCACGAGCCACAGCGGAAAATAGAACGGTATCGTATAGCCGCCGATCATCGTCGCCGCAGTACGCACAAGAAAATATGTGTTGAGTGCCCCGGCCAGCGCGCCCACTGCAATCCCTATGAACGCGATCGCGATCAGCTTCAAGCAATACCATCTTTCTTATCTGTCGTTTCAATCCGCCGAGTGCGCGGAGCACTCCCAGCTCACGCTTTCGTTCAGATACTGAAATGATCAAGGTATTCACGATGCCAAGGGCTGCAACAATGACCGCGATTCCCATCTGCATATAATTGAGTACAAAGAATCCCTCAATCAGATTGATCACCCACCGCTTGTACTCCTGATTAGTATAGATGAACGCGCGATGTTCTCCGCGAAGGGCGCCTGGAGCCCGGCCTTGAATGCATCAGGATTGACACCCGGATTGAGATTTACGTCCACTATGTCCACGGCGCTGTCGCGCCAGTACTGCTTGTAGAGCCCCCTGTCCATAAAGAGCGTGCTCTTTTCAGACGTGTAATCTTCGATCACTCCGGCGATTGGTCGCTCGAGCACGCCGGTCGGAGTATCGATTCTGATTCGATCGCCGACCCGTGCTCCAAATCGCGCGACAAAGTTTCGTGCAACGATAAACCCCTGACCGGAAACCACGGCGTCACGCGCCTCGTCCTCACGGGCGCCTTCGATGACATCGCGCACCCTCGCAAACCAGCCATCCATTTCGAGCGCGATGATGGCAATGCTGTCGCCGGCGTACGGCACAAAAGTAAACCTGACATTCTCGATCCTCTTCACTCCTGGAAGCGCCGCAACCTTTGCGCTCACCTCCTCGCTGAAGTGATACGTTCGGCTGCGCGCCATTTCAGAGGTCGTAATGAAGATATCTGAGTTGAGCATCCGATCCATCCACGTTACGACTGTCCGCTGGTAACTCTGCACGTATGCCGCCGTCGAGAAGACGAACGAGAGACCGATCATAAGCGCCGCCACAGTCGCCGATGTGCGGCGCGGCGCCCCGATCATGGCATCCACTGCGAGCACTCCTTCAGTTCCGAACAGTCGATCGGCTAACGGACGGAGCGCCCGCGCGATCAACTCGGCAAGCTTGGGAAGGAGAACGACGAGACCGAGGAGGATCATCGCCAGATAGACGAACTGAAACATCAGCCCGACCCTGACAGGCGCAAACCGGATCAGCAAGAGCGCAGCAACGACAAGAAGCACGCCAAAGACAAGACGCGGACGCCCAAGCACAGCCTCGCGCTGCCGCGTCTCGATGTTGTGAAGCGCAAGTACGGGATTGAGGCGCGACGCAGCGCGCGCCGGAAGCCAGGCAGCAACTACCGACGCAATAACTCCGAGCGCCAGCGCCGCTAACGCATAGTTCCAATGGAACTCAGGAGGGTCCGGAGTTGAAACGTATCCGTAGATCGATGCCGCTATCTCGCCCATCACTGCCGCAGCACCACGGGCCGCGTAGAACCCAAGCACAATCCCGGCAACCGATCCGATCAAACCCATGATCACCGCCTCGCCCAAAAACATTCTCTGGACGTTCCGGCGCTCAGCACCAATGGCGCGCAGCACTCCAATCTCTTTCCAGCGTTGACTGACTGAAATGCTGAACGTATTGAATATGATAAAAAGCCCGACAAGAAGCGCGATAAAGCTCGCGATCGTCATCCCGAGACTCATCGCCGAAACAGCATTCTCGATCCCCTTCCCTCTTGCCGCAGGCCGCGTCACCTCTATGGCACTGAAATCTTTGAGCTGAACACTCAACCGTTCCTTCAGGTCATCGACCTCCACGCCGGGCGCATTCATTATGTCTATGCGGTCAAAGTTTCGTCCTCGATTGAACACGTGCTGCATCGAGAAAACATCCATCGCTGCAATCTGACCACCAAACACTTCTCCAATGCCTGTTGGCTGGAAGACACCGCGAACAATGAATTCCTTACGCCCCTGGGATGTGAAGAGCGGCAGCTTGTCGCCTTCCTTAAGTCCATACCTGTTTGCAAATGTGCGGGACACGATGATCGAGTTTGGCTGAGCCAGATAGACGAGCGGGTCATTGAGCTCGATCGAAGTCTCATCAAATTGAAACTCGCGTAGTCCCTGCTCACCGAGCGTGTCTTCCCCGACGATCATCAGGTTGGACTCATCGGCAAAAGCGGTTGTTGCGATCACCTCGATTACTGGTGCGGCAATCTTGACGCCGGGAGTTGACCTGACAATCTCCCAGACCTCTTCCGGAAAGCCGGCCTCGCCAGCAACTACCTGCAGTGTTGCCTTCCCTGCCAGTTTTTCGATTGTGAGCGAGAGTGAACTGAGAAGAGTTCGATTAGCGGTTCTTACGGCAAAGAAGGCAGCTACTCCAATGGCAATGCCCGCGATCGTAAGAAGAGTTCTCAGACGGTGCTGCCGCCACTGTCTCCAGGTGACTGAAGCGAGTGCGGAGAACACTCAGGCGACCTCCACTCGTTCCCGTATCGCTATCTGTCCGTCCTTCAGCCGAAGAATGCGATCGCAGTGAGCAGCTGCGTCCTGATTGTGAGTGACAAGCACAACTGTTGTGTTGAATTCCGCGTGGAGATCATCGAGAAGTGTCAGAATCTCCTCACCCGTATTCGAGTCAAGGTTTCCCGTCGGTTCGTCTGCAAGCAGGATCGGAGGCGCGAATATCAGTGCACGTGCGATCGCCACGCGTTGACGCTCGCCTCCTGACATCTCATCCGGGCGATGCGACGACCGGCCTCGGAGCCCGACACGATCGAGCATTGTAGCTGCCCGCTCTTCCGCATCTGATTTGGTATCCCCTTTGAGCCGCAGTGGCAGGGCGACGTTTTCGAGTGCCGTGAGCGTCGGAAGAAGATTGAACGTCTGAAATATCATTCCAACCTTCTCGCGACGAAGTCTTGTCCGGTCATCATCACTCAGGCGGGTCAGGTCTATTCCGTCAATCAGAACACTTCCATTGGTAGGCTCGTCGAGTCCACAGATCAGGTTGAGCAGCGTCGATTTCCCCGAACCCGAAGGTCCCATAACGGCCACACGCTCTCCCCGGTCGATCGTCAGGGTCACGTCACGCAGCGCGTGAACAACCTTCGCATCTCCAAAATCCCGGGAAACATTGACGAGCTCGATCATGTTTATCTCAGGTACGTTGTACCGCCTTTTAGGCGGAATCGTGACAGTCTCGATAGTCTCGAATGTCACGATTCCGCCTAAACGGCGGTACAACGTACCTTCTTACAGATTCTTCAGAATAAACCTGAGCATCATTTCGCGCATGTGCTTTACGAGCGCAGGATCGGCAACGCCATGTCGCGATTTCGGATAGATCATGAACTCAAATTGCTTGCCTGCCTTTTCGAGCTCGTAAACAAACTGAATCGAGTTCTGCATGTGCACGTTGTCGTCGATCGCACCGTGTATCAGCAGCAGGTTGCCGTGCAGATTCTTTGCGGCCTTCACCACCGACGTCTTGTCGTACCCTTCCGGATTGTTCTGCGGCGTGCCCATGTACCTCTCGGTATAGATCGAATCGTAGAGCCGCCAATCGGTTACCGGAGCGCCTGCGATCCCGGCCTTGAACATTGTCGAGTGCGTGAGCGCGTATGCCGTCATGAAACCGCCATAACTCCAGCCATTGAGCCCGATTCTCGTGCTGTCAACCCATTCCTGCTGCTTGAGCCATGCAATACCATCCTCGAGATCCTGAAGCTCAGATCACGCCCAGCTTCTTGTAGGCAGCAAACGCCGATTCCATTCCCTTCCCACTCGCTGACCGGTTGTCACAGATCCAAATGACATAACCCTTCTGAGCCAGCAATTGATGCCACATGAAGGTCGCGCCGCTCCATGCGTTGCGCACTTGCGGCGCATGCGGGCCGCTGTAGGTATGACTGAAGACCGGATACTTTTTCTTCGGATCAAAATCAGGAGGCTTTATGAGTACCGCCTCCATTACAAAACCGTCACGCGTCTTCACCTGAACGAACTCGGCTTTTGAAAGTTTGAACTGCCTGAGCGTCTCAACACGGTTCTCTTCAATGACTCGAACAAGCGTCTTGTCCGTAGTAAAGAGACGCAACTGCGACGGCGTGTTGATATCGCTCCACGCATCCGTGAAGTACCGGAATCCCGGATCGAAGCTTGTCTGATGTGTTCCCGGCGCTTCGGTCAGCCTTTCGAGTTGCGTTCCATCGAGTCTTATCCTGTAAGCATCAATCCCGATCGGACTACGCTCGGTTCCGGAAAAATAGACCAGGCCCTTTGCCTCATCAACTCCGTGCACAGACCTCACTTCCCATTTGCCTGCAGTAATCGGTCTGATCAGCTTGCAGTCAGTCGAGTAGTGATAAAGATGCTTCCACCCTGTCCTTTCACTTATCCAGACAAACGAGCCGTCCTTTAGCCATTTCGCAATCTGATGATTGTCCCTCTCGACCCACGCGGGACTCGTCTCGCGAAAAGCGGTCTCAACCTTTCCCGTCGATGCATCGCCGAAATTTACATCCATCCAGGTCTGTTCCCTGTTCTGAACCATGAACACGACCCTCGTTGAATCCGGCTTCCATCCGACTCTCACAACCAGAGGCTCAGCGCCCTGGTATTTGTTTGTATCCAGCCAGCGCGTCGGACCGCCCGCTATATTGACGATTCCTACTTTGACATTCGGATTCGGAGCTCCCGCCTTTGGATATGAGGTGACCTCAACGTTCTGCTGCACTGGAAGGTGATCGACAACGACAAAATCTTTGACCGGTGACTCGTCGAGCTGCAGGTAGACGATCCGCGATGAATCCGGACTCCACCAGTAGGCCCGAAAATTCCCGCGTCCATACAGCTCTTCCTGATAGACCCAATCGAGCCTGCCATTGAGCAGCTTGGAGTGGCCGTCGCTCGTGAGCGCCCGCTCGCGCTCACCTGCGAGATCGACAATATAGAGGTTGAAGTTCTTCACGTAGGCGACAAGCCGGCCATCAGGACTGAATGATTCGCCAACCTCTGGCTCCGGTGTGTTCGTCAGCCGGGCAGCTCGCGACGTTGCGAAGTCATAATAGAAGAGGTCATTCGCTGAGTTGACTATCGCTCCTGTCTTCGATTCGTTCATTTCAACCGGGCCGTTTGCAATCCGCCTGGCCGCTTCCGCGCTGATCCCAGGCAAGTTTGCGAAAGCTGCCTCCATCTTCGTGGTATCAATGAACGGAGTCGCCGCACCCGAAGCGGCATTAACCTTCATCAACTTGCCTTCCTTACGGATCAGGTAGTGCGTGCCATCAGCGAGCCAGGTCACCTGCCCTATCGACGACCCGCTGAAGTTAATGCGTCTTTGAGAATCGCCATAGAGGTCGTCAATCGTGAGGAGTCTTTCCTGACCGGCGGCTATTCCGGGCACGAGAAGAAATGCACAAAGTGTGAGAAGGGCACGGTGTGGGTGTCTCATGAGTTCTTCCGCTGATAGAAGGTTATTGAAGTCGCGGAACGTTCACCGTGAATGAAACGGTGATCAGCTTTTCTCCGCGGAGAAATTGCGACCAGATGCGATAGTTTCCCGGATGGGGGAAGAACGTATCGAAAACAACTTCCGGTCCACCCGTCACCTTGCTGCGATCAACATCTTCGGGAATCATCTCGGTGGGATGAGAATGAAGGTAGTCCGTTCCATCCTCGCTCAGTATCAGGGTGTGTCCCCAGGCGCCAAGGTAAGGCTTAAGGTCCTTTACCGGTGCGCCGGTCTTCTCGTCGGTCAGCTTGTAATGAAGCTCGGCTCCCTTTCCGGCAAAGGGTTTCTCCGGACCAAGCGTCAGTTCAAAACGCGTTCCTTCAAGTGTCTTCGTCAGCGACGCATCTGGCTGGAGTTTTGAGAGGGACGAGATAAGGTCGCCCGGAAAGTTCGAGGTTACAAGACTCAACTGCGTAACCTGAGGCGAACCGCCGATCGGAAAGTAGTCGCAAAAAATCTTATAGTAGCCAGGCCGCGGCAATACAGTATCAATGACAAACGATCCATCAGGTTGTCTTGTTGGATGAATGTGATCGAAGTGTTCGAGGTCCTGACTGACAACAAAAAGGTGGAACGGCATGTCGTGCAGAATTCCGAACTCCTTCACCTGTTCTTCCTTTTCGGGGTGAAAGATCGAAAAGCGCAGCGTTACTTTCTCCCGGGCCTTGACTGCTCGCGGAGTCGTCTCCATGCGAACTGTGTACTCACCCGTCTCAGGCGGCGCAGCCTTGATGAGCGTCATTTTGCACTTCGGACAATTGCCGGCCTTGGCCGATTGCACGTCCGCGTGCATCGGACACGTGAAGAACCCCTCTTCTCCGCCGGGTTTAATCGCCAGCAATATGGTGTTGCACTTATGACATTTTCCAGGAACCTTGGATTGAACCTCGGCGTGGATCGGGCAGCCGTAGACCACCACCTCAGGAATGACAGGCGGGGCGGTTGTCGGCTCCTGGGCAAATGCGGCGCCTGCAATCAATGCTACCAGGACGACTGATCGAATTACGAACTTCACGGCCTAAGTATAGCGCGGGAGGCTCGCTTCCAACCACAAGCTAAAGCTTGAACTCAAACCTCAATGAGCTTGAGTTCAAGCTTCAGCTTGGGGTTGGAAGCGAGCATCTTCAGTGATATGGCTTCAGGCGGCGCTCTTCACGCCCTGACGCATCCATGCCACGAGCTTTGCCATATCTTTCTCAATGGTGCGCGATCCGGCAAAGAGCACGACGGCCAGGATCAACGAAACTACCGGCACGACGTAGAACGCACTGTGCAATCCGGCTGCACGGAACGCCTCGATCTGACCGCCACCGGCAGCATCCATTGCCCGATGTGCGAAATAATCACTCAGGCCTCCAAGTATGGTCGTTCCAAAGCTTCCACCGAGCACGTACATTGCAAAGAAGTAGAGCGCCATGGCAGTCGCCCTGAGGCGCGGCTCAACAACATCCTGAATCGCAGGATAGACCGTCACGTAGTAGACATAAATCAGCATCCAGCCAATGCCCATAAGAATGATGAAAGGCACCATCGAGCCCTTCGGCTGATTAAGAGCGAAGTAGATGCACGGAGTCGATATCGCGAGCGAGACGGCCGAAAGCAGCATCCTCCCGTCCTTTCGCTTCTTGCTGATCCAATCCGCCGCCAGCCCCCCGGCAAGCAGACCAACTACACCAACTGCACCGAGAACAAAGGCAGTGATCGTATTCGCATCTTTCAGGTTCATCCCGTGATAGCGCCCAAGAAAGGCGGGGAGAAAGGCGTTGACTGCATACGCATTGAAATTGTGCAGAGCACCCGAGAGGATAATCCACCACATCGTCCGTATTCCGAGAACACGTTTGTAGGGTGATCCCGGGCGATCTGGGTAATCCGTGATCGTATAAGTCTCGGAAGCGCCACGCCGTGGTTCACGAATGCGCAAGGCCAGAAACGCAAGGATCAGCCCTGGAACGCATGCCACAAAGAACGGAACTCTCCAATTGTAAGCGGCCGCCAACCGGCCACTCAGCAGGTTGCTGAGGAATATTCCGATCGGGAGTCCAAGCATGAAGATCGAGATGGCGCGTGCCCTCTTGTGAGCCGGATACAGATCGCCTATCAGCGAATTGCCCGCAGGCGCACAGCTTGCCTCACCAATTCCAACTCCCAGCCGCGCGGCGAACAACGACCAGTAGCTCCAGGCAACCCCCGAGGCAGCGGTGAGCACGCTCCAGACCGTCACGCCAACAGCCAGCACTTTCTTGCGCGTTCCACGATCCGATAGGCGGCCAAGCGGAACCCCGGCGGCTGCATATATGAGCGTAAATGCCGTAGCTAGCAGTCCAATCTGCGTGTCGCTGAGCAGAAACTCCTTGCGGATCGGCTCGGTGACCGCCGCCGGAATCTGCCGGTCGAAAAAGTTCATCATGTTGATGCCAAAGAGCACCCATAACGCATACCACGCCTGTCGTTTGTCGCCGCCCTCGCCTTGCGTCCCTTGCGTCATCGTTATCGTTTTTGTCCTTTCAGAAGTGATTTCATCTCTTCACCCTTCTTGAGTATTTCGGGTATGCGCTCGAGTCCGCGTTTTCTATCCGTTGGATGGACTATCGACGCCACCTGACCGCGTAGCGACCTTCGCAATGCTTGTGTCTCTTCTGACAAAGCCCCGCCTGAAGTGCGCGCGGCCGTCTTTGCCTGGCGGTATCCGTCATGTAGATCGTCTACAAGAGCAAGCATCGACTGGAACTCGGGCGGAAGCGCGGGCAGGTACTCAAGCCCATGACATCCGGCACAATAAAGCGAAAGAGTAAAAGACTCGGGAGGTGAGCCTATGGTGTGCACGCCGTGGCAGGAAGTGCAGTTCGGTCTCGGGACGTTCTTTTTCTCAACCGCGTGCTTGCTCGACTGGAATTGTGCCAGTTGCTCTGTGTGGCACGAGCCACACATCTTAAGGACGCCCGCGTGATCAGGTTTCCCGACCCAGTTGCCGGCATGCGCGCGTGCTTCGTCATCGGAGGTTGCATCCCCTGCGTGACAGGCCTGGCATCCGATCGCGGAATGACTCGACGACCTGGTCAGAGCAACAACTTCTTTTGCAATCCCGTCCGCGCGGCTATGACAGTCAACGCACGTACTCTCCTGGATGATGGCGGCGCGGTTATTCCCAAGGGTCGGGAACAGTCCGATGCCTAACGTTGCCGTGGCGATCGCCAGTTTCGGCAAGCGCTCCAGAATCCATCCACGCCCTGTCATTTTCCCTGGAATGCCGCTTTTCGTTTTTCGAGGAAAGCTCGCACACCCTCTGCAAAGTCTGCTGAACGAAAGCAGTCAGCCTGATTCACTGCTTCAAAATCGAGAGCCGTCGCCAGATCACTCGTGAGAGCCTGATTGGCGGCAGCTTTGACTTTGGCGACAGCGATCGCGGGTCCGCGTGCCAGTCGCTCTGCCAGTGCCGTTACCGTCGCGTCGAGCTGCTCAAAGGGAACTACGCGGTTGATCATGCCGATCGAGAGCGCCGTCTGGGCATCGACGATGTCGCCGGTCGCCATCAGCTCGAATGCTTTGTGATATCCGACAAGCCTGGGGAGAAAAAAGGTCCCGCCGCCATCTGGCATGAGACCAATCCGGACAAATATCTGGCTGAACAAAGCCTTCTCGGAAGCGATGATGATGTCGCACGCAAGCGCAAAGTTGCAGCCTATGCCGACTGCGTGACCATGAACCCGAGCAATGATCGGTTTCGGCAGGGCTCGCATCGCCAGGATCAGCGGATTTGCGCCTTCGCGCAGCGACGTTGTGACATCGGCTTTGGTGAGATCATCCTCTCCCCGCTTCTGGAGGTCCGCACCGGCACAAAAGGCGTCGCCGGCGCCCGTGAGGACAAGCACTCGTGAGTCATCGCTTGCAGAGGCGTTGATGGTTTCGGTTAGAAGTGCAATCGTCTCCTTGTCAACGGCATTGCGCCGGTCGGGACGGTTGATGGTGATGTGTTTGACGCCATTTTCGAGCGTCACAAGCAGTTTTGCAGGCTCTGACACGTGTCCCTCTCTTTTCTGGTTTTCTTGAAATGTGTTGTGGAGCGGCGCTCATTGTCGCGTATTGGAACCGCGTTTACAACTGACGCGTTCACCGCAGAGAACGCAGAGAGCGCAGAGAGACCAGAGACATGCGGTTGCGTTCTCTGCGCTCTCTGCGTATCGTCTTCTGCGGTGAACGCTGAGCACCTTCCAATCATGCAAGATACATGGACTTGATCGCTGCGATGTGATGCAGTTCGTGGCCGCTCATGATCCAGGCAATCGCTCGGACGCTGATTTCCGATTCGTTTGCCTGCCCACGCCTTTCCCAGGCCGCATCATCCAGGTGCTCGAGCAAATCGAGGCTTGCCTGTCTGACGTGCGAGTACTCGGCGGCTATATCGGCTAGTTTGCGGCTGTCGAAGCCGGCGCTCGCCGCAAAGCCGTTCTGGTCGAAGCCTGGAAGCGGGGTCTGATCGTTTCTTGCGAACCGCAGTGCACGATAGGCAAAAATGCGCTCACAATCGATGATGTGACCAACCACCTCCTTGATGCTCCATTTGCCATCCTGGTAACGGTGGTTTCCCTGCTCTTCAGTCAAACTTGCGAGCAGATCGCGCGTCTGGGTCATCTGCTTTTGAAGATTGTCGACGACGCTACCATTCGGAACTAGATCAATGTATTTCCCGTAGTACTCAGCGAACTCATCGACGGCGGGTTTGATTGCCGCTTTATCTGTCATAACTGTCATCGTTCTTTCAGCCTCCTCTGGTTCCTGATTTGACTTTACTATACCCTCTCTGTGGAGGATTCGTGAAAGAGCGCATACATTTCATCACATATGCGGTTTGTTTCGGCCTGGTGCTCGCTTTCTGCGCACCGAGGGCTCTGACCCGGGCCGTAGACGATAAGGTGCGCTTCCAGTTTCGGGCGAAGAAGCAATCACAGAAGACATCTCCCAGGTTAACTGCAAAGACTCCGAACGCCTGGCGGCGGTGAAGCGCCTCTTTGAGAAGGCTGGAGCGTTACCGGCGGATATCGTGGTCGAAAAGCAAGGTGGAGCCGACAACGTTTTCGTGCGCATCAAAGGACAAGGGCCAGGAACGATTGTAATAGGCGCACACTACGACAAGTCGATAAACGGGTGCGGAGCGATTGATAACTGGACCGGCATCGTCGCGCTCGCGCACCTTTACAAGAGTCTCAAAGACGCCCCGATGCAGAAGACTCTTGTCCTGGTAGCATTTGGGAAAGAGGAGCAGGGTTTGATCGGTTCGAGAGGCATGGTCAAGACAATTGCGAACGAGGACGTGCTTGAATATTGCGCGATGATAAACATTGACAGTCTGGGAATGGTTGCTCCTCAAGTGGCAGATAATCTATCGAGCCCAGTTCTGGCAGATAGAACGGCGAAGATCGCGGAACGCATGAAGATGCCCTTCAGCCGAATCCGTATCACGAATGCTGGCGCGGATTCACTGCCCTTCATTGCGAAGAAAATCCCCGCCGTCACGATCTGCGGACTCGATAACGGATGGGAGCGAATTCTGCATTCAGGTTTTGACCAGCTCAAAAGGGTGAAGCCCGCAAGCGTCTATCTCGGATACCGGCTCGCACTATCACTGCTGGTTGAGCTGGACGCACTCCCGTGCGACGCTTCAAGAGAAAGTAAGTAACCATGTTGAAAGGAGAAATATGATGAAAACTTTGACTCGTTTTGCGATTGCTTTTCTGGGTATCACCCTGCTCCTCTGGAGTGCAAACGCCCAGGAGAAGTTTCCGACTGGAATGTTTGCGGGCGGCGCTTTCACAATCACATTCGCCACCGATGGTGTTCACACGGTGAGCACAGAAGGGAAAGTTGTCGTAAAGGGCACGTATTCCGTGGAAAAGGATCAGATTACGTTTACGGATAAGGAAGGCGATTTTGCATGCGTAGGGCAGGTCGGAAAGTACAAGTGGACCTATGACGGGAAGAGTCTTAGCTTCACAAAAGTAGAGGACCAATGCGAGGGTCGTGTGCAGGGGCTGACAGCGCAACCGTGGGTCAAGAAGTAGTCTTTTCCATATCGCATGTTTGCAAACAAAAGCCTGATTCCCATCTTTGTTGTTGTTTTCGTCGATCTCCTGGGTTTCAGCATAATCCTTCCGCTCCTTCCGTACTACGCGACCAGCTTTGAAGCAGCTCCCCAGACGATCGGATACCTGGTGGCGTCGTATTCGATCTGTCAGTTCATTGCTGCGCCGATCCTCGGCGATTTAAGCGATCGATTTGGTCGCCGGCCGCTTCTGCTCTACAGCCAGATCGGCTCGTGTCTCGGTTTCATTCTGATGGGTGCCGCGATCTTTTTGCCGAATCCTCTCGTCTGGCTTTTTGTGGCTCGAATCGTCGACGGGTTTTCGGGCGGGAATCTGACGATAGCCCAGGCCTACATCAGCGACGTTACCAGGCCCGAAGAGCGTGCGAAGAGTTTTGGAATGATCATCGGCGTTTCGTTCGGTCTCGGCTTTCTAATGGGACCGGCATTGGGAGGATTTCTTTCACGATTTGGGTACGACGTGCCGGCCTACGCCGGTGCAGCTGATCTCGTTCTCGAGTATTCTGGCGACGTATTTCCTGCTTCCTGAGACTCAGACGCGACGCTCTGCGGCTGAGACAGGCCGCAAAACGGGAGTCGCAGCCTACGGTCGCGTCTTTGACTATCTTTCGATCTCGGGCTTGCGGCGATTGTTGTTTGTGTTTCTCTTTTTCACGCTGCCATTTTCACTCTATGTCTCGATGTTTGCGCTCTATGCCGATTACCAGCTGAAGTTCACGGCTGAGCAGACCGGATATTTTCTGGCCTTTGTCGGTCTGCTCGGAGTGATCTGGCAGGGAGGGCTGGTAGGACCCGCCGTAAAGCATCTTGGAGAACGCCGGACAATGATCCTCGGCCTGGTCGCAAGTGCGATCGGACTCTACTGGATCGTGTGGGTGGACGTTTGGTGGAAGCTGGCGTTCGTAGCCGTCTTCTTTTCACTCGGAAACAGCATTGTCAGACCTTCGTTGACGAGCATGATCACACAGGCAGCGCCTCCTGACAGGCGAGGAGGCGTGCTTGGTGCGACATCTTCGATAGACAGCTTTTCGCGAATCGTATCACCGATCCTTGGTGGTTGGGTGATTGGCGGGCTGCATCCGACCTGGCTTGGTTGGATCGGCGGAACCCTCTTCGTGATCGCGATCGGAATCGCGATCACCGATCAACCCCTCTACGAACGCGCAAGCGAAGCGTGAACTCGATTGGCAGAACAACTGGAACAAGTACCGGTGAGCCGAAGCGGGTCAGAATCGCAAATCGGCGATCTCGAGGCCGTTGACTTCGTTCTCAAGCTTGGACGCGCTCTTCATCAATACGGTTCTGCAGCGCATCGGCTCGAGGATGTACTTTGCCATGTAGCGCGAAAAGATTGGGCTCGAAGCTCAGGTCTTTTCGCAACCAACCTCGATCTTCGTTTCATTTGGTTCACAACAAGTTCAGCGCACGTTCATGATTCGGGTGAATCCGGGAGAGGTAAATCTCGGAAAGCTCTCGGATGTGGATGATGTGGTGCGTGACGTATTGCACCACGGTTTGTCTCCACGCGAAGGGAGCGCAAGGCTCGACAAGATAAGTATCGCCGAGGTGCGTTACGGAACCGTTGCGAACGTTCTCTCGTTTGGTGTGATCTCTGCGGCCTCAGCGCTGCTGCTTGGAGGCGGCATAGAGGAGCTTGGCATCGCGTCCGTGATCGGGTTGATCACTGGCCTGCTATCGGTGATCGCTCACAGGTCAAAAAGGTTTGGACGTGTCTTTACAGCTGTCGCAGCACTCCTCGCAGCGATGATCGCGACGGGGGCCACTCAGCTGGTCGGTGCCTATTCGGTCCCAACCGCGACACTGGCTGGAATAATCGCGCTTCTTCCCGGATTCACCCTGACGGTGGCACTGGCGGAGCTTTCGACTCAGCATCTGGCTTCTGGCACCGCGCGCATGAGTGGAGCCTTCGTCGTTTTTCTTGAGCTGATCTTTGGTGTGGCGCTCGGTACAGCAATTATCATGGCGGTTCTTGGAATCGAGCGATTACCCGTCGAAAAGGCCCACACCTTGCCCGCGTGGGTACAGCTCGTGCCACTCGTGGTCATGCCGCTCGCGCTCACTGTGCGACTCCGCGCCCATGCGCGCGACGCGATCTGGATTCTGATTACCGGAGGATTAGCAATCGCCGGCAGCCGCCTCGGTTCCTACCTTCTTACGCCGCAGATCGGCGCCTTTCTTGGAGCACTGACGGTAGGAATTGCGAGCAACGTCTTCGCACGCACTTTCAACAGGCCGTCGGTTACTACGTGGGTTCCAGGTCTCCTGCTGCTCGTGCCCGGAAGTGTCGGCTTTCGCAGCTTTACTTCACTGCTCGACAATGAGGTCGTGGTCGGTGTCGAAACTGCGTTCAAAATGATTCTCAGCGCAGTTGCCCTTGTGGCAGGCACCTTCATGGCAAACGTTATCATGCCGCCGAGAAGACTCTAGGTGGGACGTCTGTACGGGCTGCCTGTGTTAGAGCCGACTTAGGACTTCGTGACATGTCTGAGCAAGTCTTGACGATGGCTACGATTCCGCCTGAAGGCGCGTACGACGTAGCCTGATCACTTCCGTCTGTAGGTCGATGGATCCGCTCTCAGAAACAGCTGGTCACCTTCTTTCCTTGTTTCGCCCGTAATCTCGATCGTCTCGGCGACCTTGTCGAGAACCTCTGTCCCAATCGGGCGGCCGCTCTCTTTGACCAGCCAGTACATCGAGGTCTTCCCTTCACTATCAGTCGCGACAAACATCGGCGGAACACCTCCGCTGATGCACCGGACGGCACAATCGCGATGCACTTTTGTATGACCCGGGTTCATCGCGCCGAGGTAACACTTACTGTCCACAATTTCACCGACTAGTGTTACTTCGCTTATCCACTCAGGAGTTCCAGAGGGTCGTTCGGATGAGGGAAGAACAACAATGCTGTCCGGCTCAAATTCGACCATAGTCACGTCGTCGCGATATATCAAAGTGCCGCTCAATCGCACGAGTCGGCCATCGAATTCGCGCACGAGGTCGTTCGCACCACGCTTCCCCGGTGCCAACAAGAGTGTACCGGGAATAGGACGTCGAGCTACCCGGCCGGGTGACCAGCAATCTTGGAAATGGACGTAGCGAGATTACGCCCTCGAACTCTCGCTTCTTTCCGTACTCGGATTGGCTCGATTCAAAGCCACGCTGCGCCGCGGCGAGCACAACCGATATGATTGCCGCCAGAACAAGGAACACCAGAACGGCAATGCGAACATTCTTCGCAATGCGTCGAGGTGCAACTGGCTCATTTCCGTTGTAAAAGTCGTCGCTCTTCATGCTTCGAGATCTGATACGTGACGGTTCGACTCGCGTTCCAGCCGGCAAAGCTCTCGGATCGAGCAGCACTCGCCCGTTTTTGACACTGGTTCGGTATGTCGCCACCTTGTCCGTGTAGGGCGTCGGCGCAGCGCCGGTCTGCGGCAGATACTGATACCCGTGCCACGGGCACGTCACGCATCCATCAACTATGCGGCCTTCACCGAGTGGACCATTCTGGTGCCAGCACACATTCGAGATGGCCGAGATCAAGCCATCGTACTTGAAGATGGCAACTCTTTCACCGCCCGCGCAAACGATCCTTGCCCGGTTGTTGTCAATTTCATTGACCCCACAAACGTCCACCATCTCACCTCTGCTGATCTCGCGATCCAGACGCCGCTCGCGAAACCCTGAGAAGAGGTGAAGCGACAGAAGAATGATGATTCCAAGGACGAGGATGGATGTCAGCAGCGGATTTGTTTCTGACTGAAGAACACCGAGCACGACATGAGCCACGATCAGGAAGTAAGCCACATAGACCAGCATATGCAGAGCCTTCCACACTGGTGGAGTCAGGTTCGCCAGCCAGAAATCGTGACTCGTTACTGCCATCAGAAACAGAATCGAGAGCGCAGCCACTCCCAACAACTCAAACGGAAAGTGAGGCAGACTTCCGATGCGAGTGTTGCTTGCTATGAGACTCACGAGCGGATTCAGGTCGCCGTTTGCGTGAAACTGGAAAGTCGCAAGGCTCCCATGAGCAAGTGCGACTGCAAATGTCATCAGTCCCAGATGGCGCCGGTTGTACAGGAGAGGCACCAGGCTTGGCCAGATTCGAGTCATGGGTCCGATAGCAAGAACGAAGTGCAGAAGAAGTAGAGCACAAGTTCCAAACCCGCGAATAAGCAGCGTCTCGATTGTTGCCTGTGGAAAAAGAATTACACCCAACACAACAAAGATCGACAGGTATAAGCCAATCCCGCCAAGCGCCACCAGGTCGTAGAGCTTCTTCTGGCGATTCCACGCGATAGCGCTGTAGGTGTGGCTCACCGGCGGCCCTCCGGCAATTCGATGCGGTCCGAAGCTACGACTTCTCTGCGGGCAAGGCTATAAATAATGAGGTAGCCGCTCTCAGGTATTGAGAAGCGCCGGAGGCTCATTCCATCAAGCGGGCCGAGGAGCATCGCGCCGTCACTCATCGAGTCAGTGCGGTTCCAATACAACAGTGGATCCGGCACCGAGGTGAGACGCGCGGGGATAAGCTCGATTGATCCGACTGAAGTGCGCACGCTCAGACCCGTCTTCTCAAGTAAACGAAAGCCGGAGGTATCAGGCGCGTTGGCTGTTCCGGATGGAGCCGGAGGCTGGAATCCTGCGTGCGCGAAGTCCGGCGATCAATAACGCAGCCAGAGCAAGCGCCAGCAAAACAAAAATGAACCTGTGCGCAACCCGCAAACCTCGAATCACTTTTGCCTCCTGAACAACCATTTGATCAGCAGGAAAGGCCACAGCACTACTACGCCGGGAAGGATTACGAGCTTGAAGGAAACCGGCGCCCCGATCGATGCGGCGTCCACCTTCCTTATGCCAAAGATGAGAAAGAGAGCAGCAAAGACAAGACCGAGCGCCAGGTAGATAGAGACACCTGTGAGCATCCAGTTCGCTATCGAGATCGCTCGCATGTCCTTAGAGTATCGAATTCGGGTTCGAGTTCAAGCTTTTAGCTTGCTCGGGTGCAGACTAAAGTGTGAACTCAAACTGATCTAGCGAGATCCAACACGATGTGAAGGAGGACCGATGTGAATGTGAGCACCGGTGGCAGATCCGGCTACAGCCGCGCGAAAGGCCAGGAAAGGAATCCCCAACGACTGCAGATGCGCCATCAGAGCGCGGCCTTCGACGCTATCCGGGTGAAGTGCAACGTCGATCGCGCCGTGGTGAGCAAAGCCCATCCGATCGTGGACATCTGTTTGCCCATAGGCGCTGACCGGCATCGATCGAGCGAACTTGTTTCTGAAAAACTGATCAAGTCCCGCGTAGTCATTTAGCGACCACGGCGAAGTTCCCGCATACCTGACAAGCACAAGCCCACGTTGCTGTGAAGTCACTGTCGAGGAAGAGTTCTTCCTTGCCTTTGCCAGTTGCTCTTCCGCAGCAACTTCCGTAATGAGGTGATCGGCACCTTCGATCTGCTTGTAGACATCGGCAGATCGTGCACGAAGCTCGAGAAGAGACTGCTCGCTCTTCTCAACCTCGAGACGCGAGACGATCCCGGCAGCAAACATTTCTTTCTGTCTGGTTAAGTTATTCTCAGCGACAGATTCATTCTTGCGCTGGAGTTCAAGTACTGTCTCAAGACTTTGCTTGTAACTCGTTGTAGCAGCAATGAGATTCGTCCGCGCCTCAGTTGCCTGATCCGAGAGAGCAGGCTGTGCTGTTTTTGGCGCCGGAACAGGCTTCTGGCGGCGGCTTTGTCCGTCTGCACACACCGCGAACAGAGCGATGACAACTAAAACCACCAGAACTTTCGGGACAACTCTCATAAGTCTATTCATACGTAGCTTAGCCTCCCTCGGTTTCACATACAATAGTGGTGGAATCGAGGTTTTTGGATTACACGAAACCGTCTTCATATCAACTTAACTTGATTTGACGAGGAGTCTGGACTAACCTTGTGAACTTAATTCAAGGGGTTCGAACAAGGTCTATTCAGACTCTCGGCAAAGAAAAGTAAGGGGCTGTCGCAGGTTCTTCGCTTGGAATAAGCCGTCAAGCGCCCGGTTAAGAGGCGCACTAGATTCCGACCTCAAGGCGGCAACAGCAGGGATGAAAACCGTATTGAGCGTTTCAGATATGAGCTCGTGGGCATATCTGGAGAATGTTCCGAACTACGTCCCCGGGAAAATGATCAAGACACCAACAGTTTCAAAGAAGTGAGGCGAAAGAAGAAAATGTTGAGAAGTATCTCGACTCGTATGTTGCTCATGACAGCATTTTGTCTGGCTGTCATCCTCAGTGGTGCAGGCAGCGCGCTCGCACAGTCAGCCGTAACCGGAGCGATTGGGGGCACCGTTACCGATCCTTCGAATGCTGCGATACCCAGCGCGACGGTTACTCTTCGGAGTCAGGGAACGAACAAAGAGGAAACGGTTGTCACTGGAGAAGACGGCCGGTTTCGTTTTGCGAACCTTCAGCCTGGCACTTACAGCGTCAGCGTCAGTGCGTCAGGTTTCGCTGACTACAAGCAGAGCGAGATAACTGTCGAGGTTGGCAGGCTGACCGACGTCAATGCCGCGCTCAGGATCGGCGCTGCCGCAGCGACGGTTGAAATCATCGCTGACGCTCAGGTAGTCAACACCGAGTCAAAGGAATTCGCGAGCAATATCAATCAGACCGCGATCAACGAGCTGCCTATCAATGGCCGGCGCTGGTCAAATTTCGCTTTGCTCACTCCCGGGTCAGCCGCAGACGGAAACTTCGGACTGATCAGTTTTCGCGGGATATCCGGGTTGCTCAACAACAACACTGTTGATGGTGGTGACAACAACCAGGCCTTCTTCTCTGAAGAGCGTGGCCGGACGCGAATCAGCTATTCGATCAGTCAGTCGTCGATTCGCGAGTTTCAGGTCAATACCTCGAACTATTCTGCTGAATATGGCCGAGCCGCTGGTGGCGTGGTCAACGCGGTCACCAAGAGCGGGACAAACGAGTTTCACGGCGATGCTTTCTACTACCAACGAAACAACAGCTGGGGTGCAAGGAACCCGCTGGCGTTCCAGTCGATTCTTTCTGGCGGAACGGCGACAACGGTCGGTATCAAACCGGAAGACGTGCGCCATCAATTCGGAGGGACGATCGGTGGACCGATCATCAAGGACCGGCTCTTCTTTTTCTTCAGTTATGACCAGCAGAAGCGCAATTTCCCGGGCCTGGCGATCTTCAGCCAACCGGGCTATTTGAACACGGTCGACCGGACGCTGCTTAAGGCTCCAACACGCAACCTTACGGATGCGCAAATCGATTCGACAGTCGCGTTCCTCAATTCGTTGTCAGGGCCCGTTCCACGCAAGGGCGACCAGACGCTGTTCCTCCCGAAGATCGACTTCCACATAAACAGCCGGAATCTGCTCTCGTTTACATACAACCGGCTCCGCTGGGATTCGCCCGCTGGCGTTCAGACGCAGCCGACAAATACTCTTGGTGTAGCGAGCTTTGGCGACGATTTCGTCAAGATTGACTGGGGAACCTTACGCCTTCAATCGACGATCACTCCGACGCTCTTGAATGAATTCCGCGTCCAGTACGCGCGCGATTTTGAGTTTCAGATCAGCCAGCCGCCGGCACCTGGCGAGCCGACAACCGCGCTGAGAGGCACCTCACCGGAGGTCTTCCTCCAGAACGGACTGACTTTCGGCAAGCCCAATTTTCTCGAGCGGCCCGCCTATCCTGAAGAGACCAGGTGGCAGTTCACTGACAACGTTACGTATTCAAAGGGAGCCTATACGTTCAAATTCGGCGTCGACGTCAACAAAGTCACAGACGTTCTCGACAACCTGCGCCTGGAAAGCGGCGGGTATGGATACAACAACATCAATGACTTCATCATTGACTATGTCAATTTCAGGTCTGGACTCCCTGCGACAGTTCCATGCGTACTGAGCTCTCGCACCAGGGGTAAGTGCTACACGAGCAATTACACACAGGGTTTCGGGCCAACTGCTTCAGAGCTAAGCACGACTGATTTCAATGCTTATGCTCAACTCGACTGGAAATTCGTCCCGAGGGTGACCTTCAGCTTTGGGCTCCGCTACGAGTATCAGGTTCTTCCTGACGCAGTGAATCCAAATCCCGACACGACCGTCGATCCGGTTACTGGACTGTCTCTGAATGGAGTGACATCGCAACTGCCAAATGACAAGAATAACTTTGGTCCGCGGTTCGGCTTTGCGGTCGATCTGACTGGAGATGGCAAGACCTCGGTGCGTGGAGGCTACGGTCTCTATTACGGGCGCATCATCAATTCGACGATCTCGAATGCACTGGTCAACACTGGAGCGCAAGGCGGGCAAACTCAGGTAAGCCTGGCTCCAGCTCTTGCTACCTCGCCGATCTTCCCGAACGTTCTGGCCTCAGCACCAGCCACGCAGGGAGCGATCCAGTTCTTCGCACCGAATTTCGGGAATCCGGCGATCCACCAGGCCGACCTCATCTTCGAGCGGCAAATCATGCGGAACACCACGGTTTCGGCTTCCTATCTGTTCAGCCTTGGGACGAACCTGCCGACTTTCGTCGACCGGAATCTTGGAGTTCCGACTGAGTCACGAAGTTTTCCTGTGATTGGTGGTCCTTATGCCGGTCAAACGGTTACGATCCCGCTCTTCCCGACGGCACGTCGCATCCCCGGCTTCGCTCAGATCACCGAGATCCAGAGTAGTGTCAAGTCTCAGTACAACGCTCTTGTCCTTCAGGCCAACCGGAGATTCAGCAACGGATTGCAGTTCATCGCCAGCTATACGCTTGTCAAAGGCAACCGACAACAATCAGACGTCCCAGACCTTCACGACAAACAACGTTCCGTTCAATGTGTTCGATAAGGACCTTGAGATCGGAACATCGAACTTTGACGTTCGTCACAAGTTCGTAGTCAGCGCAGTTGTTGCTCCACGATTTGCTGTAGAACAACAATTTCGTCGATGCACTCGTGGACGGCTGGTCGATTGCACCAATCGTCCAGTACTACACCGGACGACCGTTCAGTGCTTTCGTCTCGGGAAGCAGCGGGTGGTGCAGGAAGCCTCAACCGTTCAGGCGGAGCGAACCGCTTCCCACTCGTTGAACGAAACTCCTTCCGTGAGCCTGAGCTCTGGAACGTTGATCTGCGTATCTCGCGACGCTTCCACATTACCGAAGATTTGAATATCGAGATTCTCGGTGAAGCATTCAATCTCTTCAACCGGACGCAGGTGACGCAGGTCAACAACACGTTCTACAACCTCAACACCACGAACAACACACTGAACTACAACACACCGTTCAACACAGTTACAGCGGCGGGTGGCACGCTCTTCCGCGAGCGGCAGGTGCAGCTGGCCGCGAGGTTCCAGTTCTAGACGAAGAGTAACCACGGAACACACGGAAGACGGGAAAACACGGAAAAACCTAAAAGTTTCTTCCGTGTTTTCCCGTTTTTCGTTTTTCCGTGTGTTCCGTGGTATTTCTTCTGATATATGTCCAAAATTCTGCCAAAGTTGCGTGATGGGCTGGATTTCATGCCATCACCGGTCGGAGAGCGCACCGGGTCTGCTCATCAGAGACCCTTTCAGTACTCTGACGCTATCCTCATAGTCCCTCCCCTTCTTGCGCAAGGGCTCAGCTTTTTCAATGGTGAGGAGACTGAGCTCGACCTGCAGGCTTACCTTTCAAAGCTCACCGGGCAGATCATTCCGGGTGATGTCGTCTCGTCAATGGTCAGTGCTCTTACGGGCAACGGCTTCGTCGAAGGGCCCGAATTTGAGGAGAGGCGCAACAGGCGACGTGATGAGTTCGCGTCATCCCCGATTCGACTCGCGGCGCACGCTGGGACCGCCTATCCGGACGACGGCGAGAGTCTGACCGGTTTGCTTTCAGACAAGATAGGACATCTCAATGGTCAGGAGAGAAATGCGCGCATAGGGATAGCCGCGCCTCACATCAGCCCTGAAGGCGGCTGGGACTGCTACGCGGCAGCCTATAGCCGTTTGACTGACGACCTGCAGGGACGCACGTTTGTGATACTCGGAACGTCTCACTACGGCACACCCGAGCGTTTTGGCCTGACACGGAAGCCGTTTGCAACCCCGCTCGGAAACGTCGAAGTCGACACATCTATGGTGACGTGGCTCGAAGGGCGGGCAGGCGACTCGATAGTGACCGAGGATTACTGCCATTCCATCGAGCATTCGATTGAATTCCAGGCTGTCTTTCTTCGACATATGATGGGAAGTGACATAAAGATCCTTCCGATCCTTTGCGGTCCGTTTGCGCGATGTTTTGCAACCGGCGAAGCTCCTGAGCAGGATGACTCGTTGCATCGCTTCTTTGACGCTTTAGGTGAACTTGCCGACAGGAATCGTGATCGGCTCTTCTGGGTGCTTGGTATCGACCTTTCGCATATCGGACCGCGGTACGGAGACCAGCTCGCGGTGGAGGCATTTGAGGGAGAAATGTCTCCAATCGAAAGTGATGACCGAGAATGTCTTGCCCGAATAGATGAGGGCGACGCTCCCGGTTTCTTTGATCTGATGCTCGAAAAGCAGGACCGGCTCAAATGGTGTGGTTTCTCACCGCTTTATACGTGGCTGAAGGCGATGCCAGAAGCTCGAGCTCAGCTGGTGAAGTATGATCAGTGGAATATCGATCAGACGTCGGTTGTAAGCTTCGCCGCGCTCGAGTTTACCCGCGCAACGTAGATCAGGTACGTTGTACCGCCTTTTAGGCGGAATCGTGACATTCGAACGCGTTTGAATGCCACGATTCCGCCTGAAAGGCGGTACAACGTACCTTAATTATTCCCAGCGAAGACATTCGATGGGATCAAGGGCGGCGGCTTTCTTTGCAGGCCAGACGCCGAAAACCAATCCAATAACGACTGAAACCAGGAATCCGGTGACGACAGCCCACAGCGGAATGGACGCGGGGAGTCCGGGAATGAAAAACATGATGACATAGCTCGCCACGATTGCGAGCGCCACTCCGAGCACGCCGCCGAGCCCGGTCAGGGTCATCGCTTCGAACATGAACTGACTCACAATATCGCGGCGGCGAGCACCGATTGCCTTTCGCACGCCTATCTCGCGTGTCCTCTCGGTCACGCTCACCAGCATGATGTTCATGACACCGATTCCGCCAACCAGAAGGCCGACTGCCGAGATAGCAATGGCAAAGAGTCCCACGTACTTTGTGATGCCGTCAAACTGCTGAATCATCCGGTCTGCGGTGTTGAGATCGAAGTTGTTTGGCTCGTGGTATTTCACATTTCGGCGACGTCTGAGGATTTCTTCCGCCTGATTCAGGCCCTCGCTGAGCATCCCGGTCCTGGCGCGCATCATGATCATCATGAAGTCGCGCTGCGGAAACATCTTCTTTGCCGTCTCGAACGGAATAAAGATTGCACTGTCTTCTTCGTTCTCTCCGAAGAAACCACTCTTGCGTTTCTCGAGAACGCCAATGACCTCGAAGTTCTTTCCCGCAAGCTCGACCTCAGTCCCTGCAATCTGACTCCTGTTCGGAAAGAGCGCTTCGGCAACGTTCACGCCGATGACCACAACGTTGCGTTTATGCGAGTCATCGATCTCGCTCAGAAAACGCCCGTCTGCAACTGAAATGTTTGCAATGTGCGCGTAGCTCGCCGACACCCCTTGCAAATCTCCCTGGCGGTACGTGTTGTTTCCATACTTGATAGTCCGGTCTCTCCACCAGGTAAAGAGAACATTCGAGACGTCTTCGATTGCCGGCGCCAGTTCCTTGATCGCGTCAGCGTCTTCAGGGGTAAGCGGCTTGCGATTCCATTCGCTGCGATCGCGGTTTCCCATCCGCGGCCCTGTCGTCAGATGAAACGCATAGATATTGTTCGTCCCGTAGTCTTCGACAATACTGACGATGCTCGTCCTCAGGCCGGTAAGAATCGATGCGATTGCGACGACTACCGTGACACCAATCACGATTCCAAGAACCGTAAGAAAGCTCCGGAACTTGTGTGCGCGAATCGTTCCGATCGCCATCGAGATCGTTTCGATCGGAATCAGTGATCTCAGCTTCAAAAACATTCTCTTCTTTAACTCTTGGTTAGTGCGACGATCGGGTCAAGCCTCGAGGCCTTGTAAGCAGGATAGATGCCAAAGATCATTCCAATTCCACCGGAAACGATGAGCGAAAGCAGGATATAGCCGGCAGTGATCGTCATCGGAATCGGTGTCGAAATGCGGATAATCATTGCGACTCCCCACGCCAGCAATAATCCAAAAACGCCGCCAACTGACGAGAGGAAAGACGACTCGATCAGGAACTGCATCAGAATCTGACGGCTCCTTGCGCCGACGGCTTTTCTCAAGCCGATTTCAAAGGTCCGCTCGGTCACACTGACCAGCATGATGTTCATGACGACGATTCCGCCAACGAGAAGCGATAGCAGCGTGATCGGGGTCACAACCAGAGCGATGGCACCCGTAAACTCATCGATCTGACCGTTCAACTGGTCGACATTCACCAGCCCGAAATCATCCTCCTCGTTGCCGATCAGCTTGTGCCGATTGCGCATCGCGAGCCTGGCTTCCTCGATCGCTCGCTCAAACTGTGGCTTCTCGTTCGACTTTCCGTGTATCTGAATGCTCTGCCGCCGTCCGAACATCTTTCCGAAGGTCGTAATTGGAATGTAGACGTGATTGTCCATCGAATTGCCGAAGAATGAGCCCCGGGCGGCTTCAACTCCGACGATCGTCATCGGCACTTCCTTAACTTTGATGATCTTTCCGATCGGGTCGCGACCAAGAAAGAACTTCTCCCTGAGCTCATTTCCGATGACCGCCACGTTTGACGCGTGCTCGACTTCGTGCGGTACGATGAACCTTCCTTCCCCGACTGTCTTGTTCTCGATCTCCACCATATTGGCGGTCACACCGGCCACCTCAGTGCCAAAGGTCTCGTGACCGTCCTGCTTCATGTCAATCTGGCGTCTCCATCTGCGCGCCTACCTCGTTACAGGACGGACAATTGCGCGCAACCCATTCGTAATCTTCCCAGTAGAGGCGTTTATTACGGCGATCCATCCTCTCCCACTCGTCGACCGACCTGTGTCCGACATGCGCCATCCTCGCCATCATGAAGTGGTTTATACCAATGGCCTTGGACACGGCTTCCACGACGTAGGCATTGAATCCGCTGATCGATGCCCCGACCACCACAACCGATGCGACTCCGATGATGATTCCAATAAGTGTCAGAAAAGCCCGCAATTTATGGGCAAATATCGATTGCAGGGCAATCCTGATCGAATCGGAATAGAAAGAATAAAGATGTCTCATTCGCCGTTATATCTACGCCGGACAACCACTAAGAGGTTCCCAGAATAATAACGATGGAAACGCACCGATCATTAACTGGGACATGGAGTTCAAGGTAGGTATCTCACGCGAAGCCGCGAAGACGCGAAAAAGAATAACAGTGACTCGAAGACAGCATCTTCCTTGGTTCTTTTCGCGTCTTCGGCGGCTTCGCGTGAGACCCTCTTAAACTCCACGCCGACCCTGCCCTTAGAACGTATCAAATCCCAAGAATTGCCAATGAAATGAGACGTTCGCGGGGTCCATCGAGTTCCACGAAAAAGATTCTTTGCCAGCGGCCGAGTTGAAGTTCGCCGCCGGCGATGTGGATGGTTTCACTTGACGGCAGGAAGAGCGATCGGCAATGAGAGTGGCCGTTGCGACGCTCGTCTGGGGTGAGATTCACTGTGCGGATGTCGAGATTGTCGTGCTCGTAATTATCGTGCTCGGGGACAATGCGCTCCAGAAGCCTCTTCATGTCAGAAATCAGCAAGGGTTCGTGTTCGTTGACGACGATGCCTGTCGTTGTATGCCTCGTCTGAATGCTGGCAATTCCCGCACTAACCTTTGACTGGTGAACCAGTTCGGCAATCCTCTCTGTCAAGTCGACAAATTCGACGTGCTCCAGGGTCCCTACGTCGATTAGCGAATGAACTGACTTGAGTGAAGGCGCTTCAACTGGATGTTCAAGAAGACTTTCGCGCATCAATTAATCTCCCTTGCCGGTGCTCCGAGCGATACTTTGTGGCCAAAGCTCTGACCATGATCCGGGCGTCCGGTAACACCGGCGAAGACGCCGGCCGCGATCGCCGAACCAACAAGAAGTGTTACTAATAGAATGATAATCACAGTCGATTGCGCGCAGCTCGGACGAGCGCCTCCATATGATCGAGGTAACGTTCAAGAGCCTCGCGCCCGATGCGGGTGAGTCGATATTCAGTTCGCGGAATTCGCCCTTCAAAAGACTTGGTGCATGAAATGTAATCGGCCTCTTCGAGCTTCCGCGCGTGAACGCTGACGTTGCCATCCGTAGTTTTGAGGAGATCTTTGAGATCATTGAACGTGAGCGATTCGCTCGCCGCCAAAGCACTCACAATTCCGAGTCGCATCCGTTCGTGTATTAGTCCGTCAAGCGCGGGAGCGCGCTCTGCGGCCCTGAGCCCCTTCACCTGGCGGATGGCTGCGCGTCGCTCGCTTCGGCGTTCGTTCCGTCTTTCAGCTTTGCTGGGCACTTTGCTGGGTATTTGCCTTAGCCACCGTACTTCCTCGCGATGATCAATCCAAAGACAAGATGGAGGCCTCCAAAGCCGGCACCCATCAAGACTTCCGGCCACGGTGACGGAAGTATCAATGCCAGACCACCGAGGGTCATGAAGCACATTCCCATGATGGGTACCACGCGAACTGCGAATGCACCTCCGGTTATGACACCCGTACCGTAGAGCAGAAGCCAGAGACCTGGGAGCGCCGAATAAGACTCCAGTCGTGAAAGGGCGACGGTCAGAACAGCTCCTGATGCAAGCGGCGCTACAAGACTCAGTATGAAGCGACGTCCGGGACCGTTTATGAGGCTGATGCGCGCGCGCCGCGCCTTCTGGCGAGTAGTCAGAATGCCAATCACGAGAGCGAGAGCAGCTTCGCCAAGCCAGACCGTGCGCCACCGGGGAGCGAACGCGCTTCCGCCGGCAATCGCGGCTGCTCCGACTGCAGAGACTCCGATGAGAACACCTCCCCAGCCTGGAACGGCGGTAAATGACCCGGCGCGTTCCATGGTCTCGCGGATAAAGCGAAGATTGTCCATGGCGCGCGCGTGGAGAGCTGGTGGATCACTGAGATCTGTACCAATGGACTGCTCATCGGACTCCACGCGTTGGAGGTGTTTCATAGAGGGGTAGATTCTACCAAAGGAATAGACTTCTGACAAGTACTTTATCCCACAAAGCCACAACCGCCGTTGCCTTCGGCAACGGCGGCAAGCTGAAGCTTGAACTCAAACCGCGTGTGTTCGAGTTAAGCTTTAGCTTGCGCAGCCGCGTAGCGGCTGCGGGGTTGCTTCGCAGCGCGATCGAGTTACGAAAACTTGCGGCCGCGGTTTTCTTTGATCTTTTCGCGGTAATCGTCGCCTGTAACGAGGACGATCTTGCACATTTCGTGCAGGCGGGAGCGGAGACGCACACCGACTCTATCGGTCAGCGTTTCTTCGCCGGGATTCTGGGCGACATCCAGATAATTGGTGGTGAAGATAGTCATCTTCTTGTCGTTGTAACGATTGTTGATGATCTGGGTCATCGTATCTCTTACCCAGTCAGTGGGCTTGCTCGCACCGAGCTCATCGAGCACCAGCACTTCCGTGTCGTACACGGGGCGCAGAACCTTGAGCTCTGAATTCTTCGAAACGGGGTTATAGCTGTCCTGGATTTCCTTGAGCAGATCTCTGAAATCGTAGAAAAGGCAGGAGACACCCTTACGAGTCACGAGAGCGCGCGCAATGGCAGATGCCAGGTGAGTCTTGCCCACGCCGCAGGGTCCCATGAAAAGAAGCCCGATCTCAATACCGGGAAACTCATCGACCAGATGCTTCGCGTCGACCAGCGCGCGTGCCTGCGCTACAAAATGTTTTCCCGAGCCCTTTCCCTGCGGATGAAAGTTCTCAAATGAACAATTCTCGTAGCGCTTTGGGATGCGCACAGCTTCGAGCAGCTGCTCGCGCCTCTCTTTCAGGCGGCACGCACAGGGGCGGATACCTTTCCCCTCCACGACTTCCCAGCCTGAGCCAGAGCAGAGAGCACAGTGCGCTAACTGCAAGTGCCCGGTATCAACAGCCATTCCCGCCACTCGAAAGCATCATTCAGGGCCTGCTTCTATTAATCTGAATCTAGTGAAGATGTGTTTGACGATCAAGTCCGCGCGAATTATAGGCAACGGCAATTACCAAGGCAAGAACTTATTTCCAGATTGTGCCCATCTTGATATAAAATTTCTTTGGAGCGAACCTCGATGAGACAAAAATTGATGCCATGGTGTGACAGTATGTGTCGTGTTGCTGCTGGCGATTATTATTTCCCTGCCGGTTGTGGCTATGGGGCAATCTCGCAAGCCGGCCAAATCGCCTTCAAAACCTGTCACGCCAGCCGCAGCAAAAAAGGTCTCCGGCGAGACGGCATGTGATGGAGCACTTGATATAGTTCCGAGCCAGCCGATGACTTTTTCGCGAAAGAGACGTCCGAAAGCTCCGGAACCCCGCGTTCCTACGACTCCGAATTGAGTTGGAGCTTGCTCAATCCCATTGCTAAATGAAGCGCAAGCAAACCCGAAAGCCTGAAGCTTCGAGTATCCGTCTGCTCGAACTGATATTTCCCCTCGTACCATTTCTGGCGCTGGTTCCCAACTTCTACATTATCCCTGATATCAACTATCAGGGACTGGCAACCCAGGAATTCGTGCTTGCAACGAGCGTTGCCATCCTTCTCGCGATTGCTCTGGCGGTTCTCTTTCGCCGCCAGACACCCATCCGAATCAATCGGGAAACGGCGATGCTGACAGGGGTCCTTGGGTTATTTCTGATCTGGCAAGCAGTTTCTTTTCTTATGGGCACCAGATTGGACGGAAGGACTGCGTGTCGCCGGGCTATGGTTCTGTTTTGCAGTGCTGGTAACCACGGGCCTCTTCGGGCTCTCGTCACGATCAGCGGAATGGCTCTACTACTCGATGACACTCGTCATCCTGATTCTTGCGGGTTCCCAGTTTGTCGAGTACACAATGTTTGATGGCGTGATGTATGGCGTCTTCTTCAGTCATGGCATTACGACTGAACTCCTTGCACTACTCCTTCCGCTTCAGCTCGTGCTTTTTATTTCCACGCCCAAACGTTCGCTTCTGATCTTGTCCGCAGTTGCGCTTTGCGCTGGCGCAGCGGCATTGCTCCTGACGCTGCGGAGAGGCGCCATTCTGGGTCTTGCCGTGGCACTTGTTGTTGATCGGAATCTCTCTCGCGACGAAGCTTCTTCGTGCTCACGATCGAGTGAGGTTGATCACCATCGGAATTGCCCTCGCCGTGGGTCTGGCAGGGTTGCTTCTGTTCAAACGAGAGCAGCTAGTCGAGCGACTGCGGTCGGCCATCACGATACAGACCGCAGCCGGAGGTGCTCCGGGTGAGTATGGATTGACGAGCCGGATGACGAAGTGGATCACGGCCTGGGAGGCCGCGAAACACAATTTTGTGGCTGGTGTCGGCGTGGGTGGATTCCCGGCACGTTATGGCGACTATCGCAGGTTCTTCGTAGAGAATCCGCTGTATGCGAAGTGGGCCGCCGCTTCCGAGCCCGAAGACTATGACGAGATTCGAAACCCGCACGCGCACAACGAGTATCTCCAGGTGCTCGCGGAACTGGGAATCGTCGGATTCGCACTGTTTTGTGCGTTCTGGTGGCTGGTTGCGAGGATGATGTGGCGCGCGCGTGCTGGCGTTAGACGGAGCCTGGGTGCTTGGCTCGCTCTACGGGCTCGCAGCTTTCGGCATCAGCTCAGCGATCAGCGGGTTTTCTATTCGGGCCGCGCCACCCGCGATTATGGCCGCTTGCCTCACCAGTCTTGGACTCGCCAAAGCGCGGGCGTCAGAAAGCGAGCAGGCTTCGAGCCACGAGCAGACTGCCAGTTGGCAGCTGCCAGGAGCTGCCGTTTTCGCCGGACTTGCACTGATTCTTATTCTTGCCGGGCTGCTTGCACTGCGAGCGGATGATGTGCTCGCGAGCCAGAAGGCCCAGAGTCAAATCGACTTCCGATTCAATCCCGACTCTCCATCGTTTAATGAATCTCTGCTGCGCCGCTATGACCAGTCGTTGTCGCTTGATTCAGCGAATGCCGGGGCGCATCTCGGGCGGGCACTGCTGCTTTATCAGTTGAAGAGACCTGCCGAAGCCGCACAGTTTGCGGAATACGCTTTGAAACACAATTATGCGCGGCCTTTCACACCTCTGTTGCTGGCTTTTTCCTACGAGCAAACCAACGATCTCGAACGCGCGACCGCCGTTCTTGAGGAATGTCTCAAGTCATTTCCGAAGTCGCTGGTTGTTCGCGCTGTTTACGCTGAGATGCTCGAAAAGCAGGGCAAGCGTGATCAGGCCCAGACCGAGCGAGATACGCTTCTGAAGCTCGACGAACGATCCGGAAAGAGCTGGTTGCTGGCGTTGAGGATGAAGGAACCGGCCGCCAGGGAAGAGGCGCGGCGGCAGAACCTTATCGAGCCTGCGTTACTCGATTTGCAGCTCGTAAGGGCGATCGTCCTTGCACGAACGTATCACTACTTCAACTGAGACGGTGTGACCAACTCACGATAGATCGCTTCGATACGATCGATCACCAACTCGCGTGAAAAACGTGAGCTTATCGATTGCGCGAGCAGCGGCGCCGAGCTTTGCTCTCAGTTCCGGATCATCGATCAACGATCTTACTGATTCTGCAAATGCGCCGGGCTCGAGATTCCTGACAAGCAGCCCGTTGACTCCATCTTCGACAAGCTCCGACATTCCCCCTCGATCAGCTGCAACAACCGCACATTCGGCTGCCATTGCTTCGGCAACGACGAGCGAGAACGCCTCGTCCTCGGAAGGTGCAACGATAATGTCGAATGCCGGAAACAGCGTGTCAATCTGAGGTACGAATCCTACGAAGCGGACAGATCCACCGAGCCCTGCAGACTCGACAAATGCGCGCAACTCGCGCTCGTATTTCTTGTCTCGCGGTTCACTGTCGCCCGCCACGATAAAATCGACGTCCAGCGTGTTGTTCTCATCCATCAGGCGCTTTGCCATTTGAAGAAAGAGCATGTGTCCCTTGAGGGGCGTGATCTTTCCGGCAATCCCAATCGCAAGCAGCCTCTTGATGCCAAGCGCCTCCCTGGCAAATGCGCGATCAGCCGGCCGCGATTCATTGAGGTTTATCCAGTTCGGTATGACTACAATGCGGTCCGCGAGATCTGATGGAAGGGCGTCGGCCAGGGTCGAAGCTACACTCCGTGAAACAGCAATGAGACGGCAGGAATTTCCGATAATCGAGGGATAAAAGCGGCCGCCTTTGAGACGGTTGAAATGGTGGCGAGTGAGGACGAAAGGTGTTCGAGTCAATTTCGCTGCAAAACCAGAAACCGGATAGTCGCGGGCAACGTGCGCGTGAACGATATCGATCTTGTTCTCGCGTATCACGCGAGCAAGGCCGGCTGCCGACTGAGGATCGATCGCGCCGCGAAGCGGAAGCTCGTGCCAGACGATCGTGGGGGTATCCTCGAGCACTCGACGGAGGGGACTTTGAGGTCGAACGGCGACGTGCAATTCGTGCCCCCGTTCAATCAGTGCGCGGGCGAGATCTGTAACGTGCCGTTCGCCTCCGCCATATTCGTCGGCAGAGCTAACCTGGAGAATTCGCATAAGAGGGGTTCGGGGATCAGGGATCAGGGGTCGGGGATCGGTGGATCGGGGGCCGGGAAGAACCATTTCTCATTTTCCATTTTAGAATTGTCATTTGTCATTTGCGTTGCGAGCGCTACATCAATTACAAATGACAATTCTAAAATTGAAAATGAAAAATGTTCTTCTGATCCCCGATCCCCGACCCCCGACCCCCTGCCTACAGCACACTGACGCAGTCACATACGCGATGTGCACGGGGACGCCACCGGTTACCTTCACTTTGACAAGAAGTTGATAAGCGGAAGGCAGGCGTGGAGGCACTCCCGGGAGGCGATGTGTTCAAGCTTGAGATCGATCTCCTTGATGTATTCCGGCTTACTCACGTATTCGGCGGCCGCCTGCGTGCCAAGCGTCGTGATCCCGGCAAGGATGAACAGGCGGTTGCGGGCGTCAAGGCCTTGTAACAGACTGATGACCGCGTAATCCTCGGTTATCTGACTCCGCGAAGGGCCATCCTGCCGCGCAAGATAGACCTTCTGCTCACCGGGCCGTGGTTTGGTATTCACGACGCCGAATGTATTTCGCCCCTGTTCGTCCTTGAGTGGCCGAAAGATTAGCTCCTGCTTCTGTGGCAGATCGCGGAGAAAAAGATTCTCGGCCGGTGACCCGAGCACAATGATGTTCTCGCTCTTCATATCCTCCCACGTAAGCAGAAGGCTGCGTTTGATGCGGAACGGATGTTTGACCCTGGCGAAAAAATCACCGAGAAAGTAGACCCCCATGACCTCGCCAATTCCCGTGTAATGCTCGGTTACGCCCTGTCCGTTATGCTGCTCCGCAGCATCGAATCTGCTGCGGCAATGCGGCTGATCCAAGAGGGCTGCCCGGAGCATCGAGCGGCTTAAGAATCTTCATCCCGGTCTCGGCCGTCCCCCGAAACAGCGTGTTGGAGAAGACGACGAGAAACGGTTCGGGTGAGCTCAGCAGATCACCCCACAATGGGAGAGATGCCTGCCGCTCGACGGCGGCCGAAGCTTCAAGGTCGATGGCCGAGCGTAAACGCTGCTTTTTCGGAGTTGGCGCGCCAAAGCAAAGCACCCAACACTGCTGCCAGCAGACCGGTCGAAACCAGCGAGACTGTCATCCAGGCATTCAACTTCGAAGGCCTGGCGGCACGCCGGGGGACCGTGCTGGACGCTTCGGGGGTTCTCCGTTCCCGTCCGACAATCCGCGAATGAGTTGTAGGAAAATGTGGGAGTGTAGTGACCTTTTGGCAAATCGATAACCACCTGATCGCTTTTGCCTTCAGTGGCATAGTAATCGTGGAGTTTGACCCTCAACCGGCTTGCCTGAACTCGGACTACGGAGTCTATGCGGGAGTTGTAATCGGTGTTGCGGCCGAAGACTTCGGTGGCAATAACGTACTCTTTAAGTCCGCCATCGCCGTTTTCGACGGTCTTCTCGACTACAAAGCGAAGAAAGGCTTTCAGGTTCTCAGAACCGTGAAGGGTCCTGCCATTGAGGATTCGTTCCAGCTGCGCGAGTTTCTCTTCCGTGGTCATGGCTTGCAAACCTCTGCCTTCCGCAGACCCTTGTAACGTCGCCATAAATCCCAGCAAATATCAGATTCTTAAGCACTATTCGGACGTAACGTCCCGTTAACTCGAGTTTATACCCCGGTTAACGCCCGAAGCAAGGCGGCTGGCCCTATGCTGTTTCGCATCCGACGGTGTGTGTCCCGTGAGCGAGATGCCTTGAAATGCATCTCCGCGAGCGACCGCCAACAAGGCAAGCTCTCTGCTGGGATAACGCTTTCTCCCTACAATTCGCTTAAAACGATTCCGCAACGTTTTAAAAACGCCCTCGCAAATGTTACCAAGGCCGCTAAAGCTGCCAAAAGCTTTTCATAAGCGGAATGACCATGAAGGAAGGATGGAAGAATATGAGAGCAGCAGTGAAGGTTGTCCTGCTCGGTGTGACCGTGGTGTGTCTGACGATTCTTCTGGCCGAACGGAACCTCGCGCAGGCAGTCTATGGAAGCATCTTTGGCACCGTAACCGACCAGTCCGGCGCTGCCGTGCCTAATGCTACAGTTGTAATCACCGACGCCAGCAAGAATGCTGTCGTAACGACACGAACCAATTCTGATGGAAACTTTAATCAGACGAGACTAACTCCGGGAACTTATCGCATACGGGTCGAAGCCGCGGGTTTCAAGATTGCAGTCGTTGACGATCTTGTTGTTAACGTCGACACTCGCTTCCCCTGCCAACATTCAGCTGCAGGCAGGTGCTGTCAGCGAAGAGGTCACGATTACCGCCCAGAGGCGCCGCTCCTGAAAACGGACCGCGCCGACGTTGCAACAACCTTCGAGACGCGCCAGGTAACTGACCTGCCGATTCTCGACCGGAATTTCACCAAGTTCATCCTGCTGACACCCGGCACACAGCAGCTTCAATGGCAGCACGCCGCCAGTGAAAATCCGCAGGGCTCGACGCAGATCATGGTCAACGGCCAGCATTTCAGCGGCACGGGCTATCAACTGGATGGAACTGAAAACCGCGACCCGATTCTCGGGATCATCGTGATCAATCCGAATTTCGAAGCGGTAGGCGAAACCAAGATCACGTCGCAGAACTACGACGCCGAGTTCGGGCAGGCGATCGCAGGAGTTGTTTCGGTCTCAACCAGATCCGGGACAAACGAATTCCACGGCAGCGCTTTCTGGTTTCGTCAGAACGATGTTCTCCAGGCACGAAACCCGTTTTCGCAGTTCCAACCGGTTCCGTTGACCGGAAAATTCATTCCTGACACGCTACGCAATCAGTTCGGTGGCGCGATCGGCGGACCGATAGTCAAGGACCGCTTGTTCTTCTTCGGAGACTACCAGGGTACTCGCAGCAAACAGGGTGGCTCACGTCTGCTTACGGTGCCGACGCTAGCTGCACGAGGGGGAGACCTGAGCGCGTATGGAACGAACATTTTCGATCCCAACACGACAGTCACTGATGCGAGTGGAAATCTCATCAGCCGGACTCAATTCACTGGGAACCGCATACCGATCTGGACGAATATCTCAACAAGCCCTCAATATTCTCGGTCTGATTCCGGCACCCAACGCGCCTGGTCGTGACAACGGGACACGCGACAATTATGTCGCCTCTGGAATCGAATCCTTCGATGGCGACACATTTGACGTGCGCATTGATGGCAAGACCACAGACAACCTGAATATGTTCGGGCGTTACAGTTTCGCGCAGTTCGAACGCAACGGCCCGACCGCGTTCGGAGACGGCGGCGGCCAGGAACTCGTTATCCCTGGCGGCGTCTCGAAGGTGCGAAATCAGAGCCTCGCCTACGGATTTGACTACACCTGGTCTTCGACTTTGGCTACGGATTTCCGTTTTGGCTTCTTCAGGTACAAGGTCAACGTGTTGCCCTTCGACTTCGGCCAGGATACGGCAACTGATGTAGGTGTCAGAGGTCTGAATCTCGATGTGTTCAGCTCAGGCCTCTTTGCTGGTTTTGTAAACGGCCCCGTCGGAGGCTTCAACTTCGGTTCAGGTCTCGGCGTCAACCTGTGCAATTGCCCTCTCGAGCAGGACGAGAAGCAATTCCAGTTTGTAACCAACACGACCAAGTTCTACGGCAACCATACGTTCAAGTTCGGCGTCGATATTCGCCGAGCTTTCAATCTCCGAATACCGAGCGACCGGCATCGCTCAGGCGAGCTTACCTTCCACGAGAATCGCACGCGTGGGCCCGCAGGTGGGGGCCTTGGGCTGGCAACCTTTCTGCTCGGCGACGTCACACGATTCACTCGCTTCATAAGTTCAAGCACGGATGCACGCGAGCAACAGTGGCGTCAGTTCTATTACGGCAGGATACTTGGCGCGTGACCCCGAAGTTGACGATCAACTACGGATTGCGGCTGGACATAATCAATCCGCAAACTATCAACGCAGAGGGTAACGCTGGCTTCCTCAGTCTCGACACCGGAGAGATCAGTACTGTCGGCTTTGGCGATACGGATCTCGAACGGCAATGTTGAAAACAGCTTCAACTTTGCACCTCGACTGAGTGTAGCGTACCAGATCAATGACAAGCTTGTATTTCGAGCGGGTTATGGACGCAGCTACGATATCGGTGTCTTTGGTTCGCTCTTTGGTCATTCAGTGACGCAGAACCTGCCAGTGCTTGCCGCACAGGAAGTGCAATGCTGCGGCCAACTTCGACCGCGTCTTTACGCTGGCGGACTGCAGCGCCTGCCTTCGGCGCTTTCTTTGGCCTCAATGCACCACCCAACCGCGGTGGTCTGCCAAATACAGCGCTGCCAGCAAACGGCAAATTCTTTCTCCCGGACGAAGTCTTTGCACGCGCACTACCTGAAAAGCAGCGTTTGCCTACGGTAGACGCGTACAACGCGACGGTGCAGTATCAGTTGACCAACACGATCTCGGTCGAAGCGGCTTACGTCGGTAACAAAGGAACGCATGTCTTCTTGGTGATGGTCCTGCAATCAACGTCAATCAGGCGACACTCGTTGGTTTCGGAACTATCCCGAGAAACAACCGATTGCCGTACTTCAACAAGTTTGGATGGACACAAGGCATTGACTATTTCTGCAACTGTGCAGACAACCGTTATGACTCGTTCCAGACAAAGCTTACAAAACGGTTCTCGAGCGGTTACTCGCTGCTTGCGCACTACACGTATCAGCGTGCCGAACAAGACAGTGGCGAGTACTTTTTCTTTGATGCCACGCTGAATCGCGGGCCCGCAGACTGGGACCGGACCCACAATTTCGTCTTCTCTCAGGTGTGGGAGTTGCCCTTCGGCAGAGGTAAACGATACTACACCGATGCGTCGCGCGGGATGGAACTGCTTATCGGCGGCTGGCAGTTCAACTCGAACACGACCATCCAGAGCGGTCTGCCTTACAGCTTCAGCTATGATGCCGGAGCAAACATCGACACTGGACCGAATCGGCCGAACGTCAATGGCGATCCGACGCCCACGCTGACGAATAATCTATACACATACGATCTTTCGGTCATTTCGAATCCTGGCCCCGTGCAGTTTGGCAACCAGAAGCGAAACTCGTTGCGAGGCCCGATGTACTGGCGCGTTGACGCCTCGCTCTTCAAGAGATTCAACTTTACAGAGACCATGGCACTCGAGTTCCGGATTGAGTCAGTGAATTTCTTCAATCATGCCAACCTCGCGAATCCCGACTCGTTTGTCGGCAGTTTCAACTCGAGTGGTGCGCTGAACCGAGATGCCAATCTGGGAGTCATCAACTCGATCGCCTACGGCGGTACCGACCTGATGCGCAACTTCCAATGGGCGCTTAAGTTCATTTTCTAGATGCGCGAACGATTGACGCCGGAGGCGTCAAAAGAATTTAGCCAGGGGTTGAGTTTTCGAAACCCCTGGTTGCGTTGAGAGCTGAGAGCCCATTCCCGGAGGGATGTGAGAAACGATCCGGTGAAACCTGTCGTCTTTTCTCGCATCCCTCCGGGATGCACTTCGTCATAATGGAATCGATCCAGGGGTTTCGAAGACTCAACCCCTGGCTGTACGTTCTTACACCGCTCCGCGGTGATTGCGCCGCCGGCCTCCAATTTCTATAAGTATTTGTCGACCTTCGTCCTGCTTTCGTTTTTTTGGAACGCCCAGGCGACTCCTGTCGCGCTCGCAGAAGCGCGTGCGCTGATCAATGATGGAAACGCTGCGGCGGCTATCGCAAAACTAAAGCCCCTTGCCGCTCCAAACGAAACAGGCGTCGCGCATCTTCTGGGCGTTGCCTACTATCATGCCGGGCGATCATGTCCGCGCTATAGCCCAACTCACTCCGATCATCGAAGCGCTTCCTGAGGATTCCATTCAGAGGCGTGAAGCTAGTTCAAGTTCTTGGTCTTTCTCACTATCTTGCTGGACACATTCCCGAAGCAGTGCCGTTCCTTGAACAAACGCGCGCCTGGGCGGGGCAGAACGTCGAATTGGCGTACGTGCTGGGGATGGCTTATATCCAGACGCGACAACCCGCCAAAGCCCGCGACTCTTTCGCACGTATGTTTCATGTTCCCGCGGATTCTCCAGCGGCGCATTTACTCACAGCGCAGATGATGGTTCGATTGGAATTCGAGGATCACGCGGAAGCAGAGTTGAAGCAGGCGATCGCAAAGGACCCGAAGTTGCCGCAGGCTCATTATCTGCTCGGACAGATTGCGATTTATCGAGCCAGGCTCGACGAGGGCGTAACATTGCTCGAGCGCGAGATCGCAATCAATCCCGGTAATGCAATGGCATATTACAAGCTTGGTGACGCGTATACACGGCAGCTGAAGTGGGATGAGGCAATCGCACCGCTTCAGAAATCGATTTGGCTCAATCCGCACTATAGCGGTCCGTACGTGCTACTCGGCAAGACCTATCTCAAGAAGCGAAAACTAAGCGAGGCCGAAGGCATGCTGCGTTGCGCAATTCAGTTCGACCCCAACAACAAATCAGCGCATTACATGCCGGCGCAAGTCTTTCAGCAAACCAATCGGCCCGACGACGCAAAACGCGAGTTTGCAATCGCCGAGAAGCTTCAGGGAAGCACTCAAAAGTGAGGGGTCGGGGGTCAGGTCGGGGCAGGTATTGATGAGATTTGAGATTTGGATTTGTCTTACAGCTGACTTAAATAATGCAAATCTCACTCAATTCCAAGCTGCCGAACGGAGGAACTGTGAACTTGGCTCCCTGACCACTCGATCACTTCCTCCTCGCTTTTTGCATATTCTCTCGGGCTTCGGCGTGATTCGGATCAATTCGCAGCGCGCGTTCGAAGTACGCTATCGCCAACATCGAGTCTTCCCTGCGATCCCATAAGCACTGCCAAGACTATTGTATGCACCGGCGTCATCCGGTGTGAGCCGTATCACCTCTTCAAGATGGCTGATTGCTTGAGCAAACTGGCCTCGTGCGAGTAAGAGATTGCCAAGATTGTAATGCGCATCGGCATAGTCAGGCGCTATCTGTAACACTTGCCGATAACACGTGATCGCTTCGTCGGCCTTTCCACTCTCCTGCAGCGCAGCACCAAGAGATTGCAGCGCGATCACATCCCGAGGTCTGGATCTCAACGCGGCTCGGTAGTGCGTAATCGCCTGAACATGCCGCCCTTCGGTAGCGAGTGCTGCTCCGAGGTTGAAATGTGCCGTGAAATCGCCGGTGATACTTGACAAGCCGAGTTTCCATTAGAGCCTTCTGCAACGCCAGTCGCGCATCGCTCTTTTCTCCTGCTCGAGGGCGTGGCAGCATTTGAATCCATAAGTGCCCCATCTCGTCGACCGATCGATTGCCTGCCTTCACACGGCGAGGAGGGCTATTCGGATTGCGCAGGATTCTCAGAAGAATTGTCGTAGGTGTACCGCATTGCGATAAGAGTACCTCGCGGTAGATTGAAGCGGTTTCTCATAGCGATAGACAGCCTGCCAATTAATGTCCCAATCTTTGATCCAGATGATCCACTGACGCTCTCCACCCGGAGCGTCACCCAGGCCTTCATTTCCCTGCCAAGATAGTGAGCATGCGGATAGACACCCAGGACATCGACATCGACCGGCAGCCTGAACTCGTCGCTTATCACGAAATCGCGCTGCCCAGCGGGAATATCCAACGCTCCATCACGTTCGAGCTGCACCAGCATCGGAAAGCGATGAGGAGCCTGGCTCGTAAAGTAAAGCCCGATCGAGGCCCTGTACCGGCTCAGTTTTTCCCGATGGCCGGAGATGCATATTGAGAACAAGATCGGTACCTCTGTTGAGCCGCCATGCCATATCTTCCGGCTCGGTCCCATTCGGCCGCGCCACGGTTTCCAGAAGAGGAAGTGGCTCTCAGGCTCGAGAGCTCGACGTTGGCAATGTTTATGTCCATCCCGCCGAAACCGACTTCTGGATCGGCGGCGTCGCGTCTGCGCGCTTCCCCACTGCGATCAACGATGATGTTTGCGTGATGAACGATCCGTTTGTTGCCCGGAAGGATCCTCATCCCCCGTACATAACGTGGGCCGGTGATAATGTTTCGCGGAATCGGAATGACAAAATTACGAAACACGTCGTCCCCCGATGCGCTAAGCGTATAAACCTCCCGCATGCGGATAATGAGATCAGGTTCACCGAGTTGCCAGCCATCCCTGAACCGAGGCGGTGTCGGGATATCCTTCGAGTCGCCTTCCGCCGTTCCACTCGCAGCCCATTGCCGGATCAGGTCGATCTCGGCTGTTCCCAGTCTGCGTCCGCCGGCGAAATTCCCATATCCAGGTTCCGGCAGCCAGGGTGGCATGTAACGACTTGAAGTTACGTCAGCAATCTGACCAGCCCGCTGTTTCACATCGTCATATGTGAGCAGAATGACAGCCGCTAATCCCCCTGGGTGACGGCGATGCTGCACCGATTCTTCGTAGATGATCGGAGCGATATCGCCATTGAAGGTCGGGACCGTTTCGGTCGACAAGTTCTGGATGCACAATCGCGAGTGCACATCCAGTGGCGTACAAAACAAACGTCAATCTCAACCAGTTCATTTTTCGCGTCGCGCTTGAGATCGGAAATATAGCAACCAATGGCAGGTGTCGTCCGAAACTCGGGTTCAGCGCCGCCGAGCAGAGTGCCGAGAATGTCAGCCAGATCGTGAATTGTTGGCGATGATCGCACAGTTCCTAATGCGATATACCGATTGTCTATGCGACCCCGGTACACCATCTTTCCTGCCGAAAAGACAACCGCTTCGGGTGTCACGGTAACGCCTGTCTGAGAAACAAACGAATGCTCGGGATCGCGAAGTGCCGTCGCCTGATAGTCATAATCCTTAAGATGGCGACGGATTTGTTCTATCGTTGAAGCCGGATCGGAATGACAAGAAAGAATTCAATTCCCCTCGGTGAAACTCCTGAATGAGTCGTTGCACTTCAGGGGCGTAACGATTTGAGATCGGGCAGTCGTGCCGCACAAAGATGAATACCGCTGCCTTCGCTTTATGAGCAACAAGTGGGTCGAACACACGACCTTCAAGATCGAACGAGCTTGACTTGTTTCTGCGCGATTGCAACAGGACTCGCGAACAAAGCGAACAGAATGACAGCCATTACTCTCGTTGGTAGACGTCGCTCTTGACATTCCTTGTGTCATGACCCGCTCATAATAGCAATTTACTAGATTGCAAGGCGACGACTATCATAAGCAAGCTTGAACTTTAAACATGAACTGAGATGCGTATTTGCCTTTCACTTCTGATCCTCGCTCTGATTCTTACAGAACAAGCAGCGAGAACAAGCGATGTTCCGTTCACTACATTTACCGACGTGCGCGAAAGCGGGGCTCACCGAGGCGACGGTCTACGGCGGGATTGATCGCAAACGATACATCATCGAAGCCAATGGCTGCGGCGTCGCCTTCTATGATTATGATCAGGACGGATGGATGGATGTGCTCGTGCTGAGCGGAACTCGTCTGGACGGCTTTCCAAAAGGGAAAGAGCCGACTGAGCGTCTTTATCGAAACAACCGCAACGGGACTTTCACAGACGTAACCGCCAGGTCCGGACTCGGACGCATTGGATGGGCGTCGGGCGTGTCGATTGGCGATTACGACGGTGATGGCGACGACGACCTCTTTATCACCTCGTGGGGCGCCAACCGTCTCTATCGCAATGACCGCAGCGGCAGATTTACCGACGTCACCGTGACGGCGGGACTTGGGTTCGCAGGTGTTCGGTGGGGATCAGGATCGAGCTTTATCGACTATGATCGCGATGGCGACCTCGATCTCTTTGTCGCGAACTACCTGAGCTTCGATCTTGCGACGGCTTCTTATCCGGTAAAAGGCGCGAATTGCGTTTGGAAGGGTGTTCCGGTCAATTGCGGGCCAAAGGGTTTGCCATTTGCACGCAACTGGCTTTACCGCAACAACGGCGACCGCACCTTTCACTGATGTCTCGGAGAAAGCAGGGATCAGCAGTGTACGCGAGCGCTATCCGATGTCCGTTGCGGCTGCCGATTTCAATGAGGATGGGTTAATCGATCTTTATGTCGCTTGCGATTCGACCGCCAGCATTCTCTATCAGAACCGGGGCGACGGAACGTTCACGGACGTAGCGCTTGAAAGCGGAGTTGCGTTCAACGAAGACGGAAATGCGCAAGCCGGCATGGGACTTGGTATCGGCGATTACGATCGCGATGGAAAGCTCGATATCTTCAAGACGCATTTCGCCGATGACACTCCTGTTTTCTATCGGAATCTTGGACGGGGAGCGTTCGAAGATGTGACTGTGTCTGCCGGCTTTCTTGCCGCTACAAGGTTTGTGAGCTGGGGAGCCGGGATGCCGGACCTCGATAACGACAGCTCGCCGGATATTTTCTATGTCACCTGCAGCGTCTACCCTGAGGTCGAAAAGTACTTCAGCCAGTATCCGTATCGCGGTCCGCGCGTCGTGTATCGCAATCTCGGCAACTTGAGATTCTCTGACGTGACCGCGCAAAGTGGATCGGCAGCGAGCGAACCGCGGAGCAGCCGCGGCTCGGCGTTTGGTATTTTCAGAACGATGGCGACATCGATGTCCTGATCATGAACATGAATGAACCGCCATCACTGCTGCGCAACGAATATGCAGGAAAGAACCACTGGCTAAAGATAAAGCTCGTTGGAGTCAAATCGAATCGAACCGCGCTCGGCGCAAGGGTCATTGTTTTTGTCAATGGCCGAGGACAGGCTCAGGGTGTGATGAGCCAGTCGAGTTATTACTCACACGACGATCTGCGTCTGCACTACGGGCTCGGAGCAGCAACCCAGAGCCGAACGAGTCGAGATCTACTGGCCAAGTGGTGTTGTGGATAGATTGACCAATGTAGCGGCAGACCAGGTGATTACGGTACGAGAGGGCTGAAGTACGTTAAGGTACGTTGTACCGGCGTTTAGCCGGAATCGTGACACTCGAGTAGCTCGAATGTCACGATTCCGGCTAAACGCCGGTACAACGTACCCTGGACAACCTACTATGCAGATGTCCGATATCTCGACTCCGGTTCCTTCCTGGATTGTAGCTCTTGTGTGCTTTGTCCTCGGACTGGCGATCGGGAGCTTTCTAAACGTAGTCATCTATCGCATTCCGCGTGGAGAATCGGTGGTTGCACCCGGGTCGCGATGTCCGGGCTGCAGTGCGCCGATCAGAGCCTGGGACAATGTCCCGGTCCTTAGCTTTCTTCTGCTCCGCGGCCGCTGCCGGAACTGTGATCGTGTAATCTCTCCACTCTATCCGTTTGTCGAAATCACGACTGCAGTTCTTTTTCTCGTCATCGGACTCTTTGGTGGGTTGACGTGGGACATTGCCAGCGAACTCTGGTTTGCAGCAACGATGCTGACTATTGTATGTATCGATGCGACACATCAGATCATCCCCGACGAAATCACTTTTCCTTCATTTCCGATTGCGCTTGCCGGCGCAGCATTCGCGCGTGGAGCCTTTGGCTTTGAGCTTGCTCCGGACCCCTTCATAACACCAGAAGAACTCGGGTTCACTCCGATGCGAGCAGCACTCTTTGGTGCATCAATGTTCGCGCTTTCAGTTCCCCTTTTCTGGCTCATCGATCAGCTCGATGTAGTGCTCTTCAGCAAGTACATGCATGCCGGCGAACAAAGCGAACCCATTACCAATGACAACAGTACGAGGTATGGAAAGCTTCTTATGATCAGCGGCATCATCGGTGCGCTGCTTGCCGCGGTGTGGATGCTGCTAACCCTCTATGGTGCACGCGCAGAACCTTACTCTTTCCTGGAAGGCTACCACTCGCTTCAGAAGTCGCTGCTTGGCATCGCCATTGGCGGTGGCATCCTTTGGTTGCTCCGATCTGCCTACTTCTACATCCGCGGAATTGAGGGCCTCGGCCTGGGCGACATCAAGCTGATGTGCGTTATTGGTGCCTATTTTGGCTGGCAGGGAGCAATCGCGGTGTTGGTTGTAGGGTCTATCACCGGTCTTTTCTTCGGAATCTATCTTGCCATCCGGCACAGGACGGGTCTCAGGACGCGTCTGCCATTCGGCGTATTTCTCGGCACGGCAGCGCTTGTGGTGCAACTCGCGCTGCTTATCGAAAGGCCCGCCGGGTGAGTTTGTTTCGGCCTCGCGGCGAAACTATAATCCTTGTACCCCCTCGCCAGCAGTTTTGACGAGGTGCAGGATGCTTATGATTTCGATGCCGTTCTTGAGAACGATTACGCTGCTTGCCATCACTTCATTGAACGTACATGGCGGCGAATTTGACTGGGAGAAGGCAGTTTCACTTTACAAGCAAGGCCAGTTTCAAGCTGCGATTGTGGAGTTTCAAGCTGTAGTTGCTGAGTTTCCGAACCATTCTGACAGTTGGAAGTTTATCGGTCTCGCCTATTTCCAACTCCAGGATTATGCAAAGGCAATCGCCCCGCTTGAAAAGGCGATTTCTCTGAAAGAGGCAGAAGGCAGGTCTGATCAGGATTTGATGATAGCGCTGACTCGAGCCAGACTCTCGCTTAAGCAATACGATCAGGCTCTTCCCTATCTTGAAGGTCTTGCCCGGACGCGGCCCGAAGTCGCCGCAAACCACTACATGCTCGGAGTTGCCTATGCGAGCATGAACCGCTCTGAAGACGCGGTTGCAGCATTTGAAAAGTCCGTGAAGCTGGCTCCGAAGGATGGAGACTCGTGGCACTATCTTGCCATCCAACAGCTTCGTCTTAACCGAACAACAGCCGCCATCGCGTCCTTGAGAAGCGGTCTCGCAGTTGCGCCGAAGAGTGTTGAAATGTCGGGATTGCTCGTAGAAGGGTTGCTGCGAGAAGCGGATGCCGAGCAGAACGAAGCGAAGAAGACCGCTATGAACGAGGAGGCGGTGCGAGTAGCAACCAGCCTTAAAGCACTGCGGGATGATGCAGTTTCGGCTGAGCTTCTGGGACGTGCCTCATTGGCTGCCAGGAAGTATCAGCAGGCTGAGTTGATGCTCGCTCGGGCGGTTTCAATGTCAAAGGAGCCGTCGGCCGCGTTGTACTACAATCTCGGACTGTCGCAGGCTCAGACAAAAGCGTGGACTCGCGCAGTCAACAGTTTTGCAAATGCAGATCGTCTCAAACCCAACGACTTGAACACACTCTATTACCTTGGATTTGTTTACGAGAATCTCCGCCAGTTCCAGCAGGCGCTCGATGCTTACACTCGCGCTTATGACATCAGCGGAAAAAACAACGCGGACCTTAAAGCGAGCATCGATCGTGTTACTCCGTTCGCCAAGCCCTGAAATCTTGCAGATCCATCACCGACTAATCCTCTTTTGCGCGCCTGTGCTGCCTGGCAGCGATGAGTGCGTGTTCCCTCGAGGCGCCCGGAGGAACCGAAGTCATTGTCGCCGTCGAACGTCTCAGGCTGAGAAGCTCGACAGCTGAGGCTGCGCACATCGTCGGCGAGCTGAAGCTTGGTGATCGCGTAACGATCAAGGAACGTTCGGAAGAGAGTGACGCAATCTGGGTACGTGTTGTGGGCGCGGATGGCGTTAAGGGATGGACCGATCTTCGATATCTGATCGAGGTCGATACTGCCGAGCGTTCGCGCAAGCTCGCCGAAGACGCGAAAGGAATTCAAACGCAGGCTACCGGACGGTCGAAGGCGACGCTCAAACTGCGTTTGACACCCGACAGATCAACAGAACAGAACGTGCTCGCGATGTTGCCCACCGGAACGCAGCTTGAGATTGTCGGGCGCGAGCGTCGAGGGCGTCCGGAAACAGCAGAACAAAAGGAGAGCGACGATCAGGCAGCGACGAAGAAGTTCGACGACTGGTATCGCGTTCGGCTGCCAGGAAACTCCGTTACTCCAGGCGGATGGATCTATGGCGGCTCGGTCGAGCTCGAGATACCAGGCGAGATCGTTTACTACGCATCAACTGGCCGCAGAATTGTCGGTTGGCTAAAGCTCGATGGCAAGCAGCTTTCCGATGAAGCCGTGGGCAGTCCTTATCTGGTAGTCGAACGGCATAGTTACGGCGCCGACAGCGATCTGGACTTTGACCGGATCAAAGTCCTCGCTTACGACGAAAACAAGCGCGATTACTACACGCCGTTTCGTGAAGATACCAGTGGCCGGTACCCGGTCTCAGTGACGACCGATGGGCGTAAAGGCAGGTTTGAATTCACCGGTGCAAAGGGCGCGGCAGTCTACGAGTTCGAGATACCTCTCACAGGAAGATTGAAAGTCACGAAAAGATAGTGCTGAGTGCTGAGTGCTGAGTGCTGAGTGCTGAGTGCTGAGATCTACGCGAAGCTGCGAAATGAGAACCAAATGAAATGCTGTCTTTGAATCACTTCGATTCTCTTTCAGCGTCTTCGCGGCTTCAGCGTGAGAATTCTTCAGCACTCAGCACTCAGCACTCAGCACTTTTTTCTTACACACTATGCCGGTGGATCTTCACCTTGAGTCCGTGAATCTCGCGGCGGACGGCTTTGAGTCTTGCATGATCGTGTGCTGCGAGGGCGTCATCCCGCTGCTTCTTCAGCTCGTGAATGCGAGCTTTCAGGTCTGACTTGTTGATTCCCTTCACCTCGTGGTGAACGTGCATGTCGATGTTGAGCACCTTGCAGATGACCGCCAGCAAATGTTCCTTGTTGAGCTGCGTGTAGCCCTTAACCGCCTCTTGATCCAGGCCCGCCGCAATTTCACGCATCTCGGCGACGGTCATGTGTTTCAACTCGTCAAAGTGGTAAGCCATGATCTACCCCTCAAGCTTATCGAGAACGGCCGCCACATCGCGGCTGTGAGTATCGGTCTTCACCTTTCTGAAAATGTGCGCAATGCGGCCATCCTCGTCGATTAAAAAGGTCGAGCGAAGAACGCCGGTGACTATCTTGCCGTACATATTCTTCTCGCCCCACGCTCCGTACTTTTCCATGACTGCGTGATCCGGATCAGAAAGGAGAGTGAATGGGAGCGAGTGTGCATCGGTGAATTTCTGATGCGAGCTCTGAGAATCTGCGCTCACGCCAGCGATCTCGACGCCACGCTTTTTGAGCACAGCATAGTCATCCCGAAATCCGCACGCTTCTTTGGTACAACCGGGAGTCATGTCTTTTGGATAGAAGTAGAGGACGAGCTTCCTGCCACTGAAATCGCTCAGCTTCACCGTCTCGCCTTTGGTGTTCTTCAGGCTGAATGCTGGCGCCTTGTCACCGACTTTGAGCTCGCTCTTTTGATTGCCCGACATTCGAGGAAATCTCCCTTCACAAAGTCCGGCTAGCATGTATGCTCAATGAGGATTTCCGCCGCCGGTCTTCTTTACCGGACCACCTGCCGCCTCCCAGGCGTGCAAACCGCCGAGAAGTGCGCCAGCATCCTTGAATCCAGCCTGCTCCAGTAAGTATGCCGCACGGGCACTTGTATGTTCGGCCACTCAGGTACAGTACGCGATTATCCTTTTGTCGCGAGGCAATCCCTTGAAATCTTTGGTGTTGATCCGGTCAAGGGGAAAGTCGATTGCACCTTCAATGTGCTCCTGGTCATAAAGAGTCGTCCCGCGCACATCAATGATCACTGCCTGATTCGCCTTGACCAGCTGTATTGCCTCTTCTGCGCGCACTCTTGGCATCTTGTCTTCCGGACTTGCCGGAACCGACGGCGAGGCCACCGGTGGCGACGCAGCAGCACTAGATGTTGGGCTATTGGGAGTCGAGCCTGGCTGTTCGCATCCGTTAAAGATCAGGATGCCAGACAGAATTAAGAAACTGATAACGAATTTGTTAAAACGGTTCATTGTAATGTTCCATTCAGATTTTGAAATAGAAACGCGTTCAGAAGTCTACACGAGAGAGTCGCGCGGCTCAAACGCGACTAAGAAACTCGCGTGCCTTCTCAAGCGCTCGCCCGCGATGGCTCAAACGCGATTTTTGAGATGCTGTCAGCTCGGCAAAAGTCCTTCCACTTTCGGGATCGATGAATACCGGATCGTATCCAAATCCTCGCTCTCCGCGCGGTGCGTGGCTGATGATCCCTTCGCAAGTACCCTCGAAGAGCTTCTCGATGCTTTCTCCAACAATCGCAACTGCACAGACGAATCGGGCTCGACGCTCAACGTCGGGAACACCTTCAAGCTCTCGCAAAAGCTTTGAGACCATCTCGCCGCTGGAGGCGCCTTCTCCTGCGTATCGCGCTGAAAGAACTCCCGGCCTGCCTCCGAGTGCTTCGACTTCAAGACCGGAGTCGTCGGCTATCGACAGTAGACCACTCCGTTCGTGATAGTGTCTGGCCTTGATGAGTGCGTTTTCACCGAAGGTGAGCCCCGTCTCTGCCGGCGCAGGAATCGTGACGGACAATTCTGCGAGACTTACCAACCGAAATGTTGTACCCGCGAGGAGGTCCCTGAGCTCTGAAATTTTGCCTTCGTTCTGCGTCGCGATCAGGAGTTTAGAATTCAACCCTGATTCTCATTGACCACTTTCCGCTGCAACAAACGTGAGCGTTGTATTGCCGACGCGGATCTGGTCGTAGTTCACGAGAGTGCGGGCTTCTGTAATCTCGACTCCATTTACAAACGTGCCGTTCCGAGACAGGTCATCTTTTATCAGGCAGTGGCCATCGCGATGAACGATCACCGCGTGCGAGCCGCTGACAGTGTCATCATCCACGACAATGTCACAGGCCGGATGCGCCCCAACACGGTTGTGTCCGGCGCGCAAACGATAGTCCACTCCGTCGCGATTTTTTGAGTACGTGATGAGCCACCCTACAATCTTTCCCTTGCTCTTCGGATCCACATCGCCTACGCCTCCGTGCATGAGAACGGTATGGCGTTCAGCCTGCTCGCCGAGTTGTGGTTCCCTGATCGGGCTCGGCGCGGGTGGAGGCGGAGGTGGAGGTCCAGAATCGGGCCCGGGACCAGGAGCTACGGGAGTCGACCGGGGTTCCGAATCGCGAGTTCGCTTGACTGGAGCCTCGACGCGGGTGATGTCCTTCGGAGTAAGGACGGTTGGCTCGGTCGACGGCTCGCCAATGTTGGTTTCTGCGATGTTGTCGCCGATGCTCGTCTGTAGTGACGAGAAGTCGTTCTGCTCGTGATTCGGCTCAACAGGAGTCACATTGTAATTCGCGTCATCCAGAATTCCGAGCTTTAGCGACGAGGTTTCGGCCAGAGTCTCGCTGGCATCATTTGCCTCGACCTTGGTGGCGAAGTCAGCCTGGCTGACAACGGGCTGTGAGTCTGCGCTTACCGTTTCAGGAAGCGGGCAGTATGGACAATGTTCGTAGACAGCGCTGTAAATATGGCCCTGAGGGCAATTCACAAGCGATGATGACGGCACGGGTGATCGCGGGAATGGAGTGCCGCAGTTGCCGCAGAACTTCGCCGTGTCCATGTTCTGGCTCCGGCACACAGGACAGGTCAACATTATATTCCTCCAGGCAGCAAGGTGTATCAGGCGATATTACCATGACTTGCGCCGTTACGGCGCTCAAGGGCTAATCAATTCATTTGCGGCCTACAATAATCGTGGCCTTGATTGACACATCGAAATCTACCTCGTGGCTGTCCCTGTCAATGATTCTGGCTGCGCCTTTTCGGACCGCCTCCCGCTCGGCAGCATCAGCAATCATTCCGAACCATTCCTGAAAAAAGTATCGCTCGAAAAGCGGGCGATTTCAGGAAGACAGCAGAGCTCTCAAAATCTAACCGGTGCTTTATTGTTTCGCTGTGCACATTGCGCCAGCGAGATTTTAGCGCCAACTGCTTTGCTTCGGTCGTCGTGGGCCGAGCCTCAATCAGAGCTTCAAGTTGCGGCGTGTATGCATCCAGGTTCAGTTCGTGAAGACTCTCCCAGAAGATCGAATGGAACTCATCGAATGTACCGCGCGTAGCGATCAGCGCAACCAGGGTTGCGCCGTGCTTTGCCACCCGTCGAAGTTCGTCGAAGACTGATGTTAAGTCTTTCGGCGCCCACATCGACGCGTCTCCGATGACAAGGTCGAACTCATCATCCGGCAGCTCGAGTGAATCGAGCGAGCCGTGGCGAAACTCGATGTGGTCGAGCTTTTTCACCGATGCCTTGGCACGCGCGATAGTCAAACGTTCTTCACTGCTATCGACGCCGAGCAACGAGAGCTTCGCGCCCAGCGTAGAGGCCAGGCCAACGGAGTATCCACCGGTTCCGCAAGACGCTTCCAGAATGCGCCCCTCGGCAGGAATCTCGACCTTGTCGTCAAGAAGCTGATTGAAGGGCTCGCGCCACAGCGGGACTACATGGAGGTCATAGATGAATGCCTCCTCGCGCTCGGCGCTATGATCTATCATCGGATTCTCCACATCTTCGATACTAGCCAAAGTCTTGAGGGCCTAGCAAGCATGTGAGGCTGGTGTTAGATTGACTGAATCGTTGGACCCTACGGAGGTGATCGATGGCACGAAAGGCTTTGATTGCGGATGACGACAAGGACGCACGATTCCTATGGAAGGTGATTGCGCGCGAACAAGGTCTGGATGTCATCGAGGTTTCGAATGGCCGTGAGGCGCTCGAACTGCTTTCGAGCGACGGCGAGATCGCATTCGCGATACTCGATGTCGTGATGCCGCTCCTTACAGGATACAAAGTCCTTCAGCACATTCGCTCGGATGAGCGTCTGAAAAACCTGCCTGTAATAATCTCGACAGCCAATCGTACGACGCAGGCGCTCGATGAGGTGGCGATCGATAGCTTCACGTTCTTCGTCAATAAGGCTTCCGGGATTGAGAACATGAGGCGGGGCGTCGCGCGCGCACTCGAGAAATAGACGAGCACCAACCTGGGAGCGCCGAATTTGGAGTGCGGCGGCTTGGCGCCGCTTTAGTGTCCCGATCGGATTACTCGGCGGGAGACTAAAGCGGGCCAAGCCGCCGCACTCCAAATTCGGCGCTCCCAGACTCGACATGCTCTACCTCGTCGACGGTAACAACGTCTTCGGACAGCGGCCCGGGTGGCATCGCGATAAGAAGGGTGCCCAGCTCCGGCTCCTGAATGAACTCACTGCGATCTCTCGGAGAGGCGAACACTCTTATGCCGTGGTTTTCGATGGGAACCCGCTCGAGCAGCTTCCGGATGAAGCCACGTATGAGGAAGTCACGTTGTTCTATGCCCGCCCCGGCTCGAATGCGGATGATCGAATAGTTGAGCTTCTCAACCAGCAGTACCAAAACAGGATTGACGACATCATCGTAGTGACGTCCGATCGTGGGCTCGTGGAAAGGGTGCGTAGTCTTGGAGTTAGGACAATCAGGTCCGGGGAACTGAGGAGAATGATCGAAGGGAGAGCGCCCTCTTCCCTGCCGCCCAATTATGGGTCATAATGCTCTAGCCCTGGGATGAATCGCCGAGGATCTGATTGATGGCGAAAAGTTTTAGCCCGTCGCGGCCCGCGCGGTCCACGAGTCGTTTGGGGGTTCGCTCGAGGGAATCGCTCTCACGCCGCATTCTTAAAATCTTCACTTCACCTTACTTTCTGGCGCCTATGACGTTTGCGCTGGTTGTAGTCCTTGGTGCGGCCACCTATTACTACTACCGCTACACTGCACTGATTGACGCCGGACTGCGCGGTGATGTTTTTGTCAAGACATCTGGAATCTATGCAGCGCCTCCAGAACTGCGAACCGGTTTGGGATTCACTGCCACGAGGCTCGCCGCTCACCTTCGCCGCATAGGGTACGTCGAGGGAACGTCAATCGAGAATTCCAAGCGCGGACAATATGTCGTTCGCGGTGCGACGGTGGAATTGATGCCTGGTTCTGATGCAGCAGCAGATGGACCGATGGCATTTCGACCGTTGAGAGTTTCTTTTGCGCGTGGTGGTGAATCAATCAGCGCGATCAATGACCTTAAGTCTTCTCAACCGCTCGAACGCGCTCTCGTCGAGCCGGAGCTCATCTCGTCGGTCATCAATCAGGATCGCGAAAAGCGCAAGATAATCGATTTCAGAGATCTTCCGCAGAATCTGGTCGATGCCATTGTAGCCATCGAGGATCGACAGTTCTTCGAACACAGCGGAATAAACTGGCGTGGCATTGCTCGCGCGCTTATCCGGGACTACCAGACAGGCGAATGGACAGAAGGCGGCAGCTCGATCACCCAGCAACTGGTCAAGAATTTCTTTCTCAAGCCTGAGAAGTCGCTCAAGCGCAAGCTGTCCGAGGCCTACATCTCGATTCTGCTCGAGCAGAGGCTCACCAAAGAGCAGATCATGACGATGTATTGCAATCAGATCTACCTTGGCCAGCGTGGTGGATTTTCAATCAACGGATTTGGGCAGGCTGCCCGATCCTATTTTGACAAGGATGTTTCGAACCTGACGCTTTCGGAATCGGCTCTTCTGGCCGGCATTCTCCGGAGCCCGAATTACTACTCTCCATATTCGCGTGAGGAGCGTGCTCTCGAACGCCGCAACCTGGTTCTCGAGAAGATGGCTGAGACTGGAAAGGTGGATCGCCGGCGGGCTGACGCGGCAAAGGCTCTTCCACTGGGCGTCAAGGGGCGCGCCCCGGCGCTCGATGTTTCGGACGCGCCGTACTTCATCGACTATCTGATGAGGCAGCTGGAAGAACACTTCGACGATCGTGTCACTCCGCTCAAGTCTCTGCGAATCTACTCGACTCTCGACCTCGAATTGCAACGCGCGGCCTACCATGCTGTCACGTCGCATATGGCATCAGTTGAGAAGATGCTCGCCAAGCGCAAGGGTGGCACGGCCGGACTGCAGGCTGCTCTCGTGGCGATCGATCCAAAGACCGGGGAAATCGTCGCGATGGTGGGTGGGAGAAACTACGCCAAAAGCCAGCTCAATCGTGCAACGGACGCACGTCGCCAGCCTGGATCTGTCTTCAAGCCCTTTGTATATGCAACTGCATTGGCCCAGGGTACTGACGATCTTAGCGGTGTGATTACGCCGGCAACGATGATGACGGATGCTCCGCGCAGTTTCGAATATAGCTTTGGCGAAAAGTATTCTCCGGACAACTTCGGGAAGACGTACGCTATGAAGCCGATCACCGTGCGCGACGCTCTTGTACACTCTAAGAACGTCATCACGGTCGAGCTTGCCGAGAGAGTTGGGTTCAGGCAGGTGGCACGCCTCGCCGAGCGTGCTGGGATCGAAAAGGTCCCGACCTACCCGTCTATGGCGCTTGGCGTCGCCGAGGCCACTCCCCTGCAGATTGCAGGTGCGTACACAGTATTTGCAAACCAGGGTCGCCGCATAACGCCTTTTGCCGTAAAGAGGATCGTGCTGCGCACGGGAGCCACTCTCTTCGAAAACAGCTCCCAGAGTCGCGAGGTTGTCAGTCCGCAGGTAGCTTATCTGATGACGTCAATGATGCGCGATGTACTTGATCACGGTACTGGAGCGAAAGTCCGGCAAATGGGCTTTAAAGGTATCGCGGCGGGAAAGACAGGAAGCTCTCGCGATGGATGGTTTGTCGGCTATACGCCCAATTTGCTTTGTGTTGTTTGGGTTGGATTTGACGACAATGCCGACCTGGGATTGACGGGCGGAGTCTCAGCGGCGCCTATCTGGGCGGAGTTCATGAAACGCGCAGTCGCTGTCAGACCCGAACTTGGCGGCGACTTCGCCGATCCTGGCGAAATAACGACAGTTGATATTGATCCTGAAACCGGGCAACTCGCTCAAGCCGGATTGGAAAATGTCCGTCACGAGCTCTTTATCCGTGGCACCGAACCGGTAGCGGCACCACCGCCCGAAGAAAAAGAGACTGACCCGCCTTCGACAGTTCCCAGCGTTGATCCTCCACCACCAGCGGCTGCACCTGAGGCAAGGCCGGTTTCGCCTTCCCTGGCCGCTACCAAGCCGGTTTCGCCTTCCCTGGCCGCTACCAAGCCGGTTTCGCCTTCCCTGGCCGCTACCAAGTCGGTTACGCTCGACGTCTGTGGAACAACCGGTCTAATCGCCATCAGCGGCGTCTGCCCAAAGATCACCTCGCGCACCTATGCTCTTGGTCTCGAACCGCGCGTGAGCTGCAGCCGGACATTTCACGATACCCGGCCCAGACTGGCTACGTCGAACCCGCCAAATCAGCACAGATAAATGACGCATGTAGTAACGCCGCAACCAGAAGTCCCTTCCTGGCTGCGGCGTAAGGCTCTCGACCTGTCTGAAATCAGCTAGAATTCGACGCGCAGGCCGAACTGAATCCACCGGCTGCCGGCGACTCGGTCCGGCGGAATGAATTGAGTGGTGATCACGCCAAAACCGTCGCGGGTCAGTCAAAGACAGACCCGGATTGGCAAAGGTCACGTGATTGTCAAGGTTGAAGAAGTCGAACGCGAACGTCACGTTCAACCGCTCCGTGATAGCCGTTCGTTTGCCGATTGACATGTCCATGTTCCAGCGCGGCATTCCGCGCAACGGATTGGCGCGACCGGCCCGCCCGTCAGTGCTGACGTTGACGCGGCGGAAGCTGTTATAAACCTGTTCCGGATTCCCAAACAGGTTTAGACCTGTGCCGCGAGTGGCCGGATTGCCGTTGATGCCTATGTTGTTGGAACCAGCGATGCCGGAATTAACGTTGTTCCCGAACGAGAGGGGATCTTTAGTTGGGATCGCGCCTGAGGTGAAGTTTAGTTGCAGGCTACCACCCCAGACGCCCGCCCCCTGTGTGACTGTCAACGGATCGCCGCTGCGCGCAGAAAAGATGCCGGAGACGTACCAACCGCTGACCACCTTGTTGAGCGCGCTGTTTGAGACGCTGAAGTACTTGCCCTTGCCGAAGGGCAACTCGTACAGGAAGGTCGAGTTGAACTGATGCGTGATGTCGAAGAGCGACTGCCCGTACTCGGCATCGAGGTCGAAGCTGTTCGGCATGACGCTGGCCGCGTTCTGGATCGCGCCGAGCTGATCGAACGAGCGAGAGAAAGTGTAGTTGACCGTGTAGAGCAACCCCTGCGACAGCCGCTTGCGCAGCGTGACGAATCCAGCGTTGTAATTCGACCTGCCCACGCTCGAACGCAGGAAGAGCGTTTGCGCCAGATAGTTATTGAACGGTTGCAAGCCCGCCTGGATGCGGCGCGTGTCAATCGTCAAGAAGATGTTGTTCAGGTTGCCGTTGATGAAGTTGGTGGTTTGGAGCCCCGCCAAAGTCCGCGTGCCGCCGGGTGATTGATTCTCGAACCATGCCTGAGGCGTCACTTGAGCTGCCGCCGTGCCTCCGCGAAGCTGGGCCGCCACGGCGTCGAATGCCTGCGCGAAAGTCTGCCCGGAAGCGGTATCCACGTGGATATACGGTACCTGGCCAAAGCTCATGCTCTGGGGTAGCTTGCTTGCGTAACGGCCGACGTAGCCGAACTCCACCAACATGTTTTTCGGCAACTCTCGTTGCCAGGTAAGGTCGAAAGCGTGGTTCTCTCCGACTTCGATCGTCGGATCAACCTGGAAGGAGAGAATCTCCGGGAAGAGTATCGGCGGTCCGCTCGGGTTGGCCGGATTGGGACCCCAGTAAGGTGAGACAGGAATCGTGAGAGTCGGCACGGTCGGGATCGGTATGCGGCCATCCACGCCGACGCGGAAACCGCTCGCCGCAGTATTTCCCGCGGGAGTGCATCCCGCGTCCGCCAGCGCCGGTCGCGTTGCAGCGAGGCGAGGTGACGTTGAGCGTCTGCGCGAAAGCGACGCCGAGCGTCGGGACAATCACGCTCTGGACCGTGTTCTGCCGGTCAAAGACCATGCTATAACCGCCGCGAATCACCGTCTTATCACGACCAAACAGAAAGCCAAGCCCTTTGTTCTCGAAAGAGCTCGGACTCCAAGCCACCGCCACGCGCGGCGCAACGTTGTTCCAGTCAATATCGAAGACGCCGCCCCGATTGGCCTCATTGATCGGCAGGAACGCAATCGCCGGGTTGAAGATCTTGCCGTCGCGCGCCGCCGAAGCTCTTGCCCCCAGATAATCGTCAGAGGTTTGCTCTTGCAGCGTCACGCCGTCAACCTGGACACTCTGACGACCCAGCCTCTCTGTCGGCGGCGTCTGCCACCCGTAGTTGACGCCATACGTCAGCGTCAAAGAGGGACGCATCCGCCAGACATCTTGAAAGTAAAACTCCGGCGCCCAGAGCGTGGTGTCCGCTTCGAGCAGCTCGCCGAATGGCAACGGTTTGAAACTGCCGTCGCGGACAGCCAACACGCTGACATTGTCAATGATGCCGGTCGTCGAGGCGAAGAGACGATTCCACGTCTGCAGGTCGCCCGACTGTATGCAGTTCCTCGTAGTGCCTGCACCGCAGGTAGGTGGACGGGAAGTCGCCGGGATGACGACCGTGCCCAGATCCGAATCGATCTGAGCGACCAAAGCGCCCAACGCTCCGACGACCTTGTCATCGCGCAAGTGCAGCGTGGGTAAGTAACGGATATGGGTGCCAAACTGGAACGTGTGGCTGCGCTTCACCCAGTTCAGATCGGCGTTCCACTGGAGGTTCTTATTGTCGTTGGCCTGCTTGCGCGCCAGCTGGGTGTCAACGTCAATCGGCTCCGAGAGGAGGCTTTGCGCGCCGCCTCGACCGTCCACGGATCGAGCGCCATATACGCCTGGCCGTCGGAGATGCCGGTCTCAGTCCCGGGGAGTGCCAGAATCCCGGCTGACGCGTCGGGTCTGACGCGATCCGTTGCCGTGCGATTGCGTAACCAGCCAAAGCGGAAGTCGCCGGTCAGAGTGGAAGTGATCTGCCCACTGATCCCTGCCACTACCATATTGTCTCTGGTTGGGGAGCTTCTCAAAGCTCACGGGATTTCCACCGATGATGTTCACCAGCCCGGAACCGGCATTGACTTCGCCGAAGTAACGGAAGGAGCCTTCGATCCTCCATTTCTCGGTGAGGTTGTAATCCAGGCGGGCGTTGTAATAGTTATTGGTGAGCGGGTTTCCGACGTTGCCCCGGAAGCCGATGGTGTTCAAACTATCGCCCGCACTCGGATCGTTGCCCGCCGGGAGTTTCTGCCACAGCGCAGAGATCGTCGGACTCAAACCGAGTCCACGCGGATCGCAGACGCCGTTGGCCGGTGTGGCATCGGTGCCAGTTCCGCACACCGCCGCATTCGCCAGGCTGTAGCTGACGATTGTGCCTGCGCTATCGCGAAACCGCAGGATGCCCTGCCGTAGCGTGTCGGTCGGGACAATGCGCAAGATCGATGTCGTGCGCGGGAACCGCCGCCCTTCATAATTCAGGAAGAAGAACGCCTTGTCCTTCCACGGCCAAATCGGGCCGCCGAAATTGAAGCCGAAACGGTTGTCTTTCAGTTCGGGCTCCTGAAGTTTGGCGCGTCTTACGGGATCAGTCTCGGTCTGGCCAAGCGTTCGCTTATTATCCCATCTGGCGGCGTTGAGATTGTCGTTCTGATGATACCAGTAGGTCACTCCGTGGTACTGGGTGTTGCCCCGCCGGCTGATGATCGGAGACCTGTCCGCCTGCCCCGCGTCCGAATGAAGCGTTCGGATTCGATACGCCGACGCGGAACTCTTCGATGCCGTCAATCGGCAGCACCATATAAGTTCCCAGGCCGCCCACCGAATTGTTGGTGACATCAATGCCGTCGAGCAGAAACGTGCTTTGATCCTGGCGCGACCCGGCCACAGCGCCATCAGGCGTAGTGAGCGGCTGGTTTCTTATAAGCTCGTTTGCCGTCCTGGTGAGAGCCGGCATCAGCGGCATCAGCTTCCCTTGAATCACATTGCCGACGGTCGAGTCGGCGGTTTGCAATTCGACGCCTGCGCTGGCGGTCACTTCGACGGTCTGCTGCACTTCGCCGACTTCGAGCGACACGTTGATCGTGTACGACTTTGCCACCTCAACTGTGACCTCCGTCACGACGGCCTTACGGAATCCCTGCTTCCTGACAGTCAAGGTATAATTGCCGGACAAGACTGAGGGGAAGACATATTTTCCGTCCTCGCTGGTGATGTGTTTCAAGTTCTGACCGGTCGCCGTATTGACCAACTCAATCTCTGCGCCGGACAGAAGTGCGCCAGCTTTGTCAGAAACAGTTCCGACAATCGTTCCCGTAGTGGCAGTCTGCGCCAGCGCTGACGACGCTAACGAGAGCAATAGGACAAGCAACATAGCGACGAGAAAACGGAATCGCATCTCCGGCCTCCTCAGTTGGCGGGTTAAAAGCAGGGCGAAGAGAGCACCTGCAGAGGCAGCCCCATTTGCTCGCCGCGTTCGTGTTCCCAGCAACTCTAGTTGTCGTTCTGTCCGTTAGACTATCGGTGACCAACACCGCCAAGGTAGGCGCATATCCTATAACAACTGCGTGGGTGATTCAATTTTTTTGGAAAGAACCAACCATTGCATCCAGGATTCTGGACAAGAAGGTGCTGAGTGCTGAGTGCTGAGTGCTGAGTATGAAGTTCAAACTTTAGTTTGCTCGGTCACATTCTGAAAATCGTACGACAGCAAACTGAAGTTTGAACTCCATACTCAGCACTCAGCACCCAGCACTCAGCGACCTCTTCTTCTGCTAGAACTGAATCCCCAACGACATCGAGATCTGGCGGCGTCCACCGCTGTTCTCCTGGAAGTTGTAGAAGTTTCGGTTGTCTACATTGATGCTGTTGGGAATGCCAAAGACCGGGTGATTGAGGGCGTTAAACATCTCAAGACGATACTGGAAGCGCACTGTTTCAGTGATCCGAAACGACTTGAAGACACTGAAATCTACGACCTCTATTCGGTCTCCCTGGAAGCTGTTTCGCATGACGCCACCGAATGGTGTCCCGAACAGTCGTGCGGATCCGGGTCCATTCACAACGAACTGGACGTCGTTGCGCGTTACCGGTGTGAACACGTTGTTGTTGAGGGCCGACATGAGATAGAAGCCTGTCGGGCTCGTTCTCAAAGTTGGCTGCCCGCCCGTCGTTCCACAACGCGCATAAAAGAGGCACGCGTCGACATCCGTGATGGCAACCGAGCCAACAGGAGCTGCTGCGTTACCCGTGAATGGACGGAAGTGAGATCCGCTTCCGAAGAAGTTGGCCATGAATCCACCGTCTTCATATGGGTTGCGCGACGCAAGTGGATGAGTCGGGGTCCATCGAATTCCGTTCTGCACCCGTATAATCCCGTTCAACTGCCACCCGCCGAGAATACGGCCGAGAATCCCCTTCTGCTCCCTCCAGATCGGCAGGTCCCAGATGAAATTGGCAGTGAAGGAATGCGGAACATCGAATCCTGAATAGCCTCTTTCATCACGAGTGAGATCAAGCGGATTCTGCGACACCGCAACCGAATTGCCGCCGGCAAAGCTAAAGACTTCACTCGAGTTGTCGAGAGACTTCGAGAATGTATAAGTCACGCCATAGGTGACGTCATTTCGCAGCCGCCCGTCGAAGCGCATCTGCAGGCTGTGGTAGATCGACTGTGCTCCGTTTATCCGCTCGCGAGCTTGTCCGTACGGGAATATTCGGCCGTTGCACACACTCTCATCGTCCCTCGTCGCGGGATCGTTTGCGCATGTGAGTGGTCGAATGCCGCTCGGGACTGCGCCCGGGAAAGCCGGGAAATTGAGCGTCGCGTTCGCGTTGGTGACAGGGTCAAAATAGGTGCGGCTGAATCCATTGTAGAGATTTCCAATGAATGGATTCAGGTTGACCGTCTGGAACAGACCCACCGCCATGCGTTCCAACGTATCTGACTTCGAAGACATTGTTCCCCGCGAACTCTCGCTGAATACCGAATGACCATTGCTCCGAGTAAGGTGACCGCATGATCGGATTGATCGTAGTTCGAGTAAGATACTTCGGGTCGAAGACGTTGAATGCGATCAACCCGCTGGCCACCGCAGCTTCTCGCACTTTGTCACCCGTCGGAACAGCGTTTGGAACTCCGAATTGGGCACTCGTCAAGAACACTGTTGGAGCGGCTGTCGAGATATTGAGCATCAGGTTGTAGAAAGTCGCGTCGTACGCCATCCCGATGCCGCCGCGAATAACCGTTTTGTCCTTGCCGAAGATGGTCCCCATCACCCCGTCACCAAAACCTGGTGACCAGGCAAACCCAAATCGTGGTGCCCAGTTATTGTTATCGGTTGGAATTCGGGGATTGATCCGCTGTTCAAGTGGAATGCTGAAGCGCCAGAATGCGGTCGACGGAACCTGTTCCCTCTCTCGCGTAACCTGATTGAGCAGGTTGATCGGCTGCCCCGTGTTCTCATACCGAATACCGAGATTGAGTGTGAAGTTTGGCCTGATTCGCCAGTCATCCTGGAAATAGTAGAACTGGTCAAGCTCACCGTAGCTCAGGGTCGCAGGTCCAAACGCAACTGTCGTTTGAGTTGGAGTGTTCGTGGCAATCTGTGCGCCACTCGCGAAGACGTAGGCCCCATTTACGTTGGGAAGGAACGGCGCGATGTTCTGCAATTGACGATAGTCGAAGCCCGCCTTCATCTGATGGTTGCCATAGGTCAACGACACATTGTCGGTGTACTGGTAGCTCTCGACTGTTCTTCCCTGCGGCAGATTCGTCGCGGGACCAACCGTCAATAATGAAGTACCATTGGCCGCAGTGAAATTCGGGTTGAAGAAAGTGAGCGCTCTGTCGATCTCATCCGGATGCGGGATCTGTCCCTTCCCTGCCGAGTCGCCGCCTCCAAAGATCACGAAGAGTCGCGAGTAATTGAAGCGAAACTCGTTGTTGATTCTCGGTGAGATAGAGAAGTTCCAACCACCGCCGATCTGTTTCGACTGCGCCGGCTGATCACCAGAGAATCCATCAACTCCCCGGAGCGCATTGATGCCAGGCGCATTCTGCCAGAAATAACGGCCCCAGAGTCGATGCCGGTCTCCAATGTTTCCATCCGCGCGCACCGTGTATTCATCCTGATTGTTCGGCGTGAGTACCAGACGCTGGACCGCAGCCACTGGCACCGTCACATTACCTATAGTGATCGTAGACTGTGGTACATCGGTCCGCACCTGGGGGTTCCCGAGTGGAAGCGCAAAGGCTGAGTAGTTGGCGTAGTATTGCACTGCAGGATTGTTGGGAAATGCAGCGTTGAGTGCCTGAATTCCTGCCGGAGTCGGCGCGAAGTTGGACGTCCGCAGGTCCGCGAGACCCGGATTCCGAAGGAAATACCCGGTCGTATAGAAGAACAGGCGGTTCTTGATAATCGGTCCCCCTACGCCATAGGTAAATACGTTGGAGAGGTTCGGAGCTGGATCCGCCTGGGTGCCCGTCCGCCTTTCGATGTTCGTCAGGCTGTCGAAGTTCTTGCGATCAAGGTGGCCCCACGTTCCGGAACCGTGAAACTCATTCGAGCCCGAGCGGCTGACGATGTTGACGATGGCTCCCTGATTGCGCCCGTACTCAGCCGAAAAGTTGTTGGTAACCACCTGGTACTCACCAACGACCAACGGATTACGCACAAAATAGTTCGGGCCTCCGATCGAGAGATCGTTGTTGTCGACGCCGTCAATGGTGAAGTTGTTTGAGCGCGCTCGCTGGCCATTCGCTGAAAGGGTGACGCCATTTCCGTTGACGTTGCCGAATCCGACTGTGACGCCGGGAACTAGTAGCGCAATCCGATCGAGGCCGCCCCCGGGGGCACTGACTGGAAGCTCAGCAACCTTGCGCTGCTGGAAGATCGCCGAGATCTGTACAGTATCCTTTTCGATCAAGGCCTCAGCCGCGCCGTCAACCGTGACTACCTCGCTTATTTGACCGGGTTCGAGCTGGACGTCGATCACCGAGTCTCTTCCGGCGTTGACCTCGACATCCGTAACCTCCGAACGTTTGAAGTTGCGTACCTCGACCCGCACCGTGTATTTCCCGGGAAGGATTCTGGGAACCGTGTAAAGTCCGTCTCCGGTGGTCGTGGTCTTGATGTCGACTCCCGTCGCAAGATTGATAGCAGTCACATTTGCTCCGGGAAGAGCCGCACCTGAGCTGTCAGTGACTACTCCGCGAATACCGCCAGTAGCGGTTTGAGCGAAGGCGGAGATCGATGAAATCGAGCACGCCAGAAAAACCACAAAGACCGTTGAAAGGAACCTGACGGTCCACGGAATGCGAGAATTGGCCATGTTTCCTCCTAGTATCTTGGTATGGCAGGTCGGACCTCAGTGAAGGCCCGTCAGCTATAAGAAACCTTTGGTACTGGCAAAGCTCTCGACCCAAAAAAGCGGAGTCGGGAATTCTAATTGTATGGATACTTAGTAGATTACTGTCGAAACGGATACTAGCTCATTCCAATATCGCGTGCAAGATTCCAAGGTAATGGAACTGAAACGCCAGGTTCCACCAAGTTTAAGTGGAATAGGCT
>CAWEYR010000002.1:0-75495 GCA_963813345.1 uncultured Acidobacteriota bacterium | reverse complement strand
TTCCTCTATAGGGCTTGGGACCTACCTGGGCCACTTTGACGATAAGACCGACCAGTCCTATCGTGCAGCCATAGCTCGGGCATTAGAGCTGGGATGCAACGTCATCGACACGGCATCGAACTACCGGTTTCAGCGGAGCGAGCGTGCTGTCGGTAGCGCGATCTCTGAACGTGTTGCTGGAAGGACTATCAGCCGCGACGAAATAATCATCTCGACAAAGGGAGGCTATCTGCCTTTCGATGGCGAGCCTCCGCAGAGCCGCGAAGAGATTCACGATTACATCGTCGAGACCTTTGTAAATCCAGGAATCTGCGAAGAGAAGGATTTTGTTCGCGGCGCTCATTGCATGCGGCCGCGCTTCCTCGAACATCAGCTTGCTCAGAGCCTCAAGAATCTGCGGCTCGAGACTGTCGACATTTACTACATACACAATCCCGAAACGCAGATCGCGGAGGTCGGCGCTGACGAATTCTATGCGCGCCTGTTCAACGCGTTTAAGTATCTCGAGACTGCAGTGGATGCGGGGAAGATTTCAATGTATGGAACGGCGACGTGGAGCGGGTATCGTGAAAGCCCCGACAGTCGCGAGTACCTTTCTCTTGCGCGAGTTGAAGAGACGGCGCGGCAGGTTGCGGGAGCGGGCCATCATTTCAAGGTCGTTCAGCTTCCATACAATCTATCGATGATTGAAGCATTTGGTTTCCCAAATCAATCGATAAACGGCAAAGTGGTGAGTCTTCTTGAAGCAGCTGCAACTCTTGGTATCACCGTCATGTCGAGCGCCTCGCTTCTCCAGGCGCGGCTTGCTGGCACGCTTGCCCCTGAACTAGCTGACAAGCTTGGCGGCCTTGAGACAGACGCTCAGCGCGCTCTTCAATTTGCGAGATCAGGTCCGGGGCTGACGTCGTCGCTTGTGGGAATGAGCCAGGTAGCGCACGTCGAAGAGAATATGAGGGTTAGCGAGGTTGAGCCGGCTAGTCCGGAGAAATACCTGGAGTTATTCTCCGCGTCACCTCAGTGATGTTATTTTGTGACTTAAGGAAGATTTATATTGACTCGACCAGACTGCGGCGTTAGAATCCGCGCTTCGTTGGCGGCGAGATTGTGCCGCCGAGATTTTATCGAAAGCGAGACGGAAGCGACATCCTGAAAGCAATTATGACAATGCACGGAAACACACTGTCGAGCGCGAACACGATTAAGCGCCCGGTCTGTGTCCGTGTCTTCGCGTTTGCGGTCGCGCAAGACGTCCAGCTTTCAACTCGCGGACGGAATGTTACGCCGGATCGCGACGTGAACGGTGGCTACCGGAGGGAGTTACCAATTGATCCTTAGGTAATTCCCAAGTTACGTGGGTCTTCCAGAACCCCGGCCGGTATCCAAACGAAAAGGATCACCGGTCGGGGTTTTAGTTTTTAGCCGTGGAGGCGGTGAAGCCAAAGCATTCGCGGCGGCGGACCCGGGGGAGATCACGAGTCCGATGAGTAGCCGGTGAGAGTCCGGCCACCGTCTCATACGATTATCGCGCGTGCGCTCGAGTGGATTCGGTCTGTGGTTGCGGGCTTTTCGGAGCCTTAGCTCATGGTAGAACGGGCCAAAAGAGTCCACGTAACCTCGGGCGGCTGGGAGCAAGGCACTTCCGGCTTGCGTCTGACCAGACGCCCGAGGGGAGCACGGCCGTTTCTTAGGAGTAAGACCTGCCAGCCCAACGAAGGGCTGAGACCCGCCATAAACAAAGCGGGCAGCAGGCGAGTGTGGGGCCGAAGACCAGGTCAGCGAATCCTTCGGCGCACGCGCGGCCAGAGAAGAGAAGAGGTGCTGAGTGCTGGAGTGCTGGGTGCTGAGTATGAGTTCAAGCTTTAGCTTGCTCTTTGACGATCGAATGTAACCACAAGCTAAAGCTTGAACTCCAAACTCACTCAGCACTCAGCACTCAGCACCCGACCACTAGATTGAGGCGATATGCAGTTCAAAAGCTTTTCAGAGATCGAAGCGCTTGTGAAGGCATTCGAGCGGGTTGAGATCGAGCCCGGTTGCTGGGATCACCGGTCGCATCTCACGGTAGCGTGCTGGTATCTGCTTTGTTACCCGCCCGAAGAAGCCGTACCCATTATGCGCGATGGGCTCCATCGCCATCTCGATGCATGGGGAATTCAAACGACTCTCGATCGCGGGTACCACGAGACCATCACTGTTGCGTGGATGCGTCTCGTAAAACATCACCTCGCGACCGCGAATCTTGAATGCACGCTCGTCGAGTTAATCAACAGAATCAACGAAAGGTTTCGGGAAAAGGATCACATCTTTGAATACTTCAGCCGTGAAAGGCTGATGTCGTGGGAAGCACGAAAGGCGTGGATTGAACCAGATCTAAAGTCGCTTCCCTACATGGAGAAACTAGCATGTCGGCGCAGCCAGCAATTACCTACAGAGAGTTACTTGCGAAAGAATCACAACTTTCGTCGTCTGTGGGTAGGCCAGGTAATCAGCGAGCTCGGAACGTGGTTCTCATTCATCGCAGAGCTGGGCCTCGTGCGTGCCCTTTCCGGCACGCCGCTCTCAACCACGATGCTGCTCGTAGCACGGTTACTGCCATTCCTGCTGGTTGCGCCTTTCGCCGGCGTATTCGTTGACCGTCGTTCACGCAGGCGAATCCTTATCGCAGCCGACATCGCGAGGGCGGTCATCTCACTTGGTTTTCTGACAGTTGGCGCAAAAGGACCCGTCTGGATTGTTTATGTATGTGCGGCGCTGACGTCATCGTGCTCGACGTTCTTCGAAGCAGGGAAGAATGCGGCGGTGCCCAACCTGGTAACACCGCGTGAGCTGTTGTCGGCGAACGTGCTCATGTTCTCGACGCGGTTCTTGCAGTTCACGCTTGGGGCTGCTCTTGGTGGAGTAACAGCGGCGCGTTTCGGTTATGACGCGGCCTTCATAGTGAATTCAATATCGTTTATCGCTTCCGCATTGTTCATATGGCCGATTCCGGATCGAGCCTTGTATGCCGCGCGCGGCGATGATGATGAGTCTGAGCCGAGGGTCAGTACATCACCGAAGCTTATGGCAGACGTGCGTGCAGGTCTCGCCTACATTCGCAAAACGCCGTTTGTGCGCGGTGTGATTCTGGTGAATGTCGCGTGGGCGACGGGCGGCGGCATGAACAACCTGCTCTTTGATCAGATTGGAGGACACATCTTCGCGCGCGGCGGAGAGGATCGAGGCGATTGGTCAGTAGCAACGCTATATACCTCGGCGGGTCTGGGTCTCTTTATCGGGATGATGCTCGCGAGGAGAGCGGGAGCGTGGGCCGCGGACGAGAGGCGGGCCGGAAAGTTCATAGGATGGGCTCTTGTGGCGCATGGCGTCTGCTTTGCACTGGCAGGTACGATGCCGACGCTGATTACGATGTCAGTGTGGCTCGGGCTGAGCCGGATGATCCTTGGTGCCGAGTTCGGAGTTCAGGAAACGCTCATGATGCGAGTCCTTCCGGATGAGTATCGTGGCCGCGTCTTCACGACGGACCGTGCGCTGGAACTCGCGACGATGGCGCTCTCGATGATCGTAGCGGGATGGATGCTGACGATTGTAGGTCCGAGGACAATGATGATAGTCTCCGGAATGCTCTCGGCCAGCCCGGGAGTTGTCTGGCTGATCGCGCTATCAATCAAACGGTTTTCAGTGCCTGCACGAGCAGTGAGGGAAAGCTATGGTTAACAAGAAGTGGGTACGTTGTACCGCCTTCAGGCGGAATAACTTCCGGCCGCCGCACTCATCATTTCAATAATCGCGCAGACTGCTGCGGCACAATCCCCGGAATCGGTGGGGATGTCATCCGAGCGGCTCAAGCGGATTCACACGGCAGTCGAGGCTGCGGTCAAAGAGAACAAGATTCCTGGAGCCGTGACGCTTGTCATGAGGCGAGGTAAGACGGTCTACCTTGATGCTGTTGGTATGCCCCAGGACACTATCTTTCGCATCGCTTCGATGACAAAGGCAGTAACAAGCGTAGCCATCATGATTCTCAACGAGGATGGCAAGCTGCTGCTCACCGATCCGGTTTCGAAGTTCATCCCGGAATTCAAGGGATCTCAGGTTGCCGTGCTTGGAGAAGACAAGAAGTCCTTCACGCTTGTGCCGGCGCGCTCCGAGATCACCATTCGCCATTTGCTGACGCATACATCGGGCATTACCTACAAGTTCCTCAACGCCGAACCGTGGGCGCGCCTTTACACGGAAGCGGGTGTAATAGACGGCTTGCAGGAATCGAACGGCACGTCGCTTGATAACGTCAGAAAGATTGCGAAGCTTCCGCTGATGCATCACCCGGGCGAGCGATTCTCCTACAGTCTCTCGACGGATGTGCTTGGAGCTGTGGTTGAAGTTGTGTCCGGCATGTCGCTCGAGGAGTTTTTCCGCAGTCGAATCTTCGCACCGCTAAAGATGAACGATACGTCGTTTTCGCTGCCGGCCGAAAAGAAGGCGCGGCTGGCACCGGTGTACAATCAAGCAAATGGGGCGGGAATCAAGCGCATGGGGACAGAACCCGACGTGCGCGGATACCTGACATATACAGCTACCTATTCGACCCAGAATCCGCGACAGTTCTTCTCAGGTGGAGCGGGCCTTGTCTCGACAGCGAGCGACTACGGACGCTTCCTGCAGATGATGCTGAACGGCGGAGAACTGGATGGCGCGCGAGTTCTGGGCCGCAAGACGGTCGAGCTTATGACGGTCAACCACGTTGGAGATATCTTCGGTGCTCAGGGCTTCGGGCTCGGCTTCAGCGTTGTGAGGGACGTTGGCAAAGGAACGGAGCCGGCGTCAGTAGGCCAATATGGATGGGGAGGATTCTTCTATACGAACTTCTTCGTGGACCCGAAAGAGCAGATGATTGGCATTTTTATGACACAGCTCTTTCCAAATGGCGGCGTGCAACTGCACGAAAGGTTCAGATCACTCGCCTACCAGGCGATCGTGGATTAGCCTTGAGCGCGCCGAAGATGTGGAGTTTGAGTTCAAGCTTTAGCTTGGCGATTGCATGCCAACCACAAGATAAGCGAGCTTGAATCTCAAATGCTCCTCATCTCTGCGCTCCCCAGCGCTTACAGCACTCCCTCGACAGTTTCACGCATGAGCATGTCCACAACCGCTTGCATATCGCCACCGGAGTCCTTGAAGACCTTGAGCTGTCTGTCGGCACTCGTTCCATTTTCGAGAATCTGATGGACGTAGTTGATCTGCTCGCGTGACCCCAGTTCATCGAGGACGTCATCTACAAACTCGAGCAACTCGAGAATCAACTTTCGGGTTGGGACTTCTTCGCTCTTTCCGAAATCGATCATATTGCCATCGAGGCCATAGCGCGCTGCCCGCCATCTGTTCTCCTCGATCAGCGAACGCCTGTAGATTCTGAAACCGAGATTCTGGCGATAGAGCTTGTAGAGCTTGGCAACGAGCGCCTGGAAGAGCGCAGCGATCGTTACTGTCTCTTCGACTCGCGACGGAATATCGCAAATGCGAAACTCGAGAGTCGGAAAGAACGGATGCGGACGTACGTCCCACCAGTATCTTCTTACCATTATCGATACAGCCGGTCTTGATAAGCAGATTGACGAAGTTGTCAAACTCGCTCCACGAGTTGAAATAGTCCGGAATGCCGGTTCGCGGAAACTGCTTGAATACCTCATAGCGATAGCTTTTCATCCCGGTGTTGCGGCCAATCCAGAACGGCGAGCTGGCCGATAGCGCATAGATGTGCGGCAGCATATACCGGGCAGCATTCATGACGGCGATGATCGCTTCTTTATCCTCGATACCGACATGCACGTGCATTCCGAAGATCAGCAGTGATCGTGCCGAATGCTGCAGCTCTTCAATCAGTGCAAAGTAGCGCTCGTGTTCAGTGATCTGCTGGTCTGCCCAATGAGAGAACGGATGTGTCGAAGCTGCGACGATCGCGAGATTCTTGCGCTGCGAAAGCTCGGCGATTACTCGACGCAGCCTGATGACATCTGTCTTCGCCTCCTTGATGTCACGACAGACCATCGTTCCGACTTCAACCATCGACTGATGCATCTCGGGCTTGATCTGCTCACCGAGAATCATTCGCCCTTCGTCCAGAATTTCGTTGACGCGCGACCTGAGGTCGCGCGTCGTTGGATCGATGATCTGGAACTCTTCCTCGATGCCGATGGTGAAGTCGTTGTCGAAGCGGCATGGTTTATTTCCTGGGCGTTTTTGTTCGAGTCGTTTTGGGAGCTTCACCTGCAGTCTTACGACTGCGTCGTGCCTTGACCGGTTCGGTGATCTGCTCGATCACTTCCGAGAGCACCGCTGATGCAGTTTGAGCCACCTGCTCGACTCCCGAAACGATCTCATGAGCCAGAGCTCCTGCAGCTGCCGGAAGCCCTTCATCCGGATTCAGGAAACGATTCCACCGGTGATAGCGAAGCGTCGGCGCTCCATGCTTTGCGTAGTCTACGAGCATGTTCGCAACCGCATCAACCACCCAGTTGAAATAAGGCTCAGTGACCGACCAGATGTCGGCATCAGGCGCCGGATTCATGAAGTCGATTGCGTACGGCACGCCATCGCGCATCGCAAATTCTACGGTGTTAAAGTCGTACCCGAGCGCTTCATTGAGAAGCAAAGTATCTCTGACGATCCGATCTTCGAGATCCGCTGGAAGCGGCTGCTCTTCCTTCGAAGGGTAGCGGCGGTTGTGCGGGTCATAGGGCATGACCAGTACCCGCTTCTTACCTACACAATAGCACCGCACGTACTCCTTAAAATCAATGAACTCCTGCAGTGTCATGCAGAGCGTGCCAGTCTTGTCGTAACATGCCCATAGCTCATCCTTTGAATGAACCTTGTATACATCCTTCCATCCTCCGCCATCGAACGGCTTGAGAATCGCCGGAAGGCCGATATAGTCAATGATCTCGTCCCACTTGACTGGAAACTCCAGATTTCTGAGCGATGCGTCGGTGACATCCGCCTTATAACCCTTTTGAGGGAGCAGGATAGTTTTTGGCACAGCTACACCAAGCTTTGTTGCCAGGGAGTAGTTGAAGAACTTGTCATCAGCGGACCACCAGAATGGATTGTTGACTACGATCGTGCCATTAAGCACCGCATTCTTAAGATAAGCGCGATAGAAAGGTACTTCGTGAGAGATGCGGTCCAGGATCAGGCGATAGCCGGTAGCCTCGCCTTCTTTCACGCCTCCCACTTTAATGTATTCAGCCGTCACCCCCGCATCCATCGAGTTGATCTTTTCGATCAACGCCGGCGGAAACGTATTCTCCATTCCAACCAGAATCCCGATTTTCATCTTTTTCTCCAGATTATTAGTGCGAATTTATGTCGTGCCTTGTGCTTTCGGCAGCTTTCGGCATGGCCACCCGGTAGAGTATCATTTCACGGATAGAAACTGGGAAGTCTAGTTTCTGAGGGGGAATGTGTCAACTAGAATAAACTTCTCCGGTAGTACCGGATACATCGTTGCCGCGCTGATAGCGTCAGTTCTTTTCGCGACGGGTGCAGTCGGACAAAAACCGGCGCCGAAACCTGAAGATATCGTCGAGCGAGCCATCTACGCGTATGGCAGTCGCCCGGCGATCTATGGAATTCAACGCAACGGCGTCATCAAAGCAAATGTTAAGCTGACCTCTCCTGATGGAGTCCGCGAAGGCATCGCGACGAGCAAGTTCATCAGGAAGCCGAAGCTCGCCGAAGACCTTTTATTGCTCACTCTCGAGTTCGGAACGACCCGTTTTGTCATCGGATTTGATGGCAAACAAGGCTGGACTCAGAGCAACGGTGAGCTTCAGGATCCACCGTCGACTGAGACTATCGCAGCTTTTCGCAATGCCCATGCTCACAGCTATGAGACATTGCTTCGTTATAAAGAGAATGATGCGAAGATCGAGTATGCCGGGACTAAGCCTTTCGGGCCCAATAACGAACTCGATCTTATTGACCTGACTCTTCCTGACGGAACGAAAACCCGTTATGAAGTCAGCCGCAAGTTCAATCGGGTCATTTACCTCGATTACGAAGATCAGCCATCTGCGCCTGAAGCCAAACCCGTCAAATACCGGCTCTACTTCAAGGATTTCCGCGTGATTCAGAATACGCTGGTTCCATACGACATACAGGTATTTCGTGATGGAGTTTTGAGCGAGGAACGAAAGCTCGTCGAAGTCGCCTACAACGTGCAACTCGAGGAATCAGCCTTCAAGTCCGAAAACGCAAACAAAGCGACCGAGAAAAACAAGCCGGCAAATCCCTGAAGAAGAGTGCTGAGTGCTGAGTGCTGAGTGGTTTGAGTTCAAGCTTTAGCTTGGGGTTGCATTCTGACGCCTTGTTGATCTGCGGAATGCAACCCCAAGCTAAAGCTTGAACTCAAACCTCATACTCAGCACTCAGCACTCAGCACTCATACTCATCACCATCAGATCTTCGGCCATTGTTGTGTTTGGAAATACTGACGTTGCTTCTTCGAGAAGCGGACGGGCGTCTGCGTAGCGCGAACTGAAGTGAGTTATCAAGAGGTTGCCGGCTCCGGCTTCGAGTGCTGTTGTCGCCGCCTGCCGAGCCGTCGAGTGCCCGTAAGCCCAGGCCTCTTCAGCCAGCTCATTCGTGTATGTAGCTTCGTGGATCAGCCAGTCTGCGTCTCGCGAGAGCGCAAGCGACTGAGAGCACGGCCGCGTATCGAGACAATAAGCTATCGACTTTCCTTTACGTGGTGGACCAAGTACTTCAGATGGCTGAACTACACGACCGCCCGCCAGCTCGACTGAATTGCCTGCCTGCAGTTGACCGAAAAGAGGCCCTTCAGGGACTCCCAGCTCTCGGGCCTTCTCGACATTGAACCGGCCAGGCCGCGTCTTTTCAGAGATTCGATAGCCAAGAGCAAAGATGCGGTGATCGAGCGCTCTGGCAAGTACGGTGTGACGTGAGGTCTCATACACGGTCAGGCCGTCCCCACCTTTATCCGGCCCAAAGTCATCCATCGAAAGCTGGAGCAGCTCGAGCGGGTAGTTATAGAAAAGAACTCTCAGCCTCCCAAGAGTCTCGAGATACTCTCCTGTTCCAAAAGGGCTGACCAGCACGAGCGGCCGCTCGCGCCGCTCGAGCGCCATTGTCGAGATCAGGCCGGCGAGACCATTGAAATGATCGCCATGAAGATGGGTTATGAAGATCGCGGCAAGCCTGTGGAATGAAAGGCCAGCGCGCGCGATGCGCATCTGCGTGCCTTCGCCGCAATCAAAGAGCCACCACTCGCCTTCGCCGGCAATCGCAAGCGAGCTTACGTGTCGCGAAAGAGTGGGACGCCCCGAGCTCGTTCCAAGCGGAATGATTCTCAAACAACTACCCTTCTTTGTTCCGCATGAAATCCGCCAGGTCAGAGAATGACTTATCGAGGATGACCGCGACTGATTCCGGAACGTTTGTTTCTTTGATTGCCCGCCTCATACACCAGAGCCATTCATCCCGCTCGCGACCACCAATTGGAAAAGGAATATGCCGTGCGCGCAGTCGTGGATGGCCAAACTGCGTAACGTAGAGCGGTGGTCCGCCCATCCATCCGACAAGAAAAAGGTAGAGCTTCTCGCGCGCTTCAGTAAGATCGGGTTTGTGAAGAGCGCGAATCGTTGCCGTCTCCGCGCTCGCGTCCATCAAATCATAGAAGCGATCGACGAGCTTGCGGATGTTTTCTTCGCCGCCGATCGCTTCATACAGAGTACCGCTTATCATCATTACAGAAGCATCGCCCTTATTTCCATCTTCAAGCCTACCTTTGTCGCAGCGCCGGCTTCAGCGTCCAGGCCTGCAACCGCCCCAGTTCGATAATCCTCGGTGCTTGAAAATTCTCGGGAAGGATCGGCCAGTCCCACAACTTCGTCGAATCCGCCGACACATATTGATCTGATGTAAAGTTGCCAGCCCTGACCTTCACCAGCTCAGGCTTTTTGCCGCTGACCGCAATCTCCCCGATAACTTCCGCCAGCGTCGCCAGGTAATCCTGCGGTGAGAGACTCTCAACGCCGAACCAGATTTCCGCGGGCATTCGATTGTGAGCGCGGTAGAAGGCAGTGGTTTCGCGCACGGCTTCAGCGAAGGCAGACCATTTGAAAGAGACCGGTCTTGCACTTCCGACGGGCTGGTTGTATGTGCGCGTCGGACCATCCAGGGTTGTCAGTTTGACTGCGGTTGGCATCTCATTCTTTTCGAGCCAACCATTCATCGACTCGTTCAGCAGCGCGAATACGTCGGCTGCCGAGAGCGTGAAGGCGTCGAATTTCTGGAACGTGATCTCATTTCGCATCGCTTTCGCGAGCGCGAGAATCTCTTCTCGATTGAAGCTGCGCGCCACTGCGCGGTCGGGATACAACTTCATCAATTCAGCGGCCGTGACGAAGCGCGCGCCAGGCTGTGTCTTGATGAACCCTATGTATTCTTCAAAATCGCGGAATGCCTTTTCAGTCTCTTCGGCGGGCCGCGTAGGTGGAAGTTTCCATTCACTGCGCGGTGGATTGGCGCCGCGCCTGAAATTGACGCCGTCCCAGAACTCCTTGTGAACCCATTCGCACGGATGGTAGTAGACGCTCAGCAGGCCGCCGCCCTGCGCGCGCAACCTGTTGTAGGCGGCCTGAAACTCAGTCTTCCCTTTTGCGAGGCTGTCGCCGCCGCTCAATGACATCCGTATCTGATTCGAGCCCATCTTGAATACGTTGAGCATTCCGCAGAAATAGAACGGTTGCTCGTTCAGGCCGATGTGGTCCCCTCCGTCGAGATACATTCCGATGCCCATGCGTTTCAGCGCGGGATATGTCTGCGGAGCCCATGACGCGCCCGGCTGGCCATAACACACTGGTGTGACGCCGAAGATACGCTCGATGTCCAGCGCGCCCTTCGCTTCGCGGCGATAAAACTCCGCTGCGCCGTCATCCCAACCCATGTGCTGCAGATAGACGGCGATGGTCGGCTGTTGACTGTGAGTGTCGGTGTGGTAACCGATTTCGTGCTTTTTCAGCGCTGCTATCACGTCCTTGCGTCCCCGGCGCTCGAGCGTGCGGGCTTTTTCTCCCACCACCTTGAACGTAGCTTTGACGTTCAGGCGCGTGAGCATCTCGGCCAGGCGCTTCGCGGCGTCGTCGCTTTGAGGCAGAACATAATCTTCGGTGTCTAACCAGAGTGTGACGTAGACAGGCGCTGGATCTTGGGCGGTTCCTATGATTCCGACAGATAGTAGAATGAATAAACAGGAAGCGAGGGTTCGGACTCTCAAATCATCTCCTCCTTGTATCCTGGTAGCCGATCATTGGTTGAGCGCGAAAGCGACATAGGTTCCCCCCGAAGGTGCGCCGCGTTTACCTCCCCCAGCCGCGATCACAACAAACTGACGACCGTTCACCTCATATGTGGCGGGCGTGGCATTTCCTGCAAAAGGCAGCGTCGTCTCCCAGAGCAGCTTCCCCGTCGCCGTGTCGAAGGCGCGAAACTTCTTGTCGTAATTGGTCGCACCTATAAAGACCAGCCCACTCGCTGTCACAATCGGCCCGCCGTAGTTCCAGCTCCCGGTGTCGCGCAAACCTTGAGCGGCCAGTTCAGGATGCTCGCCGAGAGGAATCTGCCAGGCGATCGCGCCCTTGTTCAAGTCAATCGCGTTGAGCGTACCCCAGGGTGGTTTAACCGCGGGATAACCGTCCGGGTCAAAAAACCGGGTATAGCCCTCGATGTTGTACTTCAGGTCAATCGGTGAAGTCGCGGCTTCTTCACCATGCGTCTCAAGATCCTCACGAGATATCAGGTAGCGAATCAGCGATGGCATCGCCGAATCGCTGATTGCGGGAAACGCCGGCATTCGCCCGGCGCCGTTGCGAATCACGCTCCTGAGCTGCGTTTCGTTGAGTTTTCGGCCGATTGTTGCAAGCGATGGAAATTCCGGCGGGCTGCCTTGCAAATCCCTTCCGTGACAACTCGCGCAGTTGCGTTCATACAGACTCTTGCCGCTCAGAACAGTTTTCTTCGGGCGTTCGACCAACCGCAGAATGCAGGGAACCTCACTCGAGTTGACATAAAAGAGCCCCGTCGACGGATCGAAGGCCGAGCCGCCCCAGACCGGGCCGCCGTCAAAACCGGGAAAAACAATGGTTCCTTGTGTGCTCGGCGGCTCGTATTGCCCATTGCTTCTGAGCTGGCGGAAGCTTTTCAGCACAGCGGCGTGCGCCTCCGGGGTGCGCGTAGTGAGCATCTCCTCGGTCAATATCTGCCGCGCGACGGGCGGCGGCAACGACGGGAAGGGCTGTGTCTCCGCGAGTTTTTCTCCGTCTACTCCGACCGTCGGCGTTTTGCGATACTCAATTGGGAAGACCGGTTGGCCCGTCTCGCGTTCAAACACGAAGACGTGGCCGCTCTTCGTCGCCTGCGCTACGGCGTCAATACTTCGTCCGTTGCGATTGACCGTGACCAGCGTGGGGGCGGCCGGAAGATCACGATCCCATACGTCGTGCCTCACGATTTGAAAATGCCACTTTCGTTTGCCCGTCTTCGCCTCCAGGCACAGCAGCGTATTCGCGAACAAATTATCCCCGTGCCGGTTCGCCCCATAAAAATCGAATGCTGCTGACCCCGTCGGGACATAGACCAGGCCTCGCTTGACGTCCAGCGCCATCCCGCTCCAGTTGTTCGCGCCCCCGGTGTACTTCCACGCATCCTTCGGCCAGGTCTCGTAGCCATACTCGCCCGGTTGCGGAATGGTATGAAAGGTCCATCGCAACTGACCCGTCCGCACGTCGTACGCGCGGATGTGTCCCGGCGCCGACGGCAGTCCTTCGTTCACGATGCTTCCGATGATCAACAGGTCCTGATAAATCACGCCGGGCGTAGTCAACCCGATTGTGCATCGACTGTGGATCGCGGCCGAGCCCGACGCGCAGATCCACGCGTCCCGCTTCGCCGAAGTCCTTCACCTGCTGTCCGGTCTTAGCGTCGAGCGCATAAAGCCAGTGCTGGTGGCCAAAAAAGATGCGCCGCTCCCGGCCCGATTCCCAGTAGGTGACTCCACGACTGCGCCCTCTACGGGCCCTTTGCCCTTGATTCGGATCGAAGCTCCAACGCTCTTTTCCGGTCGCCGCGTCGAGCGCAAACACACGCAGCTTTGGCGAGGTCGCATAGAGGACCCCGTCTACGATCACTGGATTGCACTGCATATCCGAGCCGTCGAGCGTATCCTGCGTGTCGTAGCTCCAGGCCACGGAGAGCCGGCGGACGTTTTCACGATTGATCTGTTGCAGCGACGAATAGTGGATATTGTCAGGACCGCCGCCGTAAGTCGTCCAGCCTCGATACAGGTCCCCTGATGCTTTTCGTTTTGCGCCTCAGACCTGTTTCCAAGCCAGACTGCCGCCACGGCAATGACAAAAACTACGATCCACTTTTTCATCATATCAATCCAGATCAGTGAGTCGGTCAGGCCATGTCCGGCCAGTGCGCAGTTCGAGTTCAAGCTTCCGAGCTTCAACCACAAGCTGAAGCTTGAACTCGAACTGACCACTGACCACTGACCACTGACCACCGACCACTTTCCTCTCTTCCATTATAGATCAATCCAGATTCCTCCAATTGAGCGTGTCGCGCCGCGCCGGAAGACGATGTCTACTCGCGTAAGAGTTGCGAGCTGCCAGGACTCTTTCATACCAGTCGTCGAACGGCAGCAACAGTTGACGATAGACGAGATAACTCAAATCCACCGTACGGTCGGGTTCGTGATCCTTGACGTCGTCGAGTTGGTGAAAGAACTGCCGGCCGTTTGCCTCGAGGACTCGTGGCTGCCAGCTCTTGTACCAGCATTGTTCAGCGAAGCGAAGAGCAGTATTCCGTTGTTTGCGAATCTCCTTCGCTTCATCGAGCGCCTGATCCACGGCCGAGACGGCCTCCTGTGCTTTGCCGTTGCGGGAGGCGGCGTACGCTGTTGAAAGCTGCGTGTCCATGCGGCCGAGACTCGCGAGCAGGTTGAGGTTCTGACTGTAGAGCCCGGCGATCGAGATAAAGACTTCGAGATTGTAGCGGTTGACTTGGACGCTTCCCAGGTTCTGATCGAGCAAACTGCGAAGCTCCTCATTCTCCTGCCGAGACTGTGAGGCAAGCTCGAGGCGTTTGCGGTTGGCCCAACTCCAGGGATACGCGTAAGCCAGATCGTTGAGAGCCGGCACCTCCGGGAGCTCGATCGTAAAGTCCTTTGCTGCCTGCCGCGGAACGAAGATGCGTCTTGAGCTGCCAAAGATAGGCTTGCGCGCAGTCGTGTCGGCGCGGTCCCAACTGTCCGCCCAGAACTGCGCCTGGTAGCTCATGAGCTGATAGAGACGGTCCATGTTCCGGGCGCCGTGTCCATAAAAGGCTCGATAGAAACTCTGACTAATTTCACGCCAGTCTGGCGTTGACGGGCGCCAGCCGGCGGCCGTGATCGCCGCGTAACCCAGCCAGAAAGCTTCCGGGTGAAGGCCCGCGTCCGCCCAGCCGGCGTTGATCACTCCGAGGACATCGGCTTGCTGTCCGAGCCGAGTGCGTTGAAATCATTTCAAAAGCGTCCTGAACCCTGGGCTTTTCCTGTCGCTCAGGTTTATGGAGCCGACGATCGTCCGGCAGGATGAAATAGTTCGTGAAGAGATCCCTCCTCTCCCTGGGTCGAGCTATGCAGCATCTGACGGATTCCGCGCGCCTTATACAACGGATCGAACTTTGGGCCATTGACGATTGTGTTGATCAGATAGGAAGGCAGCGCCGAGATGTCGCCTGGTTCGAGCGGAAACTCGCCCATAAAGACGACCTTGCGGCCAAGTGCGCGTAGCGGGTCGGCGACCTTTGTGATGAACTCCACCAGCAGCCGGCCATTGCTTCCAAGTTCCCGCGCGCGAGCGGTTTCCTGACACTGGGGGGTGTCCGCCAGTCCGACGTAGTAGGGCTCATCAGTGGAGAAATAGATGTAGTCGACGCCTTTGTTCGCGTCGATGAGCTCCTTGAACATGCCGACGAGAAGCTCGCTCGACGCGGGATTAGTTGTACAGAAATGGTAGTTGTTATCCGGAAAAGCGCGCAGATGCGCGTACTCAGGATGTTTGAGAATAAAAGCCACGTGCCCGGGACCATCGACCCAGGGAATCAGTTTCACGTGATGGAGCAGGCCGTAGTCAGTGAGTTCCTGCAACTCCTGGGGCGACCAGGCATAGGGCTCGACGATGGCCGGCACGCTCTTGAATTGAAAGTGGCCCTCGAGCTTGAGGGCGATGGCGTTGATCTTGAAGAATGCGGCCTGACGGATGATTCGCTTGAAGGCGTCGATCCGTTCCACATGATGCGCATCGTCCCAGAAGATCAATCGCAATTGCAAATCGGGCCAGTCCGTGATTTCACCTTCCGGTAACACGAGCCGTCCACTCTCGGGTTTTAGAAGCTGTACCAGCGTCTCGACGCCGTAGAGCAGGCCGGGCGGAGCGTTTGCAACGATGCGAACTTGCCGGGGGGAGAGCTCGATCCGGTAGGCCTCGCGCGCGAGGACGTCGCGTTCGCGGTCGAGCGCCTCACCGATCGTGACCGACGCCGGCTGGATCTCGAGCGACACGGCGGGAGACTGAGCGGCAGGAGAATCCTCGCGTAAGGCGATCTTGAACCGGGTCTGGAGCTCTTCTTTCAATACCTGGAGCGCGATGTCGCCGGATGGAACGCCGTTGCCAATCCTCAATCGCCAGGTGGAATCGAACGGAAACTCCGTATCCCGCAGTGCCGCTTTCTGGGGAGCAGGAACAACGTGATAGTTCCTGGCAAATAAGGAGGCCTGAGAGCGCAGCTTCGATCGCCGGGGCCGTGAGACTCAGACAGACTACAAACAAGAGGCAAGACCAATGCGGTATTGATTCATATTGTTTCTACGATGAGTTCTTTGAGCGTGCGAGTGTAAGAATTCACGCGAAGCCGCGAAGCGCGAAAAAGAATGAAAGTGATTCGAAACAGCTTCTCATTCGTTCTTCGCGTCTTCGCGTCTTCGCGTGAGAATTCTTCAGCACTCAGCACTCAGCACTCAGCACTCAACGAAATGCGTCCGCCAATGATTGAACCAAGAGGAGCTTTTCCAATCGCTCCTTTTCGAGGAATTGTTGCAGCGCTAGCGGGATTTCCCCATAAAGCCTCACCTTGTTTCCCAAAAGCCCAATAACTTCGGGGATGTCGGTGTACCGCAGGATCCCCAGATAGGTCGGGCCTTGTCGATGTGAAGCCGTGGGCGAGGAAACCACCACCCTTTGCACGTTCCCATCCAGCAACGCAGCATAAAGACCGTGAATTCCGGTTTCCCCTCTACCGACAATGATGATCCTGGACGGGTCGACCTCCGGGAGCGTGCGGAGGAACTCCAGAGAACGAAGAACTTCATAAAGTTGCATCGATTCAATGGTGACGCCGACCACCATCGCCTGTCGCTTCATGTGATGAAGCGGATCGTCGTCGTTGAAGCTCCTGAGGTTTTGTTCAAGTGCTCGCGTGCCGCGATCGATTGTTTCGATCGACAAGCGTCGCCGATTCTCCCCATTGGTTCGCTTCCAGGGGTTGCTCGTTTCCCCAGCGTGGCATCCCTCTCCGGTGGTCGATCACGAGCACGGCCGGCAGTCTTGAGCCAGATCTTGCGCTGCCGGGCAACGAGAAAACGCCGCGTACTCGCAGATCTTCGAAGGAGTTAAAGCTGACCTTCTTGCTGAGATGGCCACGGATAGTTTTTGCCTCGCCCCAGATGGGCGCAAACTCAGCCTTCTTTTCGGGGAAATATCGGAATACTTCCGTTCGCAAAGCGCCGGCGATGGCGTTGATCCTCGCTTGACGGTCCCCGGCGGGCGTCGGAACCGGTTTGTATGCGGGAACCAACTCTTCGTCGATCTGCGTCAGCCGTTCATCGATGGGTGCACCGTCCCGGAAACAGAGGAGGCTCTCAGCGGTTTGGTTTGTCTATTGCGCCTTCGGCGGTGACGGGGGCTTCGACGCCCAGGAATTCTTTCAGAAAGAAGGAGTAGACGGGGAGCCGGATGTCTTCTGTGTCCAGATGTGTGCCCTTAGTCACCGCTGTGCGCAATGCACTGCCGGCGTTGTAGAGCTTATAGATTTCGCCCATCTTGTCCGCCATCTCATTGAAGGCGTCCATAGGAAAGCCGCGGTCGGCATCTGCGTTGACGAGCAGCTGTTTCCGCGGCGCAGTCAAAGCGCCGATCTCGGAATACATCAGACCGTAACTGTTGACCGGGTACTGGCAGTCGCAGTGCGCGAAAGTGAGCCGCTGCTTCACCCAGCCGTTGGTCGAAAGTATCCCGGAGACAGGGGCTGAAGCGATAATCCGCTCATCCAACGCCGCCAGAAAAAACGTCGCCATTCCACCGCCGGATCTACCCGTGGCGCCGATGCGTTTGCTGTCGAGATCCGGCCTGCTCGCGAGATAGTCAATGGCGCGCCGCGCGTTCAAGAGCTCCGTCGCCAGGGGAGAGTATCCACGACTGTACCAGTGGAACCAGGCGTGGGAGTAGACGCCGTGGTGAGTCGTTTGGATCTCTCCCGCCTCGATGTTATCCATAACAAGGACGGCGATGCCGTGCGCGGCAAACCATGCGCCATGATGACCGTAGTCGCTTTTGCTGGAGTGGCCGCATTGATACAGAATTACCGGAAAGGGTCTCGCGCCGCTCCGTGGCAGATATAGATTGGTCGTCAAATACAGACCGGGCGCGGTTTCGAGAATCAATATCTCGATCGTGTACTCAGACCGTTCTTCTCGCCGGACAAGTCTTGCCTGAGGCGCGCCGGAAGGAATGCTACGGTTATGCCATAACATTTTCTCAAGCGCCTGGCGGGTTCGCTCTTTCCGCGGTTCCCATTGCGGGACGCTCTCGAGTCCAGCGAAGAGTCGGTTGAAGCGCTCGTTGATCACCCGATCAAAATGAGCTTGCAGCGCCTGGAACTGTTCGTTCTGTGGAGGTGTCTGCTGTGGAGGCGACTGGGAGGAGGCGCTCAGAAAGCACAAGCTGAGCAAGACGAAAACGCTGAAACTCTTCCGCATGGCTCCCACCTTTGGATCGAAACTGGCGAGATTCACGAGAGAGGACGAAACAAACGACCAGGAGTTGTTCCAGGCTCGCATGTTTCGTCCTCTCTCACGATCGAAGGAACTTACCACTCGAGGCGCAAGCCCATGCGGAAATTTCGTACGTTGGGCTGGTCGCCGGTCGATGCCCCGTTGACGCCACCGACGCCTGAGATCACGCCGACAGCTGCCGCCTGTGAAATATTGGTGGCGGGGTTGCTATAGTTCGGATGGTTGAAAATGTTCGTCGCCGTTAATTCCCAGCGCAAACGGATTGTCTCAGTGAAATAGAATGACTTGAAAAAGCCCATGTGCCAGACGTTCACGTGGGGCCCTATGATCTCGCCTTTGGATGAAGTTCCGAAGCGGCCCACCGGCGGCCCCGCGAACGCGGATGCATCGAACCAGCGATTGACGGTCCGCTGATCGCTGGGCAAGTTGGGATCGCGCAGCTGATCCGGCCGGATCGTCACATTCGGGCGGGTTGCGCTGGTCGTAAACGCCGTGCCTGTCGGATCCGGCCCGGTCCAGAAGGCGGTGAGAAACTGCCCGGAATAATAACTGTAGATCCCGCTGATATCCCATCCGCCTACGATGGCGTTCACCACCGGGTGAACTGAGTTGAGGAACGGCCGTCCCTTGCCGAATGGGAGCTGATAGATCCAGTTGGTAGTGAACCGGTGCGTCGGGATATCGGGCGCTACGCTTCGCTCACGCTGGCGATCGAAGGGATTTTCGAGCATTTGGCCCCGCTCCAGGTCGCCGATGTCACGCGCCCACGCCCAGGAGCTTTGGAATTGCAGCCCCTGCGCCAGCCGTCGCTCGACCTCGAACGTGAAGCCGTGGAACTGGTGACCGGCGCCGTTGGTGAAGTAGTTGATGGCGGGATACTGCGGAAAGGGGCGTGGCTTATTGATATAGAGCCGTCCGTCCGGCACGGGCGAATTGTAGTTAAAACCATAGTCTCCCTGCCGCGTATTGGTCCCGATATACGACACGCGAAATCCCGTATCCCACTGCGAATGCTCGAAGGTCAAGCTGTACTGCATGCTGTAGGGCATCTGGATGTCTGGATTCACCGCCGCCGGCAAAGAGACCGAAGATGGCCCGGCGCCGCCTGCGGCCGGGAAGACCCTCGGCAGGATCACCAGGGGGTTCGTGGCCGGATTGGTAAAAGGCTCCTCGTTAACTACAAATGGAACGCCGGCCATAGTGGCTTCCCGGGGCACGACGTCGAAATAGATTCCGAACCCGCCCCGAATGACGGTATTGTTTCCCCAGGGCCGGTAGGCGAATCCCACACGGGGCGCAAAGTTGTTCTTGTCAGTCCTGATGAGCGTATCGCCAGGAAGACCTAAGCTGCTTGCCTCGACAACATTCACATATCCTTTGGGGAACAGCGGGCTCACCTTGCTGAGCGAGCCGTCCTTCACCACAATGCTGCCGCTTACTATGTCGAACATCGACAAGTAACCGTTTTTCTCGGTCCATCCGGGGTGATACTCATAGCGCAGTCCCGAGATTCACCGTGAGATTCGGGCTCACGTTGAAATCATCCGTGAAGAAGAAATCGTACTGATGGCGCAAGCGGTCTTGCCTGAGCGGAGGGAAAGACCGCGCGGCGGTCGATGGCAGGCCCAGCAAAAAGTCCGCATAAGGATGTCCGGTGAAGCGGTTCGTGAAGGTCAGATTGCCGAACAGATTGGCGTCTGCCGCATAGTTTTCAAAGATGATGTGGGTGTAGCCCATACCGGCGCGCATAGTGTGCCGGCCGCGAGAGATGCTGACGTGATCCTGAACGGTTTGCAGATAATTGGCCGCACCCGGACTCCGGAAATTGCCCTGGCTGATGTTTGTCAGCCCAAGCCCCGGGAAAGCGACGTTCAGGATACCGGGTACATCCGGCAGATCGGGAGCCAGTCCAACGAGCCCCAGTTCGGCGACGAACTCCGGCCCATTGATCGGTGGGAAGATCGGCAGATTGTTGGTCGCGGTCCCCCAACGAAATTCGTTGATGATGGTGGGTGAAAAGACATGGGTGTACGAGATCGTCGCCGCGTGGTTCTTTCGTGTCACGTGGCCCTGTTGGATTGTGGGGAGCGTGCCCAGGAAATCGTCGATGGCGAAGTCCTGCTTCGTGTACCGGCCCATGATCGAATCGTTCGCCGTGAACCGGTGATCGCCTCTGATCGTCCAGTAATCCTGCGTATTCGGCCTCCCTGCTGAGGGTCTGTCGATTATTCTGATTCTGCAACACGGACGTGTTCCCAAAGTTGGGGAGCAGGATAAAAGCGGTTCTGCATGGCGACCGCCGTCGGGTTCAACCGGCCTGAGGGGATCCGGTTGTTGGGGAAAGGCTGGCCGGTAAGCGGATCGATGATCGGCGTCGCGATCCCCGAAAAATCTCCCGAGCGCCACGCCGAGAGTGGAACGGTTGGATTGAAGATTCGTCGACGCCTGGCTCCCCAGGAAGGTCTCGAACGAGCCGAAGATAAAGGTCTTGTTACGGCCGTCATAAAGCCCGGGAATGTAGACCGGGCCGCCGGCACTTCCGCCGGGCAAATGCGAGATCCCGGTGGCCCGCGCCGGGGCGAAAGGATTTCGCGCTCGAAACCACGGTGTGGAGTAGTAATCGAACAAGCTGCCATGAAAAGAATTCGTGCCGGCCTTCGAGATCATCGTCACCTGGCCGATCGTGCCGAACTCCGCCGAATTATTTGCCGAATCGATACGGATCTCCTGAAACGACTCGACGTATTGGGCCAGAGGTCCGATCTGTGTCTCAGTTATGCCGTCGCTCATCGTCGTGCCGTCGATGCTCCAATGAGATTGGTTTGTGCGGCTGCCCGAGAAGCGAATTGTCGAACCAGCCGAGGCCTGCAGAACGTTCGGTACCAGAGCCAATTGTGCCCAGATGGCTCGCGAGTTCAGGGGCATATCGCGCAATTGGGCGATGTCCCGCGTGTCGGAGATGCGCGCGGTTTCTGTCTCAATCACTGTATTGCCCGACGAGACCTCCACTTTCGCCTCCACCTGGCCGACCTCGAGTGTGATATCTACGCGCCGGTAATCACGGGCGACCAGCTGGATATCGCGAACGACGAACTCCTTGAAACCGTCGCTCCGCGCAGTCAATGTGTATTGACCTTCCTTGAGTTGCGAGAGTGTGTAGATGCCTTCCGAGTTAGGTTCGGCCGAAGACTCCACGCCGGTCTGCACGTTTCTAACGGTAACGGTCGTCCTGGGCGCCGCCGCGCCCGCGGCATCTGTTACTCTTCCGGTTAACGTGGCGAAGGTGGTTTGCGCCTGGCCTATACTGATGAGTGAAAGCGCCAGCGCCGTGACGGCTAAGAGGGGTTTGCCTTTCATATGCATCCTCATGAACTTCGAGTTAATCGGGGTCATTGTTTAAGTCGATAGTCGGGAAATCTCACTCAGCACCAGCGCTGGCCGGTCTCGAACTCTTTGTTGATTCTGCCCAGCGCCTTCAGAGTATGAGATGGATCACAATTTAGCATCGTGACGATCAAGGTATTAATTACCGCCATCGGCGCCACGTATGAACCCGTAAAAGAATGACTATTTATCGACGCCAGAATATGTTCGTGACAAATATTGACAAGCGGGGAGAGCTCGCTGTCGGTCAGCGCCACGGTATACGCGCCGGCTTCGCGCGCGGCTTTCGCTGCGCCCACGGTGTCGCGCAGACCGCGTCGGAATGTGATCGCGATCACCAGATCTCCCTTGCCGATCGAGGTGAGGTGATTGCGCAGGCGCCCGCCACCTGAGGTCGCCGCGCGAGCATTCAGCCCGAGGGATTGAAGCGTATAGGACAGGTGTTCTGAAAGCGTGCTTGCGAGATCGATGCCCACCACCAGGATCCGGTTTGCTTTGCAGATCCGACGGGCCACACTCACGAACTGCCTGGGATTGATTCCGGCTGCGAGACGCAGCAGGTTTTCAATCTCCTGCTGCACTGAATCGAGGGCCGCCTGTTCGGGGCCAAGCGACCTCTGAATCTCCTGTCGAGCAATCTCATAAGGCGTGAGCGTCTCGAGAAAAAGTCCCCGTGCGCTCTCAATGAACTCTCCATACCCACGAAACCCTAAATCCTGCGCGGTCCGCACCACCGTCGCAGCATCCACTCCAACCTGGTTTGCAAGCTGATTGACGGTCAGAAAGACCGCCGTCCTTAGATTATCGTTGACGTATTTCACCACCCGCTGCCGTTGTTTCCCGAGCTTCGGATAGTGCGCCTCCACACGCTCTCGGAAGTTATGATCGTGACTTATCTGCTCTATAGAATTCACCGGCGGCATCGCAGGAGAGTCTTTCCCATTGCTTTTCAGAAATTTAGCAAAAACTCAGGAGGGCCTGATCCTACGTTCCCTGCCACTCACTGTCAAGAAAATATGCAAGATCCTAATTCTGCAATTCTTGTTGCATTTGGAGAAAACGCACGAAGATAGCTGCCGCATAGCGGCCTTGTCTCCGTATTTCAACCCACGTCATGAATGAAGCGATCGACGAGCTTGAGGATGTTCTCTTCGCCGCCGATCGCTTCCTAAAGCGTGCCGCTTATCATCTATTACAGAAGCATCGCCTTTATCTCGAGGAACTCTTCAAGCCCGTACTTTCCGAGCTCTCTGCCGTTTCCGGATTGCTTGTACCCGCCAAACGGCGCCATCAGATTGAAGCTGCCTCCGTTGATCTCCACCTGTCCGGTTCGCAGCCGGCGTGCAACACTCTTCGCACGGTCGGCGCTTCCTGCCCAGACGCTTCCGCCCAGACCATAAACCGAATCGTTTGCAATTCTGACTGCATCGTCTTCGTCTTCATAAGGAAGAATCGAAAGCACCGGCCCGAAGATTTCCTCCTGCGCAATCGTCATGTCGTTGCGAACGTTTGCAAAGACCGTCGGCCTCACGAAGTAACCCTTCTCAAGCCCTTCCGGCGCATCGGGACCTCCTGTCGCGAGCGTCGCGCCTTCTTCGATTCCCTTTTTGATATAGTTTCGAACGCGATCGCGTTGAGTGGCCGAGACGAGCGGTCCGAGCTTGGCTTCACCTGCGCGCGGATCGCCCACAGAGAATTTCTCGGCCGTTTTCTTTGCAATCTCGACGGCTTCATCGTGTCGCGAGCGTGGAACGAGCATTCGCGTCAATGCAGAACAGGTTTGTCCGGAGTTGAAATAGCAGCTCCCGACGCCGGCGCTCACAGCCTTCTCGAACTCGGCATCATCGAGAATTATGTTTGCTGATTTGCCGCCGAGCTCGAGTGCCACGCGCTTGATGGTCTGCGCTGCGAGCTCGCTGACGCGCTTGCCTGCTCGTGTCGAACCCGTGAACGAAACCATATCGACGTCCTTGTGCGCGGCCAGTGCTTCGCCAACGACCGGGCCATAACCCGTGACGAGATTGAAGACGCCTGCCGGAAGGCCGACCTCTTCGAAGATCTCAGCCAGCAGGAATGACGTCAGCGGAGCCACTTCGCTTGGCTTGAGTACAACGGTGCAGCCTACTGCAAGTGCGGGACCAATCTTGGCAACTACCTGGTGAAGGGGGAAATTCCAGGGAGTGATGCAACCGACGACACCGACGGGTTCGCGAACCACGGTTGCATTGCCTACAGGTTCATCCTCGAACTTGTATTCCGCTGCCAGGCCGGCATAAAAGGCCATATTCGCTGCCGGCATACCTGCCTGTACTGCAGTCGCGAGAGGCAATGGCATCCCGACTTCATTGGCTATGAGAAGAGCGATCTCGTTCTGACGCTCTGTGAGTTTTTCGGCGACCGCGCCGAGGTATTTCGCGCGTTCGGCAGGCGCGGCTTGCGACCAGCCAGGAAAGGCCGCCTTGGCCGCCGCCACAGCCTTATCGATATCTTCGGGTGAGCCTTCGGGGACTCTGCCCATGACGTCTTCTGTGGTTGAGTTGAAGACGTCAATCAAGCCCGACCCGGCGGGCCGAGTCCACGCGCCTCCGATAAAGAGCTTGTCACGGACTATTGCATTCTCCTTAGTTGCTGCTTCCATCTCTGCTATGCCTCCTTGTCAGCTTTTCAGATTAGACCATGTTGAATCAAAGACTATGATTTGAGCGTCTCACAGGCGGGCTTGTCAAGATAGTCAAACTGTGCGAAGTTGAGCGCCAATCAAATCCCATCCAAAGGAAGACTTCATGAGCTCAAAAACCAGCATGAAAGGTAAAGTTGCAATTGTAACCGGAGGTGGCCGCGGCATTGGAAAAGCGATAGCCCAGCGGCTTGTTGAATCCGGAGCGGACGTCGTCATCGCCAGCCGGAAGCTCGAGAATCTGGAGGCGACAGCGAAGGAGTTCAGCGGACTCGAGGGCCGTGTGCATCCCGTCGCCTGCCACGTTGGAAGAGTCGATCAGCTCGAGAACCTTGTAGCGGAGACAGAAAAGCAGTTTGGCCCGGTAGACGTTCTTGTCAACAACAGTGCCACGAACATTGGTCAGGGACCTGCGCTGGATGTGACAGACGACATGCTCTTCAAGATGTTCGAAGTCAACGTCGCTTCCGCGCTCCGACTCATCAGGCTTGTAGTACCAAAGATGATAGAGCGCGGTTCAGGCGGTTCGATCATCAATATCGCTTCGATTGCAGGAATCCGTCCACAAAGCGGCGGTCTGCTCTACAGCGCCACCAAGGCTGCGTTGATCATGATGACTCGCAACTGGGCGATCGAGTTCGGACACCACAATGTTCGCGTAAATGCGATTGCGCCCGGTCTGATTCAGACAGATTTCAGCGAATACTTCTGGAAGAATCCCGAATACGTGAAGAAGCTCGAAACCCTGCAGCCCATTCCGCGAGTTGGTACTCCCGACGAAGTGGGTGGCATGGCCCTCTATCTCGCATCTGATGACAGTTCGTTTGTGACGGGACAGGTGTTTGTAGTGGATGGAGGCGCGATAGCACGATAAGGGAACCTGGGAGCGCCAGGCTCCAGCCTGGCGTGTCATCCAACCTGACGCTTGACGGCACTCCACGCGCCAGGCTGGAGCCTGGCGCTCCCCGGGTCCTCAATTGTGAAGGGCTTTGTTGCGGCTATTTGGGGTGAGGGATTATGTCCAGGAGATAATATGTTTCTCCTTGGATATGAAAATAGAACTCGCCAATTGCGGTTCACTCGCGCCTGCCAGATATTGTTCGCTTCGTCATATTTCTTCGCCTTCAATGAAGGATGTCTAAGATTCGCCGCTAGAAACTGTGCCTGTTTCGCGAATGCTCGTTGAACATCTTCAGGTGAATCTCTTTGGTAAAAGGTTCTGCTGCCGAGCGAGCGTAACAATGCGTTGATAGCGTTCGTGTTCTGCTGCGAGCGCCTGTAATCCTCTGTCCGTAATTCGTTAATAGATGCGGCGCTGATCATCCATTTCGGGATCAACCCGTGTGTCGCCTTCTCTCATTAAGCCACTCTCGAGCTTACGCTTGAGGGAGCCGTAAAATGTGCCAGGTCCCATAGCGACTTTGCCTTGCGAGTCCGCCTCAACCATTTTCATTATTCCATAGCCATGCCTCTCTCCGCCGAGAGCACCAAGAGAATGTGGAACACGGCTGCAGTCAAAGGTTAATTAGCGTTTGTCAGTGGCATAGGCGACCACTGTATCCCTCACGGATATAGTTGTCAAGAGTCACTCTTTTGAGACTATCGAGTCGCTAGGAGGGGCGGAATTATACGCGCGGACTTTGGTTCAGGTGGAGATTTGCACAACGTATTACGTGATCGGCGACACTCAAAACTCTGCTCAAACCGCCGGGTGTAAAAGAGCCTCATTTTCGTCGAGTGCCAGGTTTCTTTGCGCGCTTCTCCGGTTTCGTGCGGTTCAAGGAAGCAAGAAGCTCGTCTGCTGACTTGAATGGACCCTTCACCCGGCCGGCTTTGATATCCGCGATTCCTTCTGCGAGCCTTTTGTCAACGAGCGTTTTTGGCGTCAGCGTGATCACGTGGCCTTCAACCTTCGCTTCCAGGAGATCGCCCACGGACACACCGAGGCGCGCGCGCAGCGCTGTCGGAATTGTCACCTGACCCTTTGTTTTGACTCTAACGATCGACATCATGTGCTCCTGTCAGAAAGTATTACTATCGTACTTTCTGACAGGATACAAATGGCCAAGTTTCTGTCAAAAAGTAGCCTTCCCTCATGGGATCGTTGTCATTTCGGCAATAACGTGGCCCCTGTAACGGTCATCGGTCGTGCGCGAGAGATGTGCCACGGAACTCGAGATGGTTCTCCTCCAGCCATTCCCCAACTGCACGGCCGAGGGCCAGGCCGCGGTTCGTCGCGTAACGGAAATGGTAGCCAAGCCGCACGCGCGAGTCTGCGCACTCCGCTCCAGCAGCACTGAAGCTTCCGAAAGAACGAGTCGGCATTTCGGGTGGAGCAGTCGTCGTCTCCATAGTGAACGAGACATTGTCTCCGAATGTCCGCTTGAAGACCTCGAATGAGGAGCCGCACACCGTAGAGTGGGCCGACGCATATTCTGGATGATGGTGGCGTTGTCCGGAGCGGCTCCCAGTTCGAGTCCGCCGTTGTCGCCGGATTGCCGTCGCAGGCCGCCTCGCGAATAGCCGTGTATGGACGCCAATGGTTGTACTCGTACTTGGAATCAAGATTGGCGACGTACGCCGTCAAACATGCTCATGTTGAGGAGTGCGAACATGCGCGCTGCTTTCCAGAGGTTTGTGTCCCGCTCGGTGACGAGTTGCCTCGCCAGGCGGTTCATTGACCCTTCGGTGAACTCCATCCACCAGACGGCGTAGAGGGTCTGGTCAAGTGTGCGAACGGTACTGTCGACGCGCCCGAAGTCCTTCACCTCGTTGAACGCTGCCGCATATCTTTGGCTGTCGAGCTCTGGTGGAGGCGGCGGGCGGAACTGGTCGGGGCGGCGCAGGCCGAAAGGCTTTGCAAAACGGAACCCCGGTTGAAACACAAAACCGTTCCACGGCGGCGTTGTCTGATAGTCTCCGAGTTCGTTCGAGAAAGTATAGGTGCCTTGAAAATCCCAGCCATCGCCCACCCGCAAGGCAAGGATGGCTGCCGCACTCTGCTGGCCCAGAGTTATTCCGCGCGTTTTGTAGACTCCGTTCGGGATGGGCGAGAGCCAGTTCGCCAGCTCCGCATCCAGGCGCGCCTGCTCGCCAGGATATTGCGAGAGCACTACATCGTGGGCCGCCTGTGCGGCAGCGGCAATCGGATGAGCGAAGAAATCGCCACCGCGGTACGCGAACTGTCGATACACGGGTATGACGGCGTTGAGCGAGTCATGGATCGCGACGTGCATCATCGCGTGCGCGCGAACGCCCTTAAAGGTAAAGAACTGATCCTCGGCAAACGCAATCTCATTGACAATGCGGTTCCACGCCACGATCAGGGCCGGACTAAAAAGGAGAGATTCTGCAACCCGGCGAGCGCTGCGTCCTCGTGGTGACGATTCTCCTGGCCCGAAAGGCTCTCGTCGGGGCTCGTTTGGGCTTTCTCTTGCGAGGCAGCAGGGACTGCCAATGCAGCGATGATTGTTAGTGCAACGATCTTGCGTGATACCAATACAACGATTGTGCGTAATCTCATCGAAACCTCCTTTGACGGCGTTGGTCGCCAGATATTCTGCGACCGAGCGATGGGTCGGAAGAGTGGCGAGTCTCTTACATCTTTTGCCTCACCGTCTCCCGTGCGATACTTCCGAGCAAATCATTTATCAGAGGACCGTGGCGAAGTCCTGAGGCAATTCTGAGGAAGTTCTGAAAAGTATTTCGCTGGGGTGCGGACTGAGGACCCCGAGGCATGCGAAAGGCGCGATACTTCGTGTTCGACCCTTTTCGTCTCGACATACTTGACGAGCGGTTGTGGGAGTGTGAAAAGAGCGTCCGCCTGGGTCATAAGGCGTTTGCAGTACTTCAGCGCCTGCTGAGCCAGCCTGGGGACCTTGTCACGAAGGATGAACTGCTGGCTGCGGCGTGGCCGGACACGGCGGTCAGTGATGCGGTTTTGACGACTGCGATGCGGGAACTACGCCGTGCGCTTGGTGATCCGGCAAGGGTTCCACTCTTCATCGAGACAGTCCACGGCCGCGGGTATCGCTTCATCGCGTCTGTCGCTGAGACCAACGTTCCCGCGCTTTCGACAGGATCGACGGCGGCATCTGCGGCTGAAACTGACCTTCAGGCTCTGGTGCCCTTCAGCCAATCGCTTGTTGCCTCGTCCCACTGTCCTGGTTGGTCGTGAGCCGGAGTGGGAGCAACTGCATGACTGGTTCACCACGGTGCGGCAGGGCGCGCGCCGGATCGGATTCGTCGCAGGTGAGCCGGGCATCGGGAAGACGGTGCTTGTGGAGGCGTTTGTCTCCGAGGTAGCGGCGCGGGGAAAGGCCCGGGTCGGCCGAGGACAGTGCATTCAGCAATACGGCGCCGGAGAGGCGTACCTGCCGATCCTCGAGGCTCTTTGCCCGGCTTGGGCATGATGGGAACCTCCCGATCGTCGATCTTCTCCGCCTGCATGCGCCGAGCTGGCTTGGCGCATTTGCCTTCGCTCGCGGCGGGGGAAGAGTACGAAGTGCCAACGTCGGTAACCTCGGAGAGGATGTTTCGAGAGCTTGGCGACGTACTCGAGATCTCTGACGGCACGAGATGCGTTAATCCTCGTCCTGGAAGATCTTCACTGGAGCGACACGGCGACGCTTGAATTGCTCGCTTACCTTGCCCGTCGCCGTGAGCCGGCGCGGTTGCTGATACTGGGAACCTATCGGCCGCTCGAGGTCCTGCTGCACAAACACCGGCTGCGAAGTCTGATCGCCGAGCTTAGTCCCTATCCGGAGTGTTCAGAGCTGGTGCTTGACTCATCTTTCCCGCGAGTCGGTCGAAGCCTACGTTCTACAGCGCTGCGGATTCATATCCACGGCTGAAAGAGCTCGCCGAAGTCATCCACCGGCGGACGGGAGGCCATCCGCTGTTTTTCACCACAATCGTGGACGAGCTGATACGCCGGCGGATCCTGGAGGGCGACAATGTGTCGGGATCCGCAGGAGGCGATCCAGCGCGCGATCGCAAGCGTGATTCCGTCGAGTGTGCGCCAGTTCATCGAACACCGCTTCGAGCAGACGTCAGGCGAGGAGCAAACCATTCTCGAGGCGGCAAGCGTAGCGGGCGACCCGTTCTCCGTTGCTGCCGTAGTTGCCGCCACATCGTTACCCGAAGAGAAGATCGAGGCACAGTGTGCGTGCTGGACCCGTGAGGGTCAGTTTCTCACCGCCGACGGCACGGCGCCGTGGCCGGACGGGACGATGGCGGCGCGCTATGGCTTCCGCCACGCCCTCTTCCAGGAGGTTGTGTATGCGCGTATCTCTCCCGAGCGGCGTGTGAATCTGCACCAGCGAATAGGAAGTCGTCTGGAAAGTGCCTACGGGAAACAAGCTGCCGCGATCGCGGCCGAGCTCGCTATGCATTTCGACCAGGGGCGCGATCCTCAAAGAGCGGTGTTGTACCTTGAGCAGTCGGCGCGGAACGCCCTTCAGCGCTCGGCGTATCTCGAAGCCGGCAGACATCTAATGCGCGGACAGGAGCTCCTGGAGGCGCTCCCGGAAGGTCGAGCGCGGCTCGGTTTAGAACTCGAATTGTCGCTGCTTCTCGCCCACGTCCTGAAGACGACGAAGGGTTGGGGCTTCGCGGAGGTCGAGCGTCTTTACCACCGGGCACGCGAGCTTTCAGAGGAGGTCGCAGATACCCGATCTCTTCTCAAGGCGTTGAGGTGGATTGATAGAAGTAAGTTATGTACGAGCCGAGATGCGCAAGACGCAATCGCTTGCCAGTGACTTGCTCCGGCTCGCCGAGAAGCAGCACGACCCGGTTTTTAGCATTCTGGGCCACACGGAACTAGCTGGATCTGCGCTGGCACTCGGGGAGCCCACCTCGGCCGATAAGCACTTTAGGGAGGCCGATCTCTTATACCACCCGAGCCAGCACCGGACCCACGTCGCATACTTCGGTGTCGACCACGGAATCTTTTCCCGGAGCTGGTCGAGCCACTTTCTCTGGCAAGCGGGCTACCCGGATCAGGCTCGGGCGAAGGCCGAGGAGACGCTGGATTTGGCTCGCGGGCTTACCCATCCATTTACTCAAACAATCACGCTGGCTTACGCTGCGATGGTCAATCAGTTTCGGCGGGACGTTGAGGAAGTCGACCGGCTGGCGGCCGTGACGATAATCCACGCGACCGAACACGGATTCCCGTACTACCTCGCATGGTCCGAAGTGCTGCGGGGCTGGAGCCGCGCCGCGCGAGGTGCCGGCAAAGAGGGTGTGGCCGAGATTCGTTCGGGCATTGAGGCGTTGCAAAGGATGGCCGGTGTCCGGTTGCCCTACTATCGCGCTCTATTGGCTGAGGCGTGCGGATGGGCAGGTGAGATTGACGAGGCGCTTCTGGCGCTCGACGCCGCACATGCCGACATCGCGAAAACGGAGGAGCGGTGGTGGGAGCCGGAGCTCCACCGCCTTCGAGGAGAATTGCTTCTGTCGGATGGGATGAAACGATGCGTCGAAGCAGAGGCGTGTTTCCACAGAGCGATCGACGTAGCTCGCGGTCAACAGGCAAAGTCGCTCGAGATGCGGGCAGCGGTTAGTCTTGCGCGACTATGGCGCGACGAAGGTAAACGGGCCGACGCGCATCGGTTGCTCACAGAGGTTCATGACTGGTTTACCGAAGGATTTGAGACTGCCGATCTGAAAGACGCGACGTCGCTTATCGAGGAGTTGGCAGACAAGCTAGAGCGCCTGCCCCGGGAGCGTCGGTCTTCCAGACCGGCCACGAGCCGCGAAGCGTGCGAGTCGTTCATCACAAGGACTCTCCACGACCTTCGCCACGCTTCGCGGCTCGTGGCCTGAGATCGTCGGCGTGCGATAGCAGCGACCCATCGTCTCTCAAGCTGCGATTCTGTTAAGTCGCGCAAGCTTCACGGCCTGGACGACTGGCCGGCTGGCGCTCCAGGTGCTCCAGGCGTGAACCGTGGTATACTCTTGATCCGCAGCAATGTTCGATAAGTTCCGCGAAGAGTGTGGCGTTTTTGGAATCTTCGGTCACGAAGAGGCGTCGAAACTCGCCTATCTTGGCCTCTACGCATTGCAGCATCGGGGGCAGGAGTCGGCAGGCATCGTCTCGTCTGACGGCCAGGTTCTCCACGTCGAGCGCGGCATGGGCCACGTCAACGATATCTTCGGTGAGAACGAAGTTTCACGCCTTCCTGGAAAGATCGCGATCGGACATGTCCGGTATTCAACTGCCGGAAAAGTCAGCATCGCTGAGGCGCAACCCTTCGCCGTCAAATGCGCGTTCGGACAGTTGGCTCTCTGTCATAACGGAAATCTCCCGGATGCGGCCGAAGCGAGACAGAAGCTCGAAGAAGAAGGCGCGATCTTCTCATCGACATCTGATACCGAGGTCGTGCTTCATCGGATTGCACGCTCGCGTCTCAACAATCTCACTGATGCGATTGTCGACGCTTTGAAAGCTGATGAAGGCGCATTCTCGATGCTCTTTGTCTCGCCTACGCGGCTGATTGCTGTGCGCGATCCTCGAGGTTTCAGACCGCTGTGCATGGGAGTGCTGGAAGGTGCTACAGTTTTTGCGTCAGAGACGTGCGCACTGGATCTGATCGGCGCGCACTACGTGCGCGATGTAGAGCCGGGAGAGATGATCGTAGTCGACGAAGAGGGTGTTCATTCGACTCATCCTTTCGCACCACAGAAACAGAACAACTGCATCTTTGAGCACGTCTATTTCTCGCGTCCGGACTCGATAGTCTTCGGGCGCAGCGTGAACAAGAGCCGTCACCTGCTTGGCCGGCATCTCGCGCGCGAATGTCCAGCGCCTGCCGATATCGTCGTTCCGGTTCCGGATTCGGGTGTTGCTGCCGCGATCGGATATGCGGCAGAGTCGGGCCTCAAGTTTCGCTTTGGACTGGTTCGAAATCATTACATCGGGCGAACATTCATTGAGCCGCAATCGCAGATTCGCCACTTTGGCGTCAAGATCAAGCTCAATCCCGTGCGCGATCTGATCGAGGGGAAGCGAGTGGTGCTGATCGATGATTCGATCGTCCGCGGAACCACTTCGCAGAAGATCGTCAAGATGGTGCGCGAGGCAGGCGCCCGTGAAGTGCACATGCGGATCAGCTGCCCTCCAACGATTTCGCCCTGTTATTACGGTGTTGACACGCCCACTCAGACAGAGTTGATCGCTGCGCAAAAGACGATCGAAGAGATTCGTCAGTTCGTTGGAGCCGATTCCATCGGCTACCTGAGCCTGAAGGGCCTGCTCGAGGCCTGCGGCGATCCGGGTGATACGCGTTTTTGCACTGCTTGCTATACCGGACAGTATCCGACTCTGATCAAGATCACGAGCTCGCCGCGCGCTGACGCCGAGCGGCAGCTCGAACCAGTGCCCTGAGCTCGCGAACATGTCTCAACGGATCCGCTACGAAGACGCCGGTGTTAACATCGACGCTGCCAACGAAGCTGTAGCCCGCATCAAGCAGCTCGCACGCACGACATTCAATGCTCGCGTCCTTTCAGACATTGGCAGTTTCGGTGGAATGTTCGATGGAACTTTTGCCGGCGTTCGCGAACCCGTGCTGGTTGCAAGCTGTGATGGCGTCGGCACCAAGCTCAAGGTCGCAATCGCGGCCAATGTCCACAATACGATCGGTTACGATCTTGTAGCGCACTCGATCAACGACATTCTTGTGCAGGGTGCTCGCCCTCTCTTCTTCCTCGACTACATCGCAACCGGGAAGCTCGACCCCGAAGTCATCGCTCAGATAGTTGAAGGGCTCACCCGAGGATGCCGCGAAAGTGGATGCGCGCTTCTCGGAGGCGAAACGGCTGAGATGCCGGGTGTCTACGCCCATGACGAATACGACATAGCAGGATTCATCGTTGGTGTGGTCGAGCGATCCAGGATAATTGACGGGTCGCGGATAACGGCCGGCGATGTCGTACTCGCATTGCCGTCTGTCGGGTTGCATACCAATGGATACAGCCTGGCGCGCAAGCTACTCTTCGAAGTTGAGGGACATAGCGTTGAGACGCACATTCCGGAGCTTGGCTGCACAGTCGGCGAAGAGCTGCTCAAACCGCACAAGAACTATCTGCCGGCTCTCACGCGACTGATCGAACACGATGGAGTGATCAAGGGTCTGGCGCACATCACGGGTGGAGGGCTAGTGGACAACATCCCGCGCATTCTGCCTGAGGGTGTTGATGTTGTCATCAGAGGAGGAAGCTGGCCCGTGCTTCCGATTTTTGATCTGCTCGAGAATATAGGCGACGTCCCTCCGGATGACATGTTGCGAACCTTCAATCTCGGCATCGGCATGGTTGTGATTGTGGCAAAGGAGAATATGGAGGTGGTTGCCAACGATTTCATCACTGCCGAAGAACAGTACTACGTGATCGGTGAAGTTCAGGAAGGCTCGCGCAAAGTAAGATTCCGGTAGGGACAATCCAGGGGGTTCGAGTTCAACCACAAGCTGAAGCTTGAACTCAAACCTCGTGTGTGGAACTTTGAGTTTGAGTTCAAGCTTTAGCTTGTGGTTGCAAGCGAGCCTTTTCGTTGTTGGAGATCATGAAAAAGCTCTTTCTCGATACTTACGATCATCGCTCTTCTCATCCCGTCTCCTGCCTTTGCGCAGCAGAAGTTCGATCTCACGGTCGACAACATAATGCGCGGACCGGGGTTGATCGGATATGAACCGAGCGCGGTCCGCTGGTCGCAGGATTCTCAGCGCGTATATTTTCGCTGGAAGCAGGCCTCGGAACCACGCACGAAGGAACTCGACACCTACACTGTGAACCGTGACGGCTCAGGTCTGAAGAAGCTGACCGAAGAAGAAGCACGCAATCAGGCGCCCTCGGGCGGTGATCTGACAAAGGACAAGAAGCTCTCGGTTTACGTAGAGGATGGGGATGTCTTTGTCTACGATCACGTGAAACGCGAGCGTCGTCAAATCACTGCTACAACCGATGTCGAAACGAATGCCGGATGGGGCCAGGATCAGAAGTCGGTGATTTTCAATCGAGGAGGAAATCTCTTCAAGCTTTCACTCGAGGGCGGCGGCATCACACAGCTCACCGATTTCCGCACAGGAGGTGGTGACGCTCTTGCACAGGCGCCTCAAACCGGAGGGGCGGGAGGCGGAGGCCGCGGCGGATTTGGGGGACAGGGCGCGGCACGGCAGACAGGCGGCGCGGGCGCGGCAGGAGCTCAGAGAGCAACGGAAAGCCAGGAGTATCTGAAGAAAGAAGAGAAGGAGCTTATTGAAGCTGTAAAGGAACGCGCGGCAGTAAGAGCGGAACAGGAAGAGCGCCGCAAGAAACGCGAAAAGCGAAAACCATTCAATATCCCTCAGGGACAGAACGTGGTCCAGCTCTCGATCTCTCCTGATGAAAAGTATGTGATGGCCTCCGTCTCTCAAGCTGCAACAGGAACAAAGAGCTCGATTGTTCCGAACTATGTTACAGAGTCGGCCTATACAGAAGACATTTCTGCACGATCAAAGGTCGGAGATACCCAAAACCGAATTCGACTTGGCGTGTTCGATGTTGCTACTGGCGACGTCAAATGGGTCGATCACGGACAGCGCCTCACTGCTGACACGCCAGCGGTCGCAGAATCGGGCGAAGGCCGACGCGGAGGGGAACGCGGATCGGAACCTCGAGAACGGGATGTCCGGCTTTCGAACCCGATGTGGTCTGAAGACGGAAAGCACGCAGTTGTCCAGGCGAGGGCGGCAGACAACAAGGATCGCTGGATTTTGTTGATCGATCCGGCGACTGCAAAGACTCGTGTGCTTGATCATCTCCACGATGATGCCTGGATCAATGGCCCCGGAGCACAAACACTTGGCTGGCTCCCTGATTCAAAGCGCGTCTATTTCCAGTCGGAGCGTGACGGATATGCGCATCTGTACACTGCCTCGGCAGAGGGCTCTGAAGTGAAGCAACTGACTCAGGGTCAGTTCGAAGTTTCAGATGTGCAACTGTCCAGGGATAAGACCCGATTCTATTTCACATCGAGCGAAGGCAGCCCCTTTGAACGGCATCTGTATTCGATGCCTGTCGACGGAGGCGTGCGGACACGAATCACTTCCATGCCGGGCAATAACAACTGCGAGGTGTCGCCTGACGAGAGCATGCTTGCGATCGTAAGGTCAGCGTCGAACAAACCTCCGGAGCTGTATCTTGCGGAGAACAAACCAGGCGCTGAAGCGAGGAAGGTCACGACGTCTCCAACGGATGAGTTCTTCCGGCACTCGTGGATTGATCCTCCGATCGTGAAGATCAAAGCTCGAGATGGCGCAATGGTGCCTGCGCGGATTTACAAGCCGGCGAACTACCGCCGTGGCGGCCCGGCAGTTCTTTTCGTGCACGGCGCCGGCTATTTGCAGAACGTGCACAAGTGGTGGAGCTCCTATTCCCGCGAGTACATGTTCCATCACCTTTTGATGGAGCGCGGCTTTCTGGTGCTCGATGTAGATTACCGGGGATCGGCCGGCTATGGGCGCGACTGGCGAACCGCGATCTACCGTCACATGGGCGGGAAGGATTTGACTGACTACGTCGATGCGGCGGCGTATCTGGTTGCCGAGCATGGCGTGGATGCTTCGCGCATCGGTCTGTATGGTGGAAGCTACGGAGGATTCATCACGCTGATGGCGCTTTTCACGCAGCCGGACACGTTTCGAGCGGGTGCAGCGCTAAGACCCGTCACAGACTGGGCTCATTACAATCACGGTTACACGTCAAACATCCTCAATGTTCCGCAGCAGGACAGCGAAGCGTACAAGCGAAGCTCGCCAATCTATCACGCTCAGGGACTCAAGGGGGCGTTGCTGATTTGCCATGGAATGGTGGATGTCAACGTTCACTTTCAGGACACAGTAAGGCTGGTCCAGCGGCTGATTGAACTAAAGAAAGAGAACTGGGAGCTGGCTGTCTATCCTGTAGAGGACCACGGCTTCGTGCAACCTTCGAGCTGGGCTGACGAATACAAGAGAATCCTCAAGCTCTTTACTGAGAATCTGCGGGGCTAAGGAATGAGTGCTGAGTGCTGGGTGCGAGTGCTGAGTATGGAGTTCAAGCTTTAGCTTGCTGCGATCGAGTTCGAGTTTGATAGAGCAAGCTAAAGCTTGAACTCCATACTCAGCACTCAGCACTCAGCACTCAGCACTCTCTCTGCACTCAGCACTCTGCACTTTGTGAAAAGAATCGGCATACTAATCTCGGGACGCGGTTCGAATATGGAATCGCTCATCCTCGCGGCGCGGGACGGGAGGATTCGAAACGCCGAGGTCGCGCTGGTGATCAGCAATGTCACAAGCGCCGCCGGATTGGAAATCGCTAAGAACCTGGGTGTTGAAACGCTGACCCTGGACCATCGAGGGATCAGCCGCGACGAGCACGATCACGCAATCGCGGCAGCGCTTGCGTCCCATAAAGTCGACCTGGTGTGCCTGGCTGGCTATATGCGTTTGCTCTCTTCATGGTTCACGCAAGAGCATGCTGGATCGGTGTTAAACATTCATCCTTCACTGCTTCCGGCGTTTCCCGGGCTTGGCGCACAGCGGCAGGCGCTCGAGCATGGTGTCAGATTCTCAGGTTGCACCGTCCATATGGTTGACGAGCACCTGGACCACGGACCAATCGTAGCTCAGGCTGTTGTGCCCGTGCTCGACGAAGACACTGTCGAATCGCTGTCATCACGGATATTGAAAGAGGAGCACCGGCTCTATCCGGAGGCTGTAGATTTCGTCCTCAACCGCCGATTTCGCATTGATGGGAGACGCGTTTTCGCGCTTGATTGTGAGTAGTTTTCTGTGATTTGACGATACGTTTTTGTAGGGGACCGGCGGGTTGACAAGCGGAAAGCTACTGGATAGAGTTTCAGACTGCTTTCAGCATGATCGCGTTAGCGGCACGAGAAATATGACCAACTGGACAGTTTTCCGCGCGTGACCCCACTCAAAGCAGAACTAAGGAGAACCTTATAATGAGCAACCTGACACTCGCAGCAGTGGAGGAGGCCCGAAAGATCGAAGTAAGTGAAGGTACCTGCAAAGTAGCCTCGACCACGCTTGTTTTCGACACGGCTGAAAGGCTGGAGTTGAAAAGCATTACTGCGGAGGTCACGGCATTCGTTAACGAGGCTCCGGTGCGCAATGGCATACTTCATGTCTCATCACTTCATACTACCGCCGGCGTTATCATCAATGAAACTCAGGGCGCATTGCTTTCGGATGTGGAATCGATGTTCGAACAGCTCATCCCGCGAAACGTCTATTACAAACACAATGACCCTATGCTTTCAGATTGCGACCGCAGCAATGCCGACGCGCATCTGCGAGCCGTGTTTGCCGGACTGAGTCTTTCAATCCCGATCGTCAACGGAAAACTCAAGCTGGGTACCTGGCAGAACATTATCCTCGCAGAATTCGATGGCCCGAATCACCGCAAAGTTCATCTTCAGGTAGCGGGCGTCTAAAACACCGCCCCACCGGAAGTCTTCTCGAAGGCAGCAGGCAGCAATGTGCTCCCGCTGCCTTCAGTGTTTCTGACGGACAATCATGCGAGCCTTTGTCACCGGAGCATCAGGTTTTGTTGGAGCGAACCTCGTCCGGACGCTGCTGGGTGACGGTCACAGCGTGAGAGCACTCGTACGAGCATCGAGCGATCGCAGCAACCTCATCAGGTCTTCCGCTCGAGGTAGTCGAGGGCGACCTCAATGACGAACCTCGACTCGCTGATCTGATAGGCGAGTGCGATGCGGTCTTTCATGTCGCTGCGCTCTACTCACTCTTCAGACGTGATCGCGAGGCGATCTACAGCACCAACGTCGAAGGCACGCGCCTGATGCTCGCTGCGGCGCGGCGCGCGAAGGTAAGACGGTTTGTTTACACAAGCTCGGTGGCTGCGATCGGCGTACCTCAGAACGGACAGGTTGCCAGCGAAGAATCGCAGGCGCCACTCGAGCATCTTGTCGGCGACTATAAGAAGTCCAAACTGCTCGCCGAGCGAGTGGCGCTCGAAGCCGCACGCGACGGCCTGGACGTTGTCGTAGTCAGTCCTTCGACTCCGATCGGATCGTACGATGTCAAACCTACGCCTACGGGGGAGATCATTGTGCGTTTTCTTGAAGGACGCATGCCGTTCTACGTCGATACGGGGTTAAACGTGATCGATGTCGTCGATGTCGCTCGCGGTCATTTACTGGCGTATGAGCGAGGGCGGACAGGAGAGCGGTACATTCTCGGTAACAGGAATATGACGCTGAAGGAATTGCTGGACCTTCTCGCGAAGCTCTACAGGCCTTCCTGCACCACGCTTCTCGATTCCTCAAAGCTTTCCACTTGCTGCGGCATACTTTGACGAAGCGGTACTTGGACGGCTCGGCCATCGCAGGCCGCGACTGTCGATCGATTCAGTCAGAATGTCCCGGGAAAAGATGTTCTACGATTCGAGCAAAGCCGTGCGGGAACTTGGCCTGCCGCAAAGCCCGATTGAAGGTGCGCTTGTGAGGGCGATTGAGTGGTTTGGAAAAGGGGTCAGGGGTCAGGGGTCGGGGTCGTAGGGTTCGAGTTCAAGCTTTAGCTTGCTCGTTGTCAACTCGAACTACCAACCAGCAAGCTAAAGCTTGAACTCAAACCGACCACTGACCCCTGACCCCTGACCCCTTCTTCTTCCTACCTTTCCTGCCGGCGCCTCAGAATCGCGGGGGTTTCGTTGCCGCCCGCAATACCTGAGCTGCTGAAGCTACTGACAATGCCACCAGGTTTGAAGCAAGTGTCGAAGGGGTTATTGCCGTTGAACAACCTCATCACATCCGCGAGCGGGATGTAGTCGTCGACGCGATTCTGTTGGATTGCCAGTCGCACCTGGGCCTCGATGGTCCCGAGTGGAGTAACCACCGAGATCGTTTCGAGATTGGTAAGTGTAAAGGGCGGAAATTCGAGGCCGTAGCACTGCGCGTTGCTCCCCTTTGCCGCATTGGCATTGTTTCCTGCCCTGAGGAAATTGAACTGCCACGCGACGTACTGTTGGTTCAGCTGTTGCAACGGTCCGGGTCCGCCCTCGAGAGCCTGATGGATAGCGTGGTCAGAGGGCGAGATCGGTATCGGTGCGTTGCCATTGGCTCCACCAACAAATACCGATCCACTTGGCCAGCTCGAAGGATTCCTATCCCAGTAGGCCGCCGAGCTCCAACAGATCTCGCGGCACGGCTGTGGCGGACCTGGCGAAGTGATCAGCAGAACGAGAGTGTTCGACAGCCCTCCACCCGGCGACGGGTTGAAGACAGTTATAGGCAACTGACCCTCTATGGAAATGTCGTTGGCGGACAACTGGGCTACAAGTTGAGTAACGTTGATGATCGTCGTCGGCCGGTTCTGGCCGTTCACACGCACCACTGATCCTGATCGGAATCCATCACCATTCACTGTCAAACTGAATGCGGGTCCGCCCGCTATCACTTCTGTCGGACTGAGCGACGTGATCAGCAGGCGTCGGGAAGCTCTCCGCGACGATCTGCAGCGACAGAGCATTCGAGGTTCCGCCTCCCGGAGCAGGTGTAAAGATAGTGATGCTCAGTTGGCCCGCCGCAGCGACATCATTCGCCGTAAGCTGCGTCGAGAGCTGCGTACCGCTGATGAACGAGCTTGCCCGGCTCTGGCCATTTACCTGAATGACGGATTGAGGCTGAATGTTGGTGCCGTTGGCGACCAGGATGAATGGCGTTCCAAGCACTCCAGTCGCTGGCTGCAGGCTCACCAGTGTTGGCGCTGGTGCCGCACCACCAACCACGGCAAAATTCACAGCATTCGATGTTCCGCCACCCGGTGCCGGCGTGAATGCAGTAATCACCAGTGTGGTTACTGCCGCCAGGTCCTGAGCCGTGAGCGTCATCTGCAGCTCGGTCTGGCTCACGAAAGAGGTCGGCCGCGCAGCTCCATTGACCTGGATAACTGTAGTCGGGAAGAACTGCGAGCCAATCACGCGAAGTGAAGTTGCACCACTTCCGACGACAACAGCCGCAGGATCCAGTGAACTGATGATCGGCGGCGGCGCCGCGAGCGGAGTTACTCCCACCGTGACGCTGTTCGAGGTGCCTCCTCCCGGCGGTGGCGTGAACACTTCGATCGATGCTGAAGTGATACCCACCAGGTCGAAAGGCTGCAATGTCATCACGAGTCGTGTCCCACTTACGAACTGGGTCTGTTTTGCAACACCGTTGAATCTGACAACCGACGCGCCGGCGAAGTTTGTACCATCAACCGTCACCGCGACAGGTTGCGCCGTGCCGACAATTGGGTTTGGCGTGACGCTTGTAAGCGTCGGCGGCAGAGTCGTAATCGAGAAGAATACTGCGCCGCTATTGCCGCCTCCGGGCGCGGGGTTGATGACCCGGACTGGAACCTGTCCACCAAGTTGCAGATCGACCGGCGTCACCTGTGCGACCAGGTTCGTAGCTGAAATGTACTCTGTTTGCAGGTCTCGAGTGCCGAATCTGACAATGGAGCCCGGAACAAAGCTCGTACCCTGAGCTACGAGTGAGAACGCTGGTCCTCCTGCGTTTGCAGAGTCGGGTGTAATCGACTCGAGCCTGGGCAACGGATTGCTCTGTACGACCTGGAGTGGAAACGCATTCGAGTCTCCGCCCCCGGGCAAAGGATTCCTGGCGATCAGTGTCAAAGTGCCAATGTTGGCCGTGTCCGAACCGAGAATGAGAACATTCGCGAGTGTCGGACTGATCACCGTAGTATCACGCGGTTGACCATTGACTTGAACCACCATCGACCCACCGAAGTTTGTTCCAGATACTTGAATGGACTGAGCCTGTGTTCCTCTCGCCAGGATATTCGGGTTCGTTGCGGTAATCGTCGGGACCGGATTGAGGATCGTCAGATTGACGACATTCGACGTTCCACCGTTTGGACGGTTGATTACGTTGATCGTTGCAATGCCGCCAAATCGAACGTCCTCCTGCGTGATCTGAGCGATCAGTTGAGTCGTGTTGACAAACTGTGTCACCCGATCGGAACTGTTGAACTGAACCACCGAGCTCTCGTTGAAGTTCGCTCCCTCGACCGCCAAAGCGAATGCCTGGCCGCCCGCGTTGACCGTGCTCGGAGTGATCGAAGAAATCTGGGGCGCGGTCGGAGGTTGTGCGACGACGCTGAAGTTGACAGGATTCGACGTGCCTCCGCCCGGAGTCGAGTTAAAGACTGTTATCGGGACGGTACGAATTGACGTCAGATCCGCCGCCGGAATCGCGGCCGTCAGTCTGGTTGAATCGACAAACGTAGTTGGCCGCGAGCTCCCATCCCATCTTACAGACGAGCCGTCGACGAAGCCGCTGCCGACAACTGTCAGAGTAAATCCGGTGCCATTCACGAACGCTTGTGACGGAGTCAGCGTCTCGATCCTCGGAAGCGGATTGTTATCCGCGCGGATCGTGAAGTTCACAGCGTTCGAAAGGCCTCCTCCCGGCGGCGGGCTGAAGACGGTTACCGATGCAGTACCGATAGCGGCGATGTCGGCGGCAGTGATCGACGCGCGCAGCTCTGTGCCGCTGATGAACTCAGTGGTGCGGTCAGCACCATTCCATCGGACTACCGAGCCCTGAGCAAAGCTCGTTCCCGTGACACCGAGACTAAACGCAGCTCCGCCAGCAAGCGCTGATGACGGACTGAGTAGAGTGATCGCGGGTACTCCGAGATTGATCGTCAGCGTCTGCGGAGCAGTCACACCGCCGCCCGGTGGCGGGTTTGAAACAGTAATATTCGCAATTCCGCCTGTAGCGATATCGGAAGCGAAGATCACTGCTCTCAGTTCGGTTGGTGATATGAACGTTGTCTGACGTGCCGAGATTGTTGAAGAGAACGAGACTGCTCGACGTGAAGTTCGTACCGGTCACTACCAGATTGAAGTCAGGCCCGCCCGATGTCACTTGCGTCGGATTGATCGCCGTCAGTGTAGGCACCGGATTGGGTGTTCCCGCCACTACAAACGGCAATAGATTCGAGTTGCCGCCTCCCGGTGGAGGATTTACAACCCTCACCTGGAACGTGCCTGCAACCGCAATATCAGCAGCAGAGATATCAGCGGTCAGTCTGGTTGAATCAACAAAGTGCGTTGGCCGCGGACTGCCGGCCCAGGTAACCACGGCGTTGATGCCAAAATTGGTACCGTTGAGTACCAGCGTGAAGGCGGTATCTCCTGGAACTTTTGTTTCAGGCTCGAGACTCGTGAGTCTCGGAAGCCCATTCGGTGTGACGATCAGGAGCGGAAGCTCATTCGAAACACCTCCGCCAGGCTCGGGGTTTCTTACCGTAATCTGAGCTGTGCCAAGCTCGCTGATGTCACTTGCCAGAATCGCGGCCGTCAGCTCAGTACTGCTGACGAACGTGGTCTGACGTTCCTCACCTCGAACACGCAGAATTGCGCCTTGCGCAAAGTTCGATCCTCGCGCGCGCAGAACGAATCCACCTGTATTGACTCCAACGATGTTTGGACTCAGCTCAGTCAGCACTGGTGGGGGATTCTGGACCGATAGGAAGAGCGTCGCTGAAATGCCGCCTCCCGGTGCCGGGTTTCGCACCGTCACTGAGAGAACAGCTGTTTGGGCTATGAGTGAAGCAGGCACGAACGCCTGCAGCTCGCCGGCGCTCACGAAATTCGTGGCGATATCGGCGCCATCGATCCTGACAGACGCGCCGTTAACAAAATCCGTGCCGATGACGATCAATGTGAACGCCGGTCCACCGACATTCACAAAGCTCGGCGCAATCGTCGAGATGATGGGCACGGCATTCACCGTAGGAGTGAAGTTGATTGTGCCGTTTGTAAAGGTTGCCCCGAGCACGTTCGCATTTGTATCGACAACTTCACGGGCAAGCACATCATCGGTGAAGCTCACCGTTGATGAGTTCTGGTTGCCAAGTGTCGGCACGGTAAAGCGAACCACGACCAGCTGCTTTGTGCCCGTACCGAAGTTGACTCCACCTCGAAGAGCAAGAGCGATTCCGATTCGACCTGCATTGAGCTGCGAATTGTTCAGGTTGAGAACTGCGTCAGAGTTTGCGGGAACTCCCGTCCCCAAGGTCGCCCCCACAAACGTCATGTGGGTTGGTTCATAATTGAGCGTAAATGCGACCGCGTTCTCAGTGCCCTGGGCATCGAGCTGAATATCCACCGAGTTGTCCTGCCCGCGCATAAACGTCGTGTTGGCGACGCGGACGACAAGACCCTGAGTCTGTTCGTTCGTTCCTGCCGGAGGAGCAGCTCCAGACTCGGCGACACCTGGAGGTGCCGTTGGACCACCTGCCGGAGTTGACGGGTCAAGTGTCTGCGTGTAACGACCCGCCTGAACCCAGTCGGCCAATCTGATCTGGCCGTCACCAAGAGTTGAACGAGGTGCACTGTCTGCACTCTGGAATTCGCTGCCCGTGCCAGCATTGTCAATCTTCGCTGCGAAGCGTCCTGCCTGGATCCAGTCTCCAAGCGAAAGGTTTCCGTCACCGTTCGTTCTCGGCGCAACATCCGCCTCGAGCGTTCCAGCGATGGCTACTGTGCCATTTGTAAAGGCAGTCTCGAGGCTTTCCGCGTCTTTAGTCGTAATGCTGCGAGCAACAGGGAAGTCCGTGAACTCGAGAGTCGACCGGTGGCCCATCCGCGAACCGTCCAGACGGAACAGCAGATTGACGACATGATTCGTTCCCACCTGGAAGTGCCGGTCTTCGATGAGGTCAATCGTTACGCCGATCGATCCTGAAGCTGCGTAGCTTTCGTCTACGTTCAAGAACGCACCTTGAGCGTGCTCTCCGAGCTCGGCTCGAACGAAAGCAAGAGCAGAGGAATCGAATTTCAGGCTGAAACGGATATCCTGCTCATCGCCCTGCGCAAACAGCTCGACGGGAATGCTCAAAAGGCTTCCCGGAGCAGCGGCGATCGAGGGTGCTCGCAGCATACGAACCTGGGGTGTCCTGATTGACGATCCACCGGCTGCTTCAGAGAATGAGGCACCGCCGGCAAAAGCCGTAAGGGCAAGTAGAGCCAACCCGAGCGTGTATCGAAAAGACGAGTTAACAGACGTAGAACGGATGTTCATGTGAGGTGTGCTCCTTTACAAACGCTATAAACTCTGCGCACGGGCGTCAGATCATGAGCTGATTAAGCTATAAGGCTTCTATCCTATTATATTTATTAGGCCAACAACCACTCCAGGGGCGTGAAGAACCAGTGGCGGCCAGCCGAGTCACGAGCCAGTCTTAACCCGTTTCACAGATAAGCGGCATCATACTCTGAAACTGTGAATCAAGGCCAGTCAAAAAGGGGAAGAAGGGAGTGGGGGTCGGGGGTCAGGGAGTGTCTTGAGTTCAAGCTTTAGCTTGGCGGTTATCAATTCCAACCACAAGCTAAAGCTTGAACTCAAACCCCTGACCCCGACCCTGACCCTGACCCTGACCACTTCCTCTCACACCCCCGTAATCCTTATGCCCGAATGCGTTTTGTAACGCATATTGATCCCAACGAGAAGCGCTGTGATTGCTTCGACCGTGCGCGAGTTCGAGAGCGGTCCCGCATCCACATATCTGCAGCCTGAAATCACCTCAACCAGTGCGCGCGTCTTCTCTTTCGCACCTTTGCTATTACCGCAAACCAGTACGTCGCATTCGACCGGCTTCTCAAAGTCCTGAAGTGCTCCCGCGCCGGCATTATGAAAAGCCGAAACCACATCCACCCGGTCACCCAGAATCCGCGCGGCTTGCTCGGCCGCAGAGCCATCCCATACGCCCAAAACCTGCGTCAGCTTGCCTCCGACAGCAATCGCAAGTGGTACCGTCACGTCGATGAAGAGCGTTCCAGGATTCAGATGCTCACGAATCTCACCGAGTGTAGCGGCCTGAGCAGCAAACGGTACACAAAGGACTACAGCTGGCGCCGCGCTCGCTGCTTCGGCGTTGAGGGCGCCGGATGCAGTCACCTCTGTCCCTGCACGCTGTCGAATGTCATCGGCGGCCGCCGCTGCACGCTCGCGATCGCGTGATCCGATGACTACTTCGTAACCTGCGCGCGCCCATCTCAGAGCAAGCCCTTTACCCTGATCACCGCTTCCCCCGATAATAGATATTCGTTCTCGAGCCATTTTCCCCTTGGTGGGCCGGGATTGTAGCACCAAATTCCCCATCGCGCTCTTTCGCGTATGAGGAGGTTTCAGTGAGCGCGATAGGCGACACTTCGACGAGCTGGAAGGAGAATATTCGCGAAAGGGTCGACTCGATTCGAGCCTGGCTCGCGATACAGTTCGAACCGGCTCCGTCGAAAGTAGCGCTCAAGGAACTCACAACTGCATTCTTCACGATGGGAGCCACCGGATTCGGCGGTGGATTCGCAATTCTCGGCAACATCCGTCGCGTAGTCGTCCGTCAGAAGAGATGGTTGACCGAGCATGAATTCCTGGATGCTGTCTCGCTCGCACAAAGCCTGCCCGGAGCGAACGCAGCCAACGCGATCACATACATCGGCCTCAAACTCGCTGGTCTCAAAGGAGCCCTGGTCTCGGTAGTAAGCTTTCTCGTTCCTTCGTTTCTCGTAATGCTCGGACTTTCGATCGCGCATGGTTACCTGATTGTTTTCCCTGACGCGCGCCGCGTCTTTCAGGGATTCAGCGCAGCAGTCGTCGGGTTGATCGCCGCTAACACCGTCCGTCTTGGCAAGACGGCTGTTCAAAAACAATGGCACCTTGAACTCGGCGTTGCCGTCGGCTTCCTTCTCATCTTTACCGAAACGACGATTGCTGAAGTTGTCCTGTTGTCAGGTCTGATCGGCGTCTTCATTCAATCGTTCAAGAGTCGCGCGCGCCGCCGAGTGCGCAAAAAGTTGCGAAGCAAGAAGTCTGATAATGAGCCCGAGGTAGAAAGTGAAGCCGAAGCTGACACGGCAGAGGAACCCGTTCAGGAAGAAGCTACACGCGAAAGGCGACTCTTCAGTTTTGCAGCGCCCATCCTTCTCGTTCTGATCGCGCTGCCGTTTCTCGAGCAGTTTGTCATCCTCTGGCGACTGATTGTGATCTTCCTTCGCATCGGAACGGTGACCTTTGGTGGCGGCTATGTGATGGTCCCTCAGATCGAAGCCGATGTCGTCGAAGTGCATCAGTGGCTGACTCACGCCGAGTTTGCCGATGGCATGGCGTTCGGACAGATAACTCCGGGACCGATCCTGATCACTTCAACTTTCGTCGGGTATAAGGTAGCTGGTATCGCGGGTGCTCTTGCAGCAACGATTGCTGCCTTTCTCCCATCATTCGTGCTGACTTCGATCGCGGGAACATCACTCAACCGCTTCCAGTCGAACAAGCAGGTTCAGGCGTTTCTTGCTGGCATTGCGCCAGCCGTGGTGGGAATGATGGCTGCTGCCGGGGTCAGTCTGGCGCGGTCGGGCCTCGGTTCATCCGCGACAAGCTATGGCGTCGCGACTCTCGCTTTTCTTCTCATGATGCGCGCGCGTTTGAATCCAGTATTGATCATCTTAGGCTGCGGATTCCTGCAGTGGGTGATTTCGCGCGGACTGATTTAGGCATGGAGTTCAAGCTTCAGCTTGCTCCTGGCAGCTCGATTCGCAAGAGCAAGCTGAAGCTTGAACTCCATGCCCTACATGCGTTTCGCCCTGTAGACTGGAAGCACCTTCCCCGCCCCAAGATAACCGTCGAGAAAGTTCCACGTAACCAGCCCATCATCGCTCTCAGCGTCCAGCAGATAGAATGCGAGAGGGCCGAGCCTCTGCGCGGTTTTGACGACAAATGTTCCCGGTTCGAAAGTGATCGTCTCTGTCTTCCACTGCCCTTTCAGACGCACCTCCTGGTGACCCTGAAAAGCTCTCGCGGCGCGATTGACCTCAGCTATATGAAAGCCGTCAACCTCAACTTTTAACGGCTTCTCGAGCACATCGACATCGATTCCGTGTTCCGAAAGCATCTTGCGCACTGTCGCGTCCCGAAAGATGTAGGCGTAGGGCATTGTCGAGGTGCGAGTCGCTGCAAATGTACCGTATTCGAGGATACTCACCGGCTTGAATCTGTCCTCGAGCATTACTGTCATCTCACGATCTGAACGCGGATTGCGAACGCGCGTAACTTCGCCGACAAGGATGTCTACGGGTTTTGGTGCTGCCTTGAGAGCGAACTCGACGCCCTGAGGCTCAAATTTTCCCGCACGTGCCTGGCTGTCAGCGTCAGCAATCACCTTCACAATCGCAGCCTTGTTGGCTGCGCTGAAGCGCAGAATCTCCTCTACAAACGCTTCGGTTACGGCAACGCGTCTTTTGAAATCCAGGTAGCTATAAGCTTCAGAAAGGATCGTCAGCCGGTTGCGCAGGCCAGCATAGTTGTTACCGAATCTCGGGCGATGATCGAACGTTCGCCAGACGCGCGTCTCAACCGTGCGGGCACTGTCCGACCGGCAGGGCAAAATGAATTCAGCTCGCGCGCGATAGCTTCGCTCGTCGCGAAGTTGCCGTAGTAATAAGTCCGAAACTTGTGTTTCTTTTCGACTGCGCCGGCTATCTGAGGAAGCATGATCTCGCGAGAGAACCTGATCAGCTGTGGACTTGTATTCGGATTGAGCGCCGGCGCGTATGTCAGGTGATAACCGTGATACGAGCCATTCGTAGTGTGAAGGTCCACCGTGAGATGAGGGTCCCACGTGTTGAAAAGCCGCACCAGTGATTTCGCCTCGGCCGACTCGAGCTTCATGAAATCTCGATTGAGGTCGAGGCCCTTCGCATTCTCGCGAGTTCCAACGCCGGCAACCGGGCCATTCTGCGCAGTACGATTAGCCGGGCTGATCTTCTCGTTGCCGTCGGCGTTGTAGATCGGAGCGATCAGCACCACAAGATTTTTCAAAACCGGTTTCAGATCGCCGGTGGCGAGTCGACGCGCGACGTCGAGCGATGCCTCTTTGCCTTCGACCTCACCCGCATGAATATTGGCCATGACGAAAATGACCGGCTTGCCTGCCCGCACCGCGTCGCTTCGCGAAGTAATTGGAGGATCGGATAGGATAAGAAGTGGAAGATTCCTTCCTTCTTCCGACTTGCCGAAAGTGTCTACGCGAACCAAAGGGCTCAGCTTGCCAAGTTCGTCACAGAACCGGATCACATCGTCATAACGGCTCGTCTGTTCATAATTGGTAAGCTCGGCGCGAGTCACTGGTTTCTCCTGCGCAATGGCGAGAACTGCGGTGATTGATAGAACGAGGCAGATTGCATTTCGCATAGTTTTAACCTTGGGAGCGCGGCCTGGGAGCGCCGGCCTCCCGGCCGGCCACGAGCCGCGAAGCGTGCGAGTCTTGAGCACAGGGACTTACGACTCGCACGCTTCGCGGCTCGAGTCGGCCGGCAGCTCGCGCTCCCAGGCCCTATTCTCATAGGACGCGGTACAACGTACAATCCGTCTCGATGAGTATCCGCCTCACGGTTCGCCAGACCGAGATCGTCGAGACATCTTCCGAATCAAAGATTTTTCTTGAAGGCATTGCGGGAGCCGGCAAGACCACCATCGGTGTCCACCGGCTTCGCCGCCTGATTGAATCTGGTGTCCCCGCTCATTCAATTCTTGTACTCGTACCTCAGAAAGGTCTGGCTCTTCCCTATTATCGTGAACTCCGCAATCCGCGACGAAAAGCAGGCGCGGATGTGACTATTGCGACCCTCGGAAGTCTTGCGCGTCAGGTCGTCTCACTTTTCTGGCCTCTCGCGACCGATCGTCTCAGCACTTCGGACCCCTTTCGACGCCCCGTCTTCCTCTCGCTTGAAATGGTCCAGTACATCATGTCCAGGGTGATCGGCGCAGAGATCGAGAAGAACAACTTTTTCGCCAGCCTCCGGATAAAGCCGGGAAGGCTCTACAGTCAGATCGTCGACAATCTCAACAAAGCAGCTCTTGTAGGCTTTCCCGCCGCCGAGATCGAAGCTCGGTTGCGCGCCGCAACGCCTGAAGACCTGGAGCAGAAGCACATTTTCGCAGATGCGCAGACGTGCGCGAACCTCTTTCGCGAGCACTGCATCGAGAACAATCTCCTCGATTTTTCACTGCAGATCGAGCTCTTCAAACATCTCTGGAAGATGGACGCTCCCCGGTCATACCTCACCGGCCGTTACACGAACATCATCGCGGACAACATCGAAGAGGATACACCGGCAACACACGATCTGCTGCTTGAATGGCTGCCATCATGCAATTCGGGAATGCTGATAGCCGATTCCGACGCCGGCTACAGGCGCTTTCTCGGCGCGGATGAGATCAATGCGCAGAATCTGAAGAATTTGTGCCAGGAACACTTCAAGCTCGACGAGACTCGCGTCATGGACCCCAATGTTCAGGCGCTCTATTCCGAGCTGTCACTTGCAATGTCTGACGAGCCGCCTCCGGTAACCGGGCGGCGAAGAACAGGAGAAGCACGCGCTGCGATCGCTTATCCTCGATCGGATCAGAGCCGCTTTCACACTCAGATGCTCGACTGGATTGCGGGTGAGGTCAAGACGCTGGTCCTTGACCAGAGAGTTCCGCAGAGCGAGATCGTTATCCTTGCGCCGATCCTCACCGATAGTTTGCGGTTTGCTCTTGTCGAACGCATCGAGTCACGCGGTGTTAAGGCCTACACGCTGCGCCCGTCGCGCCCACTCCACGAGGAGCCGCAGGCGAAAGCGATGATGACCATTGCGAAGCTTGCCCATCCTCAATGGAACGTACCCGCATCACCATTCGACATCATCCAGATGCTGATGGTTGCGATCGATGATGTAGACCTCGGGCGCGCAACGTTGATTGCCAACCGGCTTGCCGTACAGGGTCATCTCTCATCGTACGCGGATTACCGCGATCGCGACACTCGTGCTCGAATAACTGAAGTGCTCGGTGCCCGCTATGACGAGCTTCGCGCATGGATCGAAGGTTACAGTGCGGCGATGGCTGAACGATCAGAGCCTGCAGAACCAATCGACATCTTCTTTCGCAGGCTTTTTGGCGAGCTGCTATCGCAGAAAGGGTTCGGATTTCATACCGGGCTTGACGCGGGCCGCGTGGTTGCCAACCTGATCGACTCGGCACGCACTTTTCGCCAGACACTTGCTCGCATCGATGTGGATCGAGATGCGGGAGAGGAGTATGCGCGCATTGTGTCTGCGGGTCTGATGACAGAACAGTCTCCTCCACCGGATTGGAGAAAGAGCCCGGATGCTGTGCTCATCGCGCCCGCTTACACGTTTCTGCTGAGCAATCGCGCCGTCGATTTTCAATTCTGGCTGAGTGTCGATTCGCAGGCCTGGGGACGCCGCATTTTTCAGCCGCTGACACAGCCATATGTGCTCAGTCGTCAATGGCGTCCGGGTGATGTGTGGACCGACATGCACGAGCGAACGACATCGCAGGAGATGCTGTTCCATGTCGTGACCGGACTCATCAAAAGATGCCGCCGCAAGATCTATCTTGGCTACAGCCAGTACGACGAGCGCGGTTTCGAGCGTGTAGGCCCGTTGCGCGAAAGCTTCGACGATTTGCTGGGCTCCAGGGATGAGGAGAAAGTACAAGCGTGACATCCGAACTGCCAGCACCTCGGCCCAACCAGGCGAAAATCATCGAGTACACGGCAGGCAGAATGGGTGTATCCGCCGTGCCTGGAAGCGGCAAGACGTGGACGCTGTCTCGGCTTGCGGCAAAGCTTGTCAGCGAAAGCGGCCTCAAGCGCCGTCAGCAGGTGCTGGTCGTGACTCTCGTCAACTCGGCGCGCGGAAAATTCGAGCAACAGGTGAGAGAGTTTCTTGGCGAACGAAGCCTTGGAACGAAGTATCGCGTGCGAACGCTTCATGGACTTGCCAATGACATAGTGAGCGAAAGGCCGGCACTGGTTGGTCTCTCCGATGATTTTCAGATCATGGCTGAAGCTCTATGCCGTGAGCTTGCGGAAGAGGGTTTGACTGCCTGGTTCGCAGCGAATCGTGGCGAAGGATTGTTTGACTATCTCACCGAGAAGGAGAAATCGAGCAATCGGAGCCGCAACGATCTGAAAGTGAAACTCGTAGATGTTGCGCTCAACTTCATCTCAATGGCGAAGGACCGTCAGAAGAATCCTCAGGAGTTGCGCGCGCGTATTGATCTGCTGGGTGAACACGCGCCTCTGGCGGATATGTGTCTGAGCGTTTATGAAGCGTACGAACGAGGACTTCGTTATCGCGGAGCCGTCGACTTTGATGATCTCATCCGGCTCGCGCTCGAGGCGCTCAATTCTGATCGCGAGTTTCTCGAAAGGCTTCGCTATCGCTGGCCGATCATCCTTGAAGACGAAGCACAGGACAGCAGTCGCCTTCAGGAGCAGATACTGCGCTGCCTTTCAGGTGATCAGGGAAACTGGGTTCGTGTAGGTGATCCCAATCAGGCGATATATGAAACGTTCACGACTGCAAGCCCGAAATTCCTCATCGATTTTCTAAGCGAGCCTGGCGTTCGGCGTCGAGAGCTTCCGGACAGCGGACGCAGCGCGCCGCGAATCATCGGCCTTGCAAACTATCTCATTGACTGGACAACCGATCATCCGAACATTCACCTCCGCGCAAAACAGGCGCTCAACCGGCCCGCACATTCGTCCTCTGTCCGAAGGCAATCCCGAAGACTCTCCAGTTTCGATCGAACTGCGCGCGGATCCGGTGAGTGCCGATGACGAGCGCAAATATGTCTGTGCGTCAGTTAAGGCGTGGCTCGAGCACAACCGTGACCGCACAGTGGCGATTCTGGTGCCGCGCAATCAGACCGGTGCCGATATGGTGAAGTTGCTGCGCGCGATGGGCGTCGATTACGAAGAGGCACTGAAGAACACGACATCGACGCGTCAGGTTGCGGGTACGCTCTATAAGATCGTCAGATGGCTGTCACGTCCCGGCGATGACGAAGCTCTGAGCGACGCATTCGCCGCGACTACTCGGGACGAACGCGATGATGAGATTGTCAAGTTGCTCGTCAAGCGACTGCGCGCGGTGAACTATGTAGAACGCTTCATGGCTCCCCGAGATCGGGACTGGTTGATCGAGACATTTGGTGTGACCGGCGGCGGCCGCGAGCGCGAGCGTCTCGAGGAGTTTCGAAAGCTTGCACGGAGGTGGCAGACGGGAGTGGTTCTGCCGATCGACGAATTGCTTCTGACGATTGCGGGAGATATTTTCACCGAGCCGGCAGAGCTCGCCACTGCATACAGTATTGCGATCAGTGTGCGCGGCAGAATCGATGCGCGGCGCGGCACGGCACTCAACGAAATCGTCGAGGAGCTCAAGCTTGTTGCGAAGAATATCAGCAGGGTAACCGGATTGAGCGAAGCAGATTCGAGCTTTGACCCCGAGAGCTACAAGGGACGCGTTGTCGTGACGACGATTCATAAGGCAAAAGGTCTCGAATGGGATCGCGTCTATCTGACCTCGGTCAATAACTACGATTTTCCCTCAGCTGATGAAGGTGACAAGTATCAGGGTGAGCTCTACTACGTACGCGACAAGCTGAATCTGCAGGCTGAAGCGCTATCGATGCTCGAGACACTTGCAACGGGCCGCGATTACGTTGAAGGCGACGCGACATTTGACGCACGCGTCGAATACGCATCGGAGCGATTGCGCTTGTTTTACGTGGGCATTACACGCGCGCGACGGGAGCTCATCGTAACGACCAACAATGGAAGAGGAAATGCGCGCCCGGCAAAGGCGCTGCTGGAGCTGAAGCGGATGAATTTGGAGTGCGGCGGCCTGGCACGCTTTAGCTCGCATTACTCCTGGGACGACTGAGCTGCGCCAAGACGCAACACTGAAGCTTGAACTCGATACAAAGAATATGATTCCTTCTGACGATTTTGTTTTCAGCCAGTCGGCACTCGAGGCTTATCGTGAATGTCCTCGAAGGTTCGAGCTGCGTTTTATTCAGGATCTCCGGTGGCCAGGGCTCGAAACACAGGATGCGATCGAGCACGAAAGGCAGATCGAGCGCGGCGAAGAGTTTCATCAGCTTCTGCATATGCATTCGCTCGGAGTCGAAGAGCGCAAGCTCGAGGAAACAATTCGCGATGATGAAATACGTTCGTGGTGGAAGAACTATCTTCTGTGGCAGAAGGACAATCTTCCTCCGGCACGCTGGTCGGAGATCAGTCTGACCGCGCCGGTAGGCGCATCACTCGTGACTGCAAAATATGACGTCATCGCAAGAGAGCGTGACGGCGGCTTCCTGATCGTTGACTGGAAATCGGGAAAAGTCGATTCGCGCGCGCGGCTCGCGCGAAGGTTGCAAACAAGCGTCTATCCATTCGTTCTGGCACGCGCGGGTGAATCCTTGAATGAAGGCCTGGCTATCGCGCCGGAGCGCATACGAATGGTCTACTGGTTTGCTCAAACAGGAGAGACGCTCGAGTTCAATACGACACTCGACCTGGTAGAGAAGACCGATGCCGACCTCAAGTCGATGATCGACGAGATCGCTGCCCGCTTCGAGTTTCCAAAGACGAATGACGAGCGGCGTTGCCGCTTTTGCGTCTATCGCTCGCTGTGCGAACGCGGAGCGCAGGCGGGCAATCTCGACGAGCTGCCGGACGACACGACCGAACCTGAAGAGACATTGGTCATCGATCTTGCCGATATTGAAGAGATAGCTTTCTGAGTTTTCTGACGGGAGATGAACTATGGAATGGATGAGTGATCCTCAAGGATGGATAGCCCTTCTCACGCTGATTGCCCTCGAGATTGTGCTTGGCATAGACAACATAATCTTCATATCGATCCTTGCGGGGAAACTTCCGAAGGAGCAGCAACAGAAGGCGCGCCTTGTAGGCCTTGGGCTGGCGATGTTCTTGCGGATAGGGCTGCTCTTCTTTCTTTCCTTGATTGCGCGACTGACGACCCCTCTTTTTGTAGTCGCCGGAAATGAAATCTCGGGGCGAGATGTCGTGCTGATTCTTGGTGGTCTCTTTCTGCTTGGGAAAGCCACCTACGAGATTCATCAGAAGCTCGAGGGCGAGGAAGGTCACGGTTCGGCGCGTGCAGGCTCAACCTTTGCCAGCGTCATTGCACAGATACTCCTGCTGGACATTGTATTCTCGATCGATTCCGTGATCACCGCTGTCGGCATGGCGAACAAGCTGAGCATCATGATCATCGCAGTCGTAACTGCTGTCGTTGTCATGATGTTTTTCGCTGCTCCGGTGAGTAACTTTGTCGACCGTCACCCGACATTCAAAATGCTGGCGCTCAGCTTCCTGATCCTGATCGGCGTGGCGCTGATCGGCGAGGGACTCGATCAGCACATACCCAAGGGCTATATCTATTTCTCGATGGCATTCTCGTTCTTTGTCGAACTGCTCAATATGAAATTGAGGAAACGTTCGGCGACACCAGTGAAGCTGCATGAATCCTATACTGAAGGCACGTAGTACATGCCAATGCGATGGCGCGAACCTTCTGAGATCAGCGTTCCTGCAGATCTGCAGGCCGCGGTCGGCGGTCATCCGCTGATCGCTCAAAGGCTCGCGCGTCAGGGCATTCTTTCTCCCGTCGATGCGCTCGCGTTTCTCGATCCACGAAAGTACAAACAAGCTTCGGCATTCGAGCTCCCGGACATGGATCGCGCGACCTCACGCCTCAAGCAGGCAATAGAGCGGCGCGAGCATATCCTTATCTGGGGTGACTTTGACGTCGACGGCCAGACTGCAACCGCGCTGCTTTACTCGGGCCTTTCGCGGATCGGAGCGAACGTCGAATACCACATGCCACGCCGCGAAGGTGAAGGACACGGGATCAACCTTCCCAAACTTCATCACTGGCTCGAGCAGGGCATCGATCTGATCATCACTTGCGACACCGGTACCACTGCATTCGAAGGAATCGATCGCGCCCAGGCAGCTCACACCGACGTCATTGTCACCGACCATCACCTCCCCGCCGAGACGCTTCCCGCTGCGCACTCCGTGATCAATCCACAACGACTTCCGCCCGGCCACCCGCTTCGCGATCTTCCCGGGCAGCGGAGTCGCATTCCAACTGCTTCGCGCCGTTGGAAGTGACATCATCACAGTCAACGATCAGCTGGATCTCGTCGCTCTCGGCATAGTCGCCGACGTCGCCGTGCAGGCTCGCGACACGCGTTATCTTCTGCAGCTCGGTCTCGAGACTATGCGCGCAACTGACCGTCCCGGTCTGCGCGCTTTGATGGAACGCGCCGAAGTCAGTCAGCCCAATCTGACGGAATCGGATATCGGATTTCGTCTGGCGCCGCGTTTGAATGCACAGGGACGGATGAGCGATGCGCGCGCCTGTGTAGAGCTTCTGTCAACCACCGATGTCGCGCGAGCAGTCGCGCTCGCAGATGAGCTCGAAGCTGTCAACGCCCGCCGAAAGCTCGAATCGCGCCTTGTAGAAGACTCGGCAAACACGCTCATCGAGAAAGACCCGTCGCTTCTGTCCTATTCCGCGCTGGTTCTTTCACACCCTGAATGGACCGGAGGAGTGACAGGTATCGTAGCCAATCGTCTTGCCGAAACCTGGCACAAACCGGTTGTCCTTCTATGCGAGCGCGGCGACATCGCGTTTGGTTCGGCGCGTTCGGTCCCCGGATGCAACATCACCGAGGCGCTGGCAACCGTCAAAGACATACTCGGGCGATTCGGAGGTCATCAGGCTGCCGCCGGGCTCTCTTTGCAGCGCGAATCGATCTTTGAGTTTCGCCGCAGGCTCTCGCGGGCGGTTCGCGAACAGATGGAGGTAGCGGTCGAAGAGCCCGAGCTCGAAATCGACGGATACATCTCACTCGGCGAAGCCACAATGGAGCTCGCCGAAGACATTGGCCGTCTCGCGCCATTCGGCCAGGGCAATCCGGCATTGACGCTTGCAACGCGCAACCTGAAGGTTGCACGTCGCCGCAAGCTCGGGCGAACCGGTGACCATCTCGAGATGTTCGTCGAAGATGAAGGAAAAGTCCGCGGCCGCGTTGTCTGGTGGAATGCCGGCGACGTTGAGCTCGACGATGCTCGCATCGACCTGGCCTACACTCTGAGAGTCAGCCGCCATAAAGGTGAGGCCGAAGTGCTGCTTGAAACTATCGATGTTCGGCGTCATGAGATTGCCGAAGCGATCGAAGTTCAGGCGCCGTCTCGCGAAACGATTGACTGGCGCGGCTCGGACGATCCACGGGCACGGCTCGCAGAAGCGTTGATCGCATATCCCGATGCTCTCGTTTGGCGCGAGCGCACGAATGAGATCGAAGGTGTTACAAGAACGGACCTGAAGCGCGCGGAGACGCTGATTATCTGGACGGCACCACCCGGGCCGGACGAGTTTGAAGATGCGCTCAAACGCGTCAAACCGAAGCGCGTGATTCTCTTCGAGTGTGATCCTGGCGAACAAAGCCTCGAAGAGTTTCTTCGCCGGCTTGGAGGAATGCTGAAGTATGCGGAAAAGACGAGACCCGGTCCGCCGCCAGTGGCAGAGATCGCGGCCGCACTCGGTGAACGCGAGGCAACAGTGCGCTACGGGATCGAATGGTTCACATCAAGAGAGTCCCAACTCGAGAGTTTGATCCGCGCGAGCCTTGCTGAGACGGCTGCGTATCGTAAAGGAAGAGTTACCACGGAACACACGGAGAGAGACACGGAAAAACACGGAATTAATTCTTGAACATTTTCTGGTTGTTTCAGTGTCTTTCCGTGTCTTTTCTCCGTGTGTTCCGTGGTAATTCTTGAGACCACAATTAGAAGCAACAACCCCACCGCAGCAGCCACGATCCTGAAAGGAAATTCGTCGGGATAAGGGATCATCCTCGGGATTCCGAGCAGAGGCTCACCTGCGCCAAATCTCAATATTAACGACACGCAGAAGGCTGCAATCGATCCTGTCCTGTTTGCCTTTGAATCGTAGAGCGCGCAAACGAGCTGAGGGAAAAGCAGCACGAATACGAGATCGCTTGTAAAGAACCAGAGCGCCTGAACGCTTTGCACCCTGAGCGCCATGACGACTGCACACGCTCCAAGCAGAACAATCGATACGCGTATGATCGCCTTCAATTGCCGCGTCGAGAGATCCTGAACGAGCAGCCGGCGCACTCCATTCCAACTGATCAGTGACGCAGCCGAGAGGATCGATGAGCTGAAGCTCGATGTGACGGCTCCAACTATTGCCCCAAGCCCGAGCAGCGCCGCGAAGGGAGGTGTGGCTACCGTCAGCAACAAAGGAAGGGTGATCGCAGGTTGAGCCATCAGCTCGCGCAGGTGTCCTTCGCGCCACGAGTACGCGGCCGCCGCCACACCAAAGAGCAATGGAGGAATCGTGAGCGCTATCGTGAAGACGCCGGCAAGCAGCGAATGCCACTGAGCGGCCTTTGGCGTTTTGCACGAAAGCACTCGCTGAAAATAGCAATTCCACGGTATGCCTCCGAGCAGCAGCATGACGCTTACATCCCACCACCCGAGCGTATTCGCTCCACCCCAGACTGGTCGTGTCGAGGCATACGCCGACCACGCAACTCCGAGCCCACCGGCAGCGTCGAGCGCGATAGGGGAGCGCAACGAGCAGACCGATGACTACGAGGCCAAGCTGAAAGGCATCGGTATATGCGACCGACCACATCCCGCCAACCATCGTGTATGCGATGACAACGATCGCCGACAGCAGAATCGCCGTCGTGAGCTGCATCCGCAGCATGACACTGAAGGTAGAGCCGATGGCTACAAGCAGCTCCGCGCTCCAGAAAATCTCTCCGGCGATCGCGGGCAGAAAGAGTACAGCTGCCCAGTGCCGTCCGAAGCGCGCTTCGAAAGGGTCAGCCAGTGTAGTGAACTCGAGCTCGCGCATTCGGCGCGCAAAGAAAAGCCCGCCGAGAATCAGGCTGAAACCAAAGCAGACTCCACCCTGAAGACCCGATGCGATCGATGTCTTGAATGTTCCTTCAGTAGTTCCCAGCAGGTAACCGCCATCGACCCAGGTGGCAGTCATCGTGAGCGTCGCGAGCAACAGAGGCATCGACCTGCCCGCGACGATCAGATCAGCAGCCGTGCCACCCTTCACCTTGCGCGCAGCAAGCCATCCAACGACAAGAAACGCCGCATACATGGTGAGGATCGCAGCAATTGCCATAAGAGAGTGGGGGCGTCGGCCCAGGCCTGGTCACGAGCGCGAAGCGTGCGAGTCTTCAGCATGCGGATTCAGACTTGCACCTTCGGGCTACGTGGCCGGCCTGAAGGCGGCGCACCTAGGCCACTGACTACACTTCTGGATTTTCTTCTGTTTGATCGATTTGAGAAGGATGCTGATACGGGTGACTTCTTCCGGGGTCAGAGGCGTGCTCGAGTATCGAGCGTGTTCATATTTGCGCGTCAGTTCCTCGACCTCGAGCAGTCCCACGGTTCTTGCAAATTCGCGTGGAGTCGCTTCAGGTGCTCGCTTGATTCCCGAGCGCTCGAGTGTGCGCGACATCTCGTGGTAAAACGCCACCGCTGAGCCCGGTCCGTCGCGTCGCGCAAGCCGTCGCCACGATTTTGCCCAGCGCCGCCATTCCATTGCTCCGAGCCCGATCGCGCACAATGCAACAAAAACCAGAAAGATCGGATGCGATGCAATTTGCGAGAGGCCCACTGAACCTTTTCCCTCTGGTGATTCGCCCGGAGCGTTTACCTCTGCATCACCCTTGAAAGCACTTTCGACCGATTTGGCAATTCCCGATGCCCACGCCATGAAGCCTCTGACAGAGCCGCGTTCAAACGAAGTGAGGCTCTGCTGAAACGCTACAAACATCGCCAGCTGCTCGCTCGGCCCGAAGCCGACGACACGCTCCTGCCAGAACATCTCGAGCCCTTCGAAGTACTGACGCAGCCGGGCAATGAGGCCATCATCATAGTTGCTCAAACCCGCCGGTGGTGTCGGATCGAATGCAACCCAGCCGTGGTTCGTAAAGTAGACTTCAGCCCACGAGTGCGCATCAGATTGTCTTACAGTGAATGAATCTGATACCTCGCTGTACTCGCCCATCTGAAACCCGTTTACCAGGCGCGCCGGAATGCGCCGCGATCTCATCAGCATTACCATCGCCGTCGCAAAAAACTCGCAGTGCCCTGCGCGCACCTCGAAGAGGAAATCGGCCAGCGGATCGGTATCGCCAATCCGGCTCAGGTCGAGCGTGTAGTCATACGAGGTTTTCATGTGCTGCTCGATGCGCCGTGCAATCTCGTATGGCGTCGTCGCCGCACGTGTAATCTCCTCTGCGAGAACATCGATTCGACGATCGCGCACGAGCGGCTGCTGTGTGTAACGACGTCGAATCTCTGGTGGGTAGATACGCGAGGTATCGCCCTGGAGCTCGACTTCTGTCGGCACACGCGTGTCGGACAAGACCATATACGCCAGCCGCTGTGCCGGGTGCGGATCGGTCCAGAACCCGTCCCCGCCATCACGCTGAACCGTCGCGAGATCGCGGAACCGGACTGGCCGCGGCGCTGCGAACACGGTCGCCGGATCGAGTGGTTCGAGCACAAAGCTCTGCCACGTCAGGACACTTCGCGGCTGCGGACGGTCGACCTCGAAATAGTTCTCATTGCGGCGCAACGGTTGCAGCTCAATTCCCGTCTGTATCCACGTCTGACCGTCATATTCGTCAAACGTCACACCGCGCCATCTCAGCGATGTCAGTCCCTGGGCCGGGGGAAATCGCACACGAACGCGCATCACTACCTGAGGATTGAGCTTTACCTGGGCAACATCACCAAGCCGCACGCTTGTCGAAAAACCCGAAAGCGCCTCAGTCCTCAGCAATCGACCGCCGACCGGCGAGCGATGCAGCCGCGGCATCGCAAGAAAGAGCGGCAACGCAAACAGCAGGATGAGACAAAGAGCGGCAGCCGCAAATACGCTTATCAATCGCGCACGAGGCGCTCGGGCGACTCGTCGCGATCCGGTTTTCTCCAGACAGAACTCGATGCGCGCATCCTGCGGGCTCGATTCCACGCCCGCGTTGCGCATCTCAAAGGTCACCAGCGCTGAAATTGCGACGAAAAGAAAGACTATCAGCAGCAAAAAGAATAGAGCGCTGACCATCATCCCGGCCGCAAGCACTACTTCAAGAAACGCGATGAGATAGAGCCACAGCCAGTCGCGCGAAGTCTTGCTGACGACAAGCTTGCAGGCCGACGCAAAGAGCACGAACCGTATCACCGCTACAGCGGGCGGCGATCCGAGAATCTGCCAGTCGAGAACAAAAAACGGAAGGTAGCCGATGCGCAGCCAGTTTGCGAGTCTGCGCGAAACGGGCCAGATCTCGCGGCCATCGAAAACAAACCCCGCAACCAGCGCGAGGACATATCCTCCAAACGTGACTATATCGATCTGCCGCGTCGAGGCGAGCATGGCGAATGCTGCCGCCAGCATCCCGTACGACGAGAGTCGAAAATAAAACTCAAACGGAAACGTCATTTTCGAGATCGCCCTGATCGTTTAGATCATCGAGATCGTCAAAATAGATCACGTGCGCATTCCGCCACAGGTGCGCCGGAATCGATCCACGCGGCGCCGGCGTGATCAGGATCTTGAACCGCTCATCAGCGATGAGCGCCGGAATACGATCCGTTACGTCATCACTCGTAGTCGTGGCCGTCTGCTCTGCACCTGCAAGAATCCTCAAAATGCGAAGCCGCTGCCCGAGCCCCGAACCGAATCCGGAATCGTCGCGCGACGTAATCAGCCTGACCTGCGCGCCTTCCGACCCAAAGTGCGCAATCAGGCTCGCAGCCAGCGTGACTGCCTTCTCAAAGCGGTGGCCAGTGGTCAGTGTGTAGTGGTCAGTGGTCAGTGGCCGGTGGTCAGTGCCTTCTGTTACCTTCGTTTCCTTCTGTTGAATCTTCTTCCGCCAACGCCCCATCATCCAAAGCCACAGTCACGCGCCGGTCATCGTCGCGCGCAAATTCGCGCACCATCATCTGTGTAGTCTTTGCTGTCGCTTTCCAGTTGATGTGATGCGGGTGATCAGAGCGGATGTACTGCCGGATGCCATAAAGGTCCGTCCCGCTCCCGCGCACCGGCATCTCGGTCTGACCCTGATTGAACGGAAGCAAATGATAGAAATCATCGACCTGCTGCGGACTCGGATAGACCACGATTTCACCATTCGCATTGATCTGACGCCGTCTTTCGATCAAGCCAAACGGAAACCGGCTGCGCACACTGAAACCGCGAACTGGATAAATGCCGCGCCGTGGAAACTCAAAGTTGAATGACGAACGCGCTGACGACTGCGGCGAGACGAGTGCGAAATGTCCGAGGTGTGCCGGCGATGGAGATTTTCCCTGAATCGAAAGAGAGAAGGCTGGAAGGACCCGCTTTCGATTGTGGACCGTGACATCGAAGCGCGCCGGCTCGCCGGCATAGATGTGGTCAGGAAACCGTATACGCGCGTCAAGCGCGTTTACGTTGAGCCGGCAAGCGACCGCGCATACGAGCAGCGTTGCTCCCATCACTGAGAAGACGAGATACAGAAGATTGTTGACCGTGATGAGCGCGAGCGCGCCGACTACGACGCACGCCGCAAGAAACAGCCATCCGCCAACCGAGAGTCGCGTGTTGAGCTCGGACCGCAGCGCTTCGAGTCTGAAGTTCTGTGCAAGGCGCGGCAGAACATAGATCACCAGGCCGATTGCAAAAGCAAGCGCAGCCTTCGAGCTCCACGATGCCAGCCGATCATCACCTGCCTGCATCGCGAGCGCCGAAAACAGAATCGAGAGCAGCGCCGCGGCCGAAAGAAATCCCGCAATCAGAATAAACCGCGCCGTCTTGGTCATGACTCTTAGGTACGTTGTACCGCCTTCAGGCGGAACTCTTGCAACGATTCCGCCTAAAAGGCGGTACAACGTACCTTCCTAAATCGGAACTTTGGCGTTTCGCAGAATTTCAGTGAGCACGGCATCGGACTCTTCGCCGCGCCGCAGACGGCTGGAATAGCGAGAGTTGATCACGATCCGATGGCTGAAAATCGGCACCACCAGCCGCTTGATATCGTCTGCAATGCAGTACTCGCGCTCCTCGGTCAGCGCCATAGCCTGCGCAGCGCGGAAGAGAGCCAGCGATCCGCGCGGACTGACACCAAGATCGAGAACCTCGGACTCGCGCGTCGCCGAGACAATATCCATCAGATAGTCTACGAGCGCTTCGTCGACCTTTACGTGCTTGACCTCTTCCTGCAGGTCAAGCACGTCCTCGGCAGTCATCACCGGCGCCACTTCTTCGATCGGGTGATGAAGCGCGTGCGTGCGCAGAATCTCCTTCTCGTCCGCGACCGGCGGATAGCCCATCCGCACGCGCATCAGAAACCGGTCGAGCTGAGATTCGGGCAGCGGGTACGTGCCGTGATGCTCTATCGGGTTCTGAGTCGCCAGCACCAGAAACGGCCGCGGCAGCTCGTACGTCTGATTCTCAACCGTTGCCCGCCCTTCAGCCATCGCCTCGAGCAGGCTCGACTGCGTCTTTGGCGTCGTCCGGTTGATCTCATCCGCAAGGATCACATTGGCGAAGATAGGCCCGTGTTTGAATTCAAACTCGCCGCTGCGCTGGTTATATATAGATACGCCGACGATATCTGACGGAAGCAGATCGGAAGTGAACTGAATTCGCTGAAAGCTGCCCGCGATCGAACGCGCGATTGTCTGCGCGAGGGTGGTTTTGCCTACGCCCGGAACGTCTTCGACCAGGAGATGTCCGCCGGCGAGCAGGCTCACGACAGCAAGATGGACGGCATCCTGCTTTCCCCTGATAACGCGCTCGATTGTCTGGTGCAGCTCGCGAAGCCGCTCTGTCGTAGTGCCGGTGATCAACTTCCTGCCGCTCCCCGCTCCGTTGCCGTAATTGTAGGTTCTAAAGATTCTACACGGGAATTGGTGATGTGTCAGCCACCGCGTTAGACTAGCGGGCGTGGTGGATTTGGAGTCTGAGGTCCCGATCGAGCGGTTTGACCCTTTTCAAGGGGTTGAGCCCTGCCGATCTGCGCAGTGCCGGCGAGATGCTCAACAGCAAGACATTCTCCCCGGGCACCAGGCTCATGGACGCCGAGCAGATCGGCGAAGTCGTCTACCTGATCCTGAGCGGCACGGTCAAAGTTCATCTCGAACAGGAAGACGGCCACGACGTCATCATTGCAATCCTCGGTCCCGGCGATATCGTTGGCGAGATGGCCGCGCTCGACAATCGCGAGCGGTCCGCGAGCGTAGTCACGCTCGAAAAGACAAACGTGCTCTGGATGGATCGCGCGTCTTTCGAAAGCTGTCTGCGAACCGTTCCGCTGATCGCCTTCAACCTTTCCTGCATCCTCTCAAAGCGCCTGCGCCTTGCAAATGGTCAGATTCAGGCGCTGGCAGCGCACGCGGTCGAGAACCGCGTCGCGCGCCAGCTGATCGCCTTTGCTGACCGATACGGCGAAAAGGCCGGAACCGGAAAACTCCACATTCCCATCAGGCTGACTCAGAGCGATATCGCATCGCTCGTCGGCGCCTCGCGCGAGCACACAAACAAGGTGCTCGTGTCATACCGCGAACGCGGCTACCTGAGCGTCAGCGCGACCCACCACATCACCATCCTCAACAAAGAGGCCCTAGCAAAACGCTGCTAAGTAATGGGTTTACGTTGCACAGCCTTCAGGCTTGGACGTCGCATTCAGGCAACTCGCCTAAGCTGACGTTCCGCCTGAAGGCGGTACAACGTACCCACTGTGTGACCAATCTCACAGCCATTCCGTGACGAGGCTCACTGCCTCGACTTACGAATCCCTGTCTAATACGCCTCAATGCTACTGACTCTGAAGGAAACGCAACAAGTTCTGGCGGCGGCGAAAGTCGTCGCCAGCTTTTTCCCCACTTTCTGACTTATCGGGTTGCCCCCCAGGGGCTCGCGCTTCGGCTAAGGTCCTCACTTCACCTCACACGGCCGGATGCGCGAGCCTTTTTGTGTGACCAATCCCACACCCTCTCAGTAACCAGTCTCGCTGTTCGGTTCCTCCTCCCGCCTACACTCCGCACTCAGAAAGGAGACGATACGAATGAAGAACGCAAAAACACTAATCCTCGCGGCCATCCTCCTGATTGGCTTCTCCCCTCAACTCCATGCGAGACCAGCACAGCCTGATCTCGCGGTGCGTCAATTCCTGTTCCGGCCGAGCAGCCCGCAGGGTGTATGGGTGCAGGTCATCAACTATGGTGGAGCAAATGCTCCTCCGAGCACGCTCAGGCTGACAGTGCGCGTCATCAATGGAATCGTGTGCGCCAGGACGACCGATCTCGCCCTCCCCGTGATAGCGGCCGGTGACGATATCAGGGTCCTGGTCGATGCCACGTCGATCCTTCCGGTCGGCGTCGATCTGATCGATACGACATTCCGAGTCGACGCCGATGCCGACGCCGCGATCGTCGAATCCAACGAAGCCAACAACCGCCTCTGGCATAACCTGTGAGGTATCAAGCCATGCTCCAAATCCCCCTCTCAAACACATAATTCCGATCCGTCAGTCTTTCTCTTCGCGCTTGTCTTCCTTTCGCGCTTGCCCGTCCTTGCCGAAGAAGAAGGCATAGTCCGCTACGGTGTATCCTCCGTCAGTCTTCAGGACGATTTCTTTGATGGGTACGGCGAGAAAGGTTACCTGCCGGTGCGTCTGACCGGTTATACGGATAACCGCCGCATCGTCTATTTCACGCGCTGGATGAAGAATTCCGACAACATCAAATGGTTCGGTTACTTCGGAAAGACCGGCGCCGAATTCGATAACCTCAATGCTGACCTCAGGGAGAAGAACTTCTATCTGATCGACGTCAGCGGATACAAGACGCCGAGCGGAATACGCTATGCCGGCATCTGGTACGAGAACAAGGATGGAGTGCAATGGATTTCGTACCGCGATTACACGAAAGCCAATATGCAGTTCCTTCACGACACGATCGGCCAGGCGGGCTGGAGACCTCATCGCATCGAAGGCTACGATCTGGGCGGTGTTTCGAAGTACATCTCACTCTGGTACCACCTTCCAAACGCGAGCTATTACTGGCACAGCAAGCTGACCAAAGAGCAGTATGACGATAAGTTCGATCAATACAAGGAGATGGGCTATCTTCCATTCCATCTCGACTCGCATACGGTCGGCGGCGACGTCTATTTCTCCGGAATCTGGAAGAAAGTATAGGGCGGCGCGTGGATTCGTTCGAACCGCGCGTGGAACGTGTTTCAGCGTTACTACAATAACTACTGGTCAACCGGCTTCAACATCGACAACTTCTATGCAGCCGAGACACCGGACGGTGTGCGGTTTGGCGGCATATGGTTCTTTGATGGAGTGCCGGACATCGATGCGGGCTCGTCGCTTTACCTGCGAATGCGCAAAGAGGTCGACGGGATGCCCGGCCGCGGCGGCGCAGCGATGATGAATCTCAACAACGGTGAAGAAGTCATGCTGCACGCCGACCAGGTGTTTGCTACAGCAAGCGTCATCAAGATCGGCATCCTCTACGCGTTCCTGCGCGAAGTCGATGCAGGCAACTTGAGTCTTAACGACGTCATCAACGCAGGCGCTCAGTACGGCAACAACCAGGGCAAACTGGATGACTGCGAACCAGAACTACACTTCTCTGCAAATGGCTCAGTTCATGATTCGCAGCAGCAACAACTGGGCGACCAACCGGATGATCGACTATCTCGGAGGAATCGCAGCCATCAATCTGCATCTGGCGGAGCCCGCGGGTATGAACCTGGCCGTCACCCGCCTGCGTCGCTACATGCTTGGAACCGGCGCACCGAGCGCATACGGCAACGCAAGTGCGAGCGATGATCACAATGCGGGTATTCAGAACCTCTCGACGCCGCGCGAGATGATGACCATAATCAGACGTGTCCGCGACGAGAACCTGCTGACCGTCCTGAGCAAGCTCGCTTTCTTTGGAACGCTCAGCATGGATGGCGACAATGACGGCTTGAATAACAAGCTCTACATTCCAGCTGTCGTCACGCCAGCTGTTCCCGGGCTCTCAATCTTCAACAAGGATGGCAGCCTCTCGAGCGTGCGCATCAACAAATCGGACGCCGGTCTTATGGTCATGGCCGGCGGCGACGTAGTGGTCTATGCGATCTTCATGGACGAGATCTCTGACGATCCGGATGTTCCCGGCGTAGCATCGCCCGCTACAGTAGCCGCGGCAACCACCGCACTCCAGAACGCCGGAAAGCAAATCGCATTCGAGTACCCATAAACTGCATTAAGGTACGTTGTACCGCCTTCAGGCGGAACCTCGTCACTTGAGGTTCTCCTGAAGGCGGTTTTCTGCGACTCCCACCGAAGCAATTTCGAAACCGCGGACGATGTCGTCCGCCACGTGAAACGTAAAGAAGAGGATCGAGAGCAGGGAGGGGTCTCAAACCTCACTGCTGTGCCCATCTTTGTCGTATGGCTGTACGGAACGCTGGTGCTCGCCGAACGGCGATCGGGGTACTTCATCATCCTTCTCGCGTCGCTCCTTGCGTTGGCCGTCCCCATCCTCCACATGACGGGGAAGGGTGTCGGCGGCGAGATCGCCAGGTCCAGTGGAGGCTTCTTCTTCATCTGGACGATCATCGCGCTCGGCGTGACCGCGCTCTTCTCCGTCATCCTCTCGGTGCGCGGACTGTGGAGCCTGCCGTGGCGCCGGCCCCGGTAGTCCACCCCTAGGGGGGCGACCGAGGCCCGGGGAGCGCCAGGCTCCAGCCTGGCGCGTGGAGTTATCTCCGAAACCTTGGTGTGTATACACGCGCCAGGCTGGAGCCTGGCGCTCCCCGGGGCTTTAGAATGCAAACAAGTGCGAGCTAAAGCTCGAACTTCATGCAGGATCGGTAACGTAAACCTTCTCAATGAAACAGGCATCCTCCCCTTCACCCGAATCGCAGCTAACCGAATTCATCGCCAGGTACTCGCCCGAAATCGGCGCCCAGGCTGACGCCGTCCTTGCCAGAATGCGCAAGCTCGTCCCCGGCGCGATTGAGCTTGTCTACGATAACTACAATGCCCTCGTAGTCGGGTTCGGCCCGACCGAACGCGCCTCGGACGCGATCTTCTCAATCGCGCTCTATCCACGCTGGATCAATCTTTTCTTCTTTCCGGGGTTCAATCTCCCGGATCGCGATCATCTCCTCAAAGGGAGCGGCACCACGGTTCGACGCATACAGCTCGACGGCGTCGAGACGCTCGACCACCCTGCAATCCGCGCCTTGATCAAGGAAGCACTGCAGCGTGCCGAAACGCCAATCGAGCGCAAGGCAAAATCGCGGCTCGTCATAAAGTCGATTTCGGCGAGACAGCGACCGCGGCGTCCGTCAAAATAGTCGAGTTCGATGCACTGGACATCGCCGTCGCCTGGCCCCCTCAAAGGCTCGATCATGACTGGCAATTTTGGAAGACATGGCAGGGATTGCGTGCGTTTCTTGACGCTCCCGTGCCTGCGCGTCAATACTTAAGAACAAGTCCCCGAAGGAACAGAGCCATGACGTCCTCCGAAGAAGCATTACGCGAGCATTGGGAGTGGTTGCGTGTCACCCTCTCAAGCATTGGCGATGCAGTCATCACGACCGACATCGAAGGCCGCGTCACCTTTCTCAACCCGGTGGCGCAGTCATTGACCGGATGGACCCAGGAAGAAGTGGCGGGCGTTCCGCTGGAAAGTGTTTTCCAGATAGTCAACGAAGAAACGCGACAGACGGTCGAGAACCCCGCGACCCGGGCCCTGCGCGAAGGCATAGTCATGGGGCTTGCCAATCACACGCTTCTCATTGCCAAAGACGGCACAGAACACCCCATTGACGACAGCGCCGCCCTGATCCGCAATGCAAAAGGGGAAGTCGCCGGAGTGGTGCTGGTGTTTCGAGACGTGACCGAACGCCGGCGGCAAGAGAAGTTGGTGCAGGACGCTCTCGACTACGCTGATAACATCATTGGTACTTTGCGCGAGCCGTTCCTCCTTCTCAGCAAAGACCTTCGGGTCGTCTCGGCAAATCGGAGTTTCTACGAGACTTTTCACGTCTCGCCGGAAGAAACAGAGAATCACCTTATCTACGACCTGGGCAATCGCCAGTGGGACATCCCGGCGTTGCAGACATTGCTGAAAGAAGTCTTAAGCAACAGCCATCCCGTTCACGATTACGAAGTTGAACACGAGTTCGAGAATATTGGGCGCAAGATCATGCGGTTGAATGCGCTCCGCATCCGTAAGCCGGGCGACAATTCGGAGTTGATTCTACTCGCCATCGAGGACGTCACCGAACGAAGGCGCGCGGCCTACGCCTTGAAAGTCTCCGAGATACGTTACCGCCGGTGTCTTTGAAGCCGCGCAGGATGGGATTCTGATTCTCGACCCCGACACGCGCCAGATCACCGACTCCAATCCTTTCATGACGGAACTACTCGGCTACAAGCGCGAAGAGATGATCGGCAAGGAATTGTTTGAAATTGGCTTGCTTAGGGACGAAGAGACGAGTCAGGCCGCGTTTCGGCAAGTGCGAAAGGAACATTACACCCGTTACGAAGATTTGCCGCTCCAATCCAGGGAAGGCCAGCACCGTGACGTCGAAGTGGTCGCCAATCTCTACGAGGAAGACGGCCATCAGGTCATCCAGGCTAACATCCGCGATATTACCGAGCGCAAGCTGATGGAAAAGACGTTGCGCGAAACCGAGGCACGATGGCAGCTCATAATCCAAAATATCAGGGATTACGCGATCTTCCTGCTCGACCCGCAAGGAAACGTTGCCAGCTGGAATGAAGGGGCGGAAAGCACATTGGGCTATCAGACTGGGGAGATTATCGGCCAGCATTTCTCCCGATTTTTTACCGCTCAAGACAATGAGGCCAACAAGCCGGAGCTCGAGTTGCAGAAGGCCGCCTCCCAGGGAGGAGCAGAAGACGATAACTGGATGGTTCGCAAAGATGGCGGTCAAATCTGGGTCAATGGGTTGACGACGCTCCGGTATGATGAAGCCGGGCGAGCCGGTGGCTTCATCAAAGTGGCGCGCGACATCAGTGAACGCAGACACGCGGCATACGCGCTGCAGGTTTCGGAGTCTCGTTATCGGCGGCTATTTGAAACCGCCCAGGATGCGATCCTTATCCTTGACGCCTTCACAGGAGTAATCACGGACGCAAATCCATTCATCAAGGATATGCTGGGCTACTCACAAGACGAGTTAGTAGGCAAGGAACTCTGGGAGATCGGGTTCTTCCCGGGATAAGTCAGGTAGCCAGTCCGCGGTTCGGGAATTGCAAGAGAAAGGCTATGTCCGCTACGACCATTTGCCGCTCGAAACCAAAGACGGACGGCAAGTCGAGGTCGAGTTCATCAGCAATGTCTATCAAGTAGACGGGAAGCGAGTCGCGCAGTGCAACATTCGGGACATCACCGAGCGCAGTCGGCTGGAACGACAGACACAGGAACAGGCAGTAGCGTTAGCCGACCTTCATCGTCGAAAGGATGAGTTTTTGGCGATGCTTTCACACGAACTGCGCAACCCACTCTCTCCGATCTTGAACGCCGTGCATATCCTTCGTCTTGGGAAGAGCGAGAATCAGATTCAACAGCAGGCACGGACGGTCATTGAGCGGCAAGTGGGGCAGCTCGCACATCTCGTTAATGACCTCCTGGAGATCTCTCGCATCAGCACTGGAAGGATTCAGCTACACCTGGAACGCCTGGACCTTCGCGGGATTGTCGAACAGGCAGTCGAGGCGGTGAAACCACTAATCGCGCGCAACCAGCAGGAACTTTCGCTGTCGCTTTCCTCTGAACCCATCTGGTTACACGCCGACCCGACCCGGCTGGTACAAGTGATAGTGAACTTGCTCAATAACGCGGCGAAGTACACGGACGATGGCGGACACATCCGGCTGAGCGCTGAGCGAGAAGGCGATCAAATTGCATTGCGGGTGCGGGACACCGGAATGGGCATTGCCCCGGAACTCCTGCCGCGCATCTTTGATCTTTTCACGCAGGCGGATCGCTCGCTCGACCGTTCGCAGGGCGGCCTGGGCATCGGCTTGAGTCTGGTGCAACGATTGGTGGAATTACACCAGGGTAGCGTCGAGGCTCTCAGCGAAGGACTGGGGAAAGGAAGCGAATTTATCGTGCGTTTGCCGGTGCTACTCTCTACCCCACCGCAGCTTTCCACGACCACCGGAGAGACAGACAAGCAATCCGCACCTGCGGCACGTGTGCTTGTGGTTGATGACAACGTCGATTCGGCAGATATGGTTACTCTGCTCCTGCAGGGATCAGGGTATGAGGTTCGAGCGGCGTACAGTGCACAGACGGCGCTGGTGATGGCGTCTGAATATCGTCCAGACATCATAATCCTGGACATTGGACTGCCTGAGATGGACGGCTATGAAGTTGCGCGGCGTCTGCGCCAGCGCGCGGAGCTGAAGGACGTGCAGTTGGTCGCCGTAACTGGCTACGGGCAGGACTCTGACCGCCAGCAGTCTCAGGAGGCGGGTTTCGATTATCACCTGGTCAAGCCCGTTGAGCCGGAAAAACTTCAAGCCCTGTTGGAAAAGCTTGCTCGCCGGTGACCCGCTTCAACCCCAGTCGTGGTCTCTGCGATCTTCGCTCCAGAATGCCGGAACGGAAATCGCAATCGAGTACCCATAAACTGCATTAAGGTACGTTGTACCGCCTTCAGGCGGAATCTTGCAGGCTAAGGCCGGAAGATTCCGCCTGAAGAAAGAAATCGGACTGATCCAGGCTGTCCATGGGCCGGTCGTTGGGCACATTGGCGCCTGCGATCTTCGCGAGGGTCGCGAACATGTCCACGCCGTGCACAATCTCGTTGCTGACACGCCCGGAGGGTACCTTGCCCGGCCAGCGAATCATGAACGGCACGCGAATCCCGCCTTCTAGCGCGGTGAAATACTGTCCTCGCCACGGGCCTGCCCAACCGTCCCAAGGCTTGAAGAATTCGGGGCCGTTGTCGCTGGTGAATATCACGATGGTATTGTCGCGGATCCCGAGCTTGTCCACGGCATCAAGTATCAGCCGACGTTGCTGTCCATCTCAACCAGCATGTCCGCCCAATCGCCGTTGCCGGTCTTGCCTTTGAAGGACGGGTTCGGTTCGGTGGGCAGATGCGGCTGGGTGAGGGAGACATACATGAAGAATGGCTTGCCCGCCTTGGCCTGCCGCTCCATGAACGCCATCGAGCGTTTCGTGATCTCCGCATCGATGAGCCGTCGCGGCACTACGTCGTAGTCCTTTAGGGCGCGACTCTTTTCGGCCTTCTTGCCTTCCATGATCTTCTCGAGCGGCACGATGTCCGGCGAGTAACCGGTCGAGGATGACCACAAGGATTCATCCGTCGTGGGTGGGATGCCGTACCACTCGTCGAAGCCCTGGTCGTTCGGCAGTCGGCCATCGTGGCTGCCAAGGTGCCACTTTCCGTGAAACGCCGTGGCGTAACCCGCCGCCGAAAGCGCCTCAGCCACCGTGATTTCCCATTGGGTCAAGCCTTCGGGCACGCCACCAAACGGAACTGCATAGGTGCCCGAACGGATCGCAAATCGGCCGGTGATGAGACTGGAGCGGCTCGGCGTACCGTTTACGCAGACTGTATAAACATAGTTGAGCTGAGGAAGGAACTACCGATTGATCCGGGGAGACCCTCACCAGTCGCCTGGGTTCTCAGCTATTAGATTAACGCGAAGGCGAGAACGCGAATTATTCTGTCCCATTCAACGTATGCGTAATATCCTTCACGTGGAGGACGTGCTATGAGCAATTGGCGAAAATTTGTCCCGATCTTTTCAGTTGCGTTCATCGGACTCATCAACTTGAAGAACGTCGCCGGCAAACCCCGCTTCCAGACTTTTCAGACGATTGACGTTGTCCAGTTGATCACTACCGGAATGTGCTTCGGCGCAGCCCTCAGTTTGCTGGTCATGTTCTGGTCGGCGCTCGTTCAAAGCTGACCCGAGACCATCCATAGCAATCCGGTGATCGCTACGCGATGTGATATGGGAAGCGGTTTACGGTCGGTTTACGGTGAGCTTACAAGCCGAGGATGCAGCCCAACATCGCGCTGGAGCCGGCGCGCCGACTGTCCGCGTTACTCTGTCGCAACGGCGCGCGGCTCAGCGCGCACGTTTAGGCGTCCTTGGAATAAGCTGTGTCAACGAAGCGACTTTTCTTGGTTCGCCATGGCAATTGGCAGGTCGGCTTCGCAAATCGACTGAGGACAAGCTTGCTTTCGCCTCTTCACAGCCGGCCCGTACCGACTCATCCTTGAAAGGAGCATTCGCATGAAACGTAATCTGGTAGTGGCGATGCTGGTCGCCGCATCTTCTTTTGTTTTTGGTCAACCGGTGAGCAGTAGTGCAATTCGCTTTGGAAACACTCTTATTGATGGCGGGTTCACCCGTGCGGATGGTGGCCGCGATCTAATCAGCGACGTGATGCCGGGCGGTGTTACGCAAGGAGCCGCTGCGTGCGTCACAACGAGCGCTCAAGCCCCGCCCGCCAAAGCCGCCAAGACGACAGTGAATCCTTCCCAAGAAAGCCGCCGTTGGGAATTCAAGCCGAGCGAAGACCTGAAGGGCGCTAAAGGACGGCTGGTTGTCAACTTCCACGACGAAGTGCCGATGGCCCATATGCTCGTCAAAATATTTAGCAAGGATGGCGGCGAGCCGCTCAGCGATCGTAAGCGTAGGTTTGATTTGCTGTCCGGCACCTACGATGTAGTGATTGCGGGAAAGCGCGTCACGGGCGTGCCTATCCAGTCGGGGCAGGAAACGCGTTTGCTGATGGGGCTGCTGCGCGTTGTTTACACAGACATGAGCAGGACCGAGGTGTACGACTCAGACAAGAAAACGCTGCTCGTCAAAGACGATGGCACCTTACGCCTCGGACTGCCGGTCGGCAAATACTGGGTCAAGCTGGCTGGACGTATGGTCGAAATCGAAATCAAAGACGGACAAGTCGTAGAATTCTGAGGACGGCCAAAAAGTAAGACCCGCGAGTAAGCCCTTCATAATCGATCCAGACACTGTGGCGGACCCTAATGGGCGTGTGGCCGCAGTCGTTCCCGAGATCGTCGTGCTCTTCTAGAAGGTCTCGCCGGGTCTGCCAAACAGAGCAGCCCTATCGGTCAGTTATCCACTCTCAATTTTTTGACAATTCTCTCAACTTCCTTATCTGATATTAGGAAACATAAAGGACGTTATGTTCACGTCACTCGACTGCGCCTTCGGGGCACGTTAGTCACATTGATAGAGTAATCCCAAGGTGGTCTTTATTGCTTGGTGGCTAGCCACTGCTTGATTTCCTTGATGCGCTGCTCGAGCAGAGAGGTTAATTTTGGATTTAGCCTTAGGCACTGGTCGAAGTCTTGCCGAGCCTCGGCCTCTTTGCCCTGGCGCAGCCGCACAAGACCGCGATTCGCGTAGGCCCCATAGTATTGCGGGTCGAGCTTAATGGCCCGGCTAAAGTCGGCAATGCCGCGGTCAATTCTCCCTTTTCACTCCAAACAATTCCGCGACTGTTGTAGGCTTCGGCCAGTCGCGGGTTGAGGACGATAGCCTGATTGAAGTCCGCCATCGCCCCGTCCATATCCTTCTTGTCTTGCCGGATGAGACCTCGATTGTGGTGAGCGATAGCGAAGCGCGGCGAGAGTTTGATCGCGACATCCAGGTCGGCTAGGGCTGTTTCGAGGTCGCCCTGGCGGAACCGGACGATGCCGCGATTGTTGTAGGCCTCGACGAGAAGAGGGTTGATTTCGATCGCTTTGGTGTAGTCGGCGATGGCCTCATCCAGGTACGCAGTAGCTTCCCGAACACGGCCGCGGTTGTAGTAGGCATTTGCCAGGCGCGGATCGAAGGCAATGGCCAAGTCGAAATCGGTCAGGGCTTTGTCGAACTCGCCCTTGGTCAGCCACTCGGTGCCTCGGTTGAGGTAGGAGATCGCCGAATCGGCGCGCGAAGTCTGCGCCTGAGCAGTTATTGCAGTCACCAGGAGGAGCATCAACAACCGAGAGCAGTACATCATGATCATCTCCGAGAGATTGCAATTGGCTCAGTGAGTGCGGGCTGGCGCTGGTCCATCCCAATGGGCGATCAGCGTTGTTCTGGCCAACACCTGGCGTTAGAATGTGCGCGGATTCCGCTTATTTATCAACGGTATCTCGCCAGGGCTGGACTATGACTTCACGCGTCCTGAATGTCCTTAATCTGCGGTGAATTGTTTCCGAATTGTTTCCGAGTCATTCCCTAACGCGGTCATGAGCAGCGTAGCCAATCACTTCTACGCATTTGGACCCTTCCACATTGACGCGGCGGAGCGCGTCTTGCTCTGCGACGGTCACCCACTTACGCTCTCGCCGAAAGCCTTTGACCTTCTGCTGGCGCTGGTCGAGCGCAGCGGCCACATCTTGAAGAAGGAAGAGCTGATGAATGCGGTTTGGCCCGAGGTCGTGGTGGACGAGAGGAACCTCACGCATCAGATCGTGCTCAGGAAGGTCTTGGGCGAGGGCTCGGGCGAGCATCTGTATATTGAGACGATTCCGAGGCGAGGCTATCGGTTTGTAGCCAAGGTGAAGGAATTGCGGGATGTCAGTGAAGACGAGGTTCGAGGGAAGCACCCAAGCTCCGCTCCCCCTGTTGAACACAATCCTGCGCAACCACGGATCGCAGGCCCCGGGTTCGGTTGGTGGTTTACTCGACGTCGCTGCTGTTGCTCGGCGCCGCAGGATTTTTCTATTCGAATCGCCCTGCATCAAACTTACCCTTATCCCTGCCCTCATCTTCACCGCAAATCGTTCCCTTCACCAGCTTCCCGGGCGGCGAAACCCACCCTGCTTTCTCGGCTGACGGAAAACAGATGGCCTTCGTGTGGAATGGAGAGAAGGGCGATAATATCGACATCTATGTCAAGCTGATTAACACCGGAACTCCTCTACGATTGACCACTAATCCTGCCCGTGACACCAGTCCCGTCTGGTCACCTGATGGTCGCTACATTGCTTTTAGACGGGAGACAACGGAAACCAGCGGCGTTTATTTGATATCCAGCCTGGGCGGCCCTGAGCGCAGATTGGCCGATGTGTCTACCAACAAAACATCTCAATTTGACCGCTGCGATTGCCGTGATCTGGATTGGTCTCCGGATGGGAGATATCTGGCGGTTAAGGACAAAAGCTCAGAAGGAGCCCCTTTCGGCATTTCTTTGGTTTCGACTGAGTCCGGCGAAAAGCAAGTTTTGACCTCGGTTCCTGCGCGGTA
>CAWEYR010000001.1:0-87539 GCA_963813345.1 uncultured Acidobacteriota bacterium | reverse complement strand
CGGTAGCGCATGGCGCGAAACGTGATGCCGAGCAGCTTCGCCGCGGCGGTGCGGTTGTAGCGGGTCTTCTCCAACGCTTCGTTGATGGCCGCGCGCTCGACCCGATCGAGGTAGTCCTGCAGCGGCCATTTTTCGCCGGGCGGGATCGCCGATTCCGTATCGTCGGCTACCGGCGTCAGGTGAAGGTCGTCGGCGGCGATGTGCTGCGCATCCGCCGCTAGCGAGAGGCCGCGTTCGAGGATGTTCTCGAGCTCGCGGACATTGCCGGGGAACGGATACTTCTCCAGCGCACTGACGGCGTCGGGAAGCAGCCTTGCGGGCGCCCCCCGCGCGAGCTTCAGCAGAATCGCCTGCGCGATGACCGGAATATCCTCGCGCATCTCGCGAAGCGGCGGCATCGAGAGCTCGATCACGTGCAGCCGATAGAACAGGTCCTGACGGAACTCGCCCGATTCGACGAGCCCGGACAGGTTCTTGTGAGTGGCGCTGATCAGCCGAACGTCGACGGCATCCTCCTGCGTGGAACCGACCTTGCGCACCTTCTTTTCCTGGATCGCGCGCAACAGCTTGACCTGCATCGCGAGGGGTAGATCGGCCACTTCATCGAGAAACAGCGTGCCACCGTTGGCCGCCTGGAAGAACCCGTCGCGATCGCCTTCCGCGCCCGTGAACGCCCCCTTCTTGTAGCCGAAGAACTCGCTTTCCATCAGGTTCTCGGGAATCGCGCCGCAGTTCACGGCGATGAACGGCAGGTCAGCGCGAGGGCCGCCGCGATGAATCATCCGTGCGGCGAGCTCCTTGCCGCTGCCGGATTCGCCGTTGATGTAGACCGGCGCCTGGCTCTTCGCAAGGCGCTCGATCATGCTGCGGACCTGCTCCATCGCGGGCGATTCGCCGAGCAGCTGGTAGCCGGCGGCCGGTTTCGCCTGGTCCGGCACTTTGAGCGCTTGCTTGACCAGCGCACGCAGTTGCTCGAGCGCGACGGGCTTCGCCAGGTAGTCGAACGCGCCAGCCTTCAGCGCGGCGACGGCGTTCTCGGCGCTGCCATAGGCGGTAATCACCGCGACCGGGACGTCGAGTCCCTTTTGGTTGATGTGCTCGACTACGCGGAGGCCTTCGCCGTCGGGAAGCCGCATGTCCGTGAGGCACAGGTCGAATGGCTCACGATCGAGCAGCCGCACCGCCTCGGCTACGGATTCGGCGCGCGTCGTATCGAGCCCCATCCGCGACAGGGTGAGCTCGAGCAGCTCGAGCAGATCCGGTTCGTCGTCGATGACGAGCACTTTCGGTTGGCCTCGGGATTTGCGGGTCATTTGAGAGTCTCTGATCGTTCGTCAGTCGGCGGCCGGGCGGTCGAGGAGACCGGCCGCCCGTTTCAACGTCAAGCGGAAATGCGCGCCCGGGGCGCGTGGCAGGAGCTCGAGCGTCGCAGCGTTCGCATCGGCGAGCTCGCGCGCAATGTACAGCCCGAGCCCCGTGCCGCCGGGGCGCGTGGTGAAGAACGGCTCGAAAATCTGGCTGCGAAGCTCGGCGGGGATGCCCGGGCCGTCGTCGGCGAGCTCGCAGATCACCGCATCGCCCATGTAGCCGGCCCGCGCCGCGATCCGGATGCTGCCTTCCTTCTTCTGGCAGTGCTGCCAAGCGTTGCGCACGAGGTTCCAGAGGATCTGGTTCAGGTGGCCCCGGTCGAACCACGCACCGAGGTCCTCGGGTACGTTCATGACAATCGCGCCGGGCGGCATGTTCTCCGCCTGCACGATCTCATCGATCAGCGAGCGCATGAACTCCGCGAGCGCGACGGGCTCCGGTTGCTGCCGGTCGCGGCGATTGAGCTGGAGCACTTCGCCGACAATTCGATCGATGCGCCGCGCATTGTTGCGGATCATGTTCAGCAGCCGCGTGCCTTCGGTTGCGACCAGCGCATCCTCCTCGAGCAGCTGCGCAGCCTGATTGATCGCCGACAACGGATTGCGGACCTCGTGAGCGATCGACGCCGTGAGACGTCCCATCGCGGCCAGCTTCATCTGCTGTGCTTCCGACTGCGCACGACCGAGATCCTCGAGATAGATGAGCGTGCCGCCGTTGAGTCCCGACCCGATGCGCACCAGGCGAACGCGCAGCAGGCGCTGCGTCGCGTCGACGCGGAAGGGCGGCAACGACTCGGTCAGGTCCTCGTCCCAGCGCCGCCAGTAGTCGTGCAGGACCGAGCTGAACTCGGACAACCGCATGCCGCCGCGCATGCGGCCGAAGCCCCCGAGCAATCGGGTGACCTGTGCATTGTGGCCGCGCACGACGCCGTTCAGGTCGACGACGAGCACGCCGTCCTGCATGTCCTGGATGATCAGCCGGTTGACCTGCTCCAGGTTCGCGACGTCGATGCCGCGCTGCGCGGCCAGGTCCTCCGAAGCTTTCGTGTAGCGGCCGAGTGCGACCGCGATGCCGACCATCGCGAAGTAGCCGATACAAACCAGCGCCGTCTGCAGGAGCTGCGTGTACGGGATGCGGCCCTCGAACGCACGGAACAGGTCGAGGCCGATCAGGACGACGGTGGCGAGTGCAGCATGGAAGAACGCGGTCTGCGTTCTGAGCAGCCAGCCGCCGGCCGCGAGCTGCGGAAACAGCAGGATCGGCAAAGGCGCGACCGAGGTGCCACCGGCAACGACGACCATCGCAAGGAAGAAGATGTCCGCCGAGAACAGGACGAGCGACAGCGTTGGCAGCGGCAGCGGAAGCCGCTGCTGCTGTTGCAACCACCAGAACGCGCCGAGCGCGAACAGGAAGTAAAGGCCCGCGGCGGTAACGAACGTGTTCGGGGCCGCAACGGCAAGCGCCTGCAGGTCGGCCAGCAGGGCAATCCCGAGCAGGACGGCACCGCAGACCGCCCGATAGAGCGCAACGATCCAGAGGATCCGCTGGTTCGAATCGGCCACGACCGCCGGCATCGGCGGAGGCTCGAACGGAGGAATCGCGGGGGAGGGCAGCATCGCCGCGTATATGAGGGGTTTCGCGCCGATTCGTCAACGCCGCCGGGCGCAAGCGGGGTCGCGGCAGCGATAGCCGGTGGGCGCCGGCGTCGCTTCCGCCTTGGGCAGGAAGACACCGCAATCGACGCAGCGCACCGTCGGCTCGGCCGGCGGGATGGCTTTCGGCGGCTCGCCGCGCCCTTCGCTTTCGCGGCGCGCCTTCGCCTTGGAGAGACTCAGGAGCCGTAGCGCGAACAGGATCACGAAGAAGACGACGATCCAGAAGATGATCTTGCCCATCGGGTTTACAGGACCTTGTCCGGATTCATGAGGCCTCGCGGATCGAGGGCTGCCTTGATTCGGTTCATCAGCTCGAGCTCCACCGGCGCCTTGTAGCGCTTCAACTCGTCCCGCTTGAGCTGACCGATGCCGTGCTCGGCGCTGATGCTGCCCCCGGCTGCGTTGACAAGATCATGGACGATCCGATTCGCCACGGGGGCCTGCTCCATGAACCCGTGAGCGGATTGTCCCTCGGGGGCCGCGAGGTTGTAGTGCAGATTGCCGTCGCCAAGATGCCCGAAGGTCACGAAGCGAACACCGGGGAGCGCCTTGGAAAGGGCGACCTCCGCGTCGCGCAGGAACTGCGGGATGGCGGATACCGGTACGGAAATGTCGTGCTTGATGTTCGGGCCCTCGCGCCTCTGCGCCTCGGAGATGTTCTCGCGCAGTGCCCAGAGCGCCGCCTGCTGGGTGTCCGACTGGCCGATCGTCGCATCCTCGACGATGCCGTCGTCGACGCCTCGGGAGAGGGCTTGCTCGAGCACTTCGCGCAAGTGTGCGTTCTCGGCGGGATCGTCGACCTGCAACAGCACGTACCACGCGTGCCCGGGTAGCGGGTCGGGGGACTGCGGATGATGCTTGCGTGACAACGCGAGCGATACGTCGCTCATCAGCTCGAAGGCGGGCTCGCTTGTAGCTGTTGCGCTGGGAACCGGGGACGGAGCATTTGCTAGCCCATTGGTCTATTCGCGACCCGGTGGGACCTCTGTCTTTGACCGCGTAAACACCGCTCTGCGTGATTTCAACAGCGACGGTAAACTGGATGTCCTGCTCGTATACTCTGAAAGTGGGGCCGCGGAGATATGGTTAGGCGACGGCACAGGCAAGCTCAGCACGCCGGCGCTCTTCAGTCTGCCGTCAAGTCCAGACGTGGCAGTAGACGATTATGACGGTGATGGTCGACCTGATATCGCGGCAGCGACATCATTTAGATCGAGTACTTACACCGTCCTCAACCGATGTTTGACGAGTAGATCGCGCGGTCACCGTATCTGCTGCGAGTTATCTCGGCGACAGAATCGCCAGGGGCTCGATCGCGGTTGCCTTTGGAACTGCGCTCGCGACCTCGTCGCGATCAGCAGAGATGCAGCCTTTACCAACCGAGCTTGCTGGAACGACAGTAACGTTCCTCGATGCGCGAGGAGCGACGCTCCAGGCTCAACTTTTGTACGTATCGCCGCAGCAGGTTAACTTTGTTGTTCCTGCGGATCTAGTCAGGGGTCCCGCAGTCATGACCGTGATCAACGCCGATGGGGGAATCTCTCGCGGAGCCGTCGCCATTTCCGACACAGCTGCTGGTTTGTTCTCGGCCAATTCCGATGGTAGTGGTGTTGCAGCGGCATACGTTTTAAGAGTGAAACCTGACAACTCGCAGAGTTACGAACCGGTCGCAATCTTCGACGAGTCACTCAAAGCTTTTGTGCCACTTCCAATCGACTTCGGTCCTCCAGGCGATAAGCTGTACCTTGTCTTGTTTGGCACAGGCATCAGGAACCGAAGTACTTTCTCGTTTTTTCAACTGACCATAGGAGGACATTTTCCCAACGTCCTCTTCGCGGGCGCTCAGGGGTTCTATGCCGGCCTGGATCAAATTAACGCAGAATTGTCACCGTTTCTTACCGGAAGTGGTGATGTGGATGTCGTCCTTGAAGTGGAGGGATTCAGGTCAAACGTGGTAAGAATCAGGATCAAATAGTAAGCCTTCAGGTTGTCAGCAACCACCTGAAAGGGGGCACTACATGCCTTTGAGCTGTGTGATGAGTTGCTGCTGGCGGTCAGAAAGTCTTGGCGAAACGACGAGGCGGGCGCGTCCCTGCGAAATGCTTCGATCCATGACAAAACCGTAAACTTCGAGTCTCGTCAGCAGATCGATCTCTTTGACGCCTTCAACATCATTTGCAATCTGCTCTGCCAAATCGCCTGCGCGCTTGAGAGCATCGAGCACCTCGCGGTTACCGATTTCGCGACGCGTGAGCGCGTAATCACGATAAAGATTCGCGATCACCTGGCTCAATCGATTCTTTCCCCGGCTCTGCCATCGCAGCTCCAGATCATAAAGCGCTGCAACCAGCAGACCTTTGCGATAGACAATCTCGTAGTTCGCCGCGTTCGCAAACTTCTCTGGAGAAGCCGAAACGAGTGAGATCGAGTTTCGCTGCGGATTTACTCGATATGCGTCATATTCCGCAAGCAATACCTCGAGATAGTCCTCCACGCGGATCAGTCCGGCTTCGAGCAGTGACAGCACACCTACATATCGCGAGAAGCCTTCCCAGAACCAGTCGAAGTTGTCGCGAATGACAAACGCATTTGGCAGGTAGAAGTGAAACATCTCGTGCGCCAGATGACGCTCGAAATGTGCACGTGTTCGTAAGGTATCACTTCCCTGGTTGAGCATCAGGACGACGCTGCGGCCCCGCGTCAGCCCCGCGGAGCGCAGCCCGGTCAGCGGGATCGGAAAAGGAGCAAGTGCAATCAGAAAATTATCCGGCACCTGAGCCACATTCATCATCGTCGCCTGGCGCTGCGCGATAGTCTTCGCAAGTTGCACGACCTTGCCGTCGTCGAACGCCCACGTGCCAGCGATCGCTGTATTCGTCTCTTTCCGAATCTTTCCCAAAAAGAAGGTCGCCTGAGCTGCATCCGATACTTCGAAAGTTCGCCCGTCGCCACGCCCGAGACTTGTGGTGTTCCAGCCATCAGGTGCGTCGATAGTGATCTTCTCCAAAGCAAACGGACTTTCCGCATTGGATTCTTCGGCAATACGAGGAATGAGGTCACTCAGATAAAGAATCGCCGCCTCAGGTCCTATGCTCGACACCAGCGCATATTGACCCGGCTCGAGTGCTCCGTTGAGCCGCACTTTGTAACTGAGTTCGATTGGTCCAGGGCGATTGCGTGCATCAAAAGCGTAATTACCTCCTCCACGAAGTTCGAGGACAATTGACTGCCCATTCGCGTCACGGACTCTTGGCGAAAAGATGCGTTCATTGAGCCGGTCGATCCCGGCGAATTCCTCTTTGAAGAAGAGGCGGACGCGGTCTCGCGCTGGTATCTGACACGCCACGTCGAACGAGCGGTCTGATACCGAAATGTCAGAGATGCGGCACGTGAAGAGTAGTACGAACAGCAGGCCTGTCACAGATGTCACTGAGAACTACAGGTCGTCAAGATGAAGGTTGACGCGGTAAATCATGTCAACAATGAGGACGACGATTGGCGGGTAAAAGAAGACTCCAAGCAACGATTCCGCGCTGCTGGTAGGACCGAATAGTTGCTTTGAAAGATCGTCGGTCAGCACGCTAAGTAACATCCCGACCGTCAATGAAAAGAGATAACCACCGAGAACGAACCCCCACGCGATACTGCGTTTGAACGGCTTGGTGACATTGGCCGGCCGAGTTACCGAGAGCCGCTCGGGCCGGTAGGTATAGTGTTCGAAGTGCTCGCGAAGGCTGCGCACAAGATGCCATACACTGACGACGAACACGACCAGGAGCGCCACTCTCCATAGCGGAGTCGAACTCTCAAAGAATGACGGCTTCATCAACGCCACAATAAATGTCGAGAGAAAAAGGGTGACAGTCGTATAGACGGCTTTGCCGCGTGCGCGCGATTCTTCGCGCTCGCGCTGAAGCCATTCGTTGACAACCCGATCCGCGCGCGCCTGATAGTAGGCTCGCCGCGCCGCAGCCTCGGCCGCTGATGCCCGGCGCTGCGCCGGTGGTGTGGATGTCGTTGCCCCCGTCCGATCGTAAATCGTCCGCCGTTCGGTATCGATCAACAGGTGATAAGCCTCGTTGACGAGTGCAAACTTGCGTGCTGCTGCCGGATGCCGGTTGACGTCAGGATGATATTTTCGCGCCAACCGGCGGTAAGCTGATTTGATCTCATTCCGCGTCGCTGAGCGCGCCACGCCCAGCACAACATATGGATCCGCCATCAACCTTTATTTTAGCGATTTTCCCGCTACTGAGTCGACCAGATTTACGAGGGTCCGAACACAAACCCCGGTCGGGCCCACCGCCAGATACGGCTTCGCCGATTCGTTCCAGGCTGTTCCGGCAATGTCGAGGTGCGCCCAGGGCGTCTCATCCACAAACTCCCGTAGAAAGTATGCCGCCGTAATCGTTCCCGCTTTTCTCCCGCCGATGTTCTGTATGTCGGCAATCTCACTCTTGATCTGTTCGCGATACTCGCGATCGAGCGGCAATTGCCAGATCTTTTCACCCGCCGCCTTGCCTGCGGCGATCACACCGTCGATCCACGCCTGATCATTTCCCATGATTGCAACGTAGACGTCGCCAAGCGCCACCGAGACTGCTCCTGTGAGTGTAGCCAGATCAACAATCCGGGTTGCGCCCAATTTTTTGGCATAGGTAAGAGCATCAGCCAGAATCAACCGCCCTTCTGCATCTGTATTGATTACCTCGATGGTCTTGCCCGCCATCGACGTGACTACATCGCCCGGACGCTGTGCCCCGCCACCAGGCATGTTCTCGGTCGCCGGCACAACGCCAATCACCTTGACCGCCGGCTTCAGCTGAGCAATCGCGCGCATGGCGGCAATCACGGTCGCTCCGCCCGCCATGTCGTATTTCATCTTCTCCATCCCCTCGGACGGCTTGATCGAAATCCCTCCCGTATCGAACGTGATTCCCTTTCCGACGATCGCGACTGTTTCGTCCGAAGCAGTCGATGGGTTGTATGTCAGTACGATCAGTTTCGGTGGCTCGTCACTGCCTTGCGCAACGCCAAGAAGAGCTCCCATCCCGAGCTCTTTCATCTGCGCTGCATCGAGCACATCGATCCCAAGCCCGAATGACCTCGCAGCTTCCGCTGCGATCCGTGCAAGATCTGTAGGTGTCATCAGGTTGCTCGGCTCATTGATGATATCCCGCGCAAGATTCGTCGATTCGGCTACTATCCGGCCACGTTCAATTGCCCTGTGAAGCTCGCCCGATTCAGCATCACGAACAACCAGGATCATCTCTTCGAGGCGGTTTTCCGTTTTGTCGCTCGTGTAGTATTTGTCCGCCTCAAACAACGCCAGCAGCGCTGCCTCGACGACTGCCTGTACGGCTTCGCCGACCGGCAATTGCGAGCGGCGGACGACTGCAAACCTTCGGACTTTCTTTCCGCGCAGCAGCCGCGCGGCGGATCCGGCCATTCGACGCAACACGTCGAGGTTAAAGTCTGATTGCTTGCCGAGACCGGCGAAGAGTACGCGCTTCGCCTTTAGATCGCCTGTGTGGTGAACGTAAGCCGATTCACCCGTTTTGCCGTTGAACTCTCCGGTTTCAAAAAGCGACGACAGGATGCCTCCAAGTCGCCTGTCGATATCTGAGAGGAGCCCTGTCTCCGCCCCTTTCTCGGGGCGCTCTCCTTCGAAAACTCCAATTACAATTGCGTCACACTCAATCTCGAAATAATTCCTACTATCCGATTTAACGTTCATTCATTTCTCCCTGTCATAGTCTGTCGCGATTCTTGATCGCCGCCCGCGTTTCGCGGTCCATCGTTTTTCGCGCCTCAGCCTCGCGCTTGTCGTGTAGCTTCTTGCCGCGCGCAACCGCGACTTCACACTTTATTAATCGATCTTTGAAATAGAGCCTGGTGGCGACTATCGTCAGTCCCTTCTCTTCAATGCGTGAGCGCAGCTTCTCGATTTCACGCTTGTGCAGGAGCAGTTTGCGCGATCGTGTAGGCTCGTGATTCTCGCGGTTTCCATGTGTATAAGGACTGATATGCGCATTTACAAGCCACGCTTCCCCGTTCCGCACTGTAGCATAAGAATCTTTGAGATTGACGCGCCCCTCGCGTGCCGATTTGACTTCGGTTCCCGTCAGCAGAATTCCCGCTTCAAACTTTTCGAGTATATGAAACTCGTGATACGCAGCACGATTCGAGCTGATGATCTTTTCCCGTGTTTCCGTCTTTTCTGTCATGCATTCGATGCATGGAGTTCAAGCTTCAGCTTGCAAGTTCGTCTGAAGGCGCTACTGAACATGCCTACTGCTTCGCCCGATATCCCTCACGCGCGCGCACGGCAACTTCCGACTTTGCTACTGACACCCGTATCTTGCGAAAAGTGCCGTCAGGAGCCTGATTCGTCGGGTAGTAACCCAGCCAATACTGTCTCCGGAGCTCTTCGGCGATGTTTCCGTATGCCTCGTTCGTGTCCTTGATATCCGCAACATCATAGAAGCGGCCTCCGCTGCGCTGAGCCAGAGTCCTCAGAAAATCACCCGCTCCCGTATACATCTCTTTCACGCGCTCCGGCATGCGCACCTGCTGAGGAGCTACGATTTACAGCACTACCGAGGTCGGCCAGCGTGTCGAAACGAATCGAATAAACCAGCGTCCCCGACTCTTCCACGTGAACAATCACATCGTCCTTATCCGCCAGTGTGCTCGCCGTATCCACCCCGTCACTGAAAATCACTATTGCCTTGCGCCCCTTGATCTTCTCCAGCCGCTCAGTCAGCACGAGATCCAGCGCGTCAAACGCGCGCGTACTTCCGCCCGTGCGCGTTCTGAGAATCGCACGCGTCAGCTGCTTTCGGTCGCTCGTAAACTCGCTGGCAACGCGCACGAGACTATCGAACGCAACCACCATGACTTCATCCTGCGGGCGCAATTGCTCGACGAAAGCGAGCGCCGCATCCTGAATATCGTCGACTCGATATCTGGTGCTGCCCGGACATATCGAGCAGGAGAGCTACGTGAAATGGCGTTGCAGTATTTCCGAAATCGGATATCTCCTGCTTTATCCCGTCTTCGTGGAGTGTGAAGTCCTCACTCTTCAGACCCGGCACGTACTTTCCGCTCCGATCCATTACGCTGACGGGAACGACCACAAGAGACGTATCGATCCTGACCTTGTTGTCTTCATCCGTTCGAGGTTCGGCAGCGGCAGCCGGTGGATCGGCCAGACTCTTCGCGCCTGCGAGCGTCGGGCGCGCCGTCGATCCTGCACCAACGCCGTCCTTTGCGATCTGATTCAACGGCGGGCCAGCCTTCTTACCTATGTTCTCAGCCTCCTTGAGAAAGCCTTTCGCGATCTCGGTTGCGCTGATCATGTCTTTGAACTGGCCGCTTGAAACAACTCGAAACCCACCCTGGGGACCCGACTGGAACTGCACAGAGTTTTGCTCCATCGTATCTACCGTCCAGAGCGACGCAGCCTTTACCTTGTCGTACGCGTCCGAACCGGCTGAGTACTGCGACGATGGCACCGCAAGAGCGAGCGCTCCAATACGGTAGAGATCAGGAATCTGTTTGCCGCCGAGACTTAGCCGCGATGTCATCGTGTCTGCCCAGTAGACACTGCAGAAATGAAACACGACATTCGCCTCTTCAGCGCCATCGACAACCCTGACGTTCCTGCTCTTCTTCAGCTCGTTTATGATCTCAGTCCGGACAGCGTCATCATCGGAAAAGCGCGTCAGGAGTGTCTGTTTTGGAGTGGTCCCGCCGAATTGCGTATCCTGCCGGCGCAGCGTATTTGGAATAGTCGCCATCCGTCCATTGATGAGGGCGAATGACCTGTCGCCCTGGCATTCACCTCGCACCGCAACTACGTAAACCGCCGGAGCCGTCGTTCTCTCCTGCGAGAGCGCGAGACCGAAGCAACAGATAGTTGCGCCAATTGCAAGGAGGGAACGCCGACTCCAACACATACTTCACTTCCTTTCAGGATAGGGTCAGTGGGTTTGAGTTCAAGCTTTAGCTTGGGGTTACAATGTAACCCCAAGCTAAAGCTTGAACTCAAACCACTGTCACTCTCACTCACCTTTCAGTGGTCGCTCCATAAGCTCAATTTCGAGATCGCGCGGGCTCTTGCCTTCATAGAGCATTTGATAGACGCCTGATGTGATCGGCATTTCAACGCCTAGCCGCGCTGCAAGCTCGTGTGCCGCCCGCGACGTTCTTGATTCCTTCTGCAACCTCACGCATCTCGCCGGTAATCTCCGCCAGAGCACGCCCTCGACCAAGTTCCACGCCTACTCTGCGATTACGCGAAAGACTTCCAAAACATGTCAGCATAAGATCCCCAATTCCGGCGAGGCCTGACACTGTTTCGGCTTTTCCACCAAGACTCACCGCAAGCCTTGCCATTTCGACAAGCCCGCGCGTCACAAGGGCAGCGACACTATTGTACCCGAGCCCAAGCCCGTTGACTGTACCCGCCGCGATCGCCATGACGTTCTTGATCGCACCGCAAGTCTCTACGCCTGTCACATCGGTGTTTGTATAGACCCGGAATCGCCTGCTGGCGAGAAGCGACTGGACCCTCTCCGCCGCACGCAAGTGGCGCGATGCGGCGACGATTGCACAGGGCTCATCGCGGGCGACTTCGATCGCAAATGTAGGTCCTGAAAGCGCAACATAGGGGCGCTCGCCGAATAGATCGCGCGCGACTTCTTCCATTCGCATGCCCGTCGAAATCTCAATGCCCTTTGTTGCACTGACGAGGATCGCATCAGAATTGACTAGAGCCGCAAGCGAACCTAAGACGTCCCGGCTCGCATGAGACGGAACTGCGCTGATGATTGTGCCGGCATCGCCAACCGCTCTCTCAAGTTCGCCCGTGATCCTGATCGTGTCGGGAAGCGGAATAGCCGGGCAGATAAACCTTATTTTCGCGCTCTTGTTCGAGACTCGCTGCGAATTCCCGGGTGCGTGCCCACAGGCTCACAGAGTGACCAGCTCTCGCGGCAACTATCGCAAGCGCAGTCCCCCAGCTACCTGCTCCGATGACGGCGATCGATGAATTCATGTCTAACTGTACCTGGGTTACGTACGTTAGCTTTTCCTGCGCCCCCAGCTTATGCTCCGATCCTGCAAATAGACGTGCGATATTCGCGTGGTGTTTTCCCACGATCAGAATCGCGGAGAGGACAAGCGCTACCAGCATCGGGATGAGGTCAGGGTTTTGCCGCTCAAACAAAAACGCCCAGACCGGCATCGAGATCGCCGCCAGGATCGATCCGAGCGATACAAAGCGCGTTAGAGCCACAATTCCGCCAAAGAGAAGAGCCGCGCAACCTACCGCAACAGGCGCAATCGCCAGGAAAACACCAAGACCCGTCGCCACTCCCTTGCCAGCCTTGAATCCGAGCCACACCGGAAAAATATGGCCTGCAATCGCTGCCACAGCAGCGAACGCAACTACCCACCCAGTCCCCGCGGTTCCTGTAAGCCACCTGGCCAGATAGACCGCCGCGAAACCTTTGAGCGCATCGAGCACAAGCGTAGCTATGCCGGCCGCGCGCCCGGCTGTCCTCAGAACGTTCGTGGCGCCAGTAGCTCCGCTACCCGTCGCCCGCACGTCTCCGCCACGGTGCCATTTTACGATCAGGTACCCGAAAGGAATCGAGCCAAGCAGATACGCGAGGATGACTGCGAGAGCGTTCATCGAATCCGTCGGCGTACAAGGTCCAGCGCAGCATTCACCGTCAGATAGCGAATCAAATAGCGGTCTCCGGGAAAGACATATCTTCTCGTATCAGTTCCGGCCTCTTCGGCGAGACTTATATAGACCAGCCCAACAGGCTTCTCTTCACTGCCGCCGTCCGGACCGGCGATTCCTGTGATGCCAATTCCAAAACTCGCTCCCGACCGTTCTCTGACTCCCTCAGCCATAGCCTGTGCAACCTCGGCACTCACTGCTCCGTGATTTGCAATCAGCCGTGAGGGAATGCCAAGCAGCTCCGTCTTGGCCTGGTTTGAATAAGGAACAACTCCCTGGAGAAAATAGTCCGAGCTGCCAGGTATGTCCGTGATACGCGCCGCAAGCAGGCCTCCTGTACAGCTTTCAGCAACTGCGAGTGTGTCGCGCCGAAACCGAAGCCACTCTCCAACCACTTCCTCGAGAGTCTCGCCGCGCGTCGAAAAGACGTGGTGACCAAGCGCTTCCTCGAGTTGAGTCGACACCTCTACAAGCAGCTTGTTTCCGTCCTGTTCAGATCGCGACCGAGCCGCGAGATGCAAGCTCGATTACGCCGCGATCGGCAAGAATGGTCGTCTGCGGATTGGTGTACCTCGAGTAAATCGGAGCGGCAATTTCATCAACGCCGGATTCTGACAAACCAAAAATGGAAAGCTTGCATCGCAGTATAAAGCTCGAACCCGCTTCTTTTTTCAGGACTGGAGCGACCGATGTCTCGAACATCGGCTTCATTTCGCGAGGCGGACCCGGGCAGCAGAAAAATCAATGCGTTCTTCTCGCGCATCATCAATCCGGGCGCCGTGCCACGCTCGTTGTCGAGGATGTCAGCTCGCTCCGGAACCAGCGCCTGCCTGGCGTTTATCTCCGGCATCTTCATGTTTCGTTTCGCGAAGCGTGCTCGAATATGGTCCAGCGTAGGTTGATGAAGCTGCAGGCGCCTGCCGAGAACACGGGAGAATATTTTGCGCGTGATGTCATCTTCAGTCGGACCGAGGCCGCCAGTCGCAATGACGACGTGCGATCGCCGGAGAGCGTCGCGGATCGCCTCCTCGAGGCGCGCCTCATCGTCACCGACGATAACCTTCATTCTGACTTCGATCCCGAACGCGTTGAGCTGCTCGGTGAGCCAGAGAGAATTCGTATCGATGCGATGCGGCGTCAACATCTCTGTGCCGACCGCGATGATCTCTGCGTTGAGCATCACGCCTCAGTAGATAAGCGAGAATAGAATCCAGAGTGCCAGCGCGGCGTAGACGCCTGCGCCAACGTCGTCAGCCATCACGCCGATTCCCGATCCGATGTTCTCCAACCTGCCAATTGGATATGGCTTTGTAATATCGAAAAGACGGAAAAGAAGAAACCCGGCAATCAGCGCCCAGCGCCACGCGCCACCGATCCGTCCTATCAGCGATCCCAGAAAGCTAAAGGTAATAATCTGCCCGCAGACTTCATCGATTACGATCTGTCCCGCGTCTTTTCGACCGAACACCTTCTCGGCCCGTGACGAAGCCCAGATTCCGACCGCAAGTATGATCGCGCCAGCCCCGACGATAGCTATCCAGAGAACGTCCGGGCGAAAACTTGAGACGATCGATGATCAGCCATGCGATGACAACACCGACAAGAGACCCGGCTGTCCCCGGCCCCACCGGAACAAAGCCAACGCCAAGTCCGGTAGCAAGCGCAATCGCGAGAGTATCAAGCGGATTCTTTTTCGGCATGTCTCAAAGATTGGGAAGAAGGTCGAGTGCTGAGTGCTGGTGCTGAGTATGGGGTTTGAGTTCAAGCTTTAGCTTGGGGTTGCATTGAGGCCCTTTTTGATCTCGGAATGCAACCCCAAGCTAAAGCTTGAACTCGAACCCCATACTCAGCACCCAGCACTCAGCACTCAGCACTTTTCTTCTAAACGACTCTCGCTACGAGATCGTACTCGTGAGCTTCGGTGATTTCGAGGTCGACAAACTGACCAGGATGCGCTTCAAATCCTTCCGGCATGTCATTCACCAGCACGTGCCCATCGATCTCAGGCGCCTGGGATTCGAGGCGTGCCTGCAGGAAAAGATCGCTCTCCTCTGAAATGCCCTCAAGCAGCGCCCGGAAACGCTTTCCAATAAGCTCACGATGTTTGCGCTTCGAGATTCTTGACTGTTCTCGCAGAATCTTTGCGCGGCGCGACCTCATTGTGCGTGCAGCAACCTTCCCGTCCAGATCGAAGCCGTGAGTGCCTTCTTCGTCGGAATAAGTGAACACGCCCAATCGATCAAACTCGACTTCGCGGACGAATGTCATGAGGTCTTCGAAGTCCTCGTCCGTTTCGCCGGGGAATCCGACAATGAATGTTGTACGCAAGGCAATTCCAGGCACAATGGATTTCGCGCGCTCGAGAAGCTTTGTCAGCAGCGCGCGATTGCCTCCACGTCTCATCCGCTTGAGCACATTGGCGCTTGAATGCTGCAACGGCATATCAAGGTAGCTGCATACCTTCGCCTCTTCGGCCATTACGCGCAGCGTCGCGTCGCTCAGCGAATTCGGATATGTGTACATAACGCGGATCCATTCGATGCCATCAGTCCGCGCGAGCGATCGAAGCAGATCAGCAAGCCCATCCTTGATTCCAAGATCAAGACCGTATTGAGTGGAGTCCTGCGAAATGAGCACGAGCTCTTTCACACCCTGCGCCGCCAACTGCTCCGCTTCCCTCAGAATCGAACCGGCGCGGCGGCTGCGATAGAGCCCTCGCATTTGAGGTATCGCACAGAACGAGCAAGTGTGATCACAGCCTTCCGCAATCTTCAAATAGGCAAAGTGCTTCGGCGTCGCAAGAATCCGCGGCGACGTCTCATCGTAAAGATATGTCGGAAGCCCGCGGCTCATCCACGCATTCGATGCGACAAAAGCTGCATCGTCTGCGGCGACAGCAGCAGGATCAACTGCCGCGACTATCTTCTCGATCTCGCTTGTTCCGAGGACTGCGTCGACCTCAGGAAGTTGGTTGAGCAGGTCCTTGCGATACCGCTCGACGAGACAGCCTGCAACGACCAGACGCTTGCAGTTGCCTGATTCCTTGAGCTCAGCCATTTCAAGAATCGTGTTGATCGATTCTTCCTTGGCTGCATCGATAAAGCCGCAGGTGTTGACGACAATCACATCTGCAGCTTCCTTGTCAGTCGTAAGCTTGTAACCGTGCTTAGCCAGCTGACCCATCATCAACTCGCTATCGACGAGATTCTTGGGACAGCCGAGACTGACAAATCCTATAGTTTGAATACTCATGTGTACGTTGTACCGCCTTCAGGCGGAATCTTCTCTCTTCTTCTCCTACTTCTCCTTCGTCAATTCAGCATACTTCTCGATCATCTTCTTCATACCGTATCCGGGAAAGCTGATCGTCAGTTTCGTCTGATCTCCTTCACCTTCAACCTTGACTACCAGGCCCTGACCATACTTTGCATGGCGAACTCGCGTTCCGGCCTTCAATCCTGAGTCACTGCCTTGAGCCTTTCCACTTTTCTTCTTGAAGAAATCGTTAAGGTCTTCCACTTTGTTATATGTCCTTCCCGCGAACGGTTTGCGCTCCCTGTTGCGCGACAGATCGCGATATCCCAGCCAGCTGGTGCCCGGAGACAGATTGTCGATCAACTCCGGCGGAACCTCGTTGAGAAACATCGAAGGGTCTGACAGCCTTTCTTCGCCAAAGACGCGCCGCTTTTTCGCGTGCGAAAGGTAAAGATTGTTCTTCGCACGCGTGATTGCGACGTAATAGAGCCGTCTCTCTTCTTCGAGCTCGTCCTCGTCTCCCTCCGAGCGCGAGTGCGGAAACATTCCGTCTTCGAGCCCCGCAATGAATACTACCGAGAACTCAAGGCCTTTCGCTGAGTGCATCGTCAGGAGCGTGACCTGTGCCGCTCCAGTGTAATCATCGGTATCGGCCACGAGCGCGGCATGATCAATGAAGTCGCGGATGTCTTCACCCTTCTCCTCGGCTTCAGCCGCCGCATTCACAAGTTCCTCGAGATTCTGCAGACGCGCTGCGGCTTCCTCGTTGTCTTCTTCCTTGAGCGCGCGTTCATATCCGCTGTCCAGGATTGCAGCTTTTACGATCTCTGAAAGAGGCTCCTCCGGAGTTCTCACTTTCTCGATAAGCCTGGTCATGATCTCTCTGAATGCGGTGAGAGCGAGGTGCGCCCGCGCCGGCACCAGATTCCTTTCGAGAATCGCCGCGATCGCCTCCCAGTGCGATACCTTGAGCTCGGTGGCATGACGTTCAAGCTCGTCCAGTGTCGACCGTCCTATCCCGCGTGCCGGGCTGTTGATGATTCGCAGGAGTGAGATAGAGTCTTCAGGGTTGAGCGCTAGCTTGAGGTAAGCAATCGCATCCTTGATCTCGAGGCGATCGTAAAAACTGAAGCCGCCTACCAGGTTGTATCGCAGCCCTGAACGCCGGCACGCCTCCTCGAAGAGTCGTGACTGCGCGTTCGTACGATAAAGCACCGCAGCGCGCGCCTCAGGATCACGGCGCAAGATGCTCGCTGATCCTGCTTACCACCCATGCCGCTTCATCCTCGCCAGAGAATAACTGCGTGTAACCGATCTTAGCGCCTTCCGAGCGAGTCGTTCTGAGGTTCTTTTCGAATCTCTGTTTGTTGTTCGCGATGACGGCATTCGCCGCTTCGAGGATTCTCCGCGTTGACCTGTAATTCTCTTCGAGCTTGATCACCTTGACCTCGGGAAACTCCTTGCGGAAGCCGAGGATGATCTTGAAGTCAGAACCGCGCCACCGGTAGATCGATTGCGATTCGTCACCGACAACGCAGAGACTTCGGCCCTTCCACCATTGCGTTCATCATGTTTTTCTGCGAGGCCGTCGCCTTCGACGATCAGTCTGACGAGCGAGTATTGAAGCCCGTTGGTGTCCTGAAACTCGTCCACCATTACGTGGCGAAAACGATTGTGATACCACTCGCGTGCTTCTTTTGACTTGCGCAGCAACCTGACTGCGTAGATCAGCAAATCATCGAAATCGAGGGCGTTCGATGTGGTCAGGCGTCGCTGGTAAAGTTCAAACGCCCGAATTGTGACATCGTCGTAGGGCTCCTCACCACGATTTTTCGCGGTACTTATCAGACTCCGCGTTGCCTTCGCCTGCTTTTCGTCAGCGCCAATGTCCCTGAGCACCGTTTTCATCAACCGCTCCTGATCGTCCTGATCATAGATCGTGAACGAGCGGGTGAATCCGAGCTCGAGTTTTTCGATGTCTCGGCGAAGCATGCGGACGCAAAGAGAATGGAAGGTCGAAATAAACGGCGAGCCGGTGCGCGCTTCCTGCGAATAGTAACCTGCCAGGAGACGCTGGACTCGCTCCTTCATCTCTCCCGCAGCCTTGTTTGTGAATGTGACGGCGAGAACCTGCTCCGGCCGAACCGAGCACGATTCGATCAGGTAGGCTATCCGGTGAGTGATGACGCGCGTCTTGCCACTGCCCGCTCCGGCGAGGATGAGTATCGGACCCTCAGTCGTCGTAGACAGCATCGCGCTGCTCTTCGTTGAGTCCTGCCAGATGATCCTGATGGCCTTTATGATCTCGATGATCGCCATGATCCTGGTGATTGGCTTGATCTGTAGCTGCCGTCACTTCTGTAAATTCACTCTGCAAGCAGCAACTTCGCAATTGTCTGACGTTGCATGTTTGACGTACCTTCGTAGATCTGTCCGATCTTTGAATCCCTGAAAAACTTTTCGACCGGATAGTCCTTTGTGTAACCGTACCCGCCGTAGAGCTCGAGTGCAGTCGATGCCACACGCTCTGCTATGAGAGACGCTTTGAGCTTCGCCATCGCAGCCTGCTTGATGAACGGCAAACCAGCGTCCTTCAATCGCGCGCAGTTATAGACCATCAGTCTCACAGCCTCGATCTCGGTCGCCATCTCTGCCAGTTGGAACTGAACACCCTGAAATTCTGAGATCGGCTGGCCAAACTGCTTACGTTCTTTCGTATAAGCAAGAGCGCATTCATACGCTCCCTGTGCCAGGCCAAGCATCTGCGCGCCGATCCCGATCCTTCCCTCGTTCAGTGTCTCAATAGCAATCTTGTAGCCTTTGCCCCGCTCTCCGAGAACGTTCTCCTTCGGAACGCGGCAATCTTCAAGAATCAGTTCGCACGTTGATGATGCACGGATTCCCAGCTTGTCTTCCTTGTGTCCAACTGTGAAACCTTCGAATCCCTTCTCCACGATGAACGCAGTAATCCCCTTGTATCCCTTCTCGGGGTTCTCATTTGCAAAGAGAAGAAAGAGCCCGGCCTCGATCGAATTGGTGATCCAGAGTTTCCTGCCGTTGAGGAGAAAGTGGTCGCCCTTGTCGACCGCCCTCGTCTGAAGCGCGAACGCATCCGAACCCGAACTCGCCTCGCTCAGTGCGTAGGCGCCGACAGTGTCAGTCGCGAGCTGTGGCATGTACCTGCGCTTCTGTTCTTCCGTACCCCAGCGCGTAAAGGCGTTGAGAACGAGGGTATTGTTGACATCGATAAAGACGCTGACTGACGGGTCCACTCGAGCAAGCTCTTCAATCGCCAGACAGGCCATAAAGAACGTGCCGCCCGAGCCGCCGTAAGTTTCCGGGGGCTCGATGCTCATCAGCCCGAGCTCGAAACACTTGGCAATAATTTCTGGTCTCAGCCTTCCTTCGGCATCCATCTGACGGACGTAAGGCTTTATCTCCGCCTCCGCAAACTCACGGACGCTGGCACGGAAAAGCAGCTCCTCCTCGGACAGAACCGATAAGGGCGGCATATGAAGTTCCGGTTGTCTTTGCACCATTACAGTACTCCCTCGCGTGTATGAAAGAGTCGAGTATCTTAACAGAGCACATGACCTGTTGCCAAAAGGGGTGGACGGGCTTAGAGTTTGGGGTCAGGGATCAGGACCGCATTTGAGATTCGAGATTTGAGATTTGTCATTTGTTATTGGTCAACTGCCTACAAAGTCTCAAGTCTTGAAGCTCAACTGAACATGCCTCCCTGATCCTGACTCCTGACCCTCTCTATGAATCGTCGAAGCTTCACACAATTGAGTGCCTTCGCTGCGCTGGCTCAATTGACCCCGCTCAGCGCGCCAGCTCAAAAAAGCGGTCCTTATCACCATGCTCCCGAAGGAGATGAGCTATCTCGACCGGTTCAAGCTTGCGGTTGACATAGGGTTTGAGGGTCTTGAGGCACAGACGGTTACTGACCCGAAGATCGCTGACGAAATCAAGGAAGCTGCTGACAAGGCAAAGCTCAGAATCCATTCAGTGATGAATATGGATCACTGGAGATACCCTCTCTCGAGCGCCGACCCTCAGGTTGTCGCCCAGAGCATCAAGGGAATGGAGACATCCCTCAGAAACGCGAAGCTCTGGGGAGCAGATGCCGTGCTCCTGGTTCCAGCGGTTGTCGACCCAAAGACTACCTACACTCAGGCCTGGGAACGCTCGCAGGCGGAAATTCGCAAACTCATTCCTCTGGCAAAAGAACTTGGAGTGGTAATCGCAATTGAAGAGGTCTGGAATAAATTCCTTCTCTCAGCGCCTGATTTCGTGAGATATGTCGACGAGTTTCGCAGTCCCTGGATTCGAGCCTACTTCGACGTCGGAAATGTCGTTATGTACGGTTTTCCTCAGGAGTGGATTCGAACTCTTGGAAGTCGCATACTTAAGTTTCACTTGAAAGATTTCAAGACCGATACACGCCAATTTGTGCCCCTGCAGGAGGGAAGCATTGATTGGACCGAGGTTCGCCGCGCGATCGGCGAGATCAATTTCTCCGGTTTCTTGACCGTCGAACTTCCTGGAGGCGACGAAGCTTATCTCCGTGAAGTCAATCGACGCGTAGACAGGATATTGAGCCTATGACCACTAGAAGAGATTTTATCAGGCAGGCAGCAACGGGAACGGTCATTCTTGCCGCTCACGAACAGGTACTTGCGCGAGCAGACATCACCCAACGACAAGATCCAAGTGGGTCTCATAGGTCTTGGCATCCGCGGAATGGAGACCATGCCTGTAGCGCTTCGCGTTCCGGGTGTCGAGCTTGTGGCCGTATCCGATGTGTACGATGGGCGGTTGACGCGCGCAAAGGAGGTCTGGGGACCGCAGATCGTAACCACGCGTGATTATCGCGAGCTTCTCGCTCGACCCGAGATTGACGCTGTCATCATTGCCACGCCAGATCACTGGCACTCGCGAATGTCGATTGATGCTATGGCGGCAGGCAAGGATGTCTATTGCGAGAAACCGGTGGTTCAGCAGGTCGAAGAGGGCCAAGCCGTCATTGACGCCGCGAAGAAGCAGTCGCGCATCCTGCAGGTCGGAAGCCAGCGCGTCAGCTCACTTATCTATCATAAGGCGCGAGATCTGTTTCGGAGCGGTGCAATCGGCACGCTCAACATGATCGAAGCCTGGATCGACCGGAACTCAGCGATGGGCGCCTGGCAATACACGATTCCGCCAGACGCGTCCCCACAAACTATCGATTGGGACCGCTTTATCGGGCACGCCCCAAAACGTCCCTTCGAGCCTGTACGACTGTTCAGGTGGCGCAACTATCGTGACTATGGCACCGGAGTGGCCGGCGATCTTTTTGTCCATCTGTTTACCGGGATTCATTTCGTCATCAGCTCGAACGGACCGAATCGCGTCATGACATCCGGCGGAATCCGTTTCTGGAAGGATGGGCGTGATGTTCCTGATGTAATGCTTGGAATCTACGATTATCCGGAGACAGCGAACCATCCGGCGTTCAATCTGCTGCTCAAGGTTAATTTTGCCGATGGTGGAGGTGAAGGATCTGAATTCAGGTTTATCGGCAATGAAGGAATGATGACCATCGGCGGCGGCGGCGTGTCGGTCGCCAAACGACAGCCGGAACGTGAACCGGGGATGACGATCGAGTCGTTTCCTGAGGCGATTCAAAAGCAATACCTCGAAGAGTACAGAAAGAAGTACCCCGCAAGGAAAGGTTCCGATCGGTTGCAGAGCACCGGGCTCGAGACCTTCAGTGTTGGCCGGAACTACAACGACACTCTCGATCACTTTGCCACTTTCTTTGCGAGTGTCAGGAGCCGGCAACCGGTACTCGAGGATCCCGTCTTTGGCTTGCGTGCAGCCGGCCCCGCGCTGCTCAGCAATCTGAGCTATTTCAACAAGCGGCCGTATCACTGGAATCCGGAGACAATGCGCTTGAGCGAGGCCTGAAGGCGCTCAGCGATGAACTTCATCTGACAGGTCTTGAAGTATCTCGTCCTGGCTTTTCAATACCAGATTGTTTTGCCGAACGGGAACCGCGATCCCTTTTTCTTTGAGCCTGGCAACAACACTTACTCCAACCTCACTCTTTACTCGTTCGTGGCCGCTTGACTGAAGCACCCAGGCGCGAAGGACGAAGTCGAGCGAACCATCGCCAAACTCAAAGAACAACGCATTGGGAGGTGGATCCTTGAGGACATCGTGATGGGCCCGGGCGACGTCCTCCAACAGGTTAATAACGTCTGCAGGTTGTGAGCCAAGCACCACTCTGACTCTCAGCTCGATGCGTCTGCGAGGCCGTGTCAGCGTCCAGTTGACTACCTGTTGCGAGATCAGATCGGAGTTGGGAACGATCACTTCAGCGCCTTCCCAGGTTCTGATTGATGTTGATCGCATACCGATGCGTTCGACCTCGCCTGATGTCGGGCCAACCTCGAGTGAGTCTCCGATACGAACGGGGCGCTCAAAGAGTAGGATGATTCCCGCGACAAAGTTACCGATAATGTTCTGAAGCCCGAATCCAGCGCCAATTCCGAACGCTCCCGTAAGCAACGTGAACCGCGAGAGCTCAACACCCGAAGCAGCCACAGCGAGAAGGAAGACGAGAAGCACCATTACATAGTAAGTAATCGTGGCGATAGCGTATGGAATGCCAATGCTTCAAATTGAAACGGCCAAGTATATCGACCCGAAGCACAAATCGAATCAGCGTGGCGATTAACACTCCACCAATAAAGACGGTAAGAAACGTCAACACGTCGCTGAGAGTAATCGTTACCGAGCCAATGCTGACTTGAAGCGCGAGCATCGAGGTCAACCAGCTATAAACCTGATCCTGGAGTGCGAGAAACTCGAGTGCTCCGCTGATCCATATGATAAAAAAAGTCAAAGCCAGCAGCGGCGAACCCATTTCATGACGTCGTCATGATTGGTTTGAACTAAGGAGATAAAGGACTTCCTTCGAACCAGCAGGTTAAAAAACTCGCGGCTGGCATCCGTCGATGATATCGATTTCGACTCGGCGAGCGCGTTCCTTCGCAACTTTAGAGAGATGACGAATGCAGTTGAGAAGACTGCAATAAAGAAGAGCACAAGGGGTATGTTTGCCGACAGGTAGGAACCAATTCGAGAAGCGTTGTATTCGACAGCACCAGCTACATATCGTGGGACTCCTTTTTCTGCCTGAAACGAAGCTTTGATGTTCCACAAGGGCGGACTGTCTCGAATCCACAGGCTCCGCTTCATCGAGGATTCGGCACTTTGAAGCTTGCCGAGAACTTCGAGCGCAGTCAGCTCATCACGGGAAAGTCGATCCTGAACTCCAAGTAGATAGTTAAGCTGGTCATGAGCGCGCTTTCCAGTCGCCGCAATCTGCGCGAGCGCTGATTCAATTGCCGGTGCGACCTGTTCCAGGACGCCCGCCTCTTCCGCCTGGCTCCGAGTAAGAGTCCATTCGTCACGACGCGCAACGAGCTTGAGTATCGTCTGTAGCACGGCATTGCTTCGATTAGTCAATGTTTCGTGCCACTTATCATTTCGTTGCTTTCGAGCGGTCCACATCTGCTCGAGGTCCAAAAGGTCGTTGTAGCCGCCTGCGCTTCGAATCAGCCTGTCAACCTCACGCGTCTCTTCATCGAGACTCACCTCAGGTGATTTCAGGGCCTGTTCAATGGATTCGAGCGTTTTGTCTCGATTAAGCTGGTCCTCATAGCCGCGCAACTCGATTTTCAGCTCGGTTCCTCTAACCGCGATCTCAGACACGGGAATCGCCGTAACGGGAGTCGCTCCAGGACTTGGCGAGGGTGTCGTCGAAGGCGTGGCAGTCGGTGTAGGTGACGGCTGGCTCCCGGCCCTTCTTCCCTGAGCAGCGAGTGGGACTGCGCACACTACCAGCAGCCAAAGTAGAAAGACGCGACGAACAGTTGAGAAATCCTTAACCGTGAACCTGTGTTTTTCTTCCATTGGGGTTACTGCTTAGACGATGCTTGCTGTGAGGTCGCGGGCCACGTACAATTCTATGTCTGTTTGATCCTGAAAGACTAGAACAGTGAGAGGAATTAGTTAAGTATGAAATTGAAAGCACTTATTGCGGTAATGGTAATGCTGTCGCTTTCAGTCGCCCTTTCAGCCGTAACACTTGCGCAGAAGACTGGAGCTCCAAAGCTCGTCGTCGAAAAGGCTGATCACGATTTCGGGAAGGTCATTGAAGGGAAAGTGGTTACCCACACATTCAAACTCAGAAATGAAGGATCGGCGGACCTCGTCATCAAGAATGTGTCACCGGCGTGCGGATGCACTGCCAGCGATTTCACCAAAGTGATCACGCCAGGAGGCGAAGGAACTGTCACGCTGACTGTCAAGACCGAAGGAATGAACGGAAAGCAGAGCCGCTACGCTGACGTAATTTCGAATGACGTCAAGTCACCGAACCTCCAACTCTGGCTCCACCTGGACGTGCAGAAACAGTGAGAAGAAGAGGGTCAGTGGTCAGGGATCAGGGGTCAGGGTATGGAGTTCAAGCTTTAGCTTGCTGGTTAATAGCTCGATTGTAAAGAGCAAGCTGAAGCTTGAACTCCATACCACTGACCACTCGCCACCTGACCACTGACCACCCACCCCTATTTCATTGCTCGATCGATTGCCTGAGTAACATCACTTAAGGCGTCATCCCGGTCGGGATCGAAACCCACGTGTTTGCGCGCGACCGCGCCGTTCTTGTCCAGCACTACAATCGTCGGAACTGAACTCAACCCAAGCGAACGGTAGGCTGCCTGCTCGGGATCCCGAAGTACGGTGCCACGAAAGCCGGCGCGTGAAGCGTAAGACTGCAAGTCGCCATCAGCGGCGTAAGACTTCGCTCCCTGCTTCGTCGAATTGATGCTTACCCAGTAAACAGAGACAGGACGACCCGTGTAGGTATCAGCAAGCTTCTGCAGCGCAGCCAGCTCCTTCGCAGCAAGCGGTGCCCAGGTTGCACTGAACGAAAGCACAATCACGCGGCCACGCTCACTCGCGAGATCGACCGATCGTCCATCTGCAGATTTGAAGACAAGATTTGACCCTTGAGCAAAAAGAGCGCTGGCTCCGAGCATCACTACCGAAATCACCTGGAAAGTTCTTCGCATGGTTTCAGACCGTTAGATGGTAGAGAGTGGAGAAGAGTTGCGCAGTCAGCAGCGTCGGTTTCGATCAATTTCTATCAGTGACTGTCACCCTGACTGTACGATTTGTGGCGGCGCTCCTCGACCATTGCAATAAGGTCGTCAATCGAAAAGCGGCCGGGCTCCGTACCGCTTGCCGCCATCTGTTCTACCGTATTGAGCAGGGTTGAATTGTACGGCGTCGGCAACCCGTGCTTTTCGCCTAACAGCACGATCTCGCCATTGAAGTAACCCGCTTCTGTCTCGCCCTTGTGGTTCTTGAGATCGACCCAGGTTGATGGATACGTTCGCAAATCAAACGGCAACTCCGTTGCACGACGAATTCTTTCCGGGTCTTCTCTCATACTGCGCATACTCGCAATCTGAGCACTGGTATCGTAAGGATTCGAAGGGTCCTCAAGCGGGATTCCTGCTACTTCGAGAACATGATGACCTTCACTTTGAACCTCCGCCATGAAATGCGCGACCTGCGGCGTCACGCGGCTAAGCTGCACGTACGTGTCGATTATCGCGTGAGTCGCATTATTCAGGTTCATGAGCAGCTTGCTCCACTTAACAGCAAGCACTCTCTCGTGCGTCGTTACGATAAAACCGGCTTTAGTGAAATCCCGCGCCACTGCCGCCGCCAGCTCATCACAGCCCAGGGGATAGTTTCCAATGCCGATTTTCAGATCGAGCGTCTTGGAAACAATGCCGGGAGCGACGAGTGTTGCGCTCAGACCCGGCATCGCGCCATAGACGCGCAGGAACCTGCGAGCTGCCATCTCCTCGTTTCGAACACCGTTCTGGAAACAGAAAACCGGTGTGTCTTCTTGAAAGACTTCGCGCAATGCCTGCACAGATGAGGCCGTTTGTGCCGTCTTGACTGCCAGAACCACCGCATCGCCGTCTTGAGGCGTCATTTGTGAAGGTTCGCTGACCGCCGTAATTGATTTCACGAGCCGGTCGCCGTTTTCGGTCCGAATGACGAGCCCGTTCCTGTTAACCGCGTCAGCGTGTGCCGGACGCGCTATGAGCACGACTTCAAAGCCATTCTCGGCAAGCATCCCGCCAAGCAAAGTTCCAACCGCACCCGCACCGTGAATGACATATCGCATTGATGAATCCTTAGGAAAATCTGATTTGTGGATTGAATCAGAGATTATTTCATCCGCTTTGAATGCGAGTCAAACGCGAAACTCGGCGACCAGCGGAAGATGGTCGGAAGCCACCAGCGATTTTCGAGTGCGATGGAGAGCGACAGATATGAGCTCAAGACTTGGATCGTAATAGATATGATCGAGCGGAAGCAGCGGCGCAACAGCCGGAAATGTGCGAACTCGAGCGGGCGATTTGGACGTGTTGGGAGTCTGAAAATGGGCTGCGAGCAGGCGAGACGCCAGTCCCGGCGTCCACTCATTGAAATCGCCAAGGAGTATGCGCGAGCCGCTGAGCTCGTCGTGCGCAAGAATCTCAGGAGCTACCAGCTTGCGCGCCTGATGGCGTCGCTCGAGGAACGCTGTTCCGAGGTGCACATTGAAAACGTGAAGCACATGATCGTGCAGATCGTCGATTACGAGATCAGTGCGCAGAGAACCACGCTCTTCTCGACCTTTAACTGTAATGTCGTAGTTGAAGACGTGTCTGAACGGCAAACGGCTTATCACCACGTTGCCATAGGCGCCGCCAAGCAGCTTGCGGTTTTCGCCTATGCGATAGTCGAAACCCAGCTCATCAGCGATGAAACCGGCCTGATGAAGTTCGCGGCTGGCACCGTCGCACGAGAGCACTTCCTGAAGAGCAATCACGTCGGCGTCGATCTCGGCGAGAACATCAACGATGCGGCCAGGCCTGACCCGACCGTCAATCCCGCGGCACTTATGTACGTTATAGGTCGCAACACGAACGCGTTTCATTAGATAATTCTCGAGCAAAGTGCGGACCACCCGCAAACAACCGAATTCGATGCCCGATCAGCCTCACAGGATGCACGGGCCTCCTAAGCGTATGGAGACATAGACATGCGTGAACTCATACTTGGAATTGTCGATTTTCGCGAGCGTATGCTTCCTCAGTACCGTGAACGCTTCAAGGAAATCAGCAAAGGGCAGAAGCCGGATACGTTCTTCATTACCTGTTCCGACAGCCGCGTCGTACCCAATCTACTCGTCTCGACTAAACCCGGGAATCTGTTCACCATGCGAAATGTCGGCAACCTGGTGCCGCCTGCAACAGCTGAGGGCATCTCGACAGGAGATGTCTCGGAAGCTTCCGCAATTGAATACGCGATCCAGGCACTCAACGTCAAAAATATTATCGTATGTGGTCATTCGCGATGCGGAGCCATGAAGGCGATCCTCGCTGGCGAGTCTATGGCTGAAACGCCCAATCTGGGAAAATGGCTGCACCTTGCGCAAACGGCGGCTTTCAGGCTTGCGCACGAAGGTCCGCTCGACGACGCCTGGGACCAGTACGATCAGTTGTCTCAGTTGAATGTCCTGGTGCAACTGGAACATCTGATGACCTATTCCATTGTGCGGGAACGGGTCGAGCGGGGCGATGTCAAAATGGGAGGCTGGTGGTTTCAGATAGCGACCGGAGACGTCTACGCGTATGAACGAACGACGCGAAGGTTTGAGTTGATCGATCGCGCAGAGGCAGAGCGTCTGATCGCGCGCCTGGATGCGAAATGAAAGTTCGGATAAAGGGACCTCAATGCGCCCCAATGCTTTTGATTGCACTGTCATTTCTCTCGCTCTTCGCGCTTGCTGGCTCACTACAAAACACCAACCAGCTCCCGCCTCCCGTTGTCCTCACTACGCAGCAGGATCATCAGCGAACGATGGACCTGCTGCATATCACATCGCTGCGGCGCGGAGCGGATGGAAGAAACGCTGATGCGCCGAACGCGGCCAATTACGACGAGTCCAAAGCCAATCCTTATCCGACACTTCCCGACCCGCTTCTTTTGAAAAACGGAAAGAAGGTTACAACACCAAAGATTTGGTGGAATCAGCGACGCGCAGAAATTGTTGAGGACTTCGATCGCGAGATCTACGGGAGGTTGCCGAAGAATGTACCCAGGGTAACCTGGGAGGTAACGAGCACCAGGAACGAAGTCAGAGCTGATATACCTGTAATAACTAAGGAACTGGTAGGCCGCGTCGATAATTCATCGTACCCTCAGATCAATGTCAACATTCAGCTCAGGCTGACAACGCCGGCAAATGCTCCCCGCGCGGTACCCGTTATCATGGAATTCGGATTTGGAGGCCCGCGCCCCAACCCGCCGGGCGGCGCGGGAGCTCCCGCTGCACCGTCTTCAGGGCCTCCGCCGCCTCCGGCCTGGCAACAACAGGTTCTTGCTAAAGGCTGGGGGTTTGCCATTATTGTTCCAAACAGCATTCAAGCTGACAACGGAGCCGGCCTCACGCAGGGAATCATCGGTCTGGTGAACAAAGGCCAGCCTCGAAAACTGGATGACTGGGGAGCGTTGCGTGCCTGGGCCTGGGGAGCGAGTCGAGCTCTGGACTATTTTGAGACTGACAAATCGGTTGACGCGAAACAAGTAGGTCTTGAAGGACACTCGCGATATGGCAAGGCAACCTTGGTGGCGATGGCATATGACCACCGTTTCGCGATTGCTTTTGTGAGCTCGTCAGGTGCCGGCGGCGCGAAGCTTCATCGCCGCAACTGGGGAGAGATGGTAGAGAATGTCGCGGCCGCGAATGAGTATCACTGGATGGCCGGCAACTATCTCAAGTATGCAGGACCGCTGACATGGAATGATATGCCTGTCGATTCACACGAGCTGGTAGCTCTGTGCGCACCGCGTCCCGTGTTCATCAGCGCCGGCGCAACGCAGGGTGACGGTTGGGTAGACGCGAAAGGGATGTTCCTCGCAGGAGTTGGAGCCGGGCCGGTTTACCGGTTACTTGGCAAAAAAGACCTCGGAACCACCGAGTTCCCTGCAATCGAAACAACCCTTATTGACGGTGACGTAGCTTTTCGCCAGCACAGCGGTGGACACACGCCCGGTCCAAACTGGCCTACATTCCTGACATTCGCGAGCCGCTATCTCAAGGTTCGATGATGCGCGGGCCGTTCTTCTCTGCAAAGGTTGTCGAGTCCTCGATCATTTTCTGAAGGACGGATAGATCCACATCTTCAAGTTTGTTGAGATACAAGCACCCCTTACCTGTCTTATGCTTTCCCAGCTTCTTCATAAGCGCACTGTGCTTCGCGAGCCCGCACATAAGGTATAGAGTCAGATTCTGCTTCCGTGGCGAGAATCCCATCATGAACCATTCGTTCTCTTTACCGCCCGCTCGATAACGAAAATCGCCTAGCCCAACTATGCTCTCTCCCCACATCTTTGGCTCGGTTCCCGTAGCCTTTTTCATCATTTCGAGTACGGTGAAGCAGTCCTTGCGCCGCTGCTCATCAGGGATGCTTTTGAGGAATTTTTCTACGCTTTGATTCGTAGCCTTTGTTTTCAACTCCGCCATGATCACTCCTTACTATGTGTGAGCGCGTCGACGTACACCCACGCCTTTATTCCTGATTGAAGAACCACTGCGACTCGTTGACATGCCGCGACTTCGTACTTATCTGCCTTCTGAATCTCTTCAGGTGTGACAGCATATACAATTCCGGATATTGTGTCAGACGTGCGCCCGGTGAACTTTGCGATCGTGTGTTGCGATTTTCCGCTGATCGAAATCACGGCAGGGTCCTCGATTTTCAATAATGACTCCTCGAAGCCGGTAAGAACATCACGCCTGCCGGTCAACAGTCTGCCAAATGTAGCCATCTGGACCGTCTCCAGCTGCAGTGTTCCGTAAGAGAAGAGAAACTCAGTAACCATCTGCCCCATGTCATGTGTGAGTGATTACAACCGAAGGATATAATACTTGATAAGAGGCGGTCCAAATCCAGATCTCTGAACTTGAACTTCGTGAAGGGTGCTAGAGAATGTCGAAGATAAGTAATGCTGTCGTAGCTTTGTTCATCGCTTCGTTGTCGCTGACGTGGGCTGTCGCCGAAGACTGGACACAGTTTCGTGGACCAAACGGAACCGGTGTTTCACCAAGTAGCGGTCTTCCGGTCGAGTTCGGGCCCAACAAGAACCTGATCTGGAAAGCGGCGCTTCTACCTGGCCATTCTTCGCCAGTGCTCACGCGCGATCGCATCTTCGTTACGGCGCACAGCAAGGAAAAGGAGAATCACAAGCTATTTGTCGTCTGTCTCGACCGCCAAACAGGCAAGATGCTTTGGGAACGCGAAGTGCCGCGTTCGCGCGCAGGTCGATTGCAGAACGTCAACGGGCCCGCGTCGCCGAGTCCGGTCACTGACGGCTCGAATGTCTATGTCTTTTTCCAGGAGTTCGGTCTGGTTTCGTACGACGGTGCTGGCAAAGAGCGATGGAAGCTTCCGCTCGGACCGTTCAACATGTTCTACGGATTCGGCGCCTCCCCGATCCTGGTTGACGACAAAGTAATCCTGCCCGTCGATCAGGACAGCCCGAGCTCATATCTGATAGCCGTCGATAAGAACACGGGGCGTGTACGCTGGAAGGTCGACCGGCCCGCAGTTATATCCGGATACTCGACGCCGATCGTTTACGCGCCAAGACAGGGTCCGAAGCAGATCGTCATTCCCGAATCATTCCAGCTCTCGGCGTATTCGGCAGAAGATGGCCGTAGAGTCTGGTGGGTTCGCGGCCTTGCGTGCGAGATGAAATCGATTGCCAGTCACGATTCGGAGTATCTGTACGTCAACGGGTGGGGCTTTCCACAAAACCAGGCCGGTCAGCAGGTCAAGACGATTCCCTTCGACGAGGGGCTGAAGATGTTCGACAAGAACGGTGACGGACAGATCGCAAAATCTGAGGTCTCAGGCACCGCTCCGATGAACAAGATGTTGAATGGCGCGTTTGAGGCATTTGATTCGGACCGCGACGAGAAGTTGAACGATAAAGATTGGGAAATCTTCCGCTCGATGATGGCTTCAGAGAATGGCCTGCTCGCAATCAAGATGGGTGGCAGCGGAGATCAAACCTCGACCGCTATCCGTTGGCGCTATCAGAAACCGGTTCCGCAGGTTCCCTCCACCCTTCTCTACAAAGGCGTGCTCTATATGATCAACGACAGCGGGATTCTGCTCTCGTTTGATCCGGCGACCGGAAACGTGATCAAGCAGGGACGCCTGCATGGCGCTATCGACAAGTACTTCTCGTCTCCGGTGGCCGCAGACGACAAGGTTTTCCTGATCGGCGTGAACGGAGCGGTTTCAGTGTTGAAAGCCGCCGGCGACTGGGAGGTACTCGCTGTGAACGAGATGGATGACGAATGCTACGCGACACCGGCGATTGCAGACGGACGAATCTACATCAGGACTCGCAGCGCGCTGTATAGTTTCGGCAAATAGGGAATGCAAATTGCGTCGATGATGGTTTCAGGAAGTCTGATGGGGGGCCTGATGGGGATTTCGATGAAGCCGGAACATTTGAAGCGGTATAAAATCTTGCCTGGCTGGTGATGAACCATGGGAATTCAAACCTCATCAAGACGTCTGGCCTTGAGGACGAGCTGCAGGAAGAGGAACTCTCGAAGGACGTTTCGTCCGCAGCAAACGAGCTGACACGCGATCTGGAAAAGATGGGGCCGACCTTTGTCAAGCTCGGGCAATTGCTCTCTACGCGGGCTGATCTTCTTCCCCTGGCATATGTAGAAGCCCTCTCTCGTCTACAGGACAAAGTTGAGCCGTTTGCTTACGAAGAAGCGCAAAGCATTATCACTGCCGAGCTCGGCGTGCGTCTGTCTAAGGCGTTCTCAGATTTCGACGCTGTTCCTATTGCTGCGGCGTCACTGGGCCAAGTCCACCGTGCAACGATGCGCGACGGCAGGCAGGTCGCAGTGAAAGTCCAGCGGCCAGGGATTCGCGAGCAAGTCATAAGCGATCTTGATGCACTGGAAGAAATTGCTTCGTTCCTGGACAGCCATACTGATGCCGGCAGGGCGTATGAGTTTTACAAAATGCTCAAGGAGTTTCGCAGAAGTCTTTTGCGCGAGCTGGACTATCGGCAAGAGGCTCGTCACCTCGTCACCCTTGGGCAGAATCTCAAGGATTTCAAGCGAATCGTGGTGCCACAGCCAATTGCAGATTACACCACCTCTCGAGTTCTCACCCTGGATTATGTTCAAGGCAGAAAGATTACGTCACTCAGTCCGCTCGCCCTCCAGGAGGTCGACGGATCAGAGCTTGCCGAACAGCTCTTCCGCGCGTACCTGAAACAGATTCTCGTGGACGGCTTCTTCCACGCTGATCCACACCCTGGCAATGTATTTCTGACTGACGACGGGAGGATCGCACTTCTCGACCTGGGGATGGTAGCGTCGGTCACGCCAGAGATGCAGGAGAAGCTTCTTCAGCTAATGCTTGCTGTAAGCGAAGGCCGCGGCACCGTTGCGGCCGATCTGGCCATTGAGCTCGGTCGCAAGCGGAAAGAGTTCGATGAAATCGAGTTTCGACGACAGATCGCAGATTTTGTAGTGCAGCACCAGGGCACATCCCTCGAACAGGTCGAGATCGGTAAGGTCGTTCTCGCTTTGACACGTGTCTCTGTCGATTGCGGAATTTTCGTTCCTCCTGAGTTCACGATGCTGGGCAAAACACTCCTTAATCTCGATCAGATCGGGCGCACTCTTGACGCTCAGTTCGACCCTACAGCAGCCATCCGCCGGCACGCGGCCGGCATTGTTCGGCAGCGTATGCTCAAAAGCATCGCGCCCGGAGAGATATTTAGCGGCATCATCGAAATGAAGGACTTCATCGAACGACTTCCAGTGAGGATCAACAGGATCCTGGATGCGGTCGTGAAAAACGAACTCGAGGTGAAGGTCGATGCGTTTGATGAAGGATTGATGATTTCCGGTCTGCAGAAGATAGCCAATCGGATCACGATGGGTTTGATTCTTGCCGCGCTGATTGTGGGTGCCGCGCTATTGATGAGAGTAGAGACCTCATTCCGCATTCTGGGCTACCCCGGATTTGCCATCCTCTTTTTCGTGCTTGCTGCGGGTGGAGGCATCGCGCTTGTGCTGAGCATCCTGTTGTCTGATGAAAAGCCTTCGAAGAGGCACGAGCCACATTGAACCCTTCGTCTCTCGACTTTTGCCTGTCTTCCTCCTGACCCCGTCCGGTCAACGCTATCAACACCAGCCCCTTTTCCCACTGCTCTTCTCGTCTCTTTCGGACTCACCAGAATTGAGTCGAGGGAATTTCGCCACAACCTGAGCGGACTATCGCCACGTTCTGCGTCCTGATGAGCTGCGAAAATGAACATATTCTGGAATCAGACCTTAGTTTTGTCTTGGCACTTCAATTGCCCTTAGGAGTGACACTGGGGAGGCACAGTCTTTGGCCTTCATCAGCAGCGATAGCTGCTGCACTTTTGTGTCCATCAAAATCAAATAAGGAGACAAGCATGGCAAACGCACCGAAGAAGCACGAAAACAAATTAGCGGAAGAAGCCTCGGCACTTGGAGAGCGCACCAAAGGCGCATTGAAAGAGGGCCGGGGAGCGGTCACTGGTAATCGTGAAACTGAACGTGAGGGAGAGCAGGAGAACGCTGCCGGCCGCGCGCGTCAGTCTGCAAATCAGGTGTTGGACAGCGATGTCGACACTGACCGCAGATGGCTGACTGGTACCTTCAGTGATCGTGACAGTGCTGAGGGCGCCTACAATTCGCTGACCAGCCGGGGATACTCGCAAGATGATGTAAATCTGCTGATGTCGGATGACACGCGCAAGAAGTATTTTGCTGATGACACCAAGTCCGGTCTCGGCAGCAAAGCAATGGAAGGCGCCGGTGCCGGCGGGGCAATTGGTGGAACTGTTGGTGCGATCCTCGCTGCGATCGTGACAGCCGGAACCACGCTGGCGATCCCGGGATTAGGCATTGTGATCGCGGGACCGATTGCTGCGGCGCTCGCAGGCGCGGGTGCGGGCGGTCTGACTGGTGGGATCATCGGAGCCCTGGTGGGAGCGGGCATTCCGGAAGACCGCGCAAAACTTTACGATGAAGACATCCGAAAAGGCAGAATCGTGATGGGTGTGAATCCACGCAGCGACGAGGATGCGAAGTACTTTGAGAGTGAGTGGCGGAAGTCCAAAGGCGAAAACATCTATCGATAATTTCGTCTTTCCGAGCGACTGACGTTTATGCTTTTCGGGGAGCTTCGAAAGAGGCTCCCCGATCTTTCTTTGCAAGCACACTCGTCGGCCAGTTCATTTCTTATGAGCTACTTTTCGAAACTCTGGTACCAATCTTGCTATGTTCAGGGTGTGAATGAAACAAATCTGCACGAACAAGAGAGGAAAAAGAAATGCTTTGGACAATTTTTGTGATCGTACTAGTCCTTTGGCTCCTCGGTATGGTCAGTTCGTATACCTTGGGTGGGTTCATCCATATTCTGTTGGTGATTGGGCTGATCGTACTTATTTACAATTTGGTCAGCGGGCGTAGAGTAGTGCCTTAGATACTCAACGCGTTATAAATACCTCCCCGGCAGGACTCGAACCTGCGACTTCCCCTGCTTAGAAGTCAGGCGACAAGCGCCGACAATCACTACCTCCGAAACTACCGCAAGGTTCGGAGTGCGGCGGTTTTCTGGCAATCGCCGCACCCTCACCCCTTCACGCTCGGAACCATCGGCTCAGATACTACGGCTGGTTAACCAGACGGCCTGAAAGAGAGATTCGGCAACCGAGAACTCCGATGTCGGCGTTTCTACTTACAAGCACTTCCAGGGTCTCTCCAGATAGAGCATCAAGCGTCAGCGGCTGGGTCCACGCAGTACAATTCCTTAGTAGGATTGAGGGTAGTGCCAGTCGACAAAGGCAACAGCATGTGAAAACGTCCTGCAGAGACTATAAGTTGAACGTCGATAACGCGCTGTCCGACAGGTAATTCACAAAATCCACTCACGTGCTCAATTATCAAGTTCTTACCTGCTGGAACTGACGAAAATGGTATCTGGAAGATTGACCCAAGAGTAGTACCCTGGCCGCTGTCGTAAAAAGGTTGTCGTAGCGACCCAGCTGAAACGACGCTTAGTGGGGATAATGTCGTGCCACTGCCAGTCAACGTGGCATCGTGCGCAACCCCAGACAAAGCCGTTGGAGCTGATATTGTCAGCGTGTTCCCTGATGGCGTGATTGTGATGTTCGCACCGGCCTCGAGTGTCAGATCTCCCGTCTTTCCGTTCAGACTCTTGACGACGCCGGGCGGCTGGGTAATGGCGACTCCAATCCTGCCTGCAGAACTTTCGAAGATCAACGACTTGATGAGAAAGTCTCCTTCTCCGAACTTAGGATTCGCGTGCTGGGGAGTAGGCTTCGGAATCTGAGCATTGACTGCAATTCCGAGAATCATCAACAATGAGAGAGTCGCACCTGCATTTACGCGGTTAATCATAGTATTTGCTCCTGATTGGGTAACTGACGTGAAATGCTTCGGCGCCGGACAGCTTTGTCGCTAGGGCGTCAATTCTGTTTCGTAGAGACTCACACCATAGAAGGTGCTTGGTATGAGTGAAACTGAGAAACGAAAGGCTAACTGCGCTCAAAAATCTAAGAGATCTGGTTACCCTCGTCAAGGGAGCGCGCACGGCTCGTGGCTACTTCGCCAGGTCGGTTCCACAGACAAAGTTCTTGCGAAAAATGGCATCGAAATAGCAGGGCTGCTTGCGCTGACAGATGTGGCTGATTCTCCCCCGCTATGTGGCACTCAATGCGGCGTTGCGGACAACCCAAAGACTGGCAATTCGTAACTAGTTTTAAAAATCAATACCCCCGGCAGGACTCGAACCTGCGACCCCCTGCTTAGAAGGCAGGTGCTCTATCCAACTGAGCTACGGGAGCAAAGTCGTTTAATCGATGAAGATATCATAATTCGTGGTCGGCCCGAATTGGAAGATTTTGCCGGCGGGTGAGAACCAGTTCAAAGAGATCGCCGACACGCGTTATTCGCTCGCGCATATTAGTGATTGCGAAATCCCGGGGTTTGATTTTTCCCTGTTCAACTTCCTTCCAATCAAGCGGTGCTGAGACTGTAGCGCCGGCTTGCGCTCTCACGGAGTAGGGCGCTGCGATCGATTTTCCTCGCGCATTTTGCATGTAGTCGACATAGATCTGGCGCGGCCTTCGTTGCTTCAGGGACCTTTCGACAGTGGCGATCTGTGGTGTTTGCTCCACCGTCAGACGCGCAATCCCTTCGGCGAAAGCGAAAGCTTCGTGATAGCTGTATTCCGGCTTGATTGGCACGTATATGTGTATTCCACGTGAGCCTGAAGTCTTGGCGTAACTATCCAGCTCGATGTTCGCCAACACTGTCCGAATTTCAAGCGCAATCTTACAGACGTCTTCGAAGGGCACCTCTTTGCCCGGATCGAGGTCAAAGATTATCCAGTCGGGGCGGTCCAGGTTGCGCGTGCGCGAATGCCAGGGATGTTGTTCGATTGCCCCGAGATTGGTCGTATAGAGTAACGTCGCGAGGTCTCCGCCAACGAGGTAATCAACGTCGTGTCCCTCTTTTACAGCAATCTCTACCGTGCGTATGAATTGCGGTGCTTTAACGACATTGTGCTGATGAAAAGAGCCTCGAGCGATGCCATTTGGATATCGCTTGAGGATCAAAGGTCGATCGTTTAAGTAGGGGAGAATGTACTCGGCAATGTCGTAGTAATACCTGATCAGATCGCCTTTCGTGTAATTGTCGTCTGGCCAGTAAACTTTATCGAGGTTCGTCAGCGCGACGATGTCGCCTTTGATGTTGAGCTTGATGCCACCGCTCAACGGACCGGATTTGAAGGCGATATCCGGACTCATTTCTTCGTCGGCCATTGAGACATTATGCAAGACGGTACGGGATCAATCCAAAGGTTCGCTTCCAACCCCAAGCTAAAGCTTGAACTCAAACCGCAAAGGTCGCCCTCACGAGGTTTGAGTTCAAGCTTTAGCTTGGGGTTGGCAAGCGAACCTTTGGATTGACCCGTACCGTCTTGCATAATGTCCCAATATGGATAGCCTGCTTGAGTTCGTTGGCGTTTGGCTCGCACGAACTTACGTATTTTATGGCATGTTTATCCTACTTATTCCGGCGATCGTTTTCATCCATTTAGCGTTGCTCCTGGCGGTGATCTGGGGAGCAACCTCGCACTCGCGTGGACGCCAGCCATGGCCCTGGGTTCCGCCGTTCTTGCGTCGATGGGCGCGGCTCTCAGTCGAGATCGCTTTTGGTTTGATCAACCCTCTGCTCTATCTGGCAATCATCACACCTTCTGTTCCTGAAATGCGATTGGGGGCGCAATCGTGGCTCGGACCGTTGACGGCCTGCGCCTGGATACTACTGGTAGCGTTCTGGACCCTGAGGATGTTCGGTGCTGCGCTTGATCAGCACTCTCGCAGAGTTCGTATCGGCGTGCGCGTCTTGCTCGTGGCTTCGCTCGCGTGTGTGCTTGCGTTCGCCGCAAAGGATCTCTGGATGTTGATCGCAACGAACGCAGGCACGACCACCGCAACGCCGGTTAGGCTCGTGCTCAACGTTCTGAGACTCTGCCCGCTCTACCTTATTCCCGTTGTCATCTTGTGGGACTACTTCGTAACGGTACGTCGCGATCTGTTCCTGCTGCCAGACCGCGCCGCGCGCGCTGCAGTGGCGGCCGTGGCCGTAGTCGCCGTCGTAACGTTTGCCCTTGCCGCGCACCGCCGGTCTGATGCAACAGTGCGTCAGCTCGTGAGCAACCATGGCGACTCAATCCGTGCTGCCGCAAAACGCTATGACGTCGACCCAAGGCTTATTGCATCCATCGTGTATGTCACGCACCGTGATCAGCTCTCGCCATTCCGGGGGGCTCTCGAGCGTCTCGTTATCACTGCATGGAGCAGGAATATGCGGCGCGAAATCGGAATCGGGTCGCCTGACAACATAGACACGATCGGAACCGATGAGAATCCGATGCTCAATCGCGCCCTTGATGTTTCAGTCGGACTGGCCCAGATCAAGCCGCGCACGGCACAGACCGCCAGCGTACTCGCAACAGGCCGTCGGCCCGACGACCTGCCCAGACCGGCGCTTTGGTCCTATAGAGATGTCGAACCACTGGGAGACGCGTGGATATTGCCGGCCGTGACGCCAACTCCGATGATCTCTCCGATTCCGGTCCCCGCTGATAGGGACGTTGTAGTCAGCACGCTCCTTGACGCTGAGTCGAACCTTGACACGTGTGCGCTTATCCTGGCTCTCTACCAAAATCAGTGGGAAGCAGCAAACCAGGACTGGAGTCTTCGAGATCGACCCGAAATTCTGGCCACGCTTTATCAGATCGGTTTTGCCCGGTCGAAGCCACATGGCGCACCACAGAGCAATGACTTCGGCAACCGCGTACGGCAGGTTTACGAACAGCCGTGGCTCGGCGGTCTGTTGGATGCAGCACCTCGCCCAAACTAAAACTTCAACCCCAACTTGCTTCTAGCTAAACCTTCGTCCTGAATGCATAATTGATCCAGGTTCTTTGGAGGGGGGAGAATGAGTCGGATTTTGCTCGTTGATGACGACCCGGATCTTCATCGACTGATTGCGCCGACACTTAAGACTGATGGTCACGAAGTGCTGCCTGCGGCCAGCGCGCGGGCAGGGCTGAAGCTTATCGAGCGTGAAAAGATCGACCTCGCGCTGATTGACTACCGGTTGCCGGGAATGGATGGCCTCGAGTTTCTGGACGAGGTACGGCACAAGTATCCTGACCTGCGCTGCGTGATTATCACGGCATTTGGAACCCCCGATGCTGTCCTTGGTGCCATCCGCCGCCGCGTTTGCGACTTCCTGGTCAAGCCTTTTTCAGTAACTGAACTTCGCTCCACAATCGACACGGTCATGAATTCGTGCCCGATGTTCAACGTCGAGATTGTGTCGGCCACGCGCGACTGGGTTCAGCTTCGCCTTCCATGCGATCTCGGTGCCGTTCCCGTTCTTCAAAAGCTGCTCTCTCAGCTCAAGAATGATCTGCCTGAACAGACGCGCGAAGCTATCGCCTATGCATTTCGCGAAATGCTCAACAACGCAATCGAGCACGGAGGAAAGCTCGATCCTTCAAAACAGGTTGAAGTCGCCTGTCTTCGCATGAAGCGAGCCATTATTTACTGGATCAAGGATCCCGGTGAGGGCTTCGATCCTGCTGAGCTTGAACACGCCGCTGTAAACAATCCTGCCGGCGACCCGTTTCGCCACGTGGCTATTCGCGATGAAAAAGGCCTGCGAGCCGGAGGCTTCGGAATTCTCCTCACCAACCAACTCGTCGATGAACTTGTCTATAACGAGCGCCGGAATGAGCTCGTGTTCGTGAAGTATCTGGATCCGTAAGAAGGGGTCAGTGGGTCAGTGGGTCAGTGGTCAGTGTACAGAGTTCAGGCTTTAGCTTGCTCTTCCAATCGAGCTATTAACCAGCAAGCTGAAGCCTGAACTCTGTACACTGACCACTGACCACTGACCACTGACCCCCTCTCTTCTACTGCTGTCCCACCGCAGGCGCCGTTGGCCGCCGGGCTGGTTGTCTTCCTGCGTTCAGGTTGTCGTAGTTGAGTGCAGCGTTAAAAAGAAGCCAGAAGCTCCCGTGAGTCTCGTGGCGCCACATCGGGTTGTTGGCAAACATCACGACGTGACCCTTGCCAACTGGCACATCTATGATTGCCGGTTTTGCCGCGAGCTCTGAACCACCTGCGAGCATTCCACTCACCAGCAGATTGTTCTCAGCCGCAAATCGCAGCACGATACGCGGCCGCATCTCGACGGGTGGAAGAATATTCGCTGCCTGCTCCCTCAGTTCTTCCGGAATCCCTTCCTCGCCCGGCCGCGGGGGCTGAGGCGTGCGCGCAGGCAATGGCACGCGGCCCTGTGGCTCGTCCGGATCGTTTACTGAGCCTCGTCCAGTGGGCCGTCCCGTTGGTTGACCCTGTTGACCCTGACCGCCGCCGCCACCTCCACCTCCGCCACCTCCACCGAAGCCAGCGCCAAGTCCGCCAGCCTGAAACAGGGGCTGCTGGTTGAAGTAGACGGCAAGCTTTTCGTCGTAGCCATAAGCGATTGGACTCTTGCGATCCGCGAAGCTTGTATTGACTATCGAGCCACGCACCTGGAGCTGTCGCGCTTCAACTATCGATACCCCTTCGGTGATTCCAAAGTCGATCGGCAGCGATGAGTTGCTTCCGATAGTTACGAAGAGACCGCCGGCCTGGATAAACGTCTGGAGGTTGGCGACACCGATGATCTCTATGCCACCACGAATATCGTCGGTCTGATCGGGTGACAAGCCCATGTTCGGCGTGATGTCAGACTTCTTCCACGGAATTGGACCCTCGCCCGCCCGCTTCGCCATTCCACGAACGAGCGCCTGCGAGCTTCCTCGGCTCGGACCAAAGATGATCACATCCCATTTGTCACGCAGGTTCGCCGTATCACGCAGCGTGTGGACTGAAATGTAGTCGTACGGAATGCCAAGGCGTTCGAATTCGATTCGGAACCAGCCCTCGTCCTGAGTATTTGTCCACGTATGAACCAGAGCAATTCTCGGAACGGCGAGCGGATGCGTCGCCACTTCGGGAAGCTTGTCGACTGCGTGGACTGACTACGCCGAGAGCGTTGGCATTGCTCGAGACGCGGCTCGAGAGATCCGAAGGATTGCCCTCCGCAGGAATGATGAATGATCCGGCGCGGAACTCGCGATCTCCTATCTTGAAGGAGTCCTCTGCTGCGTTGATCTTTACATCTTTTAACTTGAAGCGGAGCGTGGCGAGCTGATTGTCGGTGTTGTGGTTGATAACGAAGCCGGCTTTGCCCGAGCCATCGACCTTGCCCGAAGGCTTGATCATTCCGGAGGTGAGTGTCATCTGGGCACTCAGGATCGACGCATCCTTGATCCTCACCGTCTTCACATTGTAGAGCGGTCCGAGCGTCCATCCTGTGTCGTCGTAAGGCCGTGGATCATTGACATTGTAGTATTGCGTGTCGAGAAGCATGTCCGCCATGCGCGAGTACGGCTGGTCCATTCGCACGACGTAACTTCCTGCCGGAAACTTGCCATCCTTTGTCTCGATCTCACGATCCGTGCGATGCACTTCAATCCCCTGAAGCTTGAGCGCGTTGACGAGCTCCGCCTGGCCGCCCGCTCTCGTGTCGTCCGCTGGAAGCACCCAGGCCGCGGGACCCTCAGTTGTTCCCTTTGCCACGGAACGCTTGCTCTTCAAGTAAAAATTGTTGAGAAAGCGATCCTTGTTGTTGGCGACATGGTTGATCGCAAAAAGAAGCGCGCTCTGCTGCAGATTGACGTTGTTGCGGAGGGACCACTTGACACGCGCCAGCGGAGGATTCGGCCGGAACCACGCGCGCTGCGATTGAGCACCTACAGTTCGATCCTGCGTGTCAGCTCCGCCATTGCCAAAGGTCTCGTAGAACCTGCCGATCGAGTTATGACCATTGGCCACATAAAACATGTAGTTCGGCGCCCATCCATCGTAGAAGCCGTGTGTCCAGACACCGGGCACGCCGCGTTTGGTCATTTCGTCGATTTCGTGATAGGCAAGCATCTGCCATTCACTGACAACCAGCGGATCGAGCCATGCGTTGTAGGGACCGGTTCCTGTCGACGTGTACAGGAACGGCACCGATTCGTGGAGGTCGTGAAGGACTGTCGGGTGATACTCGAGAAACGTGGCCATCTGATTGCGCGTCAGCGCCAGCGCCATTCCCATCGCATCGCGGTTGTTGTCGTGAGCTACATACTTTCCCCAGTAAAGAAGGCTGGGGAAGCGTTTTCCCGTATTCGCCTTTCGATAGCGGTAGAGGTCGACCATCATGTCGCGGCCGTCAACTTCAAGAGTCGGCGTGATCATGACAATCACGTTCTTTCTGATCGCCTGTATGAACGGCGTCTCTTCGACGGCGAGTCTGTAAGCCAGCTCCATGAGCATCTCGGGGCTTCCGGTTTCGGGTGAATGAATTGACCCGGATGCCCAGTAGATCGCCTTGCCCTCTTCAACCAGCCGCTGCGCCTCTGCGTCCTGCAGTCGTCGCGGATCTCCAAGCCTTGAGGTGATCTCTTTGTACCGCGTGAGTCGCGACAGATTCGCCTCATCAGAGACCACAACCAGAAGCTGCTCTTTGCCCATCTCGCTCTTCTCGGGAGCCACAAAGACTTTGACCCGGGGACTCGCCTTTTCGAGCGCGCGGTAATAGCGGTGCTGATCGGCGGTATAAGTCAGCTTCTCCGGCGTCCCCATCGGATAGCCAAGGATTTTGGCCGGGGTAGGCACCTTGTCCGAAGCCGGAAGATGATCCACAAGTTCTGTCAAAAAGAACTTCTCTGTAGTGTTCTTCAGGATCGACTCGGTGTATTCCTTGTCATTTGGCTGTGCGGGTGCTGGTTGTCCGGGCTGCTGCGCTCGCGCCTGACCGAAAAACGCGACAGCAAGAGCCAGGAGTGCAATACAAGCTGACCTGGAGATAGTCCTGTTCATTTCGAGCCTCCGGTAGAGTTCTGGGGTGAATAGCAGAAACGAGTCTGATTGTATTGCGGTTACGCGGAACTGGAAAGGCATCTGAGAAGATGAGTGCTGAGTGCTGAGTATGGGGTTTGAGTTCAAGCTTTAGCTTGTGGTTGCATTCGAGAGATCATTGATCCTCGAATGCAACCACAAGCTAAAGCTTGAACTCAAACCCCAGATAGCATCCAGCACTCAGCACTCGGTCTTCATGCTTGCCAGTTCTTTGCGATTTGGGTAAGAATACTTGCACCCCGAGCCTGCAGAATTACGGTCCCCCCTACCTGCGAGGTGCGGAATGTATGGTAGAGGGACGTTCATAATGAAGTTGACGATTTTGTGTCATGGCGCGCTTAGGCTCGCACTCTTAATTCTCATCTTCGGTCTTGGGCTCGAGGTCGCGGGCTCAGCAGGCCGAACTCCCTGTCGTAACAAATCTTCAGGTGACACTTGCAGTGCCGCCTGCCCCTCCTCACAATCACGGCCAGTGAGTCTCCCGAATTGGTCTTGCCCGAGCCTGAAAGACTCTCCGACGGGCCGAAGCTCTCATCGGAGTTTTCCGACCTGATCGCCGGAGATGAACCCTTTTTGCCGGGTCTCAATACGCCACCTGGCGAGGGCCGCATCGATCGCGCTCCGGAGTTCCCGGGAATCGCCTGGTCAAAGGTACTCACCGAATCGCTCTTCTTTCTTGGCATCATGCACAGCTACCGGCTGATGATCGAGCCCGACACGCGCGCTTCTCTGACGGGAAAGTTCTGGAAGGACTATTTCAATTCGGTCAAACAGCTTCGCGGCTGGAGTGACGGAGATTCCTTTATCACCAACTATGTCGGTCATCCGATGATGGGTGCCGCTGCGGGCCGAATACTGGTCCAGAATGATCCGAGAGGCCGGACTCTCGAAGTAGACCTCAGTAAACAATATTTCAAGAGCCGATTGAAGGCGTTTGGCTATTCGGTTCTTTACAGCACCCAATTCGAATGGGGCCTGATCAGCGAAGGCACCATTGGGAATGCGACCCCGAACCAGTACACAAGCCATCCCTTCTCATATATCGATTTCGTTGTCACTCCAACCGTCGGGACGGTGTGGCTTGTAGGTGAGGACATTGTAGACAAGTACGTCATCCGCAAGATCGAGAAATGGACCACCAACAGAACGATCCGAGCCATCGCGCGCGGAGCACTCAATCCGAGTCGCGGCTTCGCCAACATGCTCAGATTCAAGTATCCGTGGTACCGCGAAACTCGGCGGCTCTAAGGAGAGGAGAGTCTCATGAAAGTGAACAGATCGAAGTTCTTCGCCGCGCAGCAATGCGTGACTGCAATGCTCGTGGCGACGGCGATCCTCCTTGCCCCATTCATTGCGTCCACCCAAACGAAAATCAATCCGCACAAAAACAAGTACACCCCTGAAGATGATGTGAAACTCGGTCGTCAGGCTGCTGCCGAGGTCGGAAGGAAATACCGGATTCTTCGCGACTCGGAAACAACCAACTACATCCAATCGGTTGGCCGGCGGCTGGTGGATGCGATACCGCCGGAGTTCCAGCAGCCCGTGTTCGAGTACACATTCAGCGTGGTCGAGGCAAAGGATATCAATGCCTTTGCTCTGCCTGGCGGACCAATGTTCGTCCAGACAGGAATGATTCTCGCTGCCAAACGCGAAGGTGAGATGGCCGGCGTCATGGGCCACGAAATCGCCCACGTAGCGTTGAGACACGGTACGGCACAGGCAACGAAGGCGGCGCCATACCAGACTCTGGGCCAGCTTGGAGCAATTGGCGGTGCAATCCTGGGAGGCGCTCTTGGCTCGATCGTCGGGCAGGGCGCGCAGATGGGCGCGGGAGTGTTCGTCCTCAAATACAGTCGCGAGTACGAAACGGAAGCAGACATCCTGGGGTCGCAGATCATGGCGCGCGCGGGCTACGATCCGCGCGACCTCGCTGAGATGTTCCGCACTATCGAAGCTACGAGCGGTGGAAGTGGGGGACCTCAGTGGATGAGCAGCCATCCGAATCCCGGGAACCGCTATCAGCGGATCGAGCAGGAAGCAAAGATGCTTTCGGTAAACACGTCTCAACAGAGTAATCGTGAATTCCAGCGTATCAAGTCGCGGCTGAGCGGAGGCATGGCAAACTCGAATGTCGAACCGGTTGGGCCCGGTGATCCGCCGTCCTCCGGATTTCCCGGAGGCAGTCTCGGCAGACCGGCGCGCCCATCCAATCGATACCGCGCTTACTCAGGCAATAACCTTTTCAGTCTTGAGTATCCTGATAACTGGCAGGAAATTCCCGGACAGGATTCCATCTGGTTCGCGCCGGAAGGCGGCTTTGGCGAGATGAACGGTCGACCGGTGCACACACACGGAGTGCTCGTTGGCGTCGCGCGCTCGCAGAGCCGGAATCTGCAGCAGGCTACTCAGGAATTTCTCCGCGGCCTTCAGCAGAACAATCGCGAGCTTCGACAGCGCATGGACCCGCAACGCATATCGCTTTCAGGACGCGATGCCATTTACACGCCGATGGTGAACGTCTCGGAAGCTACCGGAGGGCAGGAACTTGTTGAAGTGATCACGACTCGACTGCGTGATGGCTCGGTCCTCTATGTCCTCGCACTTGCTCCCGAGAACCAGATGCAGGACTACCGGCAGAGCTTTCAACGTGTTTCACGCTCGATTCAGATCAGGGACTGAAGAGAGGGGTCAGGGGTCAGGGGTCGGGGATCAGGTCATTGGAGTTCAAGCTTTAGCTTGCTCGTTAGCAGCTCGAGCTTAGTAGATGAGCAAGCTAAAGCTTGAACTCCATACCCCGACCCCTGACCCCTGACCCCTGACCCCTAATTCTTTCCGTCATCCTCACGACTGCTACCATTTCGCGAACGTCGTGAACGCGAACGATGCGCGCTCCACGCTCTACTCCGATCGCGACACTCGCCGCAGTTCCCCCAAGAATTGATGAGGTGATCATCCTTTCCAAGCGTGAGCCTGATGAACGACTTGCGGGATGTGCCGAGAAGCACTGGAAATCCAAGTTCTTCAGTGAGTCGCCCGAGACCGTTGATCAACTCGAGATTCTGTTCGCGAGTTTTTCCAAAGCCAATGCCCGGATCGATGATGATCTTCTCGTCGCTCACGCCGTGGCCCCTCGCAACCGCAATTGACGCCGCAAGACCGCGAATAACCTCATCGAAAATGTCGGTAACGGCGGGCATCTTCTGCATGGTTTCAGGAGTGCCGCGCGAATGCATCAGCACAAGACCCGGCCCCACTCTCGGCTGCGATCTGAGCGAGCTCAGCATTGAATCTGAGACCGCTGACATCATTGATGATTTCAGCGCCGGCGGCTATTGCAGCTTTCGCGACTTCGGGTTTTGTTGTATCTATCGATATCGGGATCTTCAATTGTCCACGAAGCCGTTCGAGAACGGGAATCACTCTGCCGAGCTCTTCATCCGTGGATATTGCACTGGATCCTGGCCGCGTAGACTCACCGCCGATATCCAGAATGTCAGCGCCCTCTGCCTCGATCTCGAGCGCTCTTTCAACCGCGTGCTCAATATCGTAAAACTCTCCACCATCCGAGAACGAATCCGGTGTCACGTTGAGCACGCCCATGACGTGCACGCGCGCGTTCAAATCGAGCGTTGAATGAATGAGCTTCAAAGCTTTAGCCGCACCTCCATTCCACGCACTATGCCGAGCTTTTCCGCAGCCGACGAACACCACATCCCAATCTCCCAGTAACCCGCGCTTCCAAGGTAGGCAATCGGCTCATCAGAATCTTCTGCAGTGATATAGTTGCGAGCCAGCCGCGTTATCCGGACTTTGCCGCCAATCTCGCCATCTCGCCAATCTCAATCGACGCACCGGTTCCGATCGAGAGATGTTCCGCTGTCAGGTTTGTGACGCAGTTTCCGAAACGATCGATGTGAATGATGCTGCCGAGCACCTCGTTCGGCCGAGCCCTGTGCGCGCTCGACCTGCGCAAGTCGAATGTAGTCGGTAATCGCCGGCCCCACTCTCTCGACGTTCATTCCGAGATCGAGGTGTGCGGCAAGCGGCGCAAAGATATCGCGTCCATGAAATGTGTCGCTCGGTTCGGAACGAAAGAACTCAGCCTGCGTCGCATGAAAGACGCGTGCCCTTGGATCCCTGTGATAGATGTGAGTGAAGACTCCGTTGTCGGGTCCGACAAAGAACTGGTCTGCCGCCTCGACCACGATCGGCCGACGCTCAGATCCAACTCCCGGGTCAACGACTACAAGATGAACTGTGTTGGCGGGGAAATCTCTCGCGCATGCAGCCAGCGTAAAGGCCGCAAACTGGATATCGTGTGGAGGAACTTCGTGGGAAAGGTCAATCAGCCGCGCATTCGAATGAATCGAAAGAATTACTCCCTTGACCGCTCCCACAAAGTAGTCCGCCAGCCCAAAATCCGTCAGTAGAGTGATCACTTCGTCGCTGCAGATGTGCGAATCAGAATCTCGGTGCCCGGCTCGAGCGTCAGATTCTTGCCTCCATCAATGAAAACGGAGCCAATTCCCGCGCCAGCACCGATCGCCGCACCGATTCCGGCTCCTTTTCCTCCACCAGCAATCCCGCCAATGATGGCTCCAAGCGCCGCGCCACCGCCCGTGCGAAGAACAGCATCGTTCGTCCGGTCACCCGTCTGAACATTACCTTCTTCGTCGGTCTGCTTGACACCTTTCGTCTCATAGACCCTTTCAACCTGAGCGGTCATATTCAGCGTGCGTCCGTCGCGCAGTGTCAGGGTATCGAAAGAAAGCTGAAGCTCGGTCTTGCCCTTTATATTGCCCGCCTTCTTGAGCTTCGCGATGTGACCAACAAGCTGCGCTTCGGCAAACGTGCTTGGATCAAGAACGACGGCAGTGAATTGATCACCTTCGCGACTGTCTTTGGTGCTGATTCGATCCTGAAGACGGATCTTCATCTGAATGTCATTCGGGACCCGGTTGTTGTTAGCGCCCGTGCCGGACCCGGACGCGGTCGTCGAGCCGGAGTTCGAGCCGGACCTCGAGCCGGATTCTGAGAACACTCCGTTATCCCGTCGATCATCCGTGACAGTGGTACTTCCCTGAGTATCCCGAGGGGTTCCACTTGGTGAAAGTGACGCATTGAGTTTCGCCGTTACCACGCGACCGAGATTCGCGGGGATGGCTGTCGAGTAGGTCGCGACCGAAATAGCCGTCTGAATACGCAATCTCAAACCCGGAGCGGTACCCTTCCTGATACTCGATCTGAAGGCCCATTCGGTCCTGATAGGTACGGTCAGCGCGGTTGTAACGATCATTCTGTCCAAAATCGCGAAGCTGCTCACGGCCGATATCAGCCTTGCCCTGAGCGAAACCGTCCTCATAGCCGGCGCGGTATCCGTGCTCGTAAGCAAACTTGTAAGTCGGCGCTGCTGACTTCGAGCCACCGCTCGATTTCTTCTTCTGTGCAAAGGCACCATCATCCAGGACAGTCGCCACCAGCAGCAGTGCAACGCAGAACAGGCCGGACAGTATTACTCTGCGCCTGTTGCGAAAGGCTGAATTACTCATTGCTTCCTCCTCTTTGATTCGTCTGAGGATACTGGGGGTACTTTCCTGTAAGATGATACTGCCACGACGTGCGAGGACGCGTCAAATTGTCGCATCTGTTACATCGGAAGACACTTTGTTAGAATTTCCTTTGCTGTGCGCATGCCTCTAGTTTCTAAAGAGAATGAGCCCTCGAGCGCGCGGCGCAGCCTCACGCGGCGCCGTGTCCGCATCATTCTGCTCGCGTTTTCCACTGTATTGCTCTTCGCACTCCTCGTTGTTCAAGTCTCCTTTAATACATTGCCGTGGCTCTCACCGGAAACAGCCAGCGAAACGCTGATTCTTTACGCGCTGTCGACCATCAATCTGCTGGCGTTCCTTGTCCTCCTCATGGTCCTCGTGCGCAACCTCATTAAGCTGCGACGCGAAAATATTGAGCATCGGCTCGGAGCGCGATTCAAGACACGTATCGTGCTCTTCTTCGTGGCACTCTCGCTCCTCCCTGTCATCTTTCTCTTCTTCGCGAGCTACGGTCTTATCAACCGCAGTGTCGACAAATGGTTCAGCCTTCCGGCAAGCGAAATGGTCAAGAATGCGCGGGAGATTCACACGGCTTACGTGGCTGGCGAGCGGGACCAATTGAAGCGCTCCGCTTCGACAATCGCTCGACTTCTTGGAAACCTGGATGCCGGCAATCGTAATCAGGCGCTGGCTGTCGAATACGCGAACCTCGAGCTGGCCACGGTTGTGCTCTATGACTCGACAGGTCGCGCTGTCGCGTCGCTCGGATCTCCCGTCGATGATCGCTCAGAGGACTTCAAGAGGTTGTGGCAAGAGGCTCGATCAGAAGCCGAAGCTGGAAGGACGTTTGCGGCTCAAGTGAAGGAAGGCTTCGAACCGGTTGAGCTCATTTCCTCAGCTCCACTTGCGGATGGAGGATGGATCGCCCTCACACGGCAGGTACCATCTGATCTCGCAGCGCGCGCCAATGAGATGAACCGCCAGAACCTCGAGTATGACCGCTTGAAAGCTAATCAGCGCCTTTACAAGCAGAGCGCACTGCTTACGCTTGGCTTGATCACGTTGCTTGTCCTCTTCATCGCAACCTGGATGGCGCTTTGGGTGGCGCGCACGATCGCTGGTCCCGTCCAGCAACTGGCGCAGGCTACGGAGCATATCAAGCAGGGCGACCTGGCGTATCGCGCCGATATTGTTGGCGATGATGAGCTGGCTTCGCTAGCCGTCTCATTCAACGAAATGACGGAAGAGCTCTCAGAGAACAGGCGACGACTCGAAGAGCGCCGGCGTTATATCGAAACCGTACTCGAAAGTCTCTCCGCGGGCGTCGTTTCGCTTGACGAGAACGGCCTTGTCACGACGATCAACGAGGCTGCGATGCGTCTGCTGCGCTTCGAAGGGGAACGCGTTACCGGCGTCGAGCTCGAAGCGTTGCTGCCCGAAGAGCAACGCGAAGAATTGCGGCGTCTGATCCGCCGCGCGGCGCGACTGCATTCAGTGACGCGCGAAGTCCATTTTACGCTCGAGAATCAAGTGAAGCTGGATGCTGCGGTCACCGTAACCGCATTCCGCGACCCGGAAGGAGAAGCTCGAGGCGTGGTGATCGTGATCGAAGACCTTTCGGAACTGATTGAAGCTCAGCGGCGCGCAGCGTGGAGTGAGGTTGCGCGAACGATGGCGCACGAAATCAAGAACCCTCTTACGCCGATCCGCCTTTCCGCTGAACGTCTCGCGAAAAAGCTTCTGACCGATGACAAGCTGGCGCTTCCTCAGAGTCAAAGAGAGCTTGTCAGTGACTGCACGTCGGTCATCTCCGCTGAAGTTGCGACATTGCAGAGAATGGTTGATGAATTCTCGAACTTTGCCAGGCTGCCTGCGGCCGAACCACAGCCTGTCTCGTTGAACGAGATCGTCGAAAGCGCAATCAAGCTCTACGATGAAAGGCTCGAAGGTATCAGGATTGAAACCAGTCTTGCCGCTTCGGCTCCGGTTGCTCTGGCGGATGCAGAGCAGATCAAGCGTGTGCTCGTCAATCTGATTGATAATGGCATCGAAGCTCTCCACGAGTCGCGGTCTGCGCGTGTCATCACGGTTGAAACGCGCGAAGATACTGCGCGCGAAATTGTCGAAGTCGTCGTCACGGACAATGGTCCTGGCATTCCTCGCAATGACCGCGGACGTATCTTTGAACCGTATTACTCAACTCGCCGGCACGGGACCGGGCTCGGCCTTGCAATCGTCAGCCGGATTGCGGCTGAACATCACGGGCGCATTCGAGTCACCGAGAATCTTCCTCACGGCGCGCGCTTTATTCTCGAGCTTCCAAGTGCAAAGTCGCTCGAAACGGCCGGTGTAATCTGATATGGCCCATTCGATTCTGATCGTTGATGACGAACCCGGAATCCGGCGCGCCCTCCGGGGTGTGCTTGAGGATGAAGGTTTTACTGTCGCCGCCGTAGGGAGCGGGGAAGAGGCTCTTCGCGTCTTTGACGATCGGGTTTACAACTGCGTGCTGCTCGACGTATGGCTTCCGGGAATTGACGGGCTTGAAACTCTTGAACGCCTGAAAACGCAGTTCCCCGATGTCTGCGTCATCATGATTTCAGGTCACGGAAAGATTGAGACAGCGGTGCGAGCGACCAAACTCGGCGCATTTGATTTCATAGAGAAACCGCTGTCGCTGGAAAAGACTCTGCTCGCAGTCAAGCACGCTCTTGACCAGCAGGAGCTTGAATTCACTAACGCCGAGCTGCGTGAAAAGCTCGGTGGAAACGACTTCATGGTCGGTGAATCCGTTCCGATGCGCGCGCTCAGGCAGCAGATCGCCTATGCAGCACCGACGACCGGACGCGTGCTCATCTTTGGAGAGTCCGGAACGGGTAAGGAGTTAGTCGCCCGCGCGCTGCATGCAAGCTCAAGCCGCGCGCAACGGCCCTTCATTGAAGTCAACTGCGCTGCCATTCCGGAAGAGCTGATCGAATCCGAGCTCTTTGGTCATGTAAAAGGCGCGTTTACCGGAGCTACAGGAGCCAGGCGCGGCAAACTCGAGCGTGCCGACGGCGGCACGATTTTTCTCGATGAGATCGGTGACATGAGTCTCAAGACACAGGCGAAGGTTCTGCGCTCTCTCGAAGAGCAGAGGTTTGAGCCCGTAGGCTCTGAGAACTCGGTAACCGTCGACGTGAGAGTCATCTCGGCAACCAACAAGAAGCTCGAAGCCGAAATCGAAGCCGGCACGTTCAGAGCTGATCTCTTCTACCGGCTGAATGTGATTCCGTTCGAGATTCCACCTCTACGTGAAAGGCTCGAAGATGTCCCGCTGCTGGTGGATCACTTCAATCGCAAATCGTCGCATGCGAACAAGAAGCGCCCCAAAGTGTTCGCGCCGGAGGCGATCGAGCGTATGCAGAACTACTCGTGGCCGGGCAATGTCCGCGAGCTGCGCAACACTGTAGAGCGAGTGATCATCATGCAGGAACGTGGGCGAGTCGACGCAGATGACCTTCCGATTCTTGCAGGCGAAGCACCTCCCGCAGCAAGTTACAGCTTCGATTCCTACCGCGAAGCCTCCGAAGCCTATGAGCGCGAATACATCCTCAGAAAGCTCGCCGAGGCCGACAACAACATGTCACGCACCGCAGAAATCATGGGCATCGATCGCAGCCACCTCTACCGCCGCATGAAATCCCTCGGGATTCAGAAACGGATTTAGGCATGTTGTACCGCCTTCAGGCGGATCCATCCGAACTGGAAATCAGAATTTAACGATTCCGCTAAAAGGCGGATTATGACGTGCGACATCGACGTTCGAGACCAGCAGACTAGTAGGATTCAGTGACGCGATCTTTGCCATCTCGATCACCTTGCTCGTGCTGCAACTCAAGCTGCCTGACCCGGCCGAAGACAACCTGCCGGCGATGCTTCGGTCGACACTACCTGCGCTCGAGAGCTGGTCATTGAGTTTTCTGGTCATCGGATCACTCTGGGTGCTTCATCACCAGATGATCGCGCTCGTAAGTAAGCCGATACGGTCCTCCTCTGGCTCAATCTGTTTCTACTGATGTGCATCTCATTAATGCCCTGGACCACGGACGTCGTGGACACTTACCGGCAGGAACCGCTCGCGATCGTCATTTTCTCCAGCACGCTTGGTGTAGCGGGACTGCTCATGCTCGCTCAGTGGATATACGCTTGCCGGGATGGAATCCTGACAGCGGATCATGTCGATGAGAAGACACGGACACGAGTGAAGCTGTTGATTCTGAGAATCCCGGTCGTCGCGATCCTTTCGATGACGCTCGCATTTGTAAATCGCTCGCTTGGGCTTTGGAGCTGGCTGCTTGTCTCGGTCCTCGGAGCAATTATCCGGCATTGCCGTTGATAAGCAGTCAGTCGCCATAGGAACGCTCGCCTCAGCTAGCGTCTAGCTGGCACTCGCCGGCCAGAGGCCAGGTTCCCAGGATATCCACCAGTGTTGCCCTTGCATTCTCTTAGTGTGTATTGTACACTACGACATAGTGTACGAGTGACACTAACTGGAGTGCATGGTTATGCAAACCTCTGGAATTGGAAGTTACGGAAGTAAGGCCGCTGGAGGATTACGTCGGTCTCGGCGAGCACGAGACGTTCGCTCGGATTCAGGAGGCGAAGCGGCGGCTGGGGAGTCGCGCCTTGATTCTCGGGCACCACTACCAACGCGACGACGTCATTTGCCACGCCGATCTCACCGGAGACTCGTTCAAACTGGCCAAGATGGCATCTGAGCGGCCCGAGGCCGAGTATATCGTCTTTTGCGGTGTTCACTTTCATGGCCGAGTCGGCTGACATCCTGAGTGGGGCGCATCAGAAAGTGATTCTTCCGGATCTGGCCGCCGGCTGTTCGATGGCTGATATGGCCGCCCTCGACCAGGTCGAGACAGCCTGGGAGCAGCTGCGGGATGTGGGCATCGATTCGATGATGCCGATCACGTATATGAATTCCGCAGCAAATATCAAAGCATTCTGCGGGCGCAATGGCGGCGCGGTCTGCACGTCGTCCAATGCCGTTCCTCTTTTCCGCTGGGCGCTAGGTGAGAGTGAAAAGCTCTTCTTTTCCCGGATGAGCACCTCGGACGCAATACAGGCGCCAAGTTCGGAATACCGCTCGACAAAATGGTTGTCTGGAATCCGAGGCTCGAGCTTGGCGGCAACACTCCTGAGGAGTTGCGCGAAGCGAAGTTGATTCTGTGGAAGGGCTTCTGCTCGGTCCACGGGCGCTTTCAGGCGCGTCATGTCGACGAGCGTCGGGCCGAGTATCCGGGCATCAATATCCTGGTGCATCCTGAATGCCGCTATGAAGTCGTCTCAAAGTCGGATTTCACCGGTTCGACCGAATTCATAATCAAGACGATCAACGAGGCTCCTGCGGGAAGCAAGTGGGCAGTTGGAACTGAGCTCAATCTGGTGAACCGGCTGGCGACGAATCATCCGGACAAGTTCGTGACGCTGCTGGCTCCGGACCTTTGCATGTGCGCCACGATGTTTCGGATTGCGCCAGAGAACCTGCTGTGGTCGCTCGAGAACCTTGTCGAAGGCACGGTGGTCAATCAGATCACGGTCGATGACGACACGGCCCATTACGCGCGCGTAGCTCTCGACCGAATGCTGGCCACACAATAATCGCGAGTAATCGCAGGTAATCACAAGTATTTTTCTTGCTAAGATGCGCGCACTTCAGCTATAAAGTGCGCGCACATCCCGGCCGCCTCGTTTCACAAACCAATAGCCATTAGGAGGAAGAATGAGAAGAACAGTTCTCATCGTGTGCCAATTTGTGTTCGGGGCGATTCTCATCGCGCCGGCAATCGCTGAGCGCGTCAAGAGTGATACAGAGATTCGTCAATGCATCAGCGAGCGCTTTTCGAGTTCGCCGGGCATCAAGGATCAAGGCTTCTCGGCCGTGGTCAGTAACGGCGGCGCTACACTGACAGGGACCGCGAAGAATCCCGGCAGCAAAGGAGCCGCAACGCAGATCGCCAAGAAATGCGGCGCGGCTACGGTGACCAACAACATCACAATGTCGCCGGATTACAAACCGGTGAAACCGTCGAAGAAGGAGATGTAGAAGATAAGGGGTCAGGGGTCGGGGGTCAGGGATCAGGGTTTGGAGTTCAATCTTTAGCTTGCTGTTCGCGAGCTAGCGTGTAAAGAGCAAGCTAAAGCTTGAACTCGAAACCCTGATCCCTGACCCCCGACCCCTGACCCCTCTCTCCCAGGCTTTACGCGTTGCTTTCTATCCGAACCGAATTCATCGTGTCGCCAACGCGAATATTGCGCACGACATCGAGACCTTCGGTCACGCGGCCGAAGACTGCGTAATTTCCATCAAGAAAGGGTGTGGGTGAGAGAGTAATGTAGAACTGGGAGCTGGCGCTGTCCGGCTGTGCTGAACGAGCCATAGCGACCGCGCCTGCATCGCCGTGTTTGAGATTGGGGCTTATCTCGAGCTTGATGTTTTTGCCCGAACCTCCAGTTCCTGTGCCCTGAGGACAGCCTCCCTGGATGACAAAGTTCGGCTCGACGCGGTGAAACTTCAGACCGTCATAAAAGCTCGATTCGGCCAGACCGATGAAGTTAGAGGTCGTAATCGGAGCATCCTTCTCGTAGAGCTCGAACCTGATCGTACCCTTGTTCGTCTCGACGATCGGCGATGCGATTTGATGCTTCAGTCATAAGCTTAGTTCCCTTTCAAGAATGAATCGTTCGATTGCAATGGCAACACCGTCTTCATCATTGGAAGAGGTGATGTGATATCCCATTCTCTTGAGCTCGTCCTCCGCGTTTTCCATAACCACAGGAATACCGGCGCGCTCGAGCATCGTTATATCATTGTGATTATCGCCAATCGCCATGATCTCTTCACGCGCGATTCCGTACCGTGAAGCGATCTCTTCAACACTTGCTCCCTTTGATGCAGTCGTGCTGAGAGCGTCGAGGATTGTCAGGTCACCTTTGCGATAGCGCGTTTTGAAGAGCTGGATGCGACCATCGAGAGCGGCCGCCAGTTCATCTGCAAATTCGTCCATAGGATCACAGCGCCCGGAGAACATTATCTGAATCGGATCGTGGTCGAGATACTCGAGAAGGTCAGTCACTTTATGCATTGAATCCTGATACTTCGCGAGATACCGATGCAGAGAACCGTTCTCATCTGAAATGTTCTCGAGAACCATGACACCAAGTCCTTCCGGGTCGTCACAGCAGATGAGATCCACGCCGCGCTGGCGTCCAAAGGCGATTACATCACGCGCGGTCTGGAGGTCCAGCGGATGATAAAGGATGGTTTCGAGGGTTGAGACATGCTTTGTGAGCGCTCCGTTGTGCGAGATGAGAGGAAGATCGAGGCCGAGGTCGATCACAACCGGTCTTGCCGAACCGAAGCGGCGCCCCGTAACCAGGACGACGAGAGTTCCCTGGCTCCGGACTTCTTCGATCGCTCGTCGCGTCGCCGGCGTCAACTCACCGCGCGGATTGAGCAGCGTCCCATCAATATCGAGAGCGAGAAGTTTGATCGACATGAAGATTCCGCCTGAAGGCGGTACAACGTACTTACTTACTTTCCTCTCGCTTTCGCGGCTATCTTTACTTCTGCTCTCGACGGTGCGCCGCTTGTGACTTCAAGAGGGACGCGAATTCTTACGCTGTCGACGAGACACACCTTCTCGTCTGCATCATTACAGAAGTAGATTACTGAATCGATGGTTGCGGTTGTGTTTCCCGTTATAGCTTCCACCGGAATGTTCAATGGGAATTTCGGCTCAGTGAAATTGCGCGCTTTCTCGGTCGCGTCGATTCTCACTGACTTCTCGTCGCCTGACTCGTAGGCGACGTAAAACGGTGCCCCCGCGTTGTACTTGTACCCGGCCGGCAGATCAAACGAGAGAGAAATGTTGCCCTTCCCGGGTGCAAGCGCCTGTTTCGGAGCGTCTACAACGCGACCGCGGAACTTGCGAACCATGTGTGTCGTCAGTTTTTCGAGGCCCTTCAGTTCAAAGGTCGCAACCTGGCCCGTCTTGAGATCGACGCGGCGAATCAGGTGGTTGTTTGTGTCGGCCACGTAGAGAGCCTGCGATGTCGCTGAGATTCCTCCAGGTTCATTGAACTGCGCTTTCAGCCGCTCACCGTCCTTTGTCCCCCGCTCCTTCGTGCCCGCATACGTACGACTGGTGCGCTCCTTGATCTCAAGCTGTTTGATCTTGTGATTGTAGGTGTCTGCAACGTAGAGCTTGCCTTCGGCAAAAACTACTCCGAGCGGATGCTGCAGCCGAACCGTTTCACCCTGGCCATCAATGTCACCGTAGTCAAAAAGACCCTTGCCGACTACGGTCGTAACGTCTCCTGAAGGCGAAAGCGACGCGGCTCGAATCGAGCTTACTTCACTATCAGCGAAGAAGAGGCTCTTGCCATCCGTTGTGATTCCGCTCGGCTGAGCAAGTGCAGCATTCAGCAGCGGGCCATCGGTATGATTCTCGCGACCGCTTCCGGCATAGGGTTTCGCCTCAAGCGTCTTCAAATCGGCGACCCACAACTGATGAGGACCCGCCATTGCAATATAAAGGCTTGCCCTGATGGACAAGCGCGTCCCACGGAGAGTTCAGAGCCACCGCGGTTCCGATGCCCGTAATATTGAATCTTCGCGCCTGCTCGCCTGTCCCGAGGATCGTTTCGACCCGTCGTGCTTTCAGATCAGCACGCCGGATCAGATGGTTCTCGGTATCGCAGATGTAGAGCGTTTCGCCGTCAAGCGCCATGCCCTGAGGATGATTGAACTCCGCCTCAGCAAACGATCCGTCACGTTTGCCGATCTCACCATCACCGATGACATCGATGACTGACCCGTCGATCGACGTCACGATGATTCGATTGTGATTCGAATCGCTTATGAAAACGCGGTTGCTCTTCTCGTCGGCCAGCACTTTACCGGGAAAACTGAGCAGGCTCGGTGGTGCACTCGTTTTCTCAAGACGAAATGCAACAGGCTTCTCGTCAAGCTCTCCCTTGCCGCGAAAGTACGTAACCATGCCGCCGATGACTTCATCGAATGGCTCAAAGATGCCTTCACCCGAATGCTTGCCGACCACTTTTCCTTTAGGATTGATAAGAACGAGCGTCGGCCACGCCTGAGCGGTGTATGCCTTCCAGATCTCGAAATCGCGATCATTGGCGACCGGATGCTCGATCTCGTATCGCAGAATCGCCTGACGAATATTGTCGGTACCTTTCTCGGTAGTGAACTTAGCCGAATGCACGCCTATGACCACGAGTTGGTTCGCGTATTTCGCTTCGAGCTTTTTGAGGTCCGGAATGATGTGCATGCAGTTGATGCAGCAATAGGTCCAGAAATCGAGCAGGACAATCTTGCCGCGAAGCTCTCGCACCGAAAGAGGGCGCTCGGTGTTGAGCCATTCAATTCCCGACGGGAACTCGGGCGCATTGAAGTCACCTTCAAAGAACTTGTTTCTTTCAGCCATTGGATCCTTTGGCTGTTGCTGCTGGCCTCGAGCCGCAACAGTCAGCGTTAGAGACACAAGGAGCGCAGAGAACAGAATCCGATGTAACATAGTCTCACGATTATAGAACATTTGGCTCCTCAGAAACCGCGCAGTCATACCTCGGGCATTGTCGTCACGGTGTCAGTAGCCCGACCGTCAGGGAGGGCTTGCACGACGCCTGGTTTGTCGCGAGCCCTCCCTGACGGTCGGGCTACTGACACTGTCCCAGGTGGAGTCGCGCGCGTTTCACGACTGATCCGTGATCCGGCAGTCGCAGCGCTGCCCACCTCAAGGCGGTACTACATGCCTTAGAACCATCGGACAGCGAGTGCGGATTCAAGCACAAGCCTCAGAGAGGCTTGTTCCAGTTGCCGGCTGCCGGCGCGGACGCGCAGGAACACTGTCGGTAACCGTGTACAACTGCCCATCCCGCATATACATCCGGCGCATCTCTTCAAGATTGAATGGACGCGCGCCACGGCGATTGAAGACTGAAAGCTGATTTCCAGACTCGTCCACCGCACGATCGCGATCAATTCCTTTCGAGAGCGCAAGCGCTTCACCCTTAAGCGGAAAACTCGCGATCAGCTTCGGTGTCGGCTTTGGCGAGAAACCGTATATCTCGGGATTTGCATCCGGAGAAAGCAGCTGAACGACCCGCAGACCATTTCTGCCATCTGCGACATACGCAAAAAGGCTGTTGTTTGTCATCCCGACTTTTACGTCGTGTGAGTCGTTCATCGCGCCATCGGCGTTGAACATCTGATCGAGTTTTGGCTGTTCGGGTTTCTCGATGTCGACAATTGCAAGCCCGTTCTTTCCGGCTGCCACATACGCATAGGTGCGCGCCAGATAGATGTTGTGACGCTTCTGTAATCGCGACGCGTCCGGTATCTACGATACGCGGGCTTTCCGGCACCGTAATGTCTACGACCTTGACGCCTTCCTCATCAACGACAAACGCGAAACGAAACTGGATCGCGACTGCGCGAGGAGACTTGAAACCGCTCACTTCGGAAGCAATCTTGGGTTTGAGCGGGTCGTTGATATCAACAATCACAAGACCGCGGTCGCATGTGATGTATGCATAGGTACCCGCAATCGTGATGTTCGTTGCACCGTTCAGCTTTCCATCCGGATTGAATGTCAGCGCACGCTTCAGAAAATTGTTCGATGGGTTTCCGTCGAGGAGTGTCGCGGCGTTTACCAGGTAGAGCCCCTCGTATCTGATCAGTCACATAGAGATAGGCGTAGAGCGGATGGATCGCCTGCTCTTCATTCTCTGGCCGGCGATTTCGTGTCGGATCGATCGCTGTCGTCGCGGGCGATGCCACTGCAGTCGCATACTTCGACTTGACATAGAATCTTTGTCCGAGCGGTGACACCGGCGCTGTCGTGATTCGTTCAGAGAATCCCTTGTTATCAATATTCGCAATGTCGTAAACGCGCAAGCCACCGGGGCCGTTTGCAACGTAGGCATACTCGCCGCGCACCTGAATCGACAGCGCCTCGCCATTCGCTCGATGTTCGTACGCTTCTTTCAGAACACGATCCCGCTTCTCGTGCTTCGCATACTCGTCAGGGTATGCAAGCCGGTGAAGTGACGATCCGATGACGGCTTGCGGTTCATCACGCTCTGTCACTGCAATCGCGTGAATCCCGTGCCTGCCCGCTGCTACCCACGCGTATCGACCGATAAAGTTGACCCAGTTGGTGCCCTGCATGAGCAGCTGCGCCATCCACGCATTGTTGTCATTCGCGCGCGATACGTGGCAATCGGTGCACGTCTTCGTCTCTGACATGCTGACAGTGTGTGGAACGTAGGTGCTGAATGAGTGACCGCTCAACCCTTCGGAAGAGACTGTCGGCTGCTGCGAATACGTCCACTCGCGATTCTGATTCTGCGAACCGACGAGAACCGCGCACGTCGAGCGAGTGGGAGCGATGCGGCGGCCCGTGACGGTTCCATCTTTTCCGAGCATGTAAATGTCATCACGCAGGGTCTGAAAGTTATATTGAGTATAGTTTCGAAGGTCTTCGTCGCCTTCATTGTGGAGCATCGGCTTCTGCTTGTTTGCCGACATCGGAAGATGACACCCGAAACAGCTTGTCGTCCAGGAAGAATGGCAGGTGTAGCAGGTCATCGAGCTGTTCGAATGAGCAAGCTTCTTCTCATCCGTGCCGGCTTCGAGCCACGTACGGCCATCACGCTGCACGGTCTTGGCCCATGCTGACGCGTCGTTGAAATCGCGCCTTCCCGGCGTGATCGTGTCGACTGTCTGGACTACGCGCCACCACTTTCCCGGCTCAACCAGCGAGTTCTGAATGATCTCGCCATTGCGGAACTCCACATCGCGCCCGTTTGCATCCTTCTTGCGTACCGGGCTTTCGGCTGAAGCCACCTGAAACATGCGAACCGCCCGTCCGCGCTCATCACGTGTCTGTACTCGCTTCAGATCTTTCGTGATCGTGATCGTTTTACCTTTGAAGCGGCCTTCGCCGGCGGCAGGACCCGAAACTTCAAGTGTCGCCTTCGCCGTGATTGAGCCGTGACAATCAACACAGTCGATCTGTATCGCCGCGCGCGGCTCGTTGTACAGATTACCGTTGCCATGCACGTCCTGTTTCACATGGCAGTCAGCACAGTGCATTCCGTTCTTCTGATGAACGTCCTCGAGGTGAACTGCTTTCTTGAACTTTTCTGCATCGCCCGGATCAATCTTCTGGCTGCGCGAATTGAGCATGTTCCCCTTGCGATCTGTTCTGTAGACGTTGCGATAGACCCAACCGTGTCCGTGGAAGTCTCCAAACTGTGTTCGTTTTGCCTTCGGATTGATATCTGTCCAGATGCGCTGCAGAAAATCGAGGCTCTGCCCCCAGCGTCCGCGCAACGCAGACCCTTCCGGATTCCGCAGTTGAATTGCGTCACGCTCTTCAGCACTCAGATCGGGCTGCTTATCGGGATACATCAAATCGCCATCGGTCTCGTTGTCCCACCATGTCATGCCGTAGTAACTCGTGACCATGTTTCCGCCCGGATGAATGTGGCAGACCATGCACTGGCTCGACGGTGGTCCTGAAGTCATCTGATGCTTGATGGGATGGCCTGATTCATCCTTGGGAATCGTCGGATCCGCGGTCTTTGACAATCCCTGGTTCCCGAACTCGGCAAATCGGCCCGAGTGCTTCGGATCACGATCGTTGGCATAGACCACGTGGCACGCCGTGCATCCCGACGACCGGTAATCTCCAGGGTGATCGTTCGTGCCAGGAAATGAGAGTAGCGGATCGAGGAGGCGCGTCTTTTGCAATCCCAGAAAGACCGGATCAGTTCTCAAACGCGTCCCAAAGCCGCGATCACTCAACTTTACTTCCGGCTTGCCGGCGAGCTCGAACGGATTCGGACTTCCCACATCCGATGGGAGCCCCTTCAGCTCGCCACCTCGTTCAAATACTCGCAGCACGTTTCCTGGTTGGGTTATCTCCCAGCGCGGCAGCGGAATGAGCGAAGGCAGGATGCCTTTCAGGCGGATTTCGTCAGGTGTTGGCGGAGGATTGGTGAGCACCATCTGAATCGCGCCATCTTTACCGTAACTCTCTCCAAAGCGCGCATCCTTAAATGGGAAGGCCCCATTGTTATAGAGCGCCGCCCCCCAAAGCATTCCGCCGTGAGTCATCATGCTCTTTTTTGTCCACGCGACTTCTCGTTCGTGACATTTCCCGCAAGCAATGTCGGCGGCTCGAAAGTCTCCGGGATTAATAAAGCGTATGAATTCGTCGCTCTCCTGATTCCATTTCGCTGCGATCTGTTTTGGATTTGCCGTTGATTTCCAGCGCTCGGGAAACCGTGGCTGCACATGTGCCTTTTCTTTTACTGTTGCGGCGGGATCGCCTCCGTGACAATCAGCGCATCCAATGCCTATCGAATCATCTCCATCGGCATGCATCGATTCGGTTCCGGTATGACACGTAATACATCCAACACTCTTAGGATTCACGCGTGTCTGGCGTTGCTGTGCCCCCATTACACCGAATGCCAGCAAACAACCGGTTATGAGCACGAAGCCAAGCTTTATGATGCGCATGTATTACCGCCTTCAGACCGCAGTCCTCAGTACACAAATCTCAACGTCACGAACGTCGACCATAACGTCGGTCGTCCCGCCCCACACCCTTGCGGACTCCCGTTGCAGTTTGAACTGTAGATATCTGTAAACCCGGTTCCCGGAAACAACCCGGCAACTCCTCCAGTCAAAAGAACATTTTCATTCAGGTATGGTCTGTATATGAATCCCAGTCCGAGATCGTGACCGATGTCGTGCCGCACGCCGGGTTGAAACAGCACAGTCTCTATCGGTTCAGTCCGGTTGAAGCGAAGGTAGTTGTAATTCAAAAACGCTCGGACCTTTGGAGTGGCATCGACATCCACACCCGCGTTGTACAAAGTCAAACCAGGATTCACAAAGTTTGCCTGCCCCTGAATCTTGCTGCTTCTCAGGCTCGGGATCAGGCTTCGCGGCTCAACCAGCGCGACTGCAGTTTGCGTCAGCCTCAAGCCCTGCGAATTCCAGAAACTGAACTTGCCACCAGCAAAAGAAGTAGTATCGAAGATCGCATCAAAACCACGCGCCTGCCCGTCATCAGGTTTTGCATCACCCGAAGTCCAGAAGACGGCTCCGCGATAACGCAGCCAATCGTAATCGATCGACACCTCCCCGGCGGCCATCTGCGCGTTGATGTGCGTGGCGCGACCCGCAATCCCATTGTATGTATCGCGGCCAAATGCCTGGTAAAACGCGTGCGTCACGTTGAGCCTTCCAAAATGCCCATCACCTGCCCACCCGAGATAACCTGCACGCACGCGATGCTCTCTGACACTCCCGATTCTTGCCGGACGAACCGGAAATCCGTTGACATCATATTCAGTACTCGGCCGGTCATCGTTGTAATGAAGACTGAACTCTGTCGTGTACCCAAGCGTGAACGTATCCTGCCGGTAAAGGTTCGCGACGTAGACCTTCTGGTCGCGAAAGCGCAGACGACGGAAATTGATTACATTGAGCTCGCTATTTGTGTCCTTCTCGAGCATTTCAAAGTAGGCGAGATTGTACTGCCACCGATTCGATGCAAAGTTTCCAAAGACGCGAGCCCCGAGATTTGCATCACTGAATATGAATCCGCGAAAGTCACTCGTGAATGGCTGAATGCCGACGCGCAGGCTCGTCGTATCAAAATATGGCGAGCGGCCCGACTTCGATCCGTCACCGCGAAGGAAAGGAAAGAGCTTTGTCGTGTCACCAAGTCTTACTTCGAAGAACAGATCTTCAATGGCAGAGAAGTTATCTGTTCGATCAGTCCCGCGGCGCACATCGATGTTGACGATTCCACGCTCTCGAGCGCGCAGATAGTTGATATTTGTTATCCCTGTAACTTTCAGTCGCCAGTCAACCGGCTTGAATGAAGTATCGCCGTGAAAAAGATCAAAGGAATAGATGAAGTTCTGTCCGACGACTTCCTGACGTCCGCGCCCAAAGAATTCGAAGCTTCCAGGTCGCTCTGCACTTACGTCCTGAGGAACCGGAAGACGCCGCAGGATGACACCTGTCTCGCTCGCGAGCGTTATGTTGAGGAAAGTGTGCTGCCCGATGATCGGATAGTCACCTTTGAAGAGATTCTGTCGATAAGGGTTGAGAACGCTCGGTTCGACTCGCCTCGGGTCTGGTGGAAATTCGATTCGCCACCTGTCCTTGATGATCTTGAAGTCCGCATCCTCAACGGTAGGCGGTGGTGGTTTCGCAGGAGGCTGCTGTCCTGCCGCATTCTGGGCAGCGTGAAATATCCAGGTTAGCGACAGGAGCAGAAGCGTGAAGCTTTGCACTGAGGTTACCAGGTGAGGCTGAAGTCTATTGCCTAGGTCGCCTAGTCAGTCCGCGCGCATTATGGCACCAGCAAAACGATGCGAGCAAGATTGGAGCATCCGGCCGGTTCAACTTGCCGGGGAGGCATCGGGCCAGCCGGCTAGCGGAGCTCAGACGTCACGTCATCGCCGCCAGCGTGGAATGATGGCTGGAACTTCTTGCCGGTATTTCCGGTACTCGTCGCCGAAGCGCTCGATAAGCTCGTGCTCTTCGAGCTTGACCATGGCGTACCCCAACGGCAACAACAGCAAAAGGAGTATGTAGAGTCCGACATAGTTCGCGATAAGCGCGCCGGCAATCACTCCGATGCCGGCACTGAGGTATCTTGGGTGACGCACTACGCTATAGATTCCCTGGTTGAGCATCCGGCCGGTTTGCGCACTTTCCGGCGACAACTCCTGGTAGCCGGACAATATTGCAATGCTCAAATGCTTTTTATACTCATGCTCCAGCCAGAACATCGGGACAAAGAGGACGAGGGCGATCGCTACCAGGATCCAACTGGTCCCGAGATCCGCGCCGATCAATAATGCGCGCCACCTGAAGATCAGGACTCCAAGAGCCGAGATCACGAGCAGCACAATGATGAAGGTGCGAGCCGGTCCGAGCTTTCTCCATCCGCGAGCGAACGGGTGTATGAGAAACCAGTAGAGCAACCCGCAAGGGAGCACAACAATGTTGAGGACAGCCAGGAAATATCGAATACGATCCATCACACTCCTGGGAGCGCCAGGCTCCAGCCTGGCAGCGCCTAGGGCAGCCTGCGCGCGTATCTCACCAAGGTTTCGGAGCTGATTTGCAGCTCCACGCGCCAGGCTGGAGCCCAGGCGCTCCCGGGCGGTACAACATGCCTTTTGCCCTTGCTGACGCACTCACTATTCCCATATATTCACTTCGTTCTCAGACTCGTGGCCCCTTAACCTAAAAGGTCTTCCGGTGCTCCTCAGGCTCGGATTCATTCTGATTGCCATCGCTACAGCCTTCTTTGCGGCGCGTGCTGCAGGAGAGCAGCCTGTCGTCACGGTCAATGCTGCGAGCTACAATTCGCTAGTCTCTCCAGCAACCATCGCGGCCGCATTTGGTACCGGAATGTCTTCCGACACCGCGCAGGCTGCGACTATTCCCCTCCCAACTCAACTCGCAGATGTGAGCGTGAGTGTAGTCGACAGCACCAATATCACGCATCTGGCTCAATTGTTCTACGTTTCTCCGGGACAGATAAACTTTCTGATTCCGGAAACCGCTGCCGTTGGGGTTGCGCGACTGCGCGTGATGAACGATGGCGAGCAAGTCGCCGAGGGCGACTTGTCGATAGTCGAATCGTCGCCGGCAATCTTTACAGTCGCGTCGAGCGGCAACGGACTGGCGGCAGCGCTTACGACCTACGATGGACAAACCTTCGATCCTGTCGCCTCGCCGGATGGAAAAGCCGTCCCTATCGATCCTGGCACCGCATGGAAACCGAAGTACCTGAGCCTCTTTGGCACAGGTCTTCGCAACTCGGTCTCGCTGAAGGTGAAGATAGGCGCGGCTGAGCTCACGCCGATGTACGCCGGACCGCAGGGCAGCTATGAAGGAGTCGATCAGATCAATGTCGAGCTTCCGCCGAATCTCTCAGGGGGCATAGTCGATTGCATGCTCTCGGCCCGCGATCGGATTAGCAACACCGCGCAATTGCTTGTGCAGGGTCCCGCAGCTCCTTCGCAGTCGGCTCTCACTGCTGCTGATGTCGAGACGCTCATATCACAGGCCGTAGCACGTGCCCAGCAAATCGGCCTCCGTGCTTCAGTCGCAGTTGTTGACCACGAAGGCACCGTGCTTGGTGTCTTCAGGATGACCGGAGCGCCAGCGACGACAAGGATAACGGCGTTCAAGCCAGCAGACGCCGATGGTCTGCAGGACGTGGAAGTGCCTGCAGCTTTCGCGGCAATCTCAAAAGCAGGTACCGCAGCATTCTTCAGCACGCAGGGAAACGCGTTTACCACGCGAACCGCAAGCTTCATCGTTCAGGAACATTTCCCTCCGCTGATCGCAAATCAACCGGGCGGTCCGCTGTTCGGCGTGCAGTTCTCACAGCTGCCCTGTTCCGACGTGAAGATACCAAATCTTCCTCTTGGACTCGCAGGAGATTCAGGAGGAGTGCCGGTTTACAAGAATGGTATAGCCGCGGGAGGTATCGGTATCGAGGGAGATGGCATTTATTCCGTCGATATCAATGCTGCGGATGACGATCAGTCGCCGGAGGAGATCGTCGCAGTAGCAGGAACCCTGGGGTTTGAGGCGCCTATTGCAATCCGAGGTGATCAGATACTGGCGGATGGCATTCGCTTGCCGTTCGTTAACGCCGGGCAAAGCGGCTCGCCTGGACCGCCGTTTGGCACGCTGCCTGGAACCGTAGACCCGATGTTTCCGATTCGCGGTGCTGCAGCGACACGCTTCAGCCCTCTGACTCTCGGAGGAGTCGCCGGGTCGAATCGACAATCGTTATTATCCATTCAAGGACGGCGCACTGACTTCCGGTACACGACTGACCGCGGCCAACGTGATGCAGATCGTCACTCAAGCCGCGCAGCAGGCAGCGAAGACGCGTGCAGCCATCCGCCGCCCGCTCGGGTCTGCCGCCGAGGTCAACATTGCAGTGGTCGATACTGAAGGCAACGTGATTGGCCTCTTCAGCACTGTGGACGCACCCATTTTCGGGTTTGATGTTGCCGCACAGAAGGCTCGAACCGCAGTCTTCTTTTCGAGCGCGACTGCGGGCGCACAACTGCGCGCTGCTGAAAGCGGCAGGTTTGCAAAGTTCGCCGATGCAGCGCTGGCTGACGGCATCCGGCTCGACGGATCGATCGCATTCAGCGATCGGGCGAATGGATTCCTGAGCCGGCCGTTCTTTCCTGATGGAATCGATGGCACAGTGAACGGACCTTTCTCAAAACCAATAGGAGTGTGGAGCCCGTTCAACACCGGTCTTCAGCTGGCACTTGTAAAGACGGCTTTGGCGCGTGTACTCGCCGGGCAGCCAGTAACCAGCTGCACAGGAATTCTTTCGCTCAAGAACGGAATCCAGATTTTCGCAGGAAGCGTTCCGCTTTACCGTAACGGAATTCTCGCAGGAGCTATCGGAATCAGTGGAGACGGAATCGATCAGGACGATCTGATCGCTGCTGCGGGAAGCGCAGGATTTGAAGCACCTGAGGCCATTCGCGCAGATCAGTTCTTTGTTCGAGGTGTCCGGCTGCCATTCGTCAAGTTTCCAAGGCATCCGAATCTATGAGAAGAGGGGTCAGGGGTCAGGGGTCAGGGGTCGGGGTATGGAGTTCAAGCTTTAGCTTGCTCTTATGAAGCGATGCGCAAACCAGCAAGCTAAAGCTTGAACTCCATACCCCGACCCCTGACCCCTGATCCCTGACCCCTGCTTTTGAAATGCAACGAGCAATAGTAATCCTCTTTGTTTCTGTTTGCGGGCTTGTCTCTTTCTCGACGCAGCCGAAGAGAGTCGATTATTCAAAGTTCAGCCACAAGACGCATCAGGGAAAAGTGGATGGAGTGCTGCGCAAGGGCAACCCACAGGAGCTGACTTGCGCGTATTGTCACACTGAACCGTCGCCGGATCGTCCTAAAGTGACCGGATATCCAAACTCGAAGCCCGGGAGCGCGATCGTTCATTCTGCGTGTGCAGACTGTCACGCAATGCAGGGACGCGAATCGACTGTCACCGAAGCGACATATCCGAAGATGTGTGTGATCTGTCATTCCTCGACGCGTCTGAGCGAGCTCAAACGCAACATTCGCGAGTTCCCGAATCCTCAATCCGGTCCCGAATCGCAGTTCTATGACAACTTTTCGCATCTCGATCATTCGGGCTATTTCGAGCTTTCGGCAGCGATGAAAACGAAGTTCAAGGACAGGCAGAAATTCAAGGAGAAAGACTATTTCGAGTGTGCCGCGTGTCACGAGAATCCGGCGCCGGGAATCAAGCAAAGTGCGCCGGGACATGGCGAATGTTTTGCCTGTCACTTCAATGAGAAGGAAGTCTCGCGAAAGCGTCCTACATTCGCTACGAATTGTGTCGGCTGTCACGTGACGACCAGGCGGGAGAAGGGACCAGGAACGGAGCTCGCGGTACTACGTTTTGAACGTCAGATCATCGAGCCGGAGCTCAACAACTTGAAGGCACCGGGACCCGGGCCCGCTGCGAAGCCGCTGAAGCCCTTCAGCCACAAGACACACGAAGAGGCGATGGGTGGAAATACGAAGGCATGCCATGGAATGCCACGCAACGGCGAAGCGGGCAGAGAAGCGATCTGACTTTTTCACGCCAGATAGGCGGACAAAGGTTCCACAGCCGCGAAGCGAATCGTGCGTCGATTGCCATCGAAGAGAGATGCAGACAAAGATCGAAGGTGCTACCACCATAGCGACTGCAAAGTGCAGTTACTGTCACAATCTGCCGCTGCTGGCAGAGCGCGCCAGAACGGGGCATTCAGCTTCCGCCACAAAGCCACTTTTACAAGAAGCCTGCCGCGACTCCGACTCCCGCTCCCGCCCCAGCTCAAAAACCTCCGCCGGGAGTCGAGAAGCCGTGAGCCTGCGATACGTCATCGTCCTGGCCTTCGTCTGTTTTGCTGCGGGAACATTTGCGCAATCACCGCCGGCCGCAAAGAACTACAATCGCTTTACGCATCGCTCGCATCTTGGTGTGGTCAAGATTCCAGGGACAAACGCTACACGCGAGCTCAAGTGTGATGATTGCCATGAGCGCGCCGCACGCCTTTCAAAGTTAGTTCCGACGACGGCGCGCAACGAGCGGCTGCGTCTCGAGTTTCCCGGGCATCGCGCGTGTATCGAGTGCCACGTGGTTCAATTCACATCGCGTCCTCTCGAGACGTGCACTATTTGCCACGAGCGCACCGGGACGCTGACGAAGCGTCCGCCTCAGCGTGATTTTCCGGCACGTCATGACTTCAACGTCTTCTTTGACGGGAAGCAACACGAAGCACATGTCGGATACACGTTCGGCGACAACAGGAAGCTCGATTGTGCGTTCTGCCACAAACCCAGCCAAAGGCAAGTCGCGCGTCTGGTCCCGGACCATTCAGAGTGTTACGCGTGTCACACGCCGCAGAGTGGCATTGAGAAAGGCGCACAGAAATCGAGTTGCTCAGTGTGTCACACACAGATGGTTGAACAGGTTGCGGAGAGAAAATACACGAGTCTTGCCTATGGGGCGAGGTTCACACACAAGACACATGTCGAATACGTGAACGGCGATTGCAGGGCGTGCCACACGCTCTCAGGGGGTTTTGGGACGCCGTTACCCGCTCCCGGAACGATTCGCATCAAGCAACACTTGCGCGAACGTGAGCGATCCGGCAAAGGGTGTTTCAGTTGTCACGACGGTGGCCAGCATTATGGCCGCCAGGTATTCAGTGGCGAGTATGGTCCGACCGGCTCCGGGTCATGTGTAAAGTGTCATGGAGACAACCTTCGAGTGTTTCCGGCGTCGGGAGGCATGTAGCTGAAGATTCCGCCTGAAGGCGGTACGACGTACCTTGAACTTCATTCAATTAGGGGTTTACTCTACACGTTATGAAGATAAAGCTTGCGGTTGTCGCGGCGTTTCTTTTTCTTTTTACTCAGCAGAAGTTGCCAGGAGACAACATCGTCATTCCCTCGGTCGACCAGAAGTGGGGTGCAGTGAAGTTCACGCACCAGCAGCATCTTGGTTTCTCAGACTGCACCTATTGTCATCACACGAATGAAGGTTTGACACTCGATAGCTTCAATGCGAGTAAACCCAAAATACCTCTCTGTGCAGAATGCCATTTTCGAGAAGAGGGAAAGGCGAATACTCCGAAGAGCTCTGACGGCATCGAGCTCTGGAGCAAAGAGGCCTACCACATCAACTGCATCGACTGCCACAAAGGTGAAATCACCAAGAAGCCCAAGAACGCAGGAGCAGTCAAGAAACTGGGAAGCAACGAAAAGGCAACGAAGTGCGCTGATTGTCACGAAGTGAAGTAGTGAATAAAGACAACATTCTCTTTGGAGTAATCGGCCTGCTGGCTGGTTTGATCATCGGATATCTGGGGACGAACTCAATCAACCGTTCTGAAACCAGTTGCAACGTCTTCCGCGTCGGCAACCGGAAGTCAGCAGCCATCACTTCCTCCTGATCACCCACCCTCCGGCAACGCCGCGGCTTCCTCGGGAGGCATGCAGGCTGAAGTCACAGCGACGCTCGAAACTGCCAGGAACGAACCAGGAAACTTCGACGCTCAGATGAAGGCAGCTTCGCTCTTTTATCAGATCAAGCGTTATGACCAGGCACTCAATCACTTCGAGCGCGCGTACAAGGTCAAGCCTGACGACTTCAATGTTCTGGCGAGTCTCGGTAATGTGACATTCGATCTCGAGCGGTACGCGGACGCAGAACGCTGGTACAAGGAAGCCCTCAAGCGCCGGCCGGATGAAGTGGAAGTGCGAACTGACCTCGGCCTGACATATTACCTGCGAAAGCCGCCAGACCTCGATCGGGCGATTGCGACGTTTCGGGAATCGCTCTCACGCAATCCGAAACACGAGAAGACTCTGCAGAACCTGATCACGGCGCTGATTGATAAGGGAGACGCAAAAGCGGCGCGGGGAGTATTGGACGAGCTGGAAGGAGTCAATCCCGGAAATCCGGCGCTCCCGCAGTTTCGCGAGCGTCTCGGCACAAAGTGAAAGTCAAGATCGTACCTAGTACGAGTGACGGGCGGCATCAGCTGCTGACCTCTTATGTTGTCAATGACACGCTCGCCATCGATGCGGGTGCGCTGGCCATCGGATTGTCTCGAGAGGAGCAGCTGAACATCCGCGCGATCGTGATCACTCATACCCACCTCGATCACGTATTCTCGCTGCCGCTGTTCCTGATGGATCTCTACGAGGATCTCAGCACACCGGTCGACCTCTATGCTACTCGATCTGACTTCGCGGCATTGCGCCGCAATCTCTTCAATTACAGGGTGTGGGTACCAATTGAGGTGCTCAAGAACGAGAGTGGTCCACTGGTCATGCACCGACCGTATCGTTCCGGTGAAACCTTTGAAGTCGATGGGATGCGGCTCACTGCGATTCCAGTAACACACACCATTCTGACCCACGGAATTCTTGTTGAGGACGACAAGACCGCCGTACTCTTCACATCAGACACTGGAGCGACCGATCGCATCTGGCAAACAGCAAACGAGTGTATGAAGCTGCGAGCGGTATTCATCGATCTTTCGTTCCCGTCGAGGCTCACGGAACTGGCACGTGCCTCGTGCCATCATTCGCCGGAAACGCTGGTCGAAGAAATTGCGAAACTACGGCCCGACATAGCGGTCGTAGGAATTCACCTGAAAACTCCATATCGCGATCGGATTATCAGTGAAGTTAATGCGCTCAACGAGCCACGTCTTCAGGTCGCAGATGTCGGACGTACTTACGAATACTGAGGACTATGCCACGTCTTGAAATTCAGGCGCCGCTGAATCGCAACTTTTCATTCGAGCTGCGGCAAGCCGAGACAACCATCGGTCGAGATGCCAAGAACCAGCTGGTGCTCGAAGATCCGCGCGTTTCGCGGCAACACGCTCTCCTGCGTCAAACAAGAGACGGGCTCACGATTCGTGATCTCGGCAGCGGTAATGGCACTTTTGTCAACGGACAGCCGGTCCCGCCAAATCTCGAACTCCGATTGAGAAGTCGTGACGTCATCAAGCTCGGCAACTGCACGCTGACCGTGCAGACCGATGAGCCATCAGGAGAGAATCCCGAATTTCGACATATGCTTCAGCGCACGCCGCATGATCTTCTTGCGCCGGCCATCTCGGGCACTGAAGTCTCACACGACGTGTCCTTACCTCTGTTGCGCCGCGAGCTCGAGAAACGCGAGCGTCTTCTCCGTCTGTTCTATGAGCTTGGAGAGAAACTCGGCTCAGTCTTCTCGCTCGACGAGATCTACACGAAGGTTTTCGATATTCTCTTTCAGTCGACACCGGCTTCGCGCTGCTTCATCTACCGCAAGAATGAGCAGAGTGAGTTCGAAGAAGTTGCTTCGCGAACGCGCGACGAGACCGATGCGGGCAAGCCATTCCCAATAAGCAAGACGGTATTCGAAAAAGTAGCGCGAGAACGCGTATCAGTTCTCCTCTCTGATGCGCATCAGGCGACCGACGTGCCGCCTTCTCAAAGCATGATCTCTCATCAGATCCGCTCGGTCATGGCTTCGCCGATCGCAGGACCGCGCGGACTGCTTGGTATTATTTACGCGGATTACTACGATGTCGTTGAAACTTTCCTCGCGCAGCATCTTGATATTCTGAATGCCGTAGCGGTTCAGACTGGAATCGCGATCAGTACAGTGATCAATCACGAGCGGCTGCAGCAACAGTCGCAGGCCCGCGCGCGGTTTGAACGTTTTCTTCCGCGTCAGGTTGTCGATGAGATTCTGCGCTCGCCTGAGAACATCAAACTCGGTGGAGTACGACAGCGCATAACGGTTCTCTTTGCGGATGTTCGCGGGTTTACGACTCTTTCCGAAAACAGCTCTCCCGAGCTGATCGTAAGTTTGCTCAACCGCTACTTCACCTTCGTCAGCGAGATCATCTTCAAGAACGGCGGCACCCTCGATAAATATATTGGTGATGGCCTGCTGGCGCTCTTTGGAGCTCCCTATACCGGACCTCTTGATACCCTCAATGCCGTGCGCGCTGCGATCGAGATGCAGAGGATGATGATCGATTTCAACAGACAGCTCGTATCAGAAGGTCTCCCGGAGATATCGCTTGGCATAGGGATCAATACCGGCCCGGCTATCATTGGATACATCGGGTCAGAAGCGCGGCTCGACTACACGGCTATCGGTGATACGGTGAACACCGCGGCACGGCTCGAGGGTATTGCGAAGCCAAATCAGATAGTCATCAGCGAGAATACGCTCCAGGCCCTTGATGAAAGCATCCAGGTAAAGTCTCTCGGCACCGAGAAGCTGAAGGGTAAGAACATCAACCTGAAGATCTTTGAGATCGTGTGGAAATAGAAGAGATGACCACGGAACACACGGAGTCAAGGGTCAGGGTATAGAGTTCAAGCTTGGCTGGCATCTTTGTATTCGATTTATGAGAGCAAGCTAACGCTTGAACTTTCCGTACCCTGACTTCCCGACTCCGTGGTCCGACCCCTCTTCTTCTTCGCCTCATCGATCTCTTGCAGCTTGAAGTCGGCGTTTCCCCAGAAGGAAAGGAACTGTTTGTAGTACCGGGCCGCCTCATCGGTCTTGCCTTCGGACTCGAGCACGCGAGCAAGCTCGTAATGAGCAAGTATGAATCGGGTATCGTAAAGTGGATTGATCGGACTTGAGCTTCCAAGATCCGGCACCGGCCGCCCTTTGACCAGCTCGCGAAGCTCACGCTCGGCTTCAGCCTTTTGTCCGGATGCAAAGTAAGCAAGTCCAAGATCATATCCGCGGGATACAGCAGGCAGTTGTTCGCGCAGATTCTTCCAGAGACCGATCGCTGTGGCGTAGTCCCCGCGCGCTTGCGCGTCCAGCGCTCTGAGCTCGAAGTCGGTCGGACTGGAGCTGCGAACTGCGAGGGCGCCGAATGCCTTGAATGCCTGTTCGCCGTCACCCTTAAGCATCAACGTCTGAAGATATGGAGCAATCCAGGTTCTGCCCTTGAGGGTTCAGCTTTCTCGATTCCTGAATGCGATCGAGAGCCTTGTCATACTGGCGCAGCCCGGTAAGGAGCATGCCCTCGCGCCATAAAACATCCGCTCTGATACTCGAGCCGTCCGCATTGACGTCAGAAGCGCGCGCATTCTCAAAGTGCTTCAGCGCGCCTCCAAGCCTTCCCTGATACAACTCGATTCGTGCGAGAGTAAGCTCGCCAAGATAGCGATATCTGTCTGTAGTGTTGCGGATGAACTGTTCGGCATTTGCAGTGGCTTGAGTCAGATCACCCTTCAGGAAATGAACTTCCGCGCGCTTCCACAATGCGCTGAATTCAAAAAAGTTCGGCTGAATCTCGAATGCCTTTTGGTAAGCCTCGATTGCTTCGTCATAGAGATGCGCTTCGGTGTAGGTATCGCCCAGCGAATCGTGCGGATTAGCACTTGCAGGCTCAGCCTCCGCGTAACGTTTGAATGCGTCGATCGCATTTACATAGTCGCGCTTGAAGAGATAACTGTAGCCCATCGTATTCCAGGCCGCGCCAAATCGCGGGTCCTGACTCGTGGCACGCTTCGCAAACTCGATCGAGCGGTCATACCGGCGCAACTCGCGATTGATGATAGCAAGCGACAGCAATGCCTCCTTGTCGTTCGGAAACTTCGTCAGCATTCGTTCGAAGCTTTCATCCGCCTTCTGCCGCTCATTCAATCCGAGCCATTGGTTATAACCTTCGATCAGCATCCGATCGCGCTCTCCAGTCCGATCGCGCAATTCCATTGCTTTGCCGAAGGCTTCCTTTGCACCCGCGCGGTTGCCGGCACGTCTGTATGCGCGTCCTAACTGCAGGTAGGCCAAAGCAAATTTCTCGTCGATCTTTGTCGCATTCTCGAGGTTCTTGACCGCACCATCGAAGTCCTGTGCAAGGAGACGCTCATAACCCGAATGATAAAACCGGAACGCTTCGAAGGACGCGGTTGTCAGATCAGCGATGCGTGGCGTGCCATCGATGGAAAAGCCATAATGCGACGCGATGATGCCTGCCAATTGATCGATCATCGGAAAAATGTCTTCGCTTCGCGTTCCCTGAACAGAGCCCGTAAAGAACTCGCCGCCACGCTTGACATCCGTCAGTCGCGCCGTCACATCAAGCTTGTTCCCCTGCCGGCTTATCGTCCCCGAAACAAGGGCTCCAGCGCTTGCGAGGCGGGCCGCTTCAAGTAGATTGGCCTGGCTGAGGTTCGCTGTTGCGTCCTTGCTCATCGATCGCAAAGCATCGCTCATCTGCTCTCCCGAGCGAGTGTACATTTGCGGAACCTGAGCAAGTTTTTGTCGAAGCAGTTCAGGCGCAATTCGCTCGAGCGCGTCGAGTTGAGCGTCGCCGGAGACATTCTTAAAACTCGAGAAAGCCAATCGCTTGCGGTCCTCAAGTAATTGCGCGCGATGCCGCCAGAAATAGATGCCGGCCGCCAATACAGCCACGATGGCAAGCGTGATCGCCAGAGCCCTGGATGGATGCGCGCGCAAGTACCCGGTCAGCGCTTGAAGGTTTGGAATCGTGCGCTGCGGCTTATCGAGGCGGGTCGGCAGATCGAAAGCCGCACTCGAGCGATGCAGCTGCCCAGGTACGGGCGTAGGTGAAATGGCGCGCGTGGCGGCAAGGTCGAGGCCAATCGCGGCCAGGTAGTCTTCAGCAGCCTCGGAAGCGCTTTGCGGACGATCTTCAGGTTGCTTGGCGAGCATTCGATCGAGAAGTCTTTCGACTGCTTCGGGAGCATCGGGTCTGACAGTGCGCAACCGTGGTGGTGGAGCGTTAAGTTGTTTCTGAATCAGTTCATGTATCGAAGTTGTTTGAAACGGTACCTCGCCGGTCAGCATCCGATAGAGCACCACGCCCAGGGAATAGATGTCCGCGCGGCCATCAATGTGACCGCCCAGCCGGAATTGCTCGGGACTCGCGTAATGCGGGGTACCCATCGGTGCAGAGACGGCAGCGGCGGTTGTTTCGCTAACCACTTTGGCGATACCGAAATCAAGGACTTTGACATGCGGAACACCGCTGGAAACGCGCTCATCGCGCTCGACGAGCATGATGTTGGATGGCTTGAGATCGCGATGGACAATACGCTTGCTGTGCGCCGCATCGAGCGCTGCCGCAACCTGTGCAAGGATGGCGCCGGCCCGTTCGAAGCTCATCGGGGTTTCTTTTTCCAGGATGTCTTCAAGCGTCTTGCCTTCAAGCCATTCCATGGCGATATACGAGATGCCGTCAAGAGTTCGCCCGGCGTCCATCACGTTGGCGATGTTCTCGTGCGTCAGATGGCCTGCCATTCTTGCTTCTTTCTCGAAAAGCTCCATCAGATGCTCATTGCCGACGGCCATATTTGGCTGCAGGATCTTGATCGCGACGCGGCGGTCGATACTGAGATGATGTGCGCTGTAGACAACTCCCATTCCACCAATGCCGATGAGAGCATCGAGGCGGTACTTATCCACCAGCGTCCTGCCGACAAGGTGATAGGGATCGCGCAAAGAAACAGCCGGCCATCCTCGAGACAGAACCGCTGAGCAAGAGGGTATTCGCGTTTACATTCCGGGCAGAACTTCATCGCACTCCTCGACTCGGGCGAGTCTATAACAGAAAGGGGGCAGGTAGTGAGAGAGAAGAGGGTGCTGAGTGCTGAGTGCTGAGTATGGGGTTTGAGTTCAAGCTTTAGCTTGTGGTTGCATTCAGTGATCAACAAGGCCTCAGAATGCGACCACAAGCTAAAGCTTGAACTCAAACTCCATACTCAGCACTTGGTTTTCAAAGATTCCGCCTGAAGGCGGTACAACGTGCCATTTTTCCGTATACTGCAGGATCGTATGAATGACGAAAGATCCATTCGCGCTGATCTGGCGCTTGGTGCGCTGGCACTTATGTGGGGCACGACGTTCGTGATCACCAAGGAGATCGTGACCACGCATTCTCCATTCTTCTACACGAGCGTTCGTTTTGGACTGGCATCGCTTGGGTTCATTCTTATCTTCTGGCGGCATTTCAGACGCTTGCAGGCCTCCGAAGTGCGCGAAGGTGTCATTCTCGGCCTTTGCGTCTTCGCCGGCATAACGTTTCAGGTCTCAGGAATCGTATACACGACCGCATCAAAGGCCGGATTCATCACCGGGCTTTATCTGGTCTTCACGCCGATAATCAGTTATCTGGTCTTTCGCATCCCGCCGACACGTGACAATCTGGCCGGGCTGGCGCTCGCGATCGCCGGTTTCACGATACTCAGTCTGCCGAAAGCGGGCGAGTCTATCAATCGCGGCGACTTTCTGGTTTTGTGTGCGGCATCAGCATGGGCCGCTCACATTGTTGCCACGAGTGTTTTTGGAAGACGGAGTGACGTGCGGACACTGGCATCGGTCCAGGTAATCACCGTGGCTTTGCTTGCTCTGGCTGCATATATCATTCTTCATTCTTTGGGGGGACTTGCCGCCGATCCGGCGAGCCTGCCGCGTCTTGTAGCTATTGAACTGCGTGAGAATCCTTTGACACTCAAGTTCGCTGCCCAGGTGGGCTACATGGCGTTGTTCGCTACGATTCTCGCGGCGCTTGTGCAGACGTGGGCGCAAGGCAAGATGGCGCCGAGTCACGCGGCGATTTTGTATGCGCTCGAACCCGTCTCAGCTGCGTTTTTCGCTTATCTGGTAGTTGGCGAAAGGCTCCAGTGGAGAGGGTGGGTCGGCGCAGCTGTAATTCTTACCGGTGTGACCGTTTCGCGACTGGGGTTGTTTTCGAAATTGATTTCCCGTCGCGAAGCCATCGGAGCTGCATAACAAATCAAGGGGAACATAATGAATAAGCAGGATATGAGCGGGCAGGTTGCCCTTGTTACGGGAGCCAGCAGCGGAATCGGGAGGGCGGCCGCAGTGGCGCTCGCCGAATGCGGTGCGGCGATCGCCATTAACTATCATCGAAATCGCGAAGGTGCAGAAGAGGGACGGAAGATGGTTGCAGCACTCGGCCGCAAAACCATCGTCGTAGAAGCCGACGTATCAACGCGAGAAGGAGTCACAAAGCTTGTCGATACTGTTCGTGCCGAGCTTGGTCCGATAGACATACTCGTCAACAATGCCGGAGATTTGATCGAGCGGCGATCGATTCGGGAATTCACGGACGACCTCTGGAACCGTGTGATGGACCTTAACGTCAAAAGCGTTTTCTACTGCTCACAGGCGGTAATGGGCGAGATGATCGAGCGTCGTCGCGGTGCCATTATTAATGTGGGCTCTATCGCAGGTCATCACGGAGGCGGGCCGGGCGCAGCCGTCTACTCAGCCGCGAAAGCGGCAGTCATGTGCTTTACAAAGGGCCTGGCTCGCGAACTGGCGCCGTCTGGCGTGCGGGTGAATGGCGTAGCACCGGGCGTCATCATGACTCCGTTTCACGAACGGCTGTCGACGCCCGAGCTTCTGGCTCAGTTTACTGCTGGAATCCCACTCGGCCGCCTCGGTACGGCTGAGGAAGTCGGCCGAGTGATTGCGTTTCTCGCGTCAGATGCGTCGAGCTATCTTCACGGAGAAACGATCGAGATCAATGGTGGTCAGTTGATGCTCTAGAAAGAAAAGTGCTGAGTGCTGAGTATGAGGTTTGAGTTCAAGCTTTAGCTTGTGGTTGCATTCTGAGGCCTTGTTGATCACTCGAATGCAACCACAAGCTAAAGCTTGAACTCAAACCCCATACTCAGCACCCAGCACCCAGCACTCATACTCCTGACCTCACTGCGATCGTTCTGTCTCCGACCCTTGATCTGCAAACGGCAATACACACGAGCCGTCCGGAGCTTCAACAAACGGGTGCTGACATCCACCTGGCAGGAAATCAAAAACGTACCTGCCGGTCCACGTCAGCTCACGAATGCACCTCTCAGCCAGATTAAGCACTCGTTCCTTGTCTTCATCACTTGCCGCGTTCGAATACATCTGATCAACCGCCTCGTTAAACGCAGAGGACAAGTGTTCCTTTCTTGTAAAGGGCATAAGCATTCTCCTTTTTTCTGTCGAGTCATTTGTCAGTGGGTCTCTCTAACGAGACAACTCGCGCCAGTGTCTCCTGTCGGCTGAAGAAGATCCTGGTGCTGTCGCTCGACCAGGTAAGCCCCGAGATATAAAGGCCAGTCTCGTTACTCTGCGAGAGCTTCGAGATTTTGCCGGTTTGTACATCAACCACCGAAATATTGTCCTTGCTGTCTACTCTATGTACGAAAGCAACGTGACGCCCGTCCGGAGATAGCTTGAAGCTATGAAGGTAAGCGGAGTCGATCGCGGTTGGTGTTATGGCTGAACGTCCTTTCCGCGATCCCCTGTGCACTCGTACTGTTTGAAGAAGGCTTGGCTCTGTGCTGGACCCGACAGCAATGAGAACTTCGGTGCCGGATGACGACCACCCGAGAAGCCGCGGACGAACCTGCTCTTCCAGAATTGCCGTTTCGATGCCATCACGTATCATCACGATCTCGTATTTGCCGGTCGCCTTTGAGTCTCTTGGCGACCGGGTGAACGCGATTGTATTTCCATCCGGTGACCAGATTGGTGATGAGAGCCTGAGTCCGGGATTCTCATTCTTTGTGACTATCGACGACGGTGCGCCGTCACTTGGTACCACACGGATATTGCTTGGCTCCGGAGGGTTCGCGACAGTCGCGTAAGCGATTCGCCTGCCATCAGGTGACCAACTGAAGTTAACTCCTATCTGATGCACAGGGACGCGAGTTGTCCCAAGAACGTCCACCTGGGATGCGAGGACTCTCGCGGAGACCTCGTTCGTATTCCTGCTGACGAGGTGCAGTTTCCCGTCCACTAATTGAAGAAAGGCTATGGCCGTGCCTTGAGGTGACCATCTGGCAGCAGCACCCTTTTGAGCAAGCGTTTCCGGCGGGTCTTTCCCCCCAAGTCTTGTGATCAGGAGTTCGCCTTCAAAATGCGAGGCAGAAAGCATTTTCTGAAAGACTATCTTTCCAGCGAGGCTGGAGACGTCTGGAAACAACAAGGAATGTCTCGGATCTCCGGTTTGCTCGATCCGTTCCTGCCCGTCCAATGAGCAGGAGAGGATGCTCGCCGTGCTGTCAGTAGCTACAGCAGCGAGAATGTCACCTGCCGGAGAAGCGCTGACATATTCGTAGTTCGAATCGTCGTAAGTAATCCTCGTCTCTTTGCGGCCATCGATTGCTACCTTGAGTATTTGAGGTGGGCCCGTATTCTGCGAAATATAGGCGATATTGCGACTGTCGCTGTACCATGCCGAATCCGTGTTATTCGACGAACCCGACGTCACCTGTCTAGGTCTAATTTCTTTCAGTGGTGAAACAAAAATGTGCTGACTGTTACCCACACGCAGCGAGTAAGAGATTTTTGATTCATCAGGCGAGACTGCAAAGTCATGCGCTTTGCCACTCTCGCCTCCGTCGGTCAGATTCGTAATCCGCCCCGACTCCAATTCGAGTTGATGAAGGCTCGCTGCCATCTGAAAGTAGATCAATCTGCCATCCTTCGACCACCGACAAAGTGCAACTCCTGGTCCGGTGAGCGGCGCCACCCTGCGAGGTGTTCCCCCGCCGCTGGAGACTCTCCAGATCCCGAACCACTCTTCACGATTGGAAACGAATGCCAGCTCTGAGCCATCAGGGGACCATATAGGACCTTGATCCAGGTAGCCATTAAAAGTCACCTGACGCGGAGCCTGATCCTCCAGACGTTTTATCCAGATATTGTCCGAGCCGTCCGCGTTCTTGCTATAGGCGATTGCTTTACCATCTGGCGAAAAAGACGGCCGTGAAATCCCGAGACCCTCTCCTATCCGCGCTTTATCGAGAGTTCTTATTTCCCTTGGATGATCATCAGGTCCCGGTCGCGATGTCTTCCAGAGGACGAGCGCAAGGATACTCGCTATCAGAGCCGCAGCCAGCAACAACTTTGCGTGCTTCTTCAACCAGGGAGGTTGAGCCAGTTCAGCTCTCGCTTTTTCGAGATCTAGGATCAGCTCGCTTGCGGTCTGATACCTTTCGTCAGGATTCTTCTTCAGGGCTTTGTCGAGGGTCTGGCAAAGCGACTTTGGTGCGTTCTTCAAGTGGAGCGCCAATGGTTTGGGCTCATGATGCAAAATGGCATCGAACAAATCGCGAATTGTCTCTCCACTAAAGGGAGGCTTCTGAACGCATAGCTCGTACGTCAGCACGCCCACGCTGAAGATGTCCGATCGTGTATCACCGGCTTCTCCGCGAACCTGCTCAGGAGACATGTAGCGTGGCGTACCGCCCTTATGTGTTGCTTCCGCTCCACCGCTGCTACCACTGCCTGGGCTCTCGCTGCGTTCAGCAACAGCGCTCTCAACTTGCATCAGTCTTGAGAGTCCAAAATCGAGCACTTTAACCAGACCATCGGGTCTGATCATCGTATTTTCAGGCTTTACATCGCCGTGAACGATTCCTCTGCGATGCGTGACATCGAGAGCTTTGCCAATCTCGATCGCAATCCGCAGTTTCTCGTCGAGAGAAATTGTGTCAGGTGCCATCAACTCACGAAGTGTTCGACCTTCGATGAATTCGGTAGCAATGAAATGCGCGCCGCCAGCTTCGCCTATTTCGTGAATGGTGATGACATTCGGATGATTCAGAGCAGAAGCGGCCTTCGCCTCATGTCTGAAGAGCTTCAGTCGCCGTTCATCCAGCGTGTGCTCTGAGGGCAGGAATTTGAGAGCCACATTCCTTTCGAGGACGTTGTCGTACGCAAGATAGACCACGGCCATGTTTCCTCGGCCAAGAAATGTGCGGATGTCGTAGCGACCGATGTGTCTTCCCTCGAGGGAGATGTCCTCACGGAGCTCGCGTTTGTCCAGCTGTCCGAGATTGGTGGCAAGGGATGCGGTCTCTTCGAGGAGCGTATCCTCACTCGAACCGCTATCTTCGTGGCGGCGGGTTTGCAAGTCGTCGTCTTGATCTTTGCCCTGAGGCATAGAAGCCGCTTCCGTCCGGGTCGGGGAGCCAGGGGCTCGCATGGCTGTTACAACGCCCCGGAAACCATGGAATCTATCACACTTCGATATTACCTTGCGTTGCTATTTGGAGTGCGGGGACTTGTCACCGCTTTAGTCTCGTGCCGAACTATTCGCGGCTTGAGACTAAAGCGGTGACAAGTCCCCGCACTCCAAATGGGGTTAGATCCAATTCCGGCGCGAAATGGACTGCCACTGATCGCGGCGCACCTGGCTGGCGAGGACAATGATAATGATCCGTAGAAGACCGAGAACAATAGCGACCAGACACCACGCGGCAATCTGCGTCGCCAGATCAAGATCATCGCGACGAAACCACCGCAGAACCGCAATCTCTGCCACGATACCGATTAGCAGATACTGCAGCCCGACAAATAATTCTCGTTTCGCTCTAGTGCGCATTGAGTTGCATGAAAAGGGGTCAATTACCCCTGAAAGTTCCACATCGGGAATTCCTGTGCTAATTTCTTCGCGGAACAGCAAAAACGCGAAATCTTCGGAGGTTTCTGGACAAATGCGAATTCACACCAACACCATCAACTTACTTTTGTTCACCTGTCTTATCATTCTTGCCGGTTGCACCGCAAGCGGTCCGAGTTCGCCACCAGCGGGCAGCGCAACAGGCACAAAAGCATCTACGCCTGACGCGTTCATCGCCGACGCTGAGAAGAGACTCGATAGTCTTAACATACAGGCTTCGAGAGCGGGCTGGATTCAAACTAATTTCATTACCGAAGATACCGAAGCGCTCGCGGCCGACGCGACCAAGAATACAATCGAGGCCGTCACAGAGCTCGCCGAAGCCTCGCGTCAGTTTGATGGCACAACCATGTCGCCGGAAACGGCGCGAAAAATGAAGCTGCTCAAGCTCGCGTTGACGCTCCCCGCGCCACGCGATGCGGCAGAGCGCGAGGAGCTCGCGAAGATCGCCGCGTCGATGGAAAGCGCCTATGGTCGCGGCAAGTATTGCCCTGAGGGTGCAGACAAGCCGTGCTTCAATCTTGGCAATCTCGAAGACAAGCTTGCAACCAGCCGCAATCCCGTCGAGCTGAAGCAAGCGTGGCTCGGATGGCACAATGAGGTTTCTCCGCCATATCGCAAGGACTATGTACGATTTGTTGAGCTGGCGAACAAAGGCGCGCGCGAAATGGGCTTTAAGGACCTCGGTTCAATGTGGCGATCGAACTATGACATGGAGCCGGAAGCATTCTCCGCCGAGATGGAAAGGCTCTGGCAACAGGTGAAACCGCTCTATGATTCGCTCTACAGCTATGCGCGGCGCCAGTTAATCAAGAAATATGGAACGAGCGTCGTGCCGGAGACCGGACCGATTCCGGCTCATCTGTTCGGAAACATGTGGAGCCAGGACTGGACGAACATCTATTCATTGCTTAAGCCTCCAACGGGGGATCCCGGATATGACCTGACTGCGATTCTCAACCAGAGGAAGACTGACGCGCGTCAAATGGTTAAGTACGGAGAAGGGTTTTTCACGTCACTCGGCCTCGAGACTTTGCCGGACACGTTCTGGAAGAGGTCTTTGTTCACAAAGCCGGCGGATCGCGACGTCGTTTGCCATGCGAGCGCCTGGGATCTCGACAATAAGAAAGATGTGCGCATCAAGATGTGCATCAAGATCAACGCGGAGGACTTCGCGACAATCCACCATGAGCTTGGTCACAATTATTACCAGATGGCCTATGCGCCGCAGACATCGCTCTTTCAGGGAAGCGCGAACGACGGATTTCATGAAGCGCTGGGCGACACGATCTCACTCTCGGTCACGCCCGAATATCTGAAGAAAATCGGGTTGATTCAAAACGTGCCTGACGAGAAGGCTGACATCGGCCTGCTCATGCATCGGGCTCTTGAGAAGGTGGCGTTTCTGCCATTCGGATATCTTGTAGATCAGTGGCGATGGAAGGTCTTTTCGGGTGAGATCGGACCTGGTGACTACAATCGCGGATGGTGGGAGCTGCGCGAGAAGTATCAGGGAATCAGTCCGCCGGATCCGCGCGATGAAACGAAGTTTGATGCTGGCGCGAAGTATCACATTCCGGGAAACACGCCGTACGCGCGCTACTTTCTGGCAACGATTCTCCAATTCCAGTTCCATCGCTCACTGTGCAAGCAGGCTGGTTTCACCGGCCCTCTCAACAGATGTTCGATCTACGGCAACCAGCAGGTCGGTGCAAAGTTGAAAGAGATGATGCAACTCGGATTGAGCCGCCCCTGGCCCGAAGCACTCAAGACCCTTACCGGCGAAGACAAAATGGACGCTACCGCAATGATCGACTACTTCGCCCCGCTCAAAGCGTGGCTCGACGCTCAGAAGTAAGGTTTAGAGTTCAAGCTTGAGCGTGCTCCCCTGGGATCGCCGGCGTCCCGCCGGCGCGCCCGCCAGAGGCCGGCGTTCCCTGGCGCAAGCTAACGCTTGAACTCCATGCCTCTCGCCTCGCGGATCAGTCGTTCGAGCGACTCCTTTAATGTCTTGTCAAACGACAGACATTTGATGAAATCCTGCTCAGCCTCACGCTCGTTGCCGAGCAGCAGCCTACGAGTCCGCGGTTGCCGTACGCGTCGGCCACAGCGGTTTTCAACTCAATAGCTTTACTGAAGTCTGTCTCTGCCTGCGCGAAGTCACCCTTGAGCTTCCGGCAAGTCCCGCGATTGAACCACGCTGTGCCTAAGAGTGAATTCAGCACGATGGCCTGGTCATAATCGGCTATAGCTCCATCGAGATCGCCTTTCATCTGACGCGCAGTGCCACGATCACCGAAGGCTTCAGCGAAATCCGGTCGGAGTTCAATCGCCCGTGTATGGTCTTTGATGGCACCGTCGAGATCTTTCAACCGAAATCGCGTTACGCCGCGATTGTTATAGATCTCTGCATTGCGTGGCTGGAGCTTTACGGCGCGGTCAAAATCGGCAAGAGCGCCGTTGAGGTCGCCTTTGCCGTCTCGTGCCAGAGCGCGATTGGTCCAGGCGGCCGCCATCGAAAAGTCCAGGCCAAGTGCGCGTTCCGACTGATATCGAGTGATGGGTCAAGCACCACCGCGCCGGAGGAGGCCCGAGCAGCACGGCAGCCGTGCAAAGCGCAACGACGGCCGGTGCCAATCGGGAGCCTGGCTGCGTGCCGCTCATGTCGAACTTGTCTGCGCCTGTGGCGCGCGCGACGGAACCTCGATTATCAGCACAGCCTTCGGCCGTCCGGCTGTGGATTCGACGTGGTCGAACGATTCGTCCTACCGAATGAGCCGCACCCAGACTCTTTCGGGCGGCTTTCGAACCGTCCGTATCCGGCGACGTCATCAAGGGTGCTCGTCGGGCTGTAGTGAGCTCGAGACGCCGACATCCTGACGTCAGAGCGGAAGACGATGAACGGTTCCACCGAGAAGCGGAAACCGCCCATCGTCCTGCATGGGGTGGGCTTGCAGGCGGGAGCGTCAGCGTGCCGACGCCGAGCGGGTCGAAGGAATCGCCGCGATGCGGCCGTGGCCGCACATTGGCGAATGAGACCCGCGGTAAGAGGACCCGCGAATCAGTTCTCTGCGTGTCGCGAGAACTGGATCGATTCGAGTCATGCACCTGGAAATGGCAACTCGCGTGCCATCCACAGCCACGGCCAAAATGAGCATCCACTCAACGATGCGGTGCGATGCACGCGTGGCATCGCGTCAAAACAGACGCCGTGCGTGTGCAGGCGCACCCAGGGAGAAGGGCACGCCGTGCAGCGCGGGCGTCTCGCTTGAGCGTGAGACGTCACAGGAACAACGGTGCTGTGGGATTGACTTTGGCCGACCACTGCGACTTCCGCCCCCGCATGCCCACGGGCAGCGCCAGCCCGACGCGATGGCGCGACATCGCGTTCCCGCGATCGAGGTTGGCGAGCATGAGCGCAGCCGCATCTGCGTCCGGCACGATCATCTGAGGAATCAGCGGACGCGAAGACCGGCAAGAGCAACGGGCCGGGCAGGGCGCGCGCGAATGCGGGAACCTGAACGGGCAGAGCGTCGAGCGCGATGCGCAGCCGGTCCAGCCGATCGCGGGCTCATCGACCATCGGCCCGGGACAGAGCAGTCGCCAGTCCAGGCGCGAGCGGCTCAACCGCTCGAAGTTGACCCGGTGGGGCCAGTAGGTGGACTTCACCTTGGGCAGCTCGACGCCGCGACGGCCGGACGAGTCGATGTCGAGGAGCGCCGCGCCCGCCAGGAACCAGCAGACCGGCTGCTCCGCTGTCGGGAAGCGAGTCCACGCTGGTGACGAGCCGGTCGACCAGGCCACGAACGTTTCGCCGTCGGCGACGTGGCCGGCGCAATTGATCAGCGCCTCCTGTCCTCTGACACGATCGAGGGGCACGCCGCGCTGAGGTCGCCCGTGTGGACCGACACCCGCCCCGGACTTCGGGCGGCAGCTTGGACGGCGTGCGGACGAACACCGTGACCTCGTGGCCGGCGGCGAGCGCCTGGCGCAGCACGTGGCGACCGAGCGACCCGGTCGCGCCCAGGATGATGAGGCGGGCCATCATCGCACTCCGTTCGACAACCAACCTTCACGACCACGTCGCACTGCTCCCCATCACAATTTAATCTCGGACTCTCAACGCGGAGCCAGTGCTCCTACTGCTCGGCGAGTGCACATGTAGCGTGCTGCCACGCACCGCTTCGGGCGACGGCACGGCGGCGAGCGCGTCGGCCTGCGGTTTGAACTGCAACGAGAGACGCCCGAGTTCGCGGTCGCATTCCAGCCAATCGAAACGTCTTGCGTGAAGTGCGAGGGGCATCGCGTCCCGCAAAGCCCGCGGCCCGGTTGCGTGCTCGTGGGCTTCCCCTCCTTCGTGCTCGTGATCGCCGCCGCCATGCCCGCCAGGCGTTCCGCTCCCGTATTCGAATGCCAGGGCGCTCCAGAGTCTCGTCCGGCTGTTGTGATACGTGAGACCTGATGTCAGCGTGTGAGTCTGGTCCATCGGAGCGAGGAAGCGACTCGAGTCAGTCAGGTGCGCGGCTTCGGTTGTAAATCCTGCGTTGATGGGGTTGTAGAACCAGACCCGACCGAGGGCGTAGTTGAGAAACCCGGACAACCCGAGATCGGCGATCTGCGGGACGTCAGCCTTGATCTCCATGCCGTAGGCTTTCCCTTTGTCGAAGCTGGCGTACGTGTAGAACCTGGAGTCTGGAAAGAGCGTGGTATGAGGCGGGTCGTCGCTGACACGGTAATAGCTCGTGACGCCGACGTTCATGACCCCCGCGATCGGTTGCGTCAGGCCGAGTTCAAACTGGTTTTCCTTGATGGCGCGCACCGGAGGCAACGGCCTCCCGATCTCGGACACGAGGCTCGTCAGGCCGGCACTGCTCGCGAGCACGTTCTCGATTGGCGGCGGGACGTAGAAGTGGTTGTACGAGCCCGAACAACACCGTCCCCGCTGGAAGGCGGTACGCGGCGTTCACCCGCGGGCTCACGTGCGACTCCGAAATCGCCAGGCTGTACCGGTCGAATCGCACGCCCAGATCAACCGTGAAGTTGGGCGTCAGTTGGACCTTGTCCTGCACAAAGGCGCTCGCTTGCCCACCAGTCTCCTTGCCGTTGAACACGACCGGCCGAGGGACGCCCGGCCCACGGTTCGGACCACGGAGGTGGACGTGGGGCTCGTTGACGGTCGGGCAAGTGCGTAAACGTGATCCAGGGCTGGCTCAGGTAATACAGATCCTCGCGTGGACGTAACAGCACCAGGTCTAGTCCCGCCTTCACGGTGTGCCGGCCGTGAACACGTGTGATGTCGCTCTTGATGCCGAAGGTACCCAGCGTCCGTTCTGCATCGGTTTGGGCGCCATACTGATCGATGGTGTCTGGAAACTGATGCACGCTGGACCACTTCTGATAGAACGCGGTCCGCATCAGGGTACTCGTGGAGTGGATGCGGTCCCACGACAGGATCAGGCTTTGTGACCGGGTGCGTTGGAGGTTGTTGAAATCCGGCCGCAGCAACTCATCGCGCTCTTCCTTCGGAAGCTCGAAGTTCACGCC